>JAIBBG010000085.1 GCA_019694805.1 Flavobacteriales bacterium | reverse complement strand
CAATACCTCGCCAAAAAAGCTCCGGTGACAACGAAATAGTCTATCCGAAAAATGTGGCTGTGAAAGCTCCCCGATAAACTGAAGTGTTTGTAAATATAGACTCAAACAATTCAATAAATTCGGGACAAAATGAAAAAGTCAAAATTCACAGAAAGCCAGATCGTGAAGATTCTTGGCGAACAAGAGCAAGGCAAATCGGTTGCCGACATCTGTCGTGAACACGGCATCAGTCAGCCTACATTCTATGGTTGGAAGAGCAAATTCGGAGGGATGGATGTCAACCAGCTTAAGAAAATCAAGGAGCTTGAAGCCGAGTTAGCTCAATACAAAAAGATAGTTGCAGAGCAAACTTTGAGCATTACAGTTCTTAAGGATGTAATTGAAAAAAAGCTCTAAGGCCTGATGAGAAAAGGGAACTTGTCCGGTATGCGAAAGTTGCATTTGAGATGAGTGTCCATCAGGCCTGTGACCTTTTCGGTTTGAGCGAAACGGTTTATTACTACAAAGCAAAAACAAAGAGTGACGATTTGGTCATCGAGGACGAGCTGCGCTCGTTGGCCGAGGTACATACCAATTGGGGATTTTGGATGATGTTTTATCATCTCAGGTTGAATCAACACACATGGAATCACAAACGAGTATATAGAGTTTATAAGAACATGAAATTGAACATGCGCAGGAAATACAAGCGGAGACTTCCATCGCGCGTTAAAGAGCCTCTATTGCAGCCGTTGATGCCAAACATCACTTGGTCGATGGATTTTATGCATGACAGCCTTCAGTTTGGCAAGACCTTCAGATCGTTCAATGTGATTGATGATTTCAACCGAGAAGCTCTGAATATCACAATTGATACTTCGCTCAACAGCGGACGAGTTATTCGCGAACTCAATCAACTCATTGACTGGCGAGGTAAACCGGAAAAGATCAGGGTTGACAACGGTCCAGAGTTTATCGCATTCGCCATGGAAAAATGGGCAAAGGACAATGACATTGAGTTGCAGTTCATTCAGAAAGGCAAACCACAGCAGAACGGTTACATCGAAAGATTTAATCGATCATACCGAACGGAAATTCTTGATGCCTTTGCATTTGAAAATCTCAAACAAGCACGTACTTTAACGCAAGCCTGGATGTGGTCTTACAACAATGAGCGACCTCACAGCGCATTGAATTATCACACCCCCACCCAGTTCATGTTGAAATATGGAAAACTTCACCTACGCACTAGCCAGCGCGAGTTTCCCACATTCCAACATGACAACATCAACAACAACTTAAAAAGTATAATTTTGGACACTAAGGTTTAAGGGGAGCTTTCATTACATTTTGCTTTATTTCTGTCCTTTTAGAATAAAGTTCATAACATTCGAAACCTTCCATGGTTCCTAATACTTTTTCAATCCTCAATCGCTGCTTCCTAATTATCGTATCCTGACCACTAATTGAAAAATAACTAAACAAGGAGTCATATTTGTTTTCACCAATGTATCCGTAGAATTTATAAAGATAAGGTTCTGATAATTTAATATCATTTAGGTCATTTTCTGATGTTTTGCGAAGCTCACCATTACATGCTACAAATAGAATCATCGCACAAACTGCAATTACAACATTAAATTTCATCATTCATTTAATTAACTGTAAAGTACCAACTTTAATGAGCACTCCAGCGTTTCTGACCTCCCCCCGATTTCAGGATCATTCAAAAGTAGAATAATCCGTCTGCTGACTTCCCATTACCAGTACCAAAGCTATAAGCGAATTCTTTATGTTATACGAATGTAAAGTACTTGGTTTATTATAATAATCCTCAGAACCACTTTGGCTTCAACGACCGCCAATCCCCATTGCTATCATTGTAAAATATCCATCCACAGCGTTGAGACAGTACCCTTAGAATTACCATGGCCATCATTTACCGAATTTCCGGAGTAAATCTTCAGCCGTAAGCCAACTCTCACAATGACGAAGCGTAGGAATATAAATATTGCTTACATCGTCATCATAAGTCGCATAAGTTATGTGATTGTATTTCTTACCATTTTTAACCACTTCATGATATACAGTATTATCTCCCGTGGATCGCAAGCGTCCAATGTGTTCACCATTGATCTGGAACAATTCCTCACCAGCGCATGTCGCAAATTCAGTTGGCATCACTTTCTCGAGACTGATATCCTCATCACTGCCGTTCGCTTCAAAAACCATTCGAATCGAATCCGGTACGATCTTATCCTGGACGAAATCATAGTCGAAATTTTCAATGTCCGCAGGATCTACATCGGCCTCAACACATTGTTGAAACAATGTTTCGGTCATGTTGAAGTATGGTTGGTAATTCAATTTCAGTTTAAAAATTTGTCGTAATCCAAACATGGCTACATCTCCAATTTCACACAACAACAACACATAAAACGTTGGAAGCTTTACCCTGTATTTTTTTTCATAATCCAGAATGAAAGCATACGGCATCTTTCCAAGAGAGATCCAATCTGAAGTCTTCTTGACACAATGCTGATACTCCTGAGGTATTTGAGGATACCACTTTTTATAATCTTGATCACTGAGGGTGCGGGTTAGCGCAAACTCATACCGTGCTTTGAATTCTTGAAAAAGTTGATGGGTCGCGTTCATGTTTTTTCCAGCAATATTCTGTAGATATGGTGCATGTAAGCACTTATTGTTTTATCAATCCTCTCAACTTCCTATTTCGATTGACTATTCAACATGCATCGTAGTTGTCATGATCAGAAGTTTTTCCCAGTGAAACACAGTCCAAAGATGCACCAAAGTTTACGAAAAGAAACCACCAGGAGGATAAGCCGCATAGTGAATTTCATCACTCCACCACTACCCTTTCGGACCTTAGTCCATTCGCAGTCGTCATGATGATCAAATAAATTCCTGCGGGAATATCGGATAAAGAAATCCGATTGCCCGTGTATTGCGTATTCTGAATCATGGTTCTTCCGCAAAGGTCCAACAATGTCAATGACAGGATTTCCTCATCAGATAACAGGTACAAATCATCATGCGCAGGAATTGGATAGACGGATATCTCTCCCATTTCTTCATCATGAATTGCACTTATACAATCTAAGTCCAGCGTATTGAATCCACGGGATCTTGCTTCACAACGCAATTGTTCTAACCCCAATTTATCCGTGCCATCACCCTCCCATGTACGCAAGCCAATGGTTCTCAAAAACTCAAGAAAAGTAGGGTCATCAAATCCATAGTAGTCGGCATAAAAATCCACAGCGGCCTGATCCAAATCGTTGATCCAAGTAAAATCGATCATTCGGATGTGGGAAGCGAAATAGTCCCAATAGAAAAAAGTAGAAGCTATGAAATCGGCTTGCAACTGTTCTGAACTACCACACAAAGCGCTCGTTGGATAACCATATTGATAGTAATTGATGAGCTTGTCAGGATATAAATCCACCAATGTGTCCATGCTAATACCTGACATATAATCTGGTTGAACAGTGAAGTCAGCATTCATCGGATAAAATGATACGCCGATATAGTCAGAGTTTTCGTTCAAGTCTTGCGCATAATCGTTGTAATTGATGAGATCCGGATACTGAAGTTCCACCGCAATTTTTATTCCCGGCCACAATGAGCGTGCATGGGTTGAAGTGGAATCATAGAACGTTTTGTATTTCATCCAAGCCTCTTGATCGTTCCCGAGATAAGCGCCAATTTCAGAACCAATCACCAGAGAAGACAATGAAACATCTGGTAGATGAAGCTTCACGCTGTCTAATAACGCATTGTATCTTGCAATCATCAGTGGATCATCAAAGTTGATATTGGCAAGATCAGAAGGCACTTCAAGCACATTCGTGTTGATAGGATTCAGATTCAAATCAACATCTATACCCTGAGCAGGATAATAGAGATTAACGATATCCAGTAAGTTGTAATCGAAAACTCCCGGTTGTACTTCTATCATGGTCCAGTTGAAAAAAACTCCAACTTCTGTCATGCCTAATTCCACTCCTGTCTGAAAAGCGACATCATAACCGATAGAAGAATTTTCCACGTGGTAAGTGCTCACATCCACGGCGATGACATTGTTGCCTGGTGTCACCTGAGTTCGCAGTGCAGAAGATAACGTGAAGAATAGAACGAGGTAAAGTGTTCGTTGCATACCTGGAATTTGAGACCAATATAGTACAACGAAGTGGAATCCAGACGATGCTATCGAAGTACATGACAGTGCTGAAAGTCAACCATGACGGCCACTTTATCGATTACGATGATCACGCCATGAATGATACGTTTTCAAATTAAAACTTCTGGAGTCAGTCCGATACTTAAGGAAGTGTACATCCCTCTTGGATTTAGTGCAACAACACGACCTTATCAGTATGATCCAAATTCAAACGGTGACAAAAAAAATCCCCTGGTGTTGGAAGTACATCCGAACACGCAGGGGACTTCCCTGTTGTTACCTGTTTATTGTTTGATAAAACGCCATGTTTGTTCTATCCCCAACACATCCTTCCAACGAAGAAAATACACACCAACAGGGAATTCGGTCATATCGATGGTATTCATGCTGCCGATATTCCACTGAATGGTTCGAATGCATTGACCGGTCGTAGACATGATGTCGATTTGTCCAATTCCATCACCCACCGTTGAAATATTCAACAGATCATGAACCGGATTCGGAGTGATGATCACATGGGGCTGAATATGTGTTTCCTCAGCAACGCCGTTAGGATTCTGCAAGTCAATGACAATATCGTCAATGCCATAAGTGCACCATGCAGCTCCAATGGTTTTGTAGCGAAATGCGAGATAACACTCATTACCGGTAATACTGCTGTAGAACGTAGTATCCACCCAAGTCCATTGAGGTGAGATGAATGACAAATTACCAATCAGTGTAAAATCGCCAACGGTAGGATCCTGATTTCCTGTACCGATGTACACCAGACAATTGTCGTCCGTTGGGGTGCTAAAACCAGACTCACTGACCAACATTGAAATTGCAACCGGTCCTGTGAAATTGAGAGCCGGTGAAACCATCCAGTCGATCACCTCCGCATCATTTGGAGCGCCGACGTTATAATCATGATGCAATGAATTGGGTGCTGAGGAGCCTCCTCCCGTCATACCCCATTGAGAGGAGCCTGCGTCTCCCTCTTGATAATATGTCCAGCCCGCCTGTTCGCTGGTGTTGTCGAACCCCGTAGTGTATGGAAGGTTTTGGGCGTGAATCGACAAGGAAAATGTCAATGAAAAGAGAATAGGTAATGTTGATTTCATAGGTAAGTTTTGTGAAAGACACCTTGAAGGCGTCAAATGCTGCCTCCATGGTGACGAGTGGTTCATCGACAGTTTACATGGAATTGTATGCAGTGGTGATTCAACGACATGATTCCATCCCATTTGGTTTACTACCTCAAATTCAGTGTATCAAGAGGAAGCCCGTGCTGCCAATCAAATTTGACTTTTTACTTTGAATTTTGGTTAGATGTGATTGCGCGCGAATGTGGTGTTTTGGATTTCTGCGGATTATCTCAAAGGCCATCAACACCAACATGAGGTGTTTCGCTAAGAGATCTCCTGTGTTCTGATTTTTCTTTGTGGTCAACTTACTAACGCAAATCCCAGTTGAATGGAATAAGCATAGATTCCACTACACTTCGTGTAGCAGAATGACGACTGTGGGAGTTGTATGAGCCGCCAGCGGCGGTTTGGAAGGAGAAGCAAACCTATGCGCATGCTGGCCACCGAAGGTGGCATGCCTAAACCCCACTGTGTGCATTGTCATTCCTCTCCGCGCAGCGGAGAGGAATCCAAAAGCCTTCAGCACCATGATGATTCGTTTCGTCAACAGTCAGTAACTGTTCGCATTTTTCTCTGACTTTCTTTTTGCCTTGATGCAAAAAGAAACAAAAAAATCAAGGCTGTTGAGAAAATCCTTGAAATCCACAACATCTCCGGGCGACCGACCCAAACTCCTCACAGTTTTAAAAATGGCGCAAGTGCTATGGATTTATTATATCGACTCAGGACATTTTTAAAACTGCTCGTCTACATGGGTCGCTCTTTGCCCTACGATGTTGGGATTTCTACGGATTTTCTCAAAGGCCATCAACACCAACATGAGGTGTATTTCAAGGAAGTGCAGGTGTTCTGATTTTTCCTTTGTGGTTCTTTGTGCGAAGTTTCTTCGTGGTCTTCGTGGTTTCATGGCCGATGATCAGAGAAGGATCGCTGCCAACCATTACTCCTGGTTTTGGGTATTCTTATTCTTTCGTCTTTGATTGAAAGTTACTTCACGAGGTGTTTCGCATCATGAAGACTAACGTTCGCATTTTTCTCTGACTTTCTTTTTGCCTTGATGCAAAAAGAAACAAAAAAATCAAGGCTGTTGAGAAAATCCTTGAAATCCACAACATCTCCGGGCGACCGACCCAAACTCCTCACAGTTTTAAAAATGGCGCAAGTGCTATGGATTTATTATATCGACTCAGGACATTTTTAAAACTGCTCGTCTACATGGGTCGCTCTTTGCCCTACGATGTTGGGATTTCTACGGATTTTCTCAAAGGCCATCAACACCAACATGAGGTGTATTTCAAGGAAGTGCAGGTGTTCTGATTTTTCCTTTGTGGTTCTTTGTGCGAAGTTTCTTCGTGGTCTTCGTGGTTTCATGGCCGATGATCAGAGAAGGATCGCTGCCAACCATTACTCCTGGTTTTGGGTATTCTTATTCTTTCGTCTTTGATTGAAAGTTACTTCACGAGGTGTTTCGCATCATGAAGACTAACGTTCGCATCTTTCTCTGACTTTCTTTTTGCCTTGATGCAAAAAGAAACAAAAAGATCAAGGCTGTTGAGAAAATCCTTGAAATCCTCAACATCTTCGGGCGACCGACCCAAACTCCTCACAGTTTTAAAAATGGTGTATGTGCTTTGGATGATTCGAATCGATGCTGGACATTTTTAAAACTGCTCGTCTACATGGGTCGCTCTTTGCCCTACGATGTTGGGATTTCTACGGATTTTCTCAAAGGCCATCAACACCAACAAGAGGTTTTTCGACTAGAGATTTCCTGTGTCCTGACTTTTCCTTCGTTGCTCTTTGTGCGAAGTTTCTTCGTGGTCATCGTGGTTTCATGGCCGATGATCAGAGAAGCATAGCAGCAAACTGCTCCTTCATGCCCTACGATGTTGGGATTTCTACAGATTTTCTCAAAGGCCATCAACACCAACGTGAAGTGTTTCGCTAAGAGA
>JAIBBG010000033.1 GCA_019694805.1 Flavobacteriales bacterium | reverse complement strand
TTGATATCGAAAGTGACAAACTCTTCGGGGAATTGCATTTGATCTATTTCTAAAAAAGAAGGATCAAATGCGAATTCATACAACGGCATTTCATTTTCCCGGAGAACATCCATCATTTGAGATGAAGCTTCGGGAGAATAACCACTTTTGATGTATCGAAAAAAACCAACAGAATCTGCTTCAAATTCTTTTTCCCTGGAAAAACTACTCAATACCCTAATCTTCGATTGATAGTTGGAATAGTCACGACGATTGCCGTTCAGTAATTTATCAGCAGCCAATACTGATTCAATGCTGTGAAACTTCTCCACATGTGCAATCTCGTGAGCCAACACAAAAGCAAGTTGTGCTTCATTTTCAATTTTAGCCAAAAGACCAACAGTAATGAAAATAACTCCAACATTCGTTGCAAAAGCATTCACCTCATCGCTTTTGAGTATATAGAAACGCAATTTTGACTTCAACGCTTCATCCTGAATGAGAAGTTTATTAGCGACATCGTTCACATATTGAGATAACGGATCACCAAACAATACTTTTCCACTATTGAGTAATTCATCGACGAAGTAGTTATTGCGCAACAAAAAATCATTCACAGTGCGCTGCTCGCGAATAGTTCTATCAGAATGATCCTCTTCGATCTGTGCTTTTCTCACCTTATTGGCCGTCATAGAGCGGAACTCGGCGGGAATTTCTCCAACACTTTCCAGCGGACGATAATCTAAATTACCTTGTCCGTATGTGAAGGAAAAAAGGTTCAGAATAAGGATGGCAACAACATAAAGCCTTTTCATAGAAGCGAAAATGCGAAAATATGCTGCACTCTTCCAATTAAAAATTTAAACGCATCATACAGTACTTCAAACAAAAAGCTATAAGCCCGGACTCAACTTCATGGTTGGTCAGCAGCGAGTTTCCATCTCACAGCCCTGATTTTACCATAGCTGTATTTTCCTTCCAAACCTTTGTGTACTTGTGGATTATCTTGATCGTCATGAAGAGAAAGGTATTCCCTTATGATTTGAAATTCATTTTCTGAAATCCAGGTCGACATGTCCAATTGACCTGCTTCAACAGCCTTATGCAGATGTCCTTCGATGGTTCCTTCAACCAATCCCCGTTCTGCAGCAATTTCTGCAATGGACATGCCTCGATGAAAACGCGATAGCGTTTCTTCGACGGTGTTCAATTTAGCTGTGGCCTCTTTACTCTTCTTTTCCTTTTTCGTTTTTAATGAACCTTTTCCTGATTTTTTTCCTTTTGTGTATGGTTCAGTTTGTTGGGAGAAAGAAGCATGTGTTGCCCTCACATCATTGACCATATTTATGCGTACAGATTCGCGTTCGCGTTTCCATTCATCATTGGTCTTCCATGCAGTTCTGCCGGCAATAGCAGAAGCCACAGAAGAGCATTTGGACAATTGATCCAAGGCTTTCATCATCAACTGATCACAATCGCCAATATCACGCAGATATGTTTTTGAACGTGGTCTCATCTCCACTTCCGCCATGTGGGTGAGCAGTATTTTCGCTTGTTCACGAATCAATCTCGTATAATATTCAGAACCTTTTCCCAGTCGATCAAACATACCTTCATGATCACCCGTGTGAAGCAAATGCAATAACTGTTGACGGAATTTTGTTGTGTTCAATTCTTCCGCCTCCAATGCATTTTTGATTTGAAGCAATGGAGCCTTCATACTCTCATCATCGAGCACAGCTTGATGATCTTCTCCAGAAGAAAAAGAATGCAGTGCTTGTAGGATTGGAGTAAAATCAAAAGTCGTATTCACGAGTTGATGGAGATAACGTTGCTGACCTTCCTTCAACATCACGTCCAACGACTTTTGCAAGTATTTCCTTTTCGTAAAATCGACAACAATTGGATCACTGGAAATCACAGCAGGATCAATTTTCGTCTTCAGGATAAGACCGTCGAGCGAGCGGAGTCGTGATAGTGCGACATAAACCTGACCTGGTGCAAAAGCACTGCCGACATCAATGACAGCGCGATCAAAAGTGAGTCCCTGACTCTTATGCACCGTAACAGCCCATGCCAGTTTAATTGGATATTGAGCGAATTTGCCGATCACTGTTTCGTCCAGTTCCCGTGTTTGCTCATTCACTGTATATCTTTTATTCTCCCATTCAAATTTTTCGAGAACGATTAAATCTTCAGAACCTTCCGGTTGTACTTCCACACCGTCATCGCTTAATCCGACAACTTTCGCCAATTTACCGTTGTAATATCTACTGGTGAGGCTTGAATCATTTCTAATAAACATCACCTGAGCGCCGATTTTCAACTCCAGTCTTTCGGCTATTGGATACATATGTTCCGGAAAGTCACCTTCTATTTCTGCTGGAAAAATCCAAGCCTTTTCATTCAGTTGTTGAAGTGCTTTCGTATTGATCTGATCCGCCTTATAATTATGGGTCGTCAGCGTAATTACCCCTTCTTCCACTTCAGGACGAAAGTCGGGCTTGTAATATTGATTGAGTAATGCCACATCATTCGGCGTTACTTTATTGTCTCTCAAATTATTCAGCAATCCAATAAAAGTTGAATTGGTCTGCCTATAAATTTTTTCCAATTCAATAAAAACAAAACTCTCCTTTTGCAAAGCCAAGGCTTCGAAAAAGTGTGCGCTGTGATAATACCTCTTCAAATAGGACCACTCATGTTCTTTCACCACGGGTGGCAATTGATAAAGATCGCCGATCATTAAAACCTGAACACCACCGAAACTATCACGATGATTTCTCCTTACTGATTTCAATCTGAAGTCCATGGCATCCAACACATCTGCACGGAGCATACTCACTTCGTCGATAATCAATAAATCAATGGATCTCAAAACTTGTTTCCTAAAACCATTGAGAGGATGTTTTCTCGTGAGTGAATGTCTGGTATGAATTTGATTGCTTGTATCGAAGTGAATAGCAGGTGTATTATCCGGAACAAAAGTTCCCGGTGGCAATAAAAATTGTGAGTGAATGGTCGCTCCACCAGCATTCAACGCCGCAATGCCTGTTGGAGCGACAATCACAAAACTCTTGTGTGTCAGTCGAGAAAGGTTTTTCAGGAACGTGGTTTTACCTGTACCTGCCTTGCCTGTCAGGAAGATATGCTGTGAAGTGCTATTGATGAAGTAAGCAGCCCACTCCGCATAATCAAGTTGAATTTCCTCTTTTGTGCTCATGCCGCGGCGAAGTTATTACCTCGACACTTCTTCCTTTTCGGAATAAAATGGAATAAAATATTTGCACCGCTATTTAACCCTGTGGAATCAGACATTTTACATGTTATAAATAAGCCATAAATAAAATCTGAAGCTATAAACCAACAAATTAACATGGATGCTATAGTCGAAATCTATTGCAGCACTGAAATCCTTCCATGACGTGTACACCATGTAGTAATCTCATGGGTCAGTCTTTCTTCGATTTTTATTTCACCGAATGAAACAACCTTGCAAAGTTGTAAACTTTCAAATAAAAATCCTGTGGGCCTATCCCGATATTGTCTCGGAGTGCCCGTCCTTTCTGGCTTTCAGCGTTACATCACAATCCCGACTGCATGATTTGGGTTTAACGCAAAGTAATTCATCTTCGACGATCACCGTTATTTAACGTACTAAATCCAATGCAAACTGCTATTCACCACTATTTGGTTAGAAAGTGATTGAAATAATATTTTGAACTTTCAAATGAATCCTTCAATTTTGTCCCACTTACTACACCAGATGAACCAGGAACCAATTAGCAACGACTCTGCTCCTTTGAAAAGCACGGCTGCGATGCAAGAACAAATTAAGTTGCTCCAAGAGGAAAAGTCGAAACTTGAATCCGAACTCAAATCCCGCGAGGAGATGATGAACAATCTTATTTCCTATATCAGAAACGGATCTATTTGAGTGATTTTATCATTGATTTTCACCTCGATTTAGTCCAACCGGCACTGACAATCCATTTTTTCAGGAAAAAAAATTTTTCGTGAAGGGTACTTTCTATGCATCTTCACGGCAAACCTATATCTCATGAGATCATTCCTGGGCGTCATTTTCATGGCGTTGTTCTATCAGTGCACATTCGCACAAAACTCTATTTCCGGAAATATAGATCCGGCTGAAAAACGCTATTTTCATGGCAAACCTTACGATTTAACCATTCAACAGCGACTGCGTGAGTCTTCCTCCTGGTCTGAATTTGTTGATGGTCATGGCACATGGTATGTCCATTTCGATGAACAATCTGGCATGCCACACCGCGCGTATGGACAACCATTGGATCTTCCAGGTTCTACCCTATCGGATAAAGCCATCTTTTTGGCTTCTGAAGATTTAGCATCCTGGAATATTCCAATCAACGATCTTACTATCGAGCCATTGATTTCAAAAGGCAAACACACCTGGGTAAATTTCAGACAGTCCTATCAAGGTATTCCTGTTACAGGAAGTCGGTATTTCGCCAAGTTTTTCCAAAACAAACTTGTTCAATTTGGTTGTGATGTCTACCCGGATATTGATGTCAACATCATACCAACGCTGAATGCACAGCAAGCTGCATCTCAAGCATTACAAGGAATAGAAAATGCCATTGTGAATGTATTTCCATCTTCACAATTGAATATTCTTCCTGTTCCGCAATCTGGAGTCTATGCGTATCACCTTTATTATACAGTCACGGTAAAAACAATGAGTCCTGAAGGCATTCCAGCCAACTATACCACATTTGTTGATGCGCATTCAGGAGAAATCCTTTCACGCCAAAACATGGTAAAACACTATGGAGGCAATCCTGGCAAGCCGGTAAAACCTGTTGATCAGGTCATGCAAGTTTCGGTGAGTGTCACAGCAGATGTTTATGAAAACAACCCTTACGAACCAGTCGTTAATCAAGGATTACAAAACATATATGTTACCGTTGGTGGTCAGGATTATCAGCTCGGTCCAGATGGTACTGGCGATGTGACGGTGAATCCTGGATCCAATGCAACAATTACCATGCAGGGACCTTGGAGTCGTATTTATTCGAACGGAGTAAGTCCTCAAACGACAGCGGTTCTGGCGGATGGTCTCAACACGATATCATTCAATGCCAATTCGAATATCCGTGAACGCTCTGCATACAGAAGTGTTCAGCGCATCCACGACTTCATGAAATTCTGGTTACCTGATTTTGACGGTATGGATTACCAATTGCCCACCAACATTGATGAAGTTGGCACATGCAATGCGTTCTATGATGGTGCATCTATTAATTTCTACGCAGTAGGTGGAGGTTGCAATGCATCTTCATTGATTTCTGATGTTTGTTTTCACGAATACGGACATGGAATCAACGATCAATTTTACCAATCGTTAAGTGGAAATTTCATCAATGGTGCCATGGGTGAAGGTTATGCTGACTTCTGGGCCATTGCTTGCACTGGTTCGCCTTTGCTGGGTATTGGATTCTACACAGAAAATCAGGATCCACTTCGCAGATACGATCAGGAACCTATGGTATATCCGGATGATATCAGTGGTGAAGTGCACAATGATGGAGAAATCATCATGGGTGCTTGGTGGGATACCCATGAGTTGATGGGTGCTGATTGGAATATCACCATGCCTCTCTTTATCGAAACCTATGCGGGATTGCAAGCCGAAGCTCCTAATGGTAACGAAGGAGTAGCATACACTGATGTATTGCTCGATGCATTGCAAGCAGATGATGATGATGGAGATATCACCAACGGAACTCCGCATGGCGATGCCATTGTTGATGGATTTTATATCCATGGCATCACGCTCATTTCGAATGCCGTGCTCAATCACACACAAACTTATTTTGCAGAAGCAGATAGTCCTATTTCAATCGATGCTACGCTTACGTTACAATTTCCATTCTCACAATACTTGAGTGAAGTTCACTGTTTCTACAAGATCAATAATGGCGAATTCACTTCAGCCATGATGGACAATCCATCGGGAAGTAATTACTCCCTTTCCATTCCAGGATTAGAATCATCATCGATTGTGAGCTATTATTTTGGAGCTTATGATGTTAATGGAAGTCTCAGTGCTGTAAAACCAGTGGCTGCGCAGCAAGTTCCATTTGCCAATCTTCCTTATCAATTGTTGATTGGAGTTCAGGAGTTTGGCAAACACGATTGTGATGACAATTCTGATTTCGGAAATTGGCAACTTGGCGTATCAGACGATAATGCGGATACCGGTGAATGGATTGAAGATACGCCTTTGGGTTCTTACAACACGGATACAGGCATTATGGTACAACCCAATTTTCAGCACACCACAGGCGGAGAATTCTGTTTTGTAACCGGAAACGCATCCACTGCTTCTGCCGGTTTAGGCGAAAACGATGTCGACGCGGGTAAAACCACTTTGCAGTCGCCCACCATTGACATGTCATCACTTGTAGAACCCGTAGTTGAATATTGGAGATACTACACCAACAGTCCGCCTTCAGGTGCCAATCCCGGACAGGATTTTTGGCAAGTGCGCATGTCCAATGATGGTGGTGCCAATTGGATATATGTAGAAAACAACAAAACCTCGGATATGTCATGGCGCAGAAATGCATTTCGCGTATCTGATTACCTCACTCCTACATCAACCATGAAATTTCAATTCATTGCGTCAGACAGCACAGTCGTTGGGGCAAACCTCGACGGAGGTTCATTGGTAGAAGCTGCTGTTGATGATTTTGTAGTTTATGATGCATTGGTCATTGGGGTGGATGAAAATGAACAAAATGAAAATCGTTTATCGGTTTATCCAAATCCAACACAAGGAAACATCAATTTGAAACTATTTCTTGCCCAGCCAGAAAATGGTGTAATTCGAATTCATGATGTCACGGGAAGGATCGTATATGATCAAAAACTGAATGCGCATCGCGGCTATCAGATCAGTAACATTGTCTTACCTGCACTTGAACATGGCATTTATGATGTCACATTCGAAGGGGAAAAAACTTCCATGTCTGAACAGTTCATGCTTCACAAATAAGCATCATCAACTCTCAAATAAAAAGACTCTCCCTGGTGGAGAGTTTTTTTTTTCAATCAGTTTTAGTCACCTCATGATAGAAAACAAGTATGATTCAAATAAATAGACAACTGCTCCATATGCGGGTGATCTCCTAAATATTGATGTCGTCATTACAAAATAAGAAGTAATCACTGCATAACATTTTCATATGACACCGAATAGAATTCATCTCAACTTAACGCAATAGAAACCCATTTACATTCGAAGTCCTCATGGTTATCATGATGGAAACAATCATGGTGTGATCCATGAATTAGCTTAAGATCAAATTCGAGTTTTCATAAACAGTACATAAAGATTGTATGCAAGCTGCGGGTATAAAATTGCGCCGCCATGCACCGATATTACCTCTTACAAATTCTGATACTGTTATCAGGAAGCACGATTGCTCAAAATAAACTTCCAGGATTGGAAGGAATCATTGTTGAACGATTTTATACGACTGGTCGAGAAGATTGCTTGACCAAATATCCTGAAGGCAATATTCCAGAAGGATCGATCACATACAGAATATTTCTGGATTTAGATTCTGGTTATCGATTTCAAGCAGCTTATGGAAGTCCTGCTCACCCACTCGTTATGAAGAGTGATAAACCCATTTACAATCATCCGGAAGCTGGATACACTCATCCTAACATCCAACCATTGCGCGCCCTTCGTAAGAACACAGCATTGCTCGATTCTTGGTTGTCGGTTGGAGCGGCATCAGAAAACCACATCGGCATACCGCGTATCTATGATTATGACGGCAAAGACACACTTATCCAATATGAAAAAGGTTATCTGAACAATACACCCGATAAAAAAGGCAATCATTTCGCGAACACCGATGGTATGATTCGGATAGAGAAGCCTCCCTATCCCACTTTTTTTCAAATCGACAGTTGCCTTGCAGGGTTAGGAAGTGTCATCAACAGAAATGAGCTCATTATAGAAAACGGTGCATGGGCTAGTTTGGGAAAAGGTACAGTTGGTGCCGATTCGTTGACAACCAATAGCATACTTATAGCACAGATTACCACCAGTGGTCAACTAGAGCTTGAATTGAATATTATGATTGGTACACCTGATGGTGAATCCATACGCTATGTATCTAAAAACCCTGTGACCGGCGAAAAACTCCATCCGGCCCTTCATTACTCATCAGAGAAACCTCAACGCAAAGAGAAGAAAAAGAAAAACAAGAAGAACAAAACAGTATGAACATGAACCATCTCAAGAAGCTTTGATTATGAAATCTATTAAACCGTCGATTGCACTCGTTTTTATTCTTATGTGCGGATTTGCGAGCGCGCAAGGACGAATCAATGGTCGTGTTATGGATCAGAATGGAGAACCACTCTATGGTGTTGTTATTCGCACCGTTGAAAATGAAAAAATAGTTGCACAAGCTGATTTCGATGGATTGTTCGTACTCAACCTACCTGATACTTCAACATACACGATCAAATTCTTCATGATAAGCTATGAGGAAATGACGGAGCGAATTTCACTCAAAAATGGAGAAACCCTCAACCGTGACTTTATCCTGCCAGAAAAAAGCATCATGACATCAGATGTGATCATCACAGCAAAAATGAATCGCGCGGCAGATACCTATATGGAAAAAATGAAGATGAATTCCACACTTACATTGGACTACATATCATCTGAAACCATAAAGAAAACCGGAGATGCCAATGTCGTGAATGCCATTGCGCGGGTATCCGGTGTTTCTACCAATGGAGGGATCATCACTGTTCGTGGAATTGGCGATAGGTATGTGAAAACGACATTGAATGGATCCAGAATTCCCACTCTTGATCCTTTGACCAACAACATCAAGCTGGACATATTTCCATCAAGTCTCATCGACAATATTATCATTACCAAAACCGCAAGTCCAGAAAATCCAGGCGATTGGGCCGGTGCTTACATTTCCGTGGAAACCAAAGATTATCCCGATGATTTGACCATCAATGTAGAAACGCAATTCGGCTATAATCCACAGAGCACATTTAAAGATTTTATCACTTCAGAAAGAAGTTCTACCGATTGGTTAGGCTATGATGATGGTCTTCGCACGAGATCCGGCAATGCGTTGGATCAACCCAATATCAATCCATCATCGTATCAACAATTGGTTGCACTTGGCTTGGCTGATTATTTCCATTCACTTGGCATTACAGAATGGGTTGATGGAGGGAGCAATTCTGACACATACTTCAAATTGGGATTGATACAATTAGGACTGATGACATCATCTCAAATGAATGATCAAGCAGCATATCAACAGGCGCTTGCGGAATACAATGCCACGTACAAACCGCTTGCATACCGTTACATCAATCCGGCGAATAAAGACTACAACAACGGCTTTTCTCATAACTGGACAACCAAGTTTATGAAAGCACCGATGAGTTACACTCAAAATTTGAGCATCGGAAATCAGGTGACATTCCTTGGTAAGCAGCTGGGATATTTTGTCGGCTTCAGATATGGTAATAGTTATAGATATGATGCCCATGGAATCTCGCAAAGGGTATTAAACGAAGCATACAATTACGCCATAGATACACAAGATGAAACCTTAATAAGTCGTGAAACCAACTCATGGAGTGGATTGTTAAATCTTGCATATAAACTGAACAACGATCACAAGGTTTCCTTTCTTTTTATGCCGAATATCACAGGGACGAATGATGTAGCATCTTATACCAACATTCCTTTCCCTGTCCCGGATCAGACATTGGTAGCCCGAAGAAATATGTTTTACGAGCAACGTAAACAATTGATTTATCAGGTCACATCCAACAACTATATTCCAGCAATTCGACTTCGAGCTGATTTCAATGCATCCTACACCGCAGGCGCAAGTATTGCACCTGACTTTAGAACATCACAGTACTTTATTGAATTACATGCTGATACAATTGCAGGTTATCAATTCTACCCCACAGTTGGAGAAGGTATTCGACGCTTCTATCGCTATTTGAATGAGAACATTCTGGATGCGCGTTTGAATTGCGAACTTCCTTTTGGAAAGGAAAAAAACAAAGACAATTACAAAATAGGATTCGGTGCAGCAACCCAGCGCACATACCGCAAATCGGACAATGAAGAATATCAGGTGATGCTTGGCAACAATGATTTCATTGCGCCAATTACCAGCGATGATCTCGATTCTTACCTCAGTCCAGATCATTTCATCATGACAGATTCAATCATAGATTATTATTACCAATACAATAATTTCGATAGGAATCACAATTTCGGATATTCCAACATTGATGCAGGTTACCTCATGTTGACATGTGATGTCACCAAAAAACTTCAGTTTTCTGGAGGGGCCAGAGCAGAACATACCGACATATTTACCGATATCGACAAATTCGATCGCTTGGGATATGAAGAAAACGATCCAAGAAGATCCAATCTTCCCAACTTTCCCAATGTTAACCCGGGAAAAATCAATCAGTGGAATATTCTTCCAAGCGGAAGTTTGATTTACAAGCTACATGACAACGAAAAACTCAGAAGTAATTTACGCATTAACTATAGTGAGACATTGGCAAGGCCAAGTATTCGCGAATTGAATGACGCCGCCAACATCGATAATGAGTACAGGACATTTATTTATGGCAATTCAGATCTGCAACTGGCGCAAATTGAGAATTATGATTTCAGAGCTGAAGCTTATTTCCCTAAGGGCGATCATATATCATTGAGTTTATTCTATAAAGATTTCCATAACCACATTGAAATGGGCTTTGGAAATATTGGTATTACGTGGGAGAATATTGAGAAGTCCAATGTACAAGGAATCGAAATTGAAGGACACAAAAAGCTCGGTAATCACATAGAATTCCGCTCTAATGTAACTTTGGTAAAATCGGTATCACAATTCATACGCAGTGATTTTCGACTGGTCGAGGGCGAAAAAGTATATACACCAATAGACACTTTGAACCGGCCTATGTATGGACAAGCTCCATATATTATCAATGCAATGCTCAGTTATAAATCGGATACGCTTGGACTTTCCGCGACAGTAAGCTACAATGTTCAAGGTCCCCGTCTTGTCATCACAGGTACAATCAAAGGTGTACCTGACGTATATGAAATAGAACGACATCTCATCGATTTCAAAATCAGCAAAAAAATCGGCAAACACTTTTCGTTGAGCTTAACAGCACGTGATCTGTTGAACGCGCCGGTAAGAAGAGCCTATCTATTACCTTCAGGATGGTTTGATTATGATAAGTTCAGATATGGTACAAGCTATATCCTAGGGGTGGCATACAAATTATAAAGTCGAAGAACATGAATCAAAATTTCAAAAATTTCCTGTTATGCCTATTTACCATACTATGGAATATGACAACCCAGGCACAGCTTGAAAAAGTCTTCGTCGAAAAATACTACGTATCTGATGAGAATGATGCCACAGACATCACTGGTGGTGGTGTGGAAGAAGGTTCAATCACATACAGGATCTATGTAGATATGTACCCAGGCTCTGAGCTTGTCGAGATTTTTGGTGATGCAGCGCATCCCTTCGAAATCATGAGCACAGATACCTTTTACAACAATCCTGAAGGATCCTCATTCGGCCAAGAAATACCTAAAATTGCTTATGAATCAAATACAGTTGCATTAGATTCCTACCTTACCATAGGTCAAACTGGATTCCAGGGCACCAAAAAATTCTTTGGACTACCCAAGTGGCAGGATGATGATGGATCGTTTATTGGTGGTCTCAATAATGATGGTGGAAGTGAAATCATAGATGGGGGATTATTGACCAATGCTGACCCCGCAGCTGGCATACCACTAACCATATCGGATGGCATGGACACGCTCAATAGCAACATTATCGATTGGTTTAACTTTGGAGTGTATGATTTGATGAGTGGTGAAGACAGCAGCATGTTTGGTCATTTGGTGAAACATACTGAATTCGTAAGCAACAATTTCACATTGCGCAATAGCGGTGTCCAAGGAGTCATACCCGATAGCAATCATGTGCTCATTGCGCAATTGACCACAAAAGGTGAATTACAATTCAAGCTGAACATCAAGATCAAAGAGGTTAACGGAACGGATACTACGATCATGACCTATTTAGGTTCAAACCTCATTACATCCGACAACCAAATATTTAACCCATATCTGATATATCCACAAACTTGCGGATGTACTGATCCACTCTATGTAGAATACAGCCCCCTTTTCGTATGCCAAGAAGACGGGTCCTGCATTACTCCTCACGTTTCTGGCTGTACAGATTCGCTTGCATGTAATTATGATCCATCTGCCACTTTGAATGTTCTTTCTCTTTGCTGTTACCCCGGATTTTGTTCAGATCGTGATATAGAACAAGTATGTCCACAACTAAAAGGAGATTCGTTTGATATTGCTGTTTTTCCTAATCCTGCCGAAGATCAGATCGTGCTTAACATTCTTGCAGGAAGAGAATACACCTATGACTACAAAGTCATCAATCAGCATGGAGAACTGATGATCAATAAAAATGTTCTTCCCAATGGTTTGAACTACAATGAGAGCATAAACCTTACGGATTTCCCTTCCGGCATCTATAACATCGTAGTGACAAGCAATGAAGGAAGCAGAAACAAATTATTTGTAGTGCTATGAGGAATTTCATTCAACAGTATGCCATTCTATACATTCTTATGATGGGATTAATAACCCCATTCACTGGTTGCAAAAAAGAAGAACAGAAAGAAACAATCATTGAACGTGGAACCGTGAACGATATCCAGGGTAACACCTACAATACAGTTAAAATAGGCAATCAATGGTGGATGGCAGAAAATCTCAGGACAACAACATTCAATGATAGTACACCAATTCTATATATTGAAAGAACAGATGGTGCGGATGAAATATGGACCCAGAATACTGTTCCTGCATATACCTATATTAACGACAGCATATCCGGTTTGCTATATCACTCATCGGTAATTGCTAACTCAAAAAACATTGCGCCCATTGGTTGGCATGTGGCAACTGATGAAGATTGGAAAAAACTGGAAGCTACCATAGGAATGACTGCCGATGATATCCAACAAACAGGATGGCGTGGTCAAGAAGAAGCTGATTTAATCACTGCTAAATACAATATCGGTTGGCCTGCCAATGATCAAGACAATGGATTATATGGTTTAGATAAATATGGTTTCGATGCCCTACCATCAGGATGCAGGGGAATTGACGGTCGCACCAATATCCAAAACAACACCGCCTTCTGGTGGGCTGATACTCAAAGTGGCGCAGAACATTATTACCGCTACATCGATTTACAATCCAAAAAAATATTCAGACAACTCATTCATTCCAATTATGGCATGAGCATCAGATGCGTTAAAGACTAATCTACATGAGAATAATTCTATTCATAGTATCACTACTTCCCATCAACTTCATGGCTCAAGATACCTTATCACATTTTCGACTTGGGGGAAGTATCGAGGGTGATTGGTGTGATCGCAGATCAACGATAGATGGAGATCAACAATTTCTGAAAACACAATATGACTCACTCGAGTCAGGTCGGTTACGTGGTGGACTTGGATTTTGTATGCAATATAAAATTAACAATAGGCTCAGCTTTCAATCAGGCATCAATTATATCATGCGCGGATATAGAATTGACACAATCAACGATTCTGAAATAACCAACATGCGTTACAATTTCAACTATATCGAACTTCCAACATACCTCAGTGTGAAGTTCAGGAATGATAAAAAAATACAGCCCATGATATTCATCGGTGCTTCTTTCAGAATGTTGGTTCAGGTTCAAACAAAATTTTATCAGATTGGAAATAACACCGAAAACGTGAAGAATGAAAATGATGACATACTACCATTTGCGGTGAATGCTTGCGTTGGCATAGGTTTTTCCAAAAACATTTATGATAAAACGCAATTACAGGTTGCAGGTTTATTCAATCAATCCATTACGGCAACTACCGCAACGCCCTATAAACGTTTTCTCAATTCAGCGGGAATTCAGATTGCGATAACACGAGATATTTAATGTTATGCGAGCGTTGTAAAACCAATTCTCTGAATAATCTAACCTTCACATCTAATTGTCAAAACGCCTAATGAATGGGCGTTTTTTCGTTTCATTCATTAATGAAAGGGTAATAGTTGGTTTATTATATCATGCTGTTCAGCACCACACTTTTGGCCCATCATATTAATTAACTAATATCCTAAATGAAAAAGAAAATGAGACTTACAAAAATTGCTACAGTAGTGGCAATGGCAATCGGTTCATTCACGACAGTGAATGCGCAAACCAACTTAGGTGCATCTTGTGGATGTCCAGCTGTTGGATCACGTACTTCAATTAACGTATCTTCTATGTCTGGTGCTGTGGCAATAGCTGGAGATCCAGATGCTTATGAACTCACTACCGGTGCAAACTTCACTTGCAACAACACTTACATTCTTGACAAAAAAATCTATGTACCTGCTGGTCAAACTTTGACTATCGAGCCTGGTACTCTTATCAAAGGTGCAGCGGCAGCTCTACCAGCTGATGCAACTGCACTCGTTATTGAACGCGGCGGAACGATTATCGCTTCAGGTACTGAAGATTGTCCAATCGTGTTTACAGCACAGGCAGATCCAATGAATGGCACTTACCCTATTTCAAACGTGGGTATGTGGGGTGGAATTACCATTCTTGGAAAAGCACACAACAACTTGACACTTGCAGCAAACGGAACAGCTCCAACTTCTGGTCGTCTCGCTCTTGGTGATGGTCTGGGCGTTATTGAAGGTTATGCCAATACTGGCGCACACAATAGATTTGGTGTGCTCACGTCTGGTTCAGTAGCTGGAGAAACTGTTGGTACTTTCAACAATACTGACAATTCAGGAATTATGCGTTATGTTTCTATCCGTCATACTGGGGCAACACTTGAAGTAGGTGCTGAAATCAATGGTCTTACTCTTGGTTCAGTTGGATCAGGCACCACCATCGAACATATTGAAATTATTTCATGTGCAGACGACAACATCGAATTGTTCGGTGGTACAGTAAACATGAAATACATTACAACCTTGTTTGGTAATGACGATATGTTCGACTGGGATTTAGGATGGACTGGTAAAGCGCAATTCCTCTTCGGTATGAAATCGACAACATCATCCAGTGTTGATTCCGACAATGGATTCGAAGCAGACTCTGACGACCAAAAATCGAACAACACACCACGTTCCCACCCAAAAATCTATAATGCTACTTTAATTGGTAATAGCAAAACTACAGGCACATCAGACAATAGTGCGCTTGCTGCGATCAATGCTAAGGAATTCACAGAGGGTGAAATTTACAATTCCATTTTTGCGAATTTCAGAAATGGATTCAATATGGTACAATCAATCAGTGGCACACGTTCATACGTTGCAGGTGGTGAAGCATGGCACAATTGGACCAACATTGCTGGACCAGCATCTGCTACAACAGGTAACGGTTCACAATCCCTGAAAGTAGTATGCAATACTTTCGTAAACACAACCAACAATCTCACAACAGGCGCTTCAAGTGGATCAGCAGGTACAAACATCACTACTGGTGCAGATTTCACCCAATTCGATGTGACCGATAAAAACGACATCGTAGCTTCAATTCCAGGTTTTGATTATAACTTCAACATCAATACAACAACGAATGCTGTTGTTTCACCAAACGATGTTACTCCAACTACTGCACTTTCTGTTGCGGGTTGCCCTACTGCTCCGATTGACGGTTTCTTTGAACCAGCTCCATACCGTGGTGCATTCTCGTCTGATCCAAGCAAAAACTGGCTCTCTGATTGGACATATTCAGAAATTCTCGGTTCAACACAAGGTGTTCAAGCTTGTCCAACTGACTTGAACTTGGACGGTCAGACAGACATCAATGACTTCTTGATTTTCGCTCCAGCATTTGGTACTTCTTGTAACTAATATCTCTCCGGAAACGGACAGAACGTAAAAAAAAGAACAATGAAGAAAATACTATTGATATCAAGCATATTCCTGTCCATGTGTGCCACTCGTGCATTCAGTCAGGGATTACAGGGGATTGTCGTGGAAAAATACTATTCCGCCAATGCCGCTGACGTAGCAGATGCAACAGTTGAAGGTGCTACCACACCTCTCACTGTTGGTGCCACTACCTATCGAGTTTATGTCGACATGGCAGCTGGTTACAAATTCTCACAGATTTATGGTAGTGCATCACACAATCTTACCATTTCATCAACTGCCAACTTTTTCAACGATCCTAACTACGGTGTCTCTGTAGATCCGGGCACTGTTTCTACAGTCAACATTCGCAAGAACACTGCGATGATTGATTCATGGCTTACAACAGGTGGTGTAGCCTCTGGTAAAGCGGGATGTATGAAATCAGAAGATTCCGATGGTTCTCTTGGTAATACCGATGGCTTGCTTGCCAACAATCCAGGAAGCTGTTATGGTCTTCCTATTTCTGGTGCCGGTGCACAGGATGGTTTTTTGAATTCTACCGTTACAACTTATCTAGCACCAAATACACTTGGTTTAGGTAGCTCACTTGACGTACTTGATCAGACCCCTGGAAGCAGTATTACCATCACCAATGGTGGTATTGCAGCCCTTGGTGGAATCGTTGGCCCTACGGGAAGCAACATGGTTCTCATTGGCCAATTCACCACAAGTGGTAGCCTAAGTTTTACATTGAATGTCCAACTCATCAATGTTGCTACAGGTGATCCTGAAAACTATGTGGCTTCAAGTCCAGTTGCTGGTGAACTTACGCATCCTTCCTTGACACAAACAGTGACAGGAACATGTCCATCTTCGAACAACGATTCACCAAATGGGGCAACACTCGTGAATTACAGTACCAATATCAACTTCCCGAATTGTTATCCTATCAATGGCAATACTTCAGCTGGATCAGATTCTCCAGAATCAGCAGCAACCGGTCCAGACTCATGGTATCGCTTCGTGGCGCAATCCACTGCAGTATCCATTACATTGTCGAGTGCCATTGTAGATGATGTTATCGAACTCTATCAGAAAGTGGGTAGCAACTACGTGCTTATGCCCGGCGGATCAGAAAATGCTAGCAGCGGTGCTGGTGATTTTGAGCGCTTGAATTACACAGGACTTACACCTGGAACCACGTATTATATATCTGTTGGTGCTGCTTCGGGATCTACCGGAGGTGCATTCACATTGTGTATTCAAAACCTCATGCCAAGCGGCTGTTCATATGCAGTGCCTGTTGGTGGATTTGGTTTGTGTAATGCATACAAAGCAGTTTATCGTGGCTCTACTTCTCAAGGTGTGACGTATGATTTCAACTTCACAGGAATTGGTGGTGGTGCTTCTGGAACTACGACACTCTCAGGTACCAATGGTTTGATTACACTTTCAAATCCAACCTTGGCATTGCGTTATGGTGGAATCTACAATGTGCAGGTGAATGTTAATTATGCACTCCAGAACAGTGCTGGTTCTACAGAAAACATATCAGTGAATGGAACGGTGAGCGGCAATTGTTCAAGTGTAACCATCGCAGCGCAACCTGCAGTTGAAGTGAAACTTGCACAACGTTGTCCAGCTTCTCTTCTCAGAAGCAACTATCTCATTGGCACCCCTATCGCCGGCAATTCATACCCTTGTGGTGCTGTGAGTTATTCTTATGAATTCACTCCTATTGATGCATGCGGTGGAACTACAACAGGACTGGGTACCGTATATACTACAACTCTTCCAAACCCATACCTAGGATTAGGCAATTTGCCTTATCAGCCAACGACAGGCGCTTGGAGAGTTCGCATTCGTCCAAACTTCTCCTATGGTGATGGTAGCTTTGGTCCTGCACAAGACATTCTTGTGGCAAACACCGCAGCAAGTAGCATGATTCCAGAAGGTGAAATGGATAATGCTCATTCTAAATCAGGATTAGAAATGGTCGCTAAAGCAGCGATTTATCCTAATCCATCGAATGGCGAAATGCTCAATATCAACATCACAGATGTAAATGAAGAGGTGATTGACGTTAAAATCGTTAATCAATTGGGTCAATGGGTATATAACAACCAATTCGTAGTAGATGGTAGTCTCAATACGACAATCCATTTCGATCAGGATTTGGCTTCAGGATTATACATGGTTGAATTCCACATCGGTAATTATGTTATGACTGAACGAGTAATTGTTCAAGAATAACAGGAATTCGGCGTTACATGAAAAGGGCTACCAAAAGTGGTAGCCCTTTTTTTATGGATAAAATGACGACAACTTTTTCCACAACACCTCACAAGAAAATGCGCATGAAGTCTCTACTCCTGTGGAGAATTTTCAAATCAGTTCATCCAAACTTCCGCAGTGGGCTTTTCAAACGAAAGAAACATCACACATTCCCAGTTATTGAGTACGTTTTATCCATTCGTTTTTGATATTCCCAGCCGATAGTCTTGATAGAAGCCATGTATAGTGGAGTAACACTAAATTGACATTCAAGAACCAGAGCACTATTTCAAGGATCATAATTCATGAATTTCATCTGGACATAACACTTACCATTCTTCGTCTACCAACAGAAACAGTTATCTTATATACTCATAATTTTCACGTAATTTCAATTGCACCATCAAAAATCTAGGTTTGCATGTAAGGCAATGCAGAGTTTTCATCGCCTTGAAAAGATTACCGAAACAACTTAATCAATAAATTATTTCTTATCATGTTACTTCGAACATTGCTCATTGTACTCTTATCGCAATTACTCATTCTTCAAACCAAAGCCCAAGGGCTTGAAGGGATCATCGTAGAGCGGTACTATCTTTCAGATGACAACGACGCAACAGATGCCATAGACAATGGCGCAGTGACACCGCTCACTGTTGGTTCAACCACTTATCGAATATATGTTGATATGGCCGATGGATATAAATTCTCTCAAATATTCGGCACCTCAGCGCACCCGTTAACAGTAAACTCAACGGCAGATTTTTTCAATGATCCGAACTACGGTGTGATGATCAATCCCGGTACCATTTCAGCCAACAACATCAAAAAACACACAGCTATGATTGACTCCTGGTTCACTACTGGAGGGGTCTCCAATTCCAAAGTTGGCGTCTTGAAATCTGAGGACAACGATGGCACGGTGGGTAACCAACATGGTGTGCTGGCGAATAATGCCGGTGGTTGTTATGGCCTACCTATTACTGGCACCAGCGGTCAAGATGGCATGATACCTTCTTCAGCTGCAACATATCTCGTTCCGAATTCTTTAGGATTGGGTTCAGCATTATCAGCACTAGATCAAACTGCAGGCAATAGCATTCTGATCGATAATGGCGCAATCGCAGCATTGGGCGGTATCGTAGGCCCAACCTCAACAAATCGTGTACTGATAGCTCAATTTACCACATTTGGCGAACTCACATTTGAATTGAATGTGCAATTGGTCAACATTTCTACGGGCGATGCCGAGAACTATGTGGCATCCAATCCTGGAACAGGCGAATTAACACATCCATCACTCACCCGAACCATCAATACTTCACCATCTGTCTCCATCACCAATCCAGTCAATAATGCCATTGTTCCCATTGGAAATTTGAACATCACTGCAGATGCCTCTGATAATGGAATGATCCAACAAATAGAATTCTTCGTAGATGGAAATTCCCTGGGTGTCGATACATCATCTCCATTTACTTTAACTTATAATGTTAGTGCAGGTTCGCATCAGGTTTATGCCGTGGTCACGGACAACGATTGTTCTACTTCCACCTCATCTACCATTCTTTTCAGCGCTGCAAACAACAACCCACCGACTATATCCCTGAATGGTCCAACTACTGCAATCACAGGCACCACTGTAACCTACACTGCGACGGCATCAGACACAGATGGATCTGTTAGCATGGTAGAATTTTTCATCAATGGAAACTCGCTGGGCACGGACAATTCAAGTCCATATAGCATTGATTATGTAACCACTTTCGGTAACGGTCAAAATGTTATCGCCATAGCAACTGATAACCAAGGCTCATCAACCACATCCAATGCGATTATATTGAATGTTGTGAATAATGCTGCGCCGTCAGTTACTATCTCATCGCCATTATCTTCAGATATATTCATTGCACCACAAATCGTAACAATAGTTGCAGCAGCGAATGATACCGATGGCAATATTCAGCAAGTGGAATTTTATGTGAATGGCTCTTCCATCGGAGTTGATTTGACAGCACCATATTCTATGGAATGGACGAGTGAAGTTGGCACGGCAGACATCACTGCCATAGCTACTGACAACCTCGGTGAGTCGACCACCTCATTGGAAGTTTCAATCACCATTGCCGATCCCAATGCTTTACCCTACGCCATCACTACTTCTTATGTTCACTGTGATGAATCCGCAGTTTGTGTCCCACTCACCGTATCAGTAACGCAACCTGTTGACAATGTGTTAGGCTATGATATTTCACTTTCATATGATGCAGATGTACTCACACCAACCGGGACCATTGAGGTTGGAGGTACTCTTGTGAACCCTGCTACTGTTGACTACACGGTAAATACTTCTGTACCAGGAATCATTTCTTTCAGTTTATTTTTCGACGGAAGTGCGGGAGCGGGTGCAGAATTTAACGGCTTTGGTGAACTATGTTGCATTCAATTCTTAAGAACAGCTAATTTCAGCCCAACAGACACTACATCAATTGACATCCTGTCGGTCCAGGAAAGTTATATTAGCGGTGTAGAACTCGCTACAGGTACAGGAGGATCAATCATATCCAGTGTTGATCCTATCTATGAAGGCACATTGCTCTATTGGTTCAATTTGACACCTATTTCATACGACGTTCAATCACCTGATGAATTTGATCCAACAACCATTCAAGGGGTTGAAAATGGCGAGGTGGTCAATACATCCGACCCTGCTTATCCTGATCTATTAGGCCATTTCGAACATAATCTCCTCCACGGCGATTCACTATATATCAATCGTGATATTGACAACAATGAATCCATTCAACACCTTATCAACGGTGCAGATGCATTTTTACTGAAAAGTATGTTTGTGAATAATGAATTCATACCAAGCTATTCTCAAATAGCCTGTATGGATGTAAATCTTGACGGCACAGTATCAGCAGGTGACCTTACACAAATCATGCAACGAGCCACGCATGCCATAGGTGAATTCCAACAAGCGTGGAATTATGATGACCAAGGTAATTCTAACGGTCAGCCTTCAAAAGATTGGGTTTTTTATAGTCAGTTCAATACTCAATTGAATCCATCCTACAATGCCTCAACCAGTTTTCCAGACGTTGATGGAATTGGCTTTGACGTGAATCACCTTCCAGAAATCTCATTTGTACTACCATCTCATGTGGCCAATTTTTCTTATGATGGAAGTACTTGTCCAGATATCAACACCGACAACTATATAGGAATGCTTCTGGGTGATATCAATGGATCATTTGTGAATTACAGTGATGTCATCATTGGAAATGACAGTATCATTTTCGATTTAGGGAATATGATAACAACAGAAATATCTGGAAACTATTATGTCGAAATACCTGTATCCATTCATTCTACTCTAAGCGCCAAACAAGCTCAGGATTTCAGGTTCAAATTCAACACAGAAAAAATGACTTTCCTGTCTACTTCGTTCATCGCACCTGATTTCTATGGCATGGACCATTACAACAATGAGAGTGAATACTTGAGTGTAACCGGTTCAGTTGGTTCATATTTTCAAAATATTCCCAACAATCAAACGAATATGACCCTCAGATTTCAGTTGACCTCACCTTGCGTGGAAATACAGCCAACTGATTTCTTCAACGTAGAGGCTTATCTTGATGGATATCCTGTCCACTCCCATTTCACCAATCCTACAAGTTTGCCCGCCATTACCATCAATTCGACAGCTCCGTATTGCAGCAACACGGACATCACATTTGAATACGCAACTACGATTTCAGATTTGGAATTAACAAATTACGCTTGGTCCTCAACAGCTTCAAGTAATGAAACAGGCAATCCAGTCAACATTTCCTTCAATAATTTCGGACAACAGACACTTACATTAGAGGCCACAGCCACGAATGGTTGCACATACACGGTGACCACAGAAATTATGGTTTTAGAATCACCCTTGGTGAATTTTACCTCCCTGATTGATAATGACACCTTCACCGGCACATTTACCAATACAACTACAGCATCGACGACTAGTATCAGTGAGTACTTGTGGGATTTCGGCGATAGCAACACATCAAATGATTCCGATCCGACACACACGTACGATTCCGCGGCGCTTTATACTGTTAGCCTCACTGCCACGACGGAAGAAGGATGTCAGGCTACCTATACATCAACAGTAGATATTGTAGATGGAGTTGATGAAATCAACCTTTCCCAAATAGTGGTATGTTATCCTAACCCGGCGACAGACATGCTTTCTGTTATTACGCATTCACCTACAGATGTCGAAATCAGAGATTTGTCTGGAAAATTGTGGATTCAATACAGTATTACGGACGGTGGCACGCATACCATATCTACATCAACTTTAGCTTCAGGTGTCTATTTCATCAGCTTCACGCACGAAAATTATACCCAGCAGATGAGATTGGTTATCACCAAATAATAGATCGTTACTAAATCACACCAATAAAGCCTGCAACAACTCAAAATTTCAACCCCGGCACTTACTGGAATTCAAGCCGGGGTTGAGTTTTGTGAAGAACTTTGGCAGAGCGCTGAAGAGATGACTATATAGGTCAATTCAACAGCTTGATTTGTTACCTAATCGGTATCCAAATATCCTCTTCAGATTGAGGATCACCATTCTTATACTTCTCACCCATCACGGCAAAATGAGGGCGTTCATCTACTACATAACCTGCTTCAGGGATCCACTTCGTATAAATGTTGCGATAATATTCAGGTGCCGTTAGTTGATTTCCGACATAATGAAACACGGCATACTTCCCTTCAGGAATGATCAGTGTTTCCCATTCTTCCGGCAAGGCAAGATTGGAATCGAATGAGATTGCAGCCCATTTCACAAACTCTCTTGCCGGATCAAAAGGATCGTTGAAAAATCCAGTTGGATATACATCAATTGAATACAGCTCTGTCTTTGGTGATTGCAGCCCCATGAACATGGGCATGAATCGTTTCCATAATCCAACAGTATGATTCATGGCAAACGATGTATTCACCTGGAGCCCCACCAGCGTGGTTCTTGGATAGTTTTCAATGGCAGTTATCATCAAAAATTATTGCGCGATTAATTCTGCACTGCTCACAGGCAATTCTCTGCTCACCTTCTTGAAAAGACCTTGCAACACTTTTCCCGGCCCCACTTCAATCACTTCCTGACATCCATCCGCAATCATGTTTTGCATCGATTGTGTCCAGCGCACGGGAGCGGTCAATTGCTTCACCAAGTTGGTTTTAATGTCATCCGGATTGCTCACTGCCTGGGCATTTACATTTTGATACACAGGACAAATAGGATGGTTGAATTTTGTATGATTGATGGCAGCTTCGAGTTCAACTCTTGCAGGTTCCATGAGTGGACTGTGGAATGCACCGCCTACCGCAAGTTTCAGCGCACGCTTTGCACCAGCTGCAGTGAGCGAAACGCATGCAGCATCCACGGCAGCATTATCACCAGAAATCACCAATTGACCGGGGCAATTGTAATTTGCCGCAACAACAACACCAGGTGTTTCACTGCAAATCCTTTCTACCACTTCATCATCCAAACCAAGAATTGCTGCCATGGTACTCGGATTCATTTCACAAGCCTTTTGCATGGCCATTGCTCGGGAAGCAACAAGTCGCAATGCATCTTCGAAAGCCAGTGTTCTATTTGCAACCAAAGCAGAAAATTCGCCAAGACTATGACCTGCAACCATATTTGGATGAAAATCATTGCCGAGACAAGAAGCCAATACAACACTATGAAGAAAAATAGCTGGTTGAGTCACCTTCGTTTGTTTCAATTCTTCTTCGGTTCCATTGAACATGATATCAGTAATGCGAAATCCCAAAATATCATTCGCGCTTTCTAACATGTTTTTAGCGGATGAAGAATTATTGTAGAGGTCTTGTGCCATTCCGGGAAATTGTGATCCCTGACCTGGAAAAACGTATGCTTTCATCTTATTGATTTTATTTTGAATGGTGCAAGATAAACAGACGATTCATTTTTCCATCAAACGATGATGGAATGCGCACATGAACTAAGCCTTAAACAATCGTTAAGTTGAAAATAAATCTTATCTTAGCCATGATTTTCGCGATCTATAAAATTCAAACTTGAGCAGAAAAACCATCATCATTGTCATTCTGCTGGCTATACTTTCACTTGGTTTGATTGTGGCCGGTCAGGTATTTTGGGTTCGCAAAGCATATGATCTTCAAGAAGATCAATTCAACAAACGGGTATTTGTTGCTATTTCCGAAGTGGTTCAACGAATCAGAATCATGAACAATGATTCTGCTGCGACAGAACCTGTTCAACAGGTTGCAAGCAATTCATTTATTGCCAATATTAACGACACTCCTCATCCATTTTTATTGGAGGATTTGTTAAAAGATGAATTCGAACGTTCCAATCTCAAAGAAGATTTCGAGTATGGTATCTATGATTGTTTTACAGATTCCATAGTATACGGTAGTCGCATATCTTTCAAAGACCTCAATGTTCGGGAACAAGCAGATCAGATTCATGGATTGAAAGAGTTTCAGCCAGATGGTCATTACTTCGGAGTTGTATTTCCGAACAAGTCTGCATTCATACTGAAACAGTTGGATTTCTGGATGTATTCAAGTTTCGTCATTTTGTTAATTGTTATCTTTTTTTCCTATACCATTTCCGCCATGTTGAAACAAAAACGATTGGCGGAAATCAAAACAGATTTCGTGAACAACATGACGCACGAACTGAAGACACCTATCTCTACCATAGGATTGTCAGCAGATGCCATTGCCAATCCATCCATCATTTCCAATCCGGAAAGATTGGCGCAATATGTTGCCATCATCCGCAATGAAAATTCCAGATTAAAAAGTCAGGTTGAAAGGGTATTACAGATTGCCGCATTGACACCCAATAAAGTAAATCTCAAAGATGAATTGCTGGATATTCATCTGATCATCAACAATGCTCTCGCAACATTTCGCATGCAAGTGTCAGAACTAGAAGGAAGCATAGATGTGAATTTGCGCGCAGGAAATCCATTCATGAAAGGAGATTTGGTACATATCACCAACGTGATTTACAATCTTCTCGACAATGCCATCAAGTACACACAAGCAACACCTCATATTGAAATTTCAACTCATAATCAAGGTGATGATTTGATTATATCAGTGAAAGACAATGGAATTGGCATCAGCAAGGCCAATCAAAAAATGATATTTGAAAAATTCTACCGCGTTCCTACTGGCAATCTTCATTCGGTGAGAGGATTTGGTTTGGGGCTTTATTATGTTAAGACGATAGTTAAAGCACACCATGGGAAGATCGAAGTTGAAAGTATTTTAGGAAAAGGTAGTACGTTTACGCTCAAATATAAAACAGCTCAATAAATGAATCAGGAAAACACCACTACACCAAAAATTCTGCTCGTCGAAGACGATCTGAATCTTGGCTTCGTGATTCAGGATACGCTGAAAATGGAAGGTTTTAAGGTTCATCTTTGCAAAGACGGAAAAGAAGGACTCCTCCAATTCAATAAGGAGGAGTACGATCTATGTCTGCTCGATGTGATGATGCCCAAAAAGGATGGATTCTCACTTGCAGAAGACATCCGCAAAATCAACCAGAATATTCCAGTTGTATTCCTCACAGCCAAAGGTATGGCCGAAGACAAAATCAGGGGACTTAAACTCGGAGCGGACGATTACATAACAAAGCCCTTCAGCAGTGAAGAGCTCATCCTCCGTATCAAGGCAATACTGAAGCGCAATCCAAAGTACCGCGATGAAAGCAAATCGAAGAGTCGCTTTATCATTGGCAATTTTCAATTCGATGCTTCCAACTTTGAATTAAGTATCGGTGAAGAAAAAAGGAAACTCACCAAAAAAGAGGCAGAATTGCTCAAGCTCTTAGCCGAACATCAGGGACAGGTCATTGAGCGCGAAATACTCGCCAATATGATCTGGGGAGATGACAGTTATTTCGTTGGAAGAAGCATGGATGTGTTTATTACGAAACTGAGGAAATACCTCAGCGTAGATCCGAACATTGCCATAACCAATGTACATGGCGTAGGTTTCAGACTTGAAGTGAAAGACTGATATCAATCTTCATTTCACAGGCAAACAATCCGGATTGTGCTGCTCGCTATTTCATAAAACGTGTCGACTCGGTCGCATGGTCTATGTCTGTCTTCAAACGAAAGACAAAAAGCGATCGGTTCGATTTGGTCATTATTCATAACTAAAATCATCACGATGAACAGAACAGCTATTGCCGTATGGCTAGGTACCGGCAAAGAAGGTCATGGTGTGCTCGCAACACAAAGTGGCGTTTTATCTTCTACACAATACAGCTTCAACAGCAGATTTGCAGAAGGAATAGGTACGAATCCCGAGGAATTATTGGCTGCAGCGCATGCAGGTTGTTTTTCCATGAAACTTGCATTCGTACTTGCTGGGCAGGGAGTTAAACCTGAAAGTATAGAAACCAAATGCACAGTTACACTCAATGATGGCATCATTTCTTCTTCTCACTTAGAAATACAGGTGAAAGCCACTATTGATCCGGAAAAATTTCAATCCTGCATTGAAGATGCAAAACTCAATTGCCCGATCAGTAAGTCATTGAATACGAACATTACTGCAGAAGCAACACTCCTGTAGTTCAATTTACATCTAAAATGTGGTGACGTCAGGCTTAAATTTGACCTTGACATCATCACATTTATGCAACACAAACATCAGTTACATATTCTGGTCGGATGCGCGGACGCAAGGGACCTGAGTCAACTGCAGCTCGACACGATCAATTCTAAAATCAGAGATTATGCCATCAAAGGCATTAAGATTCAAATGCAGGTGATCAGGGCTGCCGGTTCATTCATCAGTCCCGATGTATATCAAGATATCAAAAACATCATTCTGACTTATCAGAAAGAAATTCCTGCCGATTTCGCTGAAGAAGGTTATTACGTGCATATACAAAGTCATGGCCATCTGACCGACGACAGCAATAAATCTTATATATCACATATTTATGATATGCGCATTCAAGATGGATCACCACTCAATTGTGGTATGCTGGGCGCAAGTTCCGTAGGCATAGAAATTGAGCAGCTTATTCTGGAGAAATCACTCCAATATAAAACGCCACAAGGTGATGTTGTTGTAAAAGATGATGAAGGGTTGCGACAACTTTTACGAGATGTATATGCTTATGATGGATTTCTCGCTGGCGATTGGATCAAAAGCATTGATTTGTTGCGCACACACCCAAGGTCACAAAAGAGCAACCTCGAAAAATTGATTTCTGCCGACCCTGAACTCAAACGACTCGATATCAAAATCACAGCAGGTATTCAGGACTACAGTATTCATGGGCTCATCAGACTGGATGGAGGAATTCCTGAGTCTAATTTCTGGGATGAAGTTCAACAAGAAATCAGAACATCGGCAGTTGGTCGTCTTGATGAACTCAAAGCCCAAAGTGAGAAACAAAAACCGCTGGCAGGTCTTATTTGCATGGCCGATCCGAGGATGACATCACGCATCACTGCAAGCAAATACTATTATCATTACAAAGGACTTCCAGAACCACCGGGATATCTTGCCAATACGTTATTCAACATTACCGGTAGCACATTCGATATTCCTTCTATTCCATTTGGCCCTTACGCCATTACCGGCTTCTACTATGCTGTTAAGCACCTTGGGCTCACTGATCAGATGATCATGGGATCGGACGAAGCACAAACCAATAGGATTATGCATAAAATCCACTCCGATCCCATTATGAATCTTATAGTGGAATCATTTGGTGTACACCTGATACCAATCAACCAAAAGGAATTGGTTTGATCAGAGGTTAAATTTATCCTTCGGATTTCAGGTAGTGCTTCGTTGTTACTTCTCCCCTGACATGAGATGTGAGGCATAAAATAATCACATTTTAATGTGTAAGCAGTCTTCCATCGGTCGGGAGATGATCCGCAAACAGTAGTTTTGTTTCAAATAAGGAATTCACATGAAGATACTTGTCGTTGAGGATGAACCTAAGGTTGCTGCATTCATCAGTCAGGGTTTGCAGGAAAATGGATACTCCACCGAAATTGCCTATGACGGAGCTACTGCATTGCGCATGCACGAGGCCTCGCCGTATGAATTTTATATCATTGATATTAATCTCCCAGAAAAAAATGGTTTGCAGTTATGTCGTGATATCCGGAAAACCAACCAGGTGGTTCCAATCCTCATGCTCACCGCATTAGGCACTACTGAGGATAAGATCGCAGGATTTGAATCCGGAGCAGACGACTATCTGGTAAAACCATTTGAGTTTCGTGAATTACTGGTTAGGATCAAGGCATTACTCAAGAGAACAAACTCTGAAAACAAGGTTCAAAATATCCTGCGGGTTGCAGATCTTGAGCTGAATCTGGATAATTATAAAGTAACCCGAGCAGGGAAAAGGATCGAGCTGACAGGTAGAGAATTTGCACTTCTAGAACTGTTGATGAAAAATAAAGGTCGCGTTTTACCCAGATCAGAAATTGCAGAGAAAGTATGGTCTGTTACATTTGATACCGGAACAAACGTCATCGATGTGTACGTCACCTTTTTGAGGAAAAAAGTCGATAAAGACTTTAGTCCGAAATTGATTCATACACAAACGGGCGTGGGTTATATCCTCACCGAAGACACACAATGAAACTCAATATCCGGGCAAAGCTGGCGGTGCAATTCACCATCATAGTTGCATCCATTCTGATTCTCTTTTCACTTGGCGTTTACTATCTGTCCGCTGAGTACCGATCATCAGAATTCTACACCCGGATCAAGGATAAAGCACTTAACACGGCGAGCTTGTTGTTAAAGGTTGATGAAGTAAGTCTCAACCTTCTCAAAGTCATTGACAGAAATACCGTGAACGCACTGTACGATGAACAAGTGTTGGTATTTGCAGGCAATGACACTTTGATGTACAGCAGCAAGGACAGGGACCAGTTTCAAGTTGACAATACCCTCTTACACAGAATCAGAAAAGAAAAAGAAGTTCGATTCACCAGCGATGAATACGAAGTGATGGGGATGATCTATGAGTATAAAGATCAGGAATACGTAGTTGTATCATCTGCATTGGATAAATATGGTCGAAGTAAACTCAACAACTTGCGTTGGGTACTCATCTTAGGAGCAATAGGAAGTATTATCCTCACAATCATCGCCTCCATGATTTATGCGGGCCGAGCGCTTAAGCCAATGAGTAAAGTGGTGCAGGAAGTGGATAGCATTACCATTTCTAATCTCAATACCCGTGTTGATGTTGGCAATGGAGAGGATGAAATTGCGCAATTGGCCATTACCTTTAACAAAATGCTCGAGCGTCTCGAATCAGCGTTTTTTATGCAGCGTAGTTTTGTATCGAACGCTTCTCATGAGTTAAGAACACCATTGACTGCCATCACGAGCCAAATTGAAGTGACACTGATGAAGCAACGAACCGAGGAAGAGTATATACAAATCCTCACCTCAGTCTTGGAAGACATCAAGAATCTCAATTCCCTATCGAATGGTTTGCTCGACTTGGCAAAAATCAATTCTGACTTATCATCATTCCAATTCAAATTGCAACGTATAGATGAGATGCTTTGGCTTGTTTCTTCCGACTTAAAAAAGGTACATCCCAATTATCACATTGATATTTCATTTCGCCAACACATTAATGACGAAAGCAAACTTCAGGTCATTGGCAATGAACACCTCTTGCGAATTGCATTATTGAATTTGGTAGACAATGGCTGCAAGTATTCTTCCGGGCATTCAGTAAAAGTTGAGCTTGCTTTGGAAAATGAGCATATCCTCATCACGATTGTCGATGAAGGAATAGGCATCAAAAAATCTGACCTTCATAGAATCTTTGATCCATTCTATCGTGCGGAAAACGTCAGACATATTCGTGGTCATGGACTCGGTCTTTCTTTGTCAGAAAGAATCATCACCCTTCATCAGGGAGAATTTCATATCGAGTCAGAACCGGGAAAAGGCACGAAAATCACCTTGAAAATGGCGATTCACAACTCGAATAAAATTTCCAACTGACACGTCATTGCTTTTTTGACATTCAACCATCTTAGCATACTTCATGAACAAATGTGTTTTTGTCGAAATGTGAATTTGATTACTGTCTAAAAATCATTTCCCCGTCAAGAAAAAGCAGTTCATGAAAACCCCAAACCATTTCAGAAGGAAACATCGGTTTGAACAGCAAGACTTATGATATCAAAGGAGTAAAAAGGTAAAGGCCCGCGTCCTATTCCACGGGCCTTTTTGTAAAACACCACTATACGTCTGAGATGAAAACTAATTGCCTTTTTTAATTGGGGGTCAAACCCATTTTTCTTTTCAATTGATCCAACCACCTGCATCACCGTTGTGATGCAGGTGGAGGACAATTTGTAATTTACCTCTTTACGATAAAAGGAATGCCAGAAATATTGACCCCATTCACGCATTCCATATTGTAGAATCCTTGACTAAAGGAAGAACAATCAATTTGAATTTTTGTCCTGAAACTTGTTTCCAGAACCAATTGACCAGTTGCATCATAAATCTTGCAAACTGTAAGATCATCATTACCTGTTTCAACCGTGATAGCATCACTTGCAGGCATTGGATAAACCCTGATGGCATCTATTTCATGAGCCGTCTCAGGAATAAATGTGCAGGCGTCCACGTAGATAACACTGTTTGCTACGTTGGTACAACCATTTTCATCTACATAAGAATAAAAGATATTCTGTGGACCAGTACCTGATTGTGCAGGTGTGAAAATATTGTCTACAACACCATCACCTTCAAACACACCACCAACAGGACTACCTGTCAATTCGATGGCTGGATCATTCAGACACATGGTATCCGCAGCGATGAAGAGAACCGTAGGATGATACATCACATGCACAGTAACTTCTTCTGATGTACCGGTACAACCGTTCTCATCAATCCACTGATAGGTGATAGTGTGTGTACCACCGCCAGCAGTTGCAGGATTAAATACTCCCTGAACTTCTGTACCAGGTCCCACGAAGAAGCCATCGCTTGGCATTGAAATCATAGGCACTGGCGCATCAGAGATACAAACTGTATCATCAGTAATAGCCATGTCCACGTCTGGTAATTCGATGAACTCGATTTCAAGTGGATCTGAAGATCCTACGCAACCATTTTCGCCTCGTCCAGATGCAGAATACACACCAGCTGTATCGATAACAATCATGTCACCAATCATTTCGTTGTTCCAAAGAATGGTATCAGGTCCGATAGCGTACAATTCCACTTCCTGTTCACCGCAGAATACAGTTGGTCCATCCGTGAAGATCTCCACAACTGGCACTTCAAGTGATTCAATTTGTTGATATAGTGACATTCCATAACAACCCACAACATTGTGTCCAATTACATAAGCACGCATGGTGGTATCAGCTGTTGACATCATGGTTGTATCACCATTCATCCACTCATAGTATGATGCACCACAAGCAGACATCAATGCTTCATTGCCGTCACAGAAAATTGTATCTTCAAGAGCAAACAATGTCACCACTGGATTATCACAATCACTGATTCTGGTGATGAATCCATCGGTCAGCGCATTGTATTCGCGACCTTCTACCAAGTTAGGAAGTCCTGTCCCATATGAATTACCTACCATGGTAATTTTACCGAATCGATCAGTTCCAAAACGGCCACCGAATTCATCGGTCGTGCCACCGAGAAAACTCAACCAGGTAATCACACCTTCAGGATTCAATTTGCCTACCACCGCATCATAGCCACCACCAATGGTTTCCTGAAACGCATCCATGACCTCGAGATCAGAACTGCTTGTTGTTCCGGTGAAATAAATATTATCAAACAAATCCACTCCAATATCGGATGGTACTTCGTTACCAGATCCTTCCACCAGGTTATACCAAAGAGGCACACCAGATGGATTCAAACAACCGATCACAATATCCTGATCCAAACCTGAGCCTTCAACCGGAATGCCGAAGACGCCGATTGAAGTACCATCAAAACAGCCTGAAACCAGGATGTTGCCGGTAGACGGATCCATCTCCACCGCATTCACCATTTCAGAACCGCTACCATTGAGGTAGCTTACCCACTCAACCATGCCTTCGCCGTTTAATTCACAAACGAAGCCTGATTGTGTAGACAGATCATCTGAAGGTGATACTGCATTCAACACATTGATGTAACCACCGTCACCAGCAATCACCACATGATTATCAGCTGTTATTGTTAGGTCAGAAATATTATCAGCACCAGTGCCACCAAGAAAAGTGTACCAGCTTTCGAATCCGAAACGATCGAGTTTCAATACAAATCCATCATTCATACCACCACCATTGTTTTGCTGCAAACTGAAATCCGCATCAAAACCAGATGATGACGACTTACCACATATATAGGTATTACCCATGGCATCAGTAGCTATCGCAGAAGGATAATCGCTTCCACCACCACCGAAATACTGGGCACTGAGGATTTCACCTTCAGTAGTAACTACGAATTTGAATCCATCATTGGCGCCACCATGATATGGATATGGGTATACATTGGATTCCGGAATATCATCCGAAGAGGTAAAACCAGCGATAATCAGATTACCATCTGCATCAGTAGAAATACAATTGGCAAAATCACCAGCACTACCTCCCAACCAAGTGGTCCATATGATATGACCATCCATATCAGCCTTAGATACAAAGGCGTCATAGATGCCACCATGATAGTCATTCAGTACATTCCATGAAGCAGGAGCTGTAGCCGGAGCGTAACCGACAACATAATGACTTCCTCCATGATCTACATAAATAGCTTCAACAGATTCAATTCCAGAATGACCAGAATATGCTGACCAGAGAACTTCATGATTGAAAACATCTTCAGGTGACTGCGCAGAGATGCATGTAGCGATCGATAACAGTGCAAGACTGAAGAACATTTTGATGGGTAATAGTGCTTTCATTTTCTTCTTTCTTTATAATGGTTAATAAAAGTTCGAAATCAGACCTTGTTACCTATCGTTTATTATAATTGTTACGAAAAATGACAATGATCAATTCTCACTTTAACAAGATGCATATTGCACTTCAATTTCCAAAATAGAAAACACCTACAACCCTTATCATTATTGATATATCACATATTTTTATTCTGGTATTTCCAAGCAATTTTCCATTTTCCGGAAGTCGATCAATTGGAAATTTTCTTCGTTGAATCAATCAGAATCAGTGGATTAAAATTTGAATTATTTTTTAATTTTATTTCATTATTTATTACACATTATGACTACGCGCACAATAATTCTCATCATTCATGATCTCCATCATCATACCTAAAAACTACGTCAGTCAACGGTTTCAGACAAAGTGATTCCACCATACGACTATGATTACAATCAGATTCACATAGGCAATTACATCACTTTAATTCATCCATTCGAAGACCAGAAGCATAAAAGACTCTCCATCATCGGGAGAATAATGGTAGGCTGATTTCAAATCATCCCATTCTCAGGCAACCACTTCCACAGAATCACGTCTTAATCATAGACCCCTTGAATAAAGGCGTGTTTACAAGCCTTTAGCATAATCCTTCCTCCCCCCTTCCACATTAAAACCCAGATTTCAGGATACAGCCTGATGGGTAAATATTATTATGATCATAAAACCAATATGATCCAGATCATGCTTGCGTTATATTATATTATAAAAAAATATGATTTAATGCATAATCGTGAAATACCATTCGGCTACGCTCAAGATAAAAAACTCCGAAACCACCGTATTTACTAGGAAAACAGAATTTTGTACCCTTTGATCTCATCTCCACTGATGTTTGAGATGGACATTTTATCATGAAGATTTGCATGAATAAAGTCACTAAAACAACATCATTCAAGTCCATTTCATGACTATAATCACATTTACAATCTCCGTAATGGCTTGATTTATCAGCACTTTTAACAAAAATGATGATCACAAACATATTTTTCACATCATTATATAATTTCAATCACATTCATCCACCAACAATATGATTGCATGCATAAAAGAGGTATGATCTAAGTCAAGTGAGAGAATATTGAACCCAGTTCTGAAGAAGTGTGGCTCGATAGAATAGCCAGGCTCATTTGTTTCCATATTCCGATACTTGAAGCCCGCATCATGAAGTCGAAATCCATGACAGCGCTGAAAGCCAAAAAGAACGAATACTCCACGACTATTTTGGGACAAGCCTGCAAGATTTCTATTTGAAAGCGGATCTTACAAACAACGAAAATTAAAAACAAGTAATCTCTATGGCATGATCTGCGGTTGAAGCATAAGTCCATGCACCAAAACACAGAAGAACGATAACGAAATTAACGTTTGAGTACTAAAAGTTAGACAAGGCTATTAAGCCTTCTTCACTTGGGAAGCTGCAGGACCTTTTTGACCAGCGACAATCTCAAAGGTCACCTTATCATTTTCCTTCATTTGATAAGTTGCTGCATTCACATGGACGAAAATGCTTTGTCCACTTACAGTATCCCGGATAAATCCATAACCCTTTGATTCATTGAAAAACGTGACAGTTCCTGTCCTCAGTCTGTCTTCTGGTTTCTCCTTGACACGAGTAGTTGCACCCAGCACAATATCTTCGACATTGACAACAGCTCTTTTGCCTTGTTCAGAAGGCGGAGTATCCGTTAGGCGGCCGTATTCATCGACATAGCCAATCATGCTATCGAATCCCATTCCTTTTTTGGACTCGCTTTTGCGTTCCTGACGCTTTTGTTCCTTTTCATTGCGCTTTTGAAGACGTTTCTTCTCGCGGTCCTTTTTGCCGGATGTTTCGGGTGATCTGCTCATGTTCTAACCTCTGACAGAACTTTTACCCTGCGCCCATGAATTCGGGCAACGGCTGTCCTGACTGCAAAGGTGAACACGATATTCCACCAAAAAGCAAAATGTGTGTAACTGGTGATAACAATTTAACCCAATTCATGCAGTC
>JAIBBG010000084.1 GCA_019694805.1 Flavobacteriales bacterium | reverse complement strand
TAGTGCATTACATGACTTACCCACAAATTCAAGCAGTGTGGTGAACTATCCGGCAAGATACTTTTTGTAGAGTGTATTGGTAATCAGACAATATTGGCCCTTGTTATTTCGGTATTTGAAATTTGTCTGTAAAATGCGACAAACCGAACGTTTACCATTCTCATGGATATATCCTAAATCCGCGTATTCCAGAAATTTTCGACCCAAATCAGCTTGGCTCATGTCAAGCAATAATTTTTGTTTTAGATCCATTCCCATCAAAGCTTGTATAATGCAAGAGAAGTAATCAGCAACACTATCCTTCTTGCGGTAATCAAATCCCACCACGTGCGCTGCCAGTTCTTTGGCAATAATCGGTAGATGTACCGAATTAATCGGACAATCTTGTTTTCTGTTTGTTCTACGTTTCGGAACTTTCCGGACAATTCCGATTTCTTTGTTTTTGCCATTGATCCAATTTTCAATCTTATCAGCGGCAATATCCACACCCGGCAAATCATGCTGCAGCATAATTGCCAAAACGGTATATTCCATATCTGCCAGAAACTCTTTTTCCCGGCCTCTTTCAAATTTTAAAAAGTGATTCAATCGTAGACGAATGAGCGCAGGCTTTTCCACAGCGAGCGCCAGACTCAGCCACCAGTAGAATGTCCCGGATCCTGCAGACCGTTGCAACACCACCGGACGTTTGTGCCGGAACATTTCCTTGGGATCAAAGCCGAGTGATGTAATCTGCAATTCCGTAACCTTCCGCAATTGTGATCCATCGATGTTGGTAGAGCCACCGTGTTTTTTCAGCGTGTTCTGGACATGATGATAAGTTGCGACGATGTCGAGGTCGTATTGGTGTTTGGTGAATAGTTTTGGTTTTTGCATCATCATCAATAGCAGCTATAGTATATCAAATTGATAAAATAATGATATTCTTGATCAATTTTCAGTTAGAAATTCGATCAATTACAAACCAAAGAAAATTTCCCAATGAACTAATTGTATTTTGAGTTGTCTCAGAGTTACTAATTTAAAATCATCTTGCGGGTAGACGAAACCCCATTCTGATTGAGTTCTACGAGATACAATCCTGAGTCAAGGTTTACATTAACACTTGTAATTAGACTAATAAGTTTTGTTCTGTAAACTTCACGTCCATGAACGTCTCGTATTATCAATTCAGATCCTGAATTCACTTGATCCATTCGAAGGGTGAACAAACCCGAGTTGGGTGATGGATAGATAGTAAAACCTGAATTCATGGAATTTTGATTACTCGTACCTGACCCACCAGCGGAAACCTCGATCTTAGCAAGACCTTCAGTAAAATATTCATGGAATTTATGAAAGAATCCACCTATGAGGTAGGATGAATCATCGAATTTATACGCAGCGCGAATAAAGGAATAAGTCGATTCGGAATTAACAGAAACTCCAGCGTCAAAACTAGGATCAATTATACCATTTTCTTCAAGTCTGACCATGCATTTTGCCGGTGTGTTTTCATATGAATTAAAAGTGCCGAAACACACAATTCTGCCATCCTGCTGGATATAAAAATCATGAACTGTTTCCCATCCCGTTGTAGCTGTATAGTCCATACCAACTGTTACGTTAAAAGTTTCATCAAGTGAGCCGTCTTCATTAAGTCTGCAAATGCCTTTTCTAAAGGTTCCATCAGTATAATAAAATGGTCCTCCGACTAAGATTTTTCCATCCGGTTGAATAGCTAAAGCCATTGCAGTTCCTGAAATGATACTTGCATTAAAAGAATTATCAAGCGTTCCATCAGGATTCAGTCGTATCAGTGTATTTACTGTTGCGCCGTTAAATCCATTGAAACTTCCTCCCACCAATATTTTTCCGTCTGACTGCAGAGTAATACATCGAATGATAGTATTCGAGTTAAAACCTTGGTTGATATTGAATGTAGGATCCATAATGCCATCATTATTCAAACGAACAATACCTCTTTTCGTCGCGCCGGAATATTCTTCAAACGCACCGCCAATTAAATATTTGTTATCAGGTTGTTCAACGATACAATAGACATCACTATCGAACCCAGATCCAGGGTAAAACATCGCATCAGTTTGCCCATCAGGTAACAATTTCATGATTCCACCGGGACCAGTGCCTACAAGAATATTGTCATCACCAGAAACATGAACCGCATATGGAGTCGGGTAAACATTAGGAGAATATGGCGGCGAGAAATGAAAAGTACTATCTAAAGAACCATCAGGCATCGTTCTTACTAGATTACTATGTATCCGGTCGCTGTAAGTCCCAATCCATCCGCTCAATAAAAACTTGCCGGTGGACTGGCGCTGAATGCAATGGATCGTCGCAGAAGCTATCGAAGACACCAACCCATGGAATTTCATAAATGCATAATCCATTGTGCCATTAGTGTTCATTCTTGCGATTCCACCGCGCACATATCCCGCAATCTGATTGACACCACCGACAAGGATTTTACCATCGTTCTCGAAGGCCAGTGCATATCCGGACATTGAATTGGCATCACTTGGGTAAAAAGTATTATCCAATGTGCCATCCGGCTGGAATCTCTTCAATATTCCGTCATCAATACAAACGATTTTTCCATCATTTTGAACCACAAATTCCTCCATAGAAAATGCACCATCGTTTACATCTGGGAATTCTTGCACAATCGATCCGGTGGCATCAAGCCTAATCAGATTGGAACATGCCTGACCATTGTATCCAAACAAGTATCCGCCAACCAGCAAATGACCATCGGACTCAAGCCTAGATTGAACAATACTTAAATACGCTTGTGATCCCATGCCTGTTCCCACATTAAAATCCGTGCTTATTGAACCGTTGCTATTTAGAACAACAAACTGATTCTTTTGAGCTCCATTATAATAGTAAAACTCACCGCACACAGCTATATAATCGTATATCGGGTTATATGTGATATCGTTGACCTCATCACTGAAACCTGTTCCATCCATCACGAAGGTGTTGTCGATTGAACCATCCGAGTTGAGGCGGGCCATATACTTTTGACTCGCCCCATTGAATGTAGTGAAATTCCCCCCAACAAGAAGTTGATCGTTCGGCAAAACTTCAACGTCCGCGATGTAATCATCGAACAAATAACTTGTTGTTCCTGCCAAGAATGACTGGTCAACACTGCCATCTGTATTCAAACGAACTATGTACTTTTTGGGATAATTATTATAAGTGTTGAATTTACCAACCACGATGAACTTTCCGTCAGATTGTCGTTCAATATCCAGAGCCTCTTCATCAAATCCATTCCCTATGTTGGCACCGAAGGCCATATCCAATGCACCATCATGTGATAGCTTGCAGATGTTGATTGCGCCGCCATAATCTACTCCGTTATAACTGGCGAAATCACCTACCGCGATAATGCTATTATCAGCTAATACTTCGAAGCCGTTAATATCCCCGGCGAATCTGGAGGAATCAGACAAAGTCAAGACAGGATTTCCATAGGAAAGGTCGATTTGAGGATTTTGTGCAATTGATAATTCAGCTATAAGTGAAAATGCAACAAAACAGAACGAGGATAAATGTATTTTCATGAGAGGCTTATTTTTAGTGAATCAAATGTATAGAAAAGACCTCCCCAAAAAATCACGCCACGGTCCGCGCCACGGTCAAAGAAAAAGCCCCTGATAATCAGGGGCTTTATAATGAAACTAGCGGTCGGGACGGGACTCGAACCCGCGACCCCGTGCGTGACAGGCACGTATTCTAACCAACTGAACTACCCGACCGTTTCACAACAGTGACGTTGTTCTTCCAATCTCTTGCGATTTTGGAGGCGCAAAAATACACGCGTTTTTGCTTTTTGCAAACAGTAATGTGGATTTTCTTGCTTTTTTTGAATAGGTTGATGTAATACGTTAGTTGTCAACGGAAAGCGTCATTTGCTCTAATTGTCTTTGCTTCACACCAGCTGATCGTCAAACTTTAGAGCAAGGATTTTCAGTATCTCGCTGTCGGACAGTAAAATATCGTCCTTATAAGAACTTTATGGGGTTTATGTCAATTTCATAAACTCATAGAATACACAAGCTCTTCAAATGGACTTTTTCAAGAATGGTAAACGTATCTTGAACTTTACCCCTCGCTATTTCTTCCTAAAATACAACCTCACCGGAATGCCTTCAAAATTGAAGTTTTCGCGAAGTTTGTTCTCCAGGAAACGCATGTATGGATCCTTGATGTATTGTGGGGTATTGCAGAAGAAAGCAATAGCCGGACTTTTAGTTGGCAACTGCGTTACGTATTTGATCTTGATGTCTTTTCCCTTGTAAATCGGCGGTGGCCAGTTTTCGATGATCGGCAGCATGATTTCATTGAGCTTCGCTGTCGGTATTTTCATCTTGCGGTTTTTCGCTACTTCCATCGCTTTCTCAAGTGCTTTGAGAATACGCTGCTTGGTGACAGTCGATGTGAAAAAAATGGGCACATCCGACATTGGCGCTAGCTTCTCGCGAATCTCTGCAGTGTAGCGATCCACACTCTTGTGGTCCTTTTCTACAAGATCCCATTTGTTGATCACCATCACTACGCCTTTGTTCGCCTCTGTGATTTCCTTGAATATAGACAAATCCTGACGTGTGAGGCCTTCTGTAGCATCTACCATCAATATGCAGACATCACTCATCCGGATGGCTTTGATGGTGCGGATTGAACTGTAAAACTCGATATCGTTGTCGATGAGCTTGCGCTTGCGCAGTCCTGCCGTGTCAATCAGGATCAATTCCTGATTGAATGCTCGGAATTCAGTATTGATCGCATCACGGGTTGTTCCGGCAACGTCGCTCACAATAGCGCGCTCTTTGCCCGTTAAGGCGTTGATGAGAGAACTCTTGCCTACATTGGGTTTGCCGACAATCGCAATCTTCGGCAATTCGTTCTCCTCGCCTTCCGGTTCTGCGGGGATTTTTTCAGCGATTTTCTCGAGCAAATCTCCCGTTCCGTAACCGTTGTTGGCACTGATCGGCCATATCGTGTCTGTCAAACCGAGTTCCCAGAATTCGTTGATCCACATTTCCTTGTCCGAGGTATCTACCTTGTTGCACAGCAACATGATATCCTTCTTGGACTTGCGCATTTTGTCCGCAATGAAACGGTCGCCATCGGTAATCCCCTCTTTTCCATCTACCATAAAAAGCACCAGATCGGCCTCATCAATGGCCAGTGCAACCTGGGAATTGATGTCTTTTTCGAAACCTTCATCGTCCTCATCCGCAATACCTCCGGTGTCGATGACAACAAATGACTTCGTTCCCCACTCCCCGATTCCATACTTCCGGTCCCTGGTAACGCCTGCGGTTGGATCCACAATGGCATCATCCGTACCGGTAAGCTTGTTGTAAAGGGTGGATTTCCCCACATTTGGACGACCTACGATAACGATGGTATAACTCATGGGGCAAAGATACCATGCCGGGAGGTAAATCGGGATTGTGCGCGGGAAGATGGGCGCGAGGCTTTAGGTTCAAGGCTCAAGGTTTAAGGTTCAAAGTTCAAGGTTGGCAAAGAAAGTTTGGTTGCTGGTTAAGAGTTGTTCGCCTTACAAAGAAATTTTGGCGCTCCTTATACAATATACCTAATAAATGAAAAAGTATAACTGGTAGATTTTCGTTTCAAGATGGCGGATTGCTTTTACTCGTAAGATAAAGGTTGCGCGCCTCGCAATGGTGCTCGTGCATCTGAATATGATTGATCACAAGTTCATCAAGGATGAAGATGACACAAGAGATTGATTGCACATGAATTTCCGCCATCGAAGTTTGATTTGCTGTCTTTTGAAACTAGAGCAGAGCTAATCACTTTGAAGCCATGATTTGAAGGCCATTTCAGTTTTAGGGGTAAAAGCATCACGGTCCAATCGGAATTCCCTTCGGTGCTGGTATGCTGCAATAAATTTCTTCGAAACCAGTTCGTACCTTACCACTGCATAACCTAAAATCTCCTTCATGAAACCGTTTCTCCTATGTTGCATTTTGGCGTTTGCAGCCGTTTGTAACGGACAAGATCAAAACAAACTTATCATTCGCTTTCAAAACGACTCTCATGAGTTGACCAGCGCCTGGTGTGATTCTATAACTCATTTCATTGGCGCATCGGATGCGAATGCCCAATTTGAAATTTATGCTTTTGCCAGTGAAAGTGGTGACAGTACGTATAACAACCATCTCTCTTATCGAAGGGAAATGGCTGCGATGAAATACCTTTCAAGTCTTAACCTGGATACATCTCAAATCCGCCATAGTCATCTGGGAGAAAACTATCCCATTTGTCTTGAACACACTTCCAAGTGCAAGGCGATGAATAGAAGGGTAGAATTGAGGCGACACTTCATCACAACGACCATAGAACCTGAAGTCATTAAAGATGAAGTTTTAATCACCAAACCCAAGAATAGTCCTAACCCCAAAAAGGTCAATTCAAATCCACCCGTGACGAAAGAAGTCGTACAGCAAAATGGTATCCGCATCAAATATGTGGAAGGACGAACTCCTCGTGAATTCATCGACGCACTTGGTGATGGCAAAGGCAATGCATTTGGTCTCATCGAAACCATCACTCAACAATCCGAGCAAAACATGCAAACCATTACCGAAGATGGAACATTACTTTCTTCTCTCTGCATCATTTGTCCGCCACCTTGTAAGAGTTGCTTATTCGATACCACATATGTGGTGTATGTTCCAATCCACAACCCCAATCACTGTGACCTAAGTCAGGTTAAATTCTATAATGAAGTGGTACAAGCAGGCGCCAGACGATGGAAAGAATCGAAGAATAAAATCAATGCTGAATACATAGATGGTGTTCAATACATCGTAGTCGAATTGAATACAGCCAGTGAGTGCATCAATTTCGATTATGAAATAAAACCACCTTGTTTTGAAATTGAAAATGTGGTAGTAGAATTTCCACAAACTGAATCGATAGATCTCACAAGTGTTTGTCCAAAGTACAATGCTGTTTGGCCGGTAAAAGTCATTGATCAACACAAGATAGAAATGCCAGTGGCTACTAAAGCCAAGAAGACTGCTTACCTGAAAGGAAAAGGTGTTTATGAAAACAGGGATTTTAAAATCACTGCATTGAGGCTGAAAAAGCTGCGTTATAGCAAAAAGAAAAATACTTACATAGTTTCACGGCATAAGATGAAAAAATACCGTGAATAATTTAAAATTTAAGAATTTAAAATTCTCCCGCCCACAAACATTCACCATTCCCAATTCATAATTCATAATTCATAATTCATAATTCA
>JAIBBG010000083.1 GCA_019694805.1 Flavobacteriales bacterium | reverse complement strand
ACTTTGTATGACAACAATGTAATGACCTATTCCTTAAAATGCAAACATAAAAGGTTGGCAGCGGAGAGAAGACTGTTGGCCGAGTAATGGTCGCCTGAATATTTTGGATTTAAAATTCAATATTTAAAATTGGCAAAAGACATGAAGTTCCTTCGAGAATTTCATCGCCTCGCGAAATATCTTTGTGGGGCGAGCAAACAATGGAATACAAGCTAAATTCAAGCGCAACCTTGAACCTTGAACCTTGAACTTTGAACTCAAGTTCTTGAACTTTCAATAAAAGTCTTCACATCACAATCCTCATTCTACCTCAAACCTCAACTTATTAGATTGTATCGTCGGATTCAAATCATCCACCTGCGCCTCGAAGAACAAATAATTTCTTCCGCGCAATGGTGGTACTACAAAATGCAGAGTTATTCTAGCTGAATCCTTCGAACCAAGATAAGTTGGCATATCATCTATTTGCAGTTCAGGACTCGCTTGATTGGGTTTCTTGTGATTGAATTTTGCGATCCATTTTATTGCATGAGGCCCACCTTCAAGCTGTAAGTCGTAGTTATTCCGATTGATGATGGTTGCCGGAATACTTATAGAATCACTAACACTTACTTTGTGCAGCCAGTCATCAGTGAGGATATAGAGTCCATGTAGTACAGGTAAATCATTGTATTTCCTCATGTGAAAATCATAGACGCCGCTGATGATGTGTTCAAATCCACCTTTATCATAATTCGCGACAAACACAAACGGTTTTTGATGGATGTATTCGTGGTAATTCCAATAATCATATTGATTTTTACCACCATCTTCATTGTTGATGCTGTGCGCAATGCCGCCAGTATAAAACATATATATCGAAGGATTCTGGTATGAATTCATGAAACACACTGGCAAATCGCCTGCAATGTCATGTAGTGCGGACATTTTCGCTTCGTTGCGATGAAATTCCCGATGAAGTTGAGGAATAAAATCGAACACCAATCCCAATCGTCCGATGACAATAACAACGGCTAAAAAACCAAGTCCGTATTTCATCCATGATTTAATCTCAATATGCGACAACATCAAAAACACGGCAACAAATGAGAGAGGCGCTGTCCAATGTGGCTCTACCCTTCCCCGAGTGCTATCGAAAAGGAAAAACAGCAAGAGCCCGATAAAAAACCAACGCATTGATTTTTCAAAATCATCTTGCGCTTTCGTTTTCACCAACAGCCAAATCGTAGCGATGAAAACGATCGGATTAAACACAAGAAATTGCCCGCCAGCATAACCCAAAATATGTTTGAGTTCCCATTTATCTGAATTGCGGTCATTCAAATGAAATTTAATGGTTGTCAAATCATTCACAATTTGCCAAATGATATGAGGTGAATAAAGCACGATACCAATCAGTCCACCCAACCAGAAATACTTATTGAACCACAATTTCACATGAGGCAACATCATCAACACAATAATGAAAAAACCGTGGTATTTGCTCCACATCAAAGCAGCCATGGTCACACCGAGCCACAGTGATTTCTTGAGATTTTGTTCTTCCAAAAATGATTTCCACACATGAAGATAGATCACGACAGCAAGCAATAGTGGAACATCAGGAGTAGCGAAGAAACCATAAATGTTCAAGACTGGTATACTGAGTACAATCAAAACAAACACGAAGAATGATTGAGACTTCACCAATTTCCACAAGAGAAAAATGGTGATTGTATTGGCGAATACAACCAATAACCTCACACCCAATTCATTTTGAAAAACAGCATATCCCAATTGGGTCATAGCGCCAATCACAGGAGGGTGATCCCGAAACCCCCAATCGAGGTTTTGTCCGTGCATCCAATATAGCGCCTCATCGCCGGTAAGTTGGGTGAAGGCGGATTGGAATAAGTTGACAATCAACACCAAGAAAAAAAATCCATATGAGTTCAAATAACCCCTGAGTGCGAAGATCATAGACAAATATGTACAAATTGCGAAAGGCCAACAACGGCAAACATCATGTGGATGTTGTGTGTTGAATCGCCCTGCCATTGCTATCTTCGCCCTCCGCTGTAATTACCCGAACAATTGATTTCCCGCGATACCATAGACAAAATCTATCAGGCCGCCATCATTGAAGATGTGGTTGGGGAATTTGTGCATTTGAAAAAAAGCGGTTCGGCTTACAAAGGCCTTTCACCTTTTGCCAATGAAAAAACGCCTTCGTTTTTTGTGGTGCCGGCAAAAGGCATTTACAAAGATTTTTCTTCCGGTAAAGGTGGCAATGTGGTGGATTTCCTCATGCAACATGAGAAGCTGAGCTATCCAGAAGCCTTGCGTTGGTTGGCCGCGCGGTATCAAATCGAAATCGAAGAAGATCAACAAACCGCAGAACAACAACAGGAAAAAAGCGAGAGGGAACAACTCAGTATTGTTACTGAATTTGCTGCAAAATATTTTCAGGAAACATTACATCAAACAGAAGAAGGAAGAGCTATCGGTCTCTCCTATTTCCAGGAACGTGGTTTCCGTGAGGACATCATCAACAAATTTCAACTGGGCTATTGTCCGGATAAGTGGGATGCCATGACCAAAGCTGCCCTTGAGCAGCAATACAAATCGGAATACCTCATCAAAGCCGGACTCACCCGCGAGCGTGATGGATCGTTGTACGATTTTTTCCGTGGACGTGTGATGTTTCCCATCCACAACATCAGTGGAAAAGTGATTGCGTTTGGGGGCAGAACACTCAAGGCAGAAAAAGAAATCGCCAAGTATTTCAATTCACCGGAGAGTGAGTTGTACATCAAGAGCAACGTGCTCTACGGGATGCACCTTGCAAAAAATGCGATTGTGAAGAATGACATGTGTTACCTTGTTGAAGGTTATACCGATGTCATCAGTATGCATCAGGCGGGTGTTGAGAATGTCGTAGCGAGTTCAGGAACCAGTCTTACCGAAGGACAGATACGACTTATCCGAAGATACACGCAAAACATCACGATACTTTATGATGGTGACAGTGCGGGTATCAAGGCATCGTTTCGTGGAATTGATATGATTTTGAAAGAAGGCATGAATGTTCGTGTCCTTCTTTTCCCTGATGGTGATGATCCGGACAGTTTTGCACGAAAGCACAGTTCGCAGGAGATCCAGGAATTCATAGCAAAAAATGCCCGTGATTTCATTTCCTTCAAAACATCTCTCCTTTTAGAAGATGCAGGCCACGATCCAGTAAAACGTGCTGCACTCATTCGTGGCATTGTAGACAGTATTGCACTGATACCAGATGGCATTACGCGCAGTGTTTACGTGCAGGAATGCAGCAGATTGCTCAATATGCAGGAACAGGTTTTGTTGACAGAACTCAACAAAGTCATCCTCACCAATTACAAGAAGGACCATAAATCAGCACCCAACACACCGGAAGAACTTCCTGTTCTGGAAGAAATTCCAGCGGATGGAGTACCTGGTTCTGACAGTGAAGAAATCACACTTTATTTTCAGGAAAAAGATCTTGTGAGACTGTTGCTCAACTATGGTGACAAACCCGTTGAGATCACGATCACCAATGAAGACGGACATGAAGAAAAGCACTTTGTAAGTGTTGCAGAATATTTGATCGCCAACATTGAGCAGGATGAAATTCATCTGATGACACCGGTCTATGCGAATATCTACAAGGAATATGTTGAGTTCATTGGTCGGGAAGAAATTCCTCAGGCTAATAATTTCACACAACACCACGACACCGGCATTTCTGCTGAAAGTTCCGGGTTATTGGTGAGTCCTTATCAATTGAGTGAAAACTGGACTACTCGCCATATGATTTATCCTGAAACAGAAGAAATGTTGCTTCGCAAAGCGGTGAAAGATTGCATTTTCAGATTAAAACTCTGGCGCGTTAAACACATCGCCGGAGAATTGGATAAAGAGATAGCAGAATCATCGGACAACGAAGAAAAACTCGAGGCCCTGATGAAAGAGAAAATGTTGCTCAACAAAGCCAAGCTTGAAATTGCGAAATATTTCGGTACGGCTTTACTCTGAAAAATCAATCACACATCGTCCCATAACTTGCGATCACAATGATGAGATCGAGAACATTTACAACTCCATCCTGATTGATATCGCTAAGTTCGTTGTTCGTTAGAAAATTACCAATAACAATTGTAACATCATCGGATGTGATGAAATGATCACCATCGACATCCGCAATACATGCATTCTCAATGCAAGGAGCTTCAGTCTCAATTGGAACAATCACACTAAATTGATATACCCTTGAAATACCACATGCTATCGCATCTATTGATACAGTTACAAGGTGATCCTCGCTATCTACCAAATTACCCATCACATATGATGTTGTATAAACAACAGGTTCGTCACAATTGTAGGGTAGCCATTCAGGTTGCCACTCGTCGAGTTGGCATTGAGTCCAGATAGAGCCAGCAAGCGGCATATTTGCTAAAAGAGGATCTTCGAAGCCACATGTGTTGATGGTTTGAACCGCAACCGTAGTATTCTCACAAGCGTCAGAAGCGGTATAGACGTATTGCAATTGAGGCACATAGTCCGGACATTCATGTTTGAACATAAAATCACCGTGAAGATTCGCGGTCGGGATGGTATCTCCATTGTTGACAAGAATACCATTCAGATCAAACCATCCGCCAGAACCAAATTCAGGAGAATAATTATTTGCACCTAAACCGACCTGATAACCATATGCATGGTTAGCGGGAGCATGAGTTAGGTTGAAAAAACTGCCCTCAAAATCACCTATTCCAACAAGCGCAGCGCCTGACATGATATAGTACATCCAATCTGGGTGATTCGCGCCCACACCTTCGCAATCGGCTTTATAAAATCTATATGGAGTTGATGACCATTCCTCCCAAGTCATACCATCAATAAAATTTGCCTGAATAACAAACCCACCATTAGGATTAGAAATCGAATGAACTGTAGCTGAGATTTGAGCAGTGCCATCTGAATTTGGAATCCATGCACCGCTGTCTAATGCATAGTACTGATAAACAAAAGGTACGCCGAACAGCATCATACTTGATTCAAAAGCGTAAAAACAAAGGTTGGCACCTAAGTCGGGTTGCTGAAGTTCACAAGCAGGAGGGCTTGTTATCTGAATTTGACTCATGATATCCACGGGGTTCCCGGAATCATCAAAGGCCTCGGCCCCGGGCTGAGGATAGCCACAAAGCCCATCCCCAATATTTGAAGCAACATTTAATACCGGTGGTATAGTGTCATTCCCATCACAGTCAGTTTGGCACGAACTAAATTTAGTAGATAGCACCAACGAAATCAGCAGTGCAAATTTCAATAGATGGTTAAGCATGTGAAAGGTCCTGATGTTTGACCAAATATACGTCGAACGGTAATTAATCAGGACAATATCCTAAACACCTTGGAGCTTCAGTTCCAATAATTATCAGATCAATCACACATCGTCCCATAACTTGCGATCACCATGATGAGATCGGGAATATTTACAACACCATCCTGATTGAGATCTGTAATTTCATTGTCAGTCAGAAAATCTCCTATTACAGCAATGACATCACTTGTGGTAATGAATTGATCACCGTTCACATCAGCGATGCATGACGTTTCCAAACAAGGCAATTCACTTTCTGCAGGAACAATAACATCAAACTCATATGTACGCGAAACTCCGCAAGCCATAGCATCTATGGTTACACTGATCAAATGATCATTACTGCCTTGCAAATTTCCCATCGCATAAGAAGTCGTGTAAGTAAATAAACCATCACAATTATTGGGCATCCATGCAGGCTCCCATGCTTCCAATTCACATGGTGACATGATTGTTCCTTCCATCGGCATATTGCTTAGCAATGGGCCTGTGGTGCCACATGTTTGAATGCTTTGCGTGAATGTTGTCGCATTGGCACAAGCATCAGTAGCTGTATAAACATATTGCAACGATGTCGTGGGCTCAAGACATTCATGTCTAAACATAAAATCACCATTTGAAGGATTTGTAAACATCGATTGCCCATTGTGCACAAGTTCACCTGATGCAAAGAACCAACCACCGGATCCAAATTCAGGAGAGTAGTTATTGGCACCGAGTCCAACCTGATATCCATATATCATATTCGCAGGTGCGTGTGAAAGTTCATAATAGCTGCCTTCAAAGTCTCCATAACCTGTGAGTGAACCAGAAGACAAGATATAATAGAGCCAATTCTCATGTTGGCTCGCCGTTCCTTCGCAGTCAGCCTTGTAAGTTCTTCCGGGAATACTCGACCACTGAGACCAAGTCATTTCATTGGCAAAATCCACTTCGATATAAAATCCACCATTTGGAAAATTATTGGAATGGACCACAGCTGACAGGTGAGCACCTCCATTGTCATTCTCAGCCCAAATACCCGAGTCCAAGGAATAATAACGGTATGCTAAAGGAATTGACATGAGCATCATGCTCGAAGATTGAGGATAAAGACAAGGGTTTGCACCAAGGTCTGGCTGAAAAAGGCTACAGCCCTGGCTTTCCACTACTGTTTCCATGTTCACAGTCCAACCTGTGACACCGGATTCGGAATCCAAAGCAGTGGCATCGGGCTGCGGATAGCCGCAGCTTCCATCACCCACGGAAGGAGAAGCTGAGATAACCGGCGGTTGGGTATCAGTGCCATCACAAACTGTTTGCGCGTGAAGCAAAGTAGACATCCCAATGGATAAAGTAAGCAGGATGAAGGCGCAGCGTCTGGTAAGCATTTCGTGGGTTTTTGAGATACACCAAAAATAATAGAAAGTATTGCATAGATGATCCGGGTCAGAATCGCCCTTAGAATTTGGAAAAACTACCTTAAACGAGGTATTTTTGAGCCCCCGATTTATTTAGAAATACTCTAAATAAGTACTGAAACCCCGAACAAAACAGGGATTTCAGGGGTTTTAAACTAAAAAATAAAATGATTAAGGTAGCAGAAAGTGCAAAACAGCAGGTAGCACACCTGATAGAATCAGAAAAGCACCCAGCAGGATCCTTTGTGCGCGTTGGTGTCGAAGGAGGCGGTTGCAGTGGTTTGATGTACAAACTGGTATTCGATACCGAGATGAAAGAAGGTGACCAGGTTTTTGAAGACAACGGCATTAAGGTCGTCGTCGACAAGAAGAGTTTCCTCTACCTCGTCGGCACCGAACTCGAATACACTGGCGGCTTAAATGGAAAAGGCTTTGTATTCAAGAATCCGAATGCGAATAGGACTTGTGGGTGTGGGGAGAGTTTTTCGATTTAAAATTTAAAATTTAAGATTTAAAATTTAAGATTTCTGAAATCCTAAGTGTGATTGAGATGGCTAAAATTCAAAGATTCGAAGATTTACCCGTGTGGAACAACGCAAGAGCATTGTGTCGTGACATCTTCGCATTGATGCAAAAGCCTTCGATGAAATTCGATTTTGAATTAAAGAGTCAGATCAATCGGTCATCAGCCAGCATCATGGATAACATTGCCGAGGGATTCGAACGGAATAACAACAAGGAATTCAAACATTTTCTATACATATCGAAATCCTCCTGTGGAGAAGTGAGGTCTCAATTGTATAGGG
>JAIBBG010000082.1 GCA_019694805.1 Flavobacteriales bacterium | reverse complement strand
TGGAAAACTCCATCCTCACCCGCGAGGCTATACAGAGTTTCCCACATTTCAACAGGACAACAACAACCACTACAAAAAAAATAAATTTTATATTTGACTGTAGCTCTTTATGGTGAGGCTTCAGGTTAACAAATCTACAAGACAAATTCAACTGAAAAATTCTAACCAATTTGCTTTAGCTGATTCATATTTATTAGTTCAAAAACAAGTTATGATGAATATTCATACGAGATATAATTCTTATTATATAGCATAAACTACGATTATTAAAATTGCCACCTCGACCTACTTTGCAAGGTTTGTTTGGAATCTTTACTTTCAAAATAAGATGCGTGTCAGTTCACCCTCTTCTCAATCCTCTGCGCAAGTAAGTAAATCACGGCCATACGAATCGCAACGCCGTTTTCCACTTGATCGAGGATGATGCTTTGATCGCTGTCTGCCACATCGCTGGTAATTTCTACTCCGCGGTTGATGGGGCCGGGGTGCATGATGACGATTTTTTTCGAAAGACTATCAAGCAGTTTTTTATCCAGACCGAATTGTAATGAGTATTCACGCAGCGTTGGAAAATAACGCACTCCGGCATCTTGTCGCTCGAGTTGGATGCGAAGCATATTCGCTACATCACACCATTCGAGTGCTTCGCGAAGGTTGTGCGAAACTTTCACTCCAAGGCTCGTGATGTGTTTTGGAATCAAAGTTGTTGGTCCACATACCATGACTTCCGCGCCCAATTTCTGTAGACAGTAAATATTTGAAATGGCGACACGTGAATGGGTGATGTCACCCACGATCACGATTTTTTTTCCTTTTACACTTCCTAATTTTTCCCGGATAGAATAAGCATCGAGCAGGGCTTGCGTTGGATGTTCATGCGTACCATCTCCTGCATTTACAATCGATGCATTGATGTGTCTGCTCAGGAAAATTCCTGCGCCAGGAGATGCATGGCGCATGACCACCATGTCCACTTTCATCGCAAGGATATTATTGACGGTATCAACAAGCGTTTCTCCCTTTTTCACGGATGAACTGCTTGCGGCGAAATTCACAACATCTGCGCTGAGGCGTTTCTCGGCCAATTCAAAACTCAGTCTTGTGCGGGTAGAATTTTCGAAGAAAAGATTAGCAACAGTGATATCGCGTAATGAAGGCACTTTTTTAATCGGCCTGCTCAATACTTCCTTGAATTCATCTGCTTGGGAAAAAATCAATTCGATGTCCTCGCGTGTGAGGTCTTTGATTCCGAGCAGATGTTTTACACTGAGCATATTGTCTAATTCCTTTTAAGGTGTAATGTCCGTGAGCAATAAAACTTTGTCTTCACCCCCATCTTTCTTCCACATCACTTTCACTTTTTGATCATCATAGCTATCCACACTCTTGCCGATATACTTCGGTTCGATGGGCAATTCTCGAGTAAATCTTCTATCTATAAGCACCAATAACTCAACACTCGCCGGACGGCCATATTCCATCACACATTCCAATCCGGCGCGGATGGTTCTACCGGTGTAAAGCACATCATCTACAAAAACGACGTGTTTTCCTTCAATCGAAAATGGGATTTCCGTTTTTTGGGCGATGAGTGGTTTGTCATTCCTTCGGAAATCATCGCGGTAAAATGTTGGATCCAAAACGCCGTATCTGATTTCACTTTTAGGCTGTATGGCCCGGAGTCTTTCAACGATGTTTTCTGCGAGAAAAGCGCCACGAGGTTGCAAACCAATGATGACCGTATTGCTAAAGTCATCATGATTTTCAATCAGTTGATGACAAAGCCTGTTGATGATCAGACCCAGGAGTTTGCTATCTATCAGCGTGACTTGGCGCATAGGCTGGCGCGAAAATAAGAATTAAGAAGAAGGGATTTTGAATTATGAATTATGAAGTATGAATTATGAATTATGGATGCGGACTGGCTTTAAGTTGTGAGCTGAATAACTCCTCAATCTAGGAGTAAAAATCGACCCAGTGAGGCGGTCAAATTCCTGTTCCGTTTGCGCGAATGATTACCAATCTTAAATTTTAAATCTTAAATTCCAAATCGAAACCATTCTCTATCAATTGATTAACACTTTTTTGCAAAATTCCAGTACTTTGTATTGCATAGTTCAATGTAACAAATATATCTTTGCATCGTCTTTTAGTAGGTAAAGCATTTTACCTTGTATAAAAAGACAACCCCTTTTACATCAAAAACCCCTTTTGCCATGAAAGCAACATTGATCAAAAGCGCATTTATCCTTTCTGTGCTTGCCACCATCGGAGCGATTACCCTTGCCGCTTCGAAACCCCATCATTTCACTGGAACGGAAATTATTCCGGATGAAAAAAACCATACGGCACTATCCACTACTCCGAGTCAAGAGTTTTACTCTTGGATTCAACACCATGTGCATTGTCCGGAGTTTGTGAAAGACAATGGAGCGCATCGTGTAGAAGTTTGGATCAAGGTTCAAGACGATGGCACGATGCAAGTCGTAAAAACAACTGCTGCTGATCCTGCCTTGGTTGCGCATGTGCAACATGAGTTGAACGGCAAAAATTGTCCGTATGCGCCAGCAGGAGCTATCTATCATTTCGCGATTCAATTCAAAAGAATTGCCTAAACCCGTGATCACATGAAACAAGTAAAAAACAATTACACACCATGGATATAGAAAATGCAAAAGCGCAGATGCGGAAAGGTGTTTTGGAATTCTGCATCCTCGGCATCCTGAAGCGCGGAGAAGCATATCCATCAGATATCATGGCTACATTAAAAGAAGCCAAACTGATTGTGGTGGAAGGCACACTATATCCGCTTCTCACAAGACTCAAAAATGACGGACTACTCAACTACCGCTGGGAAGAAAGTCAGCAAGGGCCACCACGCAAATATTATAGTATCACTGATGCCGGAATTCAATTTCACAGTGAACTCAAAAACACCTGGGACGAATTGTCCTACGCAGTCAAACAATCTCAAAAACTTCAATAACCTCCCACAACCATGAATAAAACCATTGCAATCAATCTGGGTGGAACTGTCTTCAATATCGAAGAAGATGCGTTTCAGTTGCTGAAACAATACCTGGATACTATACAAAGCTATTTCGCGGGCGATCCTTCTGCGAGCGAAATCATGTCAGATATTGAAGTGAGGGTTGCGGAATTATTCCATGAAAGGAATAATGACGGCAAAAATGTTGTGACCCGCGCGGATGTAGAAGAAATGATGAAAGTGATGGGAAAACCAGAAGATTATCGTGTGGATAATGACGAAGCACCGCAGGAACCGACCACAGTAAGGAATTCCAAACGTAAGATATATCGCGATACAGATGATGCTGTCATTGCTGGTGTGTGTAGCGGGTTGAGTCACTATCTGGGCTGGGATCCCATTGTAGTGCGCGTTGCAGTTGTGATTCTATTCTTCGCCTCTTTCGGTGGACCGATGTTCCTTGGCTACATACTCTTCTGGGCATTGGTACCTGCAGCGCGCAGCACGGCAGAAAAACTACAAATGCGTGGAGAAAATGTCAACGTCGAAAATATTGGCCGATTTGTGAATCAAGAAACAAAAGCTGCTGCAGAACGCGTGCAGAAATTTGGAAGACAAACGGCCGAATCTATCCGCACAGGCAGTGCACCGGTATTGCAAGGTGTTGGTAGATTGTTTGCTATTGTTTTTGGAATCATCTTCCTCATGATGGGATTTGGATTGATCATCGGATTGATAGCTCTCCTCTCCTTTTCAGAATTCAGTGTATTCGGATTAGATGGCAACAATTGGGAAGTGATTGATAAAATGATTTTCAACTATGATGGAACACTTTGGATTTTCGTGATTGGCGTGATCCTGAGTATGGCAACTCCTGCTATTGGATTGATTTACGGCGCTATCAAACTCATTACCGGCAGCACCAAACGCATCAAAGGAATGGCGGTAACATTGACATCACTTTTCATCATTGGTGTGATCATGTGTTCATATGGCGGTATCAGAACTGGCAAAAATTTCAGCCGCAACGCTGAGCTATCCAGTTCAACCTTGATGAATAAAATGTCATCCGATACGCTATACTTCGATGTGATGCCTGATTCAGTATTCATCGGTCGCACAGGAAGACACAATGAGTTTTTCGACTTGATCAAACAAAATGGAGAATTTACTTATCTCGGTCAACCGCTCAATGTGCACTTTGAGCCAACAACTTCATCGCAAGTCAAAGTAACTGTCATGCGCGCGAGTCAAGGCAGTCATATGGAAGAAGCAGGCGCACTGGCCAGGAATATAGCGTATGACTATCGTGTCGGTGGTGACACCGTCATGCTCGCACCTTACTTCACCATTCCAGTAAAAGACCTCTATAGAGCTCAAGAAGTAGATATCAAAATTTATGTACCAGTTGGTAAGTATGTGAAGTTTGGCGAGAATAGTCATTTCATCTCATGGTATTCAGAAGAAGACGGAGTATTGATGATGACTGATGATGGCCTTGAAGAAGTAGAAGAAGACAACGACGATTCCACGACCAAAGTTGAAATCAATGGTGGTTCGATCATCATTCAGCATAAAGAAGGTGTAGAACAATAAGATGCATAACGATTCGATCCACAAGTAGAGGATTGAGATTGATGAAAAAAGCCGCGTCTGAGAAGGTGCGGTTTTTTTTATTCAATCTGTTTCTCATTCTTTTTCCGTTTCTATAATCGACCCCTACAGGGTCGCGCTGTCATACGATTGTATTCAGTCTAGATAGAATCGACCCCGATGGGGTTGTGATGAATTTTTGTGATTCGTCCTGTTTCTTCCGCATCCACATCCACATTCTCATTCCGTTTTTATTCTAGAACTGGACGCTGAGTTCGCGGAGGAGCGGAGGGCGCAGAAGAGTTGCTTAATGTGAAGTTCAGTTGCTCGAATATTCATTCAGTTTCTCATTCTAAGTTTATTCCAAGGTTCCTCTTCGCGGGGCGAAGGTGAATGACTGAAAATTGAAATAATTTGAGGGGTTGTTTGATGAAGTGATTGTAGGTTCCTCATCGCGGGGCGAAGAGGAATGACGACGTGGTTTGGGGGGAATTGGTGGGCCACCTTCGGTGGCCCGAATATGCTGAAAGAGAACTTTTGCAATCGACAATTCATCATGTTTTGTAATTGTCGTGGTGGTCCAATTAAGTCGTGTTGGGTTTAAGGGATGGATAATATTTTTCCCTTAAAATCAAGAATTGTTTTTCGAGGAAGTTGTAGAGTAAGATTGAGATGATGAGTGACACGGTGAAGCACAATGAATTCCTGATCCAAAGTTGTTTGTCCAGTTCTGGCCATAAATAACGACAAGCGCCAAGTACCTCGAGATGGTAGAGATAAAGCGCGTAAGACAATTTACTTCCATAAGAAATGATGAAGTTCAACCAATTCATTTTCGGACTTGAAAATCCGTGTACTTTATTTTCCAGATAAGGCATCGTCATGGTGATGAGCAATGCCACGAAACTGAATGCGATAGTACGTGTCCAGAAGTATTGGTTCATGTTGGTCACATCATCTCGTTGGATGTAACCGATGAGGACAACAAAACCCAAGAAGCCGATCATCGATAGCCAAAAAGGCCCGCGGCGATTGAACCAGTCGAAGACCTTTTTGTAATGTATTTTGATAAAAGCCCCAAGCACTCCAATGAGCAATGTATCTTGTCTGAATGGGACATTCCCCACGAGTGACTCATAACCCGCGTTGGTTTTCCAAACCCAAAACATCCTTCCGAGGTTGATGAGGACAATCACTCCGACGAGCATAAGGAGGAGCTTTTTCTTATCCCAACCAAACATCTTCACAAAACCATACAGCAGGAATGGGGTTCCGAGATAGAACCATTCATCGATCACGAGAGTCCAGGTGACCGGATAAAAGTCGATTCCAAAAAAGTGGTTTTGTAGAAAAAAAACATAGTAGAGAATATTCCAACCGATATCGTGAACGATAATGAATTTCAATAACAATGCGAAATAATACATCGGCAAAATCCTGAACCAACGACGGGCCATGAACCTCCCGACGACTTTCATATTCGGCGTACCAGCCTCCTGAAATTCCGTCAGCAAAATCTGACCGATAAGATACCCACTGATGACAAAAAGAAATTCAATAGCATAGATCCCGAAATTGTAACCATCGGTCACACGATAGTGACGAAAAATCACTACAAGAATGGACAAGGTTCTGATCAGATCAATGCCGAAACTGCGTTTCATAGATGGTGGCGAATATACAGTTTTGGGGTGCGTGGAGAATATGAAAGAATGAGTTAGAGTGAGTTTGAGTTGGAGTGAGTTTGAGTGTGGTTGGCTCACATGCCTGGCCTATCTGAATGAGAATCAGAAAGAGAATGAAATAGAGTGAGTGTGGGTGGCTCCAATACCCACAATGATTAGAATAAGAATGGGGGCTGAGGTCCACCCCACAGCAATGACAAATGTTAGTGATGCAACTCACGAACTCCCCAAAACCGCCGATTATCTTCGCACCATGAGAACGTTTTACGTCATAGCTGCTGGATTTATATTGCTGGTTGCCCTTGCTGCGCAACCGATGAAAAAGAAATACAAACCGGAAGCATTGCTTGCGGCTAAAGTTGAATTCGGTCGACAGATGTTTTTCGATAAAGCATTGAGCAATCCGGACGGACAGAGTTGTACCGTATGTCATGCCCCCAAAACATCATTCAGTGATCCGAACCATGCCGTAGTCTCTGAAGGTATGATTGACGGTGCTTTTGTGAATAGGAATTCTCAGTCGCTTGCCTATGTATCTTTCATTCCGCCGCGCACTTGGTCAGAAAAGGAGGGCATATGGAAAGGAGGACTCTTTTGGGACGGACGATCGAATACCCTTGCGCATCAATTGTCGGGACCATTCTTCAATCCAGCCGAGATGAACAACACAGATACACTCATGTTGATTGAAGAGTTGAAAAAAGCGCCATACTTCAACATGTACAAGAATATTTACGGCAAAATAAAAGATCCAACAGAAGCTTTCAACAATATGTGCGAGTCGATCGCACTATTCGAAAGCAGCGAAGTATTGAATGAATTCAGTTCCAAATTTGATTTATGGCTTGCCGGCAAAGCGCAATTCACCGAAAAAGAAAAGCGAGGAATGGAATTGTTTCAAGGAAAAGCGGGATGTGTAAAATGCCACAGTATGGATGCCGATCCAGTGCATGGCAAAGTATTATTTTCCAATTATGGTTATTACAATATTGGTGTACCACGCAATCCTGAAAATCCATTTTATGCCACTTTTGAAAGTATCAATCCAAAAGGAAAAGCTGCAATAGACCTTGGACTTGGTGGTGTGATTCATGATCCAACTCAAAATGGTAAATTCCGTGTGCCGACACTGCGTAATGTTCAATACACCGGTCCCTACTTTCATAATGGTTTTGCCACTACCCTCCGCGATGCTGTTCACTTCATGAACACCAGTAATGACGGCGAATTTGGCGATCCTGAAATACGCGAAAACGTCGCAAGGCAACTTGTCGGTAGTCAGCATATGACCGCTGAAGATGAAGATGCAGTTGTCGCTTTTTTGTTGACGTT
>JAIBBG010000081.1 GCA_019694805.1 Flavobacteriales bacterium | reverse complement strand
GCAGAAGGCTATCACATGACCCCGGTAGATAATCCGAATTCTACTACTTCTTATGTCCAAGCAGAATCCGTCATTTATTTCCCGGCAACCATGAATGATATTTTTTGTTTGGTGAAAACAAATGGCACAACCGCAGGAACACAGCCTATTTGGAATACATCCATAGATACTTATTATGTGGAAGCTCAGGGTCGTCACAACTTGACAACGGTTGGTGATCATCTTTTGTATAAGCATCATGATGATGTGAATGATTGTAGTGCGGTTTTTCAATGCAATGGAACAGAACAGGGCGTTCTTGCTGCTGCATCTTGCCTCGAAATTACCAATCCATTAGACTTCGTAACACTGGGCAATAAGGTCATCGTTTATATGAAAGATGCCGCTGAACTCTTCGGTTATGAATTGTATGTATTTGATCTTGATTTTGGCACAACAGCCATTGAACTCCCGGATGTAACCAATGCATGGAAGTGCTTCCCCAATCCTGTTTCCACTAACCTATACATCCAGACGAATGGGGATCATCCTTGCTCTGTCCAAGTTTTCGATTTGCTTGGAAATGTTGTCTATGACGACGTAGTATTTCCGAAACAAGATGGAATACTGACATGCCCAATGTCTGATGTCGCGAATGGAATGTATGTGCTGTATTGCACGCAGAATGGACAATGCAGTGCATCAAAATTCGTGAAGGAATAACGATGAATCAATATCATACCGTTAACTCAGCAAATCATCCCAATCGCAAGAGCAGCTGTCATCTTTGATCCTGAATCAAAACTAAGATCAATATGTGTCACATGAACAACTGGAAATTTGCGCGCACATTGCTGCTATTTACTGTGTCAATTTTGCTTTTCGAATCTTGTAAACCGGAACAGCCAGAAGATGAGGAAACCTATGACGTCCTTCCGGTCATTTACGCTCCGGGTTGCTACGTTCAAAGCATACTTGATGATCAGTCCAATCCAATGGCTGCTTTCACGGCACCAGCATTGTATCCTCAATACCCTGAAACTTATATTCAGGTTGACCCGGTTACAGGCGACATACTTCATACTTATGAATACAAGTACTATTACAATACAAGTAATAATCTGGCAAGAATTGACACGGCATATCACTACTATGGTGAATTTTACGTGACCTGGAGTGATATGAAATTATTTTATTATACCGAGTTAGGTGATCAGGACCGCCTTGATTCTGTTGAAGTGTATGTGCCAGATGCCATGATGGATGATGGCAAAGCCAAAAAGGGAACGTTGTACTATGAAAGGAACAACCTCGACTTGGTGGACTCTGTTTATTATGAAGATAACCCTTCTTACAACGGTTATTACATCTATGACAACTACACCATCGTTTATCAATATGATAATCTCGGCAACATTGTCCGCATTGAAGACTTAAATTATAACAATACCCTGACGTATTATGAAGAATACGTTTTATCACCTTACTATCAGTCAAACTATTTTTATCTAGAATGCACTGAACTTGCTGAAGCGAGCAAATACGCGCCATACCAAACAACTGCATGGTATCAGGGCACTGGTACATACGTCTACCACTACGACTATCAAACCAATGAGCACAATTTCATTGTCGAGCAGGATCTCATTTCCAATGGAGATACTATCGTTTTGAAGTGGTTCAACTATACATGTGTAGACTAATTAGCCAATTATAATATGAAAAAAAATTACTCGTGGAGTTTCACCATCATCATGGTTTGTTGTTCATTCTTACTGAATGCACAATGGGTTTTTAATCCTGATCAGCCGAAGGTGGTCTGCAACGTATCTGGCGTCCAGAAAAGCGTGAAAATGATCGATGATGGAAATAATGGATTGCTCGTCTTTTGGTTGGATACAAGATCTGGTGATACTGATCTCTATGGCCAGCACTATGATGCTGATGGTTTTGAACTTTGGGAAACTGACGGTCGATTGCTTCATCACGATGCACTCAATATCGATAATTATGAAATCAAACCTGAAACATATGGATTCAGTGCATGTTGGTATACGATAGGAGGAAGTGCCGCAAATCCGAATAGTTTAAGGTTTCAGAAATTTGATTTGGATGCGAATCCGTTTTTCAACGAACCTATTCTACTGGCGGAGCAGAATACAGTGACAGGAGAATCGATTGGTACTTTCGAATCGATCCATTATGTACATGATGGTCTGGGGTATCACTTCGGAATTAAGATTCAAACTTATGGTTATTACCGTATTCGCATTTTCCGTATGGATGAAGATGGTAATTTACTGTTGCCTTTCAACGGAACCGAAATCGGTCCTATTAATCTTGGCAATGTGGCCATGGAATCCGATCAACAAAATGGAGCCTGGATCGCATACACTGCAAATGGAGCCATTCGTGTAAATAGGCTTGACGAATATGCCAACCTCGAATGGGATACATGGGCATACGGCAACGGCTCGGTTGGAACGAGCTCTTCTTTCCAGATGATGGGGGATAGTCTTGGTGCTACTTTTTCCTGGGTCTCTACCAATACTACAACAGAAGATATTGCTGTTTCAAGAATAGATACCTTGGGTGCATATGCTTGGCCCGGCGATGTTGTGATGGTGTGTGATGCTGAGGGTAATCAAAATAGATTCAATATGATTCGAGAAGGGGATGAATATTTCTTCAGTTGGTCTGACGGTAGGCCTGGTGTGGTTGGCTATTATGCAATCTATGGTAATAAAATCAACAGCGCCGGTGAGATACTTTGGGCCGAAGATGGCTTGGAATTGTCCAACCAAAATACTTACATTCCCTTTTCCAAAATGGCATTGACATCTGATGGCAATCTGATTTCCGCATATGGCGGTGGTCTTATGAGGGCTCAAAAACATGATCCAAATGGCAGCTCACTTTGGTCACCCAACGACCTTGTCTTTTGCAACGCTGATCATGCGCAAGCATATGATTCATTCGTGGTAAGAAGATCGGGTGACGCTGTTTTTTGCGCTTGGGTTCATGGAATCGGCGTTTCTGATGATGGTCTATATATCGCATTGCTGGACACACCTATGAATTATGTAGATGAGTATGTGCAGGCTTGTGGACAATACAACGCCTATGATCAAGTTTTTACGGAAACAGGTACTTACGAAATCGAAATTTCTTCCGATACCACCATGATACTGCACCTTGAGGTGAGCAATCCAAATGAAAGCTCAATGGATATCAGCGCTTGTGGTAACTACACTTGGAATGGTACGGATTATATGCAAAGTGGAACTTATACACAAATCTTTACCAACGAAGCAGGATGTGATAGCACGGTTACCCTACAATTGGTCATCAGTAATCTCACCGCGGATATTGAGTTGAATAACAACACACTTTCCACTTCGCTCACCGGAGTATCTCTATCCTGGATCAATTGTGCAACAGGTGGTGAAGTTGCTGCTGATGTCAATGAATTTACGCCAACGACAAGCGGAAGTTATATGGTCACTGCTGATGATGGAATTTGTAATGTGTCTTCAGCATGTCTTGATGTGATCATTGAACAGGTAACGGTGCAGCAGGTATCGGATTTCTTGTTATATCCTAATCCTACTCATGATGTATTTTATATCACCCATATGCCACATTCAGCGCAGGAATGGATGATCCATGATGCCACTGGAAGGTTATTGGATCATGGTTTGATTGGAGCAGCGAAAAATTTTGCTTACAATTCTTCTAACTTAAACAATGGCGTCTATTCCTTCACTTTGATTTGTGGATCGAATGTGCTGTCTACTGTTTGGATCAAAAACTGATCGAATAGGGATGCATGCGATGTGATCGTGGTTGCTTCGCATGCTCCTTGTTGTTCTACAAACAATCATTCGCACATAAAATATTGAAGTTATGGTTTGGTCACGTGCTCCCTGGACTTGATGGCATGGGTACAATTGTTTTCGGATTCTATATACCAGCCTTTTTGTTTCGTATCGTCAAAGATTTTTATCATCCAAAAAAATTGACAGACCCCATGAATGTTGAGTTGTAGGAATGAATAGGTCACGATTGGTTGGTTGATTTCACTCTTTGGCACTGTGATTGACTTGTGACTTTGGAAATGTCCCGGAATGAAATCCGGGAGTAAATTCTAAAGTCATGAGAAAACAATACTTGATCATGAGCATGTGTTCACTCTTATTCGTTGAATCGAACGTTGCTCAAACTTCACTCATTTTCGATAACGTGGACGTTAGCGCTATGCAAGGCGAAGATCAATTCGCTTCGAGCACCATCCAAACCATTTATCAATACTACCTGGACAACCTCGATAAAACGCCTTCTGAAAATGAACTTCAAAATTGGCCACGCAATTCTTCCATTCCTTCAAATATGGAAGAAATATATTATGATCATGTCTGGTTAAATATTGCAGAATACTGCTGGTTGGAAGGTGATCATTATTCTACTGCAGAAAATCAATCTGTCGCGTTGCATATTCCGGATAGAACCCACGGTACTTTATTTATGTTGTTTGACAACCTCAAAGATGAACACCGCCACGTCATTGATGCAAGAGCTATGCGCGGATTTGATCATAGCCCTGTGGTGGTCACCAAAGTGAAGAGCAATTATTACTTTTTACAAAAGTCCATGTTGAACAAACCGGATGGCGAGTATCAATTGATAGTTGATTACCGCGATGGTCTGTTGATCTACGAAAATACATTTACTGGAAAACCTGGAGATTTTACAACCTTCCGCAGGTTTCGCTACGCGGCATTGGCTATTCCTAAATCACTGTTGGAAGAAACCGATGCGTCAAGTATGCCCGTTATCGCTTCCACTGTTCCATTGATGCAGTTTGATTTGAAAGCGGGTGGATGGAAACCTCATCTGAAAAGATCCACTCATGGTTCTGGTCAGGTTTATCATTCCAAACCTGTGCAACAAACTAAACCTTCAGTTCAAATCGAGGATGTGGATGTGTACGATATGGAGGATGAAGGTAAGCCGGTTGCTGTGTGCGCCAAACCTGCTGCCATCGGCGAAATGCTATCACAGGAAGAATTGATGGCATTGAGACCAGGTCAGAGAATTTCTGATGGATTGAATGATGCGCTCTATAATTCCGATTGGCTCGAATTGGGTGGTTTGATGTGGTATCAGGGTGAATCATATTGGGGCAATTCTACTACTTCACCCATGTTTCGATTCTCGCGTGAAGGTGGTATCAAGGAATATGAAATCGCATTGAAGGATGCGGGTAAAAAATCACCCAAATTCATCGCGTCCGTGTCGGACGATGTTTTCCATCTTACCAAAAGGGGAAATTTTATTTTCATCAGCAATAACGAGGATGACGAAGATCGTGTGGAGTACACCGTTCTATCTTTCGATGGCCAAATCCTTGTCCTTGATGAATTCGATAGTATTTCGGGTATACGTGTACGTAAAGTTTGGAAAGCAACACCAAGATTGAAATGATGTTGGATGGAGCTTTGATATCATGAGTTATCACGTGATGATGCTCTGCATCATCCCTGCAAAGGCTTATTGAATCATTCAACCCAGATTATGCGGTCGGGATTGTTATGAAATTTTGAAAGCCAAAAAGGACATAGACTCTCCGACGATATCGGGACAGGCTGCAAGATGTTTATTTGAAAGCTTATCACTCATGCGTTGAAAATGTAAGTGGAGGAAAGCCTGCCCTGTGAGGTTACAAAATGAGGTGCGTGTCATGGAAGGCTTACAAGGTTGTCATCCATTTCGACTGCATGATATGGGATTCAGGCATTTCTCTGATTCACAAGAAATCCGCTGGAATTTCTGCCTTGATCCATTCATCTGTTATGGGATGTCGAAATTCAATACGTTCGGCATGTAAATGAAGGCGAGTGGATCTCTTGCCATATAAATCATCGCCAACAATAGGATGGTTTAATCCCATCGCATGCGCAGCATGAACGCGCAATTGATGTGTTCTACCGGTATGAGGATAGAAATAGACTTTGGTAAAACCATCTTTCCTTTCTTTCACTTCCCATTTTGTTTTTGCCGGTTTACCGTAGGTGTAACAAACCATCTGTCGTGGACGATCTTCCAAATCAACACGAAGAGGAAGATCAATCCATCCTTCGTCTTCTTCCACAATGCCTTCTAACATGGCAACATATCTCTTCTTCACTTCGCGTCCAATAAACTGCGATTGCAAAGCTTTATACACCTCGAGGGATTTGGCAGCAACAAGCAATCCGGATGTCGACATATCCAGCCTGTGCACGACCAACGGACCCGTAGCTTCTGGGTAGCGCTCTCTGAGTCGAGTCAATACAGAGTCATCAATTTTTTTACCCGGAACAGAAAGAAATTCTGCGGGTTTGTTGACGATCACTATGTAATCGTCTTCCCAAATGATCTCGAGTTCTTTGCCTTCAGCGGGATTCTGTAACATCGGGTTTTCATCCACTGACATGCCTTGTAACATATGACCCAGAATGGGCTCACATTTACCGCGACATGCAGGATAAAAATGTCCATGTATACGAACTTCTGTTTTCGGTGATTGCCCCCACCAGAATTCTGCCATGGCTATGGGTTCGAGTTGATTCAAAAATGAATATTGTAAGAGTTTTGGTGCGGCGCAATCTCCTGCACCTGCTTTAGGCCTGCCTTCAATGGTGTGCTTAAAAATTTCACCCACACTCTTTTGTTCCAATGCTCTATTGACAAAATAGTATTGATCAAAAATCTCGTTTTGCAAAACCATCGAACGATTCTTTCGCTCTTCCTTGAGATCATCTATTTCTTTTTGGTATTTGCTGAAGTCAATAGACAAATGACCAATAGTTTCTTGCCATTTTTTTCTCAATTGCTTCAATTGGTAATGATGAGCAATGCTCTCTTTGTCTAAAAGCAATAATGCTTCTGAAAGTTCTTGGCCTGAGAGTTCATTTTGAAATTCTCTTCGTTTGCGGTGACGTTGTTCTTTTTGCCATTTGTTGTGCTCACTACATGCAGTCAATTCTTTCTCAGCTTGCAGTTTTGCTTCTTCCAATTGACCTTTGGCGAATAGGTAATCGGGATGGTTTTCTTTTTCTGTAATGCGATGGGTAATCGCCATGATCAATTTTTCGCCTCTTCTGAAAAAGCCATCTTCCTCAAGAATATCAAATACCGGAGGAACAAACTTGGTATGTTGATTTTGACCCGCAAGTCGGCCTGATACTGCGCAGAGATATCCCAGTTCACCGAGTTGGTTTCTAACTACCAACACTCCAAACATTTTTCCAATGATCTCGCCATCATTCCCGATTTCCATGCCGAAATCGTGTTCCCAATCTGTCTGTGTGTGCAGATAGTTTTGCAACTCCTTCGCTGCAAGTTTGGCGAGTTCGTGTGGTTCATAATAGAATGGATAATTGAATTTCTCCGGTAGTGTAATCCCTTCAATACTTGATTGAAATAAACAAAAATGAGATGGATTGCTTGGAAGAATTTCAGACACTGCACAGCGCTTTTGGAGTGGCAAAGATAGTGTCGTGTTTAAAAGGGTTTCGTTGGATGTCATTCTTCAAAGGACAATCCGATATTTCAATTTGAAAGTAAGGCTTCCTTGAAATGAACATGATCCGAGGATAAACAGATGGACCACTCGCATGGCATGATTCGGGTTAAATCGAAATTATCATGTCA
>JAIBBG010000032.1 GCA_019694805.1 Flavobacteriales bacterium | reverse complement strand
GGATTGACGTTTTCATCGGCATCATCACAATCGGTATCATCGGTCACATAACCGGATGGCAACGTGCAATCGACTACAAACGAAGATGGATCACCATAGCCATCACCGTCCATATCGGCGTAGAATGTGAAGGTTGGGATGTCATCGGTATTGCCATCGCAGTTATCGTCGAGAGCATTATTGCAAACTTCATCAACACCCGGATTGACGTTTTCATCAGCATCGTCACAATCGGTATCATCAGATACATAACCAAGAGGTTGTGTGCAATCCATGGTTGAATTGGAAGCATCACCATAACCATCTCCATCCGCATCGGCGAAATAGGTATTCATACCTACTTCATCTGTGTCGCCATCGCAATCGTCGTCAGTTCCGTTTCCACAAACTTCAGTGGCACCCGGATTGACGTTTTCATCGGCATCATCACAATCGGTATCATCGGTCACATAACCGGAAGGCAACGTGCAATCGACTACAAACGAAGATGGATCACCATAGCCATCACCGTCCACATCGGCGTAGAATGTGAAGGTTGGGATGTCATCGGTATTGCCATCGCAATTATCGTCGAGACCATTATTGCATACTTCATCAACACCCGGATTGACGTTTTCATCAGCATCGTCACAATCCGTATCATCAGATACGTAACCCAGTGGTTGTGTGCAAGCGTCAAGGGTTTGTGTAGCATCACCATAACCATCACCATCGCTATCAGCATAATAGGTCAAAGGAAGCACTTCATCGGTATCACCATCACAATCGTCATCGGTACCGTTTCCACAAACTTCATCCATGCCAGGATTTACGTTTTCATCTGAATCGTCACAATCGGTATCATCCGTCACATAACCTACTGGTGGGATACATGCATCAATTTGATTGGAAGGATCACCATATCCATCGCCATCGGCATCAGCGAAGAATATGTTGAGACCCACTTCGTCAATATCTCCATCACAATCATCATCTACACCATTTCCGCAGAACTCTTGAGCTCCAGGGAAAATATTTCCGTCGGTATCATCGCAATCGGTGTCGTCAGTAACATATCCAGATGGAGGTGAACAATCTTGAACGGTGGCCGAGGCATCACCATAACCATCGCTGTCTGTATCTGCATAGAAAGTGATCAAAACGCCTTCATCGGTATCACCATCACAGTCATCGTCAATGGTGTTGCAAGTTTCTGTGGCATCTGGATTTACATCGGAGTCAGTGTCGTCACAATCTTCGTCGTTATTGACATAACCACTTACCGCGGAGCAGGAATCGATGGTCGATGATGGATTTCCATAACCATCACCATCAGCGTCTTCATAATAGGTGGTTGTCGGAAGACCTTCATCCACATTTCCATCGCAGTTGTCATCCGCACCATTGCATGATTCGAGCGAAGTGACATTGATGGCGTCATTTCCATCATCACAATCCGAGTTGTCGGTGACATATCCGATGGGTTGGTTACAATCTGCAACGGATACTAGTGGATCACCATAACCATCTCCATCCGCATCGGCATAGTAAAGATTTTGTACGCCTTCATCGATGGAGCCGTCGCAGTCGTCGTCTATGTTATTGCATACTTCTGGTGCAAATGGTCGAATAGCAGAGTTGGAGTCGTCGCAGTCTAAGTTATTTGCTGAGTATGGAAATGGTTGTGCACAAGCTATGGTGGTCACATTTGGATCTCCATAACCATCTCCATCGTCATCCATATAATAAGTGCTATATGTTAGACCTTCATCTATAGAACCGTCACAATCGTTGTCTTGCGAATCGCAGAATTCAGTAGCTCCCGGATAAATGAATCCGTTGAAGTCGTTACAATCTCCATCACAATTGGTGTAACCATCAAGGTCATTGTCGTAACAACCGCACCAGCAATATTGACATTCAGTATACAACATGGCTTCAGCAGCGCAGACATTGTCCCACTCTGTCGAGCAACAAAAACTATCAAAAGTGCAAATCAATGTTGCACATGGACCTGAGAGGTCTGAATATCCAAGTCTATCGCAAGCGGTGGTTGTATTATCCATAAAACCATCGCAGTTTTCATCGATGCCATTGTCACAAATGTCTTCAGCGTCAGGATTTATTGATGCGTCTGAATCATCACAGTCATCCGCATTGTCAACGTATCCTGGCGGTGTTGTGCATGCGAGAGTTGTAACCCCTGGGTCGCCATATCCATCACCATCATCGTCGAAGTAATATGTATTTTGTACACCATCATCAATGCCATTGGAGCAATCATCATCAATGCCATTGCATGTTTCGGTGCCAAGTGGATTGATTAAAATATTGGAGTCATCACAGTCGCTTGCATCGGTTGAATATCCTGGAGGCAATGAACAAGCAAAGGTTGTAGAAGTAATCGTACCAAATCCATCACCATCTTCATCTAGGTAATAGGTATTCTGAACACCCTCATCTATGTTCCCATCACAATTGTTATCGATTTCATCACAAACTTCTGTAGCACCCGGATTGATGGCATCATTGAAGTCATTGCAATCTCCATCGCAATTGGTATATCCATCCATGTCATTGTCGTAACAACCGCAAACGCAGTAGCTACAATTGATATCAGCCGCAGCTTCTGCAGCACATTGTAGATCCCATGCGACATTGCAGCAGAAATTATCGAATGCACAAATGGCAGTTGCACAAGGACCGGCAAGGTCATTGTAAAACATGGCATCACAACTTCCACTAACGTCATCTACCAAATTGCTACAATCATCATCAAGCTCGTTGGAACAAATTTCTACTTCGCCCGGATTGATGGCAGGGTTGAAATCATCACAGTCACCATCGCAGTTGGTATAACCATCCATGTCATTATCATAACAACCGCATACACAATAGCTACAGTTTGCATCAGATGCTGCTTCACCTGCACAGATAATGTCCCACGCAGTGTTGCAACAAAAATCATCATAAGCACAAACGGAAGTGCCACATGGTCCTGCTAAATCAGCATAACCTACTACATCACATGAGCCTGATGAGTTGTCGATGAACCCATCACAGTTGTCATCTACTTCATTGGAACATGTCTCACCAATAGATGGATTGACAAAGAAATTAGTGTCGTCACAATCCAAATTATTCAGCACATAGCCGACAATCGGAATACAACTTTCAACCATGAAGATGGGACTTCCATAACCATCACCATCTAAGTCACGGTAATATGGAACGGTGAATCCATCATCGATTATACCGTTGCAATCGTCATCTATGTTGTTGCAAATCTCAGTTGCACCGGGATATACTGCATCATCGAAATCGTCGCAATCTCCGTCACAATTGGTGAAACCATCAACATCATTATCATAGCAATTACACCAGCAGAATTGGCATTCCGCAACTATAGTAGCTTCTGATGCACAAATGTTGTCCCATTGGGTGACACAACAAAATGGATCGAACGAGCATACAGTAACACCGCATATGCTGCTGGTATTCGAATAACCGGCAGCATCGCACGCGGAGGTATTATCTGATCCATCGCAATCTTCATCAATGCCATTTCCGCATATGTCATATGCACCAGGATGGATTGTATCATCAAAGTCATCACAATCACCATCACAATTGGTGTAGTTGTCAAGGTCATTGTCATGACAATCGGCCCAACAATAAGCACAACTTGGATCAGATGCCGCTTCTCCGGCGCAAATGTTATCCCATTCTACATTGCAACAATAGGGATCGTAACCACAGACCGATGTTGCACACGGTCCGCTTAAGTCGGTGTAAAATTCTTGATCACACTGTCCAAAATTTGGAATGGATGTGATCAAAAAACATAACACCAACATCAATAGTGTAATGGTTTTTTTCATAGGGTTTGATTATGATTATTGGATAAGGATTATTTATGGTTTTCTTTTTGGTTGACTTCCAGGAAAAAATTTTTCTCTGACACTGCGCGCTTCAAGCATCATCTCTTGATACACCATGGGATTTTCTTTCACTGCCCTGAGCAATGCCTCATTTTCGAGATTGGTGAATTGTGGATAGTGGATATTGACCAAACTAACACATTCATCATAGGATTGAGAGGCCATGATGTCGGCTGGTAATACATAATCCGCAGGCAGCGGTGCGTCCAGCAATGACCGGATATAGGCCTTGACATCATCAGCAAATTTCAGTTCCGGTACAGGTACTCCAAGATTGGGTTTGCCAGTTGGAACAGGTGTTTGGGTAGTTGCCGATGTGCCTTGTGCATTGGTTTGTCCAGTGGCAGGTTGTTCTGAACAACACATAAATATTCCTGCCACGAAAAAAAGGGTCATCGCTTTGCGACTGTAATGGTTGAAGCGCATATGAGGTCTTGGTAGTTGTATGAAGGTAAAGAATGTCCACAGCCTTGGAATGTCAAGTCTGAAAACATGGTCATCTACAGTTCGATTGCTCGCTTCTGCATTTGCTTATGGTAATCAGTTCTACAACTCCAAGGGTTGGAATTCGAGCAAACGTAATGGATTGCCACAGTGAATGGTATTCTTGTGATCATAAAAAAAATTCCGCTTTTGAACAGTATTTTTGAGGAGTTGTGAATAAGAGGGAGATTTTCTCTGGAGAATAAAATGACATCGGAGAACACATTTTTGCAATCATGAAGATGCGAATCAAAACATTATTCATCGTGCTCATAACCTTGGCTTATGCGCTCGATGTACGTTCGCAATATATTGATGTAACGAATGATCAGTTTGGTGAAGCGATCTTCAACGAGGGCACCATATATGGCAATGGCGTTAGTTATTTCGATTTCAATCAGGATGGATGGGACGATGTCAGTATAACCGACGGCGCAAATGCACCTCGATTTTTCCTCAACAATGAAGGGCAACTGAACGAGATTGATCTGGGAATTACCAATCCGGATGGTACCCAGGTGATCATGATTTTATGGTCGGACTATGACAACGATGGAGACCAGGATTTGCTCATCACACGAGATGGTTCACCCATTCAATTGTGGAACAATAATGGTTCACTTCAAATGACGAACGTCGCATGGGAAGCGGGTCTGGAACAGTTATACCTCAAATACTGGGGAGCGGCATTCGCAGATTATGATCACGATGGTTGTTTGGATTTGTGTGTGGTGAAATATTACTCTTCTTCGAATTTCCCCGGTGATGAATACAGATCACTTCTGTACCACAACAATTGTGATGGAACATTCACCGAAGTCACGCAAGCTGTTGGTATAGATCTTCCTCCAAGAACTGCTTTTCAACCGGTTTTTGCCGACTACAATCAGGATGGATGGGAAGACCTCATCTTCATCATCGATCGTGTGCAATTTCCCAATGAAATCTATCGCAACAATGGAGACGGAACTTTCACCAACCAATCAGCTGAGACTGGATTTGATTTGGGAATTTGTGCCATGTCCGGTTCAATTGCGGATTTCGATCATGATTTAGATGATGATGTATACATCAGCAATGGTCCGAATGGTAATCTACTCATGAGAAATGAAAGCGGCATCAGCTTTACTGAAGTCGCACAGGAATATGGTATCGCAACCAATCAGGTGTGTTGGGGAGGATTGTGGATAGACTATGACAACAACAGTTGGGAAGATCTATTCATTGGTGCAACTTATGCGGCTATCACACCTCTCGGAAATTGGTTTTACATCAACGAAGAGGGGAGTGGATTTACCGATGGTATCGCTGAGGTCGCATTGGATGTGTCTATCATAGAAACTTTTGCAGCTGCCAAAGGTGACTTGGACAATGATGGTTATTACGACATGGCCTTGAGCAATGATGATGCTTACTATGCGCGCCTTTTTCAAAACAACGGAGGCGATCATCATTTTTTATCAGTTGAGCTTGAAGGTGTATTCGCCAACAGAAACGGCATTGGCAGCAGGATCATTTGTTACGCCGGCGGACAGATCCTGCACCGATTTACACATCATGGTGAGAATTACATTTCACAGGATTCTGGAAAGGAAATTTTTGGATTGGGTGATACCAATTTAGTCGATTCGTTGGTAGTTGAATGGAACAGCGGGACACGTGATGTTTTCTTCAACCTTGACGCAGACCAGATGCTCCATGTTCGTGAAGGGGATTCTTTCATAGACTATCCCAATCTTACTTGGCAGGGGGACACCATTCTTTGTGCGGGTGATTCTATTGTGCTTTACACCGGTGATTACGATCAGCTCATCTGGAATACTGGAGACACAACAACTTGGCTCACTGTGACGGAGGAGGGGTATTATTTCGCCGATGTCACGGATGATTTTTTGAATGTATGGAGGACGGATTCAATCTACATCGTTGTTGAACCAATTGCCGATGCACCCATCATCACAACACCCTTTTCTTGTCATTTCTCACATGATGGAATGGCAACGTTGGATATCGTTGAAAGTGACGTCCAACAAATAACCTGGGACAATGGTGTACAAAACATATCTGCCACATTTTGGGGTCCGGGTTTGCATTCTTGTGTATGGGTTGACATATTTGGATGTAACCACGAGCAATCTTTTGAACTCATCGCACCGAGTCAAATTACAATGGATATTGAAACGACCAACGTAACTTGTTATGGGGGTTCTGATGGTACTTGTGAAGTCATTGCATACAATGGCACACCGCCTTACGAATACTATTTAGAAGGTCCGCCTAACCAGCAATGGGCCGGTAAACACTACGCTACCGCCATAGATGCAAATGGCTGCATACAATCTTATGTGTATTTCATTTGGCAGCCACCGCCGTTGATCATCAATCTCACTACGGACGATATAGAATGTGCTGGAAATGGCTACGGTTCCGCAGTAGCTGATGTTTCAGGCGGTGTGGCTCCATATGACGTCGATTGGAATGGTGAAAATCCTGCAGTGTTGGAGGCTGGCGACTATTCAATTTTTGTGACGGATCACAACGGTTGTTCTGCCTTCGAAGAGTATTCCATTTTACAAGCAGATTCTTTCGTTGTAGAAATAGAAGTTCAAGATGTTTGGTGTTATGGAGATGACAATGGTGCTGTAAGTGCATTTTCTCTGGAGGATATCACCTTCACCTGGGATGTTGAAGACACTACCGCTTTGACCGCAGGAATACATACTCTCATGGCAAGCAATGCTTTGGGCTGTGTGCAGGAATATCAATTCGAAGTCCAGCAACCGGATGAGTTGATCTGCACGGTAACCACAACACCTTTTATCGGATTCACGGTACCAGGAACAGCCGTAGCAACAGTAACAGGTGGTATGCCGGATTATTCTTTCCAATGGAGCAACAGCCCCGAGCAGGACAGCAGTGTTATGTTATTGTCGAGTGGCGAACAATGGCTGTACGTTGAAGATGATTATGGTTGTAGTTGTTATACCGAATTTTATGTTGATTTCATTGAAAGTGTTCATGAACACAATTCACAGGTCAATATTTCACCCAATCCCGCCGATAGTTATGTGTTGATATCTGGAATTCAAAGTCCAGTGAGGATTCTTGTGTATGATGCATCGGGCAAAATGCTCTACGAAAAGGAAAATGTTGTTTCTGCGTTGCGCATCGAAACGAATACCTGGAGCAAGGGAAGTTATGTCATCGAAATCCGTGATGATGGAAAGACTTACAGGTCGAAATTCCTTATCACGCATTGAGCATTGATGTTTCATGAAAACAAAAAAGCGACCCGAAGGTCGCTTTGATTATGTTGAAGTTGTTGTATCAACTGTTTTTTGTTCGGTGTTTATCGATTTGGCGGCGAAGGGCATCTACGGCCACATCAGTCGCTTCTTCAAATGTTTTACATTGTTTTTTGGCAAACAATTCTTTACCTGGGATCGAAAGTTTTACTTCTGCGATTTTGTTTTCATTCACATCTGATTTATCCAATCTGAGAAAGACCTCACTTTTGATAATTCTGTCATGAAACGTACCGAGCTTTTGAAGTTTTTCTTCAATGAACTTGATCAACTTGATGTCTGCATCAAAATGGATACTCTGAACTTGTACTTGCATAATAGAACAAATTTTTTAAGGGTTAGACTTCAATTATTCCGTGGATGCATCTTTTTATGGATGCCTTTAAGTTTTTCAATGCTGTTGTGTGTGTATACCTGTGTCGCTGCCAGACTGGAGTGTCCTAACACTTCTTTGATGACGTTCAGATCGGCTCCGTTATTCAGCATATGGGTAGCAAATGTGTGACGTAGTACGTGCGGACTCTTCCTTTGGATCGTACTGACTTGCGAAAGGTAATTTTTTACTTTGAGGTAAACAAATGTTTTAGATATTTTTTTTCCTGTGTCATTGATGAAAAGATATCCTTCCGGATTTTGCTCAAAACAACGGTTGCGTTCGGTCTGATATTGCCTGATCCTGTCAAGTAATTCCACCCCAGCTGGTACATACCTCATTTTATTGCGTTTACCTGTCACTTTGATCTGGCCGATATATTCATCAATGTCCTTGTCTTTTAATCCAAGGAGTTCTGCTTGCCTTATACCTGTTTCATAGAGCAGGGTTACAATCAACTGGTCTCTGATCGCAGAAAATATTTCCTTGGGGGTGTGATGATCTTCTTTGGCCTGATATATATCTTTGTTATACAGTGCTTTAGCTCCGGTTTCATCAACAAAAACAGGAAGTCTTTTGGGGATTTTGGGTTTGGGAATACCCCGAGCCGGATTGTGCCGGATGACGCCGGTTTTCATTAAAAACCGACAAAAAGCCTGAACGGAAGAAAGTTTTCGGTGCACCGACGTTGCAGCATAGGCTTCATCCATCAGTGAAGCCATCCATGACCGCACTACTTGCTGTGTGACTTCTTCCGGATGGTGAATATCGAATTCCCGAACGCACCAGGTCGTGAATTGCTCGAGATCGTTGCGGTAGGCATCAACCGTGTGCTGCGAAGATCTTTTTTCGCTGCGCAAATAGTCGAGAAAGGGTTCCAAATTCACCATAAGCAAAAAAGGCGAAGAACCGGTTCAACCGGTTCTTCGCCTCGAATATTGTGAACAGCAGGCTGTTCTTACATCTCTTCTCTTTTCAGAGTCGCGATATAAGTAGCGTGCTTGATTTCTTCTCTGCGGCTAACGCTCTTTTTCGTATAAGACTGACGGTTACGGAGTTCTTTCACGACACCGGTCTTTTCGAATTTTTTCTTGAATTTCTTGAGCGCTCTGTCAATGCTTTCGCCCTCTTTTACTGGAATGATTAACATAATGGATATACCTCCTTCAATTTTGGGATGGCAAATGTATGTTGTCTTTCACCATTTTACAAAAAATTTTCTCCGGAAAACTTCTTAAACAGGGCATTAGAGGTTCGAAATCCCCACTTTTTTGCCCACATATTTGTTTTCCGTCAATTCGCCTACCATGAAGTCGGCGAGATCTCCCGTGGTGATGTCCCAACCCTGAGTAGGATAGGTGTCCTGGGTTTTGTAAACCCCAGTGCGATCGCCTTCACGGATCATTGGCGGACATACAAAAGTGAAATCGTTGCGACTGGTGAGCAATGCATCCAAAACCCTCACATGGGCCATGGTCACGTCAATGTATTCCTTTGGAAAAGTGGCTGTTTCATATACCTTCAAATGTTCACTCGCCTGAAGAGCTCCAATGCCTCCAATGGCTATTACCCTTTTGACCTTATGCTCTCGCATGGCGTTGATGATGTGGTTGATGAAAACAACACGGTGGGAGTTTTCCCCTGAACTCAGACATGAAATCACCGCCTGCTGCCCGGCCATATTGGCTGAAACATCTTTTTGCGAAAGTGCATCGCCTTGCACAACCCGAAGATTGGGATGAAGCAGGTTAATGGATTCTGTCTTGCGAACAAAAGCAGTCACTTTATGTCCTTTCTCAAGCGCACGTTTTAACACTTGCGCTCCAACTCGGCCATTGGCTCCTAAAATCAAAACATTCATCTGAATACTTATTTGATAGCGTCAAACTTAGTCACAACTGTAACGGAATTGCGACCTACTTGTTCGTTTTTTGTTTTTTGTGAAAAGTGAAAATCAAGAAAGAGTGGTGAAAGGCAATTCTTTTAGCGGAGATCATTTCGTTGCTGCGGTTTTCACACATAGTTTCGCCGCACATGATTTCAGATAAAAAACCGGTGCAGGATTTTGTGAGTTTACTCACTGCACATGGTATTGAACACGTCATCATCACTCCGGGATCGCGCAATGCGCCATTCTCCATCAGTTTGCTGAATTATCCGGGCATCACCAGCCATAGCATTGTTGATGAAAGAAGTGCCGGTTTTGTTGCTCTGGGCATGGCTCAACAACTTTCAAAACCTGTTGTGCTGATCTGTACCAGTGGCACCGCTGCCCTGAATTTTGCCCCTGCTATTGCAGAAGCGTATTACCAGCGTATTCCACTACTCATCATCACTGCCGATCGTCCCATGGAATGGATTGATCAGGGTGAAGGTCAAAGCATTCGCCAAAGGGATTTGCACCGTAACTACGTAAAAGCTTCTTGTGAAATTGCCGAAGAAGCGCATGACGGAGACCTGGTTTGGTACAACGTGCGTGTCATGGATGAGGCGATCAGACTTTGCACAGAAGGTGTTCCTGGTCCGGTTCATATCAATTTTCCGCTCAGGGAAAGCCTTTACAAAACGGTGGACAATCACGACCGCAATGTGAAAATGATTCGCACCGCAGCCACTGAAATTTCTATCCATCCGGATGAATTGAAAGTGGTTAAAACGCGATTGGCCCAATCCAAAAAGGTGATGGTTCTCGCAGGACAATTGCCTGATCAACCTGAATTGGAATCATACCTGACCACTTTCGCACAACGCGATAATGTGATCGTCTTCACGGAAGCACATAGCAATCTCTCTTCAGATACTTTCATCACCACCATTGATCGTTTGATCATGGGTTTTGATAAGGAAAAAAAGAAATACATCCTCCCGGATATCCTCATCACCATCGGAAGAAATATCATTTCACGGAAAATCAAAGAGGTTCTCCGCGCAGGAGAAACAGAACATTGGCACATCGACATCAGTGGTGAAGGCTTGGATACCCTCAAAAATCTGCGCAGGATTTTTCCCATTTCACCCATCGATTTTTTCCGCTCTATTCAGGAAGGAGAAAAAGTTTCCATCGACTCTGATTACAGAAAAACAATCAATGTATGGAATGAAAAGGCGAGGACAGTTGCTGCGCAATATTTGGAACATGCGCCTTGGAGCGACCTCAGCGCTTTCCGAATCATTCATGATGCCATTCCTCGCAACAGTGATGTGCAAATGGGCAATAGCTCAGTGGTCAGATATATCTTATTGAATGATTCCCGTGGCGACCTTCGTTACTTCGGAAACCGCGGCGTGGCCGGCATCGATGGATGCTCGAGTACTGCCGTAGGTGCATCGTTTATCACCGGAAAATTGACAACACTCATCACCGGTGATGTGGCTTTCTTCTACGACGGCAATGCGTTTTGGAATGAAATGATCACCGCAAACCTGAAAGTGATTGTGATCAACAACGGTGGTGGCGGCATCTTCAGAATCATCGAAGGACCGAATAAAACGGGTGAAGCCCTGGAGAAGTTTTTCGAAACAAAACACAACCGCACCGCAGAAAGTTTCGCTGCCATGTATCAATTGAATTACCATTCTTCTGACAGCGTTGAATCATTGCGTGGTGGATTGAAATGGCTTTATCAAACGAACCAGTGTGCCATCCTGGAGGTTTTTACACCACGACTTGAAAACGATCAGATACTCAAGCAGTTTTTTACCACCATCAAAAATGAAGTTTATCAAAACGACAAGTGATCTATGAGAAACTGGACAACCATCAAAGAATACAGCGATATCCGATTCGAATATTTCGAAGGCATTGCAAAAATTACCATCAACAGGCCGGAAGTCTACAATGCATTTCGACCTGAAACGAATAAACAAATGATCGAAGCCATGGACATCTGTCGCGAAAGACAGGATGTTGCCGTGGTGATTCTCACTGGCGAAGGCGACAAAGCTTTTTGCAGTGGTGGTGATCAAAATGTAAAAGGTGTTGGAGGTTATATTGGAGAAGACGGCGTACCACGATTGAATGTCTTGGATCTGCACAAGAGAATCCGTGAACTTCCTAAACCGGTTATCGCCATGGTGAATGGATATGCTATCGGCGGCGGACATGTGCTGCACGTAGTTTGTGATCTCACAATTGCTTCGGAGAATGCCAGATTTGGTCAGACAGGTCCAAAGGTGGGAAGCTTCGATGCAGGTTTCGGTTCAAATTATCTCGCTAGACACGTAGGACAGAAGAAAGCGCGTGAGATATGGTTTTTATGCGAACAATACACGGCACAAGAGGCCGAAGACATGGGCATGGTGAACAAGGTTGTTCCACTCGCTCAATTGGAAGATGAAACAGTTCGCTGGTGTAAAATCATGATGAAACGCAGTCCACTCGCAATCCGAATGATCAAGCGCGGACTCAACGCTGAACTCGACGGACAACGCGGCTTGATGGAATTTGCAGGCGATGCTACTTTGTTGTACTACCTCACCGAAGAGGCTCAGGAAGGTAAAAAGGCATTCCTCGAAAAACGTGATCCTGACTTCCAGAAGTTTCCAAAATTCCCATGATGAAAAAGTGGTTGTCGGCATTTCGATTGCGCACCCTGCCACTCGCTGCTTCCAGCGTCATCGCAGGAAGTGCTATGGCATGGCATCAGGATATCTTCAGTTGGACCACTTTCTGGTTGGCGCTGATCACCACATTTTTATTGCAAGTCCTTTCGAATCTCGCCAATGACTATGGCGATTATTCGCATGGTGTAGACAACGAACAACGTGTTGGACCAGCAAGGGCAATGCAAAGTGGAGCCATCACCAAAAGTCAGATGCAGAGAGCATTGGTGATCAATACGATTCTGGCCCTCATTTCAGGTATTTCATTGTTGTGGTTTTCATTGGGCGAAAGAGGGGAGTTTTATCCGGCATTGTTTCTTTTGGGCATTGGTATGCTGGCCATTGCCGCAGCTTTTAAGTACACCGTTGGAAAAAATCCATATGGATATCTGGGGCTTGGCGACCTCGCGGTATTTCTATTTTTCGGACTTACCGGGGTGATTGGAACATACTACTTGCACACCGGAATCTTATCGGCACATGTGCTTCTGCCGGCGGCGACCATCGGACTTTTCAGCGCTGCGGTGCTCAATCTGAACAATTTAAGGGATCATGAAAACGATAGAAGTTCAGGTAAAAATACCTTAGTGGTGAGGATGGGTTTTTCCAACGGTAAAATCTACCAAATGCTCTTGATCACAGGCGCGACGTGTTGTGCCATTGTGTTATGCCTAATGTCGGGAGATGCATTCTACCGCTGGTTTACATTACTTATTCCTGCCTTGCAATGGCTTTTGCTCGTCAAGGTTTTCCGCACAAAAATCCCTGCTGATCTGGATGGTGAATTGAAAAAGGTCGCTTTGTCCACATTCGCTTACAGCCTTTTATTGTGGATATTGTTTTGATGCCGGCCATTTGTGGAAATTGCCACGCTTGGCCGTCTTTTGGGTATGGAAAAAGAATCGCCAGAGGTATCCACTACCCATGAGTCTGCGAATACTGATCGTTATAGTATATTCGCCGCCCCTGATCAAACGAAACCGAAAATGGCTGTCACTTCTTCCAGAAGACTTGTAGGTATCGACGTAGCATATGGCTTAGCTGTATTTGGATGCATTGTGTATGCCTTCTGGTTTATCATGGGTGATAAAGTCACCAGTGTTCTTACCCAAACACGTTTCAGCATTTTCCTCGATGTGTTTCCGGCGTTGTTCTTTTTTCTCAACGGATTCACGGTCACGCTAACCATGCGCGACAGACGTGTGAGCAATCGCAAGCTTCTTTCATATTTGGGTAAAAGGGGTAGTGTCTTGTTCTTGATCGGACTATCCTGTTGTGTGATCTGGCCGATGAATATCTTCATCGCCTCGGGTTTGATGTACATCGCAGCACCTTTTGTAGCGCAATGGAACAATGTCGTTTTGCGACTTTTTACATTGATGTCAGTCCTGCTGGGTATCGTTCTCTTGTACGTGGATGTTCCTACTTATTCCAGCTACAATCCGCCAACATTAGGTGGTGGAGAGATCTACAATGTACTTGGTTTCCTGCTTTTCAATGGATACTATTCCATTCTTCCCTGGTTCACATTCTTCTTCGCAGGCCTGTTGTTTGGCCGCACAGAAATTCGTCCTCGTGGCATTCTGCCTCCTTCAAGTTTATTGGGAATCGGACTTATTCTATTGAGTTTTGTGGTGAACAGGTATTCGAAAAAACTGGACAATGATGTAGTACTCATCCAACGCTTCGATTTTTTCCTTTTGAATATTCGACTACTGTTTCCAGCGTTTTGTGTTTACGGTATCGGTATATCCATCGTCCTCACCAATACGCTCATGTATGTTTTTCGCAAATTGGAAAATCGCAATTGGCTGAAGTTCATTCAGACGATTTCATCGATGAAATACAGTTTGTTCTTCTTCCATACTGTCATCGGATTGATCACACTGAGTGCTACCAACCTGCAGTTTTTTTCAAGGAAAATAGTATTGCTCGCTTATGTGGTCCTTGCATCTTTCCTCAGTTTTTACCTCATCTTCACGTGGAGAAAACGCGTGAGTGAACAAGGTCCTATGGAATGGTTGATCAAGAGAATTTCAGGCTCTGCCAAAAAGTAACTATCCGCTATTTCGGATATGATCTGGTTTTTCATCGCCCGGCCAGAACTTCACGCGATGTATTGCAACAACGAAAGGTTTGGTTCGTCATCGTTCATGACCCGCTGTCTGGTATTTCCGGCGTAGGGGAATGTGCTCCCATTTCAGGATTGAGTGCAGAAAGTGCTCTCGAACTGGAACAAGCATTGCAAAAATTGACTTCCGGGCCCTATGATTTAGCATGGTTTCTCCAAGCCATGAATCACATCTCTTCGCTGCGTTTTGGACTGGAAACGGCATTGCTTGATCTGCAATCAGGTGGCAAAAGAATGCTCTTCCCTGATGTGCCAAACAGAAATATTCCCATCAATGGTTTGGTATGGATGAATGAAATCGATACCATGCGAGATGAGGCCAAAAAGAAAGTTGCAGATGGTTTTGACGTGATCAAATTCAAAGTTGGTGCGCTCGACTTTGAACGTGAAGTAGCATTGGTTCGTGAACTGCGCGAAACATTTCCGGAAATCGTGATTCGTCTGGATGCCAATGGCGCATTTACTCCAGAAAATGCTATGGCGAAACTTGAGCGACTTGCGGCTTTCAACATTCACAGCATTGAACAACCGATCAAACAAAAGCAATGGCCAGAGATGGCGGAATTGATCAAAAATTCTCCAATACCCATAGCGCTCGACGAAGAACTCATTGGTGTGAATGACATCATTGAAAAACGACAATTGCTTGAAGCATTGAAACCACCTTTCATCATACTCAAGCCATCTCTTCATGGTGGAATTTCTGGTTGTGATGAATGGATCAACCTCGCAGAAAAAACACAAACAGCATGGTGGGCAACTTCCGCACTGGAATCTTCCATCGGATTAAATGCCATAGCACGTTGGGTTCTAAAATATGATCTGAAACTCCCGCAGGGCTTGGGTACCGGCATGCTATACGAAAACAACCTAACTTCACCATGGAAAGTAGAACGCGGTCAACTCATCTTTGACGACCAATTACTTTGGGACGATCGCGGACTTTCACTGTCATGAACTACTACATCAATCATCACACTTATGATTTGCCAGCTTTGCTGAAACAAGCTCAAGCATGGTCATCATCTTCAGAAAGCTGGATGGTCGATTTGGGTGAATTTATCCTACAGTGGTTCAACGACGGAGATAGCGTGATTGTTGGAACATCTGGCTCTACAGGTGAACCAAAACAGATTGCCCTCCGCAAAGAGTCGATGCGCAAAAGCGCTGAAATGACAGCTTCTTATTTTCAAGTGAAAAAGGCGACGAATGCATTGCTGTGTCTTCCTGTGAAGTTCATCGCCGGTAAAATGATGGTGGTGCGTGCGCTTACACAAGGGTGGCACCTCATCGTGCGTCAACCTTCATCCAATCCCTTGTCTCATGTTCACGATCCTATTGAATTTGCCGCATTTACACCGATGCAAATCGAACACATCATGCAAAAAAACTCCAGTGAGCTTGGAAAAATTGATGTGGTGATCATCGGTGGAGCCGCTATTCCTTCTGAAACAGAATCGGCCTTGTATAGCTTGAATAACAAGTGTTTTGCGACCTATGGTATGACGGAAACCATCACCCACATTGCTGCTCGGAGAATTATGCCTGGCAATGATGTCTACGATGCCTTGCCCGACATTTCATTTGAAACGGATGACGAAAGTTGTTTGTTGATACATGCTCCGCACATCGCAAGTCCTGTTCAGACCAATGATGTGGTGGAGTTGATCGATGATAAACATTTTCGATTCGTCGGAAGACGCGACAATGTGATCAACAGCGGAGGCATCAAACTCGCACCTGAGTTGTTGGAGAAAAGACTCGAACCATTTCTCACTGCGGCTTTTTTTCTGGGAAAAAAGAAAGATGCAGTATTGGGCGAAAAGATGGTTTTATACATCGAAAGTGAACAAAAAGAGGAGTCATGGACATCATCTTTGTTGCAACAACTGAAACAACATTTGGCTTCTTATGAAATACCCAGAGAAGTCATTTTTGTGAAGGCTTTCGAGCGCACTGCAACACATAAAATAATCAGAAAAAACTACGACATATGAATGCTGCGGATCATCGACTTGTTTTCGCAACAGCCAACGAAAACAAAGTCATGGAGGTGGAAAAAAAACTTGGAGGTGCTATACCATTGCGTGGTCTTAAGGATATCGGATGTTTCGAAGAGGTTCCGGAGACCAGCCCAACCATAGAAGGCAATGCTATTCAAAAGGCCAGGTATGTAGCAGAAAAATACGGCGTCGATTGTTTTGCCGATGACACGGGTCTTGAAGTGGAAGCCCTGAACAATGAACCAGGGGTTTATTCTGCTCGATATGCCGGAGATCAAAAAAATCCTTCGGATAACATCGATCTTTTATTGAAAAAACTGGATGGCATTTCCAACCGAAAGGCACGCTTTAGGACAGTGATTTGTCTGATTCAAGGTGGTAAGGAATCTATTTTTGAAGGAATTGTTGAGGGGGAAATCATCCACGAACGTCGCGGTGGTGAAGGTTTTGGGTATGATCCGGTTTTTGTTCCCGAACATCAACCAAGGACATTTGCAGAAATGTCGCTGGACGAAAAAAACGTCATTTCTCACCGCGGACGTGCCATTGCCAAGCTTCGGGAATATTTGCAACCTGAATGAGTTTTCATCCCTGAAGCTGGTATTTCCACATTATTCCTATTTTTCGCCTGTTAAAAAAGTGATATGAACTATCTCGATTTTGAAGAACCCATCAAGGAACTACACCTGCAGATTGAAAAACTGCGTGAAAGCCAGAAGAAAGCCGGTGTCGACGTTTCTGCTGCCATTGCTGATCTTGAAAAAGCGGCGAAGGCAAAGACAGAGGAGATTTATTCGAAACTGGACCCGTGGCAACGTGTGCAGGTGAGCCGACATCCTGATCGTCCGTATACCCTCCAATACATCGAGTATCTCACCAACAACAATTGGATTGAACTCCATGGCGATAGAACCGTGAAAGATGACAAAGCCATGATCGGTGGATTTGGTTTCATCGATGATGTTGGAGTCATGTTCATCGGACAGCAAAAGGGTACAACCACCAAACTCCGTCAGTACCGAAATTTCGGTATGGCCAATCCGGAAGGATATCGCAAAGCACTGAGATTGATGAAGCTCGCTGAAAAATTCAATCGTCCTATTGTGACTTTCATCGATACTCCCGGCGCATATCCAGGTCTTGAAGCAGAAGAAAGAGGGCAGGGCGAAGCCATTGCGCGAAATCTTTATGAGATGATGAAATTGCAGGTGCCTGTCATTTGTATCATCATCGGCGAAGGCGCTTCTGGTGGTGCTTTGGGGATTGGTATCGGCGACAGAGTGCTTATGCTGGAAAATACATGGTACAGTGTTATTTCTCCTGAGTCCTGTTCTTCCATCCTTTGGAGATCTTGGGATCAAAAAATTACCGCTGCCAAAGCATTGAAGCTTACAGCCGAAGACATGCACAACAATCGCCTCATCGATGGAATTATCCGTGAGCCTTTGGGTGGTGCACATACAGATCCAACTGCCACTTTCGAAAATGTGAAGCAGGTCATCCTCAACGAACTGGCTACCTTGTCGAAATTGAATCCAAAGGATCGTTCAGAAAAACGCATTGATAAATTCTGCAGCATGGGTGTTGTAGTTCAATAATCCATAGCTTGCATGCATAATAAACAAAGGGGCTATGAAGCCCCTTTTTGTTTTTTTATTTCTGAAATAATCAGTTCGTTGTGCTCTTCATATAGACAATCACCGGCCTGAAACCGACCATGGGATTTGGGCTTGTGAAGGCCATTTCGCTGGTGTTGGTGATTTCCGTTTTGCTCGAATTCCAACTACCGCCCATAGCAATTCCTGATTCACTTACCATCTCAGCCACATTGCCATTTTGGTTATAAAATCCCCACGTACTTGGTGCATAGGATTTCACCGGTGCTGTGAGTTGAGCGTTGTCAGCCAAACCTGATGGAAACAACGGGTCTCCATCTGCATCTTCAGCAGTGGGATTGAAATTGCAGAGAAAACAGCCTTTCAGGTTTTTGATATCACTGCCACCCCAACTGTATATAGATTGTGGATGGTTATTATGGGCAGCATAAATCCATTCTTCTTTGGTGGGTAAACGGTAATAGGCTGTGTAACCATCTTTGGTCTTTTCTGTCAATGCTTTTTTCGTTTTCCAATCACACCAAGCTTTGGCACCTTCATATGAAACACAGACCACCGGATATTCATCGTATGCAGGATGATTGAAATAATACCTTTCGAGTGGCTCAAGATGGGTTGATTGCATGCGCCATGCTGTGGAATCGGGCAAAGCCACTTGTAGTGTTTCGAGATCACCGCTTTTTTGAAGATCACGAATGAACTCTCGGTATTCTGCAATGGTAATTTCAGCACTTTTCATGAAAAAAGCGCTAACCTCAATCGAACCATCAGGCTTGCTGATGCTGCCGTTTGGCACGTAGACGTATTCTTTCCTGATTTCTTTCGGGAGTCTTCCATGGCTTTTTTCAGGGTTAAAAGCCAATAGGGCAAGAGCTGTAATAACTGCTGCACCAATCAGAACTGTTTTTGTCATGATGAAAATTGTTTGGTTTGGGTTGACCACCTGAATGCAAAATAATCTGAAATATTGTCTGTGCAACCCATTGAATCTGAATTTTACAACACGAATTGGTGAAGACTTCAAGCCATGCAACAGTGTGGCATTTTGTCCGTACAAAGTTTATTCAATGAATGCAATGAATTCCGCCCTGAATCGTTTTCCTCATAGTTTGTATGCGTTATTCACCATCGCCTATGGAAAGCCTGTACGCAGTATTCGTTTCACGTCGTTGATTCATCTACATTTGTACAAAACTCTAACTCTAATAATCAGATAGTGGATACCGAAAGAGTTGTGCTGTCAGCCAGCCAGAAGGCGCTTCGCATAAACCTCAACCCAGAAATCTACGGCACCTTTGCCGAGATAGGTGCAGGGCAAGAGGTTGTGCGCCACTTTTTCCGCGCCGGTGGAGCAAGCGGTACTATCGCAAAAGCGATGAGTGCTTATGATAAAGATTTCAGCGATGCGATATACGGCAAGGAAGAGAAGGGGAGATATGTGTGCAAACCACGTCTCAACAATATGCTCAACCATGAGTACAATCTCATTGTAGAGCGTCTCAAACGCAAGGATCATCCCAACAAAAAGTTTTTTGCTTTTGCTGATACCGTTGCTACCATCAACTATCAAAAGACCATTCAAGGTCATGGTTGGATTGGGGTGAAATTTCAAACCAGTCCGGAGAAAGAGCCCAACATTGTCATTCTTCACGTACGCCTTCATGAGCAAGACAACCTGCTGCAACAGGCTTCCGTGGGACTTTTGGGTGTGAATTTGTTGTATGGCTGTTTCTTCTTTTACACCAAACCCAAGGAACTCCTGTTGTCACTTTACGACAACATCACCCGAGATCAAATCGAAATTGATATGATCCAAATGACGGGTCCGGACTTTGAAACAGTAGATAACAGGTTGTTGTCTCTCCAATTGGTGAAAAATGGCATGACCGATGCCGTTATCTTTTCACCGGATGGTAGAAATATTCAGGCGGCAGATATCCTTTACAAGAAAAACATCATCGCGCTTCGCGGTAGTTTCCGTCCTGTAACCCGAGTGAATATTGATATGATCATGAAGGGTTTCAAACTCTTCGAAAAAGAATACCGAGTTGATCAAGACAATATTCAGGTTTTGTTTGAAATCACATTGAATAATCTTCGCGCAGAAGGCGATATCGATGAACAGGACTTCCTGGATCGTGCAGATATTCTGTGTTCTTTAGGTCAGACGGTACTCGTTTCGAATTATTCGAAATACTATAAGCTGGTGGAATTTTTCACCAAATACACCACCAAACGGATGGGTATCATCATGGGCACAAACATGCTGATGGAGCTTTTCAACGAAAAGTACTACCGTGATCTCAACGGTGGTATTTTGGAAGCATTCGGTATTTTGTTCAGCCGCGATTTGAAAATTTACCTGTATCCATTCAAAGATCCTGAATCAGGCGATCTGCTCACAGCGAAGAATTGTCCGATTCACCCGCGTCTCAAGCCGTTGTATGATTATCTCATCTACAACAAACGTTTGATGGATATCACCGATTACAATCCGGATGTATTGGACATCTATTCCAAAGATGTGCTCGACATGATTCATCATGGGTACACCGGTTGGGAAGATCTCGTTCCAACGTATGTGGATACCATCATCAAAGACAATCGTCTCTTTGGTTATGATCCGCAAACCACGCCCAATCCTGATTACAAGCCGCCAAAACGGTTGAAAGGAAGTTGGGTGAATCCGAATTGATGATTCATCCTATCATTTGGAGGAATACGCCAATCGGTTGATTGGATTACACCATGCTTGTTTTGAATTCGCTCGTGAAATGGAATTCCAGTTCAGGATAATTCTTGCGTTCCATATCGAGCATAAAGGATGATGGTGCGAGAAACACATCATTGCCTTCTTTGTCTTTCACCATGTTCTGACCTTTGATGCGTTTGAATTCTTCCAACTTCGCTGGGTCTTCTGTGGTGATCCAACAAGCTTTGTAATAGGTCTTGGTTTCGAATTCGCATTTCGCTCCGTATTCGTGTTCGAGTCGATATCGAATCACTTCAAATTGAAGTTCACCCACTGTACCTACAATTTTTCGATTACCCGGTTCCTGGATGAAAAGCTGAGCAACTCCTTCTTCCGTCAATTGTCTGATGCCCTTATCCAGTTGTTTGGATTTCATCGGATCCTTGTTCACCAATTCTTTGAAGATTTCGGGCGAAAAACTCGGAATGCCTTTGAACATCATGTCTTCGCCTTCTGTGAGTGTATCTCCGATTTTGAAGTTACCGGTATCATAAAGTCCGATCACATCACCGGCATAAGCTTCATCGATGGTGCTTTTGGCTGAAGCTAAAAATGTCACCGGGTTTGGATATTTGAAATCTTTGTCCAATCGAACGTGGTGGTAGAATTTATTGCGTTCGAATGTTCCGCTACAGATGCGCAAGAACGCGATTCTATCTCGGTGTCTCGGGTCGATATTCGCGTGAATTTTGAAAACGAATCCTGTGAACTTCGGTTCTTCCGGCTCTACCACGCGGAGGTTCGTTTCTCGGTGTTGAGGAACAGGCGCGAGTTCCAGGAATTTATCCAACAATTCTTTGACCCCGAAATTATTCATCGCCGATCCAAAAAAGACAGGAGCAAGTTTTCCGGCGAGGTATTGTTTTCTGTCGAATGGATCGTAAACACTCTCTATGAGTTCAACATCTTCACGCAATTGAGCTGCGTATTCACCGGCAAATTGGTCCAGAATGGGATCATTCAAGTCGCTCACGGCAATCACTTCCTCATTCACTTTCGTCTTGAGTGATTCAAAGAGGTTGAGGGTTTTATCGTAGATCTTGTAGACACCTTTGAAAGAATAACCTTTCGAAATCGGCCAGCTCAGTGGCTGCACTTTGATGCTCAGTTTTTCTTCCAATTCATCGAGCAGATCGAAAGGATCTTGACCTTCAAGGTCCATTTTGTTGATGAAAACAATCACGGGAGTATCACGCATCCTGCACACTTCCATGAGACGTTCGGTTTGCGCTTCCACACCCTTTACGCTGTCGATCACGAGAATAACACTGTCCACAGCGGTCAATGTGCGGTAGGTATCCTCAGCAAAGTCTTTGTGACCGGGAGTATCTAGCAGGTTTACCTGCATGCCATTGTATTCGAAGACCATCACCGACGTGGCAACAGAAATTCCACGCTGACGTTCGATTTCCATGAAGTCACTGGCTGCTGTTTTGGTGATTTTGTTGCTCTTTACCGCACCAGCAGTTTGAATCGCACCACCGTACAACAGCAGTTTTTCTGTCAGGGTAGTTTTACCGGCATCCGGGTGACTGATGATCGCAAACGTTTTTCTCTTGGCTATTTCTTCTTTCAATGACATGTTTCGCCTCTTTCAAAATGGCCCGCGAAGATAATTCTACCGTTGGATTGCCGGAAATGCATCTTTTTGAATACTTCGCACCAAACAACCCTCAAAAAAACTCCGCGTAAAAAGAACGCCGACATGCAGCATCCGGCTTTACGTGTAAAACAACAACCCTTGGATCATTGACATGGTCCGTCCTGATATTCGGTGATCCCCGCGCACTCCGCAGAACACCTATTGCCATATGTTTTGTTGTTACATCCACAAACGGGATCATATTCCATGGTGCAGATACACCCGGACTGAGGGTTTTCAGTGCATTTGTTTTTTTGACATGACCCGACGAGGACCATCATGCCAATACCCAAAAGGGACAATAACTTTTTCATGGTGTGATGAAGTGGTTAACAAATGTATTCAGGATGAAAGACAATGCTAACGTAGAAATAGCAGCCCGGACAAGTAATTTCGACTCATGAAAATTTTGATGGTTTGTTTGGGAAACATTTGTCGTTCGCCCATGGCAGAAGGCATCATGAGAGCTAAACTCGAGCAAGCAGGATTGAGCGCAGTGGTGGATTCTGCGGGCACAGCCGACTATCACCGAGGTGAAGCTCCTGATCACCGCGCGGTGAAATGCATGAAGCAACACGGAATCGATATCAGTGGATTGCGTGCAAGACAATTTAGCCGCGACGATTTTGAAAAGTTTGATTTCATTTTTACCATGGATGAAAGCAATCATAGAAATGTGATGGTACAAGCAGAAACTGATGAGGAAAGGAAAAAGGTGAAGATGTTCCTCGAGTTGTTGTACCCTGATCAGAAACAATCTGTACCCGATCCGTGGTTTGGCGATATGGACGGTTTTTTCGAAGTGGCTGAAATGCTGATGAAAGCTTCCGATAAATTTGCGACGCAGTTCAAGGAATAAACCAGGTGTTTTAAGGTATTCAGAAATGAATGGAGAAACACAACAACGGATGATTGAAAAGAACTTATATATCGTAGCCGGATGCAATGGTGCTGGAAAAACAACAGCGTCGTTCACTTTTCTACCGGACATCATCCATTGTCGTGAGTTTGTGAATGCCGATGAAATTGCCCGTGGTATTTCTCCTTTTCAACCCGAAGAAGTTTCGATTGAAGCCGGAAGAATTATGTTGGAGCGGATTGAAAACCTGATTCAACACGGTGATAGTTTCGCCTTTGAAACCACATTGTCCACTAAAAGTCATAAAGGGAAGATCATCAAGGCGAAAAATGCCGGATTCACCGTCACTTTGTTGTTTTTTTGGCTAAAAAACTGGGATCTGGCTAAGGAAAGGGTCAAAATCAGGGTACAGGAAGGCGGTCACTTTATTGATGATGACACCATCGAGAGAAGGTACAAAAATGGTTTGATCAATCTATTTGAAATTTTCCTACCTTTGTCAGACGGGGTCATGGTTTTTGATAACTCAGATGGCATATGCGAACTGATAGCTCAGAAAACATTCGATCAGGAATTGCGTATCCATGATCAGCCTAAATTTGAGGAAATACTGAAGCAATATGAAAACTACAGAAGAACAAATTGAGTTGGCCAACAGAATCGTTGCAAGTTTCGATTTGGTATACCAGCGATTGATCGAGTATAAAAAATACAAGAAATCAGTTTTGGTGGTTATGGAAGGCGATAAGATCGTTCACAAAAATCCATTTGATCTCTGATCTTTCATCAACGTCTTTTCCTTTGGGTGATCGCTTACAAAGTCTTCTAAGTAATTACCATAAAAAAAACGCCATGTTCATTCAATTGAACATGGCGTTTTTTCTTACCCACTGTTTTATTTCTTTTCGTAAGTCGAAGCCATTTTTGCAGCTTCATATAAGCTCACCACTCCGCCTGTTACGCTGAGTTTAGAGAATTTGATTTTTTTCATTTTGTATTCGCGTGGGTTGTATTCCATCGATTCGGCTTTCTTTTTACCGATGAATATTTTGGCAAAAAACTTACCCATGCCTTTGCGTTCTGCTATGGTAGCAATATGTGCTTTCGGGTATTTCACAGAGCTCTTCATCAGTATTTCTTTCACATCCAATGCCGTGAGTTGAGGGAAATAACTCATCAAGGTTGCTGCCACACCAGACACCACAGGAGCTGCCATACTTGTACCGCTGTTGTCTTTGTAAGCGCTACCTGGCACCGTGCTGTAGATATCAACACCAGGTGCAAACACATCTACACTTTCTTTTCCGAAGTTTGAAAAATCGGCAGCGAGTGCTTCAGTAGATGGACCACTAGCACCAATTTCAATCCAAGTGCTGCAATAACCTCCATCGTTGTATTTGTCTTTAGGGAAATTCGGTTCCACATCGATGTTTTTGGTATCATTACCTGCAGCATGCACCAGCAACACGCCTTTGCTCTCTGCATATTTTACAGCATCATCCACTACATTTTTGTAAGGTGAATAGCTTTTACCAAAACTCATATTGATGATTTTCGCACCGTTGTCCACCGCATAGCGGATGGAATTGGCCACGTCTTTATCACGTTCATCACCGTTGGGTACACAACGAATCACCATCAGTTTAACATTGTCTGCAATGCCGCTCATACCAAAGTCATTTCGCACAGCACCGATGATACCACCTACGTGCGTTCCGTGTTCAGCTTCCGGGCCGTCGATGTGATTGTTACCGTAGTTTTTTTCAGTGGCATCTTCATAGTTATCGCCAACCATAAATCGAGGATCGTAATCCAGATTCAATTGAAACTTTGTCATCGTTTCAAAATGATCTTTTGCTTCTTGCAATTGAGCCATAAAATCAGGCTGCATGGACATCAGAACGAGTCCCATCGCAGATTGCATCATTTCATCTTTGGCATCGATAGCCATCACTTCTTCAGCGGTGAAATCCGATTTGCCCAGAGCATCGGCGACAGTTTGTTGCGATTGTTTGAGCATCATATCGATCAAGCCGAATTGAAGTAAGTTTTGATTGGCGTCATCCATGCGGTGATCGTAATCGGCTTTCATGCGCAGATACCTATCGTATTCTACTTTATCCGCTTTGTTGAGGTTTTTCGGGTCAGTAACGCTCTCAAAACGCTGTTTCAGTTTTTTGTAGACACGGGTAAATTCGAGGTTGTCGATAGCAACATCGCCACCGGCACCGCCGATAAAACTCCAACCATGAACATCGTCCACGTACCCGTTTTTGTCATCATCGATGCCATTGCCGGCGATTTCATCTTCATTGGTCCAAATATTTGCAGCCAGATCTGGATGGAACGACTCTGTTCCACTATCGATCACTGCCACAACTACTGCAGTAGATTTTTTACCGGCAAAAATTTCCTGATAGGCTCTTTCCGCACCAACCCCTGGAATTCCGTCGTTTTGCGCATCCTTCATGTGCCAGTGGTTGTATTCACCAGACGCATTTGTAACGCTTTGATTTGTATCGTGTTGAGAATAAAGGCTTGAAGTAATGATGATGGCTGTGGCCACCATAGAAATGGTTTTTCTGATCATGATGAGGTTTACAAAATATATTGTTGCGAATTAATGACCCTTTGATGGAATTATTGCTTGTGAATTGACAATTTTCGCAAAACAAAACCCCTGACGCTTCAGGGGTTTGATTTTAACTAACAACTAAACTTAACCAGTCAGAGTTCACCGCTCTGATCTGTGGAAGTTGCCTTCCTCCGCAAATATTCCTTACAATTGTAACAGAATTATCACAGGAGCTGTTTTGTGCTGAAAGTCGTCATCATAGAAGATGATCCGGATATCGGTGAGTTGCTGGAATTGCATCTGGCTGAGATTCCGTGTATTACCCATCGGTTCATGGACGGGATGGAAGGATATGAATTCGTCCGTCAGCATGCTTTTGATCTGCTGGTCCTCGACATCAATTTACCGGGAATGGACGGCATGCTCATTTGCGAGCGGCTCAGGAGTGAAGGAAATACCCAGCCTATCATCATGCTTACCGCAAGGGTAGGTGAGGATGATCGGGTAAGCGGACTCGAATTCGGGGCGGATGACTACCTCACCAAACCTTTCAGCATGCGCGAATTCATTGCTCGTGTCAAGGCTGTACTCAGAAGGACGAATCAGGAAGCACCAACCAAAAGAACCGGCATCATGGAATACAGGCAACTGTTCATTGATCCGGGAAAAAGGAAAGTGAATTTGGCCGGTAAAACGCTCGACATGTCACCCAAAGAATTTGACCTGCTCATGGCTTTGGCAACACACCCTGGAACCACATTCAGCCGAAAGGAATTGTTGTCGCGGGTCTGGGGTGATGATTATTCCGGCTATGAGCATACGGTGAACACTCACATCAACCGTCTCAGGAATAAGATCGAAAAGGATCCTGACAATCCGGAGTATGTTCTCACGACCTGGGGAATAGGTTATCGTTTTAATGACGAATGACCACGATTTTATCGCCAATTTCGCCGCGTAAATTTTTCTTATGAAAATCTCGATCATTGGTTCCGGTGCCATGGGCAGTGGAATCGCTCAGGTACTTGCCCAATCCGGACATGATGTATTGCTCACGGATACGCGCGAAGAGGCTTTGGTGAAATCAAAAAACGGACTGACATCTACCATGAGCAAACTGGTGGACAAAGCCAAAATCACCCAAGCACAGGCGGATGAGATCCTCAGCAGGATAACGTTTGGAACCGGTGTCGAAGGCATGAGCGATAGTCAACTTGTGATCGAAGCCATCGTCGAAAACCTCGACGTGAAGAAAAAGGTTTTCGCGGATGTTGAAGCCGTCGTCGACGAAAAATGTATTCTGGCGAGCAACACCAGTTCGCTTTCTATCACCTCCATCGCTGCGGCTTGTCAAAATCCAAATCGTGTCATTGGAATTCACTTTTTCAATCCGGCACCACTTATGCCGCTGGTAGAAGTCATACCCGCATTGCAAACTAATGAAGACATCACCCAAATGGTTTATGGTTGGGTGGGCTCATGGGGCAAAGTGCCTGTATTGTGCAAAGACACACCGGGATTTATTGTGAACCGTGTCGCCCGACCATTCTACGGTGAAGCATTGCGCATCTATGAAGAGGGCTTTGCTGATTTCGCCACCATCGATCAATCTATGCGTGATCTGGGTTTCAAAATGGGACCATTCGAACTGATGGACATGATCGGCAATGATGTGAATTATGCCGTTACTGAAAGTGTATTCGCAGCATTTTATTACGATCAGCGTTTCAAACCATCACTCACCCAAAAGAAATTGAATGAGGCGGGTTGGCTCGGCAGAAAAACCGGTAGAGGTTATTACAACTACATGGAGAATGCTGGCATCAGTGCTGCTTCCATCGATATTGAGTTGAGAAATAAAATAGGGATGCGCATACTCTTCATGCTCATCAACGAAGCATACGATACCCAGTACTTGCGCATCGCTTCAGCAGAAGACATCGATCTTGCGATGACCAAAGGGGTGAATTATCCGAAAGGTCTCATCCAATGGGGCCAAGAAATTGGTTGGAAGAAATGTGTGAAAGCCATGGATGAACTCTATGCCACTTATGGTGAAGACAGATACAGATGTAGTCCTCTGCTCAGAAATTTGATCAAATAGTATTTATGTCAAAAAAGAAAATCATCGTCCTCGGTTCCGGACTCGTGGGTTCCGTCATCGCTCGTGATCTTCATCGCATGCATGATGTCATCGCAGCGGATGCATCGAAGGAAGTTCTTTCGAAATTGGAAAAGGAAGGCCTGCAGACTTTGTTGTTGAACATCGATGATGAGTCCGCACTCCAGGCCGCGATCAAAGATGTGGATCTCGTGATCGGCGCAGTTCCCGGCTTCATGGGTTACCGCACAGCTGAGCGTGTCATCCGCGCTGGAAAAAATATGGTCGACATTTCCTTTTTTCCAGAAGATGCTTTTGGATTGGATGCATTGGCGAAAGAAAAAGGGGTAACCATCGTCACAGATTGTGGTGTGGCACCTGGCATGGGAAATATCATTCTCGGTTATCACGATGCACGAGCGAAAGTGAAGAGCTATGAATGTCTCGTGGGCGGTTTACCTGTTATCCGTCAATGGCCCTGGGAATACAAAGCTGTTTTTTCACCCATCGATGTGATCGAAGAATATACCCGTCCTGCACGTTATGTTTTAGGTGGAAATGTGATCGTGCGCGAAGCCCTCAGCGAAGCCGAATTGATCGAATTCCCCGGAGTGGGTACTCTCGAATCTTGGAATAGCGATGGTCTGCGTTCACTCATTTACACCATGCCGCACATTCCGGATATGATCGAAAAGACATTGCGTTATCCCGGTTGTATTGAATACCTTAAAGTATTGAGACATGCAGGATTTTTTTCTCAGGAGAAAATCAATGTGAAGGGGCAGGACATTCGGCCGATTGATCTCACTGCAGCACTGCTTTTCCCAGAATGGAAACTCAAACCCGGTGAAGAAGATTTCACCATCATGCGCATCGTGATCGATGAAGAGGAAGGCAGCAAAACAAAACGGACAACATGGCATTTGCTCGATCGGTATGATCGTGAAAACAACATCATCTCGATGGCGCGCACAACAGGTTATACCTGCACTGCGGTGGCGGAGTTGGTATTGAATGGAAAATTCAAACAACCGGGCATCAATCCTCCGGAATTTGTTGGACGTGTAAATGGATGTATGAACGAAGTCCTTGAATATCTTCGACAGCGAAATGTAATCTATCAATCATCCGAAATCATCATCGATTAGTATGACAGCGAAAGAGATCATGAAAGAATTGGCCTCTATGGGTAGCGAAGGCGTCAGAAAAATTTTCGCCAACCATGGAGCACCCAAAGAAATGTTCGGCGTGAAAGTCGGCGATATGAAAACCATTGTCAAAAAAGTGAAATTGAATCACGCATTGGCCATGGAACTTTATGATACTGGTAACAGCGACGCGATGTATCTCGCCGGATTGATTTCAGAACCGGCGAAGATGTCGAAGAAAGACTTACAACATTGGGCAGACAACGCGACATGGTATATGATCTCTGAATATGCGGTGGCTTGGACTGCAGCAGAAAGTCCTTATGCCGTGGAGATGTCCAACAAATGGATCAAGTCGAAGGATGAGCAGATCGCGACCATTGGTTGGTCAACGTATTCAGCTCACATAGGCATTACGCCCAATGAAAAACTCGATCTGAAAGAAATTGGGCATTACATCGATCACATCGAAAGGGTCATTCATCAGTCACCCAATAGGGTGAGGTATTGTATGAATAATTTCCTGATCAGTGCTGGTGGATATATTCCTGAATTGAGAAACCAAGCGATACAAGCTGCGAAGAAGATTGGGAAAATTTCAGTTGATATGGGCGGTACAGCATGCAAAGTACCTGAGGTGAAACCATACATTGACAAAATGGTAGAGCGCGGTTCCGATCTCAAAAAGAAAAAAACAGCGAAGTGCTGATCTAAAATATTTGACAAACAAAACGTATGATTCAAAGAAAACAATCGATTTATCTCCTGCTTTCCATAGCAGCTTTTGTAGCCAGTTACTTTTTTCCTTTTGGTCAATTTGCCCAGCATGAGCTTTACGCCTATCACGCAAAAGATCTTTCTGGAACACCGGTCGAAGGAATCAATCATTTCTGGTTTCACGCGCCATACGCCGTGGCTGCGTTGGTGAGTGCGGTCGTGATTTTTCTCTATGGCAACAGACCCAAACAAATGGCCGTGTTGCGATTGACATTCATTCTGTTCGCTGCGTCATTTGCGTTGATGGCATTTTATATCAGAGGTGCTGCATCGGTTTTGAATGACACCGACTTCATGCCTGGCGTTTCATTCATCCTCGTATTTTTTTCTTTCTTATTGAATATGCTCGCTTTGCGTTCCATCAAAAAGGACGAAATGCTTGTGCGTTCTGTTGATCGTATCAGATGAGAATTCTCCTGTTTGCATTCATTGTTTTCTTGGCTTCCTGTGCTGTAAAGACAGATGCTGTCGCATTGCGCAAAGAAGCCGAAGAAACACGTATCGCACTCATGAGAAGTGAAAGCGATGTGTCGGGAAATTTCTATCGCCTGCGCACATTTCATCTTGACCTGATGCAAGTGGTGAATCACATCGACCACATGCCTTATCCCTTGATGGATAGCCTGTTTTACGACATGCGTGATTCAGCGAATGCTGTCATTTTTTGTCGCATGAAATACGATACAGCCTATGCGCAGATTTTAACCATGAGTGAAGGCCGAAAGAAATTTAAGCCGACCGAAGATGAAACGCAGAAGATCGATCAATACAAGCTTTTGCGCAACACCATGCCAATCAAACAGAAGGGAATTGCAGATCATTATTTTTTATTGAAGAAAGAATATGATGATTCCTGTCGAGTGAATGGAATAAGACGATTCAGTTTGCCTGAATTTGCAGAGATCACCTTTCAGTCGTTGGTTCAATGGCAAGATTCACTCGAAGCCATTGGCAAAATGCTCGCTGAAGAAAAGAATTTGCTCAAACAAAAATATCCTTCACAGAAAGGAGCTGAGTTCATGGCAGCTTATCAGCCCGTAAGCGTTTTCGAAAAAATGCTGAAAGACTACGAATCACAATTGGCTCAGCTCGAAAATTCTGTCTCCCGTTTTGAAGAAGCCAACAAACAGGACTATATCTATGTTGGAAAAGATGTGCGAAGAAGGATGGAGTCTGAATCCGTGGAAGGAATTCTCGGAGCGCTATCATTGCTGATGAAGGATTGTCGAATAAAACACCAGGAATTTTTGAATAGTCATCAGTAAGCTGTTATTTCATGAAGGCGGTTACGTGTTGATTTACATGAAATGATTGCCGGGAGATGTTGAGGATTTCAAGGATTTACTCAACAGCCTTGATTTTTTTGTTTCTTTTTGCATCAAGGCAAAAAGAAAGTCAGAGAAAAATAAGAACACCTGAGATCACTTTGCACAATAGCCTTGATTATTTTGCTACTTTTTTTATCAAGAAAAAAAGTAGGGGGAAATCTATCAGAAAAGCAAACTTGCTTTGCGAAACACCTCATGCTATTTTAAGCGTTCATCAAGAATGAATGAGAAGTTTCAGCAAGTTCATGATCAAATAACCAATCTTTCTGGAAGCAGGGGAAATTCTGGACAATCATTTTCCCATATTTTAGCATCAACAATTAAATTGATACATTGACAGAAAAAGAAATCATCCTTCCGGAAATTGATGAGCTCGAATTCTTCGGGCCGACCAATACAAAACTCAAGTTCATACAGAGCAGGTTTCCGAAATTGAAAATTGTTGCTCGCGGCAACCACATCAAGGTGAATGGCGACGAAGAAGAAATCGATCGCTTCGAATTGAAACTGGAACAAATTTTCGCCCACATCGGCAAATACAATAGCATTGCCATGAACACCCTGGAGAATATTCTGGATGGACACGTCGAAGAAAGCCATGCACATTTTTCAAGTGGCGATGGAGTTTTGGTTTATGGTCCCGGTGGACACAAAGTGACTGCACGTACTGTGAACCAACAAAAGATGGTAGAGGCGTGTGACAAAAGCGATATGATTTTTGCCATCGGTCCTGCGGGTTCCGGTAAAACCTATACTGCCGTGGCGTTGGCTGTGCGGGCTTTGAAAGAAAAGCAAGTCAAAAGAATCATCCTCACCAGACCTGCGGTTGAAGCAGGGGAGAACCTCGGTTTCTTGCCAGGTGATTTGAAAGAAAAACTGGATCCATACATGCAACCTCTCTACGATGCGCTCATGGATATGATCCCATACGAAAAACTCGCAGACTACATCGAAAAGAATGTGATCGAGATCGCACCGTTGGCATTCATGCGCGGTAGAACCCTGGACAAAGCATTTGTGATTTTGGATGAAGCCCAAAACGCTACCGTGAATCAAATGAAGATGTTCCTCACCCGTATGGGCCGCGATGCCAAATTTATCATCACCGGAGATGCGACTCAGGTGGACCTTCCGAATAGTCAGCCCAGTGGTTTGTTGCGTTCTGTCGATCTGCTCCGCGGTATCGACGGCATCAGCATCATCGAACTCACCGGTGCCGATGTGGTGCGTCACAAATTGGTGAAAAGGATCATCGAAGCTTTCGAACACAAAAAGTAATCGTTGGACCGGTATACAATCGGTCCACTTTTCAGCCTTATGGTATGGATAAGTGCGCGGATTTCCTTGGATAGGAAGTCAAAGCACTGCTATTTTTTCACCTTGAATCAGAAGGTCTCCAGACCATTTTCAAAGTGGCTATAATTACCCTGACATCGGACCTGGGAACACGCGATCATTATGTTGCGCTGGTAAAGGCTGCTATCCTTACGCAGGCGCCACAAGCATTGATCGTGGATATTTCTCATGAGGTTCGTTCTTTCGATATCGCTGCCGCTGCTTTTTTGGTGAGAAGTTCATGGCAGCAGTTTCCTATGGGAACTGTACACGTGATTGGTATCAATCCGGAATTGACCACAACCCAATCTCACGTGGTGGTGCAATACATGGGACATTACTTCATCTCGGCCGACAATGGAATTTTTTCATTGTTGTTCGATGAAGAACCAGATGAGATTTACGAAATCAATTTGAATCAAGGAGCAGACTGGACATTCCCGATGAAAGGCGTTTTTGCTACGGCCGCTGCACATTTGTCGAGAGGTGGTGCTCCGGATTTTCTGGGAAAAAGGGTAGACAGTATTCAACTCGCATTCATTCCGGGTATTACCATCGAAGAGAAACTATTGCGTGGACGTGTGGAGTACATTGATCATTATGGGAATGTTTATACGAACATCACCAAATCCGTATTTGAAGGAGTGAGGAAGAAGAGGGCTTTTGCTATTCAGTTCAAAAGTTCGGGTTTTGCTATTAAAAAAATCAGTCATTATTACACTGAAGCGCTGGTAGGAGAGCGCCTCGCCATGTGGGCATCCAATGATTCGCTGATGATAGCCATCAACGGAGGAGCCAACGATAACGGCGGTGGTGCATCGAGCTTATTCGGCTTAGAAGTGGATGATGTCATTAGAATAGAATTCTATGGTAACGAGAATAGTGAAGATGACCTTCAGGAGTGAGGCTGTTCCAGCATTCACGGAAATCTTTGACAAATACAAAGAACGCATCCGTGGAGCCGCCGGTTGTACGCACCTCGTTTTGTTGCAACAAAGCGACGAGCCGTGGGTATTTTTTACCTACAGCAAATGGGAAAATGAAAAATTTCTCGATGACTACCGTTATTCTGCCACCTTTGCAGAAGTATGGCCGCAGGTGAAAGTGATGTTCGCTGCACCTGCAGAAGCCTGGACCGTAAATGAAATCATAGAATTGTAATCGACCGCATACATGTCAGCTCTCCTCATCAAAGAAATACGCACCTTCCTCAGTTCTCTTATCGGCTATGTCGTGATTGCCGTGTTCTTATTGCTCACCGGCTTGTTCATGTGGATTTTCCCCGGCGATATGAATATCCTCGACTCCGGCTTCGCTGATATCTCCACGTTCTTTTTCATTTCACCTTGGGTATTGATGTTCCTCATACCAGCCATCACCATGAGGTCATTTGCAGAAGAGAAAAGAGCAGGTACCATCGAATTGTTGCTCACCAAACCCGTTTCGGATCTTCAAATCATCCTGGCGAAATACTTTGCTGGATTTGTGTTGGTCATCATCGCGCTGATACCAACATTGCTCTACTATATCTCTGTTTACTTTTTGGGAAGTCCTGTTGGGAATATCGACAGCGGAGGTACCTGGGGTTCGTATATCGGTTTGATGTTGCTTGCCTCTGCCTATATCGCCATCGGACTTTTCGCATCAAGCATCACCAACAATCAGATTGTATCGTTTTTGGTGGCGGCTATGTTATCCTTTTTTCTCTATACAGGATTTCAATCGCTCGCTTCTTTCGATCTCTTTGGCACCTACGACAATTTCGTGATGAAACTCGGGATGCAGGAACATTACAGCTCACTCAGCCTTGGCCTCATTGACTCACGTGATGTTGTTTATTTCCTCGCATTGAATATTATCTTCATCCTGTTGACGAAGTTTGTGATGAGTTCGAGGAGATGGTAAAACAACCCAATCGCAAGTTCACAACCTTTTAGTTACAACAATTTCCGACTGTTTTGTTGCGGTAGGCAGTTTGCAGGAAGTTCATCTTTTCTTGGATATCCCATTCTTTAGCATTGAGAAAAACAGTGAAAATGATTCCGTTTTCACAACCAAACAAGTAGTAATTATCGATTCCTTTGGGTTCGGACAAAATTTGCCAGATGATAAAATGCTGGGTTGAGTCTTCCAGTAGGATCGGCGTTTCTGTTCCCAATTGTTCCGCGAAATATTGAGCATCCCACTTATACATTTCTCTTACCAAATCATGAGTGCTCAATTGAGGTTGATAGAAAGGATAGATGGAAGCTTGATTGATCGCGATGGCCGTAGATACACCGTTCGACATCGTAAAGTTTTGCTGATTGCTCACATCGTTGTAGGTCGTCTTTGTCCATTCCCCCGGTATCACCACCGAACCCAAGGGAAGCACATTATACGTTGTCTGGTTGCTCACTTCATCATAAGTGCTGGACACCAAGGTAGAGATATGCTTTGAGGAGGAGCAGGAGAGGGTGAAAAGGAGTAGGAGGGTGAGGTATTTGTTGGGTGACATCGTGCGAATTTAGTGAGTCAATCTTTGTCAGATCCAATTACTCTCGAATAAACTTCACGGTGTTTCCATCTGAACAATGAATGTAGTAAAAACCTTCTGCGAACGAACTTACATCAATGCTGTTGTTGCCTGCATTCAGCCGATTCATGGCAACCGTTCTGCAAAGAACATCCACAATTCTGATGTTTGCTGGTTCTTTTAATTCGATGTTTAGCACAGTTGTGGCAGGAATTGGATAAACTGTTGTAATGATATATTGAGTTACTTCATTTGTGCTGGTTGAACCACCGCAATCCTCACTCCACGTTGCTTCAACCGGTATTTGAAAACTCATCCAGTTCATGTTGCTGTATTCAACATCATCCACTTGAATACACGTAAGATTGGGGTTATTACCTGCTGCCAAATAGTTGAAATTAGAATTGTTGCCATTAGCTACATTCAAGGACGTAAGTTGATTATTTTGACAAAGCAAATCTGTCAAAGCGGCATTGTTACTCACATTTAGATCTGTCAGTTGATTATCCCCGCAATCCAAATAAGTGAGCGTTTGGTTGACGCTATTACTCAAGACTAAGGATGCAATTTGGTTATCGTAACAATCTATACTGTTTATAGTGCTATTGTTGCTCACATCCAAGGATGTAAGTTCATTGTTCGCACAATTCAAAAAGAGGAGTGCTGGATTGTTACTCACATCCAAAGATGTGAGATAATTGCTATGGCATATCAAATGAGTCAAAGCTGTGCAACTACTTACATTTAAAGCAGAGAGTTCACACAAGTAACAAAACAAGTGAGTTAAAGCAGGATTGTTACTTACGTTCAATGAGAGATTGTGAAAATTCCATGTGCAATCCAAATAAATTAAATCGGGATTGCTACTTACATCCAATGCCGCGAGTTCATTCTCCATGCAATACAAATAATTTAAGTCGGGATTATTGCTGACATCCAATGCAGTGAGCGCATTCCCACTGCAGCTCAAATAAGTTAAGGCCGAATTACTGCTCACATCCAATGCTGTGAGTGCATTGTAGTTGCCATTCAAATAAGCTAGTGCGATATTGTTGCTTAGATTTATCGAAGTAAGCTGATTACTCAGAAAACTCAAGTGACTTAAGGCGGCATTGCTGCTTACATCCAAAGCCGTGATTTCATTGAAATCGCAATTCAAATGGGTTAAAGCTGTATTGCTGCTTACATTTAAGGAGAACAGTAAATTGTGACCACAATCCAATTTTGTTAGATTGATGAAAGCTTCAATGCCTGTAAGGTTAGAAATACTCTTGTAAGAAACGTTCATGGTGTCGGTAAACGCGAGTGCTTCGGCGACGGAAATTTCTCCGTTACTGTCTGTGTCAATAGTCGGGCTATGTTCGATCAATGCCGTTTTAAAATTCACATCAGGAATATTTACGTTTTGTGCGGTTGCTGTTATGGCGACTGCTGCTGCTAATACAGTTGAAAGTAAAAGTTTCATCATCATTTAAGTGACATTATCA
>JAIBBG010000005.1 GCA_019694805.1 Flavobacteriales bacterium | reverse complement strand
ACCTTGATGCCCTTCTCATATTGCGCCAAGATGGCTACAATCTGTGTCTCTGTGAATTTTGATTTGCGCATACGTTTGAACGAATTTAGTAGTTATAAACGTAGCTTCTTTTAGGGAAGGCTTCAAATTCATCTCAAAAGACCCCATTCATCGACAATGGGTTGACGGTATGATGAGACATACGACCAATGCTGACATATTAAATGATATGTATGGATTCATCAAGAAAGGCAGATCCGGTTTTGATTACAAGACTTGTTTCAGGGTTATTGAATATTTATATCTGAATGAAAGGATATCTGCTGAAGATTTTGTACTCTTAAGCGTTTACGCGGCATTGATGTATCACATTCCTGTTGAAAGTGTGATTGGTACCATGGAAGGCGCTGCTCGTCCTATCACGGATAAAACAGTCGATCTCATATTTCACGATGTGCCCTCCAGCTACGCGGGTAATTTGAACGCCTTAATTTTTTTCACCATGAAAAAGATTGCACGGCATATACTTGATGAGAACATATATGATTACGAAGCGCTCAAAACTGTATTGATGGAGCGTATTTCGGAGTATGAATTGGTATTGTCCGAAAACTCGCTGTTATTTGATGATTTCCCTTTGTCAATATTCGAAGATCTAAATAAGCTGTTCAAAGACGTTGGATACACGACATAGGATAGTCGGAAGTTAATGAATAGCAAAGGCAGGGTAGGTGGATTTTATGTATAAAGTTTGTTCTTTTTGGATGTTTAAGTTGCAAATAGACTCAGTTTTTATTTGAGGTTATGAGCCATTTTCAGTCCCTGCACAGCCTCAATCGATGAATTAATGGGGATAAGATGCGCTAAACCCACACCACGTGCCATATAATCCATCCCTTGTGTCCTTGGTGTGCACTTTTCTTCGTGTCTTTTGTGGTTTCATCAATGATCGCATCACTCCACAAATGAATCACAAAAAATAAGCAACGAAAGCGCAAAGAAAATCTATCACGAAGGGCATCCCCCTCTCCTCTGGAGAGGGGTTAGGGGTGAGGCAATGAATGCCAAAGAACAACCTTATTCACATAAGATCTTCGTGCTCATTGCGTGGTTTTTCTTTGAACTCCTCTGTGGTTTCAATAAATGAGCATTTTACAAGAGCTATTCACCCCATAGCTTCGCCATGACCGTTCATCCTTACCTAAAGCACCTGATGGAAATTCATAGGTTGTTTATGAGATAAAACCAGCATATTCGCAAAAATTAATTCCGTATACCATGAACAAACTCATCATTACACTGGCCATGATGGTCACTTCTTTTGGAATCTTTGGTCAATCTGCCGATGAAATTATCCATCAAAGCATTGAAGCCACGGGAGGTGCCAACTGGGATAAAGTGAATTCACTGAAGTACTCTGCCAACCTGGAACAAGGTGGTATGAAAATTCCTTTGGAAGTTGTCGCCATGCGCGATGGTCGCACTTATACTAAAATCAATATCCAGGGCATGGAGATCATTCAGGGAGCATTCGATGGTGAGGTGTTGTGGAGCACAAACTTCATGACTCAAAAACCTGAGAAAGCAACGGCAGAAGACATGGAAAATACAAAACGTTCGCTCGGTGATTTTCCAAGTGCTTTGCACAACTACAAAAAGGCGGGCTACAAGGTTTCTTCAGAAGGTGAAGAAACCGTAGATGGTGTCGTATGTTATAAAATCAAAATGGAAAAGAAACCTGTTTTGGTCGATGGTGTTGAAGTACCTAACATCGAATATTATTTTATCGATAAGGATACCAAAGCTTTGATCATGATGGAATCGGAAATCACCAGCGGTGAAATGAAAGGTGTGATTGCACAGTCGAAATTCAGCGACTACCAGGAAGTGAATGGTGTGTACATCGCATTCTCGCAATCTATGGGTGTAAAAGACGGCGATTCACAAAACATCACTTTCGATAAGGTGGAAGTCAATCCGCAAATCGATGAAAACACTTTCACTTACAAAGGCGAATAATTTTTAGCCTTAAGCATACAGCGATTTTAGTTCTTACAAATCCATTTTTTACCATGAAAAAAATACTCATCACGTGGTCTGCATTCGCATGTTCTATATTCTCCATAGCTCAGGAAAACGCACCTATGAATGTGGCGGACTACCTCGGTGATCTCAAAGTACGACACATCGGTCCGGCATTGATGTCGGGTCGTGCAACGGATATTGAAGGTCATCCGAAAAATTCGCAAGTGATTTATCTGGGCACTGCCGGCGGTGGCGTGTGGAAGTCGAATGATGCTGGTGTGAGCTTTATGCCTGTCTTTGACGACTATTGCCAATCGATTGGCGCAGTAGCGCTTGATCCTTCTGATCCGGATAATACAGTGTGGGTGGGTACTGGTGAGGTTTGGACACGCAACAGCGTATCGATAGGCGATGGTATTTATCGCTCGAAAGACGGTGGTAAAAGCTGGACCAAACTTGGTCTTGAAAAATCGGAACGCATCAGTGCAATTCGCATTGATCCTAAAAATCCGAATGTGGTCTATGCGGGTGTTCTCGGTGGATTGTGGAGCAACAGCGCTGATAGAGGCGTGTACAAAACATCTGATGGTGGTAAAACCTGGGAAAAAATTCTTTATGTCAATGAAACTACCGGTTGTTCTGAACTGGTCATGGATCCAAATGATCCCAACGTTTTATACGCGGCATTTTGGGAGTTTCGACGCACTGCATATTCCTTCAACTCCGGTGGAGTGAATAGCGCGTTGTACAAAACAACGGATGGTGGAAAGACTTGGAATAAAATCCACAACGGTTTGCCTGCAGGGAAAATGGGACGTATCGCCGTGGCTGTAGCGCCATCCGATAGCAAAATTCTATATGCAGTGATTGAGGCGGAAAAGGATGAGGCAAAAGGTTTATACCGATCAGATGATGGTGGTGCCAATTGGAAATTCTTGAATGGAGATTTCGGTTTGGTTGTGCGTCCGTTTTATTTCTCGCGCATAACCATCGATCCCAAAAATCCGGATGTGGTAGTCAAAGCGGGTTTGTTTGGTTCAATCAGTCGTGATGGCGGTAAGACATTCAAAGGGCTTGGCTCTATGCACGCCGATATTCATGATATCTGGTTTGATCCCAACGATTCACAGAGAATGTTTGTTTGTAACGATGGTGGACTTTATCGCAGCATGAATGGTGGCAATACGATGGTGCATGTGGAAAATCTACCCATCAGTCAATTCTATCATGTGAGTGTCGACAATCAGGAACCGTACAATGTATATGGTGGATTGCAAGATAATAACTCATGGTTTGGACCATCGCAAAGTCCTGGTGGAGTGGAAGCTCGCGATTGGAATCTGGTAGGACAAGGCGATGGGTTTCGCGTATATCCGCATCCGACGAAACCACAAATAGTGTATTCCGAAATGCAAGGTGCTGATGCCATCTGGCGTTTTGATACCAAAGAACAACAGCTCAAAACCATCAAACCTTATCCGGGTAAAGGTGATCCGAAATTGCGTTTCAACTGGAATGCCGCTTTCACCACAAGTAAACATCATCCCGACAGATTGTATGCAGGAAGTCAATTCTTACATCTTTCGGATGATATGGGAAATACATGGACGAAAATTTCTCCTGACCTAACTACAAACGACAAGACAAAACAAAATCAGGAAGCATCGGGTGGACTTTCTGCCGATAACTCTGGAGCAGAAAATCACTGCACCATCTTCACCATCGCTGAATCTCCTATATCTGATAAAGTGATTTGGGTAGGAACGGACGATGGTCAAGTACAACTCACGACCGATGCCGGTAAGACATGGACGAATCTCACGAAAAATATCCCCGGCTTACCCCTGAATACTTGGTGCTACCATATCGAAGCCAGCGTATTCGGAGAATCGATTGCGTATGCTGTTTTTGAAGGTCACACGACCGGCGATTTCAAACCTTATATCTATAAAACCACTGACTTTGGTAAAACCTGGAAGTCTATTGTGACCAATGATATTCCTGTGTTTGTGCGCAGCCTTCAGGAAGATTACAAAAATCAGGATCTCCTGTTTGCAGGAAGTGAAATGGGATTGTATGTAACGTTGAATGGCGGAACAACATGGTCCAAGTTCACGAGCAATATGCCATCAGTTGCTGTGCACTATATGGAAATGCATCCTCGCACCAGTGATCTTGTGATGGCCACACATGGTCGTGGTATTATTATATTGGATAATGCATCTATTCTGCGTGAATTGAAACCGGAAATCACTTCGAAGACCTTGCATTTCTTCGAGACCAAACCGTTTGTGATGAGTGAAAAGAGTTCATTTGGTGGAACCAGCACTGAGCACCAGTTTGTGGGTAGCAATCCTCCAGATTACGCACAGATCCGCTACTTCCTGCCGAAACGACACACGTTTGGTAAAATGACCATGGAAGTATTGGATATGTCCGGCAATGTTGTGGCCAAGCTTGATCCAGGTAAACAAAAAGGCATCAATACGGTGGATTGGTATTTCAATTCGAAAGCTCCGAAATCTGCCAAAGGCAAAACATTAGATGGCGCTTCACTTTTCACACCGCGTGTGAAAGCAGGTAAATACAAAGTAAGGGTGACAAAAGGCAGTGATGTCTTTGAACAGGAAATTGAAACAGTGTATGATCCGAAATCTCCTTTCACGTTAGAAGAGCGTGCAATACAACAAAAGGTAACCAAGGAGAATTTTGACTTCGTGCAAGAGCTGGCTTATTTCGTTTATCAGCTCGATACATGGATAGCGTCAGCAGAAGAAGCGAAGAAGAAAGATCCTAAAAAAGGAACGAGCGCTGAAAAAATGCTGACAGGTCTTCAAGGTATCAAAGACAAATGTGTAGTCACCAAAGGCGATAATTATGTGGGTCAAGGTGAAGATCAGTTGCGCGAAAAATTGGGAGACATTTACAGCAACATCGGTTCTTACTATGGTGCTCCATCTACTTCACAATTGGAGAATGTGCAATCACTGCGCGACTTGTTCAACTTGCAAAAGACAGCTTTCGAGAAATTGAACTCAACCGAACTCAAGAAGTTCCAAGCAGAACTTACCAAACTGGGGTTGAAGTCACCTGAAGTAAAATCTTTTGAAGACTTTTTGAAGGATGATCAGCTTTAAGATTTAGGCTGTATTAGAATTCCTGTAAGGATTCTTGATACATAAAGCCCATTGAACAGCGGCACTGCATGTCCGATTCTATCGTTACAAGCAGTGCCGCTATTTATTTTCATATCTCCATCGGCACTTCCATCAACAATATCCTGGCATCACTATCCGCCTGGATATTGAGTTCTGTAACATTCCAGATGCCAAATCCATCACGGCGATTCAATGCCTGACCATTGATGGTGGCATTGCCCTCCACGATCATGGCATAAACACCATGGGTTGCCGGTTTCTTCAGGGTGTATGTCGTGTTGACACCGGCATCGAACGAACCCATATGAAACCATGCATCTTGATGAATCCATACTCCCGCGTCATCGGGATTTGGAGAGAGGATCTGATTCCAATGGTTGCGTTTTTCTTCTGGCAAACGCATTTGATCATATCTCGGTGTGACATTCTCTTTGTTGGGAAATATCCAAATCTGAAAGAGCTTCAAATCTTGGTCTGCCGAGTGATTGAACTCGCTGTGGTAGATGCCCGTGCCGGCGCTCATCACTTGTATCTCGCCGGCAGTGATGGTTCCTGAATTTCCCATGCTGTCTTTGTGAGCAATGGTGCCTTCCAATGGTATGGTGATGATCTCCATGTTGTCATGGGGATGGGTGCTAAATCCCATACCTGCCGCCACATGGTCATCATTCAATACACGCAATACGCCAAAGTGAATCCTGTCAGGGTTGTAGTAGTTGGCAAATGAGAAGGAATAATTTGCTTTGAGCCATCCGAAATCGGCTTTGCCGCGGGTGTCTGCTTTGTGGAGTATGTTATTTGTTGTCATTTTTTTCGTTCTATGTTCTTTTAAACCAGATCATGCAGTCGGGATCGTGATGAGATTCTGAAAGCCAAAAAGGACGTGCATTCCAAAAGGGTTTTTATTCAACAGCGTATCACTCGTACGGCGAAAATAAAAATCGATGAAAGCCTTTCCCATGTAGTTACGACATGGGGTGCGGGTCGTTGAAGGCTTTCAGGGTTATCTTCAATTTCGATGGCATAATCTGGGTTTAATCGTTGAATCGTTGTCTGATCTTCTCACAGAAAAGTCACGGCTTGACATGAAGACTTCATCCTATTTCACCAACATTCCTCAATGGGTCCGAAGCGTTCTTCTTGTTCTACATGATTCCCTTCATTTTATTGGGGAATTGCCCTTGATTTGCATGCAAATTTGCGATTCATTCAATACCGATTGCCTTGACGCTTATCAATGCTTTTTTGTTCTTCCTGATTGCGCTGGTGTACAGCTCTGCCGGCTTTGGCGGAGGAAGTATGTACCTCGCTATGCTTGCACAAACAGGAATGTCGGATACTGCGGTTCGCATCCATGGTCTCACTTGCAATACGGTTGTCACAGCCACTGGTACCATCAGTTTTCAAAACAAGAATTGGATGGTATGGAAACCTGTTTTAATGTTACTCGCCTTCAGCACTCCTGCTTGTATCGCGGCATCACTGATCAACATCCATGCAACCACATATTTCTTCATTTTGGGATGTTGCCTCTTCATCGCTGGATTGCTGATCTTATTGGGTAAAAATAGTATCGACCATCAGGGTCCTATCGAGAATAACATACGCTGGTGGATCTACCCGGCTTCGATGTTGATCGGATTTATCTCGGGAATAACTGGTATCGGAGGTGGTGTTTATTTGTCGCCGCTTCTTCATCTTTCCCGCTGGGGAAGCGCTAAACACATTGCTGCAGCATCATCGGTATATATTCTGGTGAATTCTTTGGCTGGTCTGACCATCCACATTTGGAAAGGCGGCTGGCCAGAATTTTCTGGCATATTCTGGCTGATATTGGCTGTATTTGCCGGTGGTTTTTTGGGATCGAGGATGAGCAGCGGATTGTTTTCTCAACGTACAGTGCGTATTTTAACAGGAGTCATCATCATATTTGCTTCGGCTAAAATTCTCACCCGCTACCTATGAAAGTGAAAATTCTTGCATTCGGCCTGGCTGGCGAAGTGATCGGAAAGAGATCACTCGAAGTTGAATTGCGGGATAACACAGATACGGATCTATTGAAAGAGCATTTGATGTTGTCTTATCCTGATTTGAGAGGGTTGCTGAATTTCACCCTGGCCGTCAATCAGTCGTATATCACCTCGGCTGTTCAACTTCGTGACGGCGACGAAGTAGCTATCATTCCACCTGTAAGCGGAGGTTGATGATGTCATTTCTCATTTCTGATCAATCTCTCGATGTTAAGGCAGTGGAATCGGTATTGTCTGATCCAGAATGCGGTGGTATTGTCTTGTTCATCGGCAATGTGCGCAATAGCACGGCGAACAAAAATGTGGTCGCATTGGAGTTCGAAGTCTACGAGCCCATGGCGATTCTCGAATTGGAAAAAATCCGAGATGAAATTTTTTCCCGATGGAATGTGAAGCATGTTGCGCTGCATCATCGAAAGGGTAGAGTAGATGTGGGTCAATCTGCGGTGATCGCCGGGATTTCTGCCCCTCATCGTGCCGAAGCATTTGAAGCATGTGCCTATCTGATGAACAGATTGAAAGAAGTGGTTCCCATCTGGAAAAAAGAAATCTTCGATCATGGTGAAGTGTGGGTAACACCGCACGCATAAACCCATGTCATTATTCTACTTCTTCTTCGATAAAAATTTCTCCGCGTGACTTTCTTTCATAATCACGTACATTTTTTTTCGCCTGCGGATCGTCGGGATTTTCAATAGAATACTGAAGTAATTCTCTATAATATTGGTCTTCAAATCGCCATGCAAGCCGTGTGGGTAGGGGAGTTAACACATAGAAAATCACCATAGCACTGAATACAATAGATCTGAACATGATGAACCTATACATGGCTGGATCATTTTTTTCAAATAAATAAATGGCTAAAAACATGGTTACCGTGAGCAAGAAGGTACTGAGGTAAACCAATGTCGTGGCCATAGGCAAAAAGCGCTCATGCCAATAAATAGAAACGGTAGCCAGCGTGAAGGTGAGTCCATACAATAACCGCATCCAGATATATGGTTTTTCATCGGGTTCCGCGTTGCGCAATCTGGCTATGAAAAAATTGCCTCCCAATCCAAAAGCGAGAATGATGTAAAAAATGGCGAGTGTGCCACATCCAATCATGAGCACAAAATGTCCTCCAGGTATCTGTGCGGTATATCCCATCATGATACCGAGCAAGACAAAAAAAGCGATGAGAAATTCGAGTCCTCTCAAGGTAGTTGGAATTATACGTTGATATCAATGCCTACCGGACAATGGTCACTGCCTTCAATCTCATTCAGGATGAATGCGTCTTTCACGGATGAAATGAGTGATTTTGAAACGATGAAATAATCAATTCTCCAACCCACGTTTTTCGCCCTGGAATTGAAGCGCGCACTCCACCAACTGTACTTGACTACTTCGGGATAGAAATGTCGGAAGGTGTCGATGAATCCGGATTTGAAGTAGTTTTCCAAACCATCAATTTCGCGTTGGGTATAACCAGCAGTTTTATTGTAATTGGTTTTTGGATTGGCCAAATCAATGGGCTGATGTGCTACATTCATATCACCACACCAAATCACCGGTTTTTTCTTTTCGAGTTTTTTCAAGTAGTCGAGCAATGCTTTGTCCCATTGTTCTCGGTAATCCAGTTTTACGAGTTCTTGACCAGAATTGGGTACATAAGTATTCACCAAATAAAAATTCGGAAACTCTGCAGTGATGGTTCTTCCCTGATCGTCGTGTTCTGCTGTGCCAATTCCGTTGGTCACACTGATGGGTTTGGTTTTGGTGATGATGGCTGTTCCACTATATCCGGGCTTGACGGCGCTGAATGAATAGACTTCATAACCGCGAAGGTCTTTCAATGCTTCGCTTACTTGTTCATCATTGGCTTTGGTTTCCTGAAGACAAAGAACATCGGGATTCATTTTTTGAATCGAGTCGAGGAGCCCTTTCTTCACAGTAGCCCTAACTCCATTTACATTAAAAGATATCAGTTTCATCCGTTGGTAATTTTATGCCTTCAAATAAATGAATGAAATAGGATAGGATTTACTTTCGTTAACGTTCTCTCTATGACATTTCTTCACAAACGAAATATCCGACTGACCATAGTGCTCATCTTCCTCGCTGCATTCGCAGGATTTGGTCGGGATATCAAAACCATCAAAATGATTCCCGATACCAGCGACATCTGGTTCATCTCCGGCAAATTACCTCTGGGTTGTCGTGTTCAATATGAAAATGGCAAAGTGCGCCGCACCACTGGTTTTCTCAATGGGAATTTCAGGTGGTATAATTTGTTGGTATCCTGCGATGCCGGAGAGTTTAACAGTGGAATTCTGCAATTGGATTTGAATAGAGTGCGCGAGCTTGGGAATAAAATCACCATCACCATGAAGGTGGATTGGAATCATAATATCCAGGATAAAATCGTGATTCTTCTACCTGACATCAAAAGAATGGATGTGCTGCTGCCGGAAGGTTTTATTCCTCATCCGGGTGATGAATTTCAACCGGATATTTCTTGTACTTATTCCAATGGGAAACATTTCACGGTAAATCCTTGGAGATATCCTGATATACTCAGTCCTGATAGCATTGAACTTTATCAGAATGACAAGCTGATACAAGATGGTACCATTCGCATTCCGCAGAATCTCATTCTTTCCGGCAATCGTTGTGTCGTTTCTGTGATATGGAAAAACAATCCAAGAATCAACGATGTATCTGTGTTTGCCATCGACTTCCGGATCACACATAACATACTATTCACGGCAGCGGAAGGTTCAGATGGCACGGATGGATCAAATGCGAGTATGGACCGCAATGGATTCAATGGTGAAACTGGTGGTTATGGCGCTGATGCCGACACTGTTTTTTTATGGATGTATCAGGTTTCAGAAAGTGAGGATTCCATCATACAAGTGCATTGTTATTCAAAGAACCAAAGGCATAGTTTGCAGATCAAAGCTGGTGAAGGTAGTGTGCGCATTACCGCCAGAGGTGGTAGTGGTGGAAAGGGTGGTAATGGTGGCAAAGGTGGTGATGCAACTTCTGGAACGGGCGGTTATGGCGGACTTGGTGGCAATGGTGGCGATGGCGGTAGAGGTGGAAGGGGAGCTGTAGTTGTCATCTATTGTGATTCCATTTCGGAAAAATACTTGCCCATGATTGTCATCGACAATAGTGGTGGGATAGGTGGTGAACCGGGCAAAGGCGGAAAAGGTGGTGTGATCGATTCATCGGGTGAATCTCAATCGCTCTTTGATATCATCTTTCCAACGCGAAATACGCGAGGTGCAGAAGGTTATTACGGTGACTTTGGACTCAACGGTCCTGAGGCTATCATAGAAGTCAGACCGACTTCAATGTTGAAATCCACATGGACTTATCTGATGGCGAAATAATCAGGTTTGAATCACTCCGACATTGTAGACGCGTTCAGCTTTTGCCCTCGACGCCGCTTCAATTCCCAGGCTGAGCCATTTTCTGGTATCAACCGGATCAATCACCGCATCAAGCCACAAACGCGATGCCGCGTAATATGGCGATGTCTGCATGTCATACCTGTCTTTGATCTTATTGTACAATTCTTCTTCACGCTCTTTGGTGATTTCTTCGCCTTTCGCTTTGAGAGATGATACTTCGATTTGCAGCAATACTTTCGCTGCTTGTGCGCCGCCCATCACTGCCACTTGCGCTGTTGGCCATCCGATGATGAGGCGTGGGTCATAGGCTTTTCCGCACATGGCGTAATTACCTGCGCCATAGCTGTTACCCATGATCACGGTGAATTTGGGAACAACACTGTTGCTCTGTGCATTCACGAGTTTAGCTCCGTCCTTGATGATCCCTGCGTGTTCACTTCGAGATCCAACCATAAATCCGGTTACATCTTGGAGGAAAACCAAAGGAATATTTTTCTGGTTGCAATTCATGATGAAACGCGCAGCTTTATCGGCACTATCGTTATAGATCACTCCGCCTATCTGCATGCCGTCTTTTTTACTCTTCACCATCAATCGTTGATTGGCGACAATACCGACGCTCCAACCATCGATGCGGGCATTACAACAAATGATGGTTTTTCCGTAATCAGGTTTGTATTCTTCGAATTCACTGTTGTCGACAAGTCGTGCGATGATATCCAAAACATTGTATGGCTTCACACGGTCATCCGGCAGAATGCCGTACAACTCTTTCGCACTGAATTTGGGTGGTTCGGGTTTGATGCGATCGAAACCAGCATCATGACCAACCTTGCCCATTTTATCCATCAGATTTTTAATGCGGTCCAACGCATCTTTATCGTCTTTCGCTTTGTAATCGGTAACACCGGAAATTTCGCAATGGGTGGTGGCACCTCCAAGGGTTTCATTGTCGATGTCTTCTCCGATCGCAGCCTTTACCAAGTATGAACCTGCAAGGAAAATGGTGCCTGTTTTATCGACGATCATGGCTTCATCGCTCATGATGGGCAAGTATGCACCACCGGCAACACAAGAACCCATAATCGCAGCAATTTGTGGAATGCCTAGCGAACTCATGATGGCATTGTTGCGGAAGATGCGTCCGAAGTGTTCTTTATCGGGAAAAATTTCATCCTGCATCGGCAAGTAAACACCTGCGCTATCAACAAGATAAATGATAGGCAAATGGTTTTCCATGGCGATCTCTTGAGCGCGAAGATTTTTTTTGCCTGTCATGGGGAACCAGGCTCCGGCCTTCACTGTGGCATCATTCGCCACCACCATACATTGTTTTTTTCGGATATATCCGATCACCACAACAACACCGGCGGAAGGACACCCACCGTGTTCCTTGTACATGTCGTCGGCTGCAAGTGCTCCAATTTCAACGCGAGGTGAGTCTTTATCCAAAAGGTAATCGATTCGCTCGCGAGCGGTCATCTTTCCCTTCTCATGTTCTTTGGCGATACGGCCTTTGCCGCCGCCTTCGTATACTTTTTCAAGTTTACGCTGCAGCCCGCTTACCAACTGCATCATCTTATCTTCGTTCTTGTTGAAATCGAGGTTTTCAGCCATTTTCATTGAATGGTTTGGAATGCGCGCGAAGGTAGTCAGGAGTAACTGACCAAAAAAACATCGTGGAGGCTAATCTAAAGCTTGAGTTTTCCCGGAATGACTGTCAGGATTTACCGTCTAATTGACCAAATACCTTCTTCAAAATATCTGTAGCACGCGCTTTAGGATCCTTGCGAATGAGCGTTTCTTCTTCAGAGACATAATGGAAAAGACCAGCAAGCGCCTTCTCGGTGACATAAGCGGTTAGGTCTGGTTCAATGGCTTTTTGTCCCGTGAGAATATTGGCCGAATTGTATGCAGTCACAAGTGGTTCCCAATAGCTTGTAAGCTTCACCTGATCAATAGCTTGTTGAACAACCGGTCGAAACTGGGACGTCAAAGCAGCCGTCGTATTCTTTTTTAGGTAAGTGGTGGCCGCAATGCTGTCACCATGCAGGATGTTGAATGCATCTTCGATGGTCATTTTGGTGATGGCATCAACAAAAATCGGAATGGCTTTTTCTGCTGCCTTTTCTGCTGCATGGTTCATGGTGGCTTCAAAAGTTTCCACCTGATTCGCAAAACCGAGACTGATGGCTTTGTTCCTCACATTCATGGCACTTTCTGGAAAGGGTATTCTGATTTTCGGATTTTTCCAAAAGCCATCAACGGCCGATGTGGTTTGCACTGCTTTTGTTGTTCCTTGTTTCAAAGCTTCTTTTAAACCTGAAATCATCTCTTCATTGCTTAATGGAGCTTTGCTGTATACTTCTCCATCCATGACAGCGCGAACCATAGCGGGGTCACAGGATACTATTGATGTTGCCATAGTCAACAGAATCACTATTGACTTGTAGCAGCGAATGTGGTTGTTCAGCATGTGCCAAATCTAAATTGTATTGAAATTGGCTTTACCATTTTTCTTAAAAGTTCCAAGTGGCATACCTTGAAACTACAATCCACTTAACCCAGATTCCAAGAATTGAGACCAGATTGAATTGCCAAGCTAATTTGTTTTCTTATACCGGCACTTCATAAAAACAAGGAAAAAACGGATAAGAGAAAAATGAGAACACCAGTAATCTCTTGACGACAATCCTCACGTTGGTGCTGATGGCCTTTGAGAAAATCCGTAGAAATCCCAGCATCGTAGGGCATAGAGCGACCCATCTAGACGAGCAGTTTTAAAAATGTCCAGCCATGATTCGAAGCATCAGGATTTTGCTTGTCATTTTTAAAACTGTGAGGAGTTTGGGTCGGTCGCCCGGAGATGCTGTGGATTTCAAGGATTTTCTCAACAGCCTTGATTTCTTCGAAGCTTCGCTTCTCTTTCTTTTTGCATCAAGGCAAAAAGAAAGTCAGAGAAAAATCAGAACACATGTGATCTCCTGGCGAAACACCTCATGTCAATGCTGTCGACCGCAGAGCTAATTCTTGGAAATTCAACCATCACCATCGAAAACAATCTGCTCTAAACCTGAAATCCGTGGACTGCGACGTCAAAGGGTAGTCCAATGAAGATATGACTGACGCGTGGGTAATGAATGCAATAAAATAAGTTAGATAGAATGATATATTGTGTTTCGATATTGAGATTTAAAAGACCAAAGATTTCTCACGCACTGGCATAGCTTTGATTTCGGTGAGCACTCGAAACGATTGAACTTGTCTAGATAAATCGGGATATGTGAATTCAAAGGGATTTTGAATCAGAATAGAAAGGTACTGCATATTCCGGGTTTGAGCATGACTCTCATATAAATAATCTCATGCAACTCCGATTATCAATTGTTGGTCTTTATCATGAACACGAATTGCACCTTAGGCCTGAACTGTAATTCCTCAAACTCAAATCCTATGCGAATTGATAGATTGCACTTGTTGCTGCTTTGCAGCATCGTATTCTCTGTATGCCATACTCAAGCACAAACAGCTATAGATGAAACGAAATCAGAAGTAAATTGGATATTGAAAGCCGGTGCCGGACTAAATTCGAGTTTCCGCAAGTCATTATTGACGAATGAAAATGCTGCATCGAAAGCTGAATATGATAAACGGAATCTATTTGAAGTTCCCGGTAAAGGTTTCTCGGTGGATTTAATGTTGAGCAGATCCATCACAAAAAAGATATACTTTGACGTGGGCTTGTGTTTTGAAAGGTATCAATATAAATCCGGTAAAATTCCTTTGAGTTTTGGCGACCCCATTGATCCGCGAATTGGATTTATTTATATGCCTGAAAAAACGGGTACACAAGAATATATGGTAAATTATTTGTATTCGAAAATACCTCTAGGTATGTCTTGTCAATTGGGACTGGGTGCATTGACATTTTCCTGCGCAGCCCACGTTTCACCGGCTTTTTTAACGGCATATTCTTCTAAAACTTTTGTCGATTCTTCACATGTAGTTTCTTCTGAATACAATCATGAAATATCCAACCAATTGCACCGATTCAATTTATTTACTTCTTTGTCTGCGGGAATTCAATATCAGTTTTTGAGCGACCTGGCTTTCGGTCTACAAACTGAATTTTCCTTCGGCCATTTAAAGACTTCATCCTTCGATATTACTGAAAGGCTTTATGGTTATGGATTGAAAGCATATATTGGATACACCTTAAATGCTGTGTCAACGGCGGATGGACAAGTTCTCTATTGATTCCAATATCTCAAAAGTTGGTTGGTTCTCGAAGCCGATGAGTGCTAACAAAAAAAACCGAAGCACTGATCATGTTAATCTTCTCTATGAAAATTAAACATGTTCGTTGCTTCGGTTTATTGATACTGACTTTTCATCCCACAAGTAACTCGCTCAATAGGCGAAAATCTGTGGCTACATCATGTTCTCTCACGATACAAGTGTTGGCAATAGCTCATCCAGTCCTTCCATCGCCATACTCAATCCTTCTTTGAAGCCCATCGCTATGGTGGCTTCAAGTTGTGCAAGGTCGTTGTAGCGAATCACAAAAGATACAAGTGTCTGTTCGCCCATATCAGTGAAACTCGCTTCCCATTCTGATTGTGGCATACTTTCATTGATGTTCGCATCGGCATCAGCAAATGCATCAAAGGCAGTAAAGGATTCTATGGGCTGAATCTTGATATATTTCGCCAATGCCCAATGTTCTTCTCCTTCCGGACCTAACATGGCGTAATGCCAATAGCCACCCTCACGGAAATCCATGGTTTTGGTGCGTGCTTTCCATGGTTTGGGTGCCCACCATTGGTCCATGATTTCTGGTTTGGTATAGGCATCCCAAATCAATGACCGCTCTGCGGCAAATGATCTTTTAACGGTGATTGTTTTGTTGTCTTTGTCTACAACAAATTCGAAAATGACATGCTGACTCATTTTTTGTTCGTGGTTTTAAGGGTTTTTAATACATCGTCTAATTGGTTGAATCGACTCTCCCAAATCGATTTCACTTTCTCCAGATATTGATCAATCTCTTTCAATTTTTTCGCTTCGATTTCATAATAAATTTCACGGCCTTGTTGCGTCGCTCTCAACAATTCGCACTCGGTGAGAATTTTCAAATGTTTCGAAACAGCTTGTCTCGTCGAATCGAAATGCTCAGCAAGTGCATTAGGTGTCATGGCTTGTGATGCGACCAATAAAAGAATGGCTCTTCTTGTCGGATCAGCAATGGCCTGAAATACGTCTCGTCTCATGATTTTTTCATTTTGAAACTATTCGGTTGCAAATATATGCAACATTTTGGTTTCGCGAATTTTTTTTCCAAAAACTTATTGAGCGTGCATTTCGCTTCAGGAATAATCAGCAAACTTCATGTCGCATGAAGAAGAACGGCCCATCGTGCAACAGGATTATCTCATCAAAGTCAAGGTGCCTTTGAGTCCTTTGACATCATAAGGTTCACCATTGTACTTCGTTGCTTCAATCACGTAGTAATAGGTGCCTTCAGATGCTGCGCTGCCATTGATGTCGCCATTCCACTGGTCATTGAGCTGTGTGGATTCAAACACCAGATTTCCCCATCGATTGTAGATTTTAATGGAGTATTGCGACAAGCCTTTAGCGACTATTTCGAATGTGTCATTTTTGCCATCACCATTGGGCGTGAATAGATTCGGAATCTGCATGCCTTCACAAGTCGAAATGACAAGCACTTCATCAGAAGCTTCACAGCCATTTAAGCTCGCAGTTAAAACGTAAATGGTATTGTGCTCTGGTAAAACCGGCGTAGTGGCCGATTGTGGAAGTTCAACCGTTCCATCTTGTGTCCAGGTAAGTTGTCCATCACCAGATCCATAGAGTATAACACCGAGATCGCAATCTGCGATGGTATCCGCGCCTGCATCTACATCAGGTAATGGGATCATTTGAAGTTGATAGCTCGCAGTTGCTGTGCATTCGCCATCGGTAACGATCACAGAATAAAGACCGCTTGCATCCACAACTGCAGTGGAAGAATTAGAACCATTGCTCCAATCATAGTCATCAAATTCCCCGTTTATGCTCAATGTCACCTCTTCACCTTCACATGCAGTTGCAGGATTCGCCATGATCATCACATTCAGGTCATTCAAAAATTCCACAACAACTTCATTTGACAGTGCTGTGCAGGATAAACCGTTTGATACTATCGCCTGATAGGTGCCGGATTCTGTAATCGTTAGATTGGCAGTATTGCTTCCGATCAATGGATTGCCATTCCAATTCCATTGTATGGTTGATGCATCGGTGTTTACAGTCAATATGGTTTGATCATCACATATGGCAAGCGGTCCAGTGGGATTCACCAGTGCAGTTGGAAGAGCTTGTTCTTCCACCAACATGATGGCTGAAGTAACAGAACAATCGTCTGCCGTTACCAGGACATAATAATCTCCTTCAGTTTGCGCAGTGATTTGCGGATTATTTCCTGCAGGTGCATTGTTAAAGAACCACTGATATCCTTCGTAGTTATCTGGAATACTTAGGATAATGGAAGAACCTTCACAAAAACTGAAGAAGCCTGTAGAAGAAGTGATTTCCGGAATTTCTAACGTGGTAACATTCACATTCGTGGAGAAAGAATCTTCGCAACCATCCGCACTGAAAACAGTAACGGTATATATACCTTCATCTGTGATCGTGATGTTTGCCGTGTTGTTGCCATTAACGACATTACCATTGATGTCCCAGGTGTAATTGGTAAAGCCTGTAGTCGCGTTGAGTTGTTCAGATGAATTTTCGCAAGTGGTGAACTGAGTTCCTTGTTGAACACTCACATTAGGAACCACTCCGGCAGACACATTCGTTATTTGAGACGTAGCAGAGCAATCGCCTTCGCCAACCATTACAACATATTCACCTGTTTCAGTAATCGACAATATGGGAGTAGTTGTTGTAATAAGTAACGTGCCATCGAGGTACCATTCATAATTCGAAAATCCCGACGTGGCGGTGAGCAAAAGGCTTTCACCTGGACATACATGCACATTGCCCGTTGGTGTCACATCAATGCTCAAACTGGTTTCTGTGATGACTTCTGTGATGGATGATTCGGAGGAACACGTGCCATCCAAAACAGTGACGGTGTAGTGGCCGGGTTCTGTTGCCGTAATACTTGGACTTGTTACACCGTCCATCACAACATCATTCAAAAACCATATATAAGAATCATAATTGCCATTGGTAGTCAATTCAATCGATGATCCTTCACAAATGGTTACTACGCCTGATGGAGTGATTTCTACAGGAACGATTTGATCTACGATCACTTCAAGTCCTTCTGATTCTAACTCACAACTTCCAATGGTGACCACCACCGTATAAGTTCCTTCTTCAGTGGCGTAATAATTACCAGAAGTTGCTCCCGAGATAGGGGCTCCATTTAGGTACCACTGCGCAGATGCTGCGAATGATTCTAAGAAGACACCACCACCTTCACAGAAAGGTATTGGGCTGGAATAAATAATGGTTGGTGATTCGCCGTTTGACACTTCGATCATATCAACCTCGGTATGCGTATATGAACCACAAGCGCCGGTGATGGTGAGCGAAACATTATACACGCCGGTAGTCGAATAACAGATCGCTGTTGGATTTTGTGATGAAGAAGAAGTGATATCCGCACCTTCAAATGTCCATTCCCAATTGTCAGCGGTGATACCCGTGATATCCTGAAAGCTGATGCACTGACCCGCACAAATCGTTGTTTCACTGCTTTCAAACATGACTTCAGGATTCACTGCGCCATTGGATGCACCTGGAGTAGGAGTGGTGTCACAAAATTCCGCCCAATCCATAGATCCATCACAAGCCCTGGCCATGGAACATCCATTACTTCCGCCATCTGGCAATATTTCAAATTCACCTGTATTGGATGCAAAACTGAAACTGAGCGATGAACAAGCGCCAAGAGCAGTGCTTGTCGCATTCAGCGGAAACTGACCATTTCCCCATTGAAGCGCATCGGAAATATTTCCACCCGCATCGGACAGCAATACTTGCTCATTGCCGTTGGTAAAAATGCCGATACCTGTTCCGTTGGCACAACCACATTCGGCCCAGTTGAGGTCGAGTGTGAGCCCTGATGATGGACTTCCCAAAAGGAAATAGGAGTTCGGAGCCATGATCGTCGACGCCGGAATGGTTACTGTGAAATCACCATCTGCGATCACATAGCAACCGATATCAACGGGTGTATCACAAGTGTTATAGAGTTCAATCCATTCTTCAGTATATGGCGCATTGGAGCCATCATTGGGCCCGGGTCCATTGATCATGATTTCATTGATCACAATGCATTGGGAAATACTGTCAAGTGAAAGGGATAGGAGCGTGGCGAAAAAAAATAGAATCTTCAACGGCATTACAATTCTGATAAGAAGGGCAAAAGTAGCCCTGAACATGGCGTTAGACATGCTTCATGGGTGAATTTCACAATAAGAATTCTCATAACTTCTGTGTAACAAAAGGAAACGGAAGATGCGAGTGCCTGAGACGAAGATTGATGAGTCGTTCTGAGAATGTTAAACACTGGTCATACAGTCGGAATCGTCCTGAAGATTTGAAAGCCCAAACAGACGCGCTTCTGTTGGTATCAGATGAAACACGACAAGTTTTTAATTGGAAGGCTTGTATTCAAATCGTGTAAAATAAAATCGAGGTAGCGTGTGTCATGGCGAGATTTAGTGTTGCAATGGATTTCGTTATCACGAACTGCTTAAAAATCAGCGGTTCCATTTTTGGGCTTCAACAACCACATTTATTGTGATGGATGGCAGCAGGTTGCTTTTTAGCAAACCGTTGCACCTGGATGGTATCTCTTCTTGCGTCGTACGTGATCGTTACTTTTTCATCATCGAAAATGCGAAGATCCACTTGCTGAAGGATGGTATCTTTTTCAGAGGGATAAATGTCTTGGATTTCTCCCACTTTATTGGCCGATAACCCATAATTGGATGTTGAAGTGAAGAAAATAAAACTACTGATGTTGTTCCAGTAAAAGCATTTCTGCGGACTTCCCATATTCCAGCCTTTTTTCGTCATTCTACTGAACGTTGGAAAACAAGCTTCATCGATGTACATACCATAAATGGTGTCTTGGTCACTGGAATTTCTAATACGTAAGGTGATCTCAGGACTGTCCTGCAATATCAATTGTTGTGCAGCTAAATACTGATCATATGCTTCCTGGGATTCGTCTGGAGATGGAATTTTGGAGAGCTGTTCGTAAAGACTTAATTTGGTGATATCGACTGAACCGCAACAGTTTTGAAAGAAAACATAGATGCTGTCCGGTTTAAAATTACACAATACATAGCCTTGGTCTTTTGTCCCTTCAACACCCATCCAGTAAATGGTATCTAATTGGGGAAAATGGGTGTGAAACTTCACTTCTTCATTTTCTACTGTTTGTTGAATTCCATTGATTTTCACATGCAATGCTCCCATGGTTGAGTATATGCGAAAGGATTTTGTTTTTCCAAATGCGACAGTAGCAATAAACACGAACGATAATATCGTGAAGAATCTCATCTTCATGTTCAAACACATATTTCTGACTTCTTGCATTTTTATCACTCCAATATCGCGGAAGTTAGCTTAACTAAGCTTTTATTCAGCAATCACTGTAATGAAGGTTAATAATGAATTCGTTTTCAAATAAGAAAATTGACTGAAGCGATAAACAGGCGGCATTCCATCATATCACCGTTGAATAAAAGTATAGCAAAATCTAGTGATGGATTTAAATGACAATGCAGGATAGCTTTGACCACTCTTAAACAAAACATTTGGATTCATATGAAAAAAATCTTTACATTCTCAGTCTTAGTATTAATTATTCATCCGATGCTCATAGCCCAACGTTTTGATTGGGCAACCAGTGGAGGTTACGCGGGTATAAACAATAGCTTTGGTGGAGCTGAGGACATTGCGGTTGATCCGGATGGAAACATTTATACAACCGATGATGCGAACGGAGCGCAGCAATGTCAAGACCAAATTTTCGAATCTTTTTCTTCTACAACAACTTTTATTTACAAATTTAATCCGAATGGAAGTTTATTGCATGTTAGTCGAATTGGATCGCCTAATGGTGGGGCTTTTAACGTGTATAATCTTGAGACAGATGAAAGTGGTAATCTTTATGTGATGGGCTATACTAACGGGACCAGTCAAATCATCATCAATGAAGATACTGTGGATGCGGGATCTAATAGAAATAACATTGTGAAATTGGACAGTGAAGGCAATTTTTTATGGCATCACAATACGAATTTTGCAAGTAATGGACAAGGTTGTATGCTTCAGTATGCCAATGAACATATCTATTTTCAATCCGGTGCATTGAGTATTGCTAAGATGGACGGTAATGGGCAATTGCAGGGTACATTTTTCATTGATGATTACACGCCGGGGACAGCAATTTCAGGTCCCATTTTTAAGAATGCTGCTGTATTTGACAATGGTGATTTATTGTTTGCAGCAATGACCTATGGAGAGGTAGTTATCGAGGAAGATACTTTGGTTTATGATGTTGCGCCTGCGGCAGGTTCACCGATCATGTTTTTAAGATGTAATGATAACATGGAATATGTTTGGGTTAAGCAATATGGGAATGCCCGAACACCGGATGATAATTTCATCCCGTTAACAATTGACCACAACAATCAAATTTATGCTGGCGTACAAGTGTTTTCTCAAATGACTGTTGGAGCTGAGACAATTTCAAACCCGAGTTCTATTTTTACTGGAGTAGGTGCCATTTTAAAATTGGATGAAAATGGCGACGGACTTTGGATTCATGAGCTCGAATCCAATCTTACTTGTTATGCATGGTGTTTGATGAATTCTCCTGATCAGACTGGAATTTGGATTGCTGGTGGTTACACAGGACTTGCGTCATTTGGTTCAATTGAATTGCCAACAACAGCATCTTCCATGTCTTTTGTTGCTAAAGCTGATTATGAAGGGAATTATTTGCAAGCATTCCGCGTTACAGAATCTCTTTCACAAACAGATGTTCAATGCATTGAAGCAGACGGTACAGGGCACTTTTATGTAGGTGGAAAGTTGGCGAATGCCACTGTGCCTGTTTTCAGTTGTACGCCTATTGATCCGAATAAGGGATTCTATTTGGGATGTTTTACCGAAAATACTGATTCGGTTCCAACTCCAGTAATCACAATATCTGGCGCATTGCTTACTGCAACTCCAATGTTTGATGGCTTCATTCAATGGTATTTAAATGGTGAAGTTATTGAAGGTGAAAATGGGCAAACCCTTGTGGCTACTGTCAATGGTGACTATAGTGTAAGTTATGAAAGCATCACGGGATGCATTGATACTGCGAGTTCGATTGTACAAAATGTGATTGTCATTGGAATGACTGTAACGGATGGAAGTGGATGGTCTGTATATCCGAATCCAGCATGCGATTTCCTATACATCACCGGAGCCTTTAAGTCATCACAAAGTATCTATAAGATTTATGATAGCATTGGGAAGGAAGTTGTTGTGGACAAAATATTGAATGATCAACATAGAATTGTTTTGTCATCTTTAAAATCTGGTATTTATTTTATTGAAATTTCTGATGATCACAAGGTGAAACGTATGTCATTTATTAAGCAATAATATGTGAATATTATTGGACCTATTGTTCCAAGAATTATCCTTTTAGAAGAGGGTCGCAAGGTTTGATCCCTTTTCTATTGATCTCAAAATACACAACGCTTCAACGCAAATTCCACGAATAGCTACCCAATAGAATGGTCGGACTAATTTGCATGTTTTAGAATGCAAATGATTCAGATATGATGAGTCGAAGAAAAACGGAATGAAAAAAAAAGCCCGGCATCAACCGGGCTTTTTCATGTTATATGGAAATGATTCTAATCGAATTATCCAACGCGCTCTTCACTTACCACATTACCGCCAGAACCGCGTTTCGCAACCAAATTCACATAATCTTCGCTGTTGCCAACGATCATTTTCTGGAATTTGCGAACACCTGAACCGGCTGGGATTGGGTGACCAACTATTACGTTTTCTTTCAATCCAATGAGGTAGTCAGTTTTACCTTGAACCGCAGCTTCGTTAAGAACCTTAGTCGTTTCCTGGAACGATGCAGCAGAGATCCATGAATCTGTCTGAAGCGACGCACGAGTAATACCTTGAAGCATCGGACGTGCTGTAGCTGTTACCGCTTCACGGGCAACTATCTCATTCTTGTCCTTACGCTTCAATTGTGAATTTTCATCACGAAGACTGCGTACACTGATGATCTGACCAACCTGATAGCGATCGCTGTCACCAGCATCTACCACTACCATCTTGTCGAAGAGCAACTCGTTTTCTTCGAGGAATTCAGCTTTATCTACGCTTGTTCCTTCGAGGAAGCGGGTATCTCCAGCATCCGTGATTTCTACTTTACGCATCATCTGACGAACAATCACTTCGAAGTGTTTGTCGTTGATTTTCACACCCTGCAGACGGTATACTTCCTGGATTTCATTCACCAGATACTCCTGAACCGCTGTTGGTCCCTGGATATCGAGAATGTCGCCCGGAGAAATGGCACCATCAGAAAGCTGCATACCTGCGCGTACGAAGTCACCATCCTGCACAAGAATGTGCTTGGAGAGTGGAATGAGATATTTCTTCTCTTCACCTGTACGTGCCTTCACTGCAATCTCTCGGTTACCACGTTTGATTTTACCGTATTCTACAATTCCGTCGATTTCAGTTACTACTGCCGGGTTAGATGGATTACGTGCTTCGAACAATTCCGTCACACGTGGAAGACCACCGGTGATGTCGCTTGTCTTACCAGACATACGTGGAATCTTCACGAGTACAACTCCTTTTCCGACTTTCGCGCCGTTCTCAACGTTCAAGTGAGCACCCACCGGGAGTGAGTAAACTTTGACCACTTCTTTGTTTCGAACGATCTCAATCGCTGGGTTTTTCTTTTTGTCTTTGGTTTCAATGATTACTTTTTCAGAGAAACCGGTTTGTTCGTCGAGTTCTGTTTTGAAAGTAATTCCTTCTTCAACAGCATCGAAACGAATGGTACCATCTTCTTCAGTAATGATCACACTGTTGTATGGGTCCCAATCACAGATGAGATCTCCTTTCTTCACAGACTGACCAACTTTGCTGTAGAGTGTTGCACCGTATGGAATGTTCGCATTGGTGAGCACTGAACCTGATTTTTCATCCATGATCTTCAATTCAGATGAACGAGAAACCACGATGGTTTTCAATTCGCCAGTATCTGACATGAAGTCAACAGTTCGCAATTCTTCAATTTCGATATTACCTGAGTACTTCGCTCTGATTTCTTGTTCAATAGAACCACCGCCGGCAGCACCACCCGTGTGGAACGTACGGAGTGTAAGCTGTGTACCAGGTTCACCGATGGACTGCGCAGCAATAACGCCGGCAGCAAGACCATCCTGAACGAGTTTCGCTGTTGCGAGGTCACGACCATAACATTTCGCACAAACACCACGCTTGCTTTCGCAAGTGAGTACCGAACGGATCTCAACTTCTTCGATACCCGCAGCCTGAATAGCTTCCGCTTCGTTTTCGTTGATTTGTTGTCCGGCTTCCACGATGAGTTCACCTGTTTCAGGATTCAATACATCGTGAACACTTGTACGACCGAGGATACGATCTTCAAGGGTTTCAACCACTTCATCTGCTTTCTTCAATGCTGATGCTACGATACCACGAAGTGTTCCGCAGTCAACCTCATTGATGATCACATCTTGTGCAACGTCTACAAGACGACGGGTGAGGTAACCAGCATCCGCTGTTTTCAACGCCGTATCCGCAAGACCTTTACGAGCACCGTGTGTAGAGATGAAGTACTCAAGGATCGAAAGACCTTCTTTAAAGTTCGCAAGGATCGGGTTCTCGATGATATCCTGACCACCCATTGCAGCGTTTTTCTGCGGCTTAGCCATCAGACCCCTCATACCGGCGAGCTGACGAATCTGCTCTTTCGAACCACGAGCTCCAGAGTCAAACATCATGAAGATGCTGTTGAATCCTTCCTGGTCGTTTTTAATACGATCCATGAGGATATTCGTGAGTTTCGAGTTGGTATTGGTCCAGATATCGATCACCTGATTATAACGTTCGTTATTGGTGATCAGACCCATGTTATAGCTATCGAATACTTCCTGAACTTTGCTGGTAGCATCGTTCACGAGTTTGTCTTTTTCTGCAGGAATGATTACGTCAGTCAGTTTGAATGACAATCCACCTTTGAATGCCCAATAGTATCCGAGATCCTTGATATCGTCGAGGAACTTAGAGGTGCGGGCAATACCCACGTGCTTCAGAATGTCGCCAATGATATCACGGAGTGCTTTCTTGGTAAGAAGTGTATTGATGAAACCAACTTCTTTTGGAACAACACGGTTGAAGATCACTCGACCACAAGTGGTGTCGATGATGGTGGTGTTGCCCGCAAAATCAGTCCATCTTACTTTGATCTTCGCGTGAAGGTCAAGTTTGCCTTCGTTGAAAGCAATGGTTACTTCTTCTTCAGAATAATATGTTTTGTTTTCGCCTAATGCAGGATGCTCAGGTGTTCCTTTACGTTCCTTGGTAATATAATAAAGACCAAGTACCATGTCCTGTGAAGGTACCGTGATAGGCGCGCCATTCGCAGGGTTCAGGATGTTGTGTGATGCGAGCATCAACAGTTGAGCTTCCAGAATTGCAGCACTACCCAGTGGTACGTGTACCGCCATCTGGTCACCGTCAAAGTCGGCGTTGAATGCCGTACAAACGAGTGGGTGCAACTGAATCGCTTTTCCTTCAATCAGCTTAGGCTGGAAGGCCTGAATACCCAAACGGTGAAGGGTAGGAGCACGGTTGAGAAGAACGGGGTGTCCTTTCAATACGTTTTCCAAAATGTCCCAAACAACGGCTTCTTTTTTATCTACAATCTTCTTCGCAGATTTTACCGTCTTCACAATTCCTCTTTCAATCATCTTGCGGATGATGAATGGCTTGAAAAGCTCAGCTGCCATGTCTTTCGGCAGACCGCATTCGTGAAGTTTCAATTCAGGACCTACAACAATTACAGAACGTGCAGAATAGTCAACACGTTTACCGAGAAGGTTCTGACGGAAACGTCCTTGCTTTCCTTTCAATGAATCTGAAAGAGATTTCAGTGGACGATTGCTTTCTGTTTTTACAGCAGAAGATTTACGGCTGTTATCGAAAAGCGAGTCAACCGCTTCCTGAAGCATACGCTTCTCGTTGCGGAGGATCACTTCTGGTGCTTTGATTTCAACCAATCTTTTCAGACGGTTGTTACGGATAATCACACGACGGTAAAGGTCATTCAAATCCGATGTTGCGAAACGGCCACCATCCAGTGGAACGAGTGGACGAAGTTCCGGTGGAATAACCGGTACCACTTTGGTGATCATCCATTCTGGACGATTCACCACACGCGTATTCGCATCACGGAATGCTTCTACAACCTGCAGACGCTTCAACGCTTCGTTTTTACGCTGTTGTGATGTTTCAACGTTTGCCTTGTGGCGCAGTTCATATGACAATTCATCCAATTTCACTTTCGCGAGCAAATCGTAAAGTGCATCAGCACCCATTTTCGCTACGAATTTGTTTGGATCCTTGTCATCGAGATACTGATTTTCTTTCGGAAGTTTCTCCACGATGTCCAGGTATTCTTCTTCTGTAAGGAAGTCGTAATCCTGAAGTGGAACACCTTCTGCATTGGTTGCCGGACCAGCATTTACCACCACATAACGTTCGTAGTAAATGATTTGATCGAGCTTCTTCGTTGGAAGACCGAGGAGGTAACCAATTTTGTTGGGAAGTGAGCGGAAGTACCAAATGTGAGCAACAGGAACACTCAATGTGATGTGACCTGTACGTTCACGACGTACTTTTTTCTCCGTAACTTCTACACCGCAGCGGTCACAAACGATTCCTTTGTAACGAATACGCTTGTATTTACCACAGTGACATTCGTAATCCTTTACAGGACCGAAGATTTTTTCACAGAAAAGTCCATCGCGTTCCGGCTTGTATGTACGGTAGTTGATGGTTTCCGGCTTCAGAACTTCACCATGTGAACGCTCCAGAATTTCTTCCGGTGACGCCAGACTGATGGTGATCGATTTGAAATCGCTGTTCGGACGTGCTACTTTTTTTGCTTGAAGCATTATGTTATCCTTTTTCTGGTGTTTCTATTTTTCGTTGTTCCTTTTCACAACCGCAGCTTTTACTGTGGTGTGATCAGGTGATACTCAATCTCCTTAGGAGTTTTGGTTTAAGGTGATGTTCAATCCCAAACCACGCAATTCATGCAGGAGTACGTTGAAGGATTCTGGAATACCAGGTACTGGCATATTTTCTCCCTTCACGATGCACTCATAAGCTTTTGCTCTTCCCAGAACGTCGTCAGACTTCACAGTGAGGATTTCCTGGAGAATGTTTGCCGCACCGAATGCTTCAAGTGCCCAAACCTCCATTTCACCAAAACGCTGACCACCGAACTGAGCTTTACCACCAAGTGGCTGCTGAGTAATGAGTGAGTATGGACCGATAGAACGAGCGTGCATCTTATCGTCAACCATGTGGCTCAGTTTGATCATATAGATCACACCCACAGTCGCCTGCTGCTCGAATCTTTCACCAGTACCACCATCATAGAGGTAGGTTACACCCCATTCTGGTACACCGGCTTCAGTCATTTCCTGCTTGATTTCGTTGAGCGATGCTCCATCGAAAATTGGCGTTGCAAAACGTTTTCCGGTCTTCTGTCCAGCCCAACCAAGTACAGTTTCGTAAATCTGTCCGAGGTTCATACGGGATGGTACCCCAAGTGGATTGAGTACAATATCAACCGGTGTTCCGTCTTCAAGGAATGGCATGTCTTCATCACGAACGATACGGGCAACGATACCCTTGTTACCGTGACGACCAGCCATCTTATCACCCACACGAAGCTTACGCTTCTGTGCGATATAAACTTTTGCAAGTTTCACAATACCTGCTGGCAGTTCATCACCGACAGTCAGTTGGAATTTCTTACGCTTGTAAGATCCAAGTACTTCATTGTAACGCATGTTGAAATTGTGCACACAACGCTTCACCAGGGTATTGGTTGGCTCATCTTTGGTCCAGCCTTCTGCATTCACCACACTGTAATCAATCGTTGAGAGTGATTTGGCCGTGAATTTCGTTCCCTTCTTGATTTGCTCTTCTTTGAAGTAGTTGTATACACCCTGACATGTCTGATCTTTCAGAATTGCGATCAGTTTATCCACGAGGACCTTTTTGAGATCCATCACTTCTTTTTCATGTTCCTTGTCGAGGGCTTCAACGATTGCTTTTTCGTTGGTCTTAACAGGCTTCTTATCTTTAATGGTACGTGAGAAAAGTTTCTTGTCGATCACAACACCAGTTGCACTTGGTGGAACTTTCAACGAAGCATCTTTCACATCACCCGCTTTATCACCGAAGATGGCACGGAGAAGTTTTTCTTCCGGAGTAGGATCTGTTTCTCCTTTTGGAGTGATCTTACCGATAAGAATGTCTCCTTCTTTCACTTCAGCTCCAACGCGAATGATTCCGTTCTCGTCGAGGTCTTTTGTAGCCTCTTCGCTCACGTTTGGAATATCAGCCGTTAATTCTTCCACACCACGCTTGGTATCACGCACTTCTGTGGTGTACTCATCTACGTGAATAGAAGTGAAGATATCATCACGAACTACGCGTTCAGAAATTACAATCGCATCCTCGAAGTTGTAACCTTTCCAAGGCATGAATGCCACTTTCAGGTTACGTCCGATAGCGAGTTCTCCGCCTTTCGTAGAATATCCTTCTACCATGATTTGACCTTTTACCACACGCTCGCCCTTGGTCACCAATGGACGAAGGTTAACTGTAGTGCTTTGGTTGGTCTTCATGAATTTGCGGATACCGTAAGATTTCACTGGTGAATTGAAGCTCACCAATTCATCTTCTTCACTGCGCTTGTATCTCACACGGATTTCGGTTGCGTCAACATACTCAACCACTCCATCACCTTCTGCAGCGAGGAGTACACGTGAGTCTGCTGCAACACGACCTTCCAAACCAGTACCAACGATTGGTGCTTCAGGACGCATCAAAGGCACAGCCTGACGCATCATGTTCGATCCCATCAACGCACGGTTCGCGTCATCGTGTTCAAGGAACGGAATGAGCGACGCAGCAATGGAAGCAATCTGGTTAGGCGCAACGTCCATCAGGCTGAGTTGATCTGGATTGGTTACCGGGAAATCACCTTCAAGACGAGCTTTTACGTTTGGTGTAAGGAAGTTACCCTTTTCATCGATTTCGGCATTGGCCTGTGCGATGACTTTGGTATCCTCGTCCTCTGCAGTGAGGTAGGTTACACCTGAATTATTCATCACAGCTTTACCGTGTTCAACCTTACGGTATGGAGTTTCGATAAAGCCGAGTCTGTTGATTTTCGCATATACACACAAAGAAGAAATCAAACCGATGTTTGGTCCTTCTGGTGTTTCAATGGTGCAAAGACGACCATAGTGAGTATAGTGAACGTCGCGGACCTCGAAACCTGCACGCTCTCTGGAGAGACCGCCGGGACCGAGTGCAGACATACGACGCTTGTGAGTGACCTCTGCAAGCGGGTTGGTCTGGTCCATGAATTGTGACAACTGGTTCGTTCCGAAGAATGAATTGATCACTGAAGACAAGGTCTTCGCATTGATCAAGTCGATAGGAGTGAAGACCTCGTTATCACGAACATTCATACGCTCGCGAATGGTACGTGCCATACGAGCAAGACCTACTGCGAACTGGTTGTAAAGCTGTTCACCAACAGTACGAACACGACGGTTCGACAAGTGATCGATATCATCCACATCGGCTTTAGAATTCACCAATTCGATGAGGTACTTGATGATTTGGATGATGTCGTCTTTGGTGAGCGTTCTGCTTTGTGAATTGGTATTTCCGAGTTTTCTGTTGATACGGAAACGGCCTACTTCACCAAGATCATAACGCTGCTCAGAGAAGAACAATTTATCGATAACGCTACGTGCTGTTTCCAAATCTGGTGGTTCAGCATTACGCAACTGGCGATAGATGTATTCTACCGCTTCTTTTTCTGAGTTCGATGTATCTTTCTGAAGTGTATTGTGGATCAATGTGAAGTCAGCAGAATTCGATTCTTCCTTGTGAAGAATAATCGACTTTGTGCCGCTATCTACAATGATATCAATGTGCTGATTTTCCAGAACTGTTTCACGATCAAGAACAACCTCGTTACGTTCGATGGAAACCACTTCACCGGTATCTTCATCTACGAAGTCTTCGATCCAGGTTTTGAGTACACGTGCTGCAAGTCTGCGGCCGAGTACACGCTGGATACCTGCTTTCGAAACTTTCACCTCTTCAGCGAGGTTGAAGATCTCAAGGATCTGACGGTCACTTTCATAACCGATTGCACGGAGCAGGGTAGTTACCGGAAGCTTTTTCTTACGGTCGATGTACGCGTACATCACGTTGTTGATGTCCGTAGCAAATTCAATCCATGAACCACGGAAAGGAATGATACGGGCACTGTATAATTTGGTACCATTTGCGTGGCGGCTCTGTCCGAAGAACACACCTGGTGAACGGTGGAGCTGTGATACAATCACACGCTCTGCACCATTGATCACAAATGATCCCTGTGGAGTCATGTATGGGATGGTTCCGAGATACACGTCCTGCACGATGGTTTCGAAATCTTCGTGTTCAGGGTCGGTACAATAAAGCTTGAGTTTAGCTTTCAGCGGAACGCTGTAAGTGAGACCTCGTTCGATACACTCTTCAATGGTGTAACGTGGTGGGTCAATGAAGTAATCGAGGAACTCGAGTACGAACTGATTTCGGGTATCAGTGATGGGGAAGTTCTCTGAGAAAACTTTGTAGAGACCTTCATTGCTTCTGTTTTCCGGGTTCGTTTCCAATTGGAAGAACTCACGGAAGGAAGCCAACTGAATTTCCAGAAAATCTGGATATTCATAGAAACTTTTGGTTGATGAAAAGTTGTGCCTTTCATCTGATTTCTTAAGTGTTGCCAAGTCTTTTAGGTGTTTTAATTGTTCTTGTTCGCTAACCACGCGACTTTGCTTCTCTTGTAGCCTGAGTATTCAGACAACAAATCCGGAACTCCTGTCGGCGGATCCGGTGTATGTTGTGTGAACGATGAGGTATCGTTCACAAATGAGTTTAGGCCGCCCTTCCACACTGCGTATGGAAGGGGGCCTCAACTATTTTAATGAGTTGTGATATTACTTGATCTCAACTTTAGCTCCTGCTTCTTCAAGTTGTGTTTTAAGAGCGTTTGCTTCGTCTTTAGTAACACCGGTCTTGAGAGGTGATGGAGCTTTATCAACTGCATCTTTCGCTTCTTTCAGTCCGAGACCAGTGAGATCTTTCACCAGTTTCACTACTGCGAGTTTGTTAGCACCACCTTCGGTGAGGATAACGTCGAATGCAGTTTTTTCTTCAGCTGCAGCAGCACCGCCACCAGCGGCACCAGCAACCATTACAGGAGCAGCAGCTGCTGGCTCGATACCGTAATCATCTTTCAGAATTTTGGCCAGCTCGTTTACTTCTTTTACTGTAAGGTTTACGAGGCTTTCTGCCATTGCTTTCAAATCAGCCATTTTATTGGATTTTTAAAAGGTTGTTTTAATTGATAAATTGATGTTGTTTTAAGCGTTTCTTTCCTCGAGCGCTTTCACGAGGCCAGCAACTTTGTTTCCAGCGCTTCCTTGAAGTGCAGAAATAACGTTTTTGGCTGGAGATTGAAGAAGTCCGAGGATATCTCCAAGCAATTCTTCCTTGCTCTTGAGAGCAACGAGCGCTTCGAGTTGATCAGCTCCGACATAACAATCATCCTGAATAAATGCTGCTTTAAAAGCAGGCTTTTCGTGTTTTTTTCTGAACTCTTTGATGAGCCTTGCAGGAACATTACCCACTGAAGCAAACATCACGGCAGTATTGCCATGCAATGATTCAAATAATGGGCTGTAGTCCTTGCCTTCAACGCGCTCCATCGCTTTTCTCAAAAGGGTGTTTTTAACAACACGCATTTTGATTCCTGCTTTGAAACATTCGCGACGAAGTTGGCTGGTAGCCTCAGCGTTCAGAGTGGTAGTATCGCTTAGGTAGAAGATTTCATTGCTTTTCAGCGCTTCAACCAAATCAGCGATCTCCTGGTTCTTTTGTTCTTTAGTCATAAAGAATTCCTCCGATTAGATTATACCAGCGATCAGCTCACTGTTCTTGGTTCAACATTAACACCAGGACTCATTGTAGAGCTCATTGAGATGCTCTTGATATAAGTACCTTTAGCCGAAGAGGGCTTCAGTTTCACGATTGTGTGAATCAACTCCTGCGCATTTTCAGCGAGTTTGGTGGCATCGAATGATACACGACCAACGCTTGCATGAATAATACCGGTTTTGTCCACTTTGAAATCAATGTTACCAGCCTTCTTTTCTGTTACAGCTTTTCCAACATCCATAGTCACAGTACCCGTTTTCGGGTTTGGCATCAGTCCACGTGGTCCGAGAATTCGGCCCAGTGCACCTACTTGCCCCATAACGTTGGGTGTGGTGATGATGACATCCACATCGGTCCATCCGCCTTTGATTTTTTCGATGTATTCGTTCAGTCCTACGTGATCCGCTCCGGCTGCTTTTGCTTCTGCTTCCTTGTCAGGTGTGCAGAGCACAAGTACGCGAACGGTTTTACCCGTACCATGAGGAAGTGACACAGTGCCACGAACCATTTGGTTGGACTTCTTCGGATCTACGCCGAGGCGAACAGCGATGTCCACAGAGGCGTCAAATTTTGTAGTCGTGATTTTTTTCACGATTGACGCAGCTTCAGAGAGATTGTACGACTTTTCACCGTCGTATTTACTCACTGCAGCTTTCCGATTTTTAGTTAGACTTCCCATTGCTGTTTTTCCTCCGAAAAAATTAGAAAGGACGGTTACCGGTTACCTGAATTCCGAGGCTTCTCGCAGTTCCTGCTACCATTTTCATAGCAGACTCTACGGTGAAGCAATTGAGGTCAGGCATTTTGTCTTCTGCAATAGCTCGTACCTGATCCCAGGTTACTGAGCCAACCTTTTGGCGGTTTGATTCTGCCGCGCCCTTCTTCGCTTTTGAAGCGTCGAGGAGCTGAACAGCAGCCGGTGCCGTTTTGATGATAAAGTCAAAAGACTTATCACTGTAAACGGTGATCAATACCGGGCAAACTTTACCAGCTTTATCCTGTGTCCTTGCATTGAATTGCTTGCAGAATTCCATGATGTTTACACCCTTGGAACCCAGTGCAGGACCGATAGGAGGAGCTGGATTTGCTGCACCACCTTTGATTTGCAGTTTGACGAATCCAGAAACTTCTTTCGCCATTTTACTTTATTTATTTATTTGTGTGTGCGTGGATTGCAAGGGGAAGCGAATCGTAACAAACTGTTTTATTCATTGCGCACCACACGCTCGTTTAATCTATTTTATTTCACCACCATGAACCATGAATCTCATTGATCATTCACAACTCATAATTCATAATTCATAACTCATAATTCATAACTCATAATTCATAACTCATAATTCATAACTCTACATCACTCTTTCTCAACCTGCATATACCCCAATTCAACTGGAGTTTTACGGCCGAAAATCTTCACCATCACTTTGAGTTTCTTCTTCTCTTCATTGATCTCTTCGATCACCCCTTCGAAGTTGTTGAATGGACCGTCGATGACTTTCACATTCTGACCAACTACATAAGGAATGCTCAATTCTTCACCGCTTTCAGCGAGCTCATCCACTTTACCAAGAATGCGGTTCACTTCCGAAAGTCTTAGTGGAATAGGATCTCCCTTCTTTTCAGCACCAAGAAACCCGATCACATTGGTGATGTTTCGGATAATGTGTGGTACTTCACCAATCAGGGCAGCTTCAATGAGCACATATCCCGGTAGGTAGCTGCGCTCCTTGCTTACTTTTTTGCCATTTCTTACCTGAAATACCTTCTCAGTTGGGATGAGTACTTGCGCTACAAAGTCCTGCATTCCGCGGGCTTTGATTTCGCTTTCGATGTACTCCTTCACCTTTTTTTCTTTACCGCTGATGGCCCGTACAACGTACCATTTTTTTTCGAAGTCGCTCATGTTTTTCCTGGATCTGGATGATTAATCAGGTGAGGAATGCGTACAACATTCCGACTACGCCTTTCCACATAGAATCTGCACCTCCGCTAACGCCGAAGATGAAGTCCATCAGGAAAATCAAAATAGTCAGGATAAAAGTTGTTACGAATACCAGAACAGTGCTTTCCTGTAGCTCTGACCATGTAGGCCAGGTCACTTTCTGAACCAGCTCCTGGTATGATTCCTCCAAATAGGTTTTAATTCCAGCCATATCTTTTCTTTTAACTTCCCGTGGGAAGTGGTGAAGTTTAAACTTTGCACGGGCACCAGGATTCGAACCTAGATCAACGGTTTTGGAGACCGCTATTCTGCCGTTGAACTATGCCCGTGTATCAATTTTTTCTTTACAGAATCTTGTTGTTCAACTTCCAAGATTCATCTCAAAAACACGTTTACTCTTTAAACGTGAAAGTGAAGGTGAAATCTGTTCAAGATTTCACCTTCACCAGTATCAGTCACGCGTGTTATTACGCGATGATTTCAGTCACCTGACCAGCACCTACGGTACGGCCACCTTCACGGATCGCGAAACGAAGACCTTTGTCCATTGCGATTGGTGCAATGAGGTTCACTTCGATCGATACGTTATCACCTGGAAGAACCATTTCACGGCCAGCTTCAAGGTTGATCTCTCCAGTCACGTCAGTTGTACGGAAGTAGAACTGTGGACGGTATTTGTTGTGGAAAGGAGTGTGACGACCACCTTCTTCTTTCTTCAACACGTAGATCTCAGCTTTGAATTTGGTGTGAGGAGTGATTGAACCTGGTTTCGCGATTACCATACCACGACGGATATCGCTCTTCTCAATACCACGGAGGAGGAGACCAACGTTGTCACCAGCTTCTCCACGGTCAAGAATTTTGCGGAACATTTCAACACCTGTTACAGTTGACTTCAGTTTCGCTTCGTTGAAACCGATGATATCAACTTCATCACCAGAGTTGATCACACCACGCTCGATACGACCAGTTGCTACAGTACCACGACCAGTGATCGTGAACACGTCTTCAACTGACATCAAGAAAGGCTTTTCAACTTCACGTGGAGGAATTGGAATCCAAGTATCAACTGCTTCCATCAATTCCATGATTTTTTCTACCCATTTTGGGTCGCCATTCAAACCACCGAGGGCTGAACCGCGGATGATTGGTGTGTTATCACCATCGTATTCGTAAAAGCTCAGAAGCTCACGGATTTCCATTTCAACGAGGTCGAGGAGCTCAGCATCGTCTACCATGTCCACTTTGTTCATGAACACAACGATACGTGGAACACCTACCTGACGACCAAGAAGGATGTGCTCACGAGTTTGTGGCATCGGACCATCTGTAGCTGCAACCACAAGGATTGCACCGTCCATCTGTGCAGCACCTGTTACCATGTTCTTTACATAGTCGGCGTGACCTGGACAGTCAACGTGAGCATAGTGACGATTTTTTGTCTGGTACTCTACGTGCGCAGTGTTAATGGTGATACCACGCTCTTTTTCTTCAGGAGCGTTGTCGATAGACGCGAAGTCTCTTTTTTCAGAAAGACCAGCCGCAGCCAATACAGTTGTGATGGCAGCAGTCAGAGTGGTCTTTCCGTGGTCAACGTGACCAATAGTTCCAATGTTCACGTGGGGTTTGGAACGATCAAAATTCTCTTTAGCCATTGGCGTTTGTTTTTGTTTTTGTTATCTAGATAATTAAAAAAGTGCACTTCTTGTTTGAAATACTGATTTTACATGGTAAAGATCTCTGTTTATAAGACCTTGTTCTTAAAATTAACTCAGAGCCGTTGACGGGAATTGAACCCGTGACCTCTTCCTTACCAAGGAAGTGCTCTACCCCTGAGCTACAACGGCAGTTCAGTGAGATAGTGAGTGTTCGTGCGGAGTGACCACACTCATGCCCACACTCGCACTGTAGTTGAGCGGGAGACGAGGCTCGAACTCGCGACATTTAGCTTGGAAGGCTAATGCTCTACCAACTGAGCTACTCCCGCAATTCCCAGATTCTTGGTTCTGGTGATCTACAACTGATCCCGAAGAGTCAATTGTGGTGGGGAGTGGTGGATTCGAACCACCGAAGTCGTAAGACAACAGATTTACAGTCTGTCCCATTTGGCCACTCTGGTAACTCCCCTGATTGTTTTTCTGTAAGGCTGAAAAACATAAAAAAAAAGAGCCGGTGGAGGGATTCGAACCCCCGACCAGCTGATTACAAATCAGCTGCTCTGGCCAGCTGAGCTACACCGGCAGTAAAATCAGGTATTTCAAAGAACTTTAAGCGGCTTCCGCGCTTCCAGTTTTTTCAAACAGGGGCGCAAATGTAGTCGTTTTTTCCTTCGCAACAAGCGTCATTGAAAAAAAAAACAGGATATTTCAACACTGCACCTGTTAATCTCTTGGCGCGTTTTTGCAACCGTCTGAGACTTAGGGAAAAAGAATTGCTATCAATGGTGATGTCCGCCTGGACCATGCACGTGGCCATGGGCAATCTCTTCTTGTGAAGCGTCGCGAACATCCATGACCTCTACATCAAAATGCAATTCTACGCCTGCCAGCGCATGGTTGGCATCTACTGTTACTGCTGTATCGCTTACTGCTTTCACAGTTACTATGTAGCGTTGTTGATCATTGCCAGCTTGAAACTGCTGACCAACTTGCGGCTTATGTCCACCGAAAGCTTCCAAAGGAACTTCCTGGATCAAGGATTCATCCAGTTCACCATAGCCCTTGTCAGGACTTACTTTGATCTGAAGTTTTTCTCCTTTTGTTTTGCCTTCCAAACCCTCTTCCATACCTGGAATCAGGTTGCCGTAACCATGGAGGTAATAGAGTGGCTCTCTGCCATCGCTCGAGTCGAGCACTTGACCTTCCGGATTGCGCAGCGTGTAATGAATAGCTACTACTTTCTCGCGGGTAATTTTCATGATAATTTTGGATTGTTTGATTCTTGCAGCATGCCATTCCAGTGAACTGCAAGGTCCGGCCAGAGATAACAAAACCGGAAAACCGGAACTGCGGAAATTTGCGGGCAAAAATAAACAAGGTTGTTTCTGATTCCTTGTTGCTCTTAATTCAATACAGAATTTTCTGTTGTCTTCTTCGATCTAACTTCTTGTTAAACCCAGATCTAATTGTCGGTTTCGTGATGAATCGCTGAATTAGATTTCGATGGCATGATTCGGGTTAATGCCGATCTTTGAGTGATCGTGCTGAATCATAGATGAGGACTATTGATTACCATCAGTCTATGGATGCTGATGATGGCATGATACTCTTCCATGGCATGCTACAGCGAAACCAGCGCTGCTCCCGCAATTCCGAGAAGAATTGCCACAAACTTGATCCAATTGAATTTATGCCCTTCTTCACTTTCGAATAATATAATGGTGGAAACGTGAAGTATGATACCAATCAACACACCAGTAACTTTTGGCGTAAGGGTAGCAATGTTGGCTATTCCATTTTCTCCTATAAAATAATGCACAAATGCTCCGGCAGGAGCGATGAGGGCAAAAAGGACCACCCAAAAAAGTATCTTCATCCTGGATATTCCAGCACTGAAAAGTAAAGCGGTAAACACCAACGTTTCGGTGACTTTATGCAACGATATACCGATCAAAAGTGAATCGCGGTGATCATGCGAATGTGAATGCCCCGCATGTTCGTGAAGATGTCCGTGATCATGCGCACCCATCACGCCTCCAAATGGCATTCCTTCAATAAATGCGTGAATCCAAAGTGAAATCATGACCATGAAAAGAAACCTTGTTCCGTGATGATGGTGGTCGTGTGTATGTGCATGGCCATGTTCTACGCCATGAGAAAAGAAATCCAAAATGACCTGCAACATGAATCCTGCAAGTACATACCATCCGGCATGTTCAATTTCCGATGCAAAAAGCTCCGGAAAAAGATGGAGTAGGGTAAGCCCAAGCAAATATGCCGCACTGAATGCCAGAAGCAACTTGAGTCCTTTACTGCTTTGTTTGTGCGTCAGAAGAAAAATACCGCCTCCGGCTAATGCGGATACGAAGAGAATAGCGGCATAGAAGATCGGCGGGTGATTCATGATTTCTGTGCAATAATAATCATGCGATCTGAGGTTTTCTCCATGAAGTCATCCATGAAATAGTTCCCTTTTGTGTGTAGAACCTTGAAACCATTGGATTCAAGCATGTTTATCATTTCATCCAACGAAAAGAGTTGAACCCTTTCGATGAACTGCTTTTGTTGTCCCTGATCACTGATCTCAATCGTTTTGATGATGTGATCATTTTCAATTTTTTTGGTGATGTGAAATTGAATTCCATCAATATGGAGATCGCCGCTATGCTTGAAACAACAAACGGTTGCCGGATTAAAATAATCCATCACAAAAATCCCATAATCATTCAGGTGCGCGTGAATTCGCTGTATCACTTGAACATTCTCCGATTTTTGATCGAAGTATCCAAAACTGGTGAACAGATTAAAGACAGCGTCAAACTTCTCGTTCAGTGAAAATGTGCGCATATCTGCAGTGTGGAATATGAGACCTTCATTGGCACTCTCCATAGCCTGTTTGATGCTTTCTTCGGAAAGATCCAAACCTGTTACGTTAAATCCTTTATGATGGAGATAAATCGCATGCCGTCCCTTACCACATGCCAAATCAAGAATTGCGGCACCTCTGGGCAATGCGAGTTCACCAATAAGGGCGTCTAGAAAATTCGCAGCTTCCGCGTCATCCCTGTGCTTATAAAGAATATGGTAATAAGGTGAATTGAACCAACCTCTGAACCATTCATTTTCACTTTCTTTGCACATGATCTGAATTGAGTTGGCGAAGATATAAACGCATGTCTTGTTAAAACTTGAACACAGATCAATAGAAAACAAACCGCAGATTGTCTGAATCTTGCAAAAGATTTTAGCTTCGGCTTCATCAACTTAAACATGGAAGACATTAAGCTTACCCCAACACCAAAGACTCCTTTAGTCAGCTTCAATAGCAATGGACATCTTGAATTGAAGGGTCGTTCAATTCCTGAAAACTCAATTGAGTTTTACAAGCCTCTCATCGATTGGCTGGATGAATATGCTAAGTCAGCATCAGGCGAAACAAACGTCCATGTTCAGTTGGAGTACTTCAATACGAGCAGCAGTAAGTGTTTGCTTGACTTCTTTAAACGTCTGGAAGGTTTAGGTAACCGTGTCACCATTCACTGGTACTACGAACAAGATGACGAAGACATGCTCGAAGCAGGTGAAGATTATGAAGCCATCATCAATGTGCCTTTCAAGATGATCGAAGTGGAAGAATTGAAGTAATCTTCTTACTTAGACGAGTTTTTCTTAAAAATTCCAGCGATAATTTCTGCGAATCGACTGATCCCGTCGAGCGCTTTTTTCATACCATCAAAGAAAAGAATGACAGACAGTAGGAGTGTCATGAACCAGACTACAAGCATGTTTGCCGATAGTGTGGTGATCTGTTTGCCGAAGAGATTTTTAGATGGCGCATAAAAATGAGCATCGAAAAATCCTCCGGTTGGTGTCAAGAAAATCGGATTGTGCTTCTGCACCAACTGCTCATCATATTCAACTATTTTCTTCAAGTCGTTTTTGTTGGTAGCAAAGTCTTCCAAACTCTCATTGTAACATGCATCCTGTAACTTCAGGTACTTATCTCGGAGTTCCGGAGTGGCTGTCAGTTCAGCAATTCTTGCTTCTTTTTTCTGATTGACTGCATTGTAGTTGTTGATGTAATATTGGTCAAGTTCGGCCAATGTAACATCTACATTGTTCAGCACATCATCTGTAACCTGTCCTGGTTGAAGCATTTCAACTTTTGGAATGGACAGATCTGGAATCCTTGCCATCTCTTTGGTAAGTTCATTGCGTAGAACATTGAGGTTGTAACCAAATTGCTGACCGGGATTGTGCTCATGCATCATTTTTCGGCAATCCGCACTTTTGGTTTTCAATTCTTTGATCCAATAGTCTTTTTTCCAACTATAATATTTCCTGTCGCGATCAAATTCAAAGAAGTGTTTTTCAAAATCATTGTTTCTGAATTGATACACGGCCATGGCTTCGTATGCCCATCTGGATATCATGACATTTCCTACCCATGGAACGCGGCTCTGACTGGCGATTCCTGGATAAAGCCTGTCGAATCTTACAATGACTCCACTGAAAAGAAGCTGTGGAATAATCAAAATAGGTATGATGATGTAAATGACCTTGGCACTGTTGAAACTTGCGGAAATGTTCAGGCCAAGGACATTGGCAAAACAGCTTGTGCTAAACAATGCCAACCAGAATGGGAAGAACATACCTTCAATTTCCAAAATGTAATTTCCAATGAGCGTGAAACAGAAAGTCTGTACCAAACTGATCGCAAACATGATTCCGATCTTCGCGGTGAGATAGCTGTATCTATTGAGATTGAGGTATTTCTCGCGCTTAAGGATTTTCTGATCCTTGATGATTTCTTCGGCACTTACGGTAAGCCCAAGGAAAATAGCTACAACCACAGAAATGAACAAATACTGAGGAAAATTGAGATTTTCTCTGAAGGTGTAGACTTGTTCTCCTCCTCTCGCCGTCGGATAATACTTGATGAACAATGACAGCACGAAGGCCAATACGGGTGCCTCGAGGAAATTGATCAACATATATTGTGTATTCGCCAATTTGCTCAGTACATCACGTACGACAAATACTTTGAACTGTCTAAGTGAACCTGGTAAGCTGAAAGAACTCTGTGGTCTGTCGAGTTTCTTCTCTTTGCCCTGCAAGTGGTTACCGATGATGACATTGAAGAAATTGTTCCATTCCTTCGGCGCAACTTTTCGGTGTTCCGTTTCATTGCCATATTCATCCACAACCTTGGCTTCAATGATGTTGAAGATTTGCTCTGGATTTACATTACCGCAATGAGGACATTCACTCTCTGTCAGATTGACCTGATTGGCCAATCGCTTGAAGTAAATGATACTTTCAACAGGGTTACCATAATAGATGGGGAACCCGCCATTGTCGAGGATAAACAACTTGTCCAGCATTTTGAAAATATCGCTGCTGGGCTGGTGAATGACCACAAAGATGAGTTTACCACGCAGGGTAAGTTCTTTGAGGAGATCCATGATGTTCTCAGAATCCCGACTGGACAATCCTGATGTCGGCTCATCCACAAACAACACCGAAGGCTCGCGGATGAGCTCCAGAGCAATGTTCAATCTTTTGCGCTGACCACCACTGATGGTTTTATCCAAAACGCTTCCAACACGAAGGTCTTTGCATTCATAAAGACCGATAGATTGAAGTGTTTTTGTGACGGTTTGATTGATTTCCTCTTCACTTTTATCTGCAAAACTTAGTTTAGCATTGTAGTAGAGGTTTTGATAAACGCTCAATTCTTCGATGAGCAAATCATCCTGCGCAACATATCCAAGTACTCCTTCGATTTTGTCTTTCTCATGGTGAATATCAATACCGTTGATATTGATTTTCCCATAAGTGGGTGAATAGTTACCATTCAGGATGTTGAGACATGTGCTTTTTCCCGCGCCACTTCCTCCCATGATGCCAACCAGGTTTCCACTTTCTTCAACCAGATTAAACTGGTGAAGAGCTTGTTTACCTGAACCCGGGAAATAGTAGGAAACGTTTTCAGCTCGGTAGACAATGGTTTGTCTATTGTCTGCTTCAAGGTAATTGTGCACGATATCGCTGTAGAAAATCGGACTGATTTTGCTGCCACGGATATTGGCACCTTGACCAAACACATATGTTCTGCCGGGTATGATGTTCTGACTATTCAGGTACAATTCATCCGGTCCGAAATATCTGATGAAAAATAGGTTTTCCTGTTCAATTCGAAGGAATACAAGATGACCTTTCAAGCTGTCGATATGAATCGATCTCAGCCAACTTAGATTATAGCTTTTATCAGAGGAAACAATAAGGAAACCGTGATCATTGATCACTTCATTGTCTTGTGTTTCGACCAGTGTTCTTACTTGGCGAAAAGTTTCCTGATCAATATTGAAGGCATCTGAAACTGTCTGAATCAATTCGAGCTCTTGCTCTCCGCGTTCACTGTATTCACGGAGGAATTCCAGCAAACGAACCACCACGAAGAATTTTTCTTTTTGTTGAAGTTCTTCATTGATCTGATCGCAAATACGCAACACCTTCACAGAGGTCATGGAGGTGCGCTTTTCGGACTTGTTGCCTTTGTGGAATTTTTCAGCAAAATCTTCATACACCTGAAGATACTTGCTCACCATCTCTTTGTTGAGTTGTTGGCGCAAAAACACCGCAACGATTTCGCGTCCGGAGTTTTTTCCGGATCCCGAAATGATCGCAAACAATTGCATTAAAGCTCTTAATATTCCTGCACTCATGGTTGTTCATTGTGCAGAATATTTCTATTGAGGTCGTAAAAGCAAAACCACTGCCTGAAGCAGCTCTCCGTATTATTTCTGAAAACCGATAACGATTGCCGCACAGCCCGAATCACTTTTGTTGTTGTCGAGCATGGTTTCTATCGTTACTGGCATCGTATTCTCAACCATAAACTCCCAATATGGAGCAGTTGAAAAATCCACATTACTGAATAGGATGTTCTTATCCTGATCAACGATCTTAAATATCAAACTATTGTCCGAAGCGCCGCTGCATGCAGCTATTCGGTATGTTGTTCCTTTGAATAAGGTGGTACTAAACTCGGCAACTTCATCGCCGGAAAGAAGTGCTTTGTACGTCTGCCCGTCACTGATAAAGTCTGAAGTAAGGTAACGCAGGCAATAATCGGTTAAACTATCGCATTGCGCCTGGGATTGTTGTGTCATAGACATCAACAAACCGAATAGAATAATGACTGGATATTTCATACTCACTCAATGATCAGGTTACGGACAACTCTTATCTGTTCTCTAATGCTGTTGGCTTTTTCATCATCAATTTCCACGACACTCTGACTTCTCAAGTAAGTCTTTTTCTCTCTTTGATCATTGATGGGTTGTTTGTATGAATAGGTGCTTGGCAAAGCTGCCAGTAATTCACACAATTTGGTCACTTCGCCTTTTACTTTATCAAATGCCGGATCAGAGAGTTTTTCTGAAAGACGCATGATGCTCGGTGCAGTGTATTTCTGTTCTCCCAATCTGGATCTGAATTCCGCATTTTCAATGGAGGCATCTGCTGCGAGGTGCAAGGATTCAATCCATCCTCCGATCAGGATATAGCTGCTCAATTGTGTGCGCTGGTTGGATTTCAAATAACGATCTGCCATTCGAAAAAACTCTGCGTTGAGTTTCAAAATGGAGTCACGGTTACTGAGATTGGTGTTGAGTTTGGCTACGAGTTTTTTATCAAGATTCTCCAATATGCCCAATTCAGAAGAAATGGAAGCAATGGCATCAAAATAATCATTGTTGATCTGTCCAAGATTGTAATTGGCAACATAAGCCAAATCGGCGCCATAAATGCCCAGGTTCAAGGCTTTCGAAGTCTCGTTCAGGTATTTGTCTTTGTTCTGAAGTCCATTGATGAGGTTCTGCTTGAAAGGAAGATTGCTCTTCTGAATCATCATCGCAATCTGAATAGGCGAAGGCACAGAAATAATCTCTCCATCGTAATTCATCGTTCCTGAAGTGGATACACCAATTGAATCAGCAACAGAATTTTGGACTGGGGGAGGAGTATTGTCTGCACACGACTGCAACAGGGTTACAGCGCACAGTGCGCCGGCCAGCGCAGAAACAACTATCAGATTGATTTTCATCGGGTGGATCAATTATCAAACCTTTATATCGTAAAGAAGGCTCAGAATGTTCCGTTTCTTCTGCGTTTTTCAGTAAAAAAAAACAAAACATCGGGACAAAGAAAATCAATTTGGACGGAATTCATGCTGATACTTGGGAAGTTGTTCGAAATTCAATCGAATCATGGCAATATTCAGTCAATTCACCTGTTTATGCCGGGTCAAAACCCTGAAAAAACATACTTAACCGACATGGGGCTCACCATCATCGCATTGTTTTGATCGAAGCTATCTTACTTTTTAGCGGGAAACTTTGATGTGTAGCCGATGTTCACCCAACTTTGCAGGGTAGAATTATGATGAACAACAACAAAATCATTTATGCGCTTTTTCTCCTGTGTTTTTCTCTTTTGCTGATTTGTTGCAGAAAAGAAAAATTCACCACGGATAGCAGCGCTAAGCTGGAGTTTTCGAGAGATACCATTTTTTTCGATACGGTGTTTAGTACCATTGGCAGTACCACACAATACCTCAAAGTCTATAACCGTCACAATGAAAGCATCAGAATTTCGGAAGTCGCGTTGGTCAACGGAACGGGGTCACAGTATCGAATCAATGTGGATGGTGCCGATGGTCCAGTGCAGACAGATATCGAAATTCTTCCTAATGACAGTATCTTCATTTTTGTTGAAGTGACCGTCGATCCTGGGAATCAGAATACTCCCTTCATCGTGGAAGATGATTTGCGATTCCTCACCAACGGCAATGAACAGCTTGTTTCTCTGCAAGCCTGGGGTCAGGATGCCTATTTTCATGGTGGTTTAAATTCTTGCGGAAATCCGATCTCGGAAGTCATCAGCAATGAAAATGGAAATAATTTCTGGGCTTCAGATAAACCTCACGTGGTCTACGGAATTGTAGCGGTCGATTCTGCTGAAACACTCACCATTGAAGCGGGATCGCAGGTTTATTGTCACGGAAAATCTGGAATTTATGTGTACAAAGGTTCCATCAATATCCTCGGGCAACAGGGCAATGAAGTTGTTTTTCAGGGTGACAGACTCGAACCTGCCTATGCCGACATACCCGGTCAATGGGGAATTCAATTGGATTGTCCGATCGATAATGGAGTAGGGCAAAACATTGCCAGCATCGTCAGAGGGGGTATCTGGATCTATGAAAGTCCTGGTTCTATTATCCAATATGCCATTCTGAAAAATGGAAATATGGGTATTCAAGTGGATACCACAGGTGTAGATTACAACTCCAACAATTTTTCGGTGAAAATTGAGAACACCAAAATCCTCAATATGGCGGGTTTTGGTCTCTGGGGACAAAATGGTTCCATAAAAGGAACTAACCTGCTGGTGGGCAATTGTGGGCAATCATGTGCATATCTTGGTTTTGGTGGAAAATACCACATGGACAACTGCACTTTCGCGAACTATTGGAGCGACAACAGTCGCACTTTTCCTGCTTTTGTGCTGAACAATTACTACAAAGATCAGGAAGAGAACATCTACTCAAGGCCATTGGTCAATTGCCAGTTGAACAATTGTATCATGTATGGCAACAATGCGCTGTTGGAGGATTTCAACGAGTTTTTGATTGATACAGACGCTTCTTCTCCGGCTGATTTTGTCTTTCGATACTGTTTGGTTGATACGGACCAAAGTGTGGAGGAAGGCGCCAATTTTGTGACCATGGTGAATGGCATTGGTCCTTTGTTGTGCGATCCCGCGAATTTCAATTTCAAAGTTAGCGGCATTTCGGCTGCGATGACAGGTAACGTGGCTGGCGCAAGTCCTTTCAATGATGACCTCGCCGGTGTCACCTGGACATCAAATGGTGGTACCTGGATGAAGGGCTGTTATGCTTATGATCCGTTAGATATCGATCATTGTGACTGATGATGTTTTCATATCCAAATTAATGACCGGCCTGAAGTCGGAAAGTTTGAACAGGGGTAAGGCCTTGATGGGTTATCCTCGTTCATCAGTAGAACAGGCACGAGCAATGCAACCGCCACCACGTGAAAGCGCCGTCATGATGTTGCTTTATCCCGTAAATCAAGAGTGGATGACTGTCTTCATGAAGCGACCGGAGGGTGGGGGAGTGCATAGTGGTCAACTCAGTTTTCCTGGCGGAAAACTTGAAAACAACGAATCACATCTCGAGGCTGCATTGCGCGAGACTTTGGAAGAAACCGGTTTCAAAGCGGAATCACAAAACGTGGTCGGTACGTTGAACGAAATCTACATACCACCGAGTCATTTTGTCGTGGCCCCCTTCGTGGCTTGCCTTGAACGCATACCAGATTTTACCCCAAATCCACAGGAAGTGGTCGAGCTCATTGAGTTTCCTGTGAACAATTTTCTGCAACACGATATCATCCGGGAAAAGGAGATTTTTATTCCAACCATGAACCGACACATTCAGGCGCGATATTTCGACGTCAATGGACATACCCTCTGGGGCGCAACTGCCATGATGGTTCAGGAGTTCCGGGAAGTTTTCGGTTTTGAATAAAGCCTCACTTTGTTTTCATCATGAGATGCATATTTCCAGTTCAAATTGTCTGCATCTTCATTTCTGACTTGAAGTGTAATCATTGATTGCAACCGCATACTTTGGGTTAAAGAATAACCGTGAAAATATCTGATTGAAGGATCGGTGCTTATTTACTTTTATTCACCTCAACAGATGATTTCACGAGTTAAATTTCCTCATTTTAAACCATTGTATGGCTATGATAGTCTTGGCATCGCGCAGTTGACCATCTCGAATGAATTGCAAAGCCTGAACCACCGGAAGCTTTACCAATCTGATGTCTTCATCTTCTGTATCGAGTCCACCGCCGGCGCTCTTTCTGTCGGAGGTAATGACTTCAGCATAGTAAAGATGAATTCGTTCACTGGTGCCGCCGGGGGAAACATAAAAGGATGAAATCCATGTGACATCACCTAAATGATATCCCAATTCTTCTTCGACTTCTCTAATCGCTGCTTTTTTCGGATCTTCTCCTGGATGAAGTCCGCCTGCAGGTAATTCCAATATCCATCCCGCATCTGGATGACCTTCGCCTTGGTCTTTTAGTGCAGTGGGAAACCGAAATTGACTGGTTAGGATCAGGCATTCTGTATCCTGCTCATAGAGCAATATTGCCACACTATCGCCACGTTCCATCATTTCCCGTTGGGTCGAAATCTGAACGCCATCTGTGAAGGAATCATAAGTTACCTCTGCTTGAATAATATTCAGAAATCCCCGGTATACCTGCTTGATATGATTGATTTTGAAATTCATGTGATTGTTGATTTGTACAAACCAAATGTTCTTCGTCAAAAATCGGAAGAGGATGGAAGCAGAAGTGTCAAAAAAATGAGGTCAGATTGAACCTGTTTCCAATTTGTGTGTACAGCGCTCAGGATTTACTTACTTTGATCCCGATGAAAGCACTCACCATATTCATAGGTCTCATCACATGCGTTCAGATGGCCATGCACGGACAGGCAGCGCCTGCAAGTATGGAACAATCGGTGCGAAGTGTCGAGTCTATCGATATTACACAACGTTCGAAAACAGATTACAAGGCTTCCGCTGTACAGTGGAAAACGCTTGTTGATGCTGACATGTCAAACGCCAATGCATGGCTGAATTATTACAAAGCCCTGCGTTTTGAAAGTTATACCGAACACTCTCGTAAAATTTCCAAAGAGAAGCAACAAAAACTTGATCAGGTGATCGCCTCCATGAGCGCGAATGTCTCAGGAAGTTTTGAATTTGAATACGTCAATTACCTGAATGGGAATAAATCCGACGTCGCATTCGAGCACTTGAAAAAGGCATGGAGTATGCGTCCTGGCGATCGTGAACTGATTGATGATATGATCGCTTTGACTGCTATTGAAAACAACACCGGCGAGATGAAACAATACTGTCAGTTGTTGTCGAGTGCAGATGTCTATAACGCTGCTGAAGTCGAATACAACCGGAATGTATTCAACAGCATTGAAGCAAATGGTATTCTGATTACCAATGGGAATGTGGATACCTATCCATTGCTGATGATGCAGCAGCTTCAAAACTTCAGAAATGACGTCACGGTGATTTGTATCGAGTGGCTTGGAAATGAAAAATATCAGGAAAAAGTAAGAAGCTGGCTTGGAATAACCAGCGGAAAATCCGTTACCGAAGACAAGCTATTCAACCATCAAACTTCAAGACCTGTGTATTTCTCACTCACCGTTTCTCCTGAAATTCTCAAAGCGAAAAGTGGGGAATTGTTCTGCACTGGACTGGCTATGAAGCATAGTGCTGTTGCCATTGAAAACATTCCATCACTGGTATACAACTGGGAATCTTTGTTTGCTAAAAACAATATTCATCAAGCTGAATCCATCAACAGAAACTACCTGATGCCAATGATTCTGTTGATGGATCAATACAAACTTACCGGGCAGACGCAGAAAGCAGAAGATCTGAAACAACAAATCATTCAGATCTCAAACAGATTTGCTCTGACAGAGGCTACCAAAAAACATATTGACTAACGTATGGCTGCATCGAAACATCCATACGAAAAGGAACATGATGAGCAATTGATGTTGCTCATCGGCCAGCGCGATCAGAAAGCTTTTGAAGTGTTGTATGATCGTTATGCTAAACTCATGTACAACTACTTCCACCGTATGTTGTGGAAGGATCGTGAAAAAGCACGAGATTTTACACAGGAACTATTCGCCAAATTGGTTCAGAAGCCACATCTCTACGACATTTCTAGACCTTTCAAGACATGGTTGTACAGCATTGCACACAATATGTGTAAGAATGAATACGCCAAACAGGAAGTTCGCAAAGTGGCTCACGCGGAACTCAAAAGGGAAGATTCGTTTACTGCGCTCAATGAATCTCAGAGAAAAATGGACCGAAGTTCTTTCATGCAAAAATTGAAAGAGGCTTTATCTGAACTTGATGAAGTAAAACAACAAACGTTTGAACTCAGGTTTACACAGGAATTGAGCATAATCGAAATCAGCGAAATCATGCAGGTAAGTGAAGGTACCGTCAAATCGAGGTTGTTCTATATTCTGAAAGAATTGAATCAGAAATTAAAGGTATTTGAAGGCATTACAACTTGGCTGATCGCATTAGGCATCACCATTTTTAATTGAAAGAAATGAACACGAATCACAAATATGACCCGGAGGATATTGAGTCGTTACTGATGCACAAACAGTACAACGAACTCTTTGATGATGAAAGGGAATTCGTTCTTCAGCATGTGAAGAATGAAGAAGAATATAATAGTCTTCGTTCGATGCTATTTACCTTACATGATCAGCCGTATCAGGAGGAATGGCTGGAACCGGATCCTTCCATCAAAAAGGAATTACTGAAGGAATTCGCGGCAGAGAAAAAAGGCGGTTTCATGGTTTGGTTGAATAGTATTTTCATTTTACCAGAAATAAAATGGTATCGAAGACCTGCTTATCAAATGGCTTTTGCTACCGCAGTTGTTTTGATTGGCGGTATTTGGTTCTTTGCTGTTCGAAATGAAAAAAGCATTGATCAAATAGCTTCCAAAGATGTTTCTATCGGTCAGAAAGACTCATCAAACCTGATACAAAATGGTAACCTTTTCGCTGAAAATCTTTCCAATGAACGAATTCCACCGGCTCCTAAAACACTTGCTGTTCCTGAAGTGGCTATTGAGGATTTACCTGCGGTTCAGGAAAGTAGGGCAGAGGATGTACACATAGACCATGTCGTTGCTGAAGGTGCGGTGGCATTTGACGACAATAATGCCATGGCTGCACCGGCTACGGAAAACGTCGTTTCTACCGATGTTGCAACAAAAGCTGTAACCAGCGCGAAGCCAACGAAAAAAGATGTGGTAAACAATACAACGAAAATGAAAGTTGATGACGTGAAAAAGGAGAGTGAAGAAGAAAAAAATGAGGTCAATCAATTCTCCCTGGCAGATGAGGCTATTCCACAAACCAACAATTCAGAGGTTATTGTCGCTGCAGATGCGTGTTGTGCTCCAACAACTTTGAGCAACATTACCCTAACTTCAACCAATTACAATTTTGATTCTACTGAAGGATTTGTTACCTCACTTACCATCAACACCAATTCAATCAGTGGTCATGGAATGAAAGATCTATTGGCCGTACTTTATACTGCACCATAAAGCGCTATCTTCGTGATATGCGTTTTATTACCATCATTGTCGCAATGGTTTGCGCTTTGTTTGTTGGATCATTTGAGACAAGAGCTCAGACTTCCTCTGAACAATACGAGATCATCTTCTTTTTGTCACCGACTTGCCCTATTTGTAAATACTACTGCAAATACATGCGGGAGCTCCCAGAACAACTGGATCCCCACAAATTCAATTGTAAGGCATTGATCCCTGGTGGTGAATTCGATCAGGAAGAAATTGATGATTTTAAAAAGAAATACAAACTTCCCTTCGAGGTAGAAAAGGACTTGACGAAACGTCATCTTTCATTGAATGCAACGATTACTCCTGAAGTGTTTGTAATCAATGAAAGGGGCGAAGTTCTTTACCATGGCCGAATTGATGATTCCTACTTACGCATTGGTAAAAAAAGGACCATCATCAAGGAACATAATTTGGATAATGCACTCACAGAGATCAATGCAGGAATGCCAGTTACTGTTCCTTTCGTTCCCGCGGTGGGTTGTATCATAGAAAAGAACTAACATCATTCTTGTTTTCGCTTGTGTTTCTGAAACCCTGTGATCTGCCAACTCTGCTTGTTGGTGCGTAAAACTTTGTCGCATGAAAAAAGGCCGCACATGGCGGCCCTTTCCTTATGTAAGTCTATGTTTATTTCTGTACGATAATGGTCTTGGCTTCCTGTTTACCGTTCTGAACAAGAACAGCCTGATATGTACCAGCTGCCAATGATTGTTCGATCACAACGCGATTACCTCCAATGAGTGATCCAGCAGAAATGCTATGTGAACCAACCAATTTTCCGTTCATATCGATGATATCGATTCTGGTTTGCGTTTGTTTGATATCAATGCCATTGAACTGGATGTTCAGCATATTGTCGCGCAACGGATTTGGAAATACTTCCCAGTTGCTTTCAGTTACCTGTGGACCAGCGTTCGAAGGCTGTGTAGAACCTTGATTGTATGCACAGCTGCCGTCATTGAATTCTGCTTGCGGACTGTAATTGCTGGCTTTCGAGTCTGTACAACCAAAAATCATCGCTTGTGCTGTAGAGAAGGTGAGGGCATTTGCTCTCCAGGCATCTTGTGGAGCATTCCAACCTTGCAAATTCAATTGTCCACTCACGATTCCTGTAGTGGTAAACTGCGCGAGCAAAACAAGTCCACTGGCGTTCTGATTGCATTTTTCGTCAGTTGGAATCAGGAACCAGCCTCCATTGTTGCTATAGATAGATCCATTGGCATCAAATGTTGAAAAATCTACTCCGATATCCCACATATCGTTGTTTTGACTGTTGTCATAACCCAGTGTAATCCACGAGTCATACGCTGCTGTTGCATCTACTGCAACTGTCGCAGGATTCACATAGGCTGCGCTATGACCGCAATATTGATTCTGAAACAGGGGAGCTGTTGATTCAATTTTCAAGGGATTGGTTTGGTCACCATACACAATGTGCAGACTTTGTTCTGGAGTAGCCAGTTGTGCATAGAGTCTGTATGTGCTGCCATTCACTGCTCCGTGATTATCCACGCGCTGAACAATCAGGCGGACATCATTGGCCAGTATTACCTGACTCAACATCAATGCACAGGCAAAAAGTGTAAGTTTTTTCATGATAGTTGAACTGTTTTTGGTTGATTCAATACACAATGTTAGGCTACTTTTCCTTTCATTCCGCAATTGCAACCCATTTTTTTATTCACCACCCTTCCCGCGCATCCGGAATGCGGGATTTGAGCCTTGTTCTTCCATAGTCTGCTTTCCGGAGGAAAAAGTTGCAAAAAAAAGGGAGGTCGTAAATACGTTACAATCACCAGATGCTGCTTTGTCAAAAAATTACATGCCATGACAGCCATACAATTTTATTCCACCCAACCGGAGTTCATTTCTCCCGTCATTTTTCAGTCTTCCGCTGAACTTGCTGAAATTCTCTTCAAACACCGTTTTGTGGAGATCAACTCGAATTCTCGTGTATTTCATTTCATTCAAGGTAAAAACTACTTCTTCCGCAACAATGGTCAGTGTACCGTAAACTTCCTGAAAGACGGCAGGGTCCATGTTTTGCACGGTCCAATTGCTCTGTGGAACCTGCACGACTTCCTCACTTCCGATGAACTTACTGTTCTGTTGGCATTTTCAAAACTCAGCAGCGAACACCAGGAATTGATGCGCAATTACATGGGCTCGCGTTGTACAAAATTCACCGACGTCATGCGCAATATTCCTTCATTCGAGGTGGATTGGAAAGAAGCCTATCTCAAGGCATTTGCATCTGTCAGTTTCTGATTTTCCACCCGTATGGCAATCGGGATTGGGTTCAGATGATGGGATTATGCCTTTTACCGATCAAATACGTCGTTGACCGATGACAGACCTTCACCTGACTTCCAGCATGGTCGGGTGAAGGTTTTTGTTTCTACTTTGGTTTCGTGAAATACAGAAACCTTTTATTCATCGCATTATCCGTTGTTATTCTCTCTGCTTGTAGCAAAAAAAGAGAACATATCCGTCCAGAAATTGGAGATATCACGGAATCAGTTTACGCGTCAGCGAGAGTCAAAGCTGACGGGCAATATACCGTTCAATCTGTAGTAAGCGGTGTCATTCTCAAGGCTACCAAAAAGACCGGCCAAATTGTTCACCAGGGTGATACACTTTTTATCATTCGCGGTGATCAGGCTGTACTGAGCAGTGAAAATGCACTAGAACTTCTCCAATTATCCCGTGAAAACAGCAAAAAGGAGTCTGACAAGCTTACTGAATTGAGATTGCAAACTGAACAAGCCAGGGAAAAGTATGATCTGGATTCAGCACTCTATTACCGACAAAAGAACTTATGGAACCAGCAAATTGGATCTAAGGTTGAATTGGAACAAAGAGAACTGGCATTTCAACTTTCAAAGAAGAACTATCTGGCTGCACGTAATCGTTTCAATCAGGCAAAAAGCCAATTGGAAAATGAAACAAGACGTGCAGAAATCGGCTACGAAATTTCTAAGGTGAACAAGGAGGACTTTATCGTGAAGTCGAGGTTGGATGGTGTTGTTTATGATATGATCAGCAAAGAAAATGAATTGATTACGCCTCAAAATCCCCTTGCTGTAATTGGCGCTGCGGATGTATTTGTACTTGAGATGCAAGTTGACGAATATGATATTTCAAAAGTGAAAATCGGGCAGCTTGTTTACGTGAGTATGGATAGTCATCCCGGTAAAGTTTTCGAAGCTCAAGTGAGCGCAATCGATCCCATCATGAACGAAAGAACAAGGACTTTTCTCGTTGAAGCCGTATTTTCAAAACAACCTGAGTTGATCTTTCCCAACCTCACTGCTGAATGCAATGTGGTTATTACAGAAAAAAAACAATCACTCACCATCCCAAGAAAATACCTTTTTGAAGACAAGTTTGTCTACAACGAAGCCGGAGAAAAAATTGAAGTAGGGGTAGGGCTGATGGATTATGAAAAAGTGGAAATCACTTCTGGAATTGATCAATCTACTGAACTCTATCTTGAGCCTAAACCATGAAGCCGGGATTGAATCTGATCATCGCATGGGGCCTGCTCAGAGCCAGGGTAAAACAATCAGTCGTTGCTGGTGTCGGTGTAACATTTGGTATTGCGATGTTCATCACACTCACAGGTTTTATGACGGGGTTGAATGATCTTCTGGACGGCTTAATCATCAACCGCACTGCACATGTTCGACTATACAATGAAGTGAAACCTGCGATCAAACAACCCATAGAATACGTCCAGAAATACGATCACCCCAAGCATTTCATCAGTTCCATCAAACCGAAAGAACACGGCAAAGAGATTTATGATGCTCCGAGAATCATGGAATCGATATCCAAAGATCCAAGGGTTTCTGGTGTTGCGCCCAAAGTAGTGACACAGGTATTTTTCAATGCCGGTGAAATTGAAATTGCAGGGGTTGTCAATGGCATTGATGTATTGGAAGAAGATAGATTATTCGCATTCAGTGACAATGTTCTGGAAGGCCAGGCCATCGATTTGGATCATGTGAGCAATAGTATCTTTTTAGGGAAAGGTCTGGCCGACAAAATGTTGGTCAAAAAGGGTGATGTGATACAGGTTTCAACACCAAGAGGTGATTTTGTTTTGCTGAAAATTGTTGGGCTATTTCAAGTCGGTTTGGCGGATTTCGACAACACACAGAGCTATACTTCTATGGAGACAATCCAGAAATTATTGGGTAAACCTGCCAGCTATATCACCGACATTCAAGTCAAGCTGAATAACATAGAGGATGCTCCTGACATGGCTAAAGAATTTGCCAATATCTATCATACTGATGCCGTGGATATTCAAACAGCCAACGCACAATTTGAAACAGGCACTGATGTCAGAAACATCATTTCTTTTGCGGTGAGCATTGTACTCCTCATAGTCGCAGGTTTTGGTATATATAATATTCTGAACATGATGATCTATGAAAAAATGGATTCCATTGCTATCATGAAAGCAACTGGTTTTTCTGGAAGTGATGTCAAACAGGTATTCCTTTTTCTTTCCATGATCATTGGTGTTTCCGGAGGTATTGCGGGATTGTTACTCGGTTTCACCCTTTCCAGTATCGTTGACAATATTCCTTTTGTCACCGCTGCACTTCCTAAAATCAATACATTTCCTGTAAACTTCAATCCTGTTTATTATGGAATCGGTATTGTCTTCGCATTGGTCACGACTTATATCGCTGGTTTGTTTCCTGCAAGGAAGGCTTCTCATATTGATCCTGTCATCATTATCCGTGGAAAATGACGAATAAAAACACCGTACTCCAGGCTATAGATATTTGCAAGGACTTTTACGATCCGGTGAAAATCCGTGTATTGAATCATGTGAGTTTCAATATTCTTAAAGGGGAATTCATTTCCATCATTGGGAAGTCTGGATGCGGAAAAAGCACGCTATTGTATATCCTCAGTACCATGGATACTGTCTACGATGGTGATATTTTATTGAATGGAAATTCACTCAAGAACCGCAGTAATGCTGATCTCGCTAAAGTGAGGAATGAAAGCATTGGATTCGTATTTCAATTTCATTACCTGCTTGCTGAGTTCAATGTGCTTCACAACATCATGCTGCCGGCTCTCAAACTAAATAAATTCAGCAGACAAGAAATTGAGCACAGAGCTATGGAAAGACTCCGTCAACTTGGAGTGGAAGATCAGGCATTGAAAATGCCCGGACAATTAAGTGGCGGTCAAAAACAACGCATTGCCATTGCCAGGGCATTGATCAATGATCCGGCCATCATCATGGGTGATGAACCTACTGGTAATCTGGACAAATACAATAGTGATTTGGTGTTTGACCTACTCAGTAAACTGACTCACGAATTTGGTCAAACCATGTTGATCGTCACACACGACAATGACTTTGCAAGAAGAACTGATCGCATCATTGAGATGCAGGATGGGAAAATCATCAGCGAAAATCAAGTGGTTTAACCCAGATTCCATGAATTGCAAGTTGATAGGATAGGCCTATGATGATAATTCTGTCTTGTCGAAAATGAATGCAATGAAACAAGTTAATAAGAATCATGGAATTGTAATCGTCATTGATGTTTGTTCCTACTGGCATAGATTTCAACTATAAAAACAAAGGCCACCGTTTCCAGCAGCCCCTGTCGTTTGGTCTTAGTTTTGAAGTTAGGCCAATTCAACTTCTTCCAAATGCTTGTGTTCAGCGATGACTTCATCCTGAATGTTCTGAGGCACTGGAGCGTATTCCACAAATGTGGATGTGAATGATGCTTTACCCTGGGAAACAGACCTAAGCGTAGTGGTGTATTTGTGCAAATTGGCCAATGGTACCCTGGCAGTGATTCTGCTGTTATGACCAATGCTATCCATACCCATGATGATCGCTCTTCGCTGTTGCAAATCCTTGATCACTTCGCCGGTTACTTCTGTTGGTGCCATCACAATCAACTCATGTATTGGCTCGAGCAACTTAGGTTGTGCATTGTGAAAGGCTTCTTTAAATGCCATTTGTGCTGCAATCTGAAATGAAATGTCATTGCTATCTACATCATGCATCTTTCCATCATACAACATCACCCGGATGTCACGAACATAACTTCCCGTTAGCGGCCCATGTTCCATTTTATGCATAATTCCCTTGAGCACAGAAGGTATGAATCGCGCGTCAATCACACCACCAACAATGCAATTATAGAAGACGAGATTTCCACCCCAATCAAGTTCAATCACATCTTTGTGTCTGATGTTGAAGCCAGTTGGTTCAGGCATTCCTTCATACCACGGCTCTATGCGCATATGAACTTCGCCAAACTGACCGGCACCACCACTTTGTTTTTTATGTCGGTAAGTAGCATTGGCAGCTTTGGTAATGGTTTCGCGATATGGAATTTTGGGTTTGTCAAAACCTACATCCATGCCGTACACTTTTTCAAGTGTCCACTTGGTAGTCGCCAGGTGCAATTCACCCTGACAATGCAACAAAAGCTGTTTCAATTCACGACTTTGTTCGTATTCAACTGTTGGATCTTGTTCGTGAATCTTCTTCAGAACTTCTCCAAGTCTTTCGTCGTCTTTTTTATTGTTAGCCCTGATCACCACCGTCATGCGTGGCTGCGGGAAATCGATTGGCGTTATCTTCAGTTCACCTGTTAACGCATGCAGTGTATCGTTGGTATCAGTGTTTTTAAGTTTGAGTGTTGCCCCAATATCTCCAGCTTTCAACACATCCACTGGATTGCGGTTATGTCCATCCATCACATACAGTTGATTGATGGTTTCCATCGCATGGGTATGGCTATTCTTGAGTTGAGCTCCTTTGCGGAGTTCACCACTTAATACTTTGAAGTAGGTGAGCTTGCCCAGATTGGCTTCATGTTCTGTTCGATAAACAAACAAAACAGCCGGACCTGTTGGGGAGTATTGAATTTCTGTTCCGTCTTCGGTAATCTCTGGCTTGAGTTCATTGGCACTAGGTGCTACATTATCAATGAATCCCATCAAACGGCCACTTCCCATGTTTTTCAGTGCAGAAATACACATGACTGGGAATAACTCATGATGCAACATACCAATATGAAGACCCTTTTTCAATTCATCTTCATCGAGATTGCCCTTTTCAAAATACAGCTCCATCAAACTTTCATCGTTTTCTGCAGCTTTTTCAACCAATATATTGTGCAGCTCATTTGCTGTTTGTAGTTCATGTTCCGGTATAGGTAGTTTTTCTGGTTTACCTCCATCAGCAGGATATTTATACATCACCATTTTCAATAAATCAATGATGGCATTAAATCCTTCGCCTGCATTCAATGGATATTGCATCAATACCGCATTGGTACCAAAATGCTCGCGGATACTGTTATAGGTCATTTCAAAATCCGCTTTTGGATGATCAAGTTGATTGATGGCGAAAATCACAGGCTTGCGGTATCGATCCACATGCTGCCATACCAACTCAGATCCAACTTCCACGCCGTGTTGCGCGTTGATTAGCATCACTGCTGTATCGGCAACCCGCAATGGCGCTATGATTTCACCAATAAAATCGTCAAGACCTGGTGTGTCAATGATGTTGATTTTGTAATCGCGCCATTCTGTGTGCAATGGTGTTGCATACACAGAAATACCGCGTTCGTGTTCCAATTCATGAAAATCACTCACCGTGTTCTTCTGTTCGACCGAACCTCTTCGGTTGATGACTTTCGCCTCAAATAGCATGGTTTCGGCAAGGGTCGTCTTACCGCTTTTCGCCCCGCCCACAAGCACAATGTTGCGGATGTGTTTTTCATCAAAAACTTGCATGACGTTAAGTTTTATGCGCCTTCCTGATAAGGATTGCGCGGTTAATGATAGATTTATTTGGGCGTCAGTGTCGACAACGAGGCCACGGTTGGACGTTCATAGATGTCAAGTCTGGTTTAGACCTACACCACTATATCCTTTCGATCAACGGAAACTCATCATTCGCCATACTTAACTTCTTAAACTGAAGAACTCTGGTTTCGTTGGGGGCTTAACGTGAGCGAAAGTTATTTCGACTTCTTGGGAATTGTCCTCCGTTAACGAAATAAATTTTTTGATTGTCATCATGCGCTTTTCTGAGGAAAGTCACCCTTAGTTTTGCTGTATGATCAAAAGACCCGCACCAACCGGCACCTGGTTGGATAAATATATCGGCCTCGTGCCGGACGAAGTATTGTTAGATGGTTTCAAACGACAAACCCAACAAACCCTGTCTTTACTTTCTGGTCTGAGCGATGATGTAATTCAATTCAGATATGCAGAGGGTAAATGGAACCTCAAAGAAATCATGATACATATTATAGATACTGAAAGATTGTTTGGATTTCGGGCATTGGCTTTTGCACGTGGTGAAAAACAAGCTTTGCCGGGTTATGATGAAAACATATACGTCAAAAATAGTTTCGTAAACGATCGCGATTGGCGAAGCCTTATCGAAGAATACATTGTGGTGAGAACTGCAACGGTGGCCACCTTTGCCAGTTTTGCTGAAGAAGTATTAGAGAACAAAGGAATCGCCAACAACATGGAAATGTCAGTGGCAGCTTTGTGTTACGCTACGCTTGGTCACGAAATGCACCATATAGAAGTGATCAAATCGAAATACCTTTCAGCCTTTGTTCACCACACCGCGAATTGATCTATGAAAAACTTATTTGAGCAGGAAGCTTACCAAGAAGTTATTTCCAGAATTGAATCTCTTCATCCTCAATCTCAACGTCAATGGGGAAAGATGGATGTCGCCCAAATGTTGGCTCATTGCGCTAACGCTCTGGAAGTTGCCAATGGCGATCGTGAACTACGCCGCGGCTTGATGGGATATCTTTTCGGTGGAATGATGAAAAAAAAATATGTGTATGGTACCGAATACCGTAAAAATGATCCGACTGATCCAACTTTCAAAATAACAGACGATCGGGTTTTTGAATCAGAAAAGAACAGACTTCTTCAGCATATTCATCGGTTTCATCAAGCTGGTGAAGCCGGAATCGGATCACGCATGCATTCGTTTTTTGGTCAAATGACAGCCAAAGAATGGGCGCAATTATCCTACAATCATTTGAATCACCACTTGAACCAATTCGGAGCCTGATGCACGCTGTTGTAAGACAAAGTAACCTTCCAATTCCGGAAACTGAACTCATCCTGAGAAATGATGGAAGTGTATACCATCTTGGGATCAAAGAAGAACATGTAGCCGATAAAGTCATCATCGTTGGTGATCCGGATCGTGTTCCATTGATCTCAGCTTTTTTTGATGAAATAGATACCAGGATATCGGGAAGGGAATTTGTAATACATACCGGCTCATATCAGGGTAAAAGAATAACCGTAGTTTCTTCGGGTATTGGTGTTGACAATATCGATATTGTCATCAACGAATTGGATGCCGCTGTGAATGTTGACCTCAAAACGCGTAAACCCAAATCACAATGGAGATCTCTGGAAATCATTCGAATCGGAACAAGTGGTTCCATGCATGCCGATATTCCTCCAGGTAGTTTTGTTTCCTCGGTATTCGCTTTCGGATTGGATGGTGTTCCTTATTCCTATGAAAGTTCACAGAATAACAAAGAAATAGAGTTACACAACATACTCGCCGGTCGATATCCTTGGCTGCGAGAATCCTCCGGATTTTATACCGTTCAAGGCTCAAAATCATTGATGGATCGTGTTGCATTTGATACAGTGCAAGGAATTACAGCTACTGCGAATGGATTCTATGGCCCACAAGGAAGGTCAGTGAGACTTCAATCTGTCATGGAAAAACGTATCGATGAATATGCCCAATTCAATCATGAAGGCTTGAAAATCACCAATTTCGAAATGGAATGTGCAGGCATTTATGCACTTTCTTCCATGCTGGGGCATCAGGCACTTACGATCTGTGCCATTCTGGCCAATAGAGCTACAAAAGAATTTCACAAGAACCCGTCAGCAAGTATTGAAAGCCTTATCAGGCTTGTGCTGGAGCGATTTTAAAACAGCCGGTGTGAAAAAGCCGGAATGTTAGACCGCCTGAGCGTAACTGTTAAGGGTAGTTTTGGGTATCAAGTTATGGATACTCAAATACCCTACATGTACAGCAACGAAGTGAATGCATTGATTACCCTGATTGAAGATCCCGATGAGGAAATCTATAATCAGGTGAGGAATGAGCTGAAAAATTACGGTGAGTCGATCATCCCTCAACTCGAACACTACTGGGAATTACAGGATTTTGGTCCGCTTTTTCAAACCAGACTCGAAGAGCTCATTTCCAGTATCCAGTATGATGGCGTCTACAATAGATTGAAAAACTGGAAGAACTCTGAAGACAAAGATCTGCTTGAAGGCGCCCTCATCATCAATAAATACCAGTATCCATCTTATGACGAAGATGAATTGAAACGCATCGTTTCAAGAATTCGTCAGGACATTTGGCTGGAACTCAACGACAATCTCACAGCCTTTGAACAAGTCAGGGTTTTGAATCATATCTTGTTCAGTCACCATGGATTTAAGGGTAATCGTGAAAATTACCATCAACCACAGAATAGTTTTCTCACCGATATCCTGGCCACCAAATCCGGAAATCCACTTTCATTGGGTCTGCTTTATTGTTACCTCGCCAAAAGCTTGGACCTTCCGATACATGGCGTGAATCTTCCCAGCCATTTCATTCTGTGTTATCTTGATTTTCAGCCGGAAGACGCTGAACTTGGGCTCACTTCAGATGATGCCGATGTGATGTTTTACATCAATCCATTCAATTCTGGAGCAATTCTTCATCGTGAAGAAATCGACGAATTCCTTGAAAAACAGAATCTTCCAAGAGATGAACGTTTTTACAGGCCTTGTGCTAACATGGAAATGATCAGTCGTATGCTCAACAATTTGATTCACGCATACATAGCTGCCGGCAATGATGATAAGGTTCGCGAACTGAGAACCATGCAATCTCTTTTGCTCGAATCCTAAAAATACGATTCACCGAAAGGTGAGGAGCTGATAACAGTAAACGGAACAATTCTTTTGTTCCGTTTTTTTATGATGTGCCGACGGATCTCAACACAGGATCGATCTCATTTATGTCGAAGTGATTTCAGGAAATTTGGTAATTGGATGATTCCTTACGATAACTCCAGAATGACACGGGAACTCGTCGTGGACAAGCCAAGTCGTGAACAAATCACCTTATTTTCAGCTATTTAAGCTATAATCAATATCCATAATTTACATTATGTAAAGTAAATCGGATAAAATGAAACCGGTACTTCTACCGGTCTCATTCATTCCTTATTTCTTCATTTTGGCTTTCATCTTGTCGTATCCAGCCTGATTTTCTACCCTGAGATATGCTTCAGCTAAAGCCGAAATGATTTCCTGCTCTTCGGGTTTTTGCTCATATGCTCTTTCGAAAAATCCTATGGATGTCTGGAAATGTTTTCCAGCATCAGCTTTACACTGATCGAATTTGGCAGTTTCTCTCATAGGAATTTTATCACACTCCTTCATTTGTTCAACCCCTTTGTTGTAATGTGTCGCTGCCAGATTGAACAATGCGTCGTAATAATTCGGATTGATCTCAAGTGCTTTGTTATAAGCACGTTCTTGATCCGCGACTTTACCCAGCTTTTCATAAGTTGCACCTAAAACGAACCAAATGGTTTCGTTCTTAGGATCTGCCGCTGTGAGTGCCTCAAGTTGCGCCAAAGCCTGATCGTATTTCTGTTCGCCCAACAACACATTCACTTCACTGCGAAGCAATTCCACGTCTTTTGGGTATTTGGCCCTGGCTTCGGAAATCACTTTTTTTGCTTCTTCCGTTTTGCCTTGTTTGGTATAAAGTTCTGCGATGTACATGTATACATCCGGCACATTGTAATTGATAGCCGCGCTTTGCTTATAACCTTCGATGGCCTCATCCAATTTACCGCATTTGTCATTGCAGAATGCGGCATTGAAAATCGCTGCAGAATCCACAATTCCAAACTTGATGCTGATTTCGTTGGCGCCGATAAAGTGCTGAGCAGCAGCACAAAAATCGTTGCTTTTATAGGAGTTACTCGCGTTTTCTAGAATTAATCCCTGAAGTGAATTCAGAGACATCATGTTCTCATTTTTGTAATCACCTGCTTTATCCAATTCAATCGCCTTGAAGAATGACTCTTTGCTAAGCTGAATCGCATTGGGGAACATAGCAGCATACTTCGGACTTGAAGCAACGTTCAGGTAAATAGCACCTCTATATCTCCAAACCTTCTCTTTGGCAGAAGCTTTAGGATCAGTGATGGCTTTCTCGATATAATTTACTGCCACATCATATTCACCACTTTTGTTGGCATTGTAGGCTGATGTAACATCTGGTTGCGCGAATGCGATCGTACCTGCGATAAGCATTGCGAAGAGCAAACCGTTTTTTTTCATTGCGTGTTATTGGGGATTTTTAATCTGTACAAATGTATTGTTTCGTATGGCCGCCATACCAAGTTCCTTGCCAATTCATCTGCAATTATTCTTAGTGTATCCGGCATAAAAAAGCCGCAATGCAGAGGCATTGCGGCTTTTGAATTATTCATTTTCAATTGCTTTCATCCGAAGATTCCATGTTATTTGAATCATCCTGATTCAAATCACCTGGCAGGTTTTCGAGATCGGCCGCATTCAAATCCTGTTCTTCCTCTTCGTCTTTCAACACCGTACAAACGGCCGCAATCTCATCGTTATTTCTCAAATTGATGAGCTTAACACCTTGTGTCGCACGTCCAACAACCCTCAATTCATCCACGCGAAGTCTGATGGTGATTCCGCTTCTGTTGATGATCATGAAATCATGGTCATTGTCAACAGCCAAAATGGAAATGAGTGCACCTGTTTTTTCGGTGATATTGATGGTTTTTACCCCTTTACCACCTCGGTTGGTAATGCGGTAATCCTCGAGAGCTGACCTTTTACCAAATCCTTTTTCGCTGACTACCAGAATATCGCGTTCCGGAGAATCAACGCAAACCATGCCGATCACTTCATTGTGGTCTCCTTCTAATGTCACCGCTTTCACACCCTGAGCAGTACGACCTACTGCCCTTACTGTGCTCTCATTGAAGCGGATAGCCTTTCCTTCGCGCGTTCCCATGATGATCTCACATTTACCATTGGTCAGTTTGGCCTCCAGGAGCTCATCACCATCAACAATGGTAATGGCATTGATACCAGATGATCTTGGTCGTGAATAGGCTTCGAGTGAAGTCTTTTTAATAAGTCCTTGTTTGGTGCAGAGAATAACGAAGTTATTGTTGACGTAATCTTCGTTCATCAAATCTTTAACAGGTATGTAAGCCAATAACTTATCATCCTGTTCGATTTGAATCAGGTTTTGAATTGCCCTGCCCTTAGATGCTTTTGCACCTTCTGGAATCTCGAACACACGCATCCAGAAGCAGCGTCCTTTTTTGGTGAAAATCAACAGCCATTCGTGATTGGTGGCTGTGAAAATGTGTTCTACGAAGTCTTCTTGTCTCGCAACCGTTCCCTTCGCTCCCACGCCTCCGCGCGATTGAGCGCGGTACTCCGTAATATTCGTGCGTTTGATATAGCCGGCATGGGTAATTGTGATGACCACATGATCATCCGGAATCATATCTTCTATATTCAGTTCAGCACTGCTGTATTCAATGGTTGATCTTCTTTCATCACCGAATTTTTCGATCAGGTGAGTGAGTTCATCTTTGATAATCTGCATGCGAAGTGCTTCACTACCAAGGATTTCATTCAATCTGGCGATCAAGGCCATGAGTTCGTTGTACTCATCGCGGATCTTATCGCGCTCAAGACCGGTAAGTCTTTGCAGACGCATATCCAGAATAGCTCTTGCTTGTATCTCGCTGAGACTGAACTGAGAAATCAATCCTTCTCTTGCCACATCTGGCGTTTGACTGCCACGAATCAATGCAATAACCTCGTCCAAATGATCCAGAGCGATCAAAAGTCCTTCGAGGATGTGAGCTCTTTCTGCAGCCTTACGCAATTCAAATTGCGTTCTGCGGGTCACCACTTCATGACGGTGGTTCACATAGTGAACAATCATATCCTTGAGATTCAGAATCTCAGGACGACCACCAACTAAAGCGACGTTATTTATTGAAAATGAGGTTTGTAATGATGTGTGCTTAAATAAATTATTTAATACAACATTGGCGATTGCATCGCGCTTAATTTCATATTCAATTCGAATTCCTTCACGTGAACTCAGGTCGCGGATTTCACTGATGCCTTCCAGTTTACCTTCTTTGATCATGGCATCCTGACGGCTCTGCATTTCAGCTTTATTGACCTGGTAAGGTACTTCAGTCACCACAATACACTCTCTGCCGTCAACTTCTTCGATGGCGTGTTTGGCGCGGATAACTACTCTACCTCTACCTGTCTCATAAGCACTCTTAACTCCTTCAAGGCCATAGATCATACCGCCTGTTGGGAAATCCGGAGCCTTGATGTATTTCATCAATTCTTCGATGGTGATATCGCGATTATCGATGTAGGCTTTAATACCTTCACACACTTCAGTCAAATTGTGAGGTGGCATGTTGGTGGCCATACCCACAGCGATACCACTTACCCCATTCAATAAGAGGTTGGGCACCTTGCCCGGCATCACCTTTGGTTCTTCCAGGGAATCATCGAAATTCGGTTGAAAATCAACGGTTTCCTTATCCAAGTCTTCAAGTAATTCTTCAGCTATTTTTCGCAGTCTGGCTTCAGTATATCGCATAGCTGCCGGTGGGTCGCCATCCATACTGCCATAGTTACCCTGACCATCTACCAATGGATATCTAAGTGTCCAGTCCTGTGCCATGCGGACCATGGTATCGTAAACGGCGCCATCACCGTGAGGGTGATACTTTCCGAGTACTTCTCCGACGATACGGGCAGATTTTTTATGCGGGCGATTTGAAAGTACTCCTAACTCGAGCATCCCATAAAGTACCCGGCGGTGCACTGGCTTCATTCCGTCACGAACATCAGGTAGTGCCCTGCTGACGATTACCGACATCGAATAATCGATGTAGGCCGTTTTCATTTCATCCTCAATGTTAATGGGAATTATCTTTTCTCCTTCTGCCATGTTATGATGTGAATTGTCTGGTAATTCGTTGTAAAGCCTTCGGGATCAGCGACTTTTTAGGTTAAAGAGCATAGAATTTGGTCTCCGTCCAAAAGGCTCGCGAATTTAACCCGCGTTATGTGAAATGCAGCACTCTTAGTGAATTGTTTTTTATTCACACCGACGGTATCCACTGTGGATAAACTCTTATTAATATTGATGCGGGAAACTAAAAATGAATGTCAGTCTGCACAGCGATCAACACTTTGACTCATTGTGTTCATTCACAATGGTTTGGTGATGGAAATTTGGTTGAACCGAATTTTATGGTCTGAAATTCAATGAAATTGTAACCCGTTCAGGACGATCCACGTTCAAGCGAAGAACTACTTAGTGGCTTTTTGGGTGAACCGAAACGCCAATAAGCGGTAAAAACGCCAAGAAAAGTCGCTCATAAAGGCTTCTTTTTAAATGAAAATCGTCTAAGACAATATCGCATGAAATGCACTAAAACACTGGTTATCGCCCTATTGGCCGTGTTTGTGACTCAAACTGCTTTTTCCCAAAAAGGCAATGAAGAACAACTGATCAAGGAGGCCAACGGTTATTTCAATTCGGGTCAATACCTGAAGGCATTCCCATTGTATTCACAATTGGTCTCCTTGTACCCGAATCATCCGGACTATAACTACAGATTTGGTGCATGCGCCATCTATAGTGATCAGGACAAAACCAAAGCTGTCAAGTTTTTGACCATTGCGACTGCAAAAGGCGTTGAAGATAAAATGGCGTGGTATTACCTCGGAAAGGCATATCACCTGAATTATCAGTTCAAAGATGCCATTAAGGCTTATGAGACTTTTCTTCGTAATGCGGATCCCAAAGTCGCGGCTAAAACTGATGCTCAGCGCGAAATTGAAACCTGTATTTATGGTTCTAACCTGCTAGCCAACGTAAAAGATATTTCAGTTATCAGCAAAACAGAAGCTGATAAGGCAAACTTCTTCCGTTATTTCAATTTGGAAGCCATCGGTGGTAAAATTCTAACCGTTCCGGAAGAACTCAAATCAAAACTGGATCAAAAAAGCACCGATCCTGGAGTCATTCACTACCCGGGAAATGGCACAACCATTTATTTCAGTTCGTATGGAAAAGATGGCGCCACTGGTAAAGACATTTATAAAGCTCAAGTGCTGCCAGATGGGAAGTTTTCCACTCCGGTGAAACTTGGTGATGGCGTGAATACCAAATACGACGAAGATTATTGTTTCATGCATAGCGATGGCAAGACACTCTATTTCGCGTCAAAGGGCCACAATAGCATGGGAGGATATGACATATTTAAATGTGAATATGATCCTAAGTCACAGGAATTTGGTCCTGCTATCAATCTTGACTTTGCCATCAATACTCCGGATGATGATATTTTCTATATCGCCGACTCTCTGAATAAGAAGGCTTATTTTGCCAGTGGCAGGGCCAGTGACATGAGCCATTTGAACGTTTATAACGTAATGGTTGAAAGCACTCCGCTTCAGGTTGTTTACATCAAAGGAGAATTCTTCAGTGATATTAATCCCGACCAACATAAGGCAGGGATCAAAATTTTTGAAACCGCTAGCAATAGGATGGTTTGCGATGGAATTTCAGGCGGACCATCAGGCAATTACTTGATGTACGTTCCGAAATCCGGTGATTACAATTTCAAAGTTGTAACTGAAAACAGTCCGAAAATCCATGATGTGAATGTGAGCATTCCATCTTTTGGCAGACCAGTAGCCTTGAGGCAGGAAATGCGCTTAGTTAGTGAAAACGGTCAGGATAAATTGATTGTAACCAATCACTTCGAAACACCATTGGAAGAAGATCTCTCAGTGCTTGCCGCAGAAATGCTTCGCAAGAAATCCAGACTTGATGTGAACACTGAAAGTTCAGAACCAATTGCTTCCAATAAGTCCGAGTCGACATCAGGAAACGATGGTGAATTGACCACATTTGAGAAAAATATCACCAACGCTCCCATTGCGGCAGGCTTTGCCAATGGTACCACCATCGCGACTGTGAGTGAAGGCATGAAGAAAGAATCAGGACAAATCAAGAAGTTTGTCAGCGAGTCGGATCAGAAGTATGCCAACAGTCTTGCTTTTGCCAAGAAAAGATATCAGGAAGCTGATGCTGCTCTCACGGAGGCTGAAACCATACGAAAATCACTCGGAACCATCAGCAATGATGACGACATCCGTAAATTGAGAAAATCTGTAGAGCTTACCGACAAGGCTGCCACACTTCAGATGGAAGCGAAAGCTGCCATGAATGCTGCTGAGTCCATTCAACGATACAAAGTTTCTGAAGGTGAACGTGCAAATCAACTAGACCTTCAGGTAGCTGAACTGCAAAAGGCAGAATCTGCGGGAAATTATGATCAGGCTGTTACCATCATGACAGCTGAGAAGGATCGTCAGACTGCTTTGCGCGATGGCACAGGTAACTCACCTGTGGCTGAACTTCAGTCTAAAGCTAAAGCGAGAGAATCAGAACGTGCAAGAGAAGAAAGTAAACTTGAAGACCTGCGCACCGAAGAAAAAGCATTAGCAGCAGATCTTGTTACTGCTCAGAACAACCTCAGTGCAGCTAAAAAAGACAAAGAAAAGCAGGCCGCTTCTACTGAAGTAGCCAATGCTCAAGCAAATCTTGACGGCACCAGAAAGAGAATCGCTCAACAACAAGCCAAATTAGAAAAGGCTGGCTTTGATGCCAAAATGGCTCAGGCCAATGTCAATTATTTCATGGCTGTTTCAGAAGATTCGAACTATGGACTTCAGCCGGCAGATATGGTGAAGGTTTCACCAACTGACAAGTCAACACTTGCTATGCGACTTGATGAGATGACCAATCGTGTGGATGCCATGGAATTGAAAGATCCACAAATGCTCGCCCTCATCACCGATGCTTCTTCTGATGTCGCTTCTCATCAAAGTACTCAGACAACAGGTAATTCAGCATCTGCTGCTCATGAATCCGGTAGCACAAACTCTGGTGGAAGTGTAGCATCCAATACCCCAAACGGTGGTAACACTTCATCCTCATCAACGGAAACTACCTCTGTGGAATCCAAGTCTACTACCCCACCTGCAACAGTTGGAGTCAACGCCACCGCCGGTGCAGAACTCAAAGAAATCAAAGGAAGACGTGATACTATGCTGGCCAGTATTGGCAAACAGCCAGAAATGGCCCCAGCACGCCGAATGGTGCTTTCACAAAGTTTGATTGAAACTGAAAACGAAATCAAGAAGATTGAATCGAAAAAGGCCAATGGTACTTTTTCGGAATCGGACAATGCCAAATTGAGTGAATTAACTGCTTTCAGAAATGAAACACGTACCAACCTCAATCTGACTGAAAATGCTCCGGGCGCTGTTGCCCCTGAAGTGATCCGTAGTACTTACGCCAGCGTGGATCCAACATATGATGTCCGTGTTCAAAACATCAGCAATGGTCCAGGTAATGAGATTGAGCAAGCCATCAAAATGATGGAATACAAACGCAGCACTTTAGAAAAACTTCAGTCTGCGAGATTGGCCAATGCTGCTAAAGCAAATTCAACCCAGGATCCAGCCGCACTGAGTGAGTTGGGCAAGACTGATGCTCAATATGAGGCTGCGATACTCGCTCTTTCCAACGAATCGGGCGACATGAATCAAGTTCGTGCAGCATACGACTCAGAAAATAAGACCATTATCGAAAGTGACCATGTATATGGTGAAAAACTGCAAGATCAGATCACAGTTACTGAATCTTATATCGAAGCGCTTAAACTTTTAGAAGTACAAAAGCAGCAAGAACTTCAAACTGCTACCACGCAGGAAGAAAGAGGCTCACTGAATGCGCAGATTGCGGAAATTCAAGGAGAATCTGAGACGATGTTTAAGAAACTGGATGCATATCGTCATGATTTGCAATTAACAGCTTCTGCAACTGAGCCGAAATCAATGACTGGTAATGATCAAGCTGCCTCTACCAATGTTGAAGCCATGATGGCTGATAACGGAGATGTCAAGAATGATGCACAGGAAAGCAGCACATCAACTGCTCCGGTAAGCGACATTCCAGAAACAACCGTTGAGGAAGATGCTAAGAACATTGAAAAAATGTTCAAAGCACAAGAAGAAGGTGAATCCATTTTCGCATATGAATCAGGATCTTTCGAAGAGATCGTAGCGCAGCACCAGACTGCAGATACTCAACTCAAGAACAGGGAAAAAATTCGTGAAATCAATGACAATATTTTCCTGATTGAGGCTGAGATGGAGAATGAAACGAATAATTCGAAACTCAGAAAACTGGATTATAAAGCAGAACAATTGTACTTGAAGCGTTCATTGATTGAAATCGATAATGCTGGTGCTATTGCAAAAATGACTCGTGTAGAATATGATGAAGAATTAGCGAAAGCGAATCAAGCGATCGCAGAAAACAATGAAAAAATTGAAAGCCGCATCATGATCCGCGATCAGGTGAAAAAACTGAAACGCGAAGCAGATGTATTGATGAGCAATGCCGAAGAAATCAGGTCTTCTGCTCCGGCTGTGATGGATGATATTGAAAAAGCAGACTTCTATCGTCGCGCATTTGCTAAAGAAGCTGCTGCGATCGACAACTTGAAAAAGATACAAGTCATCAGCGACAATGTAGACCTTCTGTTGAAATATAGCGAAACAGATCTTGCTCAGTTGAGATCTGGTAAGGTGCCTTCAGATAGGCTAATTGCGGCTTTGGAGAGCGGCGAATCAGTTGCTCCGGTTGAAACGAATACTACAGAAACTGGCGTATCTACCGATCTGGCTTCAAGTACTGATGCGAACGCAACCGACACCTCAACAAGTGATGCGGGTGATTCTCAAGAATCTGCAGGTGATCAACCAACCGAATCGTCTATTGCGGCCAACACTGCTGATGGTTCTTCCACATCGACTGAAAGCCCTGGCATCGATTCCAATGTAGCTGCGCAGCCAGAAACAGCCGATTTGAAATCGGCAGGTGATGGCTCAGCCAATCAGGTCATGACATTCTCTACTTCTGCTTCGGGTGATATCGTTACCGATAGCAAAACGGTAGTTGCCCAACCAGATGGCAATATCAGCATGAATATCCGCGCAGATGTTCCTGTTACTGATAGCAAAACGGTAACTGCATCCGCACCAGAGATAAACACCTCCTCGAATTCGGGTAACCAAGCTGGAAACAATGGTGCCGCTATGAACACCACAACAGAGCGTTCTATGCTTGCGGATCAAGGCAACAACAGCAATTCAAATCAACTGAAAGAAAATGTTCAGCCTGTTGCTGATGTGAGAAATGCCGGAACTTTAAACACTGACGGTAGCCTTGAAAAGGCAGCCATTCAACCAGTTGCTGACGCTGGAGCATTATCAAGAAATGCTGCATCGAATCCAAGTGCGGGATCAGCAAAAGCAGCTTCCAGCGCTTCAGCGAACGCAGAAGATTATTACTACTCCATGCCAGAAGTGCTTGTTGCAGATTTATTCAAGAGAACAACACGTGCGGTCTATTCAGAAGCGAAGCCAATTCCTGTGGACATGACCATGCCTAAAGGAGTATACTATAAAGTTCAGATCGGGGCATTCAGAAATGATATCCCACAGAACTTGTATGATGAATTTGCTCCTGTTTCTGGAGAAAGTGTTGGCAATGGAATCACAAGATACACTGCTGGTTTCTTTATGACATATGCAAGTGCTGATCAGATCAAAAAGGAAATCCGATCTATTGGTTACTCAGATGCATTTGTTGTAGCGTATCGCGATGGAAAACGCATTCCGTTGTATGAGGCTATGGGTAAAACCGATGGAGCTGATTTCGTTGCAGCGGTTGAAAAGGAATATGTGTATGGTGATAAAGGAGAAGATCCTGCAGCAACACGAAACAGCAATTCTAATGCGACAAAAGCGAACTCTGGTGGCAATGCGACTTCAACATCTAACAACAACGGTGTAGCTTTGAATCAACCACTGCCTACAGTGCCTGATTACTACAAGGGTACACCTAATGCAGTAGCTGCAACCCAGGTAGAAACCATCAAAGGTCTGTTCTTCACAGTGCAGGTGGGTGTTTACAGCAAGCCAGTTGCTTCGAAAAACATGTACAATATTTCAAACCTCAACAGCGAGTTGACAGAGTCGAAGAAAATCCGCTACACAGCAGGACGTTTCAACTCAATGATGGCTGCAGTTGAGAAACGCAGTGAAGCGAAGAATCTTGGTATCAAAGACGCATTCATTACAGCTTATTACAATGGACGCAGAATCACACTTTCAGAAGCAGACAGACTCTTGAAAGAAAATGGCGCTTCCATTTTAGCTAAATAATATGATCAACCTCATCATAATCCCCGGACATGTTCGGGGATTTTTTTTGTCTATCCCACGAGGGGAACATCCGCACTTGCTGGTGTAGTCTTGTTTTGATGTTTAAAATGGGGACGGCATTGTTGAAAACTTGATTCTGTAACTATATTTGCAATCCGAACGGATATGCTTACAGAAGTTACATCAGGAATCAGAATCTCTGTTGAAGTGCGGTATGAGGAAAACCTCAGCAGTGCTTTGATGGAAAGTTTCGTTTTTTCGTATCACATTACCGTTGAAAATCAGAATGATTTTCCGGTAAAACTTCTACGCAGACATTGGCATATTTTCGATTCAATAGCCATCAAACGCGAAGTTGAAGGTCCTGGAGTCGTTGGTGAAATGCCTGTCATCATGCCAGGTGATTTTTATCGTTATTCCAGCGCCTGTGATCTGCGTTCAATGCGCGGGACCATGAGTGGTTTCTACACGATGCAACAACCGGGACACAGAGAGTTCATTCAGGTTAAAATTCCAATGTTCTCATTGGAAGTTCCATACAGCAAAAATTGATTTGAAGTCCTTTTCATCCTTTTTGGTCAAAAACAAAGGGATTGGATTGCTGTTGCTCACCCTTTTCATGTTGATGTTGTTTCTTCTTTTTCCAACTCTTCAAAAGGTCATTTTTGTCCAGTTAATTTTTCCTTGCGTCAGGTACATTCTTGATTTCACCATCGGGCTTCTCCCCTTTCCATTCATATATATTCTGGTGGCATTATTGCCACTCTGGATTTGGTTTTATGCGCAAAAATTTCAGGGAATTAGATCAAGATTGACATGGTTGCCATTGAACATCGTTGGTTGGCTCCTCACAGGGTTCATGTGGTTTTGGGGTTTTCATTACACAGGTCAATCGCCCTTTGTGGAACACGATGCAAAAGCTTTGAGTCAAGATGAACTCTATGAACTCGGCAGCCGAACAACTTCCTTGCTGCAACAATATCCAGCTCCTTTCTTGGATGAAAATCTGACCATTTCTCACGAAGAAATACAAGATGCAGTTGTTGCTTATTTGTCGACCAAAGAAATTCCCTGCTATGGCAAGCCATCATTTTATGAGGTTGGATTGCATGGATTGATGAGAAAAAATGGAGTGGCCGGGATCTACCTCCCTTTTAGCGGTCAAGCCCACATCGATGGAAGTTTTTTAGCACCAACGAAAGCGTTCATAATAGCTCACGAATTGGCCCATGCCTATGGTATATCGGCGGAGTCTGATGCGGATTTTGTGGCCTTCATGGCGTTGTATCATGCACAAGATGAACGATTGCAATGCATTGCTCAATTTGAGTTGTACAGGGCTATTCGTTCTCAACTTCATATGCTGAATGATTCATTGCGAATACAACTCGATTCTATGCAGAGCATTCAGGTGATGGATCTGATCAAAAAGACCAAAGCCAATGCATTGCAGTATCCTGAGTTTTTTCCCGGACTCCAGGAAAAAATGAATGACCGTTATCTGAAGATGATGGGAATTGAAGATGGAATCAGGAACTATGATCATTTCATAGATATGATTTGGCAATCTGAAATGATAGGTGGATGATGGCCATAGATGTCACAAGCATCACATCTTCTATTTTTGCAAAAAGCCTATGAAAACACATCTCATTACCGGCGGTTGCGGATTTGTTGGTCGCAACATGGTTAAAAGACTGCATCGCACCACTTCTGATCAAATCATTTTCATCGACAATTTGATGGTTGGTACCCATCCCGACACCTGGCTCGAAGCAAAAAAGGATTCAGATCAGGGCGATTTCGCTATCTATGATCAAGGGAGGTTGTTATTCATCAAAGGAGATGCCCGTGAAGTGATTCGAGCTTTGGGGCAGGATGAGTCTTTTTTTCAAACCAGATATGCTTTCCCTTGTGGAAGGATTCATGATGTGTTTCATTTTGCTGCCATAGTTGGTGGTCGTGCTATGATCGATGGTGATCCAATGGCCGTGGCATTGGATCTTGCTATCGATGCTGAAATCTTCTATTGGGCTTGTCGCTATAAACCCGCCAGAATGCTCTATCCGAGCAGTAGTGCTGCATATCCGGTAGATTTACAAGGAGAAGGCAATGCGATTCAACTCAAAGAAAGTGATATCGATTTTAAGAAGATGGGGCAGCCTGATATGACTTATGGCTGGACAAAATTGACCGGAGAATTTTTAGCGAAAATTGCGGCTCAACATTATGGACTTAAAATCACCTGTATCAGACCATTCAGCGGTTATGGTGAGGATCAGGACCTCACTTATCCTGTGCCAGCTATTGCTGCAAGGGCAGCGAAAAAAGAAGATCCATTTGAAGTTTGGGGAAGTGGTTATCAGGGAAGAGACTTCGTACATATTGATGATGTGATTGACTGCATTTTGCTCGCAATGGATCATATTCATGATGGAACAGCCATCAATATCGGTATGGGTAAACTCACATCATTCCGCGAAATCATTGAAGTCTTCTGCAAGTTTGCTGGATATCAGCCTGAAATCAAACCACTTTTAGATAAACCGGTGGGTGTATTTTCCAGGTATTGCGACATGACATGGGTGGAAAACAGACTCGGCTGGAAAGCCAAGATTTCTGTTGAGGAAGGGATGCGTCGTGTGTATGAGGCCGCATTGAAAAAACTGGAAGCAGGAAAAAATTAATTCGTCGAACTTGACGATGACACATCCAGGGACTGTTTGCACAGTCCCTTTTTCATGAATATTATATTCATGTCTTAACGTTCGTTTTTATTAATTGGCTAATTGCTGCATGTTCTGTTAATGAACGCAAACAGGCGCTGTTAAAAGGGATGAACGGCAATCAATTCTTATGAGGTGAACGTAATCTTTCGGAAACACTTCCAGCGGGAAGTGGACTTATCCCAAATCCTTTTTACTATGAAGAAGAATATTATTTATCCGGCGATTTGCCTATCGCTCATGTTCGCCCCTACATGTATGTCAGCACAAGCAGTTGTGACATCAGAGTGCATCGGCACTCCCGAGATGGAAGTACCGAGCAGCATACATCCAACATCTGATGGAGGCTTTATTGTTGTTGGTTTGTGCGCTCCTATTGATGGCATTGTTTCTCCAACCTCCCATGGAGGTATGGATTTTTACGTCGCAAAACTCAATGTAGAAGGCGGTATGGAGTGGCAACATAACTATGGTGGAAGTGATGATGAAATTGCAACCGGTATAGCTGAATTGCCATCCGGAGAGTATGTCATTACTGGTAAGAGTTTTTCAGATGACGGGGATGTGATTGATCACACGGGTTCTACATTCACCAGTGATATCTGGTGTATCAGAATTAGTCCTATAGGAGAATTGTTGTGGAGCAAAAGTTTTGGTACTGAAGGAAACGACTCAGGTGCCGACATCATCTATAAGAATCCTAACCGACTCATTCTTGGAGGCACGATGAAAATTGAAGGATCCGGGGTTGGATCTATCCCTGAAAATACAGACATCTGGATTGCAGAACTCGATATCAATGGAAATGTCATTCAAGAAGAATTTTATGGTGATGATTCCAGGCAAGAACTGTTCGATATGTTGCGAACGCCCGACAATGAGCTCTATATCTCTGGAACAACCTATAGCGCTGCAGAAAACACCTCAGATGGTGCTGCAATGCTGACCAAAATTGATGGCAATGGCGATGAAGATTGGTCCATTTCATTCGAGTCAGATGGAATGAATGGCATTGGTCAATCATCAAGATTGTGTCTGGACGCGGATGAGAATATTATCATGGGTTTTCAGACTTCACTACAGAACGACAATGTCAATTGCAATGCACATGGTTCATTTCATTTCGTTTCAGTAAGTGAAAACGGAGAATTGTTGAATCAAAAGTGTTTTGGTGGCGGAGGCATGGATAAAAGTATCGCTGCGAGCATGACGAGTGATGGAAGTATTTGGGTGTTGGGTTCAACCAGCAGTGATGATGGTGATGTAGATCCATTAGAGTTTGATTCCTATGAAAATGCATGGTTGGCCAGATTGGATGAGGATATGAACATCGATTGGAAAATAACCCTGGGCGGATCTTCAAATGATGGTGCCGTAGATATGTGTGTCCAAAATGGGACAACACTTTTCATATTGGGATTTACCACTTCGACTGATGGCATCGTGGCTGGTCTTCACAATCAATACGGCGACTATGCTGATAACTGGGTTGTGAAGATCGACACCGAAGCCGAGGGTGTTCATGAAAGTTCATTCAACAATATTGGCGTTTATCCAAATCCGGCTACTGATCAGGTTCGGGTTATATTAGATATAGCCAGTCCATTCTATCAATATGAAATTTTCAATCAGACTGGGGCATTGGTCAAAACTGGTCGTATCGACTCTCATTCCGATCAGATATCGCTCACAGAACTTTCATCAGGCATCTATCAGTTGCATTTGTCCGATTCCGGCGGGAGGAAAATGGGATCGGGCAGATTGGTCAAATCATAGTGTGTTTTGCAAAGAGAATCCGGTAAACGCCGGATTCTTCTTTTTTATAGGTGTTGCAGGCCGGTATCAAAACTTTTGTAGGTTTGGCCTCTTCCGATTTCTAAAACAACACACCAAAAAGTAAATCTATGTCAGCAACAACACCCAATGCAGGGCACCCGAAGGGTCTATTCGTTCTGTTTTTCACAGAGATGTGGGAAAGATTTGGCTATTATCTCATGTTGGGAATTTTCTCCCTCTACATGTTAGATGGCTGGAATAATGGAGGTATGGGTTTCGCTCCATCACAAAAATCAGACATTTATGGAACCTATCTTGGTCTTGTATACCTCACTCCTTTCATCGGTGGATTATTGGCAGACCGTGTTCTTGGTTACCGCAGATCCATTATCATCGGTGGTTTGATGATGGCTGCTGGTTATTTCTGTTTGTCCATTCACAGCATTACCACTTTCTACCTCGCATTATTACTGATCATTCTGGGTAATGGCTTTTTTAAGCCCAATATTTCAACGTTGGTTGGTAACCTCTATAGCAACGACGCATTGAAAGACAAAAAAGACGCTGGTTACAACATATTTTATATGGGGATCAATGTTGGTGCCTTCATATGCAACTTCGTAGCTGCCTATATGCGCAACAACTATGGATGGGGGCATGCTTTTGCTGCTGCCGGAGTAGGTATGCTTATTGGCGTTGTGATTTTTATTTCAGGATCCAAACACATCAAACATGTGGATGTGGTGAAACCGCTTAAAGCCGGTGATATGCCTACCGGGAAAATCCTCGCCATGACTGTACTTCCAATGTTTGCATTTGGTATTCTGGGTTATCTCATTCCGGGCAACATTCTCGGTACTGATACCAACGATGCATTCATCATTGGTTGTTTACCGGTCATTGGATTCTTTATTTACCTCGCTTTCGCCAAAGGCCATGCAGAAAAGGGAATCGATGGCGATATCGCATCTTCACACGATTCTGCCAAAGAGCGCCGAGCTATCAAAGCATTGCTTGCTGTTTTCACTTGTGTAATCCTCTTTTTTGCCATTTTCCACCAAAACGGTGATGCCCTTACTGTTTGGGCTGAAGACCATACTGATCGTAAAATGCCTGATGCCGTGGCCAATGTTGCTTCGAAGTTAGGTATGGCGCAGATCGTGGTTAACAATGAAACGGTAGCGCTGGATGATGAATCATTCAAACACCAAATCGACAGCATGTGGGCGGTAGAAAAATCTATGCCTGCTGTTACCAAAGAAGAAATTGAAGCAAAAACTGAATATGGAAAGAAAGTTGACCAACTTGAGAAGTCACACAAATACTTCTCTACCCTTCCCGGTGACCAAATTCCTCCACAAGGCACTGATATGAAGCTCTATTCAACCGAATTGTTCCAATCCATCAATCCGTTTTGGGTTGTGGTGCTCACTCCAGTAATTGTGGGGATTTTCGGAATGATGCGTAAAAAGGGCAAAGAACCAAGTACTCCAACTAAAATTGCTATCGGTTTGGTGATTACAGCCTTGTCGGCATTGGTGATGGTTGGGGCAGTTTTCGCCACCAATGACCTCACAGGCAAAGCAGGTGCTTGGTGGCTCATGGCTTCTTATGGTGTAATCACCATTGGTGAATTGTGTTTATCGCCAATGGGCCTTTCTCTGGTATCAAAGCTTTCACCACCCCGAATTACAGCCTTGATGATGGGAGGATTTTTCCTCGCTATTTCAGTTGGTAACAAACTCTCGGGTATGCTTTCTAGTCTTTGGGAAAAGTTCCCACAAAAGGAAAATTATTTCTACCTGAACTTCGGTTTGGTGCTTGCGGCAGCCATCATTCTGTTCATGATGCTCAAGTGGTTGAATAGTGTCATGAAAGAGAACAATGTGTCATAAACACATATCTGATAGAAAGAATTAGCATTCTCACTATTTTGGAGGCCTGAAACAAGAGTTTCAGGCCTTTTTATTTATTCTAAAACAAAACAACGTATGGCAACTGCCCAAAGTCAGAACGCACAGCAATCCATGAATTCATCGCAGGAAGAACTATTGCTCATTCAAGACTTTAAGGGGAAATTTCCCAAACAACTTTGGTCCTTGTTTTTCTCAGAGATGTGGGAACGATTCTGTTTTTACGGAATGCGCGGTATGCTTACGTTTTTCATGGTGAATCAATTGTTCATGGATGACAAATCAGCCAACCTTCAATACGGTGCTACGCAGGCATGGGTATATGCCTTTACTTTTATTGGAGGGCTTTTCGCTGATAAAATTCTTGGATTCAGGAAGTCGTTGTTTTGGGGTGGATTGCTGATGATCACAGGTAGCATTATTCTGGCTATTGATCCTAAAGAGTTTTTCTTCTTAGGTATTTCTTTCAATATAGTGGGAACTGGTTTCTTCAAGCCCAATATTTCCAGTATGGTTGGACAATTGTATTCTGCTGGTGACAACCGACGCGATGCCGGTTTTTCTTTATTCTACGCAGGTATTAATCTCGGTGCGCTTCTCGGAGGATATTTCTGCATCGCTATTGGAAAAGGTGAATTTCTGGGTTCTGTCATTGCTGAAGGATTGCGTTGGAATGTCGCTTTCGGCTTGGCTGCTGTTGTGATGACCATTAGTCTCGTGACGTTTATCTTTACAAGAAAGACATTGGGACCTATCGGAATTTCGCCATTTGAGGCCAAAGGAATCACCGACAAAAAATGGGTTGATTATGTTGTTTATGCTGGTGGCTTGTTGTGCATTCCACTCATCATGGTCATGGTAGCGAATACAAGGTATACCGATTGGTTTATGTATTGCATTGGCCCTTTTAGCTTGATTTATCTGGGTTTTGAGATGACGAAAAGCTCGGCAAGTGAAAACAAAAAGCTCATTGCGGCGATGTTGTTCATCCTCTTTTCTGTTGTTTTTTGGGCCATTTTCGAGCAGGCTGGCGGTTCATTAAGTCTTTTTGCGGCTAATCACTTGAATAAAGAATTACTCGGATTCATCCATCTTGATCCGAATGGCGTCAACAATGCAGCCAATTCTCTTTTTGTCATCTTATTCGCCGCGATTGTTGGAACTATTTGGATTGCCATGGCGCGCAGGAAAATGGAACCGAATACAGTCGTGAAATTTGGGTTGGGTTTTCTCTTCCTCGGGCTTGGTTATTTCACCTTCTTTACAGGTCGATTCTTTGCCGACGGCGATGGTAAATCGTCCTTGGATGTTTTCACTGCGGCATATTTCGTCGTAACGCTTGGTGAGCTCTGCCTCTCGCCTATTGGCTTGTCTATCATGACAAAACTCGCGCCTGCACGACTTCAAGGATTCATGATGGGTATGTGGTTTTTGGCTTCAGCTTATGGACAGTATGTGGCTGGTTTGTTTGGTGCAAGCATTTCACCGGATGAAAATGCAACACCGATTGAGAAGCTGAATATCTATACTCAAGGATATTATGACTTTGCTTGGTATGCCATCATTGCAGGGGTGTTGCTTATTGTGATCTCACCATTCATCAGAAAGTTGATGCAAGAAGTTCGTTGAGAACTTTATGGCTTGATTTTCGTTTAGTTTGGTCATCGGTACTTTTAAATATTTAGATCATGAATAAATTGCTGAAAGGTTTCTTCTTCTCAGGACTACTGATTGTATTGGTATCCTCATTGATTTCATTCACTCCAGAAAAACCTTCAAGCGGCGAAGCTGTGAATTGGGTAACAGTAGAAGAAGCTATGTCATCGCTTCAAAAAGAACCCCGTCCAGTCATCATAGATGTCTATACCAAGTGGTGTGGTCCTTGCAAAATGATGTCGAAAAACACCTTTGAAGATCCACGCGTAGCGGAGTACCTCAATAAGAATTTTTATTGCGTCAAGTTTGATGCAGAAGGCCCGGATAGCGTGAGTTTCGGTGGAATGGTATTTAAGAATCCCACCTATGTTCCCAACAACCCTGGTCGCAATGGTGTACATGAATTCACCCAATATCTTCAGGTAAGTGCCTATCCTACATTGGTTTTTTTGGATAGAAAAGGGCAATACATGGGGCCGGTTGCAGGATACAGAACTCCTGCTCAATTGGAGATCTTCTTGAAATTTTTCGCAGAAGACAAACAACTTGAAATAACAACGAGCGAACAATGGCAGGAATACGAAAAAAAATTCGTTCCAACCTGGAATTAATCACCTTGTCGCATTGATAAAAGTCAATTTTGAATTTACACATCTCTGCAAATCAGCACAGATAACTTTTTCTAAGCATTGATTTTACTGAACTTCTGAACCTTTTCATGGTTTAGTCGTAGAACGTGCCCGCAAGTAAAAAAACGTTTCAGAATTATTTTGAAAAGCCTGAAACGCAAGAGTATCTTGCAGCCCGATTTTATTGCAATTAATCCACCTTTTTTCAATGAGCGAGAACGCTAAAATCATTCTTGAAGGCAAAGAATACGAGTTTCCGGTTGTAGTCGGAACAGAAAACGAAAAAGCAATTGACATCAGTAAATTGCTTGAAACTACTGGTTATATCACCCTTGATACCGGATATAAAAATACCGGTGCCACAAAAAGTGCTATCACTTTTTTGGATGGTGACAACGGAATTCTCCGTTATCGCGGTTATCCCATTGAACAACTTTCTGAATATGCTTCATTCTTAGAAGTTGCCTATTTGGTTATTTATGGTGAGTTGCCAACTCAGCGTGAGCTGGATTATTTTCAAAAGAGTATTTCGCACCATACCCTGGTGCATGAAGACATGAAACGCTTCTACGAAGCATATCCTACCGGAGCGCATCCGATGGGTGTACTCTCTTCGATGATTGCGAGCATGTCGACATTTTATCCGGAGGCTCAAAATCCAAATCGACCATTTAAGGACATCGAGTTGACCATGCACCGTTTGATTGCCAAAATGGCGACATTGGCTGCACAGGCTTACAAAGTGAGCATAGGTCATCCAATCATGTATCCGAAAAATTCGTATACCTATACGCAGAACTTTCTGCATATGATGTTTGCATTGCCAACAGCAGAGTACGAAACTGATCCAGTCATTGATGATGCATTGAACAAACTCCTCATACTGCACGCAGACCATGAGCAAAACTGTTCAACTTCAACAGTGAGAATTGTTGGTTCATCACAATCTAACCTCTACTCTTCTATCGCGGCAGGTATTGCGGCACTTTGGGGACCACTCCACGGTGGTGCGAACCAGGCTGTGATTGAAATGTTGGAGCGTATCAAAGCTGATGGCGGCGATACTGAAAAATGGGTAGCAAAAGCAAAAGACAAAAATGACTCATTCAGGCTGATGGGCTTTGGTCACAGGGTTTATAAGAACTTCGACCCACGCGCTAAGATTATCAAAAAAGCTTGTGATGATGTATTGAATAAACTCGGAATTCATGATCCGGTTCTGGATATTGCCAAGAAACTGGAAGAAGTAGCATTGAAAGACGAATACTTCATCGAGCGTAAACTGTATCCGAATGTGGATTTCTACTCTGGTATTATTTACAGAGCGATTGGTATTCCAACTGAAATGTTCACGGTAATGTTTGCACTTGGACGACTCCCAGGTTGGATTGCTCAATGGAAAGAAATGGTTGAGCAAGGAGAACCTATCGGAAGACCACGTCAAATTTATGTTGGCGCTGAGCTCCGCGATTATATTCCGATGCCGAAGCGCGGATAATCAACAACGACGAATCTTATATTCGAATATTTTGGAAAACGGTAAAGTAACGACCTCAACAAGAGACGGTATTTGTACCGTTTCTTTTTTTCATCCCCAGAGCAATTCATTGCCCGGCCAATTGTTGCGTGAATTGGGAGATACCATTACCCGCGTAAGTCATGATGTATCTACAAAAGTGATCATCCTTCGAAGTGAAGGTGAAAAAGCATTTTGCGCGGGTGCCAGTTTTGATGAATTGATTTCAATTCAGGATATCGAAACTGGTTTGAAATTCTTCAGTGGTTTTGCACATGTGATCAATGCAATGCGGAAAAGTGATAAACTCATCATTGGTCGTGTTCATCAAAAAGCTGTGGGTGGAGGTGTTGGATTGGCAAGTTCAGTTGACTTCTGTTTTGCTACCGCTGCGGCTTCTGTCAAATTGAGTGAGTTAGCCGTGGGCATTGGTCCTTTCGTGGTTGGCCCTGCCGTTGAGCGCAAAGTAGGTCTTTCTGCCATGTCACAAATGGCCATTGACGCCACAGAATGGCATAGTGCTGCCTGGGCAAAAGAAAAGGGACTTTACAACCATGTTTTCGAAAACGAAGCTGATATGGATTCGGCCATTGAAAAACTCGCATTGAAACTGGCAGCTTCAAATCCTGAGGCAATGAGCGAGTTGAAAAAAATATTCTGGCGCGGCACAGAGGATTGGGATACCCTATTGGTCGAAAGAGCTGGTATCAGCGGCCGACTTGTGCTCTCTGATTTCACAAGAGCAGCTATCAATAAGTTTAAGTCAAAGTAGGACTGGTGAAACTCACCGTTTCCTTATTATTTTGCCGCGGTTCTTGCCGCAGCTGAATGGCTATTGCATAGTTTCGGCAATGCACAGATAACCATAGAGATCATGCTTAACCCTTCCGACAGAAAACTCGTTGAGGTATGTTATACCCCAGGCCAGTATGAACTGTACCAGGAAGGTTTTGACATTGTTGTGGTGATTGATGTGCTCAGGGCTACAAGTGCCATTACCACTGCCTTGCACTATGGCGTTGATAAAATCATTCCGGTTGCTACCGTTGAAGAAGCAAGAGATTATCAATCCAAAGGATTTATTGCAGGCGCTGAACGCGACGGACAAGTAGTGGAAGGATTCGATTTTGGGAATTCACCCTATGCATATATGGATCCCAAAATGAAGGGTAAATCTGTTGTTCTGACAACCACCAATGGCACCAAAGCCATACAAATGGCCAAGGATAAGGAATTGGTGGTGATTGGTTGTCTCAATAATCTCGACCTCTTGTGTGAGTTTTTGATTTCACAACATAAAAACACTTTGATCCTTGCTTCCGGCTGGAAGGATAAGGTAAATCTGGAAGATACCATTTGTGGTGGTGCTATAGCTGATATTCTTTTAGAAACACGCAAGTTCCGGAGTAACGAAGACAGCACTGTAGCCGCAAAATTTATTTACCGATCCGCGCGTGAACATTTATGGAGTTTCTTAAGGTCTTCTTCGCACCGCAGAAGATTGATCAAATTGAATATTCAGAAAGATGTGAAGTATTGCCTCACATTAAATACGGTGCCCTGCATTCCAATTCTTCGTGATGGTGCTTTGATCAAACTCGAAAACGATGTGATGGATCAGAAATACGCCCAAAATGGTTCAATGAATTCCAAGTCATGATTTCCATCCGCAGAATATTCATATTGTTTACTTCTCTGATTGTGGTGTTGATCGTGACTGCGTCATTTACCGGCAAACCTCACCGCTGTGGTGAATCCGCCGGCACATGGGGATTTTTTGGACATAAAAAAATCAATGAGCTGGCTGTTTACACTTTACCGAAGGAGATGTTCGGTTTTTATAAGGAGAACATCAACTATCTCATTGAACATTCAGTGGATCCTGACAAAAGACGTAATGCAGTCAAAGGAGAAGCCGAATGTCACTACATCGATATGGACCACTATATCACGAAGGAGTCTCCCAATCCATTTGATAACGTTCCGAGGAGATGGACCGATGCTGTTGCAAAATTCAGCGAGGATTCATTGCGTGAACATGGCATTGTTCCTTGGAATGTCTATAATGTCACCATGAAATTGACCAATGCATTCAAAAATGAAGACATCAATCGGATTTTGAGATTATCTGCTGAGCTTGGTCACTATATCGGTGATGCTCATGTGCCTCTGCATACGACCAGTAATTATAATGGTCAACAAACAGGACAGCGCGGAATTCACGGTTTCTGGGAAAGCAGATTACCGGAACTCTATTCGGAGGACTATGATTTTTTCGTGGGTAAATCACAATACATCAAGGCTCCATTGAATTATATCTGGGATCGTGTTGAGGAAAGTTTTGCCGCGGTGGATAGTGTATTGGGTTTTGAGCGTGATCTCAATTCAGTTTACAGTGAAGATCAGAAATACAGTTTTGAATCGCGCGGTCAAATGAACGTTACAGTGTATTCCTCTGCATACTCAGATGCTTATAACAATATGCTGGATGGTCAGGTAGAGAGAAGGATGAGAAAAGCCGTTGTTTCTGTGGGAAGCTATTGGTACACCGCTTGGGTTGATGCAGGTCAGCCTGATTTGTCCAAATTCGTTTTGCGAGATGAAGGCCCAGATGCTGATTCTTTAGGCACAGAAGGTGCTGATACCCGCGAAAAACTCAAAGTCAGGGAACACGAATAGTGGTTCTGGGAATTCCTCCTTTCATTTCTTAAAATCTAATCTATTTTATTGTTTTTCAGCGTCTTCACGCTTTCTTCTGGATTGTGAATAACTTGTTGATTTTAACTACTCCATTAATAAATCATTAATCTGGGTGTAACCTTTTTATGAGTTTACGTGTTAAAACTACCTGCAACAAACTATACCTCCATGAAAAAGGTAATTACGTTCACCCTATTTTTATTTATTGGTTTATGTCTTTCAGCACAAACCCCACAGGTTTTATTCTATGGCTACATTGAAGAAGGTGTATTTGTGGATCCCACAGGCGATGTAAAAAAGAGTAAACGCCAAAAAGCGCCGGAAAAACTGAAAAATGTTAAGGTCTTTGTTTACAAAGGCGGTGACCTGATCAATACGGTCAGTGCACGAGAGACTGGTTTCTACGCTCTATTACTCGATGCCGGTTCCAAGTACAGCGTCACATTTGAAAAAGATGGATACTTCTGTAAGACCTTCGAAATTGATTGTTCCGATGTAAAATTCCACGGTACCGATGCTGCCATGAAGTGTCTCACCGATGTGTCACTTTTTAAGAAAGTGGACGACGATAGTCTCTTAAGTCTTTGTAAGGAACCTTTTGCTAAGTGTACTTATCAAGATGGAGAAATGGTATGGGACATCGAGTATACAGAAAAGGCCAAGGAGAAATTCTATGAATTGGCTCAGCCGTATTATATGGCTCAAGGCAAATAGGATTTTTTGAGCCATCCCATGCTATTCCGACAGGTTGATCGGAGTTAAAGCCCGCTCCATGAGCGGGATTTTTGTTTGAAGGATATGGTTAAACCCAATTCATGCAGTATTCATGAGCATGAAATGGTTTGATCAGTCATCTAGTGATTTTTCGAAGCACACACTATTCTCCACCCCGATGTATTGACCGAAATTGGGTATCATTTGGTAATGGCAGTTTTGGTATAAAGCGATGGCTTCCGGTTGTTTTTTACCAGTTTCCAGTATGCACTTTTTATATCCAAGTTCATAAGCCCATTGTTCAAGTTGAAAGAGTATGCTTGATGCAATCCCTTGCTTTCGGTATTCGGGTAGAACGAACATTCTTTTGATCTCCACGATGGAGTCACCATAGTGTTTTATGGCTCCACATCCTACGGCTACATCATCGACATACGCAACCAGAACATGTTTGATTTGGTCGATTTTATTGAATTGAGCAAAAAATGCATGATCTTCACCATCTCTGATCCGAAGATCTTGATCCAGGTGTACAACCAGTTGCTGAAAATCCGTGTTTGAGGAATCAGTTCTGTCTATTTTCAAATGTGAGAATCTTGGTTTCATCTACTCTTCAAGGTTTGAGCTTGGCCATGCCATGTTATGGTGTGACTGAAAGACTCCTATACGAAATGACGTTGAAAATATCAGGAATGGTTGTCTGCTGTTCTATGCGATGCGTTTGGATTAAGGTTTCCGTGATTTGATTTTCTGGATGGGTGAAACTTGCAGCAGCATCTACATAGATGATGTGTTCGTTATTTTCTGGTTGGAATTCGGAAATATGGTTGATGCCGAATATGTTCTTTTGACGAAGAGCATCATCCATATTCTTGTAAATCGAATGGGCATTCCAATTCATAAATGCTTCTCGATGTGCGTAATAAACATAATTGAGGATAAAGTCGTGCGGACAAATCAATACCACACTGTTGTCGCTCTGCATGGATTGTACAGTTTTGACTAACTCTCTTACTTCTCTTTTGTTTGTCACATTCGGTTTACTTGTGAAAATGAACAAGGCCAACAATATGGAAGAGACATATCGACCTGGAGTCGATTGGTTGAATATGCGGAAAATGGCCATCGGAAGGAAAAGACAAAACAAGATGGCAGCCGGCATCAGGTAGCGATCGATGAACATGGGGACCTTAAATGAAATACTGAACATGAAAAGAAAAATGAAAGCAAAGGCGAACGTGATAAATTTTTCCCCTGGGCTTAGCGTCGATCTGGAGTAACCTGTAAGTTTTGCTGCGATCAGCATAACCACCATCAACAATGCAGCAACGGCCACTATTGGAGCATTGCAAAAAGCCCAGATCATGTTGTAAAGACTCTCAAGCCCATCAGGTGGTTTGATCCATGTTCCCTTGGTAGCAGATTTAGTAAATCTTCCCCAAAGTATGCTTATGATGGGCGAATACAAGAGCATCATGGAAACAACAACAATCAATGCTTTGCTTACTCCTACTCGTCTGGCTGGCGAATAAAACAAGAAGAAGATACACTCGGCCATCAGAACAAAAAATCCAAAGTAATGAGCATAAATCAACGTTGTATTCACGAGAATGAATATGAGCAATTTCCAACTGATTGCTGATCTGAAACTTTCTATTTTATCCGTTGAAGCTAAAAATATCAGCATATAATAATAGACCGACATGGCAGTAAGCATGCCCAATAAGGCGTAGGTTCTTGCTTCATGCGCGAATGAAATATGATAGTTGGAAAAAATGAAAAGACATGCTGCAAAAAATGCGATATTTTGATTCATCCATTTGGATGCAATCAAATAGATGAAAATAAGGGTAACACAACTAAATAACAATGAAGGTACCCGAACTGACCATTCTGAGATGCCAAACAATTTAATCCAACCATGAAGGATGATTTCATACAAAGGCGGATTGTTTCCCTTTGTGAGAATCCGGGTGATATCAAGCACGTCCATTTGTGCGTGGTAGACACTAAAAGGCTCATCACCTCCAAGTGAATTTTCGCCCAGGAAAAAACCTTTCACCAGTAAATTGGTGAGGGTCAATAATCCAATAAGGAAAATCGGTTTTTGGGTCAACCTGTTGGTGATAACCTCCAAAATATTCATATCACGTTTGATGACAGCGGATCGTCAATTTCCCGACGAATATCGTAAAAAACAAAACCCCGGAAAACCGGGGTTTGTCTTATATGTATATGATGAATTAAAGCTTGGTGAATCGAGTAACCACTTTGATTGAATCATTTCCTTCGCTCTCAATGGTGTACAAACCAGAAGGTAGCGATGATATGTCATGAGTTATTACATGATTGTTGTTTTGCAAAGAAATCACCTGAACGATCTTTCCAATGTGATCCCTGATGATGAGTGATCGCGGTGTTTCTACAAATTGAGTGAGGCTAAATGTGATTTGATCTTGAGCAGGGTTTGGTCGAACCAGGATGTTACCTGCATGATATATTTCATTTGTGCTGAAAGCTGTGGCATCAAAACAATTACCATATACGTAATTTGATAATCTTGATCTTTGATCATTCACGATGTCTATGATACCATTGATACAAATAGTATTGCTGGTAATTTGACTATAATAAATTCTGATCAATGCCTGGGGATTGATATTCGGCGAAATTTCTGTTTCGTATTCACCAAGTCCAAAAACATCATTGGTGAATGGGTTGAATCCTGTTGAGCATGGAAAAGAAGTTCCATCGGCTAAGCTTTCTACACTGCTGATGATAACGCCACCAATATTGAATTGGTAAGCAACTACGGCGTGCATTTGTGATTTGATTTCGACATCGATATAACCTTCTTCAAAGTTGACATCGCTGATGGCGAGACCTGCAGACCCCATTGTGCTGATGACATTGTGAGGAAAATAGCATTGAGATGAAGCGCTTGTTTCACTTGCACCGATACAGCTATTGGCCAATGAAAGGTCATAAATTGTCAATGAACCATTTGCGCTCAAGTCATTACACGTTGTGACGATAATTTCTTCCTGAGAAAGAATATCGATGTACTGATCGAGATCTGTTTGATTGAGGTCGTTGTCGCTAACGATATCTCCCCATACAGATGGGCCATTGCATACCCCTTCACAATCTGGAGTCGCAGTTCCTCCTTCAACTCCAGCGCAATCAACAAATGGCGGGCAATTTTCTGAAAGTTGGAAAGCACGTGATCCTTGATTGTTGGTGTAAATCTCGAGGCAGAACACATAAGTGTTGTTTTCATAATCCATTTCATGTCGGCCGAGAGCGTCAGGCAGTTCCAGAGGATTCACGGTTACGAGTCCGCGATAAGTGCCATCTGGAACATCGGTAATGTCGAACCATTGACCGCTTGTTCCTGCGCCATATTCATCATAACAACCGGCTGAAATTCCCATTTGCCCACAATTGTATTGACCGAATCCACATAGGTCCATGACACAGAATCCATTTTTGTGACCGGCTGGAATGATATTACCTTGCATGTCCATCAACCGATAATCTCCATATCCAGCGTAGTGGGTATGGCCATGACAATTGACCAATTCGAACATTTCAGGGTTATTGGTTGGATCTCCAATATAATAATCGGCAGTGCCGATATTGTCAATTCTTACACTAAAAGTGATAACATCTCTCATGCCATCACCAGTCACCATGCCTTCAACGACGTCACAGTTCATGGCCTGGACATTCATCATGGTCATAGAAGATAATAGCACATCCACGTTCATCATGAGATCTGGACCAGTGCAATTGGGATCAGGGTAATACAAACATGGAGCCTCTACTTGAGCCAGCGGATTGTAGTTGCAGGCATTAGGATCCATACAACCCGGTATTTGACCCACATAACTCAACGTGAATGTCACCGGAACAACACATGCGTTCATGTTATCACCAATTCTGATATAATATGTGTTTCCGCCTTCAAAAATGACATCAGTATCCGCTTGGGTACCACAATTGCCATTATCGTTGTAAGCATATGTGCCAGGAGGACCTTCCTGAGCTGTTCCAAACGGACAATTTTCATACACCCAGATTTTGGTGTCGCAAGTGTTGTCGTTGCAAGTTGAAATGTGATACAATCCGGTAATTGAAGGCGCAAAAACATACCAAGTATCATCAAGATCAGCAGTATAAGTACCTTCAGTTTCCAGGGTAATAGGAGCTCCGCACATAGAACCAGCTGGACAATTTGCATAAAACTGCGTATACCAACCTACCATTTCTCCGCTTGAAGCCGGCACACCATCAATACTAGCGCTGTAAGTGATGGTTGGTGCAGAATCGAATCCGTCGTAGTATAGATAGATCAACAAACACTGGTCGCTGGGAATGCAAATTTGGTCAGTAGCTGTAGGGTTATTCATAAAGCTGTTGCTACCGTACATTTCCGAGAAATCGACAGAATAGACATAATAGCTGTAGGCACAATCTGAACTGTTGCAGGTAAATTCCAATTCAAGTTGTGACATACCATCGGCACATTGCGCCTTGGTATCAGTGGTCAAAACAAATAACTGAAGGATAAATAATAATCCGAATGCTGTAGAACGTAAAAATTTGGTTTTCATGAAGGGTTGATTTGGAAACAATGATAATCAAAAATCTCAATTTTCGAATTCCTTCAATCCACCAAATTATTTTAACATCTATCAGATCTCATGCAACCTTTTTATCGCTTTTTAAGACTTATCTTTGACCACTGTAAACACCGGCAGGTTTACTTAATTTGTACAAGCTTACAAACTGAACTTCTACTTTGTTGCCAACTACTAACCAATTGCGACGAATCGTTGCCCTGACACTCCTGTGTGTAGGGTTTTCTATGCATATCCACGCTCAGTGTGATGCTGATGCTGGCCCCAATGTTCAAACCTGCGCTGGCGTGGGAGTTCAGATTGGAGGCAATCCAACCGCCGTTGATCCGAATCCTGGACCTCCGGGAGTTTCCTACAGTTGGACACCGACAACAGGATTGAACGATCCAACCATCGCGAATCCTATTGCCACACCCTCAACCACCACGACATATACAGTTACCTTGAGTGGCAATGGGTGTAATGGCCAAACCGATCAGGTTCAGGTCACAGTTCTGCCTTCACCCAATGCGAATTTTAATTTTACCCCGAATAATACACCATGCGCTGACACACCCATTGCATTTACCAATACCACAACAGGATGCACGGGTTGTACTTATGAATGGGATTTCGGCGACGGATCACCCATTTCCACACAGCAGAATCCGACCCACACTTTTAGCAGTGCAGTTGGCACAGGTACTCAGAATTTTACCGTAACGCTTACTGTAACGGCCGCTAATGGCTGTGAGGACACTTATGTTTCAGGTATTTTGGTGAAACGAATTCCTGATGTAGAACTCACCGATCCGATTTCCTCTTTTACCAATTGTTCTGGAGATCCAACTTTTAGTTTGTCGGTTTTTGATGCCGGTACGACGACCGGTAATACCAATTACACCATTGATTGGGGTGATGGCAGTTCAGATTGGACGGGTAGCTCTTCACCTCAAGGTGTCAATCACGTTTATACTGGCAATGAAGTATTTGACTTGGTATATACGGTGACTGGTCCCAATGGATGTTCGGTATCTGAAACCTATTATGTTTCAAATATTACCAACCCATCCATCGGAGCGGCAAACCCGGGAGGCACTCAGGGTTGCGGTCCATTAAACATTTGTTTTCCACTGAACAACTATGCCGGTAACCATGAATCCACTACTTATTTGGTTGATTTTGGTGATGGCTCGCCAACTCAATTACTGAACCACCCGCCACCAACCGAAATTTGTCATACTTATTCTGGGTCTTCCTGTGCTACAAACCCTTCGGGATATACTTTTTCGATCACAGCAACCAACAACTGTGATCAATCTGTGGCCACGATTTTTCCGGTGAAAGTTTATAGCGCGCCAGTTGCGTCATTCACTCCTACTCCTGTGCCTGCTTGTGTAAATAGTACCGTTACTTTCATCAACAATTCAACAGCAGGTTACAATAGCAGTTGTGCCCAGACCGGTACCTATACCTGGAATTTTGGTGATGGCTCACCTTCGGTAACAGTTGCGACCTTGAGCAATCAGACGCATGTGTACACCACACCAGGGACATATACGGTAACCATGACCGCTACAAATGCTTGCGGTAATTCTACTGATACTCATGTGGTTTGCATTGAGCCGGCACCAACACCAATATTCACAGTCAATGACAACGATGGTTGTTTTCCGATGGCCGTTACCACAGATAATACCAGTCTGAGTCCAAATTCTTGCAGTACAAGTACAAACTGGTATCTTACTTATAGCGACTTACCTTGTGATCCGGATGATGGTACCTATAGTTACACCGGTGGTACTTCGGCATCTTCATTGGAACCACAATTTAGTTTAACGAGTGTTGGTATTTATACCATACACCTTGAAATGACCAATGCTTGCGGAACATTTGAAGATACCGAAGTGATCACAGTGAATACTGTGCCTGTTGTGGATGTTACCACACCATCGAGTGTTTGTGTTGGGGCATCAGGAGGGACACCTACTGGAGTTGTTGATGGTTGTAATTTGCCAGTCACACAATATACCTGGTCATTTCCAAGTGGTACACCGGCATCTGCATCTACCCTTGCCGCACCCAATGTTACCTATGCGAATCCTGGGAATTACAACGTGACACTCACAGCGCAAAATTCTTGCGGAACTGGTTCAGATACAGGAGTTATGAATGTCTTACCTGCACCAGACGTTCAAATCACTGCTTCAGATGTTGATAATACCATTTGTAATGGTCAGGCTACGATTCTCACAGCTACCGGAGCTGGTAGTTATACCTGGTCTCCATCAACTTATTTGTCCAATTATTCAGGAACTGGAAACACAGTTCAATCAAACCCCACAGGAACAATAACTTATACAGTTACCGGAACATCCGGTTCTTGTTCTGATACCGGCACCATAACGCTCAACATCGATCCACTTCCTACTGTAAATCCGGGAGGAACATTTGAAATGTGCGCTGGCCAAAATGAGCAACTCAGTTTGAATGTCACCGGTGGTTCAGGTACATACAATACTTATCTCTGGTCTCCCAATCAGTACTTGACGAACAATGCCATTTCAAATCCGGTTTGTAATTCGCCTAGCAGCACATCATACAGTGTACAGGTTACTGACAGTCATGGATGTATTGGCACAGGAACTGTTCCAGTTACGGTGAATCCACTTCCTCCAACCTATGCTGGACCTGACATCAATTTATGTAATCAACCTGTTGCTACGCAACTTACCGGCTTTTCGCCCACAACAGGAGGAACCGGTCCTGGTGGTTCTGGAACATGGAGTGGTCCAAACGTCACTGGATCAGGCGTGTTTACTCCTGCAGGAGTCGGTTGTGTGACCCTTACCTATTGCTTTACTTATGCCACTACAGGATGTAATGCTTGTGATAATATTCAGATATGCGTGACAGATCCGGTTCCGGCGAACGCAGGCCCGGATACAACGATATGTTTGAGTGTTGGATCCATTCAATTACCAGCTGGTAGCTGGACAGGATCTCCAAACGTAAGTGCGAGTGGTGTTTATACACCAACTGTTCCAATGGTAGATGATGTCATCGTGACACAAGGTACAGGTTCGTGTGCGACTACAGATACAACTATTGTTACTGTTTTGCCTTTGCCGGTTGCAGATGCTGGTCCTGATGTGACGATTTGTGCTGGTGAAAGCGTTGATTTATCAGGTGTGTGTACATCATGTCCGAATGGTCCCGCAGCATTTTGCACCTGGACAGGAGGTCCATCAAGTCCTGCATTGAGTTGCGATCCTTCAACAGGACCATTGAATTCTACCACAACGTACAATTTGACCCTTGTGGATGCTGAATCTTGCACTGATTCCGATCAAATCACCATTTTCGTAAATCCACTTCCTCCAACCAATGCTGGTCCGGATATGACTTTGTGCAATCAACCTATTGCCACACAAATCAATGGATCTCCGGCGGGTGGTACATGGACTGGAACGGGTATAACTTCGGGTGGGTCTTTCACACCAACAGGTACTGGATCATTTGTAATGACTTATTGCTACACGAATCCGTCAACAGGTTGTGAAAAATGTGATGATATGACCATCACCATAACGAATGCAACCACTGCAGATGCTGGACCGGACGTAGAACTATGTTTGAACTCAGGCAACATGACTTTGCCAACAACTACACCTGGCGGTGCATGGAGCGCTCCAGTGGGTACTCCAGTAACGACCTCTGGTGTCTTCACGCCATCTACAGTTGGAAGTTATACCATCACCTATACATTGGGATCAGGTACATGTTTGACGACAGACGATGTGGAAGTTACAGTGAATCCACTGCCAACATTAGATGCTGGAACGGATATTACCATTTGCGTCAATGACACAGCGTCCATTCAAGCAGTCGCTTCGGGTGGTACTGCCCCATACGATATTTCATGGAATTTTTCCGGATGGCTTTCTGATGACCAAGCATTGAATACTTTGGCATTTCCTGTCAATACCACAACTTTCACAGGAACTTTGACCGATGATAATAACTGTACCGACACGGATGCGATAACTGTTTTTGTCAATGGATTACCCATCGTGGAAGCGGGTAACAACATAACAGTTTGCGATCAGGCTATCGAAGAAACTCTCACCGGATTCTCTGCTAACACAACTGGTACAGGTGAATGGTTTGGTACCGGCATTGTTGATCCAGCTGGAGTGTTCATGAGTCCTGGTATCGGAACTTATTGGTTATATTATGAATTTACAGCAGGTGGTAACAATTGCACGGGCATTGATTCTATCCAGGTTACTGTCATTGCACCTGTGATCGCCAATGCTGGTCCTGATTTGACACTTTGTCTCAATGAAGGTGCTTATACACTTACTGGATTTAATCCGGTTACCAATTTGGAATGGTCTGGCCCGGGTGTCATCGATGCAACGAATGGTATTATCAATCCGGAACTTGCCGGTGTAGGTACCTGGGATTTGACGATTGAGACTGGGACAGGAACATGCTATTCTTCGGATCAAATGGAATTGGAAGTATTGCCATTGCCAAATGTTCAAGCGGGTCCGGGCGCAGTGGTATGTGGTAATGCGGCTATTTTTGATTTGACAGGATTTGTTCCAGTCACCGGAGGTACCTGGGAAGGAACAGGTATCATCGATGCTTCCACTGGAACATTCGATCCTTCCATTGGTGCAAATACTTATGATCTTATTTATTGGTACACCGATCCAACTACCCAATGCTCGGATACAGCCACCACGACGGTAAATGTCTCTCCGGTTCCTGTTGCGAATTTCAATGTACCTGTATTAGGATGTACCAATTCTCCCGTTGCTATTGATAACCTCAGCACCGGTGCAACACAATATCTATGGGCATTTGGCAATGGGGATGAACTCAATGGTTTTGAGCCTTCTTATACTTATCCTGCCCCGACTCAGGGAGTATTTGACATTACCATGATTGCTAGCAACAATTTCGGTTGCGCTGATACAGCTTCCAATTCAAATGAAATCATCAATCCTCCAACAGCTGATCTCCTGATTGATCCTGCTATGGGGTGTGCTCCGCTGCAGGTTACTTTCGACAATCAATCTGTTGGATTGTATACCACTTTCAATTGGGATCTGAGTACTTCCACTTCGACAGACAGTATTCCTCTGCCTGTGACCTATCAACAAGGAAATGATGTTGTAGAATATCCTGTGAGTCTTACGGTAACGAACTTCTGCGGCGTAGTTACTGATGATGATGTCATTACCGTAATGCCTCAACCTATCGCTGGTTTTGGTACTGATTTAAATGCTGATTGTTCTCCATTTGAAGTTCATTTCAACAATACCTCCACCGGACTCCCGGACACTTATGAATGGGATTTTGGTGATGGCACTGGAGGCACAAGCATGGAGCCAGGTCAACATGTCTATTATGCAGATACAGTGAATGTTGATTATACCATTTGGCTTTATGTTTCTAATGAATGCGGAGCAGATACCGTAAGTCATACCATTACAGTATTCCCGAATACTGTGACAGCCTTTTTCAATACTTCTGTAACGGAAGGATGTGAGCCACTTACAGTTCAATTCACGGACTTCAGCGATGGTGCCAATCAGATCTCTTATGATCTTGGACCTGTAAATACCGGTCAGGACAATCCGTCATATACCTATAGTGAAGGTACCTACACCATTTATCAATATGCTGACAATGGCTGTAGTTATGATACCGCACAGGTGACGATTCATGTTTTCCCATCACCTGACATTGATTTTGAACCGAATGTTCCGAACATCTGCTCGCACAATAGTGTTGAATTTATTGCTGATCTTGATGGAGCAGTTGATTATGAATGGGATTTCGGTGATGGCAATACTTCCTATTTGTCTCAACCGATACATGAATATGAGAATGGCGGAAATTATACCGTGACATTGACTGCCATTAGTGATAATCTCTGCACTACAACCATATCTCATCCTTTCGTTGTATTCGATGGCCCGCAAGCATCGTTTACGATACCGGATCAAATAGGCTGCAGTCCTTTTAATGTTTGTTTCTCGAATACAACAACCGCGGGTAATTTTTATTCATGGGATTTTGGTGATGGCAATACTGCAAATACAACCAATGCTTGCAATGAATACACGAACGAAAGCAGCGACGCTGATATTTATACCGTTTCTTTGATTGTACAGGATATGCAGTTGTGCGCAGATACTTTTGAAATGAATGTCATCGTTGCGCCTCAACCGATTTGTGCTTTCACGCTTTCAGCTGAAGAATCATGCTATTTTCCGCAAACCGTTTCGGCTACGAATATGTCGCAATTTGCCAATGGTTATGAGTGGTATCTGGATGGAGAATATTATTCGGGCTTGCTGAATACTTCTTTCATTTTCGATGAAGTGGGAACACATCAAATCGATCTAACGTCTACGAATTCATTCAACTGTACATCATCAAGTACAGCTACATATACCATACACCCATTGCCGGAAGTGGCATTCAGTGTTGCACCTGATGCAGGATGTGTGCCGTTGACTGTGGCTTTTTCCAATGAAAGTACTGGAGCGACATCATACACGTGGTTGTTTGGTGATGGCAGTCAAAGTTCGGCTTCCAATCCGCAATATGTGTATTCAGTAGCCGGGGCGTATGATGTTTCGCTCATTGCAATAACCGATGAAGGTTGTGTGGATACTGTTACCATGAATGACATGATTCACGCCTATCGTTTACCGGTTGCAGATTTTTATTTTGACCCGGAAGAGACGGATATCTATTCTCCTGAGGTGACATTCTTTGATAATAGCCAATATGCTGCGCATTGGGATTGGGATTTTGGTGATGGTACCTCTGTATCGCAACAAAACGTTAGACACACTTTCCCAGATGCTGGTATTTGGGAGGTAACACTTGAGGTTGCTACCAATTATGGTTGCACGGATACCATCAGTAAGATTGTGGTTGTCAACGACATTTTCAATGTGTTTGTACCGAATGCATTCACTCCAGACAATGATGATCTCAATGAAGTATTCTTACCTAAGCTTACTGGTATCCCGTTCATTGAAACTTACAAGTTCCAGATTTTCGATAGATGGGGAACAGTGATTTTCGAGACTGATGATCCGGAAATGGCGTGGACCGGTGATGTTCGCAATGGTGAGTACTATGCCAAAGATGACGCATACAACTGGCTCATTGTGGTGCAATTGAAGAATTCAGATAAAGAACGCGTTTACCGCGGACATGTCATTCTTGTTCGATAGACACTGATAAGAGTTTGTAAAGTATTTGAATCGGGCATTAAAAAATTTCTGATCGTATAATATGTTTGCGCAAACTTGTCCATATGAGTCAGGAATTAACGCAGACACAACTTCACGATATCATTCAAAAGCTGAACACAAGCCTAAAAGTCTCTTTGTTGAAAGAAGATTTTAAGAGTGCCTCCTACTCCACTTCGAGTATTGAAGATATTCTGGTTCAGAAGATTTGTGATGAAAAGAATGGTGAATGGACCTCTGATATGGCCTTTCATAAACTGAGAAATGCCATTTCAGTTGCTACTGGTAAAAGTGCTGATAGTATCCATCAGGAATCTGAGTTGACAGTTCTGTTTCCTACAGAACAAAGGAAAGCTTTGATGAAAAAGGTGGGCGAAGAATTGGGATTTCCTGTGGATGTTCTAAAACCAAACGGTTATGTCTATGGCTTTTTTGTTTTCCTATTGTTTGCGTGCATTCCGGTAGCCATTGGTATGGATTGGTTTCTTGCCGGTATTGTGATGATTTGTTGTGCGGTCATCATCTACATCCTCGGCAAAACTGGAAATCAGTTCAGGCTTAAAACAGTTGGACATCTTGCAGATCATCTTGCATGGAAAAACTATTTGCGTCAAAAAAGAAATGCTTCACCCGTAGATGAAGCATTGATAAGATCTGAAGTCAAAAAGGTTCTTTTCGGATAATCCGAATTACTGAACGAGTATTTTTTTCGACCAGTTCATTCGATCACTTTGCATATTCAGTGTGTAAAGTCCAGCAGGAATATTCAATGAAGTATTGATCTGATTTGTGTTATTGAACACCTTGTCTATGACCATTTTTCCTGAGACATCATACAGTCTCAAATTGATTTGATTTTGTACTTTGTTCAATGCTATGTTGATGACATCGTTCACAGGGTTTGGCCAGATTTGAACCATTTCATTTTCATTTTCATCCACGAGAATACAATCTTCTACAGTAAAAATGAAGGCATCTGAATAGCTGCAACCGAGTTCAGTAGTTGCAGTAAGAATAACACTATTCGCACCGACAGGCCAATCTTCTCCACTGATCAAGAAAAACTGGTTGTTGCTACCATCCTGCCATGAGTAAGTCTGTCCGGCAGGACCGGAAATGACGATATCATCTTCTTGACAAAGAATGGTATCTGCTCCAAGGTCAAAACTGAAACTATTGGCTGCTGTCAAATTGTAGTTCTGTTGCCATTCGCAACCATTATCATCAGTAATGATCAACTGGTATTCAGCTACTTCAAGATCGGTGAGGTCTTCTGTGGCAGCTGTAAAACCGCCTAATGCCGCCCAGCTGTATGTATAAGGTGCAGTGGCTCCACTCACAGAAAGGTCGATCACACCATCAGAACTTGTTTCACATTGAGGACCTGTGCTTGAAACGATGATATTCCATGGCAACGGCTGTGTAATGGTATATGACCCGGAATAGCTGGAACCGCAAGCATCTGTCAGACTGAGATTATATGTACCTGGCTGTAATCCCGTTGGATAATTTTCTGTGCTGGTAAAACCCGCAGGACCAGTCCAGGAGGTTGTAAAGTTGACACCACTGTTGTTGAGATAAGGTGTTAAGGAACCGTTGGCTTCTTCACCTTTATTTAATGGACAATTCACATTACCCACTTGCACGTTCATGGTTGGAGCAGCTGTTGTTGTCGTTATGGTAAGGTTTGATACACCGCTTGCGTCAGCCCATCCATCCAATTGAATGTAGTACACATCACCTTCCAGGAGACATGAAGCAAACATGCGCGATGAATAGCCGTTGGCAACTGCGCATCCGCCGCTCATGTCGTCATTGGAACTGATGAGAGAGAATGAACTAAAGTCACTGCAATCGGCTGCATGGTAAAGTGCAAGTTGGGTGTCAAACGATCCTTCACTTTCGTTGCAAGTGGTAATTTCATAGGTGGTATTCGCCTGTGCGATGAAGTAAGCCCAAACTGTTTTGGTGATGGCGAAATCGCTTTGACACCAAAAGCCTGGAGTTCCGCAACCGCCGCCATTCGGATGAGGCTCTATGAATTGTGCAATCGCCTCGGTGTTGTCCATAGCAACTGCGGGTCCATTCGGAATGATTTCATATGCTCCGCAAGGAGAGTCATTGTCTGGTAAGCCAGAGTTGCCGGCTTCAAATGTCCAAATATTGCCCGAGCCTGTTCCCTGATATCCATGAGCATAGCTACCATCTTCATATAGTTCGAATGTGAGACCACCATCACCATAGCTGTCAACGAAGACCAGATCGTACATCACTCCTTCGGTGAGACAGAAGGGACCTTCTGAGACAAGAGTATTGTCGGGATATCCATCATTGCCATCGGCAGGATCAACGCCGGCGCATCCAACATTGAAATTACTTCCAGAGGCTATGGTACCGTTACCACATCCATTGCCGCTGGGGACGATTTCCCAATAGGTTTCCTGCCCCCACGCATCCACGGTGATCTGCATGGTTACCGCGATTTCGCCAGTATTGCATTGGGCATTTACTTTTAAAAGGAATAAAGAGAAGATAAGAACGAGTGTAGAATTCCTCATGATTTTTGGTTTGTTACAAATGTATCCGTTTGCATGGAGCTTGGAATGATTTTTTTCATGTGGTCTGAAAGCCAGCTCTGATAAAGCTTTCAAATGTATTGAACCAAAAAGCCCCACTCGATAGCGGGGCTTGATGGCTTAAACTGAAAAACTAAAAACTATCGTAATTGTTTTGAGTCGTGAAGACTCAACTCAACTAACTCTAATGTGTATTCGGTACACTACCAAAACACGGCGCCTAAAGTAACAGAACATCCTTAGGAATGCAAGACTTATTTGGCCGGAAAATGACCGGATATTTCTATTGTGTTAATACTCAATTAATTCAATCTGGTACTATTTTACCCGGATTCAGGATTCCTAAAGGATCAAAAGTGGCCTTGATGCCCTTCATTACTGATAAGGAGCGTTCTGTGAAGGCGATATCCATGTAGTTTTTTTGAACCAGCCCTATACCATGTTCACCGCTAAGTGTGCCTCCAAGATTGACGCATAGGGTGAAGATTTCCCGTATGGCTTTAGGGAGTTCGTCATCCCAGGTTTTTTCCGAGAGATCGCCCCGAATGATGTTCACATGAAGGTTGCCATCTCCGGCATGTCCATAACAAACAGATTGAAAACCATATCTGGAGCCGATTTCCTTCACGCCTTTCAGGAGTTTAGGCAATTGATAACGTGGAACTACGGTGTCTTCTTCTTTGTAAACACTGTTGGCTTTCACAGCTTCAGCCACTTTTCTGCGCAATTTCCAGAGTTGGTTCTTTTGAGCATCATCATCGGCAAAGAGTACTTCGCCACAGTCATATTGTTGAATGACCTCAGTGATTTTTTCACAATCCAACATCAAAGATTCGAGGTGATTGCCATCTACTTCAATCAACAAATGGGCACGAATATCTGCTTCTACAGGCACTGTGACATCATCCACAAATCTCAATACCCAATCAATGGCATCTCTTTCCATAAACTCAAGCGCACTGGGCGTAATACCCGCACGAAATATGGCTGATACAGCTTCGCATGCTTTTTCTTCTGAATAAAAAGGCACCAGCAGAAGCAACTGGTATCGTGGCATAGGAACAAGTTTGAGTGTAGCCTTGGTGATGATACCTAAGGTACCTTCGCTGCCCACCATCAACTGTGTAAGATTATATCCAGTTGAGTTTTTGAGGGTGCGTGCACCAGTTTGGATGATTTCTCCATCTGGTAAAACCACTTCGAGACTCAGGACGAAATCTTTGGTGACTCCATATTTCACCGCTCTTGGTCCGCCGGAATTTTCAGCCAGATTACCTCCAATAAAACATGAACCCCTGCTACTTGGATCCGGAGGGTAATACAGACCGTGTTTGGCAACTTCCTCTTGTAATACTTGGGTGATTACTCCAGTTTCAGTGGTGACTTGTTGATTGAGCGTATCAACTTCAATGATCTTATTGAATTTTTCCATGCTCAAGCCTACTCCACCATAGACGGATAACGCACCTCCACTCAATCCTGTTCTCGCTCCAATCGGCGTAACAGCGATGTTGTGTTGGTAGCAATACTTCATGATCGCTGATACATCAACAGTGGTTGATGGTTTTACTACGACATCCGGTGGAAAGGATAAGTCTTCTGTCTCATCACTTCCATAATCCTGGCGTATTTCACTTTGAGTGTAAACGCTATCCTTGCCGAGGATTTGCTCCAGGTCGAGAATATGTTGTTGTGTGATTTTCGTAAATTTCATCTTGTCCTCAGATAAGCAATCATATCCACTACAGGAGCTTTTTCAAACTTTTCCAAAGAATAGGAAATCACTTGACCCCGATGATATTGCGAATGCAAGGTGAGATGCATTAGTATTTCGGCAACACTATTCGAGAATTGCTGGCCGGCTGTGTTTTTATATGTTATCATCTCTCCTAACCGATTGTTTTGAATGATTTCTGTTAGTATTTGATGATGCGATCGAATGTATGGTGGCCAGGATTCAAGTGCCAATACCGGCCAAACTTCCAGTTCTGCAGGCTTTTGTTCTATTCTGCTGATCCAAACATGTTGAGCTGCGAGGATGTGATCAAATAGTTTTTTCGATTTTTCATGAATACCATTCAAGCCGATCAATGCATTGCAGAGCCTGTCATCTGCCCAAGCTTGATGATCGACCATGGTCAAGAGTTGATTGTCCTGCATGATTCAAATTTTCATGCAATGTCATACAACTCTTTTGATGATGATATGAAAAGAGATTGAAGTTATTCGCTGCTAACTGTGAATGCGAAATCAAGCCTTCAACAAATGGATCAAATCCGGCAGACTGACGTGTTTTTGCTCGCCGCTTTTCATGTCTTTCAACGCGATTATTCCCTTACTCATCTCTTCTGAACCGATGGTGGCAACGAATGGAATTCCTTTATCATCGGCATATTTGAATTGCTTTTTGAGTTTGCCTTGTTCAGGATAGATCTCTGCATTGATGCCTGCTTTTCTGATTTCCCTGAGCAGTTTCATACAATGCAATTCTTCCGTTTTGCCGAAGTTGACAAAAAGCAAACGGGTTGTTGAGTCAGTGCCAGAAGGGAAAACATTCAATTCGGTCATGACATCAAAAATGCGGTCGGCACCAAATGAAATTCCGACACCAGATACACCTTTTAGTCCGAATATTCCCGTGAGATCATCATAACGACCTCCACCGCAGATACTTCCCATTTGTACGTTCTTCGCCTTCACTTCAAAGATGGCACCGGTATAGTAGTTGAGTCCGCGAGCGAGGGTGATATCCAATTCAAGTTCACAATCGTTCAGTCCCAAGGTATTTACATCGTTGAAAATAGACTGCAATTCTTCCACGCCCTTCAATCCTGTTTCAGAACCGCGGAGCATCACGGCAATGGCATTGAGTCTTGATTCGTAGTCGCCGGTCATTTCGAACAAACCTTTGATCACATTGATGGATTCATCGCTGAATTCACGAGTTCGCAATTCTTCAATGACGCCAGATTCGCCAATCTTATCCAGTTTATCAATGGCAATCGTCATCTCCATCATTCGATCTGCGATACCAGCCACTTCCGCAATGCCATATAATATTTTACGGTTGTTGATTTTGATGACGGATGGAACACGTAGTTTAGTTAAGACTTCATCGAAAATCTGAACCAATTCTACTTCGTTGAGCAGACTATCACTTCCAACTACATCTGCATCGCATTGATAAAACTCGCGATAACGACCTTTTTGTGGCCGATCAGCTCTCCAAACCGGTTGAATCTGATAACGTTTGAATGGAAATGCGATTTTGTTTTGATGCATCACCACAAAACGTGCGAACGGCACAGTGAGATCATAGCGCAACGCCTTTTCCGCAATGCCTTTGGTAATTTGACTGAGGTTTCTGGACTGTAATTGTTCATCCGATACCTCTTTTAGGTAATCGCCACTATCGAGTATCCTGAAAATGAGTTTATCGCCTTCATCGCCATATTTTCCAGTCAGTGTTTCTACATTTTCCATGCTCGGTGTCTCGAGCGGCATATATCCAAATCGTTCAAATGATTGTCTGATTACACTGAAAATGTAATTTCTTTTCACCATGATTTCTGGTGAAAAGTCGCGTGTTCCTTTGGGTATCGATGGTTGATTCATTGCTCGTATAAGACTTTAACCCGGATGATGCAGTCGAAAATGTGTAACTGCGCTGAATCCCTTTATTGACGAGCTTTTCCTTGATTTTATTTACTTCGTAATCATGTTACGATTTCAAATAAAAACCTTGTGGCAGCTCTTGTCTTTTTTGGCTTTCAGCGCTTCTTGACATTCCGTCTACAGGATTCGGTTTAAAAGCGTCCTTCTGTTTTTTTGGCCAAATATAACGTACGTCTTTCGCGGGGTTTGCTTTCTTTTGTGTTCATGCACCTGCGTTTACTGCATTCCAATCAATCACATTCATCGGCTGTCTATGGCCTGTGTGATCACCACGCTGAAGGATATTTTTTTTCATGCAGTGCGGATAGATATGCCGTATTGTGGTACGATGATCCACTGTCGCAGCAGGCTTTAGCCATTCAAATGGAATATGCTGTTTATGCCATCACCTATCTCAAGGATCATGGTTTGTTGATTGCAGGGTTGAGCAATGGCGATTTTCATGTGATCGATTTACATCAAAAGAAAGAGGTTCGTCATATTCAACATCATCGCCATGGAATTTATGATTTTGCCTATGATCGAACTGATCATCAGTTGATCATCGCTGGTGGTGATGGTACGTTGAGTATTTGGTCTGTTCCTGATTTTCGATTACTCAGAAGTATTCCACTTTGTGAACAAAAGATTCGTGGATTAGCCTTATCTGAAGATTTGAGTATGCTTGCCATTGCTTGTAGCGATGGCAAAGTGCGAGTTACTGATCTCATTTTTTTCAATGAAATTGGTACCATTGATGGTCATGAGGATGGTGCTACATCGGTAGCTTGGCATCCGAAAAAACCTGTATTGGTGAGTGGTGGTAAGGACGCTCACCTCAAATGTTGGAACATCAATGAACAATTTCGTCAAGTGTTGAGCATTCCGGCTCATCAATTTGCGATCTATTCCATCGTTTTTGACATGCATGGTAAATACTGTTTTACAGCATCGCGCGATAAAACAATCAAAGTTTGGGACGCACAGGATTTTACGCCATTACAACGCATAGGTCCTGGAAGTGATGGACATACCCACTCCGTGAACAAACTACTTTGTAAAGGTCAAAAACTCATCAGTTGCGGTGATGATAGAAAAGTGAATGTCTTTGGGTGGTGAGGTAATTATGAATTTACTTTGTCCATCGATCTGGCGTAAGTGTAAAAAATACACTTAGATTTGTCGGACACTTGTCACACGATGAAAACACTTTTCTACATCATGCTCACTGCTGGCGTGCTCTATGCCTGTGGTGAAGGAAATCACGATCACACTTCCAATGCAGAAATCAAGGGCCATACCGAAACTCGGGTGCTTCAGCATCCTGATTGGTCCAAGAATGCAACGATTTATGAGGTAAATATCCGTCAACATACTCCGGAAGGAACATTTTCTGCTTTTGAAAAGGATATTCCGCGCCTTAAGACCATGGGAGTGGATGTATTGTGGTTGATGCCAGTTCATCCTATTGGCGAAATCAACCGCAAAGGAGGTTTGGGAAGTCATTATAGTGTAAAGGATTACAAGGCAGTCAATCCGGCATATGGTTCGATGGATGATTTCAAGCGTATGGTAAGAACCGCGCATGATCATGGAATGAAAGTGATCATAGACTGGGTGGCTAACCACAGTGCATTTGACAATATCTGGACGAAGGATCATTTGGAATACTACCTTCTCGATACTGCAGGTAAGATACAGCCTCCGCTGGGAACAGACTGGACGGATGTAGCGCAATTGAACTATGAAAACAAAGCACTTTGGACTGCTATGACTGATGCTCTCAAATTCTGGGTTCGTGAATGTGATGTGGATGGATTTCGATGTGATGTAGCAGAAAAGGTTCCAACTGAATATTGGAATGAGGCACGAATGGCATTGGATAGCATCAAACCGGTATTCATGTTGGCAGAGGCAGAAAAAAAGGAGCACCACCTCAAAGCTTTTGATATGAGTTATACATGGGAATTCATGCATATCACCAACGAATTTGCTAAAGGGAAAAAAACACTTGCTGATATCGATAACTATATAGCGAAACAAGACACAGCGTTTCCTCGAAGTGCATACCGTATGTATTTCACCACGAATCATGATGAAAATTCATGGAACGGAACAGGCTATGAAAGATTAGGCAATGCCCGACAAGTGATGGACGTTTTGGCGTTCACGATTGGAGGAATGCCACTGATGTATTCTGGTCAGGAAGGTGGTGAACAATATCCTGATGGCAAGGCACATCGATTGAGTTTCTTCGAAAAGGATACTGTTCATTGGAACGACTACAAGTATCAGGATTTTTATAGTAAACTTCTTCATCTTCATCATGACAATCCTGCAATGTGGAATGGTGAATTTGGTGGTGATTTCAGACGTATCAAAACAAGCAGTGATGATGTATTGTATTGTTTTCTGAGAACGAAAGACCAAAATCAAGTGCTCGTTTTGCTCAATTTTTCGGATAAACCAAGAAGTGTAGACTTCATCAGTGAGTTGCCTCAAGGAGAATTTTTGAGCATTTTCAATGCTCAGTCACTTACACTTTTTGATAAAGGCGATCAGGAATTGCCTGCTTATGGATATCAGGTGTTCGTGAAGAAGTAACATGAATAACATCATTGCTGATAATGCCGTCAGGACTTTAAAGAAGTATCTGACTGAAAAGCTTTCCGTTAGATATGATGAGCGAGAAGCCGGTAATGTCGTTCAATTGCTTTTTCAGGAATTTTTGGGTTGGTCGAAAGCTGATGTGATTTTGAAGCAAGACGATCGCATCAGTGAATCGGAAATGCTCAAGTTTCATTTCGCGCTAAAGCGACTTCTGGCGGGCGAACCATTGCAATATATCACCGGTCATGAATACTTCTGTGGTTTTGATTTCAAAGTTGATTCCAACGTTTTGATACCTCGTCCTGAAACGGAAGAGCTTGTGCAGATGATCTGTGCGCAGGAAAAAAGAACAGCGCCCAGAGTCCTTGATGTAGGAACCGGCAGTGGTTGTATTGCTATTGGTTTAAAACTACTAAAGCCGGTTTGGCGTGTAGAAGCTTGCGACGTCTCTGCTGAAGCATTGGCTATTGCGACAGCCAATGCAAAACGACTTGAAGCACATGTCACTTTCAAACAAATGGACATCCTTACTGAGTCACCAGATGGTCAATTTGATGTGCTGGTCTCCAACCCTCCTTATATCCCTCGGCGTGAAGCTGAAAGCATGTCTGTTCAAGTGAAACAATTCGAACCAGATATTGCCCTTTTTGTAGATGATGAAGATCCGTTGATTTTCTATCGAAGAATTCTATGGTTGGCTTCAACCCAATTGCAACCCGGTGGTAGTGTTTGGTTTGAAATTCATGAAGACTCCAAAGAAGCATTGATATCACTCATGCAATCCATGGTAAATGTGGAATATCATTTCCATCAGGATATGCAGGGAAAAGACAGAATTTTACAAATCAGATTTATTGATTGAGCATGAAAGGAGCCCTTTTTTTAGTGCTGATGATGGTTGTTTTCAACGCATGTCATGAGCGTTCAGTGCAACAGCACACTTCAACTTCACAAAATTATATTTCTGGACTGGCAAGTCCTATCAGATTGAAATTCGATAGCACGACGGTGCTGATGTCGGATTATTTTACTGATATCTCTGGCATTGAAAAAATTGAATTCGAAGGCCAAGCATTGAAAGTTGATGGTGCAGGTAAACTTGTCATCAAGAATAAACCCGTTGGAAAGATTTCAAATCTCATGGTCATTTTTAAAGGGCAAAAGCATGATATTCCTGTTTTCGCAACTGAGAAAACTTCTTATCATTTTACTTATAAACCATCTTCGGATAAAGTGGCTCGCGTGGACATGTCCGGAAGCATGAATGGCTGGAATCGCAAAGCCACTCCACTTCGTAAAGAAGGCGATCTGTTTGTGACTGATCTTGTTTTGAATAGCGGCCTTTATCAATACAGAATTTGGGAAGATGATCAGGAAATGATGGATGCAAACAATCCCGATAAGATTGATAATGGTATGGGAGCTTTCAACAATACATTTTTTGCCGGTGAAAGAATGCCGGAAGCTCACCGATTGATGTCTACTGCTGTCAAAGATGGACAAATTGAAATCAAGTCTACAGGAACGGATGTAAAACTGGAAGTATATTTTGAAAATCGACTGATTGAATACACAGTTCAGGGTGAATCATTTCTCATTCGTATTCCTGAAGAAGCTAAAAAACTTAAGCGCTCACACATACGGATTTTTGGGTCTGATTCGGTTCAGCGAACCAATGACATCCTGATACCCCTTGAGTCGGGTGAAGTTATTCTTGATGCCCAAAATCTCGATCGCAAGGACATGAGATCTGCTGTGATGTATTTCATGATGGTCGATCGTTTTGTAAATGGAAATAGCAGTAATGATCGTCCGACACCTGATCCTGCTATTCTTCCGAAAGCGAATAATCTAGGTGGTGATCTTCATGGAATCACACAAAAAATCAAAGATGGCTACTTTGAAAAATTAGGTATCAATACCATTTGGGTTTCACCGGTTTGCCAAAATGCGGAAGGTGCATGGGGATTATGGAATAAAGGTGTTGAAAGCAAATTTTCAGGATATCATGGCTATTGGCCTATTGCACTCCGACAAATTGATAATCGTTTTGGAGATGAAGCTGCATTGAAAGAACTCATCGATGTTGCGCACCAACATCAAATGAATGTTGTATTGGATTACGTGGCTCATCATGTTCATCAGGAACATCCTTTGTATAAACAGAAACCAGAATGGACTACCCCACTCTATTTGCCGGATGGAACCATGAACACTGAAAAATGGGATGAACACCGACTCACAACCTGGTTCGATACTTTTTTGCCAACCTGGAAATTTGCTGATCACCAGGTAGTAGAGGCACTTACTGATACCGCCATGTATTGGGTTGAACACTATGAATTGGATGGTTTCCGACATGACGCTACCAAACACATCGAAGAAGACTTTTGGAGAACACTCACCTCCAAAGTGAAAAAGTATAGCGAATCACATCCTGAGCGATCTATTTATCAGGTTGGCGAAACTTATGGCAATCCGGAGTTGATCTCTTCTTACATCAATAGTGGTGAATTGGATGCTCAGTTTGATTTCAACCTTTATGATGCAGCTGTCGATGCATTTGCGAAATCGAATACCGATTTTAAAAACCTTCAGCGCGTGATGGAAGAAAGCATGCACTATTATGGTTCTCACCATTTGATGGGCAATATCACAGGTAATCAGGACAGGGCAAGATTTATCTCTTATGCCGATGGATCTATCGAATTTTCGGAGGATGCCAAACTTGTTGGATGGACCAGAGATATTCAAAATCAAGGTCAGGTTGGGTTCGAAAAGCTTGCTTCATTGAATGCTTTCTTGATGACCACTCCTGGAATTCCCTGCATCTATTATGGTGATGAAATTGGCATGCCTGGAGGCAATGATCCCGACAATCGACGGATGATGCATTTTGGAGATTGGAATGGTGAGCAACAGAATCTTTTCGACCGAACACAACAACTTGTGCATTTGCGCCGAAATAATATGGCATTGACCTATGGTGATTTATTTGTGTTGAAAAACGATGAGGATGCTATGATTTATGTACGCTCCTATTTTGGTCAACATGTTTTTGTTGTATTCAGTAAGAATCATACCAAGGAATGGACATTTGAATTGCCTGCCAATTACAACAGAACACCGATGAAATCGCTTGGTGGAACTGGTATTACGATGGAAAATGGAGTGATTCATTCTATTCCTGTCAAAGGAAAAGTATTGAGCCACGAAGTATTCTACTGATCGTGACGGTATTTTTGCGACATGTCCATGGGTATGTCGAAAGGTGCGAAACAAGTCATCAGAAAAATTCTGAATGGTTTGCATCTTGATTTAACCCGCAACTTGAAATATGACAGGCTCACACTTGCCATCATGAAGCGTGAGTTGAAGTCCGGATCCAATTGTATTGATATCGGATGTCACGAAGGTGAAATGCTGGAGTACATTTTGCAATTTGCGCCACAAGGCGTGCATTTTGCATTCGAGCCCATTCCAGCAATGTTTGATGCACTTGAAAGGAAATTTGGTAAACAGGTTACCGTTTATCCTTATGCGTTGTCATCTTCTCGTGGAGAAACTACATTTCATCATGTGAGAAATGCGCCAGCATACAGTGGCATAAGAAAAAGAGATTATGCAACGGATCAACCAGATGTGCAATTGATTCAAGTGAAGATGGAAAGGCTTGATGATCTGATAGAAGCCAATCAAAAAATTGATTTCATCAAACTGGATGTAGAGGGAGCTGAATATCTTGTCCTCCAGGGTGCAAGGGAAACGATTCGCAGATGTAAGCCTTTGATCCTTTTTGAGTTTGGACTAGGTGCCAGTAATCACTATGATACAACACCGTTGGATATGTGGAAGCTACTTGTGGATGATTGTAAGCTCCGGATTTTTACGCTGGAAGCTTTCATCAAGCATGATACTGCACTAACTCTACAACAATTGCAGACCTGTTATCAATCAAATGCGGAATACTATTTCGTAGCCTCGGTGTAATCGATTCGCATTGGCTTGTTGAATCATGGTGATTTTACGAAAGGTCAATCAACACCTATGTGCATGGCGTTTTTTGACGTGAAAGAATTTTCCGAGGAAAAAATGCGCAAAATCACGCAAACATTTGTCTCAACACCTGTTGAAGTTTTCGGGTGTATTCATCACGCATCCACTGAAGATAACTTTCGGTAGATCTACTGATGCAATAGCTGTAATGCTTTACGCGGCTTTTGATATCCGGTTCAAGCATTTTCACCAATTCAAGTGCAGCATTAAAATCCTCAGAATTTTCTCTGATGATTGTAGCGTGTTGTTGAATGGACTTGTCCAAAACATCCTTCGTTTTGGCCCCCATGCGCATCAGTTTTGAATATTCTTCGCGGATATCAAAGTCGATGAAGGGTGAATTCTTGAAAAGCTCCCTCACTTCTGAAGGCATTTCATAGACCATCTCTTTCTCCATCTGCTCATCGCTCACGATGGCTTCGATGTATGCGTCAGGATTGCGGAAAATATCCTGCCAATCGATATCTGATTCCCAAAGTCCGAAACGGCGGGCATTGTTACCCAAGTCAATCACCGTAAAAGTTGACTTACCTGGAATCACACGAGATCCGCGACCAATCATTTGATGATACAGCGTAAGTGATTTTGTCGCACGATTGAGGATGATTGTCTCAACAGTAGGTTCATCAAAACCCGTTGTCAGAATGGAAACAGAAGTGAGTATTGCTCCCTTCTTCTCCCTGAACCATTCCAAAATTTCTTTACGCTCAGCTTCGCTATGTGTATTGTCAAGGTGTCTGATTTCATAACCAGCTTCCTTGAACATCTGATACACGAGTTTACTGGTATTGATACCGTTGTTGAATATCAGAGTCTTGGTGCCTTTGGCCTTTTGTTCATAGGCATAAAGCAATTTTTCCTGCATGAAGAAATTACCGTAAAGCTTTTCAGAACTGCTAACGGTATAATCTCCATTGATACCAATCTTCAGAGAATGAAGACTAACATCATAGCTGTATGTTGTTGCTTTTGAAAGAAACCCCTTACCAATCAGGCTTGAAATGCTTTCTCCAACGATCAGTTCTTTGTAGTTCTCATAGAGCGGCAATTCAACGTTGCTGGAAAGCGGAGTTGCCGTTACGCCGAGCACGACTTGTTCTTCAAACCATTTGAATAGTTTGCGGAAACTATTGTAGTGTGCTTCATCCACGATGACCAAACCAAGATTGTCAAAATCCATCTTGTCATCACGAAGGCGATTGTTCAGCGTTTCAACCATGGCCACAAAGCAGGTATACTGTTCTTCGTCCGGCAGGTCTTTTACTTTGCTGACAATGATTTTATTCTTGACACCTATATCAGAAAGGTGTCTGGATGTTTGTCCGAGAAGCTCTATACGGTGTGTGAGGATGAGGACCTTTTTGCCAGTTTCTTTGATATAGCGTCGGGCGATTTCCGAAAAGATCACAGTCTTTCCACCACCAGTCGGTAACTGGAAACACATGTTGTAACTCTTGGGAAATTCCTTAAGACGCTCAAAAATCTTTTCCAGTGCGTCCGTCTGATAGTCATAGAGTTTCTTCCCCTCTTTGATCTCCAGCAGGTCTATAGGTTCTAACGTCATTTTGGTCCTCTCTGGCTTAAAAAATCGTGCAAAGATAGTCATGGATATACGAAAAGAGGTCATCGGCAGCTTCGCCGGGCTAATCTTTATTAACCGACGATGAGGAAAACAAGGCAGAATTTCCTCAGAATATTCTTATAATGTTCATAATAAGAGAGTTGCAATATGGTGTCTTTGCTTTTTCATCCATAATGATTGCCTATGCATTCCTAACTTTGGCGGGCTACAGACATCGTACTTCATTTGGAATTTATACCAGTTATCATAGCTGCGCTCATTGGGTCCTGCCTCAGTTTCTTCTGTGGATTTGGACTGGGAACGATTTTGCTCCCTGCATTTTTGATTTTCTTTCCAATTGATGTCGCCATTGCGGCCACTGCTGTGGTACATATGCTCAATAACCTGTTCAAATTGTGGCTGGTTGGTAAGCAAGCCGATGGCAAAATGGTGATCCGGTTTGGATTAACATCCATTGTTGGCGCTTTGATCGGTGCGATGTTGCTCACTCTGGTGTCGCAGATGCCGGCATTGTTTCATTATTCCATATCCGGCCATGATTTTGAGGTTCATGGTATCCATGTCATGATCGGAATGTTGATCATTGTCTTCGCTTTTTTGGAAATCCATCCTCGCTTTCAATCTATCACCATTGGAGCCAAATGGTTGCCGGCAGGTGGATTGATCAGTGGATTCTTCGGTGGTTTGTCCGGTCATCAAGGTGCATTGCGCAGCGCATTTTTGATGAAGTCCGGTATGAGTAAAGAGGCGTTTATTGGAACACGGGTGGTAATCGCGTGCATGGTGGATCTGACACGCATCAGTGTCTACGCCATACAAATCAAAACAGGTTGGTCGATGATAGAACCCTGGCTGGTTATTGCGGCGACACTGGCGGCATTTGTTGGAGCTTATTTTGGAAATCTTTGGATGAAAAAAACGGAACATCGAATCATGAATGTGATGATCAGCATCTCCTTGATACTTTTCGGAATGGCCATGATTGCCGGACTCACAGGTCATTGAGATTACCTAGAGTTCAGCTATCCAAAAGAAGAAAAGTAGTTGCTATTGTTCCTTCCTGAAATGCAACAATGTCCATTCACCGCGCTCTCGCTGATGGACAAATTGAAGACCCAGACTTGTAGCCACTGTTTCGATATCCCGTCGATCGGTGACAAAAAATCCGCTGAACAGAATATGAGATGAAGTGTTCATGGCATTGACATATACATGCATGTCTCTGGTGAGTATGTTTCTGTTGATATTCGCCAGGATCACATCATACCTCTTTTGAGAAGGAATGGCCTCCGCTCCCCCTTTGATGGTTTGTATATGATGGCAATGGTTCCTCTCTACATTTTCAAGTGTATTTTCAAATGCCCATTCATCGATGTCGATGGCATCTATGTCAGAGGCTTGTTGTTTTTCTGCCATCACGGCCAATACACCTGTACCGCACCCCATGTCCAGAACGGTTTTTCCGTTCAAATCCATGTCCATCATTTCGGCGATCATCAGATATGTGGTGGCATGATGTCCTGTACCAAATGACATTTTTGGTTCAATGATGATTTCATAAAGATGTGAGGCTGAGGCATCATGAAAAGGAGCGCGAATCAGGCATTTGCCTTCAACATCGATGGGATCGAAACTCTTTTCCCATTCTGCATTCCAGTTCTGATCTTCGATCATCGATTTGACATAACTGATGGACAGTTCAGGCATTTTCATGACCATCATATCCTTCATGATATCGTCGGTGAAATTTTCCTCAGGGATATAGGCTTTTACACCATCATCGGTTTCAACGAAGCTGTCGAATCCTGCATCGGCGAGTTCAGCAACCAGTACATCCCTGGCTGGCATGAGTGGCTCGAGGATAAAATCCAGTTCTATATAGTTCATTGTGCGGCGATGATGATCTGAGCGAAGTCTTTGGCTTTGAGAGATGCACCGCCCACAAGACCTCCATCAACGTTGGGACACGCAAACAATTCGGCTGCATTGATTGCATTGACGCTTCCTCCGTAAAGGATGGAAATTTCAGTGGCCAATTCTTCACCAAAATGGTTGATGAGTGAATCGCGGATAAACCCATGCATTTCTTCTGCCTGTTCTGTGGTTGCAGTAACTCCGGTGCCAATGGCCCATACCGGTTCATATGCGATGATCACTTGTTTCATTTCATCTTTTTTCAAGTGATACAATGCGCTTTCAACTTGATGCAGGACGGTAATAAAATGCTGCTTGTGATTCCTTTGCTCGAGCATTTCACCACAACAGAAAATGGGGCGAACGTGATTTCTCAAGCAGGCATCGATTTTCTTGGCAATCATTTCATCCGTCTCATGGTAATATTGTCTGCGTTCGCTATGACCGATGATGCAAAAACCAACATTCATAGCATGTAACATTGCCGGACTGATTTCACCTGTGAATGCACCATAATCATGATGACTACAATTTTGAGCAGACAGTTCGTAAAACGCTTCCTCCACCATTCCGAGATTTGCGAGATAAAGTGATGGTGGTGCGAGTATCACTTTGACATCCTGGGGAAAATCATGTCGGTATTGTTCGAGGCTCACCACGAGTTCCATGGCTTCGTCAATGTCCTTATTCATTTTCCAGTTGCCGGCAACTATTTTCTGACGCATGACAGTAGAATTTGAGGCGAAATTAGTGTGATGACGGTTTTATTGTGGCTTTTTCCCAAGAATCAATCATAGAGATCTGAAGCTTAGGAGCATCATCATCTGGGTTAAACATTCGTTTTTCGTCGATAAAGCTGAAATAAAAGTTTTATCTGGTGAGATATACCACCGCCAAAGCTATGGCTGCAGGTAAAGCTTGGATATAGAGGATTTTTTTACTCGCCGTCAACGACCCATAAACACCGGCAATAGCAACGCACAAGAGGAAAAAGAGGGCGATATTCCTACTCCATTCGATATTGTTGATGATTAATGACCAAATGAGACCCGCTGCAAGAAATCCGTTGTACAGACCTTGATTTGCTGCGAGTACTTTGGTGGGTGCGAACAATTCTTCCTTCAAACTGCCTTTAAAAGCTTTTTTACCTTCAGTTTCCCAGGCGAACATTTCCAACCAGAGAATGTACAGATGTTCGATGGCTACAATAGCTATCAGCAATTTGGTGAAGAGTGTCATGTTGGTGATTTGTTTTGCGAAAAATAGGTCAAAAGGGATGTGATCGACTTGCTATGCCGGCTTATTTTCGCAGCCTAAAATTTTCTCAATGAAAGAAGTTTTTATCGTATCAGCCGTTCGAACTCCGATGGGAAGTTTCGGCGGTTCACTGGCATCGGTTTCATCTACTAAACTTGGTGCAGCGGCTATCAAAGGAGCTATTGATCGGATCGGACTTGATGGCAAAGAAGTCAATGAAGTGATCATGGGCTGCGTTCTTCAGGCGAATCTTGGTCAGGCACCAGCAAGACAAGCAGCCAAGTTTGCCGGATTGCCCAATGAAGTGAATTGCACTACCGTAAACAAAGTGTGTGCTTCAGGCATGAAGGCCATCATGCAGGGCGCTCAAGCTATTATGTTGGGAGATGCAGATGTGGTTGTTGCCGGTGGTATGGAAAATATGAGTCAGGTTCCATTCTATTCTGAAAACATGCGTTGGGGCAATAAATATGGTAATGTGAGTATGATCGATGGTCTTTCAAAAGATGGACTTACCGATGTATATCACAATTATGCCATGGGTAATGCTGCAGATCTCTGCGCTCGTGAGTGCAATATCTCGAGAGAAGATCAAGATAAGTTTGCTATCGAGTCATACACTCGATCTGCTGCTGCTTGGAAAGCTGGAAAATTTTCGGATGAAATTATTCCACTTCAAATGACTGATCGCAAAGGTCAGGTCATTACGATCAGCGAAGATGAGGAATATAAAAACGTGAATTTTGATAAAGTACCGGCATTGAAACCAGCTTTCAGCAAAGAAGGTACTGTGACCGCTGCTAATGCGAGCACCATGAATGATGGTGCTGCAGCCGTTGTTTTGATGAGTAAAGAAAAAATGGAAGCATTGGGTTTGAAGCCTATTGCGAAGATTCGCGGTTATGCTGATGCGGAACAAGCTCCAGAATGGTTCACCACTACTCCATCACTCGCATTGCCTAAAGCAGTGAAAAAGGCGGGTCTCGAAATGAAAGACTTAGAATATGTAGAATTGAATGAAGCGTTTTCTGTTGTGGGTATCGTGAATACCCAGAAAATGGGACTCGATCCGAATAAAGTCAATGTGAATGGAGGTGCTGTATCACTTGGTCATCCTCTGGGATGTAGCGGTGCGCGTATCATCGTGACATTGATTCATGTGCTTGGTCAGAACAATGCCAAAATCGGTGGTGCGGGTATCTGCAACGGCGGCGGTGGTGCAAGCGCTGTTGTGATCGAAAAAGTATAAGTATTACGGATAATTTGAGGCAATACATTTTGCCTGCCAAGGGGTGCATACTGCACCCCTTTGTTTTTTCCATTCAAATTGAATCTTCAAAAAGTTTTGACCGAGAGAAGAAAATCGAATGAACTTCGCTGAACTTAGCAGGAACCTATTTTCATTCAAAATGATCCGGTGCATGAACAATAAACAATACCTATTTCTCTTACTTCCATTCCTCATTGTGCTGACCATCATGTCGTGTAATCATCCGGATCAACATCCAGTGCCATTGGACGATTATTATAAACCGGCGGAATCAGGAATTCAAACCGGAGGAGTCAAAATGATTCCGGTTGAAACACCGAAAGGCACCTATAAAGTTTGGACGCGTCGTGTTGGCAATAATCCACAGATCAAAGTATTGCTTTTGCATGGAGGCCCCGGTTGCACTCACGAATATCTGGAGTGTTTCAGCAGTTTTTTGCCTCAGGAAGGCATTGAATTCATCTATTATGATCAATTGGCATGTGGCAATTCTGAAAATCCTGGTGACACTTCGCTGTATGATCTTGATCGCTTCGTTGAAGAAGTAGAACAAGTGAGGAAAGCCTTGCATTTGGATCAAAACAATTTCTTTCTGTATGGCCATTCTTGGGGAGGCATACTTGCTATGCAATATTCTTTAAAATACCAGCAAAATTTAAAAGGCCTGATCATTTCTGATATGATGGCCAGTTGTCCGAAATATGACCAATATGCCAGCGATGTCCTCTCAAAACAAATGTCGGCCGACGTTTTGGATCGCATCATGAAACTTGAAGCTGCTGGTTTATATAGTGATCCAGAGTATATGTCGTTGCTCAAAGATCATTTCTATAAAAAACACATTTGTCGCATGGAAGAATGGCCAGAACCAGTTGAACGCATGTTCAGAAGATTGAACGGTGAAATGTATGTGATGATGCAAGGGCCAAGTGAATTTGGTATTTCAGGAAAATTAGAAAATTGGGATGTGAGCGCTGAGTTGAAGCATATTGCTATTCCTACATTGGTGATTGGTGCCACACATGATACCATGGATCCGGAATACATGAAATGGATGAGCGAAGAGTTCCCACAAGGTGAGTTCTTGCTATGTCCACAGGGCAGTCATATGTGTATGTACGACGATCAACAAGTATTTTTCGAGGGTCTGATTGGCTTTCTAAAGCGAATCGGAAATCCTCAAACCGCAGAATAAAACAAGAGATGATGAGTTGGTGTTGACGTTTTCACATAAACTTTAAAAATGCGCGTTCGTTATTTGTTGCCAATGAAGAATATGATTCAAAGGCTCGCTATTGCGGTTACCATCATTCTGGTTATGATGTGTTTCACTTCTTGCTTTCGTGAACGTCGTTCTGAAAGAGCAGGAGAAAAAATGCAAGAATTTGTGGTGGAAATTGCCAAGTATGCGCGCGAAAAAGATGCCGATTTCATCATTATACCACAGAATGGACCTGAACTCGCCTATCAAGGCTTAGACCCGGAATCCGAGTTCCATCAAGAGTATCTGGCTGCTGTAGATGGATTGGGTATGGAAGAAATTTTTTACAATGGTGATGCTTCCAGAGATGATTATCGGCTTGATATGTTGCGTGATTTGTCGGGCAGTAAGCCTGTTCTTGTTTCTGAATATGTCAATTCTGATGCGTTGATCGATGATGCATATTATGCGAATGACTATGAGGGTTTTCTTTGTTTCGTACGTCGATCGAATGATTATGACTATCTCTACATTCCAGATAGCGTGCATAACGAAAATGACCAGGATGTTCAAACATTACAAGATGCGAAAAACTATCTCTATCTCATCAGCTCAGATGCTTTTGATTCTAAGACGGCTATGATACAGGCCATCGCCGCTACCAATTTTGATTTGGTGATCATCGATTTGTTTTTTGGCGATGAAGCCTTTACCGCAGATGAAATCGCCTTGATGAAGGCCAAAGCCAATGGCAGCAAAAGACTTGTGATCTCTTACATGAACATTGGTTCAGCGGAAAAGTACCGTTATTACTGGAAAAAGACATGGTTCAGACATCATCCTCATTGGATCAAAAGAAAATATGAAGGCTACGATGATGAGTTCTGGGTCAAATTCTGGAATAAGGAATGGCAGGACATCATCTATGGTCATGATGAATCATATACCAAAAAGATCATAGACGCTGGATTCGACGGAGCATATCTCGACAATGTCGAAGCGTATTATTTCCTTTACTACAAAGATTGAAGTTGATGAGATTTCAGGTATTTATTACACCTGATCTTCCTTAAACCACTCTGCATACGAAGTGGGAGTTTCTTCCAGTCGAAGTTTAACCAACATCACCTCCTTCGGCAATTCTGCCACGATCAAATCGCGGAAATGCATCATGAGGTTTTCGCATGAAGGTTGAAACGACAAGAGAATGACCTTTTCGAAATGATCCTGTAAAAACCCATCAAACGAATATGGAGCGTCTTTGTGAAGGACCAATGCGTGATCAAATTGACTGATCACTTTGTCTTTGGTGATTTGTTTGATCACCCCAAAATCGATCACCAATCCTTGTTCCGGATCATTCGCCTGCTGGTTGATTTTACCAGAGAGTGTCACATGCAAATGGTATGTATGGCCATGGATGTTTTTGCATGGGCCATCGTATCCGAAAAGCGCATGTGCCATATCGAATGTGAAGACCTTGGTAACTCTTACGGTATCGTTGAACATTTCAGATGATCAAAAAAAAACGGTCTGCAAAGATAGACCGCTTTTCTGCTTGATTTAATAGCATTTGAAATATTCGAAAGGTTGGGAACAATCGTCACAAAACCAAAGAGCTTTACAGGGCGTGGATCCGAACTGACTGCGCAATGCTGTATGTGAGGAACCACAACGTGGACAACTGACTTTTTTCTTCGCCAGGTGCTCCATGGCATTGCCCGTTGGAGGGGCAATGCCATGAGTCCTTAGCTTTTCTTTGGTTTGGTCATTGAGCCAGTCGGTTGTCCATGCAGGCGACAATGTCACCTTGACCTCCACATCAGGGAAACCTGCTTCATGTAATTTATTTGGAATTTCTTCTTTGAAAAAGTACATGGCAGGGCAACCCGAATATGTTGGAGTGATGGAAACCACCAGCTTATTCTCTTTGATCTCCACGTCGCGAACAATACCCAACTCAACGATACTGATCACCGGGATATCGGGATCAGGTATGTTGTTGAGCACATCACGCGCAACTTGGAGATTTGGTATGGTTACGATGTTCACCATTGCGCTCCGGGATGTGCGTGATGCAGGTATTGCATTTCACACAACAAATGTCCAAGATGTTCTGTATGATAACCGTTGATTCCACCGGCATACATGTGAACATTGGCAGGTATATCAACTCCACCATTGCTGAATACCTCGCGCATGGTCGTCATCCATTTTTCGCGTATGGACTTCATATCAGGAACGATCTGCTCTGCAAAGAGCGAATTGTAGACTTCATCCGTTTCGAAAAGATTTTCTGTGAATGGCCATAATTCTTCCACTGCATAGGTCAATCGACGAAGGCTTTCATCTGTACCAAGAGCAAGTCTTTCGAACCAATCAGAAGCATGGCGATAATGATAGCGGGCTTCCTTTACAGCCTTAGCACTTATGGCAGCAATGCGTTCGTCCTTGCCTTCCATCAAGGCTGTATAGAGTTCCTTCTGAAAAGCAGAGAAGAAAAGCAATTTCACCATAGATACCGCGAAATCATCATTGGGTTGTTCAACCAGGAGGTGATTATAATATTCGCGCTCGCTTCTTCCGAAAGCCAGATCATCTGATGTTTTTCCTGTTGTATCCAGTGATGCAGCATATTCCATGAAGGATTCTGACTGACCAAGAAAGTCAAGTGAAATATTCACCATGGCCAAATCTTCTTCGAGAATTGGACCATTGGAACACCATTCTGCCATACGCTGACCAGCGATGAGGTTATCATCTGCACAGCGCAGCAGGAACTGATAGAGATTTTCGTTGTTATTCATCTTGATCAGATATTGGTTACGCCTTCAGGCACTTCATAAAATGATGGATGGCGATAGGGTTTGTCATCTGCCGGATCGAAAAAATCTGCTTCGTCTTCAATGACTGTTGCTACGATGGCATTCGAAGGAACCAACCACAACAATCTTCCTTCGTTGCGACGGGTATAGATGTCACGGGCATTTTGCAGCGCCATTTCCTTGTCAGAAGCATGAATACTTCCAGCATGTTTGATTGGAGCGCCGTTGCTTTTTTGGATGAATACTTCCCACAATGGAAGTTGATCGTTTTTATTTTCTGACATGATGTTGCGGATTTATCAGGCCATCGCGGTTGCGAGGTCTTGTTGTTTTTGTTTTTGTTTTACTGAAAATGCTGCTGCTGCCTGTCTCACCCATTCACCTTCGCGGTGAACTTTCTTATGGTGTGAAAGACGTGCATGGTTACAAAATCCATTGCCGCAGATGACTTGTTGGAATTCAGCCCAATTGATTTCACCAATCTGATATGATTTGTTTTCCTCATCATATTTCAGATCTGGATCGGGAACATTCAATCCAATGAAATGAGCCTGTGGAATGGTTTTATCAATGAAACGCTGACGCAATACATCGTTGGATTGGCGTTTGATTTTCCATTTCATGCTTTGTTGTGTGTGCGCGGAATCTTTGTCATGCGGACCGAACATCATCAAAGCCGGCCACCACCAGCGGTTCATGGCATCTTGTGCCATTTGTCGCTGTTCTGCATTTCCTCGCATCATACGTACCATGATTTCATAGCCTTGTCTTTGGTGAAAAGACTCTTCCATACAAATCCTCACCATGGCTCTTGCATAAGGACCAAATGATGTGCGTTGAAGGCTAACCTGATTGACAATAGCTGCGCCATCAACCAACCAGCCGATAGCACCTATATCCGCCCAATTCAGTGCGGGGTAGTTGAAGATGCTTGAGTATTTGGCTTTACCTTGGTGAAGTTGTTCAATCATTTGTGCTCTATCCATGCCAAGTGTTTCAGCTGCTGAATAGAGATAGAGTCCATGACCACCTTCATCCTGAATTTTGGCCAGGAGTATTTTTTTCGCTCTGTAAGTTGGAGCCCGCAATACCCAATTTCCTTCCGGTTGCATACCTATCACTTCCGAGTGCGCGTGTTGCGAAATTTGTCGCAACAGGGTTTTGGCATAGTCGGCGGGCATCCAGTCCTTCGGTTCAATCACTTCGTCTTTTGCTAATCTTGCTTCGAACGCGAGCAATTCAGCACTTGTATTTTCGACTGTTTCCATGTTTTTACTTGTTAGTTTTTCTTGAGACCTAATTCACCAATGCGTTCATCCAGGTATTCGCCTGCCGTCATGTCTTCGAACATTTTGGGATGCTCAGCATCTACACATGAATCGAGACACGTTAAGTCCATGTCTGACCTTGGATGCAAGAAAAAAGGTGTTGAGAAACGTGGTTTCAACATTTCTTCCCGGTCAAGGTTGATGACGCGGTGAGTGGTTGACTTCAGTTTTCCATTCGTGAGACGTTGCAACATGTCGCCCATGTTGATCACGATTTGATTCGGTTCGGGCATGACATTGAGCCATTTTCCCTCTTTGGTCATGGCTTGCAATCCATTTGCACTTGCACCCATCAATAAGGTGATCAGATTGATGTCTTCATGCGCTCCAGCGCGAATTGCGCCTTCCGGTACATCATCCAGATTTTGAACTGGGTAGTAATGAAGAATACGAAGAATACTATTTCCATGATAGATTTTATCATCGAAATAATTTTCATCCAACTTGAGGTACACAGCAATCGCACGGAGGAGATTGCGGCCTACATTTTCGAATTCATTGTAAACACGCAAGCTGGCTTCTTTCAGTTCGGGTACTTCAGTTGTCCAGATATTATCGGGATATTCAGAAGCGATTGGATCATTGCCCAAATCTTCTTGCCCTACATGATAAAACTCTTTGAGATCGGCTTTTTTATAACCTTTTGCGGTTTCACGTCCTTTGCTGATGTATCCGCGTTGACCTCCGTTGTTCAGGTCTTCATACTTTTTCTTTACTTCATCTGGTAAGGCGAAGAATTTTTTAGCGGCATCATAAAGATTGTCTTTTGCTTCTGTAGGAAGGCCGTGATTGGCAACAATGGCGAAACCAATTTCAGAGAAAGCATCTCCAATCTTCTGAATAAATGCCGCCTTCTTTGCCGGATCTCCGGAAATGTACTCGTTGTAATCAACGGTCGCTATGGTGACTTCTTTCAACATGTATGTGATGGTTTATAGTGTACCTCTTCTCGCCTGCTCTGCTTCGATCGATTCGAACAAAGCTTTGAAGTTTCCTTTTCCGAAACTCTTCGCTCCTTTGCGCTGAATAATTTCGTAGAATAGCGTCGGACGATCTTCTACAGGTTTGGTGAAAATCTGGAGAAGGTATCCTTCTTCATCACGGTCTACCATGATGCCCAGTTTTTTCAATACTTCGAGATCTTCTTCAATGATGCCGACGCGTTCTTTTACTGTATCATAATACTCTCCTGGAACATGGAGGAATTCGACCCCACGTTTGCGCATTTCACCTACAGAATGAACAATGTCTTCTGTTGCAATGGCAACGTGCTGACATCCTGCACCGCGGTAAAAGTCCAGGTATTCTTCGATCTGTGATTTTTTCAATCCTGCGGCTGGTTCATTGATTGGGAATTTGATGCGACCATTTCCATTGGTCATCACTTTGCTCATCAAAGCCGTGTATTGTGTGGAGATGTCCTTATCATCGAAAGTGATCAGGTTGGCAAATCCCATAACGCTGTTATAGAAATTAGCCCATTTGTTCATGGTGCCGAGCTCTACATTGCCCACCATGTGGTCGATGTATTTAAATCCAAGATGACCTGGATTGTAATCAGATTCCCATTTTTCGAAGCCTGGAAGAAACGTGCCTTTATAGTTTTTCCTTTCGATGAAAATGTGCACAGTTTCACCGTAGGTATAGATACCGCTCTTCACGATTTCACCATGTTCATCTTTGATCACAGTAGGTTCGAGATATGGCTCTGCACCGCGTTTTGTGGTTTCTTCGAAAGCTTTGCGAGCATCATCAACCCAAAGAGCAATGACCTTCACACCATCACCGTGTTTGCGAACGTGATGGGACACTTCGCTTTCCGGATCGAATGAAGTGGTAAGCACCAATCTGATTTTACCTTGCTGCAAAACATAACTGGTGCGGTCTCTCAATCCGGTTTCAAGTCCTGCATAGGCCAGTGATTGAAAACCAAATGCTGTTTTATAATAATGTGCCGCCTGTTTCGCATTGCCTACATAAAACTCTACGTAGTCTGTGCCATTGATTGGCAGGAAGTCTTGCGCTTCAGGGAAAATTTTTTCACCTGAATACTGATAGTCTTTTACTTGTGTGAGATTGTCCATGTGGTGTTGTTTTTAGGTCAAGCTGTTACAGGCTTTGACATCCATGATTTATAATAGTCTTTAACTTCAAATTGGAGTGCTTCTTTGGTGATTTTCACCGGTTTGAAAGGGTCTATCATGACCGCCAATTCTTTGGTTTCCTTTTTACCAATGCTTCTTTCAATAGCGCCAGGATGCGGTCCATGAGGGATTCCTGCCGGATGCAGGGTGAATTGACCTTTACCAATATTGTTGCGGCTCATAAAATCACCATCGACGTAATATAATATTTCATCGCTGTCGATATTGCTGTGGTGATAAGGGGCAGGAATAGCGTCCGGATGATAATCATACAGACGAGGCACAAAAGAACAGATCACGAAATTGTTACCTTCAAAGGTTTGGTGTATAGGCGGCGGCATGTGGATGCGGCCTGTGATAGGTTCGAAATTAAAAATGGAAAACGCATAAGGATAATTGTATCCATCCCAACCAACAACGTCAAAAGGATGAGTGGCATATGTGTACGGATAAATCAAGCCGCGTTTTTTGATCATCACCTTGAATTCACCTTCAACATCGTGAGTTTCGAGGTTTTGTGGCAATTTGAAATCGCGCTCACAAAATGGTGAATGCTCAAGCATTTGTCCATATTCATTTCTGTATCTGCGGGGCGTACGAACTGGACTATGCGATTCAATGATGAGCAGATGGTTTTCTTCATTGACAAACTTCAATTGATAAACGGTACCTCGTGGGATCACGATATAATCTCCATATTCGAATTCGACTGAACCGTACATGGTCTTAAGTACACCACTACCCTGATGGATGAAAATCAATTCATCGCTATCTGCATTTTTAAAATAGTAATCATGCATGCTTTGCTTTGGCTTGGCAATGGCAATCTGCAGGTCATCATTCAGAAACAATGTCTTCCTGGATTCCATATAGTCATCGCATGCGGGAATGTCGAAACTGGTGAAACTCAATGCGCGAAGGTTGTCTTCAATGGCAACTTCCGGACGCATATTCACTGGCTGCCCAAGCTCTTTCACCATGGTCGGTGGATAGAGATGATAGACCAATGAGGATGTGCTTGAAAAACCTTCTGTACCGAAGAGTTCTTCATGGAAGAGACCTTCTCCGTTGCGAAATACGACATGTCGTTTCGCTGGTATATTTCCGTGTCTTTGATAAATGGGCATGGTTTATAGTTTGATGATGTAAAGAAGCGCGGCCTATTCAATACTGTATATGAGTTTGGTCAGACCTGATTGAAACCACGCGACTGATTTTCATCAGTCTGTAATTCAAATAATATGAGATGGAACAGAATTGATAAATAATTGTGAAGTGCAGAAAATCATGTGCGTATTATTGCCCTGTTGAAAAACCTGATCGCATATACGCTTGTTGTGGCATTGCTTGCTCCCATTGTCATGCGCGATGTTGTGCTGATCCATTTTTACCTCAACCGCGATCGTATTGCCAAAGAACTTTGCGTTGAAAAGGAAAATGCCAATTCTTGTTGCAAAGGAACTTGTCAATTGAATAAGGAACTGGGCAAAGTGACTGAAGAAACCTCTCAAGATCAATTGCCAGCCACAGGCGAAATAGAAATTCTTTGGGAGCATTGTTTCGCAGAATTCCAATTTCCTCATGATGTTGTTTCCAATTCGATCATGCCGGAATCATATTTGGAAATGCAGAGTTGTTCTGATTTGCAAGCTGCTGAAAGACCTCCATGTTGTTGATCCCTGTTGTTGCAACAATGTCCTACTGATGTGGGATGCACCTGTATTGTGGTGCAAAATATTCAACTTACTTTCTATTTATTTCATTCCATATCATGCGAAGAATATTCGTGTTGGTCGCTTTTTTGGCGTCGGCACAACAAGTATGGTCATGTGATGCCTGTGGTTGCAGCATCAATGGCGACAGTTGGGGAATTATGCCGAAGTACAATGTACACTTCGTCGGTCTCCGCCTTCAATACAGACAGTATCATAGTGTGCATCCTGCCGATCATGCCGCAGAGGGAACTATGCTCACCGGTGATGATTATTTCTATAAGGCGGATCTTTTTGGCCGTTGGACCATCAACCGCAGGATTTTGATCACTGCAGCCATGCCCTATCGGTACAATCTTCGTCATGAATCCAACGAAAAACTTACCAATTCCGGAATAGGCGATGCCTCTCTCATGGTAAATTACCTTCCCATACTTCCGGGCTGCAGCGATTGGAAGCATGCGTTACAAATCAGCGCTGGTGCCGAAGCTCCTACTGGAAAATTCACCTTTTCTCATGACCATCCTGCAAACATGCAAGCTGGTAGCGGAACATGGGATTATCTGTTTGGATTGAATTATACTTTGAGATACCGCAATGCGGGAATCAATCTTGAAGGAAATTACCGTTACAATGGAATAACCAAAGTTGGGTATGACTGGGGAAATTCATGGACTGGAGGAAGTAAAATATTCACCACCATTCATCAGGACTCTTCAACGACAATCATGCCTTGGGTTGGTTTGTCTTATGAGGAGTATGAGTCGAATATAGAAAATACCAAATACCAAATCAGGGCTGCTTACACCGGAGGCTATCTCATGTCGTGGAATGCCGGTGCCGATTATTACTCAGAACACTTCGGTGCAGGGCTAGAATTAGGAATGCCTATCGTAAGCGAATTGTCAGATGGATACAGTAAAATGAAATTTCACGCAGGAGCCCGTGTGATGATTTTCATTCAAACAAAAAAAAATAAAAAACTTCAGAAAATATGAAACAACCTTTGATATACGCCGTGCTCA
>JAIBBG010000031.1 GCA_019694805.1 Flavobacteriales bacterium | reverse complement strand
CAGTCATGAAATAATTTTTGCGATCCTCTTTGGAGAATTTCACTGAGCCTTCTGCGATATTTAATGGAACGCTGAGTGATGCTCTTGAGAATTTATTGTTTAGGTGGCCTGCTCATTTGGACTATTGGCCAATTATGCTGAAACCGGAATTAAGCACTATTGCAAATGCCTGATCATAGCAAACAACATGCGTGATAATTCTTCTGAAATAGTTTTGATTTAATCCGATAGTTCGTGTTACCTTGATGTACTATCAAAAATGCAAACTCAAGTCTTAGAAGTGATTATTTGCTTTCAAGGTTTTTAATCATTGCAAAAAGTATCCGTGATAATTCATCGGCTTTCTGGGCTCTGCTTTCGAATTCCCCTTTTGTGATTAGGTTCTCATCCATCAGGATGTCAAGAATGGCAACACATTCGAATACCGATCCACGCGCTGTGGTGAAATAATTCTTGCGATCGGCTTTGGAGAATTTCGCCGAGCCTTCTGCGATATTTAATGGAATGCTTAGCGCTGCCCTTGAAAGTTGGTTGTTCATGGCGCTTGACAACTTTGAATTTTGAAATATCACTCTACAATCCTCATGAAAAGTTTTGGCCTTGACGTAGACTTGTAGTTTTTGGAATTCGAACATGGCTTGGGTTTAGTTTATTGAATGCAAACATCTGAGTGCTGAGACAGAATCCCTATTCCTTAAAGGAATAAGTTATGGGATGGTTAAGGGAGAACAGATCGAGAACGAAAAAGGAGAGCTGAAGCAGAGCGAGAAGCAGAATGAGAATGAAGTAAAAACAGAACGAGAAAGATCACGATCGCTGCGCTCTCGTTTTCTTTCTCGTTCTGTTTTTGTAGCCCGTAGGGGAATCGAACCCCTGTTACCAGAATGAAAATCTGATGTCCTAACCCCTAGACGAACGGGCCATTTTTTTCAAATGGGGTGCAAATATAGTCAGAGATCAGAGAGATGCAAGTGACCAACGAAATTTTCCAGCGAAAAAGTAGGTTAGACCCGGGTTTATTGGCGTTTTGGTCTTGAAAATCAATGGAAAAGGGTGGGTTAGAACCCCGGGTCCTCAAGTCCAAATCGGAAGCCCATGCGCTTCCCTGTGGCCAGGCTACTGCTACTGGTAATGCTCTGGATTTCTTCGACTGTTACCTGCTGCAGGTTTTCATACGGTGGCGTGTAAAGGTCGAAATCGAGGGTGTAAAGGACGCAACTGTCCACCACGCTTTTTAATGCTTCTTTGTCGAGGACATTGTTCACGAAATCGTTGTACAGATAACCTAACTGACGCTTTCCCTGAACCAGAAAATGTCCCTCACGGTTCACAAAAATCCTCGCGATGAGGTATCCCATGTCGGAAATGCGCTGGTATTTGAAGCTATCCGCCAGAAAATTGTAGACATTGATGATGCCGACATAGGAATTGTCGTCGTTTTCCTTGAGGTAGCTGCTCCGCCAAACACTGTGTGATTTATCGAACTGAAAAACGTTGGTATGCATGTAAAAGACCAGAACATCTCCCGCAATTTTGATTTCTGCTTGAAAATCGCCGCGATCGCGGTAGTAGAAATCTACTCGATTGTCGTGGTTGGCGAAGTTCGTTTTGATGTCATTCACCGCTTCGGAAAGTGTGGCTTTCAACTCCCCAAAGGTTTTCACCGTGTTGGTATAAACATCCTGTTTCAGCACCGCCTTTTCTTTCACCAGGCGGTATATCGTTTCGCGTGCTTCAGACATATTCGTAATTATCAGATGGTAAAAATGGGAAGAAAGTCACTTCCATGAACATTCTTCCTCAAACAAGTTGATGGATTGTTTTGTTCCATGTCAACGAAGCAATTGAACGAACTCCTTCACTCGGGTATAGTCTTCATCTTGTTCACTGGACAGGAATACACAAAATCAGAAAGTGATTATCTTGGCCCAAATTCCAACCCCATAAACTAGATGTGTCGCTTGATTTTGCGTGCTGTCGGATTCACCGCCTTTATCCTCATGTTCACGTCATTCATCGCCGGAGCACAACCTCTTTCCGGTACTTACACCATTGGCGGTCCTTCCCCTGACTATGGATCAATCAACGGCGCTGTGAGTGATCTGAATACACTCGGCATTTCCGGACCTGTTGAATTCCTTATCCGTGACGGCAGTTATATTGAAAAATTCAAAATCAATGAAATAGTTGGTGCAAGTGAAACTTCGAACATCACATTTCGATCTGAGTCCGGCAACCGGGAGAATGTGATCATCGATCATGTGCATACGAATTCCGGAGACAATGTGGATTACACGGTGTTTTTAAACGGAACAGACCATATCAGATTTATCGGATTGACTATTGCTTCATTGCCTTCGCCACAGAGTAGTTGGTTCTACAATCGTGTTGTGGTCATCAAGAATCTTTGCTCTGATGTCATTTTTGAAAACAATGTGATCAAAACCACGATCAATGTGAGCGGTGAATCGTTGATTGAAATTGCTGCCTCAGCTGTCGGTAATGGTCATATCACATTTAGGAATAACCATATTATTGGTGGTGAAGAAGGAATTGATCTCACAGGTGGATCTTCTGCGGGCAGTTATACCTGTGATCATATAGTTATCGAGGGTAATTTTTTCGAATCGCAGAATTATTATGTTTTGCGTTTGAATTCGATCAAGAATTTATTTGTTGAACAAAACATCATTCGTGCTGTGGCCAATTCTGCTTCAGTACTGATGAATCTTTCGAGTATTTCTGATACACTCATGATTTCACGTAACCGGATCTATTTGGATAGGGGTTATAGCACCGCCATGTCGGTTTTCAATCTCGTCAGAGGAAGCAATAACTACAAGTACATCACCAATAATATCATCAACATGGATAACGGTGATGGCGCGGAATACAAGGGCATCGCTACCGGCAATTGTTGTCCTATGACCATTGCTCATAATACGATACGCATTGAAGCGTCAGTAGCTACCAGTGTTTGCTATAAATCTGCAACGAATGACACCATAGGTTTATACAACAACATTTTCGCCATGTATGGTCCAGGTATTTGTATGCTGCACAATCCCACTACGGTACCAATGGTTGAGAGTGATAAGAATGTTTGGTTTCATGAAGGTGGATCGTCAGTCATCGGAAATGGAACAACAGGCTATGCAACGCTTGCGGATTACGTGGCAGTTTCTGGCAATGATGGCAATTCCTTGGAGGTGGATCCGTCTCTTGCCAATGATGATTACCTCATTGCCTATGAGCCTTCGATTCAGAATATCTGCGACTTCATTACAGAAGTTCCTATAGATTTCTTTGGAGAAACTCGCTCTGTAATATCTACTGATCCGGGTGCGGTGGAATCTGATTTAAGTCCAACGGATGCTGGAATTACAGATAGCAATCTGATGACGGATGAACTTTGTATGGGCGATGTAGTGCCTCTTTACGTGACCATGAAAAACTATGGCACATCGACCATGACAACGGCGCGAATTGTTCATGGTTGGCACGGTGTAGAATACAATACTTATGAATGGAGTGGAAGTATCGTGCCATTTGCTGAGGAGGATAGCATTCTTATTGGATATTATACTGCTGACTATTTCGCTGATTCATTGAATCAGTTTTGGGTGAGTGAAATCAATGGTTTGCCGGATGGTTCGTTTTATAATGATACGCTGGATGTACATGTCAAGACTTCTTTGACAGGTATCTACACGTTGAGTGCCTCTGGTGGTGATTTTAGTTCATTGGCCGAATTGGCTACAACACTGAGTGCTCATGGTGTATGCGGTCCTGTAGACGTTGCAGTGGCCAATGGTACTTATCAGTCGCAAGCTATTTTTTATGCAATACCCGGAACATCAACTGAAAATCGTGTTCGCATTTATGCGGCGAGCGGTGATAGCGCAGCTGTAAGATTCGAATATCTGGCAACAGCATCCAATTATGATTATGTAGTGAGACTTTCAAACGTAAATAATCTTCATTTTGATCATGTCACTGTTAGGTCCACAGGCGGCACACTCAATAATGTTTTTCAAATGTTCTACGGAACCAGTCACATACGATTTACGAATTGTGTGCTTTGGAATAACGCGGTTGATGGAACATCTGAAGGTGATATCATTTCTGTAAGTGGTCCTGCTAGCCATTATGTATTTACACATAATGTTTTCAGAGGTGGCGACAAACAAATTAGTCTCAGTGGATCGAATCAAGTTCTTTCTGTTTCAGACACCATCGCATATAATCGATTTGAAGGGACGAACATTGAGACTGCTATTGAGGTCGTATTTACACAAGGTATACAAATCGTACACAATGAATTTGTGGCCACACACTCTTCTACGTTGTGTTTGGTCCAATATGCTAAAAATGGGTTCAATATCGCATACAACAAAATTCAAAGTACATCAAACAGCCGAATCATTGAGATTTCACTTTGTCAGGTGCTTGATTCCGGCGAGTTCTTGATTGCGAATAATATGTCGGTGAATGCGGGAACTTTTGCTTACATCTCGAATTCTCACCATGTTCATGTATATCATAACAATGTTTTAGGGCAAGGTATTGCCACAGGATCTGCTCTTGCTGATTTGGTTGTATACAATAACGTATTTAAACAAAACAGCAGCAATTGGTTTTACAATGTATTCTCGACGTCGTTGATGGTTGAGGTGGAATCTGATTACAACGTTTTTTACTGCCCGGATGAAAATGTCTTCTTGAGGGTCAACTTTAATGATATGGATCTCAATGCATGGCGCAATACCTACAATCTGGATCAGCACAGTCTTGTTGTAAATCCCAATTATATATCGGGGACAGATCTTCACATCGACAACGCCACTGCGCTGTACAATGCGGCATTGCCCTTGGCTTCAATTGTTGATGATTATGACCATGAACCCAGAGGTGCTAATCCGGATATTGGTGCTGATGAATTTCAAATTGATGCGACTACACTAACTGATATTGCCCTCTCTTCATTGAACATGCCTGATACTGCGAGTTGTATTGTCAACGATTCGCTGATCATCACGGTTGTGAATCAATCATTGTTTGATATCAACTCTTTTGAAGCGGAGTGGTGGTTGTTTGGAAGGTCACAAGACATCATCACTGTCAACGAAATCATCCCTTCCGGGGATAGTTTGCGCTTGAATTTCGGACATTTTGCATTCAACGGAAATACGCCATATGAAATTGATGTTGAAGTACGACAACCGAATGGTGTGGGAGATGATTTCATGTTCAATAACAGATTGAGTTTCGATTATATGAGACTGGATTTTGTGAAAATCTATCAAAAAACAACTGACGATTGCGCAACAGAGAAAGAACTCTACATCAGGCATATTCCGGGGGTGGATATCGAATGGTCAACACTTGAAACAGATCAGCGAATTTTTGTTTCTCAACCCGGTACGTACAATGTCACTGTAACCCATGAAAACGGCTGTACTGCCACTGATTCTATCACCATCAACTGAACCACATGAAAGTCATGCATCCCATATATATTCTAACGATCACCATGTTGTTCTTTACAAATGGTCTTGTAGCACAATTGATCGATCAATCTTACTTCAGTTATGGAAGCAGTGGTGTGATTCATCACCTGTATCAATCCATTGAAACACCGGATGGAGTAATCGTTTCCGGTGCGGATACTACAGGAGATGCATGGGCCCCGGTAGTGGTAAAGGTGAGCAGTAGTGGAGATATTCTTTGGAGTACAGCCGGTACATACTACTCAGCCATCGAAGGAAATTTTGAGTTTCACTTGTTCGAGTTTGCTGATGGTTATATTTATGGAGTTCCAGAGTACTATCTCGGTGCAAGTCAATACAATCGGGAAGTATGGAAAATTGATCCAGGAACTGGTGATGTCATTTGGCATTTTCAAGTTCCGGTTTCACTCCAAGAGATGATCACCTTAGATGAATTTGATGGTGAACAGTTGATCATGGGATATTTTCAAGATCAGACACATTGCCAAGTGGCTTACGTGAATAAATCAACTGGAATGATTACCAATGCTGCGAGTTTAGCCGCTTCTCTTACGGAATTGCAAATAGTAGTTGATGATCAAAGAAACGTTTTTTTTGGCAATGGTCCGGATGTCACAAAATTCAATGGCAGTGATTTCAACCAAATCATTTGGACTACCCGAATCTATGATGCTGTGGAAGACGATACTTTGGAAAACATCACGAAATTTTACCTTGATCATTACGATGACTTGTATGTTTTCAGCACAGGTTTGATCAGCGCATCATTTGGAGGGAATTATAACCTGAGTAAAATCAACACAGACAATGGCGATTTGATTTGGAATGCCCAAGTCAATGCGGATGAGAATCGACTTCTACCGTTCATTGATCGATATGATAAAATGTATCTCTCGTTTCAACATGGATATGTAGGTGGTGGTTCATACTTTTTCAATTGTTATAAAGTAGATAAGGGTTCTGGACAGATTGATTGGTTTGACTATTACGATATCACGCCTCTTGGTAATCCAAGTGGCACCAGTGGAAATGGGCAATCTGCTCTGCAACTTGATGTGGATTGTCAGGGTGATGTGTATCTCACCGGATACTACGGTGATGCGAACTATGGACCTGAACAATGGGGTACTATGAAAGCCTCAGGAGTGACTGGTGAAAAGATCTTTGACTTCACTACTGCCATCGATCAAGAGAATTATTCTGATTTGAGTCAAGGTTGTATCATGTTCGTCAAACAAAATCAACCTATGATGCTCGGTCAGTTGCAGGATACAACTGATGCTGTAAACATCACCTATGTTCGCTTCGATGCCAATGATGGTAGTGTTCTCGATCAACATTATCTCAATGATTCTGCGCCATTGGCTTCTTCGACAATGGAAATGCTGGAGGATGGAGATGCGATGTATGTATTCAAACAAATTGGGAAGATCATGCGTGTAGAACGTTATGATGAAGATGGCACATTGTGGTGGTCACTTCCTGTTACTTCTGATGCTTTTCTCAAAGCGGGTGGTATGGCGCAGGATCAGAGCAACTTGTATGTAGTGGCATCAGAATATCCTGTAATACTCACTCCTCCGTATTACAATCCAAATGCGCAGTCATTGGTTTTCTACAAGATCAACAAAACCACAGGGTTGATGGAGACCACTCAATCTATCCCCATCAATTTTGGAACAGTGCGCGTATTGGATGTGGAATCTGACAATGGCAATTGTTATGCGATGTACAGCAAAAGTGGAATCATTTGGTATTGCAAATGGGATGGATCAAATATCACAACACCTCAACAACACGAGGTAGCTGGTTCAAATGCATCATATCCGGGAAAACTTGATTTTCTGGAGGACTCAGGTGCAGAATTCTATTATCTATTTGGCAATACGGCGATCTATCGATTGGATAAAGCCACTTTGAATAAAACTGTGTTATACTCCTATATAGATCAAGTCCATCCTTATGATTTGGATTTGGTAGAATCAACGTTGATCATAGGCGGCCAAACAGCCATTGGTGCTCATCCTTATCTTGCTGCGATTGATGTGGTGAACTCGACATTGTCGTGGTCGGAAGAAATGGATATCAGCGGAAGTATTTTTCAAATTGAAATTGCTGATACTTCTGTTTATTATGTGGGACAAATGGAGGATCAGACTGCCATTGGCGAATATTCTATGATGTCTGATAGCATCATGTGGAATCATCAAGTGAATAACCTGGGTTCGGATTCCAATTTACCACTTGATTTTAGTGTGAATTTGAATCATCGTTATATCGCTGTGGGAGGTAGAAGAAACCAATCGAGTTCGTGGTCAGACAACATGATCATCATGAAAGGATTGCAGGGAGAAAATCTATTTGAATGGGTAGAGACAGATGGGTATTTCATGCAAAGTCAAGCTGTGGTAACAGAAATCATGAATGATAGCATTTGTTGGATTGGTGGCGCCATCAATGAATCGAACAGCGGAAAGATGGGATTTGTCTATACCTTGTTTGCAGAAGGCCCCGCTTTGCCTGATCAACTTGATGAGCAAGATCTTTCATCCTCTGTGTTTATATATCCCAATCCTAGCAAGGATTTCATTCGTTTGAAAACGGAGGCCGTGGTGGACCGCATTGAAATTTATCAAGCATCCGGTGAAATGGTTCAGTCTTTAAATAATGTGCAAGGCAGCATTGATGTGTCTGGATTGAGTCAAGGTCACTACACCATTTGTTTTACTCAAAAGGGAATGCGAAATTGTCTACCTATTCAAATCGTAAGATAGGGAAGGAGCTCAACTCGAGTTATCATTTGGAAAGTCGGTCTCTTCCGAAATGCGTGTTCTGCGGCCGCGTGTTTTATTCATTACCCAAGGGTTTCTAAAAAAATGTTGTATGGTGTTTTAAACGATCGAAGGATTGTTAGGTCAATATCGTCAAAACGTTAAGTAAATGCTATGATATGAAATTGAGAAACCTCCTCTTTATTTTTTTACTCGCTACTGTCCATCAAACTTCTGCGCAATCGCTGTATGATCAGAATACCGTTCAATTGCTGGAAATTTTCTTTTCAGAATCCAATTGGGATAATCTCATGGATGCTGAAATGTCCGGAAACGAAGGATATCTGGTAGCCGATTCAGTGCGTATCAATGGAGTTACCTTTTTTGACGTAGGCGTAAAATACAAAGGCAATAGCTCTTACAATCAGAACAATGCAAAGAACCCATTGCATGTGAAACTTGATTACATCAATGAGGATCAGCAATACGATCATTTCAACGACTTAAAACTGGGGAATAATTACAAAGACCCTTCATGCATACGTGAGGTGTTGTCTTACGATATCCTGAGAAAATATATGGATGCTCCATTGAGCAATCATATCAATGTCTACATCAACAATGAACTGATGGGATTGTACACCAATGATGAATCAATTGACAAACACTTCTTGGGAGGACATTATTTCGATGCTGAAGGGGAGTTTTTCAAGTGTAATCCACAAGGTGGAGCTGGTCCAGGTGGTGGCGGCTATCCAGATTTGACTTGGATTGGAACGGACAGTACTGATTATTACACCCGTTATGAATTACAATCTGAAGCAGGCTGGGCGGAATTGCTTGACTTGATCAACACGCTGAATAACAATACTTCTGCATTGGAGGATGTGATGGATATAGATCGCGTGTTGTGGATGTTGGCATTCAATAATGTCCTTGTCAATCTCGATTCATACACTGGCCAATTCAAGCAGAACTATTATCTGTACCGAGACCTTAACAATAGATGGGTACCCACAGTATGGGACTTGAACATGAGTTTTGGAGGATTCCCAGGAAATAACCTCAGCGTCTCGGGAATGCAAACGCTTATTCCTATGTATTCTAACGATTCAAGTCATCCGCTCATTCAAAAACTGATGGCTATTCCACAGTTCAAGAAGATGTATATCGCACATATGAGAACCATTACCAATGAGAATTTTGCAAATGGAGAATACCTCATGAAAGCCAATGAACTCATGGATGTGATAGATGCATCGGTAAGCGGAGATCCCAATGGATTTTATACCTACACCCAATTTCAAAGCAGTTTGTCAACCAATATCACCGGTGGTGGTGGCCCGGGTGGTGGTCAAAGTATCCCAGGCATTCAGGTACTCATGGATTCAAGAAACACCTACCTGCAATCAACCACCGAGTTCACCCAAACTCCACCAACCATCACCAATATCCTGGCATCTTCGCCAGTACCAACATACGGTAGTGAAGTCACCATCACTGCACAAGTGAACAATGCAACTTCTGTATACCTCGGTTATCGCCTGAATCACGTATTGCGTTTCTATCGTTATGCGATGTATGACGATGGTCAACACGGAGATGGTGTTTCCGGCGATGGTGTGTATGGAGCTTCTTTTACCATGAATGGAAGTGTTGCCGAATATTATATTTATGCTGAAAACAATGAAGCCGGCATTTTTTCACCTGAAAGGGCGGAACATGAATTCTATATACTTCATGCTGCCACGACTGCCATTACACCTGGTGCTGTTGTCATCAATGAATTGTTGTCTGATAACTCCATTCAGGAAGATGAATATGGACAATCCAACGATTGGGTGGAATTCTACAATACCACAAGTGAGGTTGTGGATTTGACTGGCTCTTATCTTACGGATGATCCAACAATACTTGACAAATGGCAATTTCCTTCAGGTAGTGTCATTCTACCTCATGATTTCCTCATCGCATGGATTGATGATGATGAAGAACAACTTTTCATCCATGCGAATTTTGATTTGAGCTCTCTTGGTGAATCCATCGTCTTGAGCGATCCATCTCTCCAATTGCTGGATCAAGTCACCTATCCTGTGATGACAGCTGATGTTTCTTATGGAAGATATCCGAATGGTACGGGTCCGTGGACATCGATGAATACCACATTCGATGCTGAAAACAGCAACGAAGTCATCGATGCCATCAGTGAAAATTTGCTTCAGGGATCTCTGGTTGTTTATCCGAATCCATTCAGCGATGTCGTTCATATTCGGTATTCCGAGTCCAAAAGATTGATGTTGACAGTGGTTGATATTGCTGGACGTGTGGTGTATGAAAATCAAATGAATGGTATGTCGGGAACCATGAATACTGCAACTTGGAGTGCCGGATCATATACAATCATGGTGTGCGATGAAATGGGAAGCAAAGCTTCGCTCAGACTCTTAAAACAATAAATAGGTTCATACTTTGGTTAGCCGGGATGGTATCTTAACGAAAAGATACAATCCCGGTTTTTTCTTGTTGGAAGTGCCAAAATCTCATTTGGGAATATTCGTTGGATATTTTTTAGGAGGTCTAAATAATTTTGATCCGAACAACGCATGTTGATCCCATGAATCAACCGAGAAAACAAAGATTATGAGCAAAAAAATTCGCACATTCATTTGGCCATTGGCGATGATGGTCATCGTATTTACATCATGTAAAAAGGAAAATACCTCAAGCTCAGGAAGCGCTGATTCACTCAACGATAAGTTGAAAAGTGGATCTTGGAAAATTGCAAGGTTCATCGACTCTGGTGAAGATGAAACAACTCGATATTCTGGATTTAAGTTTTCTTTTGGCATAGGTGGCGACCTCATGGCTGTGAGTGAATCAATGGCTTACTCCGGCAACTGGAGCGTAATGCAGCATAGTGGTGACGATGATCCGGAGAGTGAATTTCATTTTACACTCGATGTACAAGCAACAGGTGAATTTGTAGACATCAACGATGATTGGCACGTGGTTTCACAATCAGAATCGAAGATAGAATTGGAGGATGTGAGTGGTGGAAACGGTGGAACGGACTACCTCACATTCGAGCGAAATTCATAGTTGATCCTATTTGCAAAACGGAATGCTAAAGTTGATCCTGATGTGAAACATATATCTGTTGTCCGTGATATTGTGTTTAAACTCTTGGTATTGCCCAGGGTGATATAATTCTTGCTCTGTGATGAATTCACGGCGAAATCCACATCCCATGCTGATATCGAAGTACCAACATGGTTCCCCCAATTTCACACCGAGTGCTCCTCCAATATCATAAAAATGTGAGTGCTGCTGTATGATATCATGGTCTCGCTTCAAATAGAGTTGTTCTGATTCTATCCTGCGAATACCGCCTTTGTGCCATGCTGAAAGATACATTTTGTTCCAGCGATTTCGATGATTGAAGATGTAACGCCTTGCTTCTATGACGTAATAGTTCTTGCGGTCTATTTGTGCGTACTCTACATAATCATCCGGATTCGGTTGATTGTATAATTCGCGCTCTTCTCGCCAACGCAAATGCACGATGTCGGTGATGATGCTGTATTTGTTTCCCAGCGGCCATTCAGCACCTACAGCAAGTGAGCCTACGAACAAATCTTCTATAATGACAAAACCCAGTGCTTTTACCCTCAATTCGATTGGTTTTTTGAGGGTGGATGTAGAATCCGATGGAACACCAGCCTTCATCACACCATGGATCATGATGATGAAAATGAAATGGAGAATATTTTTATACATCGCCTTGACTGAATCACGGTGTCGTTTTACAAAAGTCATACATAAAGCCCACGTATAAGTCATCTGTTCTGATGAATTTTCCCGGAATTGATGATTTCGTTGTGGCATGATCAACATCTTGTCCATTGCTGTCTTAGTTCACCTAGTTTTGCACTCAATTAAAAATTGATATGAGTCTCGAAAAGGATCTTCAGGGTCGCGCCAATAACGCTTGTGAACTTTGTTCGTCAACGAATGCGCTAAGTGCATACGCTGTGCCACCGCATGGAGGTAATGGTTTGTCCGATGCAATCCTGGTTTGTGAGACTTGTAAATCTCAAATAGAAAAGAGAGCAGAATTGGATTCTGCACACTGGCAATGTCTGAACACGAGTATGTGGAGCGAAGTTCCTGCTGTTCAGGTGGTCGCTTGGCGCATGCTAAATCGACTTAAAAATGATACCTGGGCTTCTGATGCTCTTGATATGATGTATCTCGCAGATGAGCATTTGGAATGGGCAAAAGAATCCAACGACCATCTCGATACCGGCGGTGCGGATTTTCACCGAGATGTCAATGGACAAATTCTACAAAATGGTGATACTGTCGTTCTGGTAAAAATGTTGGATGTAAAAGGTTCGTCACTTTCATTGAAAGTGGGAACTGTGGTGAAGAATATCCGACTGGTTGCTGACAATACCGAACACATCGAAGGTAGAGTGGAGAATCAGCAAGTCGTGATCATTACCAAATACCTGAAGAAGGGTTAATTCAGTTCTATTTTCATTTTTATCAAGCTTACATAGGTTGCAAGCTGTATCGCCTTGATTCATGTTTTGATCATCAACCTTCGCGATGGAAGTGGATTGATAGTCCCCATGTTCTCATTTTCTTTTACATTGAAAAGAATACAGTCTTCATTGACCTTCAAATTTTGTCAGTAGCAAACTTGTGCATGGATTTCCTGAATACCCTTCATTACGACCTCGCATGCTTCAGCGAGAAAATCGTCACCACAAGATATCCGATGGTCAACATGCTGTGGAAAATAAACAATCCAAAGTCATCGTACTTGAATGCGAGTGAAAGACCCCAAATGAAATAACATGCCATCGCAAACTCCAGAATGGTAAGCGGAGAAATTTTTACTGCGCGGTATTTCTTGTCAGTCCAGGTTCCTTTATTGGCATTGATGGCAAATTTGGGTGTGCGCACAAATGCAGATTTTTTACCAGTAAATCCTTCGATTACCGCAACAGCATTGTGAAGAGAAAGTCCCATACTCACGGAAAGAAAAGCTGGATATTCTATCACAAAGCGGCCGAATTTTTTGAAGAAACTATCCATGGGTCGAGATACCCAATAAAAGAATCCGAGTATGAAGAAACTTACGAGGAAGAAAGTTGCGACATAAAACGTCCACCACAGATTACCATAAGTGTTTTTGATGATCAGCATTGGAACACTCAAAAGTGAAGTGCCAAGTATGCATAAAAACACAACCGAGTTCATGAGGTGAAATGCGCCGTGAACCTTTTGCCCAAATGTGAGGTGTGTTGCATTCAAAACCTTCGGCAGGTTTTTTACCGTACATTCTGCAGCGCCTTTGGTCCAACGGAATTGTTGAGCTTTCAAGGCATTCATTTCTGCCGGAAGTTCGGATGGTGAACCTATCTCTGGCAAATAAATAAACTCCCAACCACGAAGCTGCGCGCGGTAACTCAAATCCAAATCTTCGGTGATGGTATCGCTTTCCCAGCCTCCTGCATCATAAATCGTCTTTTTTCTCCAAATACCTGCAGTGCCATTGAAATTGATGAAGTGATGAGATGAATTTCGTCCGACTTGTTCTACAGTAAAGTGTGCATCGAGTCCAAATGCCTGCAACCTGGTAAGCAATGAATATTCTTCATTGAGGTGTTCCCATCGCGTTTGAACCACGCCTATTTTATCGCTGACAAAAAAGAATGGAACAGTCTGACGAAGAAAGTCTTTTCTCGGAACGAAATCGGCGTCGAAAATGGCTGTGAATTCACCACGACAAATATCCAGACCATAAGCCAAGGCTCCTGCTTTGAACCCTTTTCTCTCCGGACGCTTGACATGTTTGATATCTATTCCTTCTTTTTGTTTCTCTGCAATTTTTTTAGCAGCCACTTCAAAACTCTCATCCGTGCTGTCGTCCAACACCTGAATTTCAAGTTTATCCTTTGGGTAATCGAATGCACAAACGGCATCGATCAATCGTTCGATCACATAAAGTTCATTGTATACCGGCAATTGTATCGTCACAACCGGCAATTGATCATCACTGATCACGGGTTTTTTGGCACGTGTCCAGCGCATTTTCACATATTGAATGGCAAGATTCAACTGAACCAGACTGTACGTGAAGAGGAACAGTAGAAAGCAACCATAAATAAAGATTGCTACAATGGAGAGATGGTAGAACAATTGCTTGTGGTTTTTTTATAACAGGTGGTCGCAAAGATGCTATAATCAGCCCTTCAGTCAATGGTTTTTTGGGGAGAGTTTTACAGTTTTTCAGCACCTCATGCCATATGCACGATCTGGCGGAATACTTCCAATACCGAGCTATACACAAGACAGTGAGATTGATGTCTGATTTGCCTCGATGCGGTTAACTTTGTGCCGCTCTATTTTCAGCTATTGAAGAAGTTATCTGTCTTACTCCTGAAGAGCTATATCGGCCCTTTCGTCATCACATTCATGGTGGCGATGTTCGTCTTTGAAATGCAATTCATCTGGGTTTATCTGGACGAATTGATGGGTAAAGGACTGAGCACGTGGGTGATTACCAAACTTTTGTTCTTTGCCTCAGCGCGGGTTGTGAACATGGCTTTGCCTTTGGCGATTCTCATGAGCAGCATTATGACCATGGGGGCATTGGCCGAAAACTACGAACTCACGGCCATGAAAAGTGCCGGAGTATCTCTCATCAGAATTTTACGTCCGCTCATCTTCTTCCACATAGGTCTTTCGATGTTGGCCTTCGTCTTCGCCAACAACCTTTGGCCGGTAGCCAATCTCAAATGTCGAACGATGTTGTTCAGCATCATGAAGCAAAAGCCATCACTCAATCTTACGGATGGCGTCTTTTACAATGGTATTGATGGAATCAGCATCAGAGCGGCTAAAAACAATCAGGAAACGGGTGAATTACAGGATGTGCTTATCTACGACCATCGTGGTGGTGAAAAAGCCAACAGAACTGTAATCCGTGCTAAAGCCGGACTCATGGAACAAACAGCGGATAAGAGGTATCTCGTGCTGACATTGTTCGATGGGTACAGCTATGATGAACAGAAGGAAAAAAAGTCGAAAAACCCAGAACATGCTCAACTGAAAGGGCAATTCGAAAAAACCATCGTCAGGCTTGATCTGAGTTCTCTCGCTTTTAATGCGGATAACGAGGAATTGATGAAGAATCCGGCTGAAATGATGACCATCGATCAATTGGACGAAGCGTTGGATAGCATGAAGTTAACGGTAGATAGTATCGAATATGGTTTTCATCAGGCCAATCTCAAACTCATGACCAACAGGATGGTGCAAGTGCATCATCAGGATTCTTTGCCGGCTGCACCTGAGGCACTTTTTGCTCAGCTCAATGCCAAAGAGAGAGCGAAGGCTATTTCACTCGCCAAAGACAATACGAGAAAACAGCGTGATGGTATTCAGAGACAAACAGATGAGTTGAAGGGAAGAAAAAGAACCATCAGCAGGCATAAAATTGAATGGCATAGAAAGTTCTTTTTGGCTGTGGTTTGTCTGGTTCTCTTTTTTATCGGTGCACCGCTTGGAGCCATCATCAGGAAAGGTGGCTTGGGTATGCCAACATTGATCGCATTGGGACTATTTATTTTCTATCAGCTCATCACCATGGCTGGAGAAAGAATGGCTAAAAATGATATTATCGCTCCTTGGCTTGGAATGTGGCTGAGTACTTTCATATTGTTGCCGCTGGCGATCTGGATTACCTTCCGAGCCACAAAAGAGGCTGCAATTTTGGGTGATAATCAATGGATGAAAAGTGTTCCGCACTTTTTCTCTAAATTGAATCCGTTCAAAAAGACTGTGATTAAACAAGTATGAAGATTCTTCAGTTGTGTCTGAAACCACCACTGCCCGCGAAAGACGGAGGTTGCATTGCGATGAATAACATCACACAAGGCCTCATTGCCGCCGGTCACAAGGTGAAGATCCTCACGATTTTTACACAAAAACATGACTTCCTCCCGGAGGAAATTCCGCAGGAATACCTGGATCAAACTGGTATTGAAGGCGTTTATATCGATACCCGCGTCAATGCTGTTGATGCATTTTCAAACTTCATGACGTCTGATTCCTACAACATCAGCAGGTTTTTCAGCACCGATTATGACATCAAACTCACTAAAATTTTGAAGAAGGAACACTTCGATGTGATCCATCTCGAGAGTTTGTTCATGACTCCTTATGTGCCTACAATCAGACGGTATTCGCATACACCAATTGTGCTCAGGTCTCACAATCTTGAGTTCGTGATCTGGGAAAAAATTGCAAGAGGTACAAAGAGTTTTTTCAAGAGAAAATACCTGAACTATCTCACCAAAAAGTTGCGTGATTACGAAATCAGCATGCTCAATGAAGTAAGCGGTATTGCAGCGATTTCAGAAGAGGATAAGAAACGAATTCTCGCACTTGGTGTTCAGAAAAAAATCCGGACTATTCCATTCGGTATTCGTATGAGCGATTACCCTATTGATACAACCCAAAAACCAGAGATGGCATTGTTTCATTTGGGTGCAATGGACTGGGGACCGAATCTGGAAGGAATCCTTTGGTTTCTGGATAAAATCTGGCCGAAGATTCATGAAAAATATCCTGATTTGAAAATGTATCTGGCTGGTAGAAATATGTCGGATGAAATCAGACAGGCTCAACATCCGAATGTGATCATGGTGGGTGAAGTGGAAAATGCCATCAGTTTTATGCAATCCAAAGCCATCATGGTTGTTCCGCTGCTGAGCGCCGGTGGTATTCGTGTGAAAATTATCGAAGGTCTGGCACTTGGAAAGGCAGTGATTTCAACTACACTCGGTGCGGAAGGACTGGATTGTACTGATCGCAAAAACATCATGCTGGCCGATCGCCCAGACGAATGGCTGAAAGCCCTGGATGAAATCATGGAGCAACCTCAACTCACCAACGAGCTCGGTATTCAAGGCAGAATGCACGCCGAACAGCACTTTGATATCACAGAAATTACATCCAACCTGGTCAATTTTTACAAAGAATTGAGAAAAGCATGAAAGTCTTCATGTTGGTTAGCCGTATTCCCTGGCCGCTTGAAAAGGGCGACAAACTGCGTGCATACCACCAACTGAAATGTCTCTGTGAAGAGCATGAAGTGCATTTGTGTTGTTTAAATGATACAACGATTCATCCTGACGCACTTGAACAATTGAGAAAACTAACGCCGCATGTTCATGTGTTTTCTCTTCGCAAAATCAATATCCTGTGGCGGATGTTTCTGGCTCTTTTCAGCGATAAACCTTTTCAAGTCCATTATTTCTATCAGCGTCACGTTCATCGGAAAATCCTTGCACTTATACACGAAATCAATCCTGATCATATCTATTGTCAACTCATAAGGACTTCTGAATATGTGAAAAATCTGCATGGTTTTCGAAAGACCATCGATTACATGGATGCACTTAGTGCGGGATACCGCAGAAGATTCGCTTCTTCACATTGGTGGGAAAAAGCTTTGGTTCATGAAGAAGCAAAACGTCTGAAAAACTATGAACACCTGATCTTCGATTATTTCGAACATCATGTGATCATCAGTGAACAGGATCAACAATTGATTTTTCATCCTGATCGAAATAAAATTGGAATCATTCCGAATGGTATCGATGCCGGATATTTCACTCCTGAAAAAGCATCACCACAATATGACATGGTCTTCACTGGCAACATGTCTTATCCACCGAACGTGGATTGTAGCATTCGTCTGGCACGAAATATTCTGCCTCTCATTCAGAAAAAATATCCTGAAACCAGGCTTTTGATCGCTGGTGCGAATCCTTCCAAAGAAGTAAGACAACTGGCTTCATCTCAAGTAATCATCAGCGGTTGGATGGACGATATACGCGATGCTTACCGCAAGTCGGTGATTTTTATGGCACCAATGCGCACAGGAAGCGGTCTTCAGAATAAATTGCTGGAAGCCATGTGCATGAATTTGGCGTGCATCACAACCCCGATTGCAGCCAATGCCATGAAGGCCGTTCACGATCAACATTTATTGATTGGTGAATCGGACGAAGAAATCGCTGCGTTTGCTATTGAATTGCTGACCGACGAAAGAAAAAGAAAATTGCTCGCCACTGAAGGACGAAACTTCGCCATTTCACATTTCAACTGGAAACAAACTGTTCTGAAACTCACAGAACGATTCGATCGTAGCTAATTTTACAATACTTACGACTTTCACGCGTTTCCATCGCTCATGACCAAAACTCTGCTGCGTATCTTCTTCCTGATATGCCTGGTGATCGCCGGAATTGCGTGTTATTCCCAAAAGTCAGGATATGGAGCCTTTTACCAATATGGCGCAATCTTCAATTTCGATCATTCCAACAAAAGCCTCTGGAAACCACAGGATGGCTCTTCTGCCGGAATCTATTATCAACTCGACAACGGTGTGAAAGCACTCGGTTTTCGCGCTGCGCTTGCTGCAAGATGGACTGATTTGAAATGGGACGTATCGGATTATGTTTATGTGGTGCACAAAAACCGATCTGTCGAACTGAAACTTCAATGCACGCTTCGAACAGGTGCTAAGAACATGTTTGGTCTTGGTATGGCTCCTCGGATTGTGACTCATTCAGGATTTGCCTTGGGTTCAAAATCATCAGGTAGCGGAACAACTTATGAATACAACCGGGAATTGCAGGGCGTTTCAACAAAACTCAACGAACTGAATTCCGCACTGTGTCTCAGTTGGTACCACGACTTCAATAAGTATGTGTCATTGGGTGTTCATGCTGATGGCGATATGTTGCCATTCTTTGAAGAAGCCGTGGCGGTGCCTGTGGATGAATCAGGGAATGATTATCCGATCAATGTCAGATTAACGTCTTTGTCGCTTTCACTCATACTAAATGTCAGATAATCTGACTTTGATCAGGCCAACCTGACAGAAATCTACCAATGGCATCTGTGTTGACTGAGAATTGAAGCGATCCATTAATTTCGCACAACAATTCTATCATCCATGAAAAAATCAACCCTTCTCATCTTCGGACTCATTGGAGCCGTTGTACTTGGTATTGCCATTCTCTATCTCTATGGTGCTGGTGTTCGCGATTCTGCTGTCGAAAAACAAGAATCTGTGAATGCAGCCTGGGGTAATGTTCAGAGTGCTTATCAGCGTCGTGCTGACCTGATTGGAAATCTGGTGGAAACGGTGAAAGCCGCTGCTGAAAATGAAAAGGAGATCCTGGTCGGTGTTACTGAAGCTCGCGCCGGAATAAAACATTACGCGGATAGCGTTGGAAATATCATCACTCAACAAAGTGAAAAAATCAAAAGGGCTACCACCCCAGATGATTTGCAATCCAGCGATATGGTGATGATGACGGCATATGGCGGATTCCGTGGTTTTATTACCGAAAATTATCCTACTGTACAATCCACTCAAAACTTCAGCGCACTTCAATCTGAACTCGAAGGAACTGAAAACAGAATCAACACTGAACGCAATCGATACAACGATGCCGTGAAAGATTACAACAGCCATATCCGCGGAACATTCAAACGCATGGGACTGAAATTGGTATCGGATGAAGCTGATGATTTTACCGTGCGCAAAGCTTTCGAAGCGAAACCTGGTGCTGATGAAGCTCCAAAGGTGAAATTCTGATTTTCGAAATACCGTGAATCCAGAAAACATCTTCACACCTGCAGTGCAGTCTCTGGTGGAAACTTCCATCAAAGCGGCTGAATCGCATACCTCATGCGAATTGCGTGTGCACATCGAAGATGAATGTGCCGGTGATCCATTGGATCGTGCAGCCTTCATCTTTGCTGAACTTGGTATGCATAACACAGCTTTGAGGAATGGCATCCTCATTTATGTTGCATTGGAAAGCCGCAAAACGGCTATTCTCGGTGATGCAGGAATCAATCAACACGCTGAGCCAGGATATTGGGATCATATTCGCGATGCCATGCTTGCCCAATTCATGTCGGGGAAATATCCGGAAGGTATTGTCACCGCTGTGGAACTGGTGGGTAAAAAAATGAAGGAGCATTTTCCTGTTCAAGATGGTGATGTGAATGAATTACCCAATTCAATTTCCTTTCGCCAAAACAACCGAACATCATGAGAAAACTACTCTGCGCAGCACTATTGCTGATGTTCGGTTTGAAAAATCATGCGCAAACACTCGCAGGTCAAGAGTGTTTTCCCCAACAGGATAAAAGTCGTGTCGTATATGATGTAGCCGACGCGTTGAATGAACAGGATGAAGCAGCTCTTGAAATGGACCTGCAACTCTTCGCTGTAAATAGTAGCAATGAAATCTTTGTAGTGATCGTTCCCGATTTGTGCGGAATGGATAAGGCGCAATTCGCTATTGAATTGGGTGAAAAATTTGGTGTGGGCCAAAAGGATGAGGACAATGGTATTATGGTGCTTATCAAACCCAAGCAGCCCGATTCTAAAGGTGAAATTTTTATTGCCATTGGCCGCGGTTTGGAACCTGTCATCACAGACATCGCAACGCACAACATCATCGAAAATGAAATGATACCCGAGTTCCGCAATAACAATATGGCGGGAGGTATCAATGCAGGAATCGCTGTGCTGAAATCTTTGGCAACAGGTGAATACAATTCTGATCAGTATGCTGAGAAATACAAAAGTGCCGGTAAAGCTGGTGCTGGTTTCATTATCGCAATGGTCTTGCTGATTTTCGCTGTGGTGTTGCTCATCAAAAGGCGTGAAGCAAAGCGATATGCATTGCTCAATCATATCACTTTCTGGCAAGCTTGGACATTGCTCAATAGAAGAACATCCTCAGGTTCTACTTGGCGTGATTTCAATTCTGGCGGTGGCCATTTCAGTGGATGGTCTGGAGGTGGTGGAAGCAGTGGAGGCGGCGGTTTTGGAGGATTTGGTGGAGGTGGAAGTTTCGGTGGTGGAGGATCAGGAGGGTCTTGGTAATATAATAATCGAATACAGAATATGAGTTTTGGTAAATGGATTGGCGGAGCCCTCGGATGGGCAATGGGTGGTCCAATCGGCGGTGTAATTGGTTTTGCCCTGGGGGCCATGGCGGATGATAATTCTTTTTCTAAAGGGGAAAGAAAATCCGGCCCAAGAATCGATCAGCGTTCTTACGAAAAATACAGACACCACACACAAACCGGCGACTTCGCTTCGGCATTGCTTGTTCTCTCCGCTGCAGTGATGAAGGCCGACAATAAACTGATGAAATCTGAATTGGATTTCATCCGTGAATTTTATACCAGACAGTTTGGCGCCTCTGCGGCTGCAGAGCAAATGGGAATTCTGAAAGAAATTCTCAAAAAGGATATTCCCCTGCGCGAAGTATGCGAGCAAATTCGCTATTACATGGAGCATTCCATGCGTCTCCAATTGATGTATTACCTTTTTGGAATCGCCAAATCTGATGGTCATGTGGATAAAACAGAAATGCATGTGATCGAACAGATCGCTCATTATCTCGGCCTCACCGAAAAGGATTATGAGTCATTGAAAGCAATGCACTATAAGGATTCTGAAAGCGCATACAAGATCCTTGAGATAGAAAAATCCGCATCAGATGATGAAGTGAAAAAGGCCTACCGGAGAATGGCCATGAAATATCACCCGGACAAAGTGCGCGAACTCGGTGAACAACACCAGAAAGCAGCGAATGAAAAATTCTTGAAAGTTCAGGAGGCCTATGAACAAATCAAGAAAGAACGCCAAATGAAATAGACGAAAGTCAGTCTTGATCCATGTTTAGAAAAAAACGAAACCATGTGATGATGTGTGTTTCGTAATTGATAATCGAGAACCGAAATAAAACGTGTGCTCCTCAACTGAATTCAGGGAAATTGCTGTCTTGATGGCCCTCAAAGCGCGAATTGAATGGGTATGTGAATTCACCGGTATTTGGAATCGTAACGAGAAGGAACAACACAATCTGGGTTGAAGAGTTTGATATTCAGCAATATGTGCTATATTTACCCCTTGGTTGTCGGTTGCTTTCCATCAGCCGGCAGCTAAAGATAGTTTTTAGTTTTTCAGTTTAAGCCATCAAGCCCCGCTCGCGTGCGGGGCTTTTTGGTGGGTAAATTTTTTGTTGCAACGTAAATGGCATATTCATGGCTTTCACATGATTCATCTTATTATTCGCAAACCTCTGAGTGACCATGAATTCTTTTGATCGTGGTGATGTGTGCAATTTCACAATCATTATTTTTAGCCCTAAATCACCAGATGTTCTGATGACGATCCTGCAAATGAATGTTAGATCAAGAACTACTGGCAACCGGAAATCTGTTTATCACGTCAATCTGCTATAGAATTATGATGAAAGGGATTACACTTCTTACTCTGGCTCTTATGCCCGTTTTATCCGGATTGGCTCAAACGTATTTTCTGAATGGCAATGCGCAATCCATCGGTAATGACTGCTATCAATTGACGGGTGAATTCTCGAATCAGAATGGAACGGTGTGGTATGCCGATCAAATCAATCTCAATGAACCTTTCGATATCCAATTTCTTATGAACTTCGGTGTGTTGGATGGTACTGGTGCTGATGGCATTTGTTTCGTTTTGCAAACCGTTGGGACCAATGCTATCGGTGCAAGTGGTGGTGGTTTGGGATACCTGAATTTTGGTACCTCACTCGGAATTGAATTCGACACATGGCTCAATGGTGAATACGGCGATCCGGTTGAAGACCACATCGCCATTGAAATGAATGGTGTCATCGATCACAATGATGCTACTTCAAATATTGCCGGTCCGATTCAAGCTGATCCACTCGATGCAAATATTGAAGATGGTGAAGAACACGTCGTGAGAATCATCTGGAGTCCGACTGATCATATTATTTCAGTCTATTTCGATTGTGTATTCCGACTTTCCGGTTCTATCGACCTGATCAATGAAATCTTTAACGGACAGGAACTGGTTTACTGGGGATTTACCGCCGCAACAGGTGGCTCGTGGAATAATCAAACGGTTTGTCTGCAAGAGGATATTTTGAATGTCGGTCAGGATATCGATGTGTGTGAAGGCGGCTCAGTTATATTACAGGCTGGTGCTTCTTTCGACGGAGTATACAACTGGACGCCAACTGCCGGTTTGGATGATCCAACCAGCGCAACACCTGTTGCCAGTCCTGATGTGGATACGCAGTATCAAGTGAATTTTACCGATCTCTGCGGTGAAGACGTCACGCTTACTTTCAATCTCAATGTGGAACCTCTTGTGGTTACAGTTGATGATCCGGGCATCATCAATTGCATCAATACAGATGTGAATGTGGTTGCGGATATCAATTTCAATTTTGATGCGAATTACATGTGGACTCACAACGCCTCTGTGATTGATCAAGGTGAAAATGTAACGGATGTGGTTGTTACAGAACCTGGAACTTACATTGTTGCAGTAACGGCAATGGATGGTTGTTATGCCGACGAAACATTTACTGTGAATTCTGATTTCTCTACTTATACTGCAGATGCTGGAGTAGACCAATACATCACCTGCATTGAAGAGTCACCTTCCATTACTGGCACTACCAATGGTCAGAATGCTGTGGTTGCATGGGAATTCAACGGTATTCCTTCTCCAGGTCTGAACGGATTGAATATCGAGGTCACCAATGCCGGTCTTTATACCCTTGTTATCATTCATCCTGTTTCCGGATGCATCACCACGGACGATGTTTTGGTAGAAAATGATTTCGCGACTCCTGAAATTGTAGTGGGTGATCAAGATTCCTTGACTTGTGTTTATCCGCAAATTCAAATAGTGAATGTTGAAGTGATGAGCGCAAACGATTTCTCATTGACCTGGACTACGACCGATGGATTGATCGTCTCAGGTGCTGCATCTCTCAATCCATTTGTAGCTGCTGAAGGGATATATCAAGTGATGGCCACAGATGATGTGAGTGGCTGTACCGACGAAGAAACGGTGTTCATCGCTGAATCGGATGATTTCGAACTTGACTTGAGTTCCATCACCTTTCCCAATATCATCACGCCCAATGGTGATTCCAATAACGAATACTGGAGACCTTTTCTCAAACAAAATCCATCCGCTGATCTCAGTTCGGTTTTTACTTCATATGATATGCTCGTCTTCGACCGATGGGGTAGAAAGGTTTTTGAATCGCAAAGTTTCAATGATGCGTGGAAAGGCAATGATAACAGTGACGGGGTTTATTATTATATTCTGAAATATTCTGCATTCTGCGGAGGAGGAAAAAGCGGCGTGGTAGAAGGGAATGTGACGCTGATTCATTGAACCGTTTTTATGGGGTGATGCCGTTGATGGCATTATCTGCTCAAGGGCGATGGTAGTATAGGAAAATGGATTACATTGGCCTTGCCTAAACAGCTTCTCATGAAAAAGCTACTACTTTCTATTCTGCTTTGCTTTGGACTTCATGCTGTGGCACAAGTGAGCACAGGTGATTGTTCTGGTGCGATTGTACTTTGTGGTGATCTCTATACGGAAGAATCCGCCCCTCCGGGAACCGGATTTGAGTATGAGTACACGGGTGTATGTAATCAAAATCTGGAAACAATGAGTTTATGGTATACGTGGACTGTATATTCTCCAGGTCAACTCAGTTTCATCCTTACTCCAAATGATCCCGCAGATGATTACGATTGGGGATTGTTTAACATCACCAACGGTGGTTGTGATGGCATCGCTCCAGGGGGATCATCACCCGAAGTGAGCTGCAATTCATGGGGATCTTTTTCACCTCCAAATGGTCCAACCGGAATTTCTTCCGCAAATGGAGGTGTGAGCAATAGTGGTGGTCCTGGTAATTTGAATGGCCCGCCATTCAACGCAAACCTGAATGTAACAACAGGCCAGACCTATGCCCTGGTTGTGATGAATTGGTCAAATAGCCAAAGTGGATACACCATAGATTTCAGTGAAAGTACAGCTTCTTTATACGATCAAGTACCGCCTCAACCTATAAGTCTGACAACAGACTGTACACATTCTCAATTTGTCGTAACATTTTCAGAAGTGGTACAAACAAGTTCTGCTGATAACCTGGATTTTCTTCTCACTGGACCTCAAGGTCAAATAGGAATCAATAATCTTTTACCTCTCAATCCTCAGGCAACATTGGAAGACCAATACGTGATTTTTCCTACAAGTATCATCACAGAGCCAGGAATATATACACTCACCATCACAGACCTAAGTGGCTCGGTCATTGACCCATGTGGCAATACCACCCTGGGCTCAGTAAGTATCGATCTGGATGTCCCCATGTCTTTTCAAGTCAATGCTATAGATGCCTGCAATGGAGTAGGCGGGGAAATCATTGTTTCGGATATTACCGGGGTTACTGGTGATTATTCCATTTTACTGAATGGAAACCTACAGGATGATTTGATATTCGAAAATCTTAGTCCGGGTTCGTATGGTGTCATGATGACGGATCAATCATCATGTGTTGCACTTCAACAAATCAACGTGCTGAATCACCAGATCACCGTAGATATCCCTATTCAGGATAGCTTGTCTTGTGAAGATCCTTCATTGCAGGTTGTTGGTGTTAATGTACTTCCTGCACAGAATGCTACATTTCAATGGTACAACATCACATCCGGTTTTACGGACCTGAATCAGGATGTCATTGATCCTACAGTGACATCTTCTGGAACTTATCTATTGGTAGCAACCACAGAAGATGGTTTTTGCTCAGCCTCGGATACACTTGTAGTAGTAGCGTCAGAACTGACCGACCTGGCATTTGATTATGTCGCTACTATCGCATGCAACGGTGTGAACGGATCTTTGGAATTTGTGAATGTATCGGGTGGTACTTCACCCTATCAATACTTCATCGATGATCAACCTTCTGACACCAACATTGATGCACTGGATAGTGGTGTATATGAATTGCAGGTTGTTGATGAACTCGGATGCACAGTTGCAGTTATTGCTGAAGTCCCTACACATGACATGTCACTTTCCATCAACGATGTCGCTGATCTCACTTGTTTTCATCCATCATATACTTTGGATGAAATCTTCGTAACCCCATTACAATCCATTTCTTATGCATATTACATCAATGATAATGGTACTTGGGTTTCGATAGGAAGCGATGATGCACAACTATTCATTGATGCTGTGGGAACATATGCACTCACCGTCACCAATCCAGAAACGGGTTGTTCCTTGTCGCAGGAGTTTGTTGTCGGAACTCAAATTCCGGATAATTTTTCATTCACCGTCGATATTTCAACTGCTTGTAATGGTAGCGGTGGCAGTATGGAAATTTCAAATGTTGAAGACGGTGTGCCGCCATATCAATTATACATCAATTCGGTTTGGCAAAGTGATTTACTCATTGAAAATCTTACACCCGGTAACCTTGATGTGATGTTGATGGATTCTCTCGGATGCTATGCTGAACAAACTATTGTCATTCCAAATGCAACTTTAAGTGTCAGCTATAACATCCCGCAGTCCTTATCTTGTGTTGTAGATGAAACAGTCCTTTCGATGCCTGTCATCAATCCCAATCAAACGGTCAGCTATGAGTGGTTTATGGTGGAACAAGGAAATGTATGGACGCCAATTACATTCAATGGCCCTACACCAACGATCAATGAACCGGGTGTATATGGGGTTATCGTGACATCTCTTGTGTCAGGTTGCACAACAACTGATATCGTAGATGTTATGTATGATGAAACTTCACCCATTACATTGGAATTCTCTACAGAAACGGCATGCAATGGAGTGGGAGGTACGGTTCAAATCCTTGCATCGGGCGGTGAAGAACCTTATGCATACAGCTTGAATAACACGGTTCAGTCGGATCCATTCTTTGAAAATTTGAGTGGTGGAAACGTGAGCATCATGGTTGTCGATGATGAGGGGTGCACAGCGCAAGGTGTGGTGAATGTTCCCAATCATTTGATCGATGTGACCATTCCGGTTCAGGATCGCATTTCATGCGAAGATCCAAATATCCAAATTGAAGGTGTGGTGGTCATGCCTCCACAATCAGTGAATTACACGTGGAATTACTTGGGTGAACAAGGCTGGCAATCCACAGGTCAAAGTACCATTGATCCATTGTTCAATCAAATCGGTATCTATTCACTTACAGTAACCAATCCAACCAATGGATGTGAAGCCTCCGCTGAAGTGAATTTAGATCCGGGTGAAATTGTCGCTGTGGATTTGAATAAACTCATTTTCCCGAATGTGGTCACAGTAAACGGTGATTCCAAAAATGACCAATGGAGACCTTTCTTTGGTCATGATCCTTCTTTCGAAGTCATGAGTGTCATGCACACTTACCATTTATTGGTATTTAACCGATGGGGGCAACTTGTTCACGAATCTGATGAAAGTGAAAATGGACGCTGGATCATTGATGATCAGATTGCGGATGGCAATTATTTCTATGTCATGGAATACAGTACATATTGCGGAGGTTTTCAAACCGGAAAAAAGGAAGGGTGGATCACCGTTATGAGATAATACAATGCTTGAACTCAGACCGAATTGTGAAAATTGCGGCGTCGATCTGCCGGCAAATAGCGAAGTTGCCATGATATGCAGCTTTGAGTGTACGTTTTGCCAATCTTGCGTTGATGAGGTACTGAACAATGTTTGCCCTAATTGTGGTGGCGGTTTTGTTTCCCGACCAATCAGACCTCATCATTTATTGCAGAAATATCCGGCTGGCACCAACTACAAAGTCGTTCCGGTTGATTCCATAAAATTTGCTCCTCTTCTTGCAAAAAACCGCAACGTTCCGCCATCAAAGAGATGATATGACTTTTTATTCCGGTACTGAAGATGCTGGTGAACTCAATTCGTGAGAATAGGGCAAGCACAGGGCAGAGATACAATGATATTAATCCTTAAATGAGTCTCAGATTCAAATTTTCCATACCTTATTTTTGAATAGATAATGTGAATGAGGTATGTTGAATATTCAAAGTACACTGGATCAAATTTCAGCAAGAGCCATTGATCAATCGAAAGTTTTTGGTACCAGTTTTTGTATCAGGCATCGTGATCAAGAATGGCATACATGCTCCGGCAATTTGCAGGTAAACAGCCAATTCTTTATCGCCAGTACCACGAAATTATTTGTCACGGCTTTGATCCTTCATCATCATCATTTGGGTTTATTGAATCTTGATGATCCTATCCATAAATACCTGAATCGCGAAGTGATGGATGGCCTCCTGGTATACAAAGGCAGCGATTACAGTGATCAAATCACCGTCAGAAACCTACTGGCGCATACAAGCGGAATTCCCGACTATTTTCAAATGAAAAATCAAAAGGGTAAAAGCCTTGAGTTATCCGTTTTGAATGGAGAAGATATCGCATGGACTTTTGAAGATTGTATTGCCCGGAGTAAAAGCCTTCTTCCACCATTTGCTCCGAATACACATGGAAAGGCACATTATTCAGATACCAATTTTCAATTGTTGGGGAGAATCATTGAAATCATCGCACAACGATCATTAAGCAATGTTTTTATGCAGATGATTTTTGTCCCGCTCGGCATGCAGGATACATATTTGTACATAGATCCCAATGATCGAAGGCCGGCGTCTCTTCACTATAAAAACAAACCGCTCGATATCCCCAAAGCCATGACATCTTTTCGAGCCGATGGTGGTGTGGTATCGACTTCAACGGATATGATGAAATTCCTTACGGCATTTTTCGAGGGACATTTCTTTCCTAAAAATGTGATCGATTCATTAAAAGTCTGGAACAGGATATTTTTCCCCATGCGCTCCGGTATCGGTATTCATCTCTTCAAATTACCCTGGATTTTTAATCCGACTGGCGCTGTACCGGCGTTGATCGGACATTCCGGATTATCAGGGGCATTGGCTTATCATTCTCCTGAAAAGGACTTATTCATAACAGGTACTGTCAATCAAGTGGCTTATCCGGATACTTCATTCAAACTTGCGATCAAATTGATACTCGCTGTTCTCAAAGCGGATAAGTAATCAAAGGGAATGTATCTTGCATCAAGATTGTGAATTCGAATGTTGTTTTCTTTGATATCCATTTGATGTCCACACTAACTTCACGGCATGAATATCCCTTCTGCAAAAAATCAACGTGTAGTGATCATTGGAGGTGGTTTCGGAGGTTTAAATCTCGCCAAAGGTCTTCGCAACAAAGGTTTTCAAGTTGTTTTACTCGATAGACATAACTATCACGCATTTCAGCCGTTGTTCTATCAAGTTGCCACCGCTGGTCTGGAGCCTGGAAGCATTGCATATCCGTTTCGAAAGATATTCAGCAAATACAGTGACTACTATTTTCGAATGGCCAATGTATTGCGCATTGATACCAGTGCGAGAACCGTCAATACGGACATTGGAACACTACCATATGATTATCTTGTCATTGCCACAGGGGCTACAACAAACTTTTTTGGCAATAAACAACTTGAACAGTTGTGCATGCCCATGAAGAGCATTTCGGAGGCATTAGATATTCGGAGTCTGATGCTGCAGAACCTGGAAAAGGCTTTGCTCACCAACAATGCGGATGATAAGGATTCCCTGATGGGAATTGTCATTGTGGGTGGTGGCCCTACAGGTGTTGAACTTGCCGGCGCTCTCGCTGAATTGAAAAAGGATATTCTTCCAAAAGACTATCCGGATCTTGATATGCGTGTCATGGATATTCACTTGCTCGATTCCAACGACAGGTTGCTCAAAGCCATGTCTGAAAAGACAAGTGCAAAGGCACAGGAAGCTCTCTTATCTATGGGAGTCGATATCCGGCTTGGCACGAGGGTTACGGACTATGATGGCAAAGAAATCACCACCAAAAGTGGAGAAAAATTGCGCGCAGCTATGGTCATTTGGGCTGCAGGTGTCAAAGCCGCTTATCCGGATGGTTTGCCAACAGAATCAACCAGTAGCGGTAGAATTCTTGTCGATGCTTTCAATAGAGTGAAAGGCCTCGATCAGGTTTTTGCAATTGGTGATTGTGCAGCTATGATTTCAGAAGAGAATCCTCTCGGCCATCCGATGATGGCGCAACCCGCATTGCAACAAGGAGCTTTGCTGGCAGATAATCTCGATCGCTTCAGAAACGGACAACAGCCTGTTGCATTTCATTATAAGAACCTTGGTGCAATGGCGACCATAGGTAGGAATAAAGCAGTCACAGAATTGCCTGGATTTAACCTTTATGGTTGGATAGCATGGGTCGCATGGTTGTTTGTCCATGTTGCCAAACTCATCGGATTCCGCAACAAAATTGTTGTGATGATCAGCTGGGCGCAAAATTACCTGAGTCACTCGCGCGACTTGAGACTCATCATCAGACCATTCAAACGGTAGCGATATACCTGTTGCCATCATGTCTTCATGTTGGCCGCTCACATCATTTTGTGAATGATGGTATTACCTGATGACCTCGAAATGGGTTTGACCAATCACCTCCCCATCTGCAGTGGTTACTCGCAATATGTAAGGTCCAACCGGTAGTTCGGAAGTGTTCAACTTTTTCGTGTAATGCTCTTGAACAATTGCAGAACTGCGCATGCTCATTTTTCCATCCATTCCATACACATCAAACAATGCGGTTTCATGTCCGCGGTAATGACCCGAAATGGTCAACACATCATTTGTGGGTACTGGATAAATGGAAAAGTTTTGATCTTCAGTGGGAGCTACTTGATGGATATTGACACTCGCATCGCCATTGGCAAAAGCGTATTGTCCAAGTCGAAGGGTGTCGATATTGAAACTTCCATCTCCGTTGGTTAATCCACCTGGAACATGCGTAAAATCTGGACAAATTTGCCAAGGCACCGAAGAATTGGGTCTGTAGAGCAACACTGCATTTGATTCATCTCCATTGTACAGATCATAATCCAATTCGTCGGATGTAGAACCGTTGTATGATGCTCGTCCTGAAAAATGATCTCCAGGATTCCAGAGTCCATCTACAATCCAATAGTGCTGATCACTGATTTCAAATATGCCTTCTCCAAGATCATTGTTGTCTGGAGCAGCCCAAATGTGTTCTACGCGCACAAGGGATGAATCAACCAAAACTTCATCTTCCACCCGGAATTCTACATATGGCAAATTGGGGAAGAAGGATGTGCTTTGCCCAATCCAAAACTCATGGTCCATCCGTGCTTGATTGAGTCTGTTGTGACCGTTTAAAATGATCATAGCAGGATTGAGATTAGATCCAATATTCAACGTTGTAAATTGTCCATTGATGTCAACTATATAATCTTCTCTGTTGTTGTTCGCATCTACGATCGTCAAATCCAAAGGAATGTGATGATAGTACTGCGGACACTCTCTCAACTTCTGTTGTATATGTAAATTAATATTGTATTGTTCGCCGTCTTGAGTGACATGAAAAGAATCAACCACACAAACAGAAAAGCCAGGATTGAAAACCTGATCTGCAAAGAAGTCATCGAGATCAACTCCCGACTCTGCTTCCAGAGCATCGCGGAATTCTTCCGGTGTCACATCCTGATAGGCATAATTCTGTTGCACACCCGTCATCCCTTGGCGGAATAATTCATCGCCCATATATGCACGTAGGTTGTGCATCACACTTGCTCCTTTGTAATAGGTGTGTGTGCCATAGATCCATTCATCAGGCATGGGAGAAAGCGGCCAGAATCCGGCGTCATCCAAATGCGCATTCTCCAACACATCGAGATGATTGTTTTTGACAGTTTCAATGAATTCGCTTTGCCCATCCATCCATTCCACCATAAGGTGCGATGAGTATTCAGCTGGCCCTTCTTTTAACCACATGTCATTGTGGTTATGTGGCGTTACAATATCTCCCCACCAGTGATGGCCAAGTTCATGCGCCAATAGTCCATTGTTTGAACCAATACTTTGAGTAACCATGTATTGCGGATATGCGATATTGGTTGGTATTTCAAGTGCTCCATCTGTTGTAAGGATATAGCCAACACGTTCCCAAGCATATGGTCCGTACCAATATTCGCATGCATCTATGGCTTCTCCGAGGTTTTGCATCACGTTTTGCATATTGCTCATGTTGGCACTTTTCGCTGTCAGGCGCACGGGTATATCACCATTGGCTCCTGTATGCACATAGTCATGATCTACATACGCTGCTACAGCCACCGCGCTGAGGTGCGTCGGTATGGCTTGATCGAAAGCAAAGGACCTGATCACTGTATCTCCCGCTAAAGTTGTCTCTCCTAAAAATGATCCCTGACAATGCGCCCTGTATGTGCCTGCGCTCTTCACATGATACTCGTATGTAGCTCTTTCAACAAATGAATCGAAGCAGGGATACCATACTCTACCAAAATTGGGCGGAATGGTGGAGAGTCCTATACCGAGATTGTAGACATATCCGCTCTCAAAATAAAATCCTCCCCAAACCGGATCCTGATAAGGTACTCCGTGATAGTGTACTGTAATTTCTAAACTGTCATCGAGCGCCGGAATGTTCTCCAGCGCAACAGTCAGTTTGTCGTCGGTGTAACTATACAATAGATTACCTGTAGCGCCTTGAACTGAATCAATCGTCATTTGCATCAGATCAAACCTGATGATGGATTGATTCTCCATCAATGGACGAAATTTGACTGTGGTACTTGCAGATATCATGTGATTGGTAACATCCGTTACATCAAGATGAATGGTGTATGATAGGATGTCGAAGGTGTCGCTTCGGGCAATACTGGCATTGAGCAATACCTTCTCCTGAGCCGTCAACTCATATTTGTATTTGCTTTTGTCGCGATTATGGTAATGATGACATCCATGACGACTTCCTGGTTGGGACCATGACAGCATCGCGAGTAGGGAAAACAGAATAGAGAAAATAATTTTCATAGGGTAAAAATAGGTGAACTGTTGAGCTTGCCCAAAGTGCAAAAACCGCGGATTATTGAAGGTCATTGAACATGGAAAATTATCCAATTCCTGACTCAACGTTCTTGACTTTTCTCCTTAATTTGCGTTTCCATGTTATTCGCCATTACGGACATAGAAACCACGGGCAGCCACGCTTCCGGCAATAGTATCATCGAAATCGGAGTGGTGTTGTTTGATGGTGAAAAGATCATCCGTGAATTTGAAACTTTACTTGATCCTGGCATCCGCCTGCCTCATTTTATCACTTCACTTACTGGCATTACTGATGATATGCTGGAACCCGCTCCAACATTCAGCCAGGTTGCGGATGAACTTGAGGAAATATTTGAAAATGCCGTTTTCGTTGCCCACAATGTGAACTTCGATTATTCATTTATCAAAGCTGAATTCAATGCCATGGGACGAAATTTCCAAATGCCGCGGGTTTGTACCATGCGGGTGGCAAGAAAGGCTTTTCCAGGCGCACCTTCATACGGTTTGAATAACCTTTGCAATTGGTTGGGTGTTACCAATGAATCTGCTCACAGAGCCTTGAGTGATGCGCGGGCTGCCCATGAAATCTTCCAGAAATCTCTATCCATCATCGGTGATGATGTGGTGCACAAAATGATTGGAAGGGCAAGCGGTGATGTTTTTCTTCCTCCTAATCTGGATAAAAAGGAATTTGCAGCCCTTCCGGAAAAACCGGGTGTTTATTATTTACTCAATGAAAAGGGTAAACCTATCTACATCGGTAAGGCTAAAAATTTGCGCAAAAGGGTGAAACAGCATTTCACCACGAACACCGATAGCAAAAGAAACCAGGCTTTCATGAAAGAAATCTTTCATGTGTCTTTTGAATTGACTGGAACCGAACTCATCGCCCTGTTGTTAGAAGACGCCGAAATCAGAAAGTACTGGCCGGCTTATAACAGTGCTCAAAAAAGAAGAACGCCTCGTGTCCATGTTGTTCGTTATTACGATCAACAAGGCTACGATAGACTAGCTATACAGGAGAGCAATAAAATCATTGGCGCCCATAAGACCTTCCCTTCGCATTACACTGCGCGCAACTGGCTCATGGAAATTTCAAAGGAGTTTGATATCGACATGCGTTTACTGGGACTCACCATGTTTGATGTTCATCGTGAATTACCATTACCAGATAATCACAATAAAGTGATGATTGAAGCATTGCGTGTACTCGAAAAACGTGAGCCTTCATACATACTTCAAGGTGAGGGGAGGAGCGATGATGAAATTTCTGCCATTGTTGTAAGAAATGGTCAATTGAAAGGTTTTGCTTTTGTATCGATGGATCTTTGTTCGGTAGAGGATATTGAATCTGCTTTGTTAATTCTCCCCCCTACAGAAGTGAATGCCTCCATCATCGCTACCATTTCGTCTGAACACCATGGCTACATCCGTATCGATGATCTTCAGCAAGCGAATCAGTATGAATAGCGCTTGGATGGCGCATTCTTGTTACTCCTCACTTAATCATGAATCTGCTGCTTAATGTACTTCCTGCATGATGCAATTGAATGAAATACATGCCTGAAGTGAATGATGTGGACGAGAATTCAAGCTGACTTCTTCCCGCGATATCAAATCGCTGCAGCAGTAAACCCATGGCATTTCGAATTTCCATGACACCGTCGTAAAACAAGGGTGGAATTTCTACCGTAGTCCATTCATCAACGGGATTCGGATAAATTTCAAATAAGTTGAATGCCATATCATCCATGCCAACTTCACAATGGGTAACGTTGTTGGTGTATTGAAACGAATCAATAAATCCAGGAAGAGAATAGAAAGAATTGGCCGCTATCGCTTGTCCTTCAAAATTGCATGCATCACCCGCCAGATTTGGCGAATGAATGATACCAATGTGTATGGGTTGACACACATAGATCTTTCCATTGTTGGCGAGTTGAATACCGGAACCGGAGTATGGGCCATTCCAAGTTACGTGATGTTCCGATGCAATGATGTCATCGATATTTTCACTACTCAAATCGTATTGTACAAGTCCCGTTGGTGGAATCCCTTGAATGTATAATTTACTGTTGTCAGGTGAAAAAGCTACCCCATATGCAAAACCACTGTTGGTTGGTGTTGGCAAATCCACCACATTCGAGACATTACCTGAAGAAGAATCAAAATCGAACAACTGAATCACATTGGGGCACTTGATTGCTGACAGCCATGGCTATTTTACTTCCATCAGGAGAAATTTTCATTTGCCCTATGGAATTCGCTACCAACTCTTGATCATTTTCCCAGCCTATCGCACTGATCACAGGTGGTTGAATTCCATCTTCGGTAATGAGAAAGGCATGAAACTCGTTGGTGTAATGTTTGCGAGACAGCAGCCAGATGTCCGTACCATTGCTGTGATAGGTCGCTGCCATTTTCTCTCCTGCTCCTTCGAGTAGTAGTATGTTCTTGTGCTCAAACATGACACAGCCCAAACCATTGTCACAACACATATCTATCAATGAATAGCGAAGTCCATATTCCAAATCATGCTGAAATTCATCCAATGTAAACAGATAGAAGATGTGATCACTTTCAGGTTTCGGAACAATCAATGCACCTTGAGTGGATGAGTTTCCACCCAGCAATCCATCACCATATGGCATCACTTCATGATTACGATTCCATACGCTTGTCGCAGTGGCATACATGAGCAATTGACCGGAACTGTCGCAAATTGAAGAACATCCTTCAGCCCACGGCATGGCACTCTCTTCGATGAGAACAGCTTCTCCACTGCTGAAATCGAGACCGGAATGATCAGGAAAATACCACAGGTTAGCTTGCTTCTGTGCCTCCAGACTGATGCTGGTTAGCAAAGTTGATAGAATGACGATGGACATGAATGATCTGCTCATGTTAAAGGTATTTGATTATGTTCACATCAATGGCCAAACACTGGTTATAGGAAAGGACGGTAATCGACATGATATTCCATACCTTCCATTGTATTCACCTCGGCCGAAAGAGCAACGAGAAGAATCTCAAATAGCAAAAGTGAGTTGCAGCCATTTATTGGTCACATTGTTTTCATATGAAAATATTTTGACCTTCTCTCTTGCAAAACCAAAGCTGATATCGAATGAATATCGACCTACCCAAAATTCTACTCCGGTAGAGGCATATCCACCAAAACCAATTCCTGCCTGCGCTTGTGCTGTTGTTGCCGTTTGTCCGATGACTGGAGCTGAAGTGATGAGGTCAAAAGTTTTGTCAGCTACGAATACAGTATTCTTGGTGTATTTGGTAAAGAGTGTACTGCCTCCAAGTTGAATGTAGAAATTCGAAAAATTGCCCATCATCCATCCTTGTCTGTATCCAAGGTTGATATTCATTCTCTGTTCTCCACCTGCAATGGAAAATAGTCTGACATCTGACTGTCCGTTGAACTGTGCAGGTGTGCCAACAAATTGTAGGGTGAACTGACCGGCAGCAACAAGTTTGGTCGCATTCACATTGAGGATTAAAGCTGCATATCTGTTAAAGTTATATTTCAATTGCAATCCAATCGACATCGCTGGATTGTACCTCATATTCGTTGGATAGGCATCGTATGGCAAAAAGTAACTCTGCGAACCATAATAATTATTGATATACGCACCGTCTTGAATGAATACAGATGGATCAAGTCGTTCGGCAATGGTATAGCATCGCACTTGAGCGGCTTCGTTCAAGTATCCTTCAATGGGGCATGTTCCATTGTAAAAATTCGCTGTCTTGGCACTTCCAAAATAACCGCCAAGGTTGATTCCAAATCCGAGACCACGGATAGAATCTTCCGCAGGTTCTTCATCGTCTTCATACAACAAATGAATAGCAGACCTGTAATGTTGAGCTTTGCGATAGGTATGTCGCTGTGCAAAAAGTTCCAGGCTACATGTAACCATGATCAAGGCAGCAATTAGAAAAGTCCGGATGTTCATGTCGATGACCTGATGTTTATTTCAGTAAAGATAAGGTTTGTTTGATATGCTCTTCCACCACAGAGGCTGTGCGCGAAATCGAATTTCGAACCAGCATATATGCTGCTGGTGATGACCCTGATTTCTGTTGCTCATTTTGGGTGTTGATCTCATCCAATACTTTGGATACTTCTTCTTTCAACTGTTGTAATGATTGTGTCACTTTTCGGTTCGTGGTATCGAAATGATTGAGCTTGTTGATGGTAAG
>JAIBBG010000030.1 GCA_019694805.1 Flavobacteriales bacterium | reverse complement strand
CAAGGAAAAGCCATTCAACTTGCCACACAATCGCAATTTACCCATTGTGGTCTGGTGATCCGTGAAGGCGATAAAGTAATGGTCTATGAGGCTGTGCAGCCTGTTCGAATAGTTAGCATGGCCGAATGGGTGAAACAAGGTAAAGAAAAAGTTTATCACGCCAAACGATTGAAGAATGCTTCAGAGGTCATCACGCCTCAAATCGTTGAAGTGATGAAAAAGTCTTCGTCTAACTATCTTGGAAAAAACTACGACATTTATTTCAACTGGAGTGATGACGAAATTTATTGTTCGGAATTCGTCTGGAAAATTTATCATGATGCTCTTGCCATCGACCTTTGCGCAACGCGTCCACTTGGCGATTTCCATCTGGATCACCCGGAAGTCAAAAGAATCATGGAACAGCGATATGGGGATCAAATTCCGTGGAATGAACCGATGGTTTCGCCGGGAGATATTTTCAATAGTTCACTGCTCAAGGAAGTTGTACAAACAAGGTGATACCGTATCACTCTTCATGGGATTGAATTGATCAACGTCTTTCCAATCAAGATGCATTTTGAACCATGTAGAAGATGATTTCAATTTCATTCTCTGTGAAAACACATACATCGAATCTGTCAGGACAAAACAATCAATGATCCGTTTGGTCTGAACTACATATTGGATAAAAAGCGTGTCACCATTCCAAAGCACAGAATCAACATCACGTTTGCCATACTCCGTTACGATGAACTCATCTTCAAATGCTTCTCCTCTACAAACAACATTTCTTCCATTAGTCTTCACGATGTACAAATCAGCTCGCAAAGGAAAGAACTCGGTATCGCTACTTATTGAATATTGAGCAAAACAAGAGGTCAACATGCACAACAAAGCTGCACTGAAAATTCTCATCGGATAAGACCAAAAGTGGTTTGACATAACGCTTGATCATGATGTCGAAAATTGAAGTCGAATAGTTGCTTTTGACTCATCCGACACATAGATGGATACAACGCCAAAATCATTCGTTTTGTCGGTGATAGAATTTCACTAAAACTCAGTCCTCATGAGGTAATCAGAGTTATCCTGTAATTATCAACAGCCCCGATTTTACCTCATTGTGATCATAACTTCGGTTCCGAAATTTTTGGAGACAATTCCTTCCACTACCAGCGTCAATTTCTTCAAATATGACCCACTCGGATCAAGAAAAAACATCCGGAGTTATTACGCTTATGATGCAAATTTTACAAAGAGTCAGCAAATGGCTGGCGCCCTTCTTCAATACACGCGCTGCTGGTGTATATATTCTCGCCTTCGCCATCGCCATTGGCGTAGGAACATTCATCGAAAATGACTACGGAACCAGTTCCGCACAACATGTGATCTACAAAGCATGGTGGTTTACCTTGTTGTTGGTTCTTTTTTGCATAACCATCATTGTGAATATTGTCAGATTTAGAATGATCCCTCAAAAAAAATGGTCGTTGCTGATGTTTCATGCAGCCATGGTGATCATCCTCATCGGTTCAGGTGTCACAAGGTATTTTGGCTTCGAAGGCATCATGCACATTCGCGAGAATGATACCGCCAACAGCATTCTTTCCAGCGATACTTACCTGCAGTTGCAAATTCTTCAGGGTGAAAAAAAATTCAAAGTAGAAGAGCCTGTGTTGTTCTCCAGCCTCGGAAATAACGCGTGGTCTGAATCCTACTTACTCGGAAGTGATCTCATCGAATTACAATTGAAAGAATTTATTCCGAATCCGGTTCAAAGTATGTACGAAAGTCCTGTTGGTTTTCCTACCATCAAAGTGGTGATCGCAGGAATGGGCGGACGCGAAGAGTATTTTGTCACAAAAGGAAGTCAATCCAGAATACACGGTGAAATCTTCAACTTTTCTGATGACATCATTCCCGATGCCATCAACATCACTGAAATCGATGGTCAGCTTTTCATTAAACATGACAGGCCATTGGTACAAACCGTGATGGCCTCACAAAAAACAGATACGCTTTATCCATCAGAACAATATCATCCGCTCATGCTGCGCTCGATGTACAACAACGGACAGAATGGGTTTGTATTCGGCGACTTCCACAAAAGTGCTTTGGTGAATTTGGAATCAGGTGACTCCAAAGTGAAAAACGAAAGCATGACGGCTTTGCGCATGAGCGTCAAAGTAAATGGCAAAGAAGAAGAATTAATTGTTTATGGAAGAAAAGGCCAATCAGGACAATTGGCCATCACACGTATGGGCGACCTCAGTTTGGCGTTGTCTTATGGATCGATTGACATTCCTCTTCCGTTTTCTGTGAAATTGTATGACTTCATCATGGATCGATATCCCGGTACAGATAGCCCTACTTCTTACGCCAGTGAAGTGCAACTGATCGATCCCAGAGAAAACCTTCAACAGGACTATCGCATTTACATGAATCACGTGTTGGATCATGATGGATATCGCTTCTTTCAATCATCATATGATCAGGATGAATTGGGGACTTACCTGAGTGTCAATCATGACTTTTGGGGAACATGGATCACATACATCGGCTATATCTTACTCACGTTGGGTATGATCTGGTCGCTCATCAGTACCACCAGTCATTTCCATAAAATTTCGCAGAATATCCGCAAAATGCGCACGAAAAACACCGCCATGATGATGGCAGCGTTGCTTATGTCAGTATCGATTGCTTCTGCGCAAAAAACCATCGAACCGGTTTCTGCACAGCGCGCCATCAGTGCAGATCACGCTGAATTGTTCAGCAAACTCGTTGTGCAGGATCATAATGGCAGGATGAAACCCATGCACACACTCACCAGAGAACTGATGCGCAAAGTGATGCGCTCCGAAAGCTTCAATGGATTGAGTGCTGATCAAGTGATTCTTGGCATGTTCATCCATAGTGAAGAATGGATTGATGTGGCCATGATCAAACTTGGTCATCATGAAACCATTCACAAAATCTTGAATGTTCCAGGTGACAAAGCCACCTATAGAGATTTCTTCGATGAAGAAGGAAATTACAAATTACAAGCTGAAGTGCGGCGTGCCAATACCTTAAGCTCCATTGATCGTGGTGTACTAGAAAAAGAATTGTTGAAGATTGATGAACGCGTGAATATCATGAACATGATTTTGGGTGGTGATTTCCTGCGCCTGGTTCCAATCGCCGGTGATCCCAACAACACATGGAGTGGTCCGCGTATGAACCGCCATGGTGAACAAAGCGCACAAAATCAAATTGCTGAAAGATTTTTCTCCAGCTATGTCAGCGCACTTCGTGAGTCAGTGGAATCGAATGATTACAGTTTTCCGAATCAACTTCTCAAAGAATTAGGAGAATACCAAGCCAGCAAAGGCGCAGCGGTGATGCCTTCCTCATCCAAGATCAGCGCGGAAATCATGTTGAACAACCTCAACGTATTCAACAGGCTTTCTGCATTGTATGCTATTCTGGGATTACTCTTCTTGTTCTTCCTCTTCTATTCGGTATTTAAACCTCATGCAAACCTTGGCAGGATTTATAAAATTCTTTTCTATACCATGGTTGTAGGATTTGCATTTCACACCATTGGTTTGGGATTGCGTTGGTATGTATCCGGACGAGCACCTTGGAGCAACGGCTATGAATCGATGATCTACATCGCATTCACCACGGTGCTTGCGGGTATCATTTTCGGTAGAAAATCATGGGGAGCACTCGCTGCGACCATGGTCCTTTCATCAACGGTACTCATGGTAGCCATGTTGAGTTACCTCGATCCGGAGATTACGCCATTGGTTCCGGTATTGCGTTCGTATTGGCTTACCATACACGTATCACTGGAAGCGGGTAGTTATGGATTCTTGATGTTAGGTGCCACCATCGGAATCATCAACCTTATCCTGATGGTTTTTGTCAAACACAACAATGAAAAACGACTTCACGCCATCATCAAAGAAATGACATTGCTGAGTGAAATGACACTTACCGGTGGTTTGTATATGCTGAGTATCGGCACTTATCTTGGTGGTGTTTGGGCCAACGAATCTTGGGGAAGATATTGGGGTTGGGATGCCAAAGAAACCTGGGCATTGGTGACAATACTCGTGTATGCCTTCATTCTTCACATGAGATTGATTCCGAAATTGTATTCATTGTTTATCTACAATGCAGCGACTACATTCGGACTGGCATCTGTAATCATGACGTATTACGGAGTGAACTACTACCTATCCGGCTTGCATTCATATGCCGCAGGTGATCCTGTTCCAGTGCCGGATTGGGTGTACATAGCCGTAGGCGCACTGATAGTCATTACAGCACTGGCATGGTTCAGGAAAAGGAAATTTCCTTCATTTTCATGAATGGATATTTCATCAGAAAGAAAAGGATCAACGAGGTGAAAAGTGAAATAGACTATTTCACCAACTGAGCATCTTCTACAATCAACTCATACTTGTAGCCTGCGCCAAAATCCTTGTTGAGGGAAACCTTACCTTTCATGGTAACGGTATGGCCTTCGGGTATGCCTTCGCTTGTGGTGACAACCAAATCGTAATCATCCTTGCTACCATCTTTGATGTGTAACCAATTGCGACTCATAATTCGGGCGTTCACTTTTGTAATGACACCGCTTATTTGAATGTCTTTTCCTTCATACTTTTTAGCATTGGCAACCAAATCAGCAATACGCACTGAACCAGGAACCACTACGTTTTTTGGCTGTGCATTTCCCGATTCCTGACCGTGATTCGCTGCGCCACCTTCCTGCATCCCACCGTCATTGTTGCCGTGATCAGCCTTGACCAATTGTGAAACGAGGTAGAGTTTTTCAAATGTTCGATTGTGTTCTGTGCTGTGAAAATTGTTCTTGAGCAATCCATCGCGATAGAAATAAACTTCACCAACGTTCACTTCAAATTTCAAAGTGGAAATCCAAAACTCCTGTCCCTCCTCCTCAACGAGCAGGTAAACATATTTGGAAGTCGGTAAAATTTCCTTAACCGTTACGGTATGAAATTCTTTGGAAGGAGCCATTTCAGTACCCGACTGTGCGCCACCGGAACCATCGTCGGAAAAGACCCCGCTGCTTTTGCCTCCAGATGCAGTTTCATCATGGACTGGAATCACCTTCGGATCTGATCCGCATGACATTCCCAAAATAGAAATCAACGTTAGTATTGTCAAAATCCTCATAGCTGTATAATTGAATTTCATTTGTTCCTGAGCTGTCTTGAACAGCCTTCTTTCACCACTTCGAAATTAAATACATTGTTGCTGAAGTTCAAAGAAAATATTGCCCGGTCCATTCTGCGGTGTGTTTCATCACCGATCAAAATTTCCATGCTGCGTTCGGATCTGGTTCTACTTCCTTTCTGGACTTCCTCTTTTTCTTACTATCAAAACGCTTATTCAGTCTGAGGTTGACGCGGTAACTGGTCACATCCTGATAGGTGGACATTTCGCCCAAAATCGAAAAACTAATCGTCGGACTGCATCGCTGCATCAGATTGATGCCATAATAGTATTGTCCTGTGTTTTCGGATGGCAAATCCGATTGACTGTAATACGTGTAATTTACCTTTCTGACGTAAAAATCAGCATTGAGTTTTTTATCAAAAAAGCCCTGTGTAAGTCTTAAGGAAATCACTTCACTCAGCAGATAGCTCGACCAGTTGAGGTTGTAGTTCAAGCTGAGTCGACTACCTATCCCGGGCAACTGTGCATAGGTGATATAACCGTTGATGTTATCCGACTGATTCTGATTGCTGCTTTGAAATCGCTTACCTACACTCACGCCCATAGAAGTATGCTTGAAAGGTCTCAATCCAATTCGCGCTCGAACGCCTTGTCTCGATTGATCATCATCCAGCAACCGTTCAATATCACTGCTAAATGTTTCATAGTACATGATTTGCTTACGAGAATCGTATGAAACGTTGAAATCAATTTTTTTGCTCAACCTATAATTCAATGAGGTATAAAAATTCGTCAATCTATAGTCATTGGTCGTCTCCCCATGAACCACATTGAAAACATCCAATTCCGATGAAGTGAACAATGTGAGTTTTTGCTGAATGGTACCTGTATGTTGAAAATACAAATATCTTCTATCCACCGCTCCGCCATTGTTTTGCTGCAAAGCACCAAGTGTGGTTTTAGAAGTAAAACTTTCGGCTTTGGTTTCTAATCCAGTGTATAATCCAAACTCAGGGAGATTGAGGTTTAAACCATAATTGATAAAATCAGGCCTGAATCCTGCGATGACTCCTGTAAAAAATCTTCCAAAGTATTTCTCAATCTGAAGACCGTCGATCGCCCCTAATGAAGATGCTTTGTTGTTGATCTTTCTTCCCAGTGTAATATACATGGTGCTGTCAGGTCGATACGTAACAGCCGCATTGTAAACATTGTAAAACGTCGACTTCTGAATATCCTGCTTCTCAGGAGGCAAATAAAGTTGACGGAAATTCAGATATGTTTCGAATGAAAATTTCGACTCACCAATATGATCAGCGTTGAAATTCATCCTGTACATGGTCCTATGTGAAGGCGATTTGTTGTCTGTAATGTTGCTGAAGGAAGCAGCTGAAATGCGACCATGAAAGCGCTCCCTTTTCACAGATTCATCTTCAGGTTTTGGTCCTGATTCAAATGGCTCATTGAGTTCTTCCACCGGCACCATTGCTGGTTTAAACATCACTTTGGTGTCTTTAACCAAAACACAATTGTTCAGTGGAACACAAACAACGGATACTGATGATTTATTTTTTACCAGCAAACATGGTTGCCATGAATCTGCGACACGTAATTTCAATGTATCGCCTTCATTGATGGCATCAGTGCGCTCAAACTTCACATAAACACTTTGTGATGTCACATAACTGATCGTCCCTTGTAGTTCATCGGCCGATTGCTGAGCCGATGACCATAAGGAGATCAACAATAAATATGTGACGATCAAATATCTCATCAGTTGTTACCATTAGGATGGCAATTCAGGCACGCATTACTGTTCCATTGGTATCCGTTCACTTCATCATGATCCGGATTGGTTTGGTTCGCAGTATGACAAATCAAACAATTGAATACTGCATAATTGCCCGGAGTGGTGTGGCAATCGTTACATTGATTCCATTCTCCATTGTGTGTACCCGAGTATATCGGGAAGTACTGACTATCGTGGTTGAATGTCGAAGGATCCCAGGCATTCATGTTGTGACACATGGTACAGTCAGTTGGATATTGATCACTTTGGTGGTCTGGATTCACCGTGTTGTTGTAGTCAGTTTGATGACACGCAAAACAATCGGTTGGTGTTCCTGTATACCCGTTTGAGTGGCATTGGTTACAATCCACAGCCACGTGAGCACCAACCAATGGGAAGGAAGTGTCGTCGTGATCAAATGAAGATGGCGTCCAACCATTCGTGGTATGGCACAAGACACAATCGGTTGGGAACATCGCTGCTGTGTGGTTCGGGTTGGTTGTGGCATTATAGTCCTGCTGGTGACAAGAAACACATTGCGTGGAAGTACTGGTATAACCTGAAGCATGGCATTCTACACAATCCAGTGGAACGTGTTGTCCTGTGAGCGGGAACGATGTGGAAGCATGGTCAAAAGTGGATGGTGACCACGCATCTTCACTATGACACATCGTGCAGTCATTCGGGAACATTTCAGTAGTATGATTCGGCGATGTCGTTGCCAGGAAATCATCGTTGTGACATCCCGCACAAGTATTGGGTGTGGTCACATAATTGCCGTTGTGGCATACAGCACAATCATTCGCAAGTGGTACGTGTGCTCCTTGTATCACATAGTAATTGTTGTGGATGTCGAATGTTGCTGGCATCCAATCAGGATCGGTAGTATGGCAACTGGCGCAATCGGTCGGGAAGCCTAATATTTCATGATCGGGATTCACACTCATATGGAAATCCTGATTGTGACATGCATTGCAGTCAGTTGGTGTGCCTGTGTAACCATTGGTATGACATTGTGCACAATCAACGCCCATGTGTTCACCGGTGAGCGGGAAGTTTGTCGCATTGTGATCGAACACCGCACCTGACCATGTGTCGTCTGTATGACAAATGGTACAATCTGTTGGGAATTGAGAATCGACGTGATTTGGATCTGTAGTCGATGCAAAATCATCCTGGTGGCATGCGAAACAATCAGTTGGTGTGCCCACATATCCATTCGCATGGCACTCGATACAATTCACTCCTACGTGACCACCGCTGATCGGGAATGAAGTCGCATTGTGATCAAATGTTGAAGGACTCCATTCATTTTCACCATGACACATGGTGCAATCTGTAGGAAATCCTTCAGCCTGGTGATTCGGTGAAGTGGTAGCGTTATAATCAGCCTGGTGACAACCCACACATGTATTCGGTGTATTCATGTAATTGCCGTTGTGACATACCGCACAATCATTGGCAATCATCGCGTGTGCACCTTGCAGCACATAGTAATTGTCATGGATATCAAACGTTGCAGGAACCCAATCAGGATCGGTAGTATGACAACTAGCACAATCAGTTGGGAAACCTAAAACATCGTGATCCGGATTCACACTACCCTGAAAATCCTGGTTGTGACAAGCGTTGCAATCAGTTGGCGTGCCGGTATAACCATTTGTATGACATTGTGCACAATCCACACCTACGTGTTCGCCCGTGAGCGGGAAGTTGGTGTTGTTGTGATCGAATACTGCACCCGACCATGTGTCGTCGGTATGACATATCATACAATCAGTTGGGAACTGCGAATCCACGTGATCCGGATCAGTCGTACCCGTGAAATCATCCTGGTGACATGCAAAACAATCGGTTGGTGTACCAGCATATCCATTGGTATGACATTCTATACAATTCACCCCAATGTGTCCTCCGGTTATGGGGAATGAAGTGGCGTTATGGTCGAATGTAGAAGGATCCCATTCATTTTCATTGTGACACATGACGCAATCTGTTGGGAATCCTTCAGCCTGGTGATTAGGTAATGTTGTCGCATTGTAATCTGCCTGATGACATCCTACGCACGTATTGGGAGTGTTCACATAATTGCCGTTGTGACAAGAAGCACAATCATTGGCCATCATGGCATGTGCTCCTTGTAACAAGTAATAATCATCGTGATTGGTAAAAGTGGCGGGCATCCATCCTGCATCCGTTGTGTGGCAACTGCTGCAATCGGTTGAAAATCCCAGTGTCGTGTGATTTGGATTCGCACTGGCGTTGTAATCAACCATGTGACATGCGTCGCAATTCATCGGTGTACCGGCAAAACCATTGGCATGGCAATCCATACAATCAGCAACCAAGTGTTCACCGGTCAATGCGAAATTGGTGTTGTTGTGATCGAAAACATTATCGGCAGAACCAGTTGGGTGACATGCCAAACATGCGGCATTATCATACACATATCCAGATACACCGTCGTGATCATTGTTGGTGTCCGGATTGGTGTGGCAACTGGTACAGGTGAATTCAGAATAATCATTTGGATTGTTGTGACAATCGGTGCATTGATTCCATTCACCTTCATGGCTTCCACTATAAATAGGGAAGTATTGTGAATCGTGATCAAACGTTGCTGGTGACCAAGAATCTTCACCATGACAAGTGGCACAATTGGTTCCGAATTGAGCAGCAGTGTGATTCGGATCGGTGGTCGCATTGTAATCATCGATGTGACAACTCAAACAAGTATTCGGGGTGTTTACATAATCTCCATTATGACATGTCGCACAATTGTTGGCGATCGTAGCATGCGTGCCATTTAATGCATAATAATCATTGTGGACAGCAAATGTCGCTGGAGCCCATCCAGCCACTGTTGTATGACAAGAAGCACAATCATTCGACAAACCTAAGGTCTGGTGATCTGGATTGGTCGAGTTATTGAAATCTGTTTGGTGGCATGCATCACAATTGGTTGGCGTACCGGCAAAACCATTTGCATGGCATTCCATACAAGAAACTTCAAGGTGTGCATTGGTCAATGCGAAATTCGTTGAGTTGTGATCGAATACATCATCAGCTGATCCGGTTGGGTGACAAACCAGACAAGCAATATCATTATAGGTATATCCATCAACATCTGTGTGATCATTGTCTGTAGTCGGATTGGTATGACAACCGGTACAGGTATACTGCGAATAATCGTTGATATCCGTATGACAATCGGTACATTGATTCCACTCTCCATTATGCGCACCGCTATAAATTGGAAAATACTGCGCGTCGTGATCAAACGTCGCAGGATTCCAGGCCACGTTATTGTGACATGTTGCACAATCTGTAGAGAACTGCGCAGCCACGTGGTTGGGATCCGTTGTGGCGTTATAGTCATCAAGGTGACATGATGCACATTCAGTTGAAGTGTTGGTATAACCATCGGCGTGGCAAGAAATACAATCCACACCGACGTGTCCACCGGTGATGGGGAAATCAGTTGCGTTGTGATCAAATGTTGATGGTGTCCACGCATTTTCTGTATGACAGCTTGTGCAGTCCTGAGAAAAGTTACCTGTTTCGTGATCGGGATTTGTGGTGGCAGTAAAATCATCCAGGTGACAACCCACACATGTATTAGGTGTATTCACATAATCACCGTTGTGACATGTTGCACATTCATTGGCGATATCACCGTGGGCTCCATTCAATGCATAATAATCGTCGTGAACAGCAAATGATGCCGGTTGCCAATCTGGAGCAGTGGTATGACATGACGCGCAATCATTGGATAATCCAAGAGAACCGTGATCCGGATTGATAGAATTGTTGAAATCAACCTGGTGACATGCATCACAATTCGTGGGTGTTCCCGCAAAACCTGAAGCATGACATTCAAGGCAATTTACCATCAGGTGCTCACCTGTTAATGGGAATGCGGTGGTGCCGTGATCAAATACATCGTCCGCTGAACCAGTTGGGTGGCATACCAAACAAGCGATATCATCATAGGTGTAACCATCTACTCCATCATGCGCATCATTCGTTTCTGGATTTTCGTGACAAGCTATACAGGTGAATTGCGAATAATCATTCGGATCGTTGTGACAGTCCGTGCAATTATCCCACTGACCATTGTGACTTCCACTGTATATCGGGAAGTATTGTCCATCATGATCAAATGTGGCTGGTGTCCAAGAAACGTTGTTGTGACATGTTACACAATCTGTAGAGAACTGAGCACTTACGTGATTAGGGTCGGTGGTCGCGTTGAAATCATCAAGGTGACACGACGCACAATCGGTTGGTGTATCAGTGTATCCGTCGGCGTGGCATTCAATGCAATTCACCCCAACGTGTCCACCCGTAATCGGAAAGTCAGTATTCGCATGATCAAAGTCGGAAGGAGTCCAGGCATTTTCGTTATGGCACGTTAGACAATTGGTAGAAAATCCTCCCGCAACGTGATCTGGATCTGTGGTAGCATTGAAATCATCTTGGTGACAACCAACACAAGTATTGGGTGTAGAGATGTAATCACCGTTATGACATTGAACACAATCATTGGCGATGGATGCGTGAGCGCCATTCAGGGCATAGTAATCATTGTGTGGAGGAAAAGCCGCGGGCATCCAGTCTGGATTGGTGGTGTGACACAACACACAATCTGTAGTCAATCCAAGATCGTTGTGATCTGGATTGACAGTTGAATTGAAGTTGTTTTCGTGACAGGTTACACACACAGGTGATGCATCAGAAAATTCCTGAGTGGTATGACAGGCTGTGCAGTTCTGAATATCATGACCCAAGGTGAGCGGGAAGAAATCGTGATTCACGAATTCGGTGGTCCAGGAATCAACAAATGGGCTGTGGCATTCAATACAGTTGGTAGAGAATCCCGAAGTTTGGTGGTTAGGATTTTTCGTGTTCTGAAAATCCTGCATGTGACAATTCACGCAATCATTTCCAATGCGATCGAACTGCATGTTCGATTCTGAAACGTGACATTCCGTGCAACTCAAACCACTGTGGTTCGCCACAAGAGGAAATCCATTCTGTTCATGCAATTCTGGAATGTCATCCACCAACCAATCATTGCTGTTGTGACAACGGGCGCAATCATTGCCCACCGTCATGCGGTGCAGATCCTGGTGACACGATGCACAATCCGTCGGTGCATCCGAAAAAATCATGGAGGTATGACACAATCTGCAATCCACTGAAGCATGCATGCCTTCCAGTGGAAATGAAGTTGAGTCGTGAGAAAATTTGAGCGTTTCGTTGAGCGATGTCCAGTTTTCTGTGGTGTGACAATTGGCGCAGTTGATCTTGAAATTTTCGCCATGGGGAGACTGCCCATAACCAATGAGTTTTGCTGTTATGGCCAACACGACCAAAAGCACTTTCAATGATGAATAAAAAGGTCTCAAATTTTCCTTTCAGATCACTATGCTAATTAGCAGATTTTTAATGCCCGAAGGACTGTAGTGGACTAGCTAATTATGAACAGTTATCTTGCTTACGAACACAGTCCCCATGCGGTTTCACGAATTGGTGCACACTCCATCACCTTCCAATTTTGATCAAAATCTGAATGGGAATTTTGAAATGATGAATGGGATTATTATCTACCTGAATACCGAAAATGACACGACCATTGAAGGTGCATCATGCCGAAAATTTCTTTCGCTTTAGCGCTTTAAATCACTTATTTAGATTGATTCGAAATTGTATTGTTGAAAAAAGTCCCGGAAAGCAATGAATAGAAAGGGGACAAATCACTCACTTTTCATGGCAATCGATGCAATCAAATTTGGCAATTTTGAATACAATGGGTTCGCCTTCCTTATTCGGTGTATGACATTTTTCGCATGCAACATTGGCATGTTCACCATCCAATTTGAAAGCAGTGAGATTGTGATCGAATAAACTCGGATACCACGTCTCCGTTTCATGGCATCTCTTGCAATCCGTAACACCATTCACCGCAAAATTGTCGCCGTGCACGTTGTCATGACAAGCAACACAATCGGTCTTCAAATCTCTGAAATTCCATTTGTCTTCACTCACGTGACAAGCAAAACAGGGCGTTGCAATATGCGCACCTTCGAGCGGAAAATCGGTCTTATTGTGGCGCTCAAACGAATACTGACTCACTTCAAAGCCTGTGAGTACGGAATGACATTCCTTGCAATCCTCTTGCACACCATCTCGCGTGAATTGGCCTTTGTGATAGTCTTCATGACAGTTTTTACACGCAGAAAAGTCGATGGGATCTTTATAATTCTTCTTGTGGCATTTTTTACAATCTATACCGACGTGTTTGCCTTCCAATGGATAATCAGTCATTGAGTGATCGAAGAAATCCATCGACTTCAATTCATGGAAACTCTTCTCGGTATGGCACTTCGCACAATCATTTCCAAATTTTCCTTGGTGAAAATCTTCATGGCATGTCGCACATTGATTGGTAGTAACACCATTTCTGTCTTCAAACACCTTCACCGGATCCTTTGATTTGGCGTGGCATTGGAAACAATCGACTTGTCGGTGTTTACCCAATAATTTGAATTTGGTATTCGTATCGTGGGTGAAATTTTTCTTTCCAATAAACGTCGTAAACGCCTCATCAGTGTGACACTGAGCACATGTCCCTTTGAAATGTTGCTGATGCGGATCGTCGTGACAAGCAACACAATCGTTGTGGGTAACAGGTTTAAACACCTGAAATTCCGCACCATTCTTCATAACCGTCTCATGGCACTTCTTACATTCAACCTGTGCGTGTCCACCTTTCAATTTGAAGTCTGACTTATTGTGATCAAAACCCGGAGCAGGACGAAATGCTTGTGTATTGTGGCATTTCTTGCAATCCTTGTCCAAAGTACCTTGGTGAAAATCTTGGTGGCATGATAAACATTTTTCCTGCAAACCCAGAAAAGTGTTGTTCAACTTTTTGATTTCTGCATTCTCAATGTTATCAGGCTTATGGCAATTCCGACAGTCTGTTGTTTTGTGTTTGCCATCTAATGTGTAAGTCGTTTGATTGTGATCGAAATTTTTTTCATCAAAACGAATCATCTGAAAATTCCTACCATGGTGTTCGCTGTGACATTCGATACAATTCTTGGGTTTCACTTGATTGTTCGCATGGTATCCCCGATTCTGTTTCAGTAGTTCTTTGATTTCCTTATGACAATCGAGGCACTTGGTATTGGTTACAGAATTACCCAAATCATGACATTGCGTGCAATTGTTCATGCCTTCCAACTTCGCATGGGCATTGGTTAAGTCACCAGGCGATAATTGGCCAACGCTGTGCAAACCCGCGATACAGATCAGAAAAATGAGTATGTAACTTCTTAACCTCATTTGTGCTTCTTCACAATGTGACCAAAACGTTTTGTTATTTGAACACCTACTTTCTGCAAAAATCCGGTTGGCAATTCACCCCCTGCAAAAATGTAAACCATGTCATTGGGCAATTCCTTGGTCTCCTCGCCTATTTTCATCACAACAGATTTTTCTGTAATCGAAACCAAATCTGATTTGAAAATTACCTTCAGTGAGCCTTTGTTCATCGCATCATCAATCGCCACTTTGTTTTTGGGTTTGATACGTGCAAACTGATCATTGCGGTAAGAAAGTATGACTTCGTTGTCTTTCATCAGCAACATTGCTGACTCAACTGCAGAGTCACCACCGCCCACGACAACGACTTTTTTACCAGAAATATTTTCCGGTTCCAGCAGGCGATATGCCACGTTCGGAAGGTTTTCTCCCGGAATTCCCAACTTGCGAGGTGTCCCTCTTCTGCCGATGGCCAGCAATACGTTGTGCGTTATAAATTCTTTTCCAGTATTCGTCACCACTTTGAAATTGCCATCTGCAAGCGGTTGTATCTCTTCCACCTTCGTGTTTTCCGTGATGGTGATGTTTTGTTCCCGGATCACCTTTTGCCACAAATCCAACAATTCTCCTTTGTTGGTATCATACAATTTTGCTTGACCGTAGAGTGGCAAATGCATAGGTGCAGTCATCACAATTTTTTGTCGGGGAAAAGTGAAAACTGTTCCTCCGAGTGAATCCTGCTCGAGTGTCACTGTGCTGAGTCCACGTTTCTTCGCCTCCAAGGTGGCGGAAATACCAGCAGGACCAGCACCTACGATCACAACATCCAACACTCCTTCTTTTTTCGCAACCTTTCTGCCGGATATGCTCTCCATCGCTTGCATCCCTTGCTCCACGGAGTTTTTGATCAAACCCATTCCCCCCAATTCTCCGGCGATATAAATTCCAGCAACATTGGTTTGAAAATCCTGATCCACGTGAGGTAAATCCACACCACGCGTTTCAGTTCCAATACGCAGCGATATGGCTTCAACCGGACAAGCATGGAAGCAGGCTCCATGTCCCACACAATTGGATGCTTGAATAACCGTCGCTTTACCATCGATGATTCCAAGGATATCTTTCTCCGGACACTCTGCCACACATGCTGCTGAACCAATACAGGTATTCAAATCAATGTATGGATGCAATGAAACAGGTTCGAACAATCCTTCCAGTTTAGCGATTTCCACCTTCTTCGCTACGATTTGCGATTTCTTGCTCAAACTGCGGATGTAGAGGTAAATCACCAATGCGCAGATGAAAAACACACCGCCATATATGAGTAGTTCTTCCTGGGTCATTTTGTTTAAAATATCCAGCGATAACCGAATGACAAGGTCACCGCAACGTGTACAATCAAGATGATCAACATGATGAGTGCAAATGGCAAATGCGCCACGTGCCAGTATTTGAACAACCTTTGCATCAATTCCAACCTTCCAATTCGTCGTGCCAAAGCAAATTCTTCGCGCACCATTTTCATGATCGATTTGCGCTGCGCTTTATCGACTTGCTTCTGTGACAGCGCCTTTTTGACTTCGCGAATCACTTCAGACTCGCTCATCTTCGCTGTAGTTCCAGATGATGTATCAGGAGCATTCCCCGTTGCTTGAAGCAAGTGCTGAATTACGGTTTCATCCAAACCTGATGTATTGCGTAAATCATCAATGAGCTTGTTGCGCATGTCTTTCACTTCATTCATGCTGAGCGCACGACCTTCAATGGTATGTGGAATTTGGATGTAGATAAATCGACCAATGACACCTGATGCGACAACTGCTACCATGCTCCAAAATGCCACAGAAACAATTCCGCCGAATTTGAATGCTGTATGGAATAAAATGAGAATGGGTCCAAGTGTGCACAGGAAAATATGAAACTCCAGAAGGTATTTGATGCGCAAATATTTGCTCATGAAATTATATCTCTTCCTCGCGATGTACAACCAAACACCAATGATGATAAGCAATGTACCGAGAATTCCAATGCCATGTCCATAAACTCCACTTGGCTTGAACCACGCATGACGAGGATGATAGAACCGCTCTTCCAATGGGGTTCCGTAATAATCATAACCAGTGTAACTCAGATAAATCGTTGTGGCCACTACAAATGCCACCATCGACCATACGTAAATAGCGTGCGTTACTTTACTCATAAATGTTCACCACTCTGCAGAATCAAGAATCGCAATATTCCTGAATCCATTTTGATATTGCTATGATTTCAGCGAACAAAGATTGGTTAAAAGGCATACGGTCAAGTTGAAGGGATTTCTATTTAGAAAGACTCTAAATGGAATTTACTCACAATGCATGAATGTTATGACTTTGCTCACCTCAGCCGGTTTTATGATCAATATTCAATTCTATACTGACCAATCAGCTAAATCGATGGATGAATGCCATCAGATGATAAGTACCATTCTATTCCTTCATCCAAAAATCTTGTGAAGAAAATTTTTACGCATGAAAATGATGGAAGCGATTTTGGTTCATCACAGCACGTAAAATAAAAAAGAACAACTTCAATTTTGCTCTTGCTGCAGATAATCAGGATGACGTTTGAGAAAGGCTTTCACAAAAGGACATGTCGCCATCATAGTCAGTTGATGGGCTTTGATGTAGTCCAGCGCAAACCTCACCAATGCTGTTCCGACACCCTTACCTTCAAGTTCCGGATGCACGGCGGTGTGCACCAAATTCAATCCGCCAGTAAAGGGCACATATTCGAGAACAGATAATTTGCCGTCGATGACAACTTCAAATCTATGGGCACTTGGTTGATGGATGATATTCATTTGTCGTTTGATTCATGTAAAAGTACAATGGAAAGCCAGAAAAAAACCGGACGACACAAGGCGTAGTGAATACCTCATATTGTCCGGTCTTGATTTGGGTTTGGTTGGTTGAACCGTTTTGATGTCATCACTAACATGATGAAGCGATGAACCAAATTTCGATGACATCCATCGGGTTCAATATTTAGTCGATCATCAATCGTCCCGTCAAGATTTGACCTTGCTCATTTTTCAACGTGTAGAAATAAATTCCGGATGGCTGCGATGATAAATCGAGGTTGACTGTGCCATAATTGTGTTTTGTCAAGCTGATCAATTGCCCGAAAGAATTATTGATTTGTATTTCACGAATGTCGCTGTCAGCACGGAATGTAATTTGTCCTGAACTTGGATTCGGGTAAACAATTAGTCCAGCTGGTGTGGTTGTTTCATCCTGTACAGATGACGGACCATTGGGACCCCAAACTGTATAATAACCCCAAGTTGCACAGAGTGGATTGTTTTGTTCTGTGATCAATACAGCATAGGTACCAACGGGTAAACCAGAGATGGAAGAAGATGTAGAACCATTGTTCCACTGATAAGTATATGGAGGATTACCACCGGACGCTGTTGCAGTTACAGAGCCATTGCCGGAGTAAATAGAATTCGATGATGAATTCGTTCCCGACATCGATACGGAAATATTGCAACCACCTGGTGCTACATAATAAGTTGCTACCTTTTGGCATCCGTTTGCATCGGTTACGGTGACGATGTAATAACCGGGTATTAGGTTATCGATGGAAGGTGAGTTGTCCAGTGTATTCCAACTGTAGGTATAAGGAGCGGTTCCTCCAGTTATATTCACCGATGCGGTTCCATCACCAGCACCGAGACTTGATTCACCTGTTCCTGTTGCGGTAACGATGAAATCATCACACGATGGAAGATTGAATACGATGGCATCGATGTAGAATGTACTTCCTGAAACCGGTGTCGGAAGAGGCAATTCAGGCATGCCCAATGCGCTCAAATCAGGAACAGAGCCAATGGAAGAAGTAGCCCAGATGTTTAATCTGTCCGGTGTAAGGTCCGAGTAGTAAACAATAGGGACATTGATATTCGTCCAATTGTTGACGTCAGCATTCGCCATGAAATAACCTTCACCGATGGTTTCGTCTTCATCTGTTACAGCGTTGTAACGGGTTAGTTCCACCTGAAAGCCACAAATGTCATTGTTAGCAGGATTGGCTTTGTAGCGGACATCTACCGAAATTGGTCTTTGTGTATAAGAGATGCCGGGATTATCGAAAGAACCAAGTTGGATACTTCCGCCCAATGGATTCGGAAGTGGTGTTGGAGGGCCAAAAGGTCCAAGCAAAGCGAAGTTGGGACAATCAGGACAACTACCCGTCACCATCTTCACAGAAAACGATCCTTCACCCGGACTGGTTGATTCCTTGAATACCGTTTGAGCGCCGCCTGAAGCTTGTGTGATCGAATTGGATGATGCCCAATTATTGGGTTCATTGCCAGACCAAGATTCGAAATTGAGATTGGTTTGAGCCGTGAGTGAATTCATCAACATGAATGCACTGGCCATAATGAGCGTAAATGTTCTTTTCATAGTAAGAATTGTAAAATTGATTTCAAATGATGTAATGGTTTATGCTCGTGATATCAACCCAAAACAAACCAGATACGACAATTTGTTATGTCGTTCATGTATGGATTCGATTGAAAAATAATTGAGCGCCCGCCAATTTTCAATTACCGTGCCATGAGAATTTTCCTTGAATTTTTTTGACTGTGGCCATTATATTTAACCACAAAGGCAGATGTGACGGATGATGCATAGTGAAGGCATTTCAATAGCACATTGATCTTATTACCAAATCAGGGATTGAAGGCGCTGCGCTCTCCACAAAGTTCACCAAGACCCCACCCGAAAATTTGATTGCAGCCATTCATGCTCCTCAATAATACAAGTTCGTTACCTTGAACTTTGAAACTTGAACTTTGAAACTTCCACATCACCCTCCCTCCGGCGATCATCACTTAACAAACAATCACCACATGCTGCCAATCTTAAATTTTAAATTTTAAATCTCCAATTCCCCCACCCAACCAAACACTCACGCATCCTTGAACTTTGAACCTTGAACCTTGACAACACATCCCCCTCTCCTCACTTGCTCACCTTCACCAACCTCAGCGCCTTTTCAAAATTCGCATAGGTGATGCGCACGAAATAAGTTCCAGCAGCGGCGGCTGACATATCCAACTCCATGGTAAAATCCGATGACGGGATTTGGATGTATTTGCTGAACAACAACTGTCCTTTTTCGGATAGGACATCGATTTGCACGTTTGCTTCGAGCATGCCTTTAAGTTTTAGACTTACAGGTCCGTTGGTAGGATTTGGAAAAAGTAATGCTTCGACATCGTCAAGGGTCATACCACAAGGTGTAAGGTTGACACCCGAGTTTTGATCATCTGGTGATTGCACATGGGTGAGATCATCGTCAGGTATCGGGAACCAAGTGGTTGATGCATCCGCTAGTTCAGGATTGGAACAGATGAGCAGCGGTTCTATGCTCTCCAATCTTTCGAGTCGACTGCTTGCTCTTTGTTCGGCGAGGACTCCAGTATCATGATGCTTCACACGTATACTTCCACCTACAATTAAAGTACCTCGACCGTACTCGTGATTTTTGATCAGGACATCATTGTCGTTGACATTTACCCTGATATCATTTCCGTAATAAATGAAGCCTGTGGCGTAAGCACTACCATGACTGCGTATGCGCCAGGGACAAATCCAGCTTGATTTGATTTTGGCCATACTCTTCAACTCTATCAATTCCTTGCCGTGTAAATTTCCGAGAAATGGTGTACTGTAATCTTTTGGGGTTTGCAAGCTAAACCCATCCACTTCAAGGGTATCTGTAAATGAACCTACCATGTGGGTGTCACCATTCACATCATAATCGATGGAGTTGGCAGTAAAATAACCATTGTACATTTTTCCTTCGAAGAAGCGGATAAAATCCGGCTCTCCATCTTCAAACAGATGAAAATAAAACGTGTTGCTTCCTGATCTATACTCGTATCGACTTTGCTCGGCAACCCGAATGCCATCCATCAGGATGCATTCGTAACGATATTCACCAGATCCATATACTGATCCATCCGGTGCGATATCAATATCCGTCAACAGCTGCACATTTTCTCCACCGAAATGTTTGGCCCAAAGAAATTCTCCTGTTGGAGAATATTTCACCAGGTAGGCATCGAGACTATCGTAAAAACCATTGTTGACCAGTGAATCTTTTTCACTGAGTTTCATTGACATGTTGAACCGACCAAAACAATACAGATTGTCGTGAATGTCATATCGCAATTTGGGTCCTCTCGAACCTTCACCACTATCTACCACTTGCACGCGAACTATCTTTTGCAACTGACCATCCGGTGAAAAATAGGCGCGAGATACATTAGACTTACTTCCTGTTGTATACTTATAATCATCAATGATTTTTTCACCCACTTTCAATTCATTGTTGTGATAATAGCTCCAAGCGATTTCGCTTTTGCTATTGACGGCAACGCTAAGACCTTCACCCCATGCAGTACTCCAGTAGTTGACCCAAATCGGCTCACCTTCCGGAGAATATTTTGCGAGATATATCGCCTGTGGTTGATGAAACTCATCTTTGCCTTTTGCTTTTCCAAAAATCAAGTCCTTCTCTTTCCCGGGAAAGTGCATTTCGCCATCTCCAAAACCAGTGATATAAATACTTCCGTCAGGGCCTAAACAGAGATCATTGATGCGATTGTCGAAAGCACTCTGAAAACCCCTCGCCCAAATCAATTTTCCCTGAGGACTTAACTTGATGAGGACTCCGCCCATATGAGGAGCATGAGGAATGAGTCGACCATTGTTTCCGGTCAAGCTGAGATCACCCTGATGATTAACTGTAGCGTATGTATTGCCTTGTTGATCTACTTCAAGATCACTGAAGTCGGTGTCATTGAACCCATCCACAACATAATACCATGATGGTGGATCTAGCTGGGCATTCAGTTCCAATGCCAAACAGAACAATATGGAGATGGTAAAGTACTTTCTCATATATCTTGAACGAAGATAACGCTGTAAACTCATCAGACGGAAATGTATCTGTAAACTCAGTACAGCGTTCATTAAAAAAGTTCAGGGGCATCTTTTCAAATGACAACACAACTCACTTCCCAAACTTGTAGCATAAATCGAGATATGGTCCAAAAGACATCTCTGTGTCGTATCTGGAATAATTTCCAAACAATCCCAGACATAAAGACCAGTGCTTACCAAAAATTTTCATACCTGCAGCAGAATAAAGCGTGTAATTTGAAATGAGAATTTGTATCTGCCCGTGAGAATAATTGTAAATACTTGAAGATTGCGGTAAGAGATTATTCTCCAGAACAAGTCCAAACCTCCGTGAAACCCGATATTGTGCGCTGAATGAATACATCGGATAATGAAATGGAACATACTTTACCTGTTTGTAATCCTGTCGAATATTCCAATAATTATAGTATTTCTGACGACGCACAACGCCATACCCCACGCTACCAGTGATATTCCAGCGACTATTCATAAAAGTAAGTAATGCGCGTCCTGCTCCAATGATATTGTTCGATGATTGAGAAAAAGATGAAAGCTTTACATTATCCGCAAAACCAATGAATTCACCCCCCAGAAACAATTTTGAAGAAATCTTACCAGAATAACGAATACTCATAAAATAGACACTCGGACCTCCATACCATAAATTCTCTGCATATGTTCCAGCACCTATGGAAAAATGATCCGATAAGCCGACAGTCCCATAATAGATCACGCCATATGCAGTTTGAACATAACCATGGCCCTTCTGTAATGGCACTGCCGAAGAACCAGCAACATATCTGTATTTATTTACGTCCGGAAACCAATACTTTCCACGATGGATATCTTCTTTTTGTATATATAAAAGTTCTTTCACCTCATATGTTCTGAACTCCATACGAACTCCATCGGTAGATTCCACCACAGTAAATTGATCGTCTTTGGCTACGAGTTTACCTACCACTTTTTCTCTCGTATTGGTAGTCAATTGTACGTATTGCAATGAATCCGATTGTGCAAATGCGATGAAACTGATCAAGAGAAATATGGATTCAAGGAGTAGTTGTTTGAGTCTCATGAAATAGGTCAAGATTTTAGGACGGCCGAGTCGAAAATATAGTTGAACGCAATACAAATATGAAAAAATAATTCCTACCCTCCTTTCCATCTATTCCGCAAATCCAACAAAAGGTCCTTTCATAAAACGAGAGTACCAGTTTATAGGCAGTATGAAATAGCGATCGTACAAATTGCTCATGACAAAGCCATTTTTATTGTCTGCCCAAACTACCCCATACTTTGCGGCCATTTCAACCATTTAAAAGGCTGCATGGCTCGATAAACTAGGAAAATGAAAGGCCATTCTATCCGAAAATGCTCCCCATCACAGATGACCATGTTCAATTGAAACTTTTATCAGGGAGAAAAATGTCGCAACTGCATATTTTTGTTTAAAATACCCGAGTATCATGAGAATTATTTACTTGCTTTTTTCCTTCCTCATTATTTGCCATACGATGACCGCACAAATCGCCGAATGGTCATTCAGTTATGGTGGATCAGAAAATGATTTAAACGCAGGAATGGAAATTGACATCAACAACAACATTTATCAGTGCGGACATTTTGCTGGCACCGTGGACTTTGATCCCGGTAGCAACTTGGCATCATTCACTTCGGCTGGTATTACCGATATTTTCATCACCAAATTTTCCCCTGATGGAAATTGGTTATGGACTAAAACTATCGGCGGTGTTGCTATTGATGAAGCAAAAGATATCGCCATCGATCAAGCCGGAAATCTTGTCATCCTGGGTGTCTTCAGCTCAACCGTCGACTTTGATCCCAATGCCGGGAATAACACAGTCACATCAAATGGCAGTCGCGATGGCTATGTATTGAAACTTACCACTGATGGCGATTTTGTTTGGGTAAGAACATTCGGTGCGAGTTCCGCCGAACAAGCAGAGTGCCTTACAACAGATCTTTCGAACAATATCATTTTTACCGGAAAATTCTCGGACATCGTCGATTTCAATCCGGGTGCGGGCACGTACAACCTCGATGCTGAAGTTCCAAGTTATTCGAGGTATTACGTCAAATGGAGTGAAGCGGGCGATTTTATATGGGCTGAAACCTTAATTGAAAACAGTGTGATTGTCTATGATATGATTGCGGATAACACAGGTAATATTTTTTATGCCGGCTCATTTACGGGCACCGCTGATATGTCACCCGGAACTACTACCTATGAATTACAAGCCGAAACGAGCGGTGGACTCACATCAGATGGTTATATCATGAAGATGGATGCTTCAGGGAATATGATCTGGGCCAAGGACTATGGTAACACAGCCAGTGACGAAATCTATGCCCTTTACTTCAACAGTGCCGGAGATCTGATTACCGGATGTACAACTTCAACAGCGACGTTGATGAAGGTGAATCCCGCCAATGGTATAGTGATCTGGAGTCAACTTTTCGGCGGACGTATTCACGATCTCACATTGGATAGTCAGGAACAGATTTACGTTTCATGTGGCTTTAGCGGAACGGTGGATTTTGATTCCTCACCTTTCGAAGTAACACATACCTCTGTAGGATTTAATGACGCGAGCGTTATCAAACTCACCAGCGACGGTAATTATTTATGGTCGGCAGCATATCCCGCAAGCAGCGATGCCAAAGCATTTGAGATTGATGTACAAAGCAATGACGATATCATCGTCGCTGGAATTTTCAGCGAGACGCTCGATATGGATCCATCGGCAACAGAATCATTACTCACTTCGAATGGACAAGTTGATCTATTCATGTTGAAATTATCGCCTTGCGTTCAACCTACTCAACAAGGAACCATTGATGGCAATCTTACCCCTTGTGTGCCGGATACGATACCTTATACCGTGATCAACGTTGATGAAACTACAACCTTTGACTGGCTCACTTCTCATCAACAAACTTACTTCGTGAGCAATGGCGTGCAGACCAACGATTTGGTGATCAATACCGCTCAAACCATCGAAATTCAAGCCCGATCATATAATGATTGTGGTGTTGGTCCTGTGGCCACAGCAACCATACAACCGGGACTCTATCCTTCCATCAACATCTCTGCAACACCCGATGATTCTATTTGCGCGGGAAATTCCGTTAAACTTGACGCAACAGTAGGTGCATCTGCACCATTTGTTTGGTCAGGTGGTATCACTGACAATACGTATTTCCAGCCGGAACAAAGCGGCTACTATGTGGTGACGACCACCAATGCTAACGGCTGCATCAACACAGATTCGATATTTATCCATGTGACACCAGCCTTCGACATCACGGTTCAAATCACACCTGACAATATTATTCATTGCGAAGGTGAAGAAGTGACCTTTACCGGTTCTGGGGCGGAATATTATACTTATGGCAATGGCATCGAAGATGGAGTACCTTTTGTTCCAACGTCGGAAATCTATGTAGCAACCGGATATGTCAATGGATGTGCAGTTACGACAAGTATCAACTTGAATATCTATCCAATTCCAACACTTGAATTGGTTCTTACACCATCAGAGCCTGTATGTGCAGGTCAGCCTGTAAATGTGCTGATCACAGGCGCGGACACCTTTGTTTTTGAGCCATCACATATCAATGGTACAGATGTTACGTTAGATGAAACTACTAACTACACTGTAGAAGGAAGTGTTGCAGGATGCGCATCTACGCTCAACTTCACCATTGAAATCGTTCCACAACCATCTATCAACACACAGCCACAAGACCAGGTTACTTTAGTGGGCAATGCCGTCAACTTCACCATAGCTGCTGCAAATGCGGTATCGTACCAATGGCAGGTCAACACAGGTGCTGGATTCAACAACATTTCCAATGGAGCGACCTACTCGAATACCACCACTGCGACACTTAGTGTTCTCAATCCCACACTGACGATGAATGGTTACGACTACCGTTGTATTGTTTCCAATAATGATTGCGAAACCACATCCAACAGTGCCAATCTCACCGTGAATATCAATGATGGCATTGAAACGCTCACGACCGATAACAGTCTTCAATTATTCCCCAACCCCACCACTTCCGATTGCAAATTGACCATTACCACAGAACATATCGGACGAAACATCACCGTGTATGATATCAATGGCCGATGTATCATGAATGAAAAACTACTTCAATACACCCTCACACTACCTACCTCAACTTGGGAATCAGGATTGTATGATGTTTTGATAGAAGGAACACCAATTAGAACCAAGTTGATGGTGACGAGATAGTCAATGTTCGCCGCAAGTTTTTAGTTCGATGCTCATGAAAGAATGCACATGTGATTGAGCATGGGTATGACGTCATGCTGTATAGCGTGGGTTTGTTGCTATGCATAAAAAAGCATTGTAAAAAGCTGCCGCTTTAGATCTCAAATGTACAAGAGCAAATAAGTCAGTATTCCAATGAATGCGCAACTCGAAAATTCTGAATTTCTCTATCTACACCTAACAACAAACCCCTAACCTTTGCAGTAAAAGACTCGCTTTGCACATTTAAGAGCTCAAAGCTATGCGGTATTGAGATTTATCGTTATTATCAAGATAATAAAAATAACCCCTAATTGAATACTTAGCTTCTCCGTTAAAGGTAATGGTTGCGAAGCGCGTGACTTCCTGGAATACAGTTTATCTGATTTTTAATCACTACATAGGATAAAATCGAGCGCACAATACAATAATTGCCATTAAAATCCAATTTGAAATATTAATTGATTATTTCCTGATATAATAGAACCTTATACCATACATTTACTTCCAATAAACTACCTAAACAATCATACTACTATGAACAAACTAATCGTTCTGGCTATGTTGGCATTTACTATACCTGCATCAGCAACAATCATCACTGTTTCAAACACTACGAACACAGCAGCCATGCAAGTAGAAATTGTAGATGCTGTGGCAATTGCAAATCCATTCGACACGATTCTCGTTTCACCATCAGGTCAGAGCTATGATGGATTTCAACTTTCAAAAAATGTTCATATTATAGCGACAGGCACTGGTACGCACATCGACTACTTGAATATTGGAACCGCTGTGACGGGTGGATCAATTCAAGGTCTTATCATAAATGGAAATTTGAACGCTGACATAAACTCATCCGGTCTTTTGGTCAAGAACTGTCAATTGGCAAACGTTTATTTATTCTATATGAATAATTACTTATTCATCAACAATCAATTCAACGGATATGTAGAAGATATCGGACAATCTGGAGGTTGTATTTTTTCTAATAACGTGTTCATCGCGCCTTCAGCAATCTACTCTCCATTTCAATCGCCAAACAGCAGTAATTCCAGCACGTTCACCAATAACTTGTTTATCATGGCGCCCGCTTTAAATCTGTTCAGCAACCATGATTACTACAATATGACTTTTCAAAATAACATTGTCATGGGTATCATGAATATTGACAACTGCTTTACTTCCTCCTTCAATAATAACATCGCCGCTTCATGGACTGATCCTACTGTGACTATCAACGGCAACGTTGGCACAGGTAATTTCATTGGTGAATCTCCTGTTTTTGTGGACTATGATGGCTCCTTCCAAACCAGTGACGATAACATGCAGTTGGTTGATGGCACACCAGGCGACAATGGAGGAACCGATGGATCAGACATAGGGCCATTCGGTGGTTCAGAGCCTTTTACATTCACTAGCCAATACGGAACTTATATTCCCGGTTTGCCTTATGTGACGTATATGCAACTGGATCAACTGATCGTACCCGTGAACTCTAGTGTTCAAATGCAAGCAACCGGCACAATCATTACGGAATAGTTTTTCCATCCTGAAATATTATTCCCATGAATCAAAAACATCTACCCATGAGGTATGTGCTATTGATCTTCGTTCTTTGTTATTCTCTGACTTCATTTGGACAATCTCTTGTTACAGGTGAATACTTTTTTGATATAGACGAAGGTCCGGGCACAGGAACTCCTATCTCCATTACTGGTGAAGGTTCTATGTTTGATAATATCAATGTAGATCAACTAACTGTTGGTCCACATATTCTTTGTTCACGCTGTATGAATAATGCTTCTTTATGGAGTGGCGCACGGTGCATCCCCATCGTGGTTTCACCTCCAGTTGATGCAGGTTCAACTTTCATCACCACAACAGAATATTTCTTTGATGAAGACAATGGTCCGGGAACAGGAACGCCTGTAATCGTTGTGAATGGCCCGGTTACAGACGTGTTGCAGGCAGTAAGCACTAGCGGACTTACTGCTGGCCCGCACCTTTTGTGTTATCGTGCACTAAACAACAATGGACTTTGGGGAGGCAGTCGTTGCATGAATCTATATGCCATCCAGCAGGAGAACTCAAATCAAATCGTAGCTTGCGAATATTTCTTCAATAACGATGGAGGTCCAGGATCAGGTCTGCCTATAGCAATAACTCCGAGTGGATTGATCAACATAGATGAAATCGTTGCTGTGTCATCACTTTCAGCCGGTATCAATAAGCTATGCTTGAGATTTCAAACTGCAGACGGACTTTGGAGCGGATCACGATGTTTGAACATTTTCGTTGAACCGAATCAAGAAGGAATTACAGTTATAGAAGAAGCAGAGTACTTCCTCGACAATGACCCTAACCCAGGAGAAGGAATTTCGATAGACATCAGTGCAGATATCACAACATCTATCACTGAATCGATAAATGCGGCAACATATTCTCAAGGTTTGCACAAGTTATGTTATCGTATTAAAAACTCACAAGGGGTTTGGAGTGGTTCCAAATGCATGGATGTTTATGTTGGACAAGCACAAAATGAGTTCATGACAGAAATCGTCGCTGCTGAGTATTTCATCGGTGAAGATCCCGGCCAAGGCAATGGCACATCGGTGGCACTTGATGCATCATCGATTGCACAAATCAATGAGGAAATTACTCTATTAGGATTGCCAGAAGGCGACTATACAATCAGTGTTAGATTTATGAATCAATATGGTGATTGGAGTGGTGTTCAATCGGAAAACTTCGTGATCTGTGGCTTTGGACCACCCATTGCATCTTTTGACTACAACCTTGATACCTTCAATGTCATATTCGAAAACACCTCTCAATATGCTTCTGGCTCATCTTGGGACTTTGGAACATCTCAAAGTACTGAAACGAATCCTGTTTTGTCAGTGACCGGTCCTGGAGTTTATGAGGTATGCCTTGCTGTATCCAATAACTGTGGCGATGATGATATTTGTGAATATGTTATTGTACCCGATACTTTACAAATCACAGAAGTTATTCCTGGTGAAGTCATTCCCGGTGAAACCTTCGATGTCTCCTTCACTGCCAATTACGTCAACTTCATTGCTGGAAATACTTTCACTTTGCAGTTAAACGGACCAGACGGTACTTTTTCAAACCCTATAGAGCTTACTACCATGGTAAGTAGTACTGGTGGAATTTTTAATGACGTTCTCCTTCCCATAAACTTGCCGCCTAACTGTTACCGACTTCGAGTCGTTTCTTCCACACCCACATTTGCAAGTAATGAAGCATCGTTGAAAGTGAATAATCTCACTTCTGCGAATCCTGCTAACTATGCGCTGAGGTTCGATGGAATCGATGACTATGTAAATTTCGGTCCATTGCTGGGTGATCATGATTTTACAGTTTCATTCTGGGTAAAACCAGATTCTACGCAAGTGAGTGATCCGGTCATTGCGGATATGCAAAACGATTTTGTACTTTATGAAAATCCCAACGTAGAATATAATTACGTGCTCTCACATTTGGCTCAGTTCGACATGTTGCCAGGCCATTGGAATCAAGTCACCATCACCATGGATCATCTCACCAATCAGCGTAAAATTTATTTGTTCGGTCAACTGGTGGATCAGAATACATGGAATTACAATCCTCAAATCAACTATGAGTTTTTATTTGGACATGGCAATAGCTTCTCCAATGCATGGTTCAAAGGTTATATGGATGAATTGATAATTTGGGATTACAATATGGATGCGCAGGAAGTCTTCGCTTCCGCACATTCTACTATCACTGGTTCTGAAATAGGTGCTTTGGCTTATTTCAATTTTGATGATGGGTGCACACAAGAAGCGCTTGATCTTTCTCCGTATGGGCATCAGGCATCTCTGCATGGTAACATTCAACATGTAGTTAGCGATATTCCTTCATTCAGCAATTTTGTTACGCCGAATCATGGGGGGAATAATGGTTATGTCACTCTGCAAATTGCAGGTGAGTTTTATGAAGGCTCCCCCACGGTAACCCTTACTAGTAGTTTGTTTCCAGCTATTGTTGCCGATACTTCTTACTACAATTCTACATATGACTTAGTTACAGCTAGGTTTAATCTAGTAGGCACCAACATTGGTCTTTATGATGTCGAAGTTTTAACTTCAGATTCTACAAGTGTAAAATATACGCAATCATTTACGATTGAAGAATCCATAGCCGGTCATGTTGAGATTTCAATTCTCGGAAGAAATACAATACGTGCAGGAGGTGTTCATACCTTTTTCATAGTATATGAAAACACCTCAAACAATGACATCCATTCGCCTGTCACTCTTCTTGAGTCGTATGCTGATGATTACATAGGTTTTGTTGATCAAGACCTTGAGTACCAATTCCATCATCTCCCAATAATATTAGGCAACTTAAACTATGATTTATCTGTTCAAGCTTATCAAGCTGATAGTATCATTAGCCCAGGAATTCAATATGTCATTCCCATTCGGTCTAAAACAGGCATAGGTGGCAGCAGAGATAATTGTCAAGACGTGAGCGGGTACACTTTGCAGTTACTCATGGTGCGAAATCCAGAAAATCCTTTCGACAATATTACACCGGATGGTTGCAGCAATCCTGAATGGGCCGTTGGAGGTATAAATAATTTTCTTAGCTGGAATAACCTCGAAAATATTGATATTGATTGGAACAATGAATTTTCAGGCCCCTGCAATCGACATGATACTTGCTACCAAATGTGCTATACATTTTTTTCGCAACCTCAAGCCAAAACCATATGCGATTTGCAGTTTTTACAACAGTTAATAGGGCACTGTTCATCTGATGAATTATCAGATGGCATTGAAGTGAGTGTTTGCAAACAAGCAGCAATATTGTACTTTCTTGGTGTTCATACTTTTGGATCTCCATTTTTCAATTGGAGTCAGGCAGGTTGCACCATTACTCACTTGTTACCAGATTTTAGTCCTGAAGAGAATATCGAATATGTGCCTGATTGTGGAGTTTGTCCTCCTGATGCCATTTGCTTCACAACAAACAGAATAAGCTCCTATGACCCCAACGAAAAAGTTGGACCATCTCGTTATCAAAACCTGGATGATACTTTCGAATACGCCATTTACTATGAAAACGCAGATTCAGCAACAGCAGCTGCTCAAAGGGTTTTGGTTATTGATACCCTCAATCCTGCTTATTTCGATTTTAGTACGTTCCAATTCTTGGGTTTCGGTTTTGATGATGAACTCAAATTCATACCACAAGATCAACCACAACAGTTTACAGTCGATACTGATCTGAGACCTGAAAAAAATCTTTTATTGAGAACGAATGGGTTTTTCGACCCAACAACCGGCATTGCTACTTGGGATTTTACTTCTCTCGATCCACAAACCATGCAACTTACAGAAGAAGTGGAACTCGGTTTCCTTGATCCGAATGACTCAACAGGCCGTGGTCAGGGCTTTGTCTATTTTAAAGTAAATCCGCAACCTGGCCTCCAAACAGGTGATAGTATTACCAATCATGCATCTATTTATTTCGACTATAATCCTCCTATCGTGACAGAGGATTGGTTGAATACGATTGATCTGGTTGCTCCATGGAGTAACGTATTGCCGCTTGATGAGGTGCAGGCAGATTCAACATTCCTTATCACCTGGACAGGAGCTGATTCCTTGATCTCTACCATTGATCACTACTCCATTTATGTGAGTGAAAATGGTGGACCATATACTGTTTGGCAGGAAATAGTTTATGATACTGCTGTGTATTACACCGGACACAATGGTTCTTCTTATGCCTTCTATTCCATAGCCATTGACAACGCAGGTAACGTGGAAGGAGAACCTGAAATGCCAGATGCCACCACTCTCATCAATGTGGTCTATATCCCTCCTGTATTCAATTTAACCATTGATCAAAATGAATGCAGCTACTCGGAAGCGTTTGTATCCGTGAGTGCCTCGAGTGGAAATCCTCCTTTCATTTTCACTTGGGATGACAACATTATGAATGATACGTTATACAACGCTAGTGCAGGTGATCATCATCTTATAGTCACAGACGTCAATGCAGAAATTGTTCTGGATACCGTCATACAAGTCTCCTATCCACTGCCTCTCCTATACGAGGCTTCTATTACTCCAGTGAATTGTCCTGGTGGACAAGATGGTTCCGCTGTAGTGATGGCAACAGGAGGCACAGGTGCGTTTTTCTTCGATTGGCAAGGCGAAGACCCTTCGCAATTGTCTGCAGGAATTCATCCTTTCACCATTTCGGATGAGAATGGTTGTCAAACAGATGGAATGGTGAACATCACAGAACCTGAGCCGATTGTTGTCAACGCGGAAATAGTTCCGGCAATTGCTGAATTAAATTGTGATGGAGCCATCACATTGTCCGTCACTGGTGGCTCACCTCCATATGATATCATATGGAATACTACACAAACTGGTGAGACCATCGTTGACCTTTGTCCTGGTGAATACACCGCGAGCATCACAGATGATCATGGTTGCACAAATGAAGAAAACTTTTGGACAGTGCCTTTGGGCGAGTTGGAAATTACCCAAAGCATACCTGAACTCATAGTAAGTCCTAATCCATCGAATGGTCGTTTCCATATTATGCTGAAAAATGGAGACTCATACATCATTTGGACAGTGTATGATGCTGCGGGAAATACAGTGATGTCCAAACGAGAAACTCCTGCTTCACTGATGCGTTACGAGTGGTCATTTGACCTAACTACTCATGCCGAAGGATCCTACTTGATTGAAATAAAAACAGAAAGAAAAACATACCAGAGAAAGTTGATTGTGACCAAAGATTGATGTTATTTCCGTTGAGTACAATTCGCCACTGACCATCTACTATGATTATCTAGGATGGTCGGTGGCGAATTTATTTTTATTCAATATCCGTATTTGTCGTACTGTCCTTGTTTTATAAATAATTTATGAATTTGTAAGGCAAAAGATTAATACGATCATGCTGAATCAGTAAGTTCCAATTGACAAGCTTAAAAATGATGCTTGACCATTTGTATTCCAGCAAAACTGCAGCATTCCTTCCGAAATCACCATCGCATAATTATTGACACATGCAGATTCATCTCACTTTTCCTTAATACATCGTACAGCACAACCATAAGGTCTGATGGTATATACAGGCTCAATTCTATTACCATCTAAAACATACATCCAACTCAATGATTCATCATAATATGTAGATGTCCACCAATGTGCTTCTTTTCCCTTCGCTGTGAAGCTGCCGAAATAGGATCGTTCACCATTTGGCAATGCATTAAATTTCGATTCATTATTGCCGCCTCCATCATTCCATAGTTTTTTGCTTCTTAATTTCGTGTCTGCTTCAAGATGACCACCAAGTTTTTCGCGGAGTATATCCCAATCATCTGTATTGGGCACACGCCAACCTGCCGGTGCCAAACCTCGTGGATCATTCACTGCATACCAATTGTATAATTTTCCCATCACTTCGCCATTCTTTGGATCATTGTCATAATTACACCATGCTGGTTGTTGACGATCTCCTGCAAGTTTCCATTCGTCATCACTCTTCGCTTCCGGTATAGGATCACCGTTTCGGAATTTGTCCACATTCAAATTCTCCGTCATCCAAATTTGATCACCAATGGCAATGCCACCATCTGACTTCTCCAAGCCAACAGAAGCCACTTCAGTATTGGCGGTACGTTGGTGAGCATTGATAGTAGTGTCTAGAAAATTCAAAGTAGCACCATAGGTAAAAAGCGCCGCTAAGGAAGTAGCGGCTATAAATGAAACGTTAGACGTAAAAATTTAGGATAAAAAATAGTTAGGAAATATTAGTTCAATACGAAAATAATTTGAACCTACAAAAAAACAAAATGGATAGGAAAATACTTGGCATTGCATTCTGCAAATGAGAATGTAGAAAGAAATTCAGGAACTATTGATCACATCCAACCTGGTTTCAAAACTGACATTTCACTTACCCGCATGCTGATAACTACACTTACGCGCATTGACTGTCATTCTCACACATTGCCTACCTTCTTTGTTGGTTCCTTTGCATGGATGCATTGGTTCTTGACACCATTCAGCACAAACACATTCCAGCCCCTCAGTTTTGATTCGATACAGTTTCTCTACAGCGCTTTGAATCTGACTCACACGATCCACGGAAATCTGAATGCGATTGAAATGATCTGGGTTTAATTGTTCGTCTTGTAGGCCGATTGAATACAAATCACTACGTTTCTTTCACCTCCTCTAAGAAAGAACTTTTTTCGAATTTTAGACATCGACACTCCTAGACTATTTCGAAGCATCTACCTTGTAGTTCAGATTACAGCCATTCAATCACTGAAAAAGTTTAAGTTCCATCCCGAAAGTGTTATGGAATGATTGTTCGATGGACTGAAATATCCGCCCACTTCGATAAAACAAAAAAGCCGCATCTCACGATGCGGCTTTTTATTACCACTACTCTATTTTAGAGTTCAATTTATTTTTGACAGCAGCGTTATCATTTCTCAATGATCAACTGTTGAGTCATCACTTGATGATCGATCATCATCTGTAAATAGTATACTCCATTCGCAAATGCGGTCAAATCAACAGTCATTTTATTCTCCCCAGAAACACTGGTGTTCCTTATAGAAGTTGCGATGACCTTACCCTGTGCATCAAGCACATTCCAAGATACATCCACTGTTGATGACGACTTCACAGTTACTAAGAATAATCCATTACCTGGATTTGGACTGATCATGATGCCCACTTCGTTTTGAGGCAATGATGCAACACCAACAGTGATCAATACACCACTCATTTCGTAAGCACAATCATTGGCATCTGTGATAATGACACTATACGTTCCGTTACACAAATCGGTAATTTGATCTGAATCCGGCGCATCCGGTGTCCAGTCGTAACTGTAAGGTGGTGTGCCACCGGCTGGATCAACCGTGATAGAACCATCACAACTTGTCGACGTCGTAGTTGGAACTACTGTATTCGTCGCGCTGAGTGCAGCAGGTTGTGAGATGATCGCTGTGCCAGTTGTAGCACAACCATTCTCATCAGTCACGCTAAAATCATAACTACCAGCACTCAATTGTGTTGGATCAACGCCATTCCAATCGACTATGGCATCGCCCGTACCACCACTGGTAGATAATTCAGCAGATCCGTTATTGGCTCCAAAACACAAAGCATCCGTCTCTACCAACTCATAGGTCAATGGTGATGGTGCAACGACCGCTATGACGGTATCAAGTACGACTTCATTATCAGTTCCAGTTACGACAAGATGATAGTCTCCATCCGCAACTCCAGATAATGTCTCGCTACCGATCACACCATCCCATGTATAGACATAAGGTGGATTTCCACCAAAGACTTCCACCGCGATTTGTCCATCGTTGGTATCACTGCAAGTTGGATTCTGCGGGGTAATGTCAAAGAATGGAACATCAGAAGTGATGATGAATGTCTGAGAAGCGATTTCGCTCCAGATATCCAGATTAGATCGAACACGCACGTATAGTGTATGTTGTCCCGGATTTAATCCTGTTGTTGGAATTGTGCCATCTAATGGTACAATACTGCCTTCGACGATGGCCATGGCGATACCATTGCCTTCTCCCGGATCAGAATCAAAATAATATTCTGCATACACGATTTCATTCACAGGATAAAGCGGATCATTCGTCACGATGAACGCCCTGCCACGAGGTACACTCCAAATGTTTCTATCAGATTTGGTACGCACAAAAAGAATATGTGTGCCCAAACCTGCTGACATCAATGCAGCATGTGCGAATTCAATACTTTGACCAGTATTCGCCAGATCAAACGATGTACCTTGACCAACACCCGGATCAGCATCTACAAAATACTCCGCAGCTACAATTTCTTCTGCGAGCATGCTACCTTCTTGGTCAATGACATTGAAATATCTGCTACGAACAACGGACCACAGTCCAGCAGTAGATTTAAAACGGATATTCAACGAGTGAATTCCCGGTTGCAAATCAGTTACCACTGAAGTGGTAAAACTCACTGGATCGCCAATACTTGCTATAGGCAATTGATTACCATTACCTGGTCCCGGATCGGAATTGCCAATGAAGTACTCTGCTTCCACAATTTCTTCTGCTATCTGTTCATTGTCTTCATTTCTCACATAAAACGCTCTGGTTCTTGGAACGCTCCAAACCATTTCGGTAGAGCGAAACCTGAGTGAGATGTAATAGAATCCGGGAGTAAGATTAATCAAAATGCTCTCAGTAATACTTGCTTCAGAAGCGTTCAGGGTAATCGGTACATCAGTACCATTACCAACCCCTGGATCCACTCCGATAAAGTATTCACACTTGTCAATTTCTATCACCTGAGGAGGTAGAAAAGGTTGCTGGTCAACAATGACCGGCCGTCCTTTTGGAACGCTCCATAAGTGAGAAGAAGCACAAGTACGCACGAATAAAGTATGTACGCCTGAGGAAAGACCTGAGGCCATATTGCTGCTGAAATCTGTAACTGATCCATTAGGTGTAACAGTCAATGGCGTGCCATTACCAACTCCAGGATCTGTATCGAAAAACCCTTCCGCTGCAATAATTTGAGCGGATGAAGCTATACTCAACAGCAAACAAAATATCGCTGTGATAATAGTCTTCATTAGTTTCCAGGTATTACAGAAGTTCCTTGAATATCCAAAGTTCCACCTTGTGGGATAACCGGATTGTTGATGATGAAAGTAGATACATAAGGTACAACGCCGCTCAAACCACCATACACGCTATTGGCGTTGAAAGGATATGCGCCACCTTGAATACCCACAGTACCGCCATCAGTACCAGCGTTGATACCCGGACTTGAAGCGATCAAACTGAAGTTCATTTGTGACAATGGCGTACTGCTGCTTGCAAAAGCATTAGGCGTCTGAGGAGCACTTACAAACTGATTTGTTGCATTACCCAGGTTATCCACGAGTGATGGAGAACCAGTTACTTCATTCAAAGAACAAGAAGGACATGTCAGCAAATTATTAGCGAATGTGCAGTTATTGCAAACATTACCTGCTGTATTGCTGTAGTATGCATTTGTCGCATTCACGCTGTACAACACGCAGTTTTGCATTTGCATGTTGTATAGTTCATGAAATCCAACTTTGTAGAAAGTGCAATTTGTGAATGTTGCAGCATAGTCCATCGGACTGTTGTTACCATCAATATACACATTAGGATTACCCGTGTCGTATGAGGTGTCTTTGTAGTTGAACAAGCAGTTAGCAAAGACCGTTCCAGCAGCAGAACCAACGTTCTGTAATGAAAGGAAACCCACACAATTTCTTACGAGAAGATTGGAAGCTGATGCATAGATGTACAAATCCTGAACGTAACAATCATGAATAGTGATATTGGCAGAATTGACATAATTCGTGCCTTGAAGCGACACACCCTCAACGATAGAGCCAGCGCTACCTGCTGAAAACGTTAATCCATACAAAGTGGCAGCTACACCAGGTCCGCCCCAGCCTGGACCTACGATATGAAGTGATTTTGTGCAATTGAAATAGTTGTAAGAAGTCGTAGAACCAGCAATCTGTATGGTGTCACCAGCTTCAGCCACTGTCTGAGCAGCAGCCAAATCGGTGTATTGAGCCGGAATCGATGGATTATTGGAAACTGTGAAGATAGTAGCTAACGCCAGATTGCTCACCAGCGTAGCCGCAAAAAGTAGAATCGTTTTCATTTTTTGAGTTATTTATTGGATTGATTAATTGTTTGCATACATCTGTACTGACACGAATAGTTTAGGCAAGTTCTAACAAATTTTCGCCCTCGTTTTCCATTCTTCACCAACGGCAAACTTCAAATCACTCAAAGCAGATAACTGACCCAAGTGTTTCATT
>JAIBBG010000080.1 GCA_019694805.1 Flavobacteriales bacterium | reverse complement strand
TATGGAAAACTCCATCCTCACCCGCGAGGCTATACAGAGTTTCCCACATTTCAACAGGACAACAACAACCACTACAAAAAAAATAAATTTTATATTTGACTGTAGCTCTTTATGGTGAGGCTTCAATATATTCTGTCAAAGTTTCAAATGCAATACGAAAATACCGTTCAACATTGTTTTGTTGATTCTTTCCAGTTACTTCTTTTTGAATCACATTTACATAACTACCTGTACTTGGATCAAATCCTTCAAACTTGTAATCATAATAGGAATATTTAGGGTTCAGATAACTTTCTAAAAATTTTCTGTATCCTTTTTCATATATTATTGATAACAATATTAGAACGTGATGCAGGTTTTTTCTCATCAATGAGCTTAATAGCAATGCATCCTCATCAACTTTAACTCTATGCTTTAATTTATCCCATATAAATCTAGAATGCCATGAAACTACAATGTCTCCCTTTTCCTCATCGGCAATTAAAACCTTAACATCATTTAAAGTCATTCTATTTCCTTTGGAGCTATTTTGCCCTGAGGTCATAGGATGAAACTTTGGTCTATGGGCAAATCCTAATGACATTGGTCCAATATGATCAGGGCTGACACCATGTTTAACAAATTCTGCATATAATCTATCTGCCATTTTCCAATCACCGTCAGACCATTTTTCATAAACTCTTCTATCCTGAGTGTATCTTTTTAGGTTTTCCTTTCGTCTTCCAGTATCACAAACATCTCTCACATCTGAATTATATGAATGAAAACCATCTAACCTGTCCGGTGAATTACTCATAACACCCGGAGACACATATCCTCTTTTCTCTTTATCAATGTAATTTTTCTGTATGTGCTCGATTAGTTCTGGCAAAGATTTAAAATCAATATTTATGTTGAAAACCTCACAAAATAATTTACATTCATCAACATCATATAATAAAGATGCCATTTGTAGAATATCTAATTCATAATACTTAAAGCCCTCATCATATCCTTTATTAATTAAATCCACTCTACTTGGAGCAGGATATCTGTAATCAATGAATAAGATTTCCCCAGTATATAGACAAACATGTTGTTTAGTTGGATGATTAAGAAAAGCAACCTTTTGCCTAAATCCTGCCTCCATTACACTTTTTGCATTTAGCTTGAAATGTTTCAACTTTTCTTCCCAAAACTTCATTCTTGCTTGCCCTTGCTGAGTTTTTATAGTTGCCATCCAATTTATATTTCCTTGACCATTTCGTTCATAAGGCAGCCCTTTGTAATTTTCATGGGCAACAATTTCCTCTTGATATTTTATTCCATTTGGATGTGGATACATAATATCAGACGTTAAACTTATGTCAAGCTTTTCTTTACCATTTTCTATCGCTTTATCCTCATAGAGGTTCAACAAATGACCAAGAAGAAATATATCAATTGGTTCTATTGGTTTTTCGGTTTCGTAAAGGTTTAACTGTTCAGCCTCAACTACACCTTCATTCTCAACATCCTCAATTGTTAAGCCCGCCAATTCTCTAGCTTCTTTTAATTTAATTGGATAGTAATTTGTAATTAAAATTTCTTTTCTCATGAAGCATTTATTTATTCGCTAAATAGGTCTGTGATTTTGACTTTAAGAGCCTTTGCTAGTTTTTCTATCACTGTGATAGAAACATTTCTTTCTCCCTTTTCAATACTCGGAATATATGTTCTATCAAGCTCTGCTTCGTATGCAAGTTTTTCCTGCGACAAACCTTTTTCAAGTCGTAGCTTTTTGACCTGTTTACCGAATTTTTTCTTTATATCCATAATTGGAACAAAGGTCCAAATATGTTGACTACTAAACAACGGACTACTGTCTACATACATAAATAGCAAAACACAGCGCAAGCACATTTGCAATTCGCACAAGCCGACACACAAACCAAAAATTGCAAAAGAGCTTTCGCTATCCCCGACAGAAAAATTATTTTTTAAATCCTTTCCCTTCTGAAATTTTTAAAACCGCCAACACACAAGCGACACGACAATGACAGCGAAACCTACGACAATCGAAGGCTTGGAAACACGGACGACAGAACGCCAGCCTGTAACAGCGGTTTTGCCAAAGCGGGGGTTCAGTGCTTCGGTTGACAGTTTTTTCGTATAATTGAAGTTCGGTACTCCGAATGAACGGTAGTGCAAAAGAGCCCCGCCTTCGCAAAGCCGCAAACCGTCAGGCCGTGAAAAAACTTCTTTTTTCAGTCTTTTAGCATCAATCGTGTTTATACCATTCGATGTGATTCATTCACAGCCCGATTATACTACACGAAAATTGAGGTAGAGATTTTGAGAAAATGGATCGGGCAGGTTAAAATCGATCCGATAAGTTCAGTTTTGAAGAGAGTTCAGATGATCCTCTCATAATCCGGCTCCCAATTTTTGAGTTTTGTGAGGAAGTCGTCGAAGTTGAAGATGTTCATTACACGCTTGAAGTTATAGACCGTCATGATTAAAGACATTTTGAAATCACCCCCAAATTCTGAAGTTGTAACTCTTGAATGATCATAACATTCATTGCAGTGAATTGTGCTTTAGCGTGACATGGAATCAATGTTCAGTATTTGTTTAACAATACTATTTTTATGAGATCCATTTTAGCCATGACTATTATTGGATCATATCATTTGATCCATGAAGCGGCCCTATCACACAACGACCAGGATGCTTCAATGAACCTTTGATAATTGGCGTTAGAGCATAAATATGCACTCTTTCAGGTAAGAACGAATAAATTAGGGGGCTTTGGCCAATACATTTGTGCAAACGGAACGAGTAATTGAATACCATTTTCGATATTTTTCTTTGGCTTCACATCACTGGTGGTTCCATTGGTCTGTTGACAGGCCTAGCCAATATTCTTCGTTTCAAAGGTGATCTTGTACACAAACAAATTGGCCGATTGTTTTTCATCGCGATGTTGATGACCGGCTTTTCTTCTCTTGTTCTTGCTTCTATTCACACCAACTACTTTTTATGGATGGTAGGAGTTTTTATGCTGTATATGGTGTTTTCCGGTAAGCGTTACCTCATGCACAAGAACCAATATCAACGGCACGAAATGCTTGCGGATTGGACAATTTCTATCTTGATGTTGTTAGCAGGAGTAGTCTTTTTAGGAATGGGTGTATTCGCTTTGGTGAGTGCGAATTCATTCGGATGGGTATTTGTGGTCTTCGGCATTTTGGGTTTACTTTTTGTCCGTCGTGATTTCAACCATTATCGGAACAAATCAACCTCGAAGAACCAATGGCTGATAGGACACTTGCAAAGAATGGTGGGCAGTTTCATAGCTGCACTCACCGCTTTTTTGGTGGTAAATGCAGAACATTTTCCTGACCGTATTCCCAGTTTTGTGTATTGGCTTATACCTACATTTTTATTGACTCCACTCATCGTTTTTTGGAGTAGAAAATATGGTAAATTAGAATGATGAAAACTGCCCGAATAAATTCAGCACATAAAAACAGAGGATCAAACAATGCGGTACATTCGTTACAAAATGAATTTGTCTGTATTCGCAGTGCGCAGAATCGTAAAGATTCTCTGTCTAACTTGATCAGCAAGCCATGAGAAGGAGACCATATCCATGAAAATCATCACACTTCTACTTTTCTGCTTTACAACGACCTCTCTTTTCTCGCAGTCTAGGATTGGGTTTGATACCCTCGTAGTGAATTATCGAATTCAGGATGTAGTGGATATCACTTCTTATATCCCTCAGATAAAGGGTGATATCAATAACATGGCCAAGGGTAGGATAAATGCTGACATGAAAAAATATTTTAAGGCGAGTATCCCATTGGACAGCGCAGCATATGTCCAGGAATTGCTGAATGAATATGGGTTAACAACCATGGAAGAATTTCTGGAATGGAAGAAATCTGAATTCATGGCAGATGATGATGATGAATCGTTTAAGATTACCTATCTATCTGAAAATTTAATGAATTTCACCTATTCATATCAGATACTGCCTCATGGTGGCCGCTACCAGTTCTTCTTTGAGAGTGTGCTATATGATTTACAGACAGGAAAAAAATTGGAGTTCGACGATTTTCTCACCATTGAAAGGGATTCGCTGATCTCCATTTTTAGAAAGTACGGATATCGGAGTGAATGGCAATCTGATCATGACACACCAACGCTCAAGGTTCCAATTGAGGAGAATGATGCGTATGTGGAGGATCATATCAAATATCTTTTCGATCAAAACGGAAATTCGGATTGCATTGATTATTACTTTACCCAGAAGGACAATGAACTTCAATTGATGTTCAAGTTTCAATGCGCCGGACCGTATCTGGCTGATTATGGAATTTCGATGATTTACCTCCAACCTTTTATCACCTATTCGGATTTTAAGAACAGGTACAAACTTTGGGGTAAGGATATCTATTCACTCATGGGCTATGATTACCTAACTCTTGGAAATGAAATAGCGTTTGAGAATTACACGATCACGAATTCTGGTAGTGGTTTTTTGTTACCCTATGACAACATTGCGGGTTGGGATGAATTTGGAATATCTATTTGTTATTCATCTTCAAAAGCATATTATCTATTCATCAAATATCAAACGGTAAATGACAAACGCAAATCCGTCATTACGGATATTCTTGAATTGGACAAACACAAGCTATCCAGTAATTCGCTGAACGAATTTTGCGAAACAGAAAATGGCAGGGATGGTGAAATACTTGCTTTGGTGAAAGACACAAAGGGCAATCCGGAATACTATACCCAAGTGATCAAGGCCTGGCGTGCGAATAGAAAAACCGGAAAATTTGAACCCATAAAAAGGAACATAGTAAAACGGTGTAGCAATGAGACTTATTGATTGTGAAATAAGCCTTGAATTGACAACCGCTAACTGACCTTTGCTGTCCTATGAAGCGCAAGGGAAGTGCTCCTAAATGCACCCCATAAACCTCAGTATATAAAATTATACTTTTTAAGTTGTGGTTGATGAAAAATGGTTGTCCAGAACTAAAGATATTTGTTCATGCCTTGCATATTCAGGATGAAGCAAGGGAATAGCTGATGAAAAATAGTCATTCTCATTTGATGGCTTTGATCAATGGTGCGGAAGGGAATCCAAACGCCGTTTTGTGATTGAGAAATCATGGATATATTATTCTGGAAAAAATGGCGCTGGCAGGTGATAACCCGGAAGAAGCTTATTTATGGTTGCTGAATCAGGGCTATCAGGATTTTGCCATGGTTGCGTATCGCATCCGACAGGTCAAAAACGAAATCGATGAAATCAACTTAGACCTGCATCTGATGTTGGGGGGGATAAGATATGAGAGATTGAGGCGAGGTTCAAGGTTCAATTTTGGGGCGTACGTTTCTGGGTACAATGGAGGGTTCGTTCAAAATGTACAGGAATCAAAAATCAAAGATTCGCAATAAACCACAATAGTTCTTTGTCGTAGAACTTTTCCACCTAAGGCGGAAGTTGAACTCAGAAATCCAAATCAATAAGTATACGTTATTGACGACATCATCTTATGTTCAAAAACTTCATTCGCGATGTCGTGCAATTCCTTAGCATTGATCTCGCCAATTTTATGAAACACTTCTTCAAGGGTGTCAATTTTCCCGAAAAGTTGCAAGCTTTTGGCGATGTTGAACATGATAGCACTTCCGCTATCCTGCGCCATAGCAATCTGACCAATGATCTGTTTTTTGGCGTCCGACATTTGTCTTACCGAAAGCTTCTGACGTTTGAGTTCATTGAGCTCTTTCCAGATCAACTGCTTGCTTTTTTCCAAATTATCCTTTTCCGTTCCAAGATAAATGGTGAAAATTCCTGTATCTGAAAAAGGGGAGTAGTTCGAATCAACATGATAAGCAATGCCGTGTTTTTCTCTGATCCGCATGCTAAGCCTGTTGTTCATGGCAGGTCCACCGAGGATATTATTGAGCAACGACAATCCGGGTCTTCTTGGATGATCGAAATGATATGTGGGCAATCCCATCAGGTAATGCACCTGATGGATGTCCTTCTTGTAGACATGATGAACAGGTTTGTATTGCCCGGCCGGCTTTCTGATCACCTTTTTGGTAGATAGTTTATGTTGTCCGATATGCTTTTCAAGAAGTGCTTGCAACGCTTCCGGGCGGATATTACCCGCACTGGAAAAGATCAAATTGTTTTTCGTGAAATTGCGATTGCGGTAGGCTATCAGATGTTCTCTTGTGAATCCCCGGAGTGTTTTTTCCGTTCCTAAAATGGTTCTGCCAAATGGATGACCGGCATAAAGTGATTCATCAAAATCTTCGAAGATCAAATCAGCCGGGCTGTCCTTGTAGCTGTTGATTTCATCCACGATCACTTCTTTCTCCTTCTCAATTTCATGAGCCGGAAAAGAGGCATTGAAGGCGATATCTGCGATGAGCTCTATGGCGCGCTCGTAGTCTGTTCTCAGGTGCGAAGCGTGAATCCAAGTTTCTTCTTTCGAAGTGAATGCGTTGAGTTCTCCACCTACGGCATCCAGTCTTGTGAGGATGTGGTATGTCTTTCTTTTTGTTGTGCCTTTGAATAAGCAATGTTCCAGAAAGTGAGCAAGACCGTGTTCATGCTTCAGTTCATCACGACTGCCTGCACCAATCATCAAACCGCAATGAGCAACCTCACGTGGCAAAAACTGATGAACAACACGAATACCGTTACTCAGTTTAAAAATGACAGGTTCTATATTTTCTAATCGTGATGCACCCATTTTTTTTCTTATATCTCCAACCCCAACCTAACTTCCAAACTATCCCCCAACTCACCATTCCCAACTCACCATTCACAATTCATAATTCATAATTCATAATTCATAATTCATAATTCACTTCACCCCCCTAAACATCCTTCCCCACCTGATCTCACCAGTCTCCTGATATTCCGGACTTTCTTTGGAGAACCACGTGAACACGGGCTTACCAACCACGTGATCTTCAGGAACAAAACCCCAGTATCGTGAATCTGCACTTTGATGTCTATTGTCACCCATCATCCAGTAATAATCTTGTTTGAAAGTGTAGCTCGTGGCCGCTTCACCATTGATGAAGATGCCGCCATCTCTTTCAACCCAATCGTTGTTTTCATAGACATCGATCACGCGTTTGTACAATGCGATATTTTCAGGAGTGAGTTGAATGGTTTCACCCTTCGCTGGAATATGAATGGGCCCCATATTGTCTCTGGTCCATGTACTGAATGCTGCCAGTCCTGAATTCGGATAGATGGCCAATGGTTCATCATTGATGGTGTCATTGTTCACTTCAATGGAAATCACACCGCTGTATTGTTTCAGTTTATCGTAATCTTCCTGTGTAAATGAAGAGATTCCAACCACTTCTTCAGTCGCTTTATCTGTTCCATAACGTCGATCGCTGATATTCACTTTAAAATCCTTGTAGATTTTATCGAGGATCGTAAGGCTCTTCACCCGGATGAGGTAACTGTACATCATGTCCTTCGGATTTTCGATGGCCTGGTCGTTGATCATGACTTGTCTGTTCACAATCTTCAGGTTTTCACCGGGCAGTCCAATACAACGCTTTACATAATTTTCTTTTTTATCCATGGGTCTCGCGCGAACTCCGGTGATAGGATAGCTTCTCACCCCTTTTTCCATGGCACAAATCTTACAGGTATTCTTCTGCTCGAAATTGTTGCGGGCCATCTGATCAAATTTTTGTGGCGACTTTGCATAGTTTTCGAATGATCCTGAAAGGAACATCGCTTCCTTTCGCACATAACTATAATAATCGTGACCTGCATAAAATGGATCCACCATGATGGTATCACCATTCGGAAAGT
>JAIBBG010000029.1 GCA_019694805.1 Flavobacteriales bacterium | reverse complement strand
GCTTCATAGTCTTCTACACTTTTTTCGTTCTGCGCGAAACTGTACCAACTGTCACTGATAGACGACATACCCAAACCTATCATCAGTTGCGTTTTTCCGGATGTATATCCCATAAAATTGCGATGTAATGTGCCTGTTTGCATCGCACGGTAAAGTGAATCTGTTTTCAACGCAAAATGGTCCATGCCGATTTCTTCATATCCCATTTCCATCAACATCAACTTTCCTTGCTCGTACAATTCGCGTTTCACTTCATCAGCAGGTAAATCTTTTTCATCATATCCTCGCTGACCCAATCCTTTGATCCAAGGCACATGAGCATAACTATAAAAGGCAATACGATCGGGCCTCAGTTCACCGGTAATGCGGATGTTTTCCAATACTCCCTGCAAGGTTTGTTTCGGTAATCCAAACACCAGATCGTGACTGATGGAAGTATATCCTATTCTTCGGGCTTCTTCAGTTACGCGTTTTACATTTTCCAACGGCTGTATGCGGTGAATAACACGCTGTACTTCGGCATCATAATCCTGCACACCAAAACTGCACCGCCTGAATCCAAGATCATACAATACCTGAAGATGCTCTGTGGTCGTGTTGTTTGGATGACCTTCGAAACCGAATTCGTAATCCTGGGTCAATTCACTACCATCCAAAATGCCGTTGATCAACTTCCTCAAATTCTCCGGACTGAAAAACGTTGGTGTACCACCACCCAAATGCAATTCATGAATACGCGGTTTGTGTCGGAGCAAATCTTTGTAAAGCTTCCACTCGGCCAGCAGCGTATCGATGTACGGAACTTCTACATCATGGCGTTTGGTGATGCGTTTATGACAACCGCAAAACGTACAAAGGCTTTCACAAAATGGCAGGTGAATGTAAAGGCTCAATCCTTCCGAGCTATTGGTAGCCATAAATGACTTGACTATGTCATGCTTCCACTGAGCAAGGCTGATCCCGGTTTCGTCCCAAAATGGTACAGTGGGGTAACTCGTATACCTCGGACCAGGGACATTGTATTTGCGAATGAATGCTTTGCTGGTGGTGATCATTGGCGCAAGTAGCAAACATAGGTTCAAACCAGATTTGATCTAATGTAGTTCAATTCATGACGGAAATCAGTGATCCCTTTGAAAAAGTGAAATCAGACAGGTCATGATCCGCTAATTTCGCCACGTGCAGGAAAAAAAAATCCGAAATACCCTTGGAAAGGAAGAAAGACTTTCCCGGAAAAAAATCATTGACGCTTTACACGCAAGTGGCATTGCGATCAAGAGTCCTGCGATTATTCTCGTTTACCATTTCACCGAGTTACCCTGCACCTTCCCTGCGCAGGCTATGTTCAGTGTGAGTAAAAGGATATTTAAACGCGCCCACGACCGCAATCGCGCGAAAAGACTCATGAAGGAAGCCTATCGTAAACAAAAACACATTGTTTATAGTTCGCTGGAAACCTCCGGAAAGCAGGCCGCACTTCATTTTATTTTTACCGGACGTCAGCTTCCGAACCAACCTTATGCACATGGTAAAATTTCTGACCTGATTCAGCGTTTCTGCGTGGAATTATCACGACAAAATGCGGTCAGTCCGGAAAATGAGGCATAGGACAAATTCCCGGAAAGCACTGTCAAACAACAATAACACATGATGAAAACATTACTGCGTACCCGTTTCAGAAAATTCGTCGCAATAGTTGTACTCGCCACAGGATTGATCTCGGCCGCCCTGCCGGAAGAGTTTTTTGAGATTTCCAAAAACATGGAAATTTTCACTTCGCTCTACAAAGAACTGAACATCTATTACGTGGATGGCACAAAACCAGGTGCGTTGATGAAAACTGGTATCGACGCGATGTTAAAATCGCTCGATCCCTACACGGTCTATTATCCCGAATCAAAGATCGAAGATGCCATGTTCATGCAAACCGGACAATACGGTGGCATCGGCACATTGGTGAATACCATTGAGGGCAAAATCACCATCACCGAACCTTATGAAGGATATGCGGCAGTGAAATCTGGTTTACTTGCCGGAGATGTGGTGCTTAGCATCAATGGAAAATCGGTTCAGGGCAAAACGCATGAGGAAATTACGGATCAGCTTACCGGCCAGCCGGGCAGTGAGGTAGAATTGACCATTCAAAGACCGGGAGAAACATCAACTCGAAACATCAAAATCACACGAGAAGAAATCAAGATTCCAGATGTGCCGTTTTATACACTTCTCGCTGACAGCGCAACAGGCTATATCAAACTCAATGGCTTCACGCAGACAGCAAGTCAGGAAGTGCGTTCAGCTTTTATGGACTTGAAAAAACGCAATATGCAAAAACTCATCCTCGACCTTCGTGGCAATGGCGGTGGTTTGTTGCGTGAAGCGATTGCAATTGTGAATTTCTTCGTGCCTAAAGGAACTGAAATCGTTCGCACCAAGGGAAAAATTGATGAGTGGAATAAAACCTATACGGCCATCAATGAACCTATCGACACACAAATTCCGCTGATCGTGATGGTGGATGGCATGTCGGCTTCTGCATCAGAAATTGTGAGTGGCAGTTTACAAGACCTCGATCGCGCTGTTATTCTCGGTGAAGAATCATATGGCAAAGGCCTTGTTCAACAGACAAAAGATCTTGCTTACAACAGCAAACTCAAACTGACCGTTGCCAAATACTATACCCCTAGCGGACGTTGCATCCAGCGACTGGATTATTCGCATCGTGATGAAGAAACCGGAGCTGTTGTAGCCAAGGCTGATTCATTGATTAAAACTTTCAAAACCAAAAACGGTAGAACAGTTACTGACGGTCGAGGTATCGCTCCAGATATCGAAGTAAAACAGGAAGAAGGATCACACATCCTTGCTTCACTTGTTCAAAACTGGGTGGTGTTTCATTGGGTAACCCTTTATAAAACCAATCATGCTTCAATTGCACCAGCTTCGGGTTTTAAGCTCACCGATTCAGAATATGAGGATTTTGTGAATTATGCGAAGAGCAAAGACTTTCAATACGAAACAGGCACAGAACAGATTTTCGAAGAACTGAAAAAAACCGCTAGGGAAGAGCATTACTATGAAGGTTCAGAAAAACAGTTCGACGCTTTATTCGCTCAGATTGAACCGAAGAAGGAACCAGACCTCATCAAATTCAAAGCCCAAATCAAAGAATATTTGGAGAATGAAATTGTAGCGCGTTATTACTATCAAACAGGAAGAGCACAAAACGCACTTCCGATGGATCCTTGCATCAAACGCGCTGCTAATACGTTTTCCGCCGGATTGCAACCTATCCTGCAAGGACCTTCCAACAAGAATTGATGCATGATGGTGATGTGGCCAACACATCATTTTCAATCATAGAAAAAACCATCAGCAGTTCGTATGTGGCAAAGTCAAAACTGGAAAACAACGCTCAACATTCTTCACAGGCTTGGTCTGGCGGGCCTCGTGGCAGCTTTGCCTTTGAGCAACTTTGTGATGTCGGTAGCGATGTTTTGGTTGGGTGGCGTGTGGGTCTTGCAAGTGATCACAGATATTCAACAAGGCAAAAAATGGAACAACCGATTTCAGATGTTTCTGCAAAACAGAAACGCATGGATGTTGGCCGCATTCTATTTGCTACCTATAATTGGTTTGATATGGACAACTGATTTCGGATATGCTGCCTGGGATTTGCGCATGAAACTCCCCCTGCTCATCTTACCTTTCCTTCTCACAACGCTCGATCCCATCACCGATCACGAATACAGACAAACACTTGGCGTTTTTCTATTGAGCCTGTCTTTTGCTGTAATCTGGTGTCTGCTCATTTATTTCCGCATCAATCCGAAACCTTATAACAATATCCGCGAAATTTCTGTATTCATTTCTCATGTAAGATTTAGCCTGTTGCTGATTTTTGGATTATGCGTAACAGCCGTAGAAGCTTGGAATAAACCAATGGGTAAACCATTTACTGTGATTCTATCCAGCTTATTCCTTTATTTTCTCTACATCATTGGAAGCATTACTGGAATCATGGTGTTGGGTGTGGTGATGCTCTGGGCTCTCATCAGAACACTGATGAAAACAAAGATTTTGAGCTTGCGATATTCTACTTTGTTTCTTCTGATTGCTATTCCTCTGGCTTCATTTCTATACCTGCGCTCAGCATACCTCAAGTATTTTGATGTAGCAGAACCCGATTGGAAAAATTTAGAAACACACACTTTACGTGGCGATGCTTACCAGCATTTTGCAGAATATCCCGCTATCGAAAATGGTCACTACATCATGACATACATTGCTTGGGGTGAATTGTATCAAGGCTGGCTCGAACGTTCTGATCTTTATCCGGACAGCACCGATGCACGGGGACATTTGCTCAAAGGAACTTTGATCAGATACCTCGCCAACAAAGGACTTCGTAAAGACCTTGATGGATTGCGCGCCCTCAGTGATGATGATATATACCTCATTGAACAAGGGTATACCTCTCCGGAAGAAAAAAACCGCGGTGGATTGAAGTCGAGAATGAACCGTGTGTTTTTTGAATGGTCCAATTATATCGCCGGTGGCAATCCCAATGGTCACAGTGTAATACAGCGACTCGAATTTTGGAAGACCGGATCTGCCATCATCGCTGATCATCCGTTGTTTGGTGTAGGTACTGGCGATGTGAAAAAATCTTTTGCTGCGAAGTACGACGAATTAAAAACCAAACTTGATCCTGAGTTCAGATTGCGCGCCCACAATCAATTCATGACGATTTGGATCACTTACGGTATATTCGGATTGATTGCATTTTGCATCATGCTTTTTGCGAGCTGGAAAAAAAACAAACGCAATCTGCTATTCAATGCTTTCATGATCATTGCCACCATGTCGTTTTTTACGGAAGACACCCTGGAATCACAGGCAGGTGTGATGTTTTTCGGTTTCTTTTTTGTGTTTCTGGTTATAAAAAGGAAGATATCACTGCATACACTTCGTCCGGTGAAATAGCCAGCTTCTGACCTTTAGCCGGATGTTTTTCCGCAACAATAACATGGGCATTTTTTCCCACCGGAGACCAACGACCAGGATGTATTGGACGCTTTGGAGAATACAAACCGAAAGCATGAATACCGCAAGCTGAAGCAATATGCAGAGGACCGGTGCTTGCGGCAACGAGCCCATCACATTGACGTATGAATGCGATCAACTCAGCGAGCGTATAACGACCAGTCATATCGTGCACATGTTTATCATCCGGCTTCCAAGCGAGACGAATTTTATCACCTTCTTCCTGCGTTCCTGTGATGAATACATCGAACTTATCCGGTGCAAGCAATGTTGCCAAACTGTGATAATAATCGATACTCCAATCCGAAGCACTGCCTTTTGATAATGGATGCAAAATGATTTTCTTCTTCTTAGGGTCAAATGCGGCAAGATCTCCACTCACCTTCTGTCTTGCCTTTTCATCCACCCGAGTAAAACCATAATATCCTATGAGGTCATTCAACGCGTATTCGGTTTCAATACCCAGCGGCTTCAGTAATTTCAGATTGAGTTGTGATTCGTGAAGTGGTGATGATTTTCTGGAGAAAAAAACCAAACGATTGCATTTGCTGATGGTATTCAATCGGCGACCAGTGGCAATGCGCATTGGAATTCGGGCGCGCTTGGCTAACCACAACACTTCTTTTCTCGGAAATACATGGATGATGACCTCTGCTTTTGTCGCTTGTAAAATGGCAATCTGTGCACCGGGACTTTGCTTTTGCATGTCATCCCAATCGATATATTCATCCACATGTACACAAGATTCCACAATGGATTTTGTATAAGCCTTCGATAAAAAGTATATCCTGCATCCCGGAAATTTTTCCTTGATGATGCCACACATCGGCAAGGTGAGAACAACATCTCCAATGCTGTCAGTTCGCGATATGATGATTGATTTCGGATTCAACATTTATTGGCGATAACGTTCTATCAATTTGGTGTATTTGCGGTACGTCGCATAAGCCGACATGTGTGAAATGGTCCAGCCGGTCTTACCATCGAGAATTCCCAATTTGAGAAAATAGCTTTTTACAAATTGAGAGATCACCTTCATATAAACCATCAACTTCGAAATTTTCACACCGCGCTGAAACAATTCATGAGATGCAATGTTGCCAAAATACTCAATCTGCTTATAATGGTCTTCGATGGTGTAGTAGGAATAATGGAGGATATCACCCTTTAAATGTTCCGGTTTTTCTCCTTGCAACATATCCAACCGATCATGTGGATTGATACCGGTCCATCGCGCAAAAGACTTATGGACCAGTCGCACTTTCGTATCGGGATACCAGCCACAATGATGCACCCAAGCGCCACAGTAATTGGTAAGTCGATTCATCGAATACCCTTTCGCTGAAGGATTGGTTTTGATGGCAAGTATAGATTGCTTCAACGCTTCATCCAGCGCTTCATCGGCATCCAATGAAAGCACCCAGTCATTTGTAGTTTGGTCGATAGCGAAATTTTTCTGCTGAATATGACCTTCGAAGGCATGTGGAATAAATCGCGCACCATACTTCAAACAGATCTCTTCTGTGCGGTCTTTGGAAAATGAATCGACCACCACAATTTCATCCACCACGCCGCGCAACGACTCAAGGCACCTTGCGATGTTGCGTTCTTCGTTGTAGGTGATGATGGCGGCGGAAATCAACATTTTGAATTATGAATTATGAATTATGAATTATGAATGGTGAATTGTGTATGGTGAGGGAAGTGTTGGAAGAGAAATGCATCAGCTATCTCAATACTCCACAATTCATAATTCATAATTCATAATTCCAATGAAACTCCTTTGGCCATCATCGCAAGCAAAATTGCGCCGAGGGCGATGCGGTACCAACCGAAAACACGAAATCCATGTTTGGTCAGGAAGGATATAAAAAATTTGATCGCTAGCATCGCAACGATGAAGGCTACTACATTTCCAATCAAAAGAATTTTAAGATTTTCTCCGGTAAAAATTTCAGGAGTGTCTTTGATCCCTTTGTAAAGTTTTAAAACAGAAGCGCCAAACATGGTAGGCACTGCCAGGAAAAAAGAAAACTCTGCAGCTTGTTTGCGTGTGAGCCCTTGAGTCATACCACCAATGATGGTTGCGGCAGAACGCGATACTCCCGGCACCATGCTGATACATTGAAAAAGGCCAATCACAAATGCCTTTGGAAAAGTGATGGTGACTTCGTTTTTAGGGTGAATCCACTTATCGATAAAGAGGAGTATGATTCCACCAATCAGTAAAGTGATGGCCACAACTTGTACACTCTCAAGCAAAGATTCAATGGCATCATTGAAGAGCAAACCGAAAACGGCTGCAGGAATAAACGCAACAAATAACTTGAAATAAAAATCCAGACTCTGGAAAAATCTTTTCCAATAAAGCAGTACAACACTCAGTATAGCTCCGAATTGAATATTGACAATAAAGGCTTTTACAAATGGATCATCAGGAACTCCAAGAAGTTTCTGAGCGATGATCATGTGTCCGGTGCTGCTGATCGGAAGAAATTCAGTAATTCCTTCAATGATCGCAATGATGATGGCCTGAATGATACTCACAGGCGTCGTTTACTTCTTTTTATCTTTTGATGTTATCGGTTGGGCATTTTCCGTGCGTCCGGCGTTTTTATCGCGGTACATGATGGCATAACCAATAAAAACATACCCAAAAAGGATAACCAATGGCGCAAGTGTAATTCTGCGGAAGCTGAAGATCTCTTCACTGAAAACCGTTGGATCCTCACTTCCTCCGCCCGACATCAGGGTATAGCCCAAAATGAGGATGACCAAACCAATGAGGAGCAGCATATAGTTTTTCTTTTGAAAAGCAAACTGCAGGTTAGAATTATTCGCCATGTGATTTTCTATTGCAGTGCAAAGAAGCATTAAAAGCATGCTTCTTCAAAACCTGTTTTCAATTTTTACCAGAATAGGATGTTGAACAAGTTTCACATCTTTCACTATAAATCCACCATTTTTGCCCACGCTTTATCCATATGGGACATATTAACTTTGGAATACCACGTGAGCTGACCGTTCAGCTACAAAACAAATCGGGTATCCGCAATTTTGTGGAAACCGGTACATATCTGGGCAACACCACAGCTTGGGCTGCCGAACATTTCAATCAAGTTCACACCATTGAGATCGCCGAAGTCCTTTATAAGAGGGCCAAAGAGAAATATGCTCATGTGAAGAATATCACCTTTCATCTCGGAGACAGCAAAACAGTGATGGGACAAATTGTTAAATCCTTGGATGGTCCTGCCTTTTTCTGGCTGGATGGCCATTGGTGCGGCCGTGAAACCGGTGGTAAAAACAATGAGTGTCCGGTGATGCAGGAAATTGAAGACGCAACTGCCATCGACGGGTCTATCATTTTTGTGGATGATTTGCGCTGTTTTGTAGGACCACAGCCATTTGACAGCGGAGAAGGCTATCCTAATGTCACCGAGCTTATCGACCTCATCCGCAAGCGCAGACCGGGATATTACATCACCATACATGACGATACCCTGATCGCCGTGCCAGGAAACCTTCGGGAAGTGGTAGATGCTGACTGGGTTGTGAATTACAGACGCAGATTCCCCAATACCTTTTCAAACCGTATCGATAAATGGTGGTGGCGGATCAAAAACCTCAATTTCAAGAACGAATACAGTTCCTAAGCCCGATTTTCTCAAGAAAAAATGATTTTACGAACCCCGCTTCCGACCTGCATTTCGGGGATAAAATGCACTTTTCTTCGTCAGAATGTTGAAAAGTGCTTGCAGATTAGAAAAAGCGAAGTATTTTCGCACCCCGTTTTTCGGAAAGAAGAACGTGTTAGTAATCAAGAGCAATGGATACTTTAAGTTACAAAACCGTATCAGGTAACAAGGAAACAGCCAACAAACAGTGGCTCCTGGTTGACGCTGAAGGTAAGAACCTCGGTCGCATTTGCAGCGAAATTGCATACCTGCTCCGCGGTAAACATAAGACCAACTTCACCCCACACGCAGACTGTGGAGATAATGTAGTTGTGATCAACGCAGAAAAAGTAGCACTCACTGGTAACAAGTGGGATGAAAAACAATACATCCGCTACACTGGATATCCTGGTGGTCAGCGTTTTGCCACTCCAAAAGAGATGATGGCAAAGCACCCGACAGCCATGATTGAAATGGGTGTTCGCGGAATGCTTCCAAAAAACCGTTTGGGTCGCGCGGTGTATCGCAACCTTTATGTGTATGCCGGTACTGAACACCAGCAAACTGCACAGCAACCAAAACTTCATACACCAACCCGTTAAGAATTTTAGCCAATGGCCGCAATTACAAATACCTCAGGACGTAGAAAAACAGCTGTTGCCCGCATTTACCTCAGCGAAGGCAATGGTAGTTTCACCATCAATGGCAAGGATTACAAAGAGTATTTCCCAACACTTGTACTCCAGTACAAAGTGCACCAAGCCTTCAAGGTGACCGGCACAGACGGTAAATACGATTTCAAAGCCAACCTCGATGGTGGTGGTATCACTGGTCAGGCTGAAGCACTTCGCCTTGCCATTTCAAAAGCGTTGATTGAAATCAACCCGGAATGGAAGAGCGTGTTGCGTGTCGAAGGTCTTACTACTCGTGACCCACGTATGGTTGAGCGTAAGAAATTCGGTCAGAAGAAAGCCCGTAAGCGCTTCCAGTTCTCTAAGCGTTAATCGCTGGAGTGGAGCCGCTTGTTTAGTATCCAAATATTTCGGACTACTGAGGGGTAAAGACCCGCGATCATGGGAGACCATGATCGGTCCCGATACAATCGGGATCCACAGGCTACCGAGATATTGGTTTTAGAGAATGTAAACAAGAACCGCCCGGAGAAATTCGGCGGACCAATTAAATCATAATGGCAAAAGTTACTTTTGATGAACTGCTGGATGCAGGCGTTCACTTCGGACACCTCTCCCGCAAATGGAACCCCAATATGGCTCCTTATATCTTCGGTGAGAAGAAAGGAATCCATATCATTGATCTGAACAAAACAGCTGTTAAGCTTGATGAAGCTTCTCATGCCCTCAAACAGATCGCAAAATCCGGTAAAAAAATTCTCTTCGTTGCTACCAAAAAGCAAGCGAAAGACATCGTGGCTGAAAAAGTTGGTGCGATTGGAATGCCTTTCGTGACTGAACGCTGGCCTGGTGGTATGCTTACCAACTTCGTTACCATCCGTAAGGCGGTACGTAAGATGACTTCTATCGAAAAGATGGAAACAGATGGTACAGCAGCTACGCTCAGCAAACGTGAGCGCCTTCAGCTTACCCGTACGCTTCAGAAAATGACCAAGAACCTCGGATCTATCGCTGATATGAACCGTGTTCCTGCCGCCATCTTCGTTGTGGACATCATGAAAGAACACATTGCAGTAGCCGAAGCTAAAAGACTTGGTATTCCAGTGTTCGCTATGGTGGATACCAACAGCGATCCACGTAAAGTTGATTTCGCTATCCCGGCTAACGATGATGCAACCAAGAGTATCAGCAAAATCCTCGATGTAGTGATCGAAGGAATCGCTGAAGGTCTTGCTGAACGTAAAGCCGACAAGGATAAAAACGAAGGCGAAGAAGGTAAAGGCAAGAAGAGCAAAGCATCTGCTGAAGCATAATCTTCTCTTTTCATTTTCTTCATCATTCCGGAATAACCGGAACAAACATTTGCAAACTCAACAACAATAAAACCATGAATATTACAGCTGCAGACGTAAACAAACTGCGCCAAATTACAGGCGCTGGTATGATGGACTGCAAAAAAGCCCTCACCGAAGCGAATGGAGATTTCGATCTTGCCATTGATGAACTTCGTAAGAAAGGCCAGAAAGTAGCCGCTAACCGCGGTGACCGTGAAGCATCGGAAGGTGTGATCATTGCTAAGTCAGTAGATGGCGGCAAACGCGGTGTGATGATTATGCTCAACTGCGAAACCGATTTCGTTGCGAAAAACGCTGATTTCGGAGCAGTAGCAAGCAACATTCTTGAAGTTGCGATCAACAACAAACCAGCTTCACTCGATGAGTTGAAAGCGTTGAACTACACAGGTACCAACCTTACCATCAACGACAAAATCGTTGAGGAGATCGGTAAAATCGGTGAAAAAATCGAGCTTTCTCACTACAGTGTAGTGAATGCTGAGCAGGTGTATGCATACAACCACCCAGGTAACAAACTCGCCGCAGTAGTTGGTTTCAACAAAACAACTCCTGAAGAAATGGCGAAAGATGTTGCTATGCAAGTTGCTGCTATGGCTCCAGTAAGCGTTGATGAAAAATCAGTTCCTGAAGAAGTAAAACAAAAGGAAATTGAAATCGGTAAAGAGCAAGCGATCAATGAAGGCAAACCTGCTGACATGGCCGAAAAAATTGCTATGGGCCGTCTCAACAAATTCTTCAAAGAAAGCACTTTGCTCAATCAAGAATTCATCAAGGACAGCAAACTTTCAGTTTCTGCTTACTTGAAAACAGCAGACAAAGATTTGACTGTTACTGAATTCAAACGTTGCGCTTTGAACTAAGAGAAATTTCTTATTGAATATAAAAAGCCACTCTGGATAGGGTGGCTTTTTTGTTGCTTTATACATACATACCACTACTCAAATACCAAACAGCCTTTTCACCACCTTCGCGATATTCCTCGCATCATCCACTCCTCTATGGTGTGTTCCTTCAAGTGGAATATTCAAAAGAGCAAGTGCACCAGCCATGCCCACTTCACGTTTGAGTTTCATTTTTAATCCGAAAAGATTTTTGACATTGATGTGCGACATGCCGAATGGAAATGGCACCTTCAGGTCGCGACACATGTTGGTGAACATGGTGTGATCGTACTGACCATAACTCATCCATGTGCGCTGATGTGTGAGATAATCATTGCGCAAAATGTCACACGCTTCGCGAAATGAAACTCCGTCATTCACCATGTCTTGTGTGATGGTCGTGAGTTGTGTGCAAAATGGACTAACCGAGGATCGTTCTGGTCTCACCATGATGCCGCGGCTATCTGTGATGTCACCGGTTTGAACATCCAACAAACAAATGCCGATTTCGATGATATCGCTTTGTTGGTCTGCCGGCTGTGTGCCATCCCAACAGGTGGACTCAACATCTATGATGACTATTTTATCGAGAAGGCGGGACATGAGGGTTGTAAATTCTGAGTTGCAAAAGTAAATGGTTCGAATTTCCGGACGCAGAGAGCGCGGAGGAGCGAAGTACGCGGAGAAATGTGGGGAATTACTGAACGCGGAGGTGCGGAGGGCGCTGAGAGACACAGATACGCGGGAAAACGCAACGAAATGATCTCCGCGATCTCGGCTCCTCCGCGAACTCAGCGTCCGGCTTTAGAATGAGAATGAGAAACAGAATGAGAATGAATTTTTAGGCACGTGAGACTATGCATTGTTATGCTTTCTCTGCGAACTCAGCGTCCGGCTTTAGAATGAGAATGAGAAACAGAATGAGAATGAATTTTTAGGCACATGAGACTTTGCATAGTTAAATCTTTTCTGCGATCTCGGCTCCTCCGCGTACTCAGCGTCCGGTTTTAGAATGAGAATGAATTTTTAGGCACATGAGACTTTGCATAGTTAAATCTTTTCTGCGATCTCAGCTCCTCCGCGTACTCAGCGTCCGGTTTTAGAATGAGAATGAATATTTGACCAACTCATAGCATCGAACCGACTTGTTACGCTCTCCGCCCCGTTGCGTGCACATCGCCCAAGAATTCAACTTTTCCATTTGGACCAAGAGATAAATATTCAAATAAAATCAAAACCAAACCATCCCCACTATCCCACACACCGCCTTCAGCAACATCAATCCATCGATGATGGTAAGGTAATACATGATATTTTTTCTTTTGAATAAAGAGCGCGCAACAACATACAACGCAACAAATGGGATGGTATTGATGGCAACTTTCATCATTGAAAATTCTCGAATGTTCGCAACAATGAGGAATGATGTCAATCCCAAAATCACCAGTGGAGAAATGATGAAAACAATTGTCTTACGCAAACCGAAACTGGTCACGAAAGTTTTTAGTCGTTGGTTGTAATCGTCAATATAGTCCTTCACATCAAACATGATACAGAGTACTGCGACGTACATCATGTTTTTGATGAAAAGAAACACATTCAACCATGACAACTCAAATAACCCTTGGCTTTCGATGGATTCAAACAAAGCCGGATAAAGAGTCACCATTCCTGCCCATGTGTATCCAATGACAAATGGTTTGAGCCAACCGATAGAACGCAGCGAGTATTTTCTGAACAACCTCTCTCCTATTCCCTGATAAAATACCGCAACCAAGGGAACACTGCATAACAATACATAAAATGGCAATGATTGTTGCAACCAACTGTTCCGATATTGAAAAAAAAGAATGATAGCAAGTAGAACAACGACACTAAAATAAATGGTTTGCAGTCTTTTCAATATTACACGATGATGCGCATACCATCGGCTTCGTTCGTGATGAATACTCAGATGATCCCGTAAATATGCTTGCGTGTAGTAAAAAACCACTGCGACAAATATGATTACATAAAATAGCCAAGACAGAACATGAATTTCTTGTTGCAAATTGGCCTCAAAAGCAAGGGCAACAGCGCATATTCCGTAGAAATAATTCCCGAAAAAAATAGCTTTCACCATGGAAGAGAATCGCTCGCTCATGTCCATGCAAACTAAATGACAATTTCCATGATGGCACAATATCCTATAGGAATATCTGGTTATAACTAAGCAAGGAAAAAACCATGAAGCCCATAATCGCTTTATCCATCGTGCTATGTTCGGCCTGGAACTGCACCGCACAAACGTGGACGCCCGAGCAATTGGCCGCAGCAAATACAGCAGATAGCATTGTGATTTTAACACAAGAAGAAAAAGACGTGATATTATATCTCAATCTCGCGAGAATGTATCCCAAGGATTTTCTGAAATATGAAGTGAACGACGATTCACGAGAAGATCGACCATATATTACATTGAGACAAACGCTGCAAAGCATGAAGCCTGTACCACCAGTATATTACGACGACCGGCTTCAGGATTTGGCGAGATGTTTTGCTGATGAGCAATCACACAATGGCAAGACAGGACACAAAAGAAAAAAATGTCCTTCCGGGTATTGGGGAGAATGCTTAGCCTATGGTGATCCAGGTGGAAGGAACATCGTACTTCAATTGCTGATCGATGAAAATGTTCCTGATTATGGTCATCGAAAGATGTGTTTATCGCGTGATTCCCATAAAGTGGGTGTCGCCACAGCAACACATCCAAAATATGCACGTGTAAGTGTCCTTGATTTTTTCAATAAAAACTAAAGGAACACTGAGTCCATCATACAAGAAAGCGATTCCCATTGGAATCGCTTTTCCTTTTTGAGAAATGATGTTGGCCCATAAGCGGGTTATTCACACGATAGTGGCAGATGCAAAAAAGGCGCACAAAAGTGTGCGCCTTTCATATACCTTCTTTATCTAACTTTATTCGACTATCATCCGATGTACAAAAACTTTATCTCCTCCGATCATTCTCACAATGTAATTGCCCGTAGATAGCTGTTCCGGTAATGTGATCTCTACTGTCGATTCAGGTTGTGCCATTATTTTTTCGCGCATCACGAGTCTGCCCATGTTGTCGTATACTTCTATATCGCCATCCAATTCAGATTGTTCTCCGAAGGAAATGAAGAAATGATCACCACGTGATGGATTTGGATACAACACCGTTGTAAATCCTTCCTGAGCAAGTTCTTCTGTTGCTTCGGATTCATAGATCAAACTTCTATTGCCAGCAGTTTGCAAGCATTGAACAGGACCGTAATCTCCGCGACTGCCATCAGAGTAAACAGGACGCACTTGCACATTGTAGAAACTATTGGTTTGAAGACCAACGACAGTATTGAGTTTAATGCTGTTCACATTAGATCCTCTCAATTGTACTATCACTGGTTGGATTCCATCTTGATTTTCAAAACGCCATTCATAGTCTGAAGCACCACAAATGACCGGTGCGGTTTTGATGCTTTTGTTCAACGCTCTTGATCCATTGCTGCAATTGTCAATCGGATCCATACCAGTCAATGCATTTGCATTCAAATAAATTTGACATGGAAGTACTCCGTTGACGGTTACAAATTCATTAGCTCCTGTGCCATTTTGCATCAGATAAATCGCATCAATCAACACGGTATAGTCTTGTTCTGGAACGATGCCAGTTGCCTTATAAATGGCTTTCAAACTGTTCGAATTCCAAATGTCATACGTGATGTTTGTAGAAAGGGAAGTAAAGTGAAAGTTGTACTGATAACAACTCACAATATTGGCTTTATACACAGTGCAAGGCGTTGGATTTGGATCATTCGAAGCAGCGCAGAAGGTGTCCATTAATTTTTGCAGACAAAGTGTAAATTCACCTTCGCCCATTTGACTATTGAAATTTCTGACAGCCACATAATAAGTTTGCCCAACCACCAATTGCCCATAATTGAGGTATTCATTACCAAGTCCAGATACCAGATTCTCCGAATCCAACAATTGGCCTTGAGCATTTTGCAATTCCACAAGAATATCATTGGTTGATGAGGTAATACGAATAGCAATACCCGGTTCAGGAGCTATAAATTGATACCATAGATCTTCTCCAGTTATTGCTTGGCTCATAGCATTTTGCGATACGCTTGCCAGAGCGAGGTTTCCAATTTTTGTCTGCGTACAAGAGCCTTTGTTGTTCACCACGGCAAGTATCGCACCTGCTCTTTCGTCATTTTCCACATAGACACATGAACCATCATTACAATCAGCATCAGGTTGATAGTTGATTGCTGCGTTATCTGTACAACCCAATATTGATCCACATAGGTCCTGATTATGGCAATTCGCGTCAGGATTATAATTACATGCTATTGGATCTAAACAGCCTTCGGTTACACCGAAACTAAAGGGAATCATATAGTAATACTCCCCTTCTTCCGGTGAAGAGAAACCATTTCCTAGTGGCCACTGCGCAACAAATGTCATTGGAAAATTCATTGAAACCGCCAATGAATAACAACCTGGAGCTAAGCATTCTCCAGTTAAGAATAATTGTACGTCGGTGAAAGAATGACTACCGGTTGCGACAATCATAGCGTCACTCTGACGGTAAATTTGATAATCGATATAAGCACCGGGAACAGTAAAGAAACTCATACTGAGCCAACCGTTCTGAGTTACGGAAGGATTGCAAGGTGCAACAGTAAATGTTTCTTCGCTTGTACTTGAATAAATAGAATTGTCGGAACCCAAACAACAATCTGTATATGAAATAGTGTATGTGCCGGGAATGGAATAAAACGGATAATAAACTGTACCAAAAGCATCTTCTCTTGATGCAGCATCAAACTCAATGAAGGAGCCTCCAGGAAAAGTCAATTTGTACTTCCCGCAACTTCCGTTGGCAGGATTAGTTGTTCCATCTTCCCGATTGAGATATAACGCTGTCCAACCTTCCAATTCCTCAACATCTAAAGTGAATGCAGCATTGAGATACATACATGATCCATTATCACAATTCGCCAAAGGATTGAAATTACAAGCTGCGATATCTGTACATCCGTCGGGCAACAAACATGAACCATCATCAACTGTGGCCATTTGATTGTAATTGCATGCATTCGGATCAGTGCATCCTGGACCTCCTGTTGTAAAAACAACTTGCCCCGGATCTCCGGAACCAAAGGTTATACCTTGACTCCAGTTCCATGCATCAGCAACAAATGTGAGTGTATTGCCATTCCACCCATTGTTACCATTGCTGAATAAGTTAATGGTGTACTGGGTGAACGGCTGTAGATTGATTGGAGCGCTGTATGGCAGTTGTGCTTCCAAATAAAAGTTGGTATTGATTTGAGACAATTCAAATCCCCAAATTTCACCAACAGGAGGAATGACATCTCCTAAATCGGCATGAATGCATGCGCCGAAACAAAGCCCGGGAGTTGTAGCATAGGGATTATAGTTACATGCCGTTGGTTCCATGCATCCTGTTCCTCCACATGGAGCTCCAATGCTGAAATCATATTCCAATGAGATGAATCCAACGATGGTTCCTCCGTATGCCCCGGTAAGACTCCACTCAATATTAGGGTTCATTGGATCGGGATTGATAATCTGTAAATGGTAGCAACCGTTGGTCAAACAATTATTTTCAATAAATGAAGAACCTCCGGTTGAGATTCCGCTGGCTACTTCGACACCTGCATTATTGGTAATGATATATCCAATCCCGGCTAAACTTCCACCAGCAGTATGGGTGAAAGAAATGGTTGTAGAGGTGCATAGAAACCATTGTTGAAAAAAAGTCGAATGGTTACCGCACTCATCATACGCATGATAAACGACATCCTGAACAGTTACGCCCTGATCATTCAGATAGGTATTTTGCACTTCAACAGTAAGCAGAACTTCTGTGCAATTATCTGTGACAGTTGCGTATAAACCAGGGGCTGACACATTGTATACAATTGGCTCTGCAGTAATGAACGGCGCTTCAGCATCCACTTGGGTAATGACGTGCACCATCGTATTCACATTGCCACAATCGTCTGTTGCAGAGTAACTTCTATAGATAGTCTTGGTGCATCCATCTATGATGTATTCTTCTGTAACAGATACGAGTACTGATTCTGAGCAATTGTCAAAAACCTCAACAGTGGCAATTGGTGGAACTTCATCATCACAATTGATGGTAATATCCATTAAGGAGGTTGCAAAAAATGGTGCGGTAAAGTCAGTAACATTGATCACGTCTGTGCGACTTGCAGAATTTCCACACAAATCAAGTGCAGATGATATTAATGTCAATGTGTAGGATGACGGGCAATCTCCAGGAGTAATGATCTCTTCGTATGTGACAGAAACCTCGCAAGGACTTGTAGCAATTGGATGAGGGATTCCATCATGACATTCATAGGTTGAGTTAGGGACATTGATCCACAAGATTTGGGAATAACCAATCTTCCCGAATAGAAAGATCGTGGAAAACAATAGCAGTTGAGCGCAATTTTTCCTGCAGAAGTAAAGTTTGGTCATGGACTAGAGTGTGTTAATTGAGTCAATTATTAATGTCCAAATCACTTTGAACACCGTGAGGCAAAATATTCAAGACCTGTATTTTAACCAAATTTTCAGGGATGAAATCTTTGGTATTTTTCATGAATTGCTGCCTTCTGTGTACGAATGCAGCAATAGAGAATCTACAAAATATGTACTCTTTGGATTGGAAAAATCAGGCTTAGTTGTATTGAAGGATCAATCTTATCCGAAGGCTAAATGACGGGCGTAAATCGTATTGGAGTTTTCAATACACAAAAAAAGCAGCCTCATGTAAGAAGCTGCTTTAAATTAGTTGAAATACAATTTACAATTATGCCTTCGGACGTTTGAAGTAAAAACGTGTAACGTAAATACCATCACTGTCATCTTTGCTTCCCACGCTTTCTACCCCAGTAGTGATGGATACTATTTCCCATCCTTGTGAGAGCATGTCGTTTACTTTACTGTTGATCACTGCGTCATTGGCTGCAATGTTTTGGAAACGAATACCACCGATATTGAAGAAGTTGAGAATTTTGGTTTCTTCGAAATTCTTCACACGGATTTCATCGCGATCCGACTTATTGCGTTCGTTGTCTTCTTCTGAACGCACAGTGGTAAATTGCTTGTAGTCGCGGGTTTCCAAAGCATTGATGATTCTCGAACGTCCGATACCATTAGGAATGATGGATTCAACAACGGTGAAGGACGTGAACTCATATTGCGCAACAGGTGCTTTCGATGTGAAAGAAAATAGCAAAATGGTAACTGCTACTGCTGCAATGGCGAGCGTAATGGAATTGAGGTTTTTCATATATGGATATTATTTGATTACAAAACTATGCGTCATATTGTGACGCGCTTTCGGGGCAAAAGTTACAGATTGTATTGAAATGGGATGTCAACTTCGATGCTTCTTATTTTGGTAAGACAACTATATGTTACCGTGACATTTTTTGTACTTTTTTCCACTGCCACACCAGCACATTTCATTCCTTCCTGGTTCATCACCTTTGTCATCGCGGTCAAGTGCAGGTTCCCTGCGAAAAGCGATCACCAAAAGCTCATACAATTTGGGATTCTTGAGCTTCATCAGTTCCGGCCTTTCGAAAAAATATTCAGCAGCTACGGCAAAAAACTCGGCTTCATTGGTGCCTCCATAATCGTCCAGGTCTGATTTGTCTTGCCTTATCCGTTCTATTTCTTCACGAATAAACTCAAGCCACGGTAAGGTCATGTGTTTGTCCAGCAACATGGTTGGAATACCGTCAGCGGCGCCATCCGTCATATCGAGCAGATGTGCAAATTCGTGAATCGCAGTATTCCTTTTATCAGTCTCGTTGGAAAAGCCTATTCGCAATGCCTTTTGTGACAGCGACATGCGTCCATTCATCACTCCACCCCCCACCATACCCAATATCCGACGATTGGTGCCTTGGGTTTGAAAGTCTTCATTGAAAGCGTCTTTGTAAATTTCTACCACGGTAATGTTTTGATAGAACCATTCGCGAAAAGCGAACAGGGGTATGACAGCACTGGCTGCAACGAGTACCTTGTCCAGATCGGTAAGTTCGGTATCAACGGGAACGATTTTCACTTTGTGCAGGAACTCATGAACCTCTTCTTCAAAGGCCCTTTTTTCCTGTGAATTCAAAGCCCGATAGAATGAGACATGCTGTTGCAAATTCGGAATGATATTCACATCGAGGTTCTTCATTTCGGTTTCCTCTGAAGGCTTGGGTTTCTTCCATAAATGACCTGCAGAGAGCCACAACAGGAATAGGAGGAGAAAAAAGAGTAAAACAATCATTGAGCAAACATCGGTGAATAGTTATTGCACTGACAGGAATTTTTAGCATTCCAAGTTTGTACTTTCGCCCTTCGGGTTATTTGAAAATTATGAAAATTATTGTTCCTATGGCCGGTATGGGCAAACGCCTGAGGCCACATACACTTACAACAGCTAAACCGCTGCTACCTATTGCGGGCAAACCCATCGTGCAGCGATTGGTGGAAGACATTGTTTCTATCAGTAATCAAAAGGTGGATGAAATCGCCTATGTGGTGGGTAGGTTTGGAGAAGCGGTCGAAAAGCACCTCATCAGCGTTGCGGAAAACCTTGGGGCGAAAGGAACAATCCACTATCAGAATCAGGCTTTGGGCACTGCACATGCGATCTTGTGTGCCAAAAGCGCGCTGTCAGGGCCAGTTACTGTGGCATTTGCCGATACATTATTTCGTGCAGATTTCAAGTTGGACACATCCGGAGATGGTGTTTTATGGGTTCAAAAAATCGAAGATCCACGACAATTCGGCGTGGTGGTGTTGGATGAAAACGGAGTCATCACCGAATTCCGTGAAAAACCTCAGGAATTTGTTTCTGATCTGGCGATGATCGGCATCTACTATTTCAACGATGGTGAAAAACTCGCCTCTGAATTGCAATACCTCATCGACCATAACATCATGAATAGTGGTGAGTACCAATTGCCTGACGCGCTCCGAAACATGGTGAAAAAGGGGGCTAAGTTTCTTCCAGGTACTGTGCAGGATTGGATGGATTGCGGCAACAAGGACGCGATGGTAGATACCAACACGAAATACCTCGGCTACAACCGCGATAAGAACTGGGTTTCCGACGATCTGAAATCCGAAAACAGCGTGGTGATTCAACCGTGTTATATTGGAAAAAATGTTATCTTGAATAATTCCGTGGTCGGTCCTTGCGTTTCCATTGGAGATGGCGCGATCGTTGAAAGCTCTGTTATTAAGAATAGCATCATCCTACCTGCGGCATCCGTGCATGGTGCTAACATTGTGAACTCCATGATCGGAAATTCTGCGGTGGTGGTCGGTAAAGCAGTAGAATACAGCCTCGGTGATTTTTCGGTCATTAAAGATTAAAAGCATTGATATCTCTGAAGTACTTCCGGTTTTTCCTTGCATCCGCAATCCTGATCTTGGCATCTTGCAAAGGGCCAAAAGAAGCTTCCTCATCCGGCAAACCGGGTGATAGCGGCGAGGTAGAACCAGACCAACTCCGGCCACAGATTGACACCCGATTCCAGGAGAAATTTTTTCAAGCACAACTGGAAAAAGCACGTGGTAATTTCCAACAGGCCTATCTCATTTTTGAAGAATGTCTTGGAATTGATCCCAATAGTGCGGCTGTTCATTTTGAACTGGGCAAAATGGATCTTGAACAAAAAAATGCTCCGGAGTCTGCTCTTCAACACGCAAAAAAATGCGCTGAACTTGATAAAACAAATCTATGGTATCAGCAACTTGCTGGTGATACCTATATGGCGCTCGGGAAATATGATGCAGCTATAAAATCATACCGTGAAGTTGCTAAACTCAATACGGATGATCCCAACATCCTGTATCAATTGGCCAGTGCTCAGCTCTACGCTGGTAAAAGAAGCGATGCTATTGCTACTTACGATGAACTGGAGAAAAAAACCGGACCTTATGAAGAACTGAGTATCCAAAAACACCAATTGTATCTTGAATTAAAGGACAATACAAAAGCCGGAGAAGAATTAGAAAAACTCGCTCTTGCCTATCCGGATGAACCCCGATATTGGGGCATGGTAGCACAGTTTTATCAATCCATCGGCAACCACGAAAAAGCAGAATTTGCTCTGGAAGAAATGGTGAAATCAGATCCTGAAAATGGAATGGTTCACTTTCAGCTTTCAGAATACTACGCAGCAAAAGGAGACGATAAAAAATCATATGATGAATTGAAAATTGCGTTTGCCTCAACAGATGTCGGTGTAGATCTCAAAATCGGTGTACTTGCCCGATACCTGCAACTCACAGACGTGAGAAAAGAATTTCTCACCCAGGCGTACGAATTATTGGAATTGGCAAGAAAAGCCCATCCGAATGATGCCGTGATCTATGCAATGTCAGGTGATTTTTATTATCGCGATGGCAAAAAAGCAGAATCTCTGGTGGAATATCAGAAGTCGCTTTCATTGGATCAATCCCGCAGACTCATCTGGGAACAAGTATTGTTGATTCAATCTGAATTGATGGATTTTACGAGCATGGCAAGAGACAGTGAACGAGCCATCAGCATCTTCCCCACCATGCCTGAGTTTTACTATTACAACGGTGTAGCGCATCAGAAATTAAATGACTACAACAAAGCCGCTGAATCATATAACTTGGGTAAAGAACTGGTCATCGACAACGACATTCTATTGCTGAGGCTTTACTCTTCCCTTGGAGAATGTTATCACTTTCTGGGACTACACGACAAGTCAGACGAAGCATATGAAGCTGCATTAAAAATTGATCCTCAAAATGTTTTTGTATTAAACAATTACGCATATTACTTGTCTTTGCGAAAAGCAAAACTCGATAAAGCGGCTATCATGTCTGCAAGAACCAATGAAATTAGTCCGGGCGTTTCATCTTTTGAAGATACTTATGGCTGGATTCTATACCAACAAGGCAAATACGCTGAAGCACTTACCTGGGTACAGCGTGCCATTGAACACGATGATGCCAATGGAGAATTGCTGGAACATCTTGGTGATATACTTTTCAAATTGGGAAGAACAGAAGAAGCAGTAAACAAATGGAGAGAAGCTGAAAAACAAGGTGGGGCAGGTAAAAACATTCAGCAGAAAATACAGCAACAAAAAATCATCGACTGACCTTGACCACGGCCGGCACTCAAAGATTATATCCAACCAGGAACGTCACAGTCTTTTTGACTATGCTGATCACTTTGCTTGTGGTCAGTGCATGTAAAAGCAAAAAGGAGACGGTGAAAAAGGATCCATTGAGGAACCGTTCTGCCGGATTTCTCCTCAGACATTATGAAGAAAACAAATTTGATTTTGATTGGGCAGGAATGAAGGTTGATGCTGAGTACATGGTGATGGGCGAAACACAGGGATTTAAGGCGACTATCCGAATGAAAAAAGACAGTGCGGTTTGGATATCTATTACTCCAGCATTGGGTATTGAAATGATCAGAATGTTGGTGACGCCAGATAGTTTGAAATACCTTTCTAAGATTCCTGAAAACAAATTCTACTACCTCGGAACATTTGAAGACATCAACAAATTGATTGGCGTAGGGCTTGATTTCGATATGCTTCAGGACATCCTTATTGGAAATGCCATCGGTCTTGAAAAGGATGAAGGCCGTTTCAGAAGTGAAACAGAAGATGAGTCATACCTTCTCATTTCAAAGTATAAAAGACGTGTAAGAAGAGTGGTTGGTGTCGATGATAGAAAATTGGAAGATGACACCATTGTTGTTAATCCAAATGATCCCCGATATCAGCGCACATTGAAAAAGGTAGATGAAGATGAAGGATTGATTGTTTCGAGATATTGGCTCGAGCCGGAAAATTTCCGATTGGTAAAATCAGTATTTAATGATTTGATCAGACAGCGCACGATGGAATTGCAATACAACGAATTTCAGCTGAATGAAAACCAAATATATCCGTCACAATGTCGTTTGACATTGAACAATCCGCAAAACAGGCAAGAACTCAGTTTTGAGATCACCAAACTGAGCACTGGCAAACCCTATGATTTTCCATTTGAAATACCTGAAGATTACATAAGAAAAGATTCCCTGTAATATGAAATCCAGGCAACCCATTTCGCTCCGACATTTCCTGATGATAGCTGCTGTCCTTTCAGTTGTCGTAAGCTTGGTCATTTTTTCATCCATCGATTCATCTGCACAAACGAAAAAACAACTCCAGAAACAACGAGATGAGTTGAATGAACAAATCGAGATGACGAAAAAGCTGTTGAAGGAATCAGAAAAACAACAGAAATCCACAACGAGTCAGGTGCAAATGCTGAATGAGCAATTGGCCTATCGCGAAAAACTACTTGCCAATATCAATAATGACATTTCCGAAATCGATGGTGAAATTGAACTCAAGAACAAAGACATCGAAGATCTCGGACACCAGGTAAGCACCATGAAGCAAGAATATGGTAAGATGATTTATCAGGCTTATCGTAATCGAAGCAGCTATGACAAACTGATGTACATTTTTGCTTCAGAAAATTTTTATCAGGCCTACAAGCGCATGAAAATGACACAGCGTTATGCTGAAGTGCGGAAAAAACAAGCTTTACTCATACATGATAAACAACAGGAAATATCCATTAATGTCAGTCAACTGGAGCAAAGCAAAACCAACAAACTGACGCTCGCTGAAAAGAAGGAATTGGAGAAAAAAGAAATGGAGGCCAATAAAGTTGAGCAACAGAAAAAGCTCAGCGAACTTAAAAATGAAGAAAGTAAACTTCGCGAGCAGCAGAAAAAACAAAAAGCAGATCGTGATAAGTTGACTGCCAAAATTCAAGAAATAATCGCAGAAGAAATCAGAAAAGAGGCAGAAAAAAAAGAAGCAGAACGTAAGAAAAACGCAACGAACTCCTCGACCACTTCAACAACATCAAATACCGCTGCAAGCAATAACAAGAACACCAAACTTGAACTTGCGCCAGAAACGGTGTTGATCAATACTGATTTCGAAAAAAACAAAGGTGTACTTCCTTGGCCGGTGAGTGCGGGAGTCATTACTTCACATTTCGGTAAACATCAACACCCTACACTGGATCAAGTAACAGTGAATAACAATGGTGTCGATTTTACGACGGAGAAAAATGCCTCAGCTATTGCAGTATTCGGCGGTACTGTTTCAAGTGTATTTTCGATTCCTGGTGCCGGGCAAAATGTCATTATCACTCATGGTTCGTACAAGACAGTCTACTCAGGTCTTTCTGATGTGAAAGTGAAAGTAGGCGATAAAGTCAACATCAGACAACAAATCGGAACTGTGATGTATGACGGTGAAGATTATACATTACACTTTGAAGTCTGGAAAGTTGGAAGTGCTGGTGGTGCCGCTCAAAACCCTGAATTGTGGATGAAAAAGAAGTGATGTTCACGACCTACTTCAAATTATTCAATAGTGTGAGGAGATCTGCTTTTTTTCGTCTTGATACTTCAAGTGTTGTTTGATCTGTGGTCACAACATAACCACCTTCACCACGAATATAACGCTCTACATAACGGATATTCACGATATGACCATGGTGAATCCGATAAAATTCTTCAGCAGGTAAAATATCTTCGTAATCTTTCATTGTTTTAGACGAAGTAATTTTTTTTCCTCCATCAAGAAAAATATGCGTGTAATTGGAATCAGCCTCCATTCGCACAATGCGCGCAGTTTCGAGAAATATGATGCCATCTGAAGTCGCAACCGGTAACCTATGAAATCCTCTACTGGTTCGCATTTCAAAGAAGAGGTTTTCCAATCTCGTGAGTCGTTGCTCAAGCTTGTGATCACTCTTCACTAAAAATTTGTCGTAGGCCACGGTGAGTTCATCTCCGTCTATGGGTTTCAACAAATAGCTGATGGCATTTGTCTTAAATGCTTTCAAAGCAAATTCTGCGTAAGCTGTGACGAAGATGACATCGAAAGAGAACCTGCCAAGTTTTTCCAACATTTCGAATCCACTCATTTCCGGCATTTCGATATCCAAAAAAACCAAATCAGGTTGCAAATTCATGATGAGTGAAATCGCTTCCTCTGGAGTATGGGATAAAGCAATAACGTCCAATTGCGGACAACAAACTTCAACCAATGCCTTCAGCGTTTTTGCGCCATTGATCTCGTCATCCACTATGATGGTTCGGTATCGTTTCATGTTTTGTTGGTTTGAATCGGCAGTTGCAGCGTTACCACGGTGCCAGCTGGTTGCCCATCCTCAGTAAATTTGTCTTTCATGACAACAATAGGAAAAATTTTCAATTTTTCCATTTCAACATATCGATTGATGCGCTCCAAAGTCAAATCGATGCCCATACTCTTTCTGCCATGACTTTTGCGTGATTTAATTTCCATAGCACGATCACGACCAATTCCATTGTCCTCAATCACACATACCATGATGTCATCTCTTTTCGACATGAGGATTTTCAAATAACCAGGTGAACGTTTTAGAGGAACTAAACCATGCAATATAGCATTTTCCACGAAAGGTTGAATGACCAAAGGAGGAATCTGATCGGTATGCACATTCACTGAGGCGTCCACTTCTATGTCGTATTGAAAACTCGAATTGAAACGCATGGCTTCAAGTTCTATGTATAGTTTAAGCGTTTCCAGTTCTCTTTCCACTGTGATCCATTCCATGTCCGAGTTTTCCAGCACATTTCTGACCAAACGAGAAAATTTAGTCAGTTGTTTGTGTGCCTTCATTTGATCATTTTCCAAAATGAAATGTTGAATTGAATTGATGCAATTGAAAATAAAATGCGGATTCATTTGTGCCCGAAAAGCTTTCATTTCAACCGCAGCAATTCTCAACTGAGTTCTTTCCCTTTCCTGTGATTGAAGTTTAATGTTGCGAATGCGGAGATAAACCGTCAATAACACCAAGGATGCAATCAGCAACACGGCACCGAGAACAAACCACCACCTTTTCCAATACGGTGCATCAATGCGGAAACTGTACGTCGCAGCCGCTTCGCTAATCAATCCTTCGGGCAGGACGGCCTGAACTTCAAAGATGTATTGACCTGGCGGTAGCGAAGGATACTGAACCAATGGATAGGCCGTATAATGCCAGTTTTCATCAATGCCTAATAATCTGTATCGATACATTAAAACGCTGCTGTTGCGAAATACAGGAGCAATGAATTGAAAACTGATATCATTCTCATGGTGTTTCAAAACGAGACTGGTATCTGAAAACACATCACGATCTCTTACATTCACTCCAGTCAGATAAATTTTCGGGATCCAGGTTCCTGCTTTCCTGGTAGAAAAATCAAATTTCAGCAATCCAAATTCTGTCGTGGAAATGATTGTTTTACCCCACATGACAAAATCCTGAATAGCCCTTCCCTGCAATCCAACTAAGGACGAAAGATGAGACACGCTCACTTCGTTCAAATCATTTCGTTTGATCAAATCCAGACCTTTGTCATTAGCCACCAACATGCCTTCTGGCGAATTTCGAAGACGTGAACATACATTGGATGAAAGACCGTTTTCCTTAGTCACGGCATACAATTGACGACCATTCAGAAAAAACAAACCCTTACCAGCTGTAGCCATCCATAATATTCCGTCATGATCCATTTTCACATCATCAATCCTGGTTTGAATTTGAGGTAATCCTTCATCTATTCTACTGAATTTGCCTGAATGGAAGGCATAGAGACCATCAACACAACCCAAAATCAGTGAGTCGCCCGAAGCACAAAAAGAATTGATTCTGGTTGGTGATCGATAAGTATGTAGCAGATTGTGATTCGATAAATCCACTTCAAAACACAGTAAAGGCAAAGCACCTAAAGCAGAATTGGTTGATTTCTGTATAAGCAAATCTGCTTTTTCAAAAAAGCGCAGAAAATCGCCTGAAGGGGCAACCTTTTGTTCAGTAGAATCTGTGAACTGAATGAATGCCTTTCGTTTTAGCACCGGAAATACCCCTTGTGGTGATAAGCCCGGATTGGATATGACATCAGTGCATAAGATTTTGCGGTAGCCATTTTCCCCAAATAATAAAACATTCTGCTCATAGTCTGTGGCCACCAAATTCCTATCATCACCATAAATGTAAATGCTACCACTTAAGGTATCCTCTGTTTTAAGTCTATAAATACTGAGATCTGGGACATAAAACACACCTTCATTCACCGTAGAAAACCAATAACCACCTTCGAGATCCCGCTGAACATCAGATACAGCGTGTCCATGTATATAGGTTTCTGCTGCGTCCAAGTCTTGACCAGGAATCAGGCGATATACAGCAGCCGAATTTGCACAACATATCCAAATAGCACGATCCTCATCAATGAATGCATTGATGATTTCTTCGGGCAAATCATATTCTCCTTCAATGATACCATGTCGGGTAATGACCAATGAATTTCCTGTCGTAAAAACAACCATGTCGCCTTGACATCTCACTTTGCTACCCGAAGAGGACACTTGCATTTTAAGCTCACTCACTTTACCCTCAGTATGCTCGATGACATTTGTTTTGTAGTAACCTGATCTTGAGAAATAATATCCATCCGGATAACGCACTACCCGCAAATCATGCACGGTATCTCGTTCAATGATCACGTTATGCTCGGTATATGGCGGGGAAATCTGATAGGTCACACCACCTTCCTGACAGCCAATTCTAACGACGTCATCTTCACCCACGTAAATAGAATTTGGATAACTGATACGTGTTCTGGCTTCCAGAGTAAAAACCCGTTCATCTTGAATATATGAAACGATGCCGGAAATGGTTCTGCACCATATTCGACCCTGATAATCTTCAAACAATCCAAGCACTGAATTATCACCAAGACCATCTTCGCTGGAATAATTCAAAAAGGTGTGACCATCATATCGGCAAACACCTTTGTTGGTTGCAAACCACATGAAACCCATCCTGTCGCACATGACATCATACACTTCATTGGACGATAAACCATCCAGGGTAGAATATTGTCTATGCAAGGCTTCTTCAAGTTGCGCAAAGGCGCTCATTGCTGATGAAACAAGCAGAACAAGACCCAGGTATGTTGATTTACGGAAAACCATTCTCAGACTGTTCGGGCATAAAGGTGCATCAAATCAAAGTCATTCCGATACCACTTAATCGACAAATGCGGCCAGTTAATCAGTATGCCTCAGGCGCAAGAGATGTGGAAATACATTCGGTGTAACCTTAATACACCATAACTATGCTCCAGCTAAGACGAATCTTGACTGTGTTGTTTGTTCTGTTCATCACACAGCTCAACGCTCAATTCAGAAACACTTATAGTCATACCCTATCAGACGACCACATATCTCTGATCAAAAAACATGATGGGTTTGGATATGTGCAGTGTAGCACGGTGGACAACGCGACGAAAGACATCAGACTTGTGAAATATGACCTCAACGGAGTGGTCATGTTGGATGAGGTATTTACTTCTCCGTCCAACGATGACTTTGGACTTGATGTTTGCCTTGGTAATAGCAGTACCTTTCTTGTTTGTGGATACGAAACCATTGGTGGTCTTGATCGTGGTTTCGTGATGCAGGTCGATTCCAATTTTGTATTTCAGAACAAAGTGTACATTCAAGTGCCGGCAAACAACAAGCACACACCGGCATTGAAAATCATCAACTCAAAATTCTACGAACAGAACACACCAGGTAATTATTGGCCCGGCGATCCATCGCAGGGATATCTCGTAGTTGGTTTCGAAGCGGATGGATACAACGCGACACAATCGAAAAGTGCTTATGCTATCAAAATGACCAATGCACTCACTTTCCAATGGGCGAGAAATTTTGATTCTCCCATTTCTGTCGGAACTGCCGATTGGGACATGTGTTCCAATGCCAATTGGATGTGGGTTGGGTCCTTCGGATACCTGATTGGAGGATCGGGAACATCACCATCAGGAGAACAATGCGGCATGGCAACCTTGCTATCACTGACTGGAACTGTGGTGTGGTCACAACTATACGCAGATAACAATACGACAGGAACTTGGTGCGTGTCGGCAGACGGAGCTTTTGATGATGCAGAATTTGAATTTTACCATCTCTTAAACTGCTCTCAAACACAAAGTGGAGGTATCGTGGCGATGAACCAATTCACCGGAGCCATCAATCCGGCGAGAACCAGGTATTTGATTTCACCCAACAATGATTATTACACCTATGAGTTTGCATCCAGCTGTGCATCATCAGATATCTATATTTCTGGGTATGGACATAATCAAATTTCAGGCACGACACAGGGCATCTTTCCATTTGTACTGAGATACAATAAGAACACACCTTGGGTGGATCAGTTTGGACCTCACTACGCTTATCCCACACAGTCGATCAATTACAATCCTTCTGCCTCCATTTTTAGCACATTCTCAACGACAGAACAACCAAGGATTTATTACCCTAAACATTTAGCATCAAGAATTGTCAATATCTGGAGCGTTGCCGGATATGAAGATCAATCCACATTTGATGAAGACCATGTGATTCATCCTTATTTCGATGGCAAGGATTCGTGCAGCTTTATTGATCCGCAAATTCAACCCATACCGATGCAGATTTATACACACCCTTTGAACAATGCATCGACCACTTACAACCTTCCCACTGGAACGAATACTCAAAGTAGCGCATCACAACTTGTATACAACTGTTGTCCGATCGATGCGAATTTTACTTACAGTATTGGGGCCAACTGCACTTACACATTCAGCTCAATCAATCCGCCCGGATTGTGTGCTGGCTTCATCATATATGATCCATCGTACAATTTAATCACTTCTGGAGTGGGCAATATTTTCAATTATACGTTTACTCAAAATGGGACATACATTGTGTGCTATCATGATTGTGCACCTAATGGCGGTACCTTCTGCAGAAGAGAAACCTGTCAAACTATCAACGTAACGTGTGCTTTACCATGCGGACCGATTGATGCTGATTTCACCTTTACCATCAGTGGTTGCACAGTTTCAGTGACTGACCTCACTCCGGATGGTGATCCCGATGGATGTGAATCTTGGACTTTCGGAAATCTTCCGACTGTTTATGTTGCCGATGCAACATCGATCACTTTCCCCGGATCAGGTACTTACACGATTTGCCACGTTGATTGTTGCAGAAACACAGCCGGAGTAGCTTATTACCATACGGTGTGTAAAACAGTCACAGTCACTTGTACTCCACCTTGCTGCCTACCTACTAACTTTAATGTAACTGGAAGCGGCTGCTGCAGAACATTTACCCCTGTATTTGGAAATGGCGCTTGCAGTGGTACGAATTTCTTCTGGAATTTTGGTGATGGTAATTTCAGCTGGAGTCAAAACCCAACACATTGTTTTAATGGCAGTGGCATATACACCATCACCATGATTGCGTGGTGTTCGAAGACACAAAAAATCCTCATCAAAAAAACCATCAAGATCAAATGCGCTCTCCCTCCACCTCCTCCATGTTGCACTGGAACTTCGCGGATTGCGTTTACCAGCAGTGGATTACTATTATCAGCTTGGGATGAAAGTACCATGTCGTCTGATGTAACTGCATGCTGTCATTCTTGGTCATGGGGTGATGGAAGTTCGACGGAATCGGCGAATGCATCGCATTACTATCAAGTACCCGGTACGTATGAGGTTTCACATACAGTTACATTCACCACTTCCACCGGCGAAAGTTTCCAGCGCACAGCAACGCAGAACATCACAGTGAACCAAACACCACCAGCATTCTATATTCCAGATCATGTTATCACTTTCGCAGGAGCTTCCATAGCATGTGATGAAGGCGGGACTTCGATACCCTTGTTTGCCATAGATTATGAAGGTGATGCAGAAGTAGATTACAGGTGGTATTCATCCAATACACCTGGCGGGCCTTATTCACCGGTACCTAATGGCAATGGCAAACAAGTCTGGGTTCATCACGTGCAGGCGAATGCATATTTTGTGTGCTATTCAACCAGTCGAAGAACAGGCGCAACATTCATCAGTGACGAAGTATCTGTGACTTATGCGCCTCTTGCTGCATCTTCATCCATTTCGGATAGCAATATCTGTGTTGGAGGATTTAGCGATATTGCGGTAACTGCACCGGATGCAATTTCTTACGATTGGTCTCCTAACGTTTCCACCACATCTTCCGCAACAGTTACACCAACACAAACAACCACATATGATGTATTTATGTTGAATACTGAAGGGTGTGGTGCATGGTTGATGCCGCAAATTGTAGTTGACAATTGTGTGGTTCCTCCTAACAATTCACCAGCAACTGCCTCACAGGTGGCTTATAGTTCCAATGTTGTTTACCCGAATTGCTATCCGATATCCGGCGATTTAAGTTATGCTTCAGATTCACCTGAATCGGCTTCTACGACAGGACCAGATACGTGGTACAAATTCGTTGCACAATCGACTGGTGTTTCGATAACCTTGAATTCGCCCACATCTGATGACGTGATTGAACTTTATCAAAAAGTTGGAAGCAATTACATACCGGTTGTTGGCGGATTTGAAAACGCTGCTTCGGGTGCCGCAGACTATGAAAGACTGAATCATGATGCGCTAACTCCAGGAACAACATACTATGTTTCTGTTGGAACGGCAGGCGGAACGGCAGGACCATTCACGTTGTGTATCCAACATCTCATGCCGAGTGGTTGCTCATATGTAACACCTCCAGCAGGATTCTCCGTTTGTGGTAGTTACAAAGCAATCTACCGTGGTTCACCATCAAGCGGTGTAACATATGATTTTCATTTTACTGGAATCGGCGGTGGTGCTCCTGCTATCACAACGACACTCAACGGTACAAATGGCTTGATCAACCTTTCTTCTCCAACGCTTGCGCTTCAATATGGAGGAGTTTATGATGTGTCGGTTGATGTCAATTATTCGTTGTCGAATGGCGCGGGCTCAACAGAGACCATACACATTGCAGGAAATCCATCCTCTGTGAATTGTTCCGATGTGACCATGATGAATCAACCACTTGTTGAAGTAAAATCAAGTCAACGTTGTCCTGCCGCCTTGCTGAGAACGCATTACCTCATTGGTAAAGCAGTACCTGGTCATCCTTCCATTTGTGGCGCCATCAATTACACGTATGAGTTTACACAAGTAACATCGTGTCTGGATAATTCTCCGATAAGTATTGGATCAACGGAATACACAACACCAACTTCAGCACCTTATCTATCCTTAGGTGTACTTCAATTGTTAGGCAATACAGGTGTTTGGTCTGTGAAAATCCGTCCGAATTTCGCTTCCGGTCCAGGTGTATATGGACCGGCGCAATTGGTGAGTGTAAACAATACTTCCGCATCTGTGATGTATCCAGGACAAGAAGAAGAAGTGAAGATACTCGCCGTCGATGAAACATCGTCTGCCATGATTTATCCTAATCCAGGGTTTGGTGAGTTTGTATTTATCAATACACGCGATGTTTCAGGAGATTTAGTCCATGTCACATTGTATGATGCCCAAGGCAGATTAGTGCAACAAGAAAAACTTGTGATCCAAGAGCAGTCATACATTACTTGGCCATTCCAGGTAGCGCTATCGAATGGTGTTTATTATGTAAAAATCAATGCCGATCATTTTGAAACTGTAGAAAAACTTGTCGTGAATAGATAGTCCTCCTCAAAAGGACATTGATGTAAAGAACCCCTGCTTTCGTCCCAGAAATTTTTTCAGGAATGAAAGTAGAGGTTCATTCGTACCATCATCCTCGTTAGGGTATCTCCTCCATACTCAAGGAGTCAAGGGCTAGAACAAAGTATATCCTTAAAAAGCGTATGGATTTTTTAAGGATAAAAAAATTCCGCGGCAACGGTCGCGGATTTTTTATTTCAATGCAGGGATGACACCTTGCAGACCACCGCTATGAATGGCTAAGAGGCGTGTTCCTGATTTCCAACGCCCGGCTTTGATGAGATCAAGAATACCATACATCATTTTTCCGGTGTAGACTTGATCCAGAGGAACGTGGCAATCGTTCTGAAATGTTTTGATGAATGAAATCAATTCATCGTTCCATTTTGCGTATCCACCAAAATGGTAATCTGTTACAAAATCACAAGACTTCATGACGTCTGAAGAAGCTTCCTTATCCATTAAAAAATAATCCAGATGTTGTTGAACCTCAGTCGCCATGAATTCACCGGACTTAAAAACAGGGAAACCAATCACTCTTTGACCCTCAGATAAACTTAACGCTAAACCACACATGGTAGCACCTGTGCCGCATGCACAAGAGATGATATCATAACTGTTTCGATCATCTTCTGTGAGAATTTCCATGCACCCATTGATGCCATGAAAATTCGATCCTCCTTCGGGAACCAAATGAAACGAACCGTATTCTTCATGCAGCCATGATTTGAAATCTTCGGTGGCCTTTTCAGCATAAGCCAATCTCGTGATAAATTCCAATCGCATACCACATGCCCTCGCAAATTCAAGGGTGTGGCTCCACTGCATGGGTTCTTCACCACGGATCACACCAATGGTCTTGAAGCCGAAAATTTTTCCCGCAGCAGCAGTTGCATGAATGTGATTGCTGTATGGCCCACCAAAAGTGAGGATGGTATCGTGACCATCGGCCATAGCTTGTTCGATGTTGTATCTAAGCTTATACCACTTGTTGCCGTTCACCTCAGGATGGATAAGATCACAGCGCTTGATATGAAGCTGAACACCGCTTTCTTGTAAAATTGGATGAACCAATTTTTGGTTGATTGCAGCAGGGAGATCGACTACATGTTTAATCATTTGATCACAATCATGCCATGCCTGATGACATTTCCATCCTGTACAGATATCTGATAAATTCCTGCTGACCAATCGCCACATTGGATATGCTGTCCTGATCTATAACGATCATGAATGATGAGCTTACCATCCATTTGATGCACAGTAATCCATGCTGATGGCATTCCTGATATCTCACCCAACATGATGGTAAAAAAATCTTCTGCAGGATTGGGAAATACCTTCATGTCTGAACTGCTTTCGATGTGATCCACATCAACAGTCTGTGAAAGAGTTACACAATAGTCTTCAATTTCTCCATAAGTCCAGGAACCACATTTCATTGGCTCCACAGGGTCATTGCCCGATGTATACCTCATGGCTACTCGCATACGAACGATACCGTCCTGCACAAATGAAGGAACAGTAAAATTGCCACTGATGGTTGTGGTGGTGGCATTCGGTGCATCAAATACAATTTCACTTTCGTCATCAAAATCGCCATCTGAATTGTAGTCGATCCACACCATAAAATTCTCGTTGAATTCACTGGCAGGATAACCCGGAGTGCAGGATATCTGATAATTTGTGTTGGCTGTCAAAATTGTAGTCATGTCTTCTACCAGAATATAACCACCATCAGATTCTGAGATGCGATTGATATTCCCGAGTTCCACCTGTGCGATATACTCGTAAGTAGATCCGGCAGTCACTTGACAATAGGTAAGGTCCAGACAATTTTCACATCCGGAAGTGTGGATCATAAAATCAATCGCATCAACCGGACCATTGGAACAATCTGATGTGATGTTGATGATGTATTGCTCACAGGCCGACAATCCAGAAAATTCAAATTCATTGCCCTCGATTTCATTAAAATAAATTGGTTCTCCTGAAGTTGGGATTGCGACTGCATTGTAGATGTCCGTCGCAAGGATGTCGTTCCAGGTGAGCGTCACAGTAGAATCTGTAAAAGAAATCTGCGATATCAGATCCGGGTTATCACAACATCCATCCGTTGTCCAGATAAAGGATTCCGACCAGTTGCTTGTTGCTTTTCCGCAATTGCTCATCACTTGTAATTCATACTCGGTGCACGACAACAAATTGGTTATGGTACAACTGGCCTCGCTTACTCCGCCTTCCACTGTTGTCCATTCCGTTGATCCGGTGGTGCGATATTGAACTTCAAAACTATTTTGACCCTGAACCGCATCCCAAGTAATGGTGTAATCAAGTGTTCCTGTAGTTTGGTTGATGTTGAAACCAAATGGTGCAATGCAACTTCCATTATCACATTCATCCATGAGAAGTGTTAAGCTGTTATTCACATTCAATCTACCCCCGGTTACAGTTTCAGTTTCCAATTGCGCGATCTGATCAACACCATTGAAAATATAGTCCCTGATCATTTGAGCTGCAGCAGCGGGATCTCCATTGGCAATTTGAATGATTGAATTGCAGGGCGCAGAGTATAACAAGGCAATAGCTCCTGCGACACAAGGACCGGAAAAAGATGTGCCGGTAGTGGTGCCATAGGTTGTATTGTTCGCAAGGTATACTTGATCTCCGGGTGCCATGAGATCTATTGTCGTTTGTCCATATCCGCCCGAAGCGCGAACATCCTGACTGTTGGTTCTGCCCACCGAGATCATGTATTCACTTGGGCATGCCGTTGGAAGGTCTCCAACCACATCCACATTCGCATTGCTATTGGTAGTAGAGCCGCAACTCAACACCCCATGAACACCAAGTGAGTCGTACATCGCACACCAAAGAGGAGCGTTGGCCGGTTGTCCATTGTCGGTACCCCAACTGCTATTGGTTGCTACCACAAAAGCGCCGAGTGTTCCATTTGTTTCATTGTAAAGCTTCCGCATTTTCAGAGGATAGTTATAACCTGCAATCGCATTGGCTTCACTCACCCCACCAATTTCCACCATCATCATTTTCACATTCCAGTTTACGCCAGTCACACCGGTGGTATTATTTCCCTTTGCGCCTATCATGCTGCAGACGCGTGTTCCGTGATCTCCATTGCTGATATTATCAGACATGGAAGAAATATTCCATCCATCGTAATCATCGATATATCCGTTGCCATCATCATCTAATCCGTTGTTGGCAATCTCATGCACATTCACCCAGTGGTTATCCGCAATGTCACTTACACTCCACATGGCACCACCCAATTCTACCACACAAACGACAATATCGTCACCCGCAACAGTTGTCCCACCTGTGGTAATATCCCAGGCGAGTTCACTATCAATATCATGGTCTTCGGCTTGTTGATGATGCCATTGTTGATTGAAAAATGGATCATCCGGAATAACTCTTTCTGTTAGAATATGATTTGCCTGTGCTGTTTGCACACCATGCATTTGTTTCAACTCTTCAATGAAGGAATATTTCTCCACCATCGTTTCATCAAAACTGCAGAGCCATATGTTCATGTCATCACTTACACATGTTTTGAATTGCAGATGAGGCAGAAGGCCCAATTCGCGCTGGACCTGAGCTGTAAAATCATCCGCGTTGTAGTTCTTTTCGAATCTGATCAGGACCTCACCAAAAACTGTTGCCGGCTTTTGTGCAATAACCGTCAAGCATAAAATCATACTCAGGATGATCAAAAAGAAGCTTTTCATGATTTTTTTCTTTCCATTTTATACTAAAATACACAAACACTACTTGAACATCAAAGGATACCCTACTCTTGATGATAAACCCTTTTCACCCGTTGGCTTACAGATGTCAGGACTTCATACGCAATTGTGCCATTCATGGCTGCAAATTCAGACAATGATATCTGTTGGCCAAAAATTTCCACTTCATCACCTTCCTCACATGGAATGTCGGTGACATCTACCATGGTCATATCCATACAGACATTACCTGTGATAGCTGCCTTTTTGCCTTTGATCATCACATATCCTACGCCATTGCTCATTCGTCTACGAAGCCCGTCGGCATATCCAACAGGAATGGTGGCAATACGCATGTCCTTGGCGGCCACATAATTCCTTGCATAGCCAACGCTTTCGCCTTTTGGAATGGTCCGTATTTGTGAAATCACCGTTTTCATGGTACTTACCGACTGCAAATAAGCCTGATCTGCCCCACTCGCCGAGACACCGTACAAGCCAATACCAAGACGAACCATATCATCGGTAGTTCTTGCGAAACGTTCGATGCCTCCAGTATTTAAAGCATGACGTAAAAATTTCTGTTTTGTTTTTTCTTCGATAATTTCTACCGACGCATCAAACCTATCGAGTTGTAATCTGGTGAAGGCATCATGTGTCGCTTCGTCAGTTGCGGCAAGATGAGTAAATACGGATGCAATTTTCAGATCTGGTCTGGACAATAATATCTCTGACAATTTATGTATATCGGATGATTCAAATCCAAGACGATGCATGCCCGTGTCCAACTTGATGTGTATTGGATACGGTGTTAATGCATCCGTCGCATGCAAAGCGTGAACAAAACTCTCCAGTGTTCGGAAACTATAAATCTCTGGCTCAAGTTTGTATCTGATCAACGTAGGTAAACTGCTGCGCTCTGGATTCATAACCATGATGGGAAGTGAGACTCCTGCTTTACGCAATTCGACACCTTCATCGGTGTAGGCTACTGCGAGATAATCCACTTTGTGGTATTCTAACAACGATGCAACTTCATGCGCACCGCTTCCATAACCAAAAGCTTTAACCATCACCATTACCCGTGTTCCAGGTCTTAATTTACTCCTGAAAAAATTCAGGTTGTGAGCAAGTGCACTCAAATTGATTTCCAAAATGGTGTCGTGTGTTTTTTCCTGCAATGCCGCCGCAATGCGTTCGAACCGGAAGTCACGGGCACCTTTCACTAAAACCGCAACATGAGAAAATGACATGCTGTCCTTTTCACGAAGAAAGGATTCTGTAGAATCAAAAAAGCGAGAATTTTCCTGATAAAAAGAAGCGTTCTTCATCATTCCTTTACCAATACCAATGAATGTCCCGATTTTCTTTTGAGCGAGCAATCCTGCAATTTTTTCGTGCAGGTCACGGTCATTTAATCCAGTTTGAAATAAGTCGGAAAGAATCACCACCCTTTCGTGGTTTCTCGCATGTTGTTGCAAAAAGTCCAAAGCAATTTCCAGCGATTGCAAATCATTGCTGTATGCATCATTCACAATCACACAATCATTTTCACCGTCGATCAATTGGAGTCGCATTTCCAATGGACTCAATCTCGATAACCTGGATTGAATTTCATCCGGATGATATTCCATGACCAGCATGGTATAAATGCAAGTGATGACATTTTCCACAGATGCTCGATCTGTGAATGGTATCTCAAATGGAATTTCCCGATCGCGCCATGTCAATTTGATGAAGGTATGATGATGGTGCGATGATGTTCGTGAACTCCAAGCATCGGGAATGAAAACGATTTGTTTAATGGGTGCCCATGGCAACACCAATTGCATCAAATCCGCATCTTCGGGACAAATGATGATGTCGGTTTTGGCGAACAGGTTTAATTTTTCACCGATCAATTGTCTTCTACTCAGAAAATTTTCACTGTGGGCAGTACCAATAGAAGTAAAAATGCCAATGGTCGGTTGTATCACCTTTGCCAATCTCTCCATTTCTCCCGGTTGAGATATACCCGCTTCAAAAATTCCCAGTTGATGCGATTCGTCCATATTCCACACCGAGAGTGGAACACCGATTTGTGAGTTGTAACTCTTGGGACTTCTTACAATGTGGTATTCGTCGGACAAAAGAATGTTGAGCCATTCCTTCACTATCGTTTTACCGTTGCTTCCGGTGATACCTATAACAGGAATATGGAATGATGCCCGGTGCTGAGCAGCCAGAACTTGAAATGACAGCGTTGCGTTTTTGACCAGAATAAATGAAGCCCCCGGAAATAACCCTTCCGGTTCACTTTCTACCATGAAATTTCTTACTCCTGCATCATAAACTTCATTCAGGTATTTGTGACCATCATGGCGTTCACCTCTGATGGCTATGAACAATGCTTCTTTGGGTTGAACGATTTTCCGGCTGTCGAGCAATACGCGATGCACCGGCCCGGAATCATCATGTCTCACCAGCTCTCCACCAACAATTCCTGCTATCTGCTGAATAGAATAATTCATTTGAAATAATTCAGATTTTTCAACGGAAAATTAGCCGAACAGCCAGTTTGAAAACATATTAAAAATGAAGACTTCTTAGACCTCTGCCGTTGAGAAATCATCCTTGATTTTTCTTGCGTGCCATCATCCTTTGTTGGTAGGCTTCACGGGAGAGGGGCACATAACTTTCTTGCTCCCCCAGCTGAACGACAGAATCCCCTTCCACATGGCGATAGGAAAATTGGGCCAGGTTACCAGTATCAACACATATCGCGTGGACTTTGGTTACAAACTCCGCCACAGCCAGCAAATTCGGCATCGGACCAAAAGGTCGCCCCATGAAGTCCATATCCAAACCGGCACAGATCACGCGAATACCCTGATTGGCGAGGTCATTGCAAACATCAGGAAGTCCATCGTCGAAGAATTGCGCCTCATCGATTCCCACCACTTCGACATCGCTCGTAAGTAGCAGCAATTGGGATGAATGTTCGATAGCCGTGCTGCGAATGCTGTTCTGGTTGTGGCTTACCACGTCCTCTTCATGGTAACGGTTGTCAATTTTCGGCTTAAAAATCTCCACCTTCATCTTGGCGAATTCTGCGCGCTTCATCCGACGGATCAATTCTTCCGTTTTTCCTGAAAACATGGAGCCACAGATCACTTCGATCCAACCTTGTCGCCTGCCACGGTGTGAGGTATTCTCCAGAAACATGGCGCAAACCTAACCGGATTTGGACGAGAAAAGGGCATCAGGGGACCAAAAAATGCCCAAATTCACCTTGTTTTACCTGAAAAGCATTCACCATACTTGCAAGGAAGATATTCGGGGGTTACGTTTGCCGGCCGATAAAAATCCAGCGCTATGGGTCGCATATTTGAAACAAGAAAACACAAGATGTTTGCCCGTTACGATAAGATGGCAAAAGCCTTCACTCGTATCGGAAAAGATATAGTAATGGCGGTAAAATCCGGAGGTCCAGATCCCGCAAACAATCCACGTTTGCGTCAGGTAATGGCCAACGCCCGCGGATTGAATATGCCTAAAGACCGCGTAGAATCTGCTATTAAGCGCGCAAGCGACAAAGACAATAGCAACTACGAAGAAATGGTGTACGAAGGATATGGCCCTTATGGTGTGCCAATTTTGGTGGA
>JAIBBG010000028.1 GCA_019694805.1 Flavobacteriales bacterium | reverse complement strand
AAAAAAAAAAGCCTTGCAAATGCAAGGCCTGTAGTGGGAGCTATAGGATTCGAACCTATGACCCTCTGCTTGTAAGGCAGATGCTCTGAACCAGCTGAGCTAAGCTCCCATTATTTCAAACGCTCTATTCGTCCAATGACCCTCCCGCATGTTATGCGGGATGCTCTGAACCAGCTGAGCTAAGCTCCCATTATTTCAAACGCTCTATTCGTCCAATGACCCTCCCGCATGTTATGCGGGATGCTCTGAACCAGCTGAGCTAAGCTCCCATTATTTCAAACGCTCTATTCGTCCAATGACCCTCCCGCATGTTATGCGGGATGCTCTGAACCAGCTGAGCTAAGCTCCCAATAAATTTGCTTTACATCGCGTTACCGCTTTCGGCAACTGCTTTTCTGTAAAAGCGGGCGCAAATATACTTAGTTGAATGTTGGATGCAAATTTTATTTTTGGAAAGTGATAAAATTTTCTGAGAAGATACTGGATCAATTCGATGAAGACCGCGACAGACGTTGGTTTGAGCATTGGACTGTGGTATATCTACCCATCTTGTTGCTCATAGTCGGTTTATTGTTTCGTATCCAACATTGGCCATTTTCAAGTCTTTTGATTGCCAGTGGGTTAGGGGCGATTCTGATTCGGAATTTTATCTTTTTCTTCTCAAAATCAAGGAGTTTTGCTGAATGGTCCTATTTCGTGGGTAGAATCTTTTTGGTGGTTACCCTCATCCTCCATTTTGGCCTAAAACACTATTCTATCCGTTCAATTTTCATAGGTCTTTGTGTCTTTGCCACCGGGGCATTGATTTATTGGCTAAAAAGGGAAAAGAAGTCAGATCACCAACCTGAACAGATAGAAGACGATTTCTGATCACCGCATGGCCGGCAACTTTCGCAATTTGATTTCTGTCCGCCTATTGATAGAATGTTCAGGATCAGTGCATGGTATTCCATCATCACATTCGTTGAGCAACTGACTTTCACCCAAACCTGTTGCTGTAAAACGATTTGCTGCAATACCGGTAGAAGTCATGTAGTCGACCGTAGCTTTGGCTCTTTTCTCTGAAAGTTTTAGGTTATAATCATCTTGTCCGCGACTATCAGTATGGGAAAGAATATCAATTCCAATTTCAGCATTGCGGTTTAAGATAATGGTGAGTTGTTGCAATTGTCGAATGGCTTCCACAGTTAGCCGAGCGCTATTGTATTCGTAGTAGATGCGATTGATGACGAATAGGTCTTTAGGCGATACTGTGATTTTTTCATTGTATTCATTCACGAGCTCAATGGCTTCATCAGGATTCACCCTGGTGTAGTTCACCTCAGCATTGAGAACAGGTAACGTAATTTTTTCTCCCTTGTCTGTGATCAAAACATTTTTAGCAGCTGTGGCCTGTGAGAGTTTGAAAGTGTATTCCTGTTGTGGTTCCAGTTTCGTAAACCTGAATTTTCCTGTGTTGTTGGTGTAAGCCAATGCCACGGGATTTCCTTCTTCATCGAGAATTGTAATGGGTTCGGTTTTACTGATATCACCAGGAGTTTCCTCATAAAGCTGTCCTTCAATTTGAATGGAAAGTATGCTCTGGTCTTCTAAAGGAAGCAGATGAAGTTCGGCATAATTCAATGGCAACAATTCCAGATCAGCAAATCCACTCACATTGAAACGAATCTCTCTGATACGGTTACCGAGGTGATCATATAAAACCAGCAAGATGTTTTCGTACATCGATGGATCTACCCCAGCAAGTTGAAGTCGATAGCGCTTATTTATTTGCAATACCGAAATATTGACCTCTCCCAACGAATCTGATTTTTCTTTCATCACCAATTCATTGAATTCATTGGTCGCAGCAATTGTCACATCAGGAAGTGGTTCTTTATTGATCTCTAACCGTGCGGTGCATTTTGTGACTTCCTGTGGGTCGGGGTTTTGTGTAATTAAATAGATGTCATCACCACCTAAACCACCATCGCGATTGGATGTTATGATGGCTTTTTCATCATAAAGAAAAATGAGATTGATTTCATCCTGTGTTGAATTGAATGGAACATTTAAAGATACAGTTGATTTCCATTGATCACTTCGCAATGCTTTTTTGATGTCGTAACCACCCATTCCTCCTGTGACGTTGGTAGAATAGTAAATATCACCTTTGTACACTGTCGGAAAAATTTCTTGCATCGGCGAATTGATCATCATTCCCGGATTCACAGGTTCTGTCCAACCGATACTGTCCACAAGATATGAATACCAAATATCCATGTTGCCAAAGCCGCCGGATCTATTGCTGCTAAACACCAAGAGGTTTTGTTCTGGATCGAACCATGGATGTGTATAATCGGCATCGGCATTACAAAAGCTGAGAAGTTCTGGTTTTCCCCATTGGATGCCGTCATATTTCATGCGATAGATCTTGAGCATGCGGTCATTCGTCTGACCGAAGTTTTCGGCTGATGAAAAATAAAGTGTAGAATCAGTTGGATCGTATGAAACAGGTCCTTCATCACTAAGTCTTTTTCTGTCGAATATGACTTGACCTTTACTCCAAACGGAGAATGTTTCTCCACGTGTTGCATCCATCAGATAAAACGGTGCATGTTTGTTCCAGATATAGTCGTTCACCAAATTGGTCTCATCTGTCGTCATCAAAATGAGTTTGCCTTCTACCAATGCGCAGGCAATATCGTCTTTTTTGGTATTCAGTGATTCGAGTGATTGAATGGAATAACCAGGCTGAGCGAGCATTTTCGCTGCAAGGAGAAGTATCGATATGATGCCAATGAATTGTTTCACTTAAAAATATCGAATCGATTTAGATGATCTGTTGATGAGATGATATCCTAGATATACTTCTGCAGAGCCATCGTTGTTGGTCCGCATTTTTTTAGCGGCAACATCATAACTCAAACCTAATCTGAAGTGTTCGGTGATATTGATGCAAGCAACAATCAATGCGCCGCTGAAGACCCTATATCCACCGCCAAACCAAAGTTTGTTGTTGATTAGGTAAGTCAAATTCAAATCTGCTTGCCACAGTTTTCCTTCAGAATATTTCATCATACTGGAAAGTTGCAGCAAATTATTTTCTCCAATTTTTTGTATGTAACCGGCAGTGGCGTTGACGTTGTAATAAAGCCTGGCCAAGGCTCCTTGTTCGTGGTGGTATGCAGATTTGTTCAATCGAGTACTTTCAATACCAACATAGAATTTTTTGGTATTGAAAAATACTGAAGCATCTACTATGGGCGTAATAGAAGTATTGGGAAATACAGAGAGCTGTGCATCTTGCTCGTCCGCAGCTTTGATCATGGATATGTCAGAGGATTGTCTCACAGCTCCACCAGCGACGCCAAAGGCGAGTGTGTTTTCTCCGAAATGCATGCGATAAGATCCGGAAATTTTGAGTTGTTGTTGTTTTCTGGCACCAATTGATTCATTCAGTATTTTCATACCAAGTCCAATCTGATCATGTGCAACAGGTGTGTGAAATGAGAAGAGTTGTGTAACCGGTGCACCCTCAAAGCCCATCCATTGCGACCTGTATCGAGCAGCGAAACTTGGTCCGTTGTGATTGCCTGCATATGAGGAATTGATGTCGTAAAGATTGAAGAGGTATTGGCTATATCCCCATTCCTGTTGTGCTTGTGATGGTTTGTCTGCAATACAAAACAGCAATGTCAACATGCCAATGATACATGAGCGCCACAGGGATATGTTGGTTCGTTTCATCGCTGTAATTCAATATATCCGTTGAATTCCTGTGCGTTTGATTTGACTACATAGAAGTAGGTGCCATCTGGTAATGGACTGCCATCCTGCGAATTGCCATGCCAAACCACCATCTGATTGTCGTAATTGTCGCCCTTCCAAACCTCTGCACCCCATCTATTGTAGATGATGACCTGATTCGACGTGTATTTGTCTGCTGTAATGTTGAGAATCTTCCACTTGTCGTTGTCACCATCGTCGTTGGGTGAAATGAAATTATAGAAATTCAAATCACATGGAATTTCAATGGCTTCCATTTCTTCGAAATTGAAAAAGCCGTGGTAAACACATCCGTATATCGAGGAAATATGAATGGTAGTTTGGGGCGGAAGTCCAGTCGCCTCTGCAGTACCTTCAATTCCATTCCAGAAATAGGAAACAGTGTCATTGGCTTGACATGACGAGATTGAAGTGATCTTTACATCGTAAAGATTTGTACAAAGATTCAGACTGATCTCGAACTCAGCGAATAGAAGTGAATATCCATTAGGTTGTTCGAATCCTTGCGTGATGAATTGATTGGTGCCTTGTAATGTTGATGTTTCAACTTGTCCAACTGTGGATGTGAGCATTCCATTACCCTGCACTTGTAATGCAAATGGTGAAACCACAGCATGATCCAATACAATTTGTGCCATGAACCTCATGGGCAATAACAAACTGATGAAGATGACCATTGCTTTTTTCACCCGTTCAATCCTTACTGTGTTCAATCAGAAACCAATTGCTTCCGTTGCTGATGATCGTTACGTATTCTGCATATTGATTGCTCATCTGATAAGTGGGCATCATATCGATGCTTTCTCCAACAGGTGCAATAATGTTGACGTTGTTCGTCGTTGATGTGCCGGTAAAAAATTTTCTGAACTTATAAATCCTGCCCGGACAATTCGTTGCACTGATGAGTTGCACATTGACATCCTGACTTGTAACATCACAAATGAATACCGCAGTTGCAGCGCTGGATGGACTCAGGTTTAGATCAAAATCTTCACCTATCAGTGTTGTTACACTGAGTCCGAATGACCCACCGACATCGAGTGTGCTGTTGGGAGCGCTAGTTCCAACTCCTACTTGATCATTGGTGTTATAAATACCATCAGCATTGCGGCTCCATGTGTTGAACGCCAATGCACTTAAATCAGCATTCGTAACATGTGTACCTTCTTCAATTTCCAATTGAAGGAGATCATTGATTGTCATCGATGTGATCAATTCGTTATCACTCGCATTGTCATTGTCACTGCCGCTGATGGTTGAAAGGTCAACCGCATAATCCACATTGTTTTCAGTGATGGTGAGCACTGAGCCATTGAGTGAAAAGTCTTCAATCAACTCATTCGTTGTATCGCCATCTGATTCATTCACCACCGTTTCAGCTTGTTTGGAGTAATAGGCGTAAGGAACGGTGACCAACTGCGAAACGCCTATAAGTTGTGGCGATCCTTCTCCAGGAATAACGGCCCTGACCTCGAGAAAATAGACATGTTGCCCCCAGGGAATTTCGGTCAATGAATTGAATATGCCATTACCGGTGTTCACACCGTTCCCAATCAAGGTGCTGATCAATCCAAACTGATTTGTTGGAATGAGGTTGTGGTATTCTTCAAAAACAATGATCCCCTCAGGGTCATTTTCTCGGATAGCAAATTCAATGGTTACGGTTTGATTCACCAGTTGATTGCCTGCGTTATCGCGCAGTACTGCCTGATATGTCATGGTTGCAGGTGCCTGAGTCCAGGCAGCCAAGCAGCACATTTGAAGAATCAAGAAAGTGTAAAGTCGGTTCATTCTGTGGCGACAGGCTACATGAGCCTGAAGATGCAAAGTACCCACATTGCATTGCACTTCTTTTCGGTTGATGCATTGTGATTTCAACCGTTCGACGTGAACAGCTGAAAAGCAAGAAAATATGAGGCTGATCAGTCTCGGTTGAGATATTCTTTTGCTATAAGTTCAAGTTCTTGGTACCAGGCTTCACCAAATCTTCTGGTGAGCGGGTCTTTCAGAAAGCGGTAAACAGGAACTTTGAGTTTACTTCCGCATTCGCATGCGGGTTTGCACACTTGCCACCTATGGTAATTGACAGCGGTATATTCCGGCAACTTGGCTAGTCGAACCGGGTAAAGATGGCATGAGATGGGTTTTTTCCAAGTTGTTTTGCCGTCCAGCCATGCTTGTTCCAATGCGCATTTTGCGATACCATTTTCATCGAATACCGCATAGGCACATTCGCCATGCTCTCCGACCAATGTGGTTACAATATCGCCATCATCATCTACTTGATAAAGGCCCTTCTCACGAATAGCTTTGATACCTTCCGGACGCAAGTACGGCTCTACGATGTCGTATACCTCTTCGAGTGAGTCAATTTCATCGGGCTCAAGCGGAGCGCCACTTTCTCCTTCAACACAGCATGCTCCTTTACAAGCATTGAGATCGCACACAAAATGTTGTTCGAAGAGTTCTTCACTCACGAGCGTATCTCCGACAATGATCATGATCTGCTTAGTGGAGTGAAATTACTTTTTGAACTCGGTGATTGTTTTTTCGATGATGGCTACACATTCCATCAATTGTTCTTCGGTCATCACCAATGGAGGTGCAAATCGAATGATATTACCGTGTGTTGGTTTGGCTAAGAGTCCATTTTCTGCCAGTGCAAGACAAAGTTGCCAAGCTGTGCTGCTTTCCGGAGTATCGTTGATCACGATCGCATTCAATAAGCCTTTGCCTCTCACGAGTTGTATCAAGTCAGATCCATCTATAATGCGTTGCATTTCTTTCCTGAAAATTTCTCCAAGTCTTTGGGCATTTTCAGCGAGTTTTTCATCGCGAATAACTTCGAGTGCTGCAATAGCTACACGCGCAGCCAGAGGATTTCCGCCATAGGTACTGCCGTGCTGACCTGGTTTGATGCACAACATAATTTCATCTTGAGCAAGTACTGCGCTTACAGGATAAACGCCACCACTAAGTGCTTTACCCAGGATGAGCATATCAGCGTGAACACCTTCGTGATCTATAGCAAGCATCCTTCCTGTTCTCGCAATACCGGTTTGGATTTCATCAGCGATGAATAGTACTTGATTGGCTTTGCATAATGCTGCGGCTTTTTTCAAATAACCCTCATCAGGCACTACCACGCCAGCTTCACCTTGTATGGGCTCAACGAGGAAACCTGCCACATTTTTATCTTGAAGTGCATGTTCCAGGGCTTTCAAATCATTGTATGGAATACGAATGAATCCATCGGCATATGGTCCGAAATGGTTTGATGAATCCGGGTCACTGGAGAATGAAACAATGGTGGTAGTTCTACCGTGGAAGTTTTGCTCGCAGACAATAATTTTAGCTTGATGATCAGCAATGCCTTTTTTCTCATAGGCCCATTTTCTGCAGAGTTTGATGGCTGTTTCCACGCCTTCAGCACCTGTGTTCATCGGGAGCATTTTATCATATCCAAATGTCTCACAGATGAATTTTTCATAAATACCCAATGAACTGTTGTAAAATGCACGAGAAGTCAAAGCCAGTTGTTGCGACTGGTCGATAAGCGCCTGAGTGATTTTAGGATGACAATGACCTTGGTTGACGGCAGAGTAAGCAGAAAGAAAATCGAAGTATTTTTTACCATTGACGTCCCATACAAAAACGCCTTGACCACGTTCGAGAACGACTGGCAATGGGTGGTAGTTATGGGCACCATATTTTTCTTCGAGACCGATCATTTCAGTCGCCTTATCCAAACTGGTCATGGAAGTTGTCATTTGAATGAATATTTATGCTTGGCAAAGGTACTCGGTCGCTTGCATCAACACGAATGACGGGCAATAAAAAAGGCCGCATCAAGCGGCCTTCTTTTTTGAGTATCGATAGATTAATAGCGATTTCCTCTGTCTCTGTCGTAACCACCACCGTCGTTGTCACGGTTGTAGCGTGGTCTGAAACCACCTTCTCTGCGACCACCGCCGCCGAAATTACCTCTCGGGCGATCACCACCGCTGCGCTGTGGGCGCTCTTCGGCTTCTTTAACGTTGATTTTTCTGCCATTCACTTCTGACTGGTCGAGTTGTGCAATTGCTGCACGACCTTCGTCAGATGAAGGCATTTCCACAAAACCAAAACCGCGTGAGCGGCCGGTAGCGCGGTCCATGATAACTTTAGCAGAAGTAACGGCACCAAATGGTGTAAATACTTCCTGGAGCTCTTCGCTCGACATGCTGTAATTCAGCCCTGAAACAAAAATGTTCATTTGATAAAAACTGTTTGTTGATGTAAATTCGACAACTACGGGATCCAACAAACATTGACTACGAATACACAGAAAACGAAATGTTGAAATCAGTAAAGTCAGGCCAAATATATTCAGATTCCTGATACTCTGTTAGTTTCTTCCAAAAAAATACTCAAATTGTCATTTTGATCTGGTAACCGCTATGGGCTCTGACATTGAATACCACGCCATGTTTAAAGATCAGATACTGACCTTTGATGCCGGTGAGAATATCGCTGAAATCCGGTGTAGTATCGAGTTTGAGTGATTTCACTTTCACAGGATATTGCAACACGGGGTACTGAATATGGCTGATTTCGTCCTGTTCTGAAGCAAACATCACAAGTTCCTCGGGGAGGAGGTTGAGCATTTGATTTTTCACGTCAAGCAGGGAAGCAGTGGTGTTGATTTCATTTTTCAGCATGGATTGCCACGCCGTTTTATCTGCCAAATGCTCTTTGAGCTCGACTTCAATGAGACCGGCAAGCTGACGATAAGGTGTTTCAGCGAGGACAATGCCCTCAACCGCACCCTGATCAATCCATCTGGAAAATTTATTGCTCGCTTTGGTCACACCAACTTTAATTCCGCTGGTTTTGGACAAATAAGTGATGTGAGGCACATTGTGATTGGCTTGTTCCCATTCAAAATCACGCAGGGCGATGCCTTCATGAATACGACTGAGCTCAGGGTTGATCACACTTGGAGAAGCTGCTGGTGATTTCAGCCAGGCATCATAACTCAAACCTTCACCGAAGGTTTTTTTGATTTTTTTACCGGTTTCAATGCAGTTGATTTCACCGGTGAAATGGATGGAAAGCGGTTTTCCGACCAGATCATTGAACAAAAACTCTCCTTCGTGGTTCAAGTTATGGTAAAGCTGAAGTTTATAGTTCGCCATATGGCTTTCACCCAATGATGTGCGCATTTTTCGGAGATGTGTCAGTAATTCCATCCAGATCTGATTAGTGCCACAAAGAAAAGCATCAGCGGTTGTTGGATGCGGGCATGATATGATTTAACTCAATTCGTGACCAGTATCACGGAATTCAACAGGCATTACATCGTCAATTTGCGTAAGAAATCGAAAAGATGACTACACAAACAAAAAATGAAATTCAAAGAATCGATTCAGCCATGCTGACTCGTGGGATGGATTATGCTGCCTATAGGGAAATAATCGACAGGCTTTTTGCAGAAAATTTGGTAACAGGTCATGTTCAGCGGACTGATTACCTGGAATATACGAAGTTAAATATCCACCGCATGAATCGCTGGGATAAACACTTCGAGCCAAATGCTGAGCTGTTGGAATGGATGTCTAAAATCGTGAAGCCTCAGCGTTGGATCATCATTACTGAAGGCTGGTGTGGCGATTCCGCCCAAATTGTGCCGGCTGTCGTTAAATTGGCTTCATACCAGCCAAAAGTTACTACGACGCTCTTTCTTCGGGATGAAAATCCTGAACTCATGCAGCAATTTCTCACAGCTGGCAAACGCAGCATACCGATTGTCGCAGCCTTGGATGCTGATGGTAACGTGCTCTGGAAATGGGGTTCAAGGCCTGCAGAAGGTCAAAAAATAATCGATGACGCCAAAGCCAATGGTGAGGATATCCACCTTGCAAAAGAAAAACTTCAGCTTTGGTATGCCCGGAATAAGCAGGAAGACCTTATGAAGGAACTCTCTGTTCTGATCAGCGAGCACTTATAAGCTCCGAGTTCTGATTGGGTTCTCCAAATTTGAATTTTGGAATAATCATTGCCTTCGGAATGATCAAGCCGGAGTCTTACACGATACTCTGGTAGTAATTCCTGTAAATTCCAAAGATTCAACGAAATGTTAAACTTACTTTTACCACACAACCTCGTTTGCAGGTTGCAGGTCTTTACGGCGAACCAACGGATGAACACCTTAAAAATATCTATGAAGTACAAACTGCTGTTATTAGTCATCCTGATCTCAGGACATGTTGCTCAGGCGCAATCGAAATTTACCATTAGCGGACATGTAGAAGGATTAAAAGACACTTCTCTCTACTTAGCCAATTATTACGGAAATAAACTTTACTATAACGATACCACCAGAATTGACAGCAAAGGAAACTACTCTTTTCCAGGCAAGCCTTTCAAGGAGTGTGGCAAGTATTCGATCGTGACACCAACGAGCAATCGTTTTGACATAGTAGTGGATGAAGAAAATATTGTCATTGATTTCACCGCGGATTGCGGCATCGATGGCATCAAGGTGAAAGAGTCCAAAAACAATAAGGTTTTTTATGATTACGTGAAGTATATCAATGAAAAAATCAAAATGCGTGCTCCTATCGAGACGGTTCTGAAAGATTCAACCAAAACAGAAGAGGAGAAGGAACCTTATCGTAAACAAATGAAAGACCTCAACGATGAAGTGGTTAAGTATCAGAAGGAGATGATTTCGAAAAATCCAAATCTGCTGGTATCGAAGTTGGTGAAAATGGGTATGGATGTGGAAATTCCCGATGCACCAACGGATTTAAGTGATGATGAAAAGAAAAGATGGTCATACTACTATTACCGAGCTCACTATTGGGACAACGTTGATTTGACAGATCCAAGATTGATTAGGGATCAAGCCTATCACAAAGTGTTGGAGAAATTTATCACCCAGACACTCCCTCAGATTCCGGATACGATGATTACGGAAGTGAAATCAATCCTTTCTAAAGTGGGTACTTCAAATGAGGATGGATTCAAATACATCGTACATCAATTTACCTATCAATTTGAAGTGGCTAAGATCATGTGTATGGATGAAGGATTCGTTTACATGGTAGACAATTACTATGCGAAAGGTTTATGCCCATGGGTGAAAGAGGAAAAAATCAAAGACATGAAAGAGGCTGCTGATAAAAAGCGTCACTGTCTTTGTGGTGAAATAGGTCCAAACATCATCCTTCCGGATTCCAACGGCGTTTGGAAATCGATGTATGATATGAATGCGAAATACACCCTATTGGTTATTTGGGAAGCTACATGTGGGCATTGCAAAAAGGAAGTCCCCAAGTTGAACGATCTGTATAAAAAGTGGAAGGATAAAGGGCTTGAAGTATTTGGTGTTCACAATAATCTGGAAGTGGATAAATGGAAAAAATTCCTTCATGACAATGAAATTGAATTTACCAATGTATCCAGAGATCAGTTTATCATGAACCAAGACTCAGCAACCAAATTGGTATACGGTGGTGTGACCGATCTGAAGAGCCTCAATTTTCATCAGTATTGGGATGTGAACAGTACACCAAAGGTTTATCTTTTGGATAAAGACCATAAAGTAATTGCCAAATCACTTGGATCTGAACAATTGGATGAACTTCTTCAGAAATTGGAATCAGGGGGAGATGTGTCAGAACCGATGAAAGAGCATGAATACGAAGATGAAGATGAGGCCCCTTCGAACCAATCGAAGTTTAAGCCACGCCAGCAACCTGCCCCAAAAGCAGCTGCTCCGAAAAAATAAGATAATATTTATCAGTTATTCGAAAGCGATCAGAAATGATCGCTTTTTTTGTGATACATAAATGAAAAATCCTGAACAACTCCTGGTGAAGGGTCTCGGAAAAAAGGCAGTGACCGAGTTGGCTGCCGCTGCCGCTGTAGATGAAACCCTTTACAAAACATTACTGAAAAATGTCGCTTCCGACGAATCGACAAGAGCAGCAAAATCCGCATGGGCATTGAGTCATGTTTCCGATATCAATCATCAGTTTCCCCTCAAACATGTGGATGAACTTCTCAGGATATTGCAATCAGCAACAGTTGGCGGTATTCAGCGTGAATTGCTGAAAACTCTTTATCCTATCAAACTTCCAGAAAAACAATATGGTAAGTTGATCGACCTTTCATTTCGATTTTTATCGGATCCGAAAACCGATGTTGGCGTAAAATATTATGCAACATATATCCTTACAGAAGCAATAAAATTATATCCGGATCTCAACCAAGAATTTATTCTTGCATTGGAAGAAACCGCTTCATGGCATAATGAAGTTTGGCAACGACACGTTCGGAAATTGATTAAAAAAAATCCATGATAGTTTTGTGGAATCGATATGACATGAACGTCTTATTCGAAACCAGTCCAAATGCTTGATCGAAACCTCAACCTACTTGTTCTATTCTTCTTTTCAAATTTTCAATCATGGGCACAACTGTCTTCTCCGTTGCCCATAAGTCAGAATATTCATGATGTGAATTCCTTTCAGTTTATTCACTATGATCAGGATGGCATGCTTGATATTATAGCTGATAATGGAACACGGACCGCAACAGGCGAATCATCCGCCAGTCACTTTGTCCTTTATCATCATGAGGGATCTGGTGTGTTTTCGGAAATAGAGTTACTGGATTTATCCAACCCAGTGATGGCATCGTGGGGCGATGCGAATGGAGACGGAATCGTGGATATGATCTATTATGATCCTTCGATTGTTGGTGAAGGCCAATCTATTTATGTCAGATGGGGTGATCCGAGTTACCAGTTTTCCGAACCTCAACTCGTATTTCAAACAGCAATGCCGGATGATCTCATGTCTTTTTTTCCTATGGTGAATGGTGTCAGCACCGGTGACCTGAATAGCGATGGGGCGAATGAGATTGTCATATGTTTGAACTATGATCTCACAGATCCAACGATGAGTTATGATCATGTCGGATTTTTTTATTCATTTCATGGGGATGGAAGTGGTTTTGACTCACCGGTCTTACTCACATCACTTGAATTGTTTCCTGGATCATTCTTTTCATTGAGTCGATTCTATTTTGAAGATTACACTGGGGATTCAATCGATGATATGTTCGTTTTTGTATATGCTGATTTTGGTTCTGATCTTTATATCTATTCAGGATTGGGCGATGGTTCATTAGATGTAAATCCAACACCATACATCGGTGGATGGGACTCTTATGATTATAGCAACATGGACTCTGATCCAGATCAGGAGTTGGTGTTTAGTTTCTCCGACTACTTGGTAAGGTATGGTGTTGGTGTTGTCGATGCATATGAACAATTTGCGGAGGATATTCCGTCTCCGGATTTATGCATCATGGATACCGATGGCGATGGATTGAAAGATATTGTGTATGGATTGGGAAGCAATGTTATCATGGGTAGTCCTGGCGATATTCATATTTTTCAGAATAATGGTGACGCTTCTTCAGATTGGCAATATTTGTTATATGGTGATTTATCAGGAAGTGAAATTCTTCAATTAGGTTCTGATGTATTTGAAGCTGGAGGATTAGAAGTCCTGATCGCTGCGAGCAATGGTGATTTGTTTTACATCGCACCAGTTCAGCAAGAAAATGTTGTTGCAAATTTTACTTCAGATGTAACTGAGGTATGTGGTTCAGGTACTGTTCAATTTAGTGATACTTCATTGGGAAATCCTACAGATTGGAATTGGTCGTTCCCGGGAGGTACACCATCTTCATCTACAGATCAAAATCCTTCAGTGTACTACGATACTCCTGGAAGCTACAGTGCACACTTGCAGGTTTCGCAAGGCGATCTTATGGACGAAATCTCTTTTTCTGATTTGATCACCGTTAATTCAACATCGTTGTATTACGCAGATACGGATGGCGATGGTTTTGGAGATTCGAATAATAGCCTTGTTCTCTGTAATTCAACTACCGGATATGTATTGATCGGAGGTGATTGCGATGATACCAATGCTGCCATTCATCCGAATTCCTCGGAAGTTTGCAATGGACAGGATGATGATTGTGATGATCAAATCGATGAAGGGGTGTTGACGGTTTATTATCTGGATGCGGACAATGATGGTTATGGCAACGGAAGTAACTCTTTGTTGGCATGCAGTGCTCCTGTTGGATATGTATTGAACAATACAGATTGTAATGATTCAAATGCGGGTGTCAGACCTAATGCAACAGAATTATGTAACGGCATCAATGATGATTGTGATGCCCTTACGGATGAAGGTTGTGGTCAGGCTTTAGTCAATGATAATCCTTCTGGGGCGATCAATCTTCCTGTGAATCCGATCACGGTGACTACACTCGGCGTGGGTAATTTGACGAATGCTACACCATCTGTTGAATCTACGAGCAATACAATAACAGGTCAGGATGTCTGGTACAAATTCACAGCCCCTGCACCTGGAATCAGGATCAGGGTCCAATCATCCTCCATTAATCTGGTTGTTGAATTACAAACCATGAACGGTGATGTTATTGATGTGGAAAACATCAACAATGGTCTTGGCAATGAATACTTGAATTATGGAAACTTAATTGAAGGACAGCAATATCGTATTGCAGTGAGAAATTACAACAGTGCACAAGGCACAGGATCATTCACCATAAGCTTGAGTTATTTGAATGATAGCTTCATTGTTCTGAGCAATCCGAATTTTGAGTATTGCCAAAGTGTAATAGCGCTTCCTGTTTCTGCATTGGCATATCGTTTTACTTTCACTTCGATCACTACAGGATTGAGCTATCAGTATACACAGAACCTGCTTACCAATTTAAGACTTACCAAAGTTCCAGGACTGATCGCAGGAGATACATATCAGGTTAAAGTGAATCCAATATTCAATCTGACGAATGGAATAGGTGTGATGGAACAATTGATCGTACATGAAGTGTATACATTTCAAATCAATATTCAACCATGGACACAAGTCTTCCTGGCCGCTAACTATACTTGTCCTGCAGAGGTAAACGTTCAGGGCAACGTCGCATTGAATGGTGGTGCATGTCGTGCTACCGACTATCAGTGGGAGTTTACACCAATGGACGGTGGTAGTGTTATCACTCAAATGCGGGGAAGCTTTCTCATAAATTTCCCGTTGTCTTTGGTGTCGCTTAATCCAGGTGCGACATACCAGGTAAGGGTAAGGCCAAAATTTGAAAATGGTATGTTCGGTGATTGGGGGCCTCAGCGCTGCTTGCAAATTTCTCTGAATGCAATGTCAATGAATGTTGAAAGCGATGAAACAAAGGCCGTTTATAGTGAAATGATCACAGATGTCAACGATGCCTATCACTTCAATAATCGTTGCAGTATCTACCCCAATCCATCTCATGGAGAGAAATTAGTGATTTCATTGCAAGAAACATGGAGTGGTAACCTGAACATCACCGTTCATGATATGCATGGTAAGTTAATGCTCGATCAGCAAGCAATGAATCAAAGTGAAAACTTCATCCTTGTGCAAGGAATGAATGAGCTCGCGGCAGGTGTTTATGTAATCAGCATCCGCGGCGAAGAGTGGTTTCATACCGAACGGTTAGTCATTGATAAACCGTAGTTAACCAAAAAAGTAGAAAGGGCACCAAAGTGGTGCCCTTTCTGCTTTTTGTTCGGAGAGTTTAAAGATCTCTACCGATGTTATAAAAGAAGAATGCGTATTTATCAGCAATTGATTCAATCACCTGATCGGTACTCATGCCTGCACCATGTCCGGCACTCTTTTCAATTCGAATCAAAACAGGATGTTCTCCTTGATGATATTCCTGAAGTCGTGCAGCAAATTTGAAGCTGTGCGCAGGAACAACGCGGTCATCATGATCTGCTGTCATCACCATCGTTGCTGGGTACTTGGTTCCTTTTTTCAGATTATGATAAGGCGAATACTTGAACAGATATTCAAATTGTGTTTTTGAACTATCCGCACAACCGTACTCTGGAATCCAGCCTTTACCTACTGTGAATTTGTGGAACCTCAACATGTCGAGCACGCCAACTTGAGGAAATGCCACTTTGAACAATTCCGGTCTTTGAGTCATGCAAGCACCAACGAGCAATCCACCATTGGATCCCCCTTCGATGGCCAAAAGTTCATGAGATGTATAACCTTCTTTGATGAGATATTCTGCGGCTGAGATAAAATCATCAAACACATTTTGTTTTTTGTCAAGCATTCCTCCTTTGTGCCAATCTTCACCAAATTCATTACCACCTCGAATGCAAGGCATCGCGAATACGGCACCATTTTCTAGGAGAATAATTCTTGACGAAGAGAAGCCGGGCTGCATAGGCACGGAGAATCCTCCATAACTATATAGCCACGCGGGATTCTTACCATCTAGTTTCAATCCTTTTTTATGAACGATAAACATTGGAACGTCGGTACCGTCCTTGCTCTTGTACATCACTTGTTTGCTTTCATAATCGGATGGATTGAATTTGACATTGATGCGATAGTATTCTGTGCTCTGGTTGGCATCTATATCATATTTGAAGATGACACTCGGATAGGTGAATGAGGTAAAAGAGTAGAAGCAAATCTTTTCATCTTTTTTCCCTCCGAAACCGCCTGCCGAACCTGTTTTATCAGGCATAGGAATTTCCTTCAAGTCACTGCCATCATAGTTGCATCTGAATATGCGGGTGTTCGCTTTATCAAGGTATTCCAGGAAAATGACACCGCCACCCGTGCTTGCATTTTGAAGTAAGTTTTCTGTAGGAGCGACAATTTCTTTCCAGTTGGCTGGATCGGGTTGAGCGGGATCAACCAAAACAAGTCTGGAGTTAGCAGAGCCAACATCTGTGCGTACGATGAGCATACCATCTTCAGTTGATTCAATCGGAGATGATTTGTGATTCATGTCCGTAAACAATGGTTTGAACTTCGCTGTTTTTTCTGCTGGATTTTTATACCAAACTTCGTAGGTGTCAGTGCCTGGTGCAGCAACCAGGAATAGGTATTTTTTGTCTTCGGTGAGATAGACATTGTGATACATATCTTGTCGAGCAGGATCGCTATAAACCAATTCATCAGCAGCTTGTGGAGTTCCGATTTTGTGGTAATAAACCATGTGGTTTTTATTGTCACCACTCAGCTCCATACCTTTAGCTGGTTGCGGGTAGCGACTGTAATAGAATCCATCACCATACCATGCTGCTCCGCTGAATTTTACCCATTCGAGTTTATCACTCATTTTTTGTTTGGTGGCGATATCATACACTTCAATGGTACTCCAATCACTACCGGCTTGATTCACATTCACTGCCATGTACCTGTTTTGGTCATCGGCGCCCAGTAGAGATGCCGAAGCCAGACCATTTTCAGCGATGGTATTGATGTCTAAAAAGAGTTCATCTGTTCCTTCAAGTCCTTTGCGAACAAAGTACTTACCCTGTGGTTCAAGACCAGAATTCTTGAAGATGAAATAGTAATCACCCGCCTTCATCGGAGCACCAACCTTCTCGAAGTTAAATAGATCTCTGAAACGTGCTGCAATTTTATCGCGATATGGAATACTATCCAGGTAATTTCTGGTTACAGCAATCTGTGCGTCAACCCAAGCGCCAGTTTCAGCACTGGTATCATTTTCGAGCCATATGTATGGATCACTTACAGTGGTTCCGAAGAAGTCGAGTTGTTGTTCAACTTTTTTGGTCTCCGGATATTTTTCAATTTTCATTCGTGCAGGTGGATCTTTTTTGTGTTCACCGCCGCAAGATGAGAGCGCAAAGGCTATGCTTCCAAAGAGGAGGATTTTTTTCATGAGATTTTTTTTATTGCAGTGCGCAATTTGCAAAATCTCCTGAAGTGTATTTCAAGAAGTGTGATGAACGGTAATTCACTGAAAAGTGCTCAATTGACGGCCTATTTGGTTTGAAATACCATGGCTTTTCAATAAAAAGCCCGGTTTGTGGACCGGGCTTGAAATTTTTCTGAAACGGATTATTTCGCTTTCAATACACAGAATGGAATCAGCATCTCCTCCATAGAAATTCCTCCGTGTTGGAAAGTATTCTGATAGAAGTTGACAAACTGATTGTAGTTGTTCGGATAAACAAAAAAGTCGCTGTTCTGTGCAAAAATGAAGGCTGTACTCACATTGATTTTCGGTAAAAACGCATCTGCTGGATTGCGAATTTCAAATACTTCCTTAGGGTTGTAATTGAGGTTTTTTCCAGCTTTATATCGCAGGTTTGTATTCGTGTTGCGATCGCCAATCACTTTTACAGGATTTTCCACACGTATGGTTCCGTGGTCAGTTGTAATGACGAGAGTGCAACCACTTTCAGCAACTTTTTTGAGAATGTCCAACAAAGGTGAATGGTCAAACCAGGATGAAGTGATGCTTCTGTAAGCTGGTTCGTCATCAGCCAACTCTTTAATCACCTCCATTTCTGTGCGAGCATGACTGAGCATGTCCACAAAATTGTACACGATCACATTGAGTTTATTGTTGAGTAAATTGGAGAAGGAATCATTCAATTTCTTTCCGGCATTGAGGTTGGTGATTTTGTTATAACTCCATTTGAAATCAAATCCCATCCTTTTCAATTGTGCAGCCATCAATTCTTCTTCGTGCATGTTTTTACCGCCTTCATCATCTTCATTCAACCAAAGGTTGGGATGTAGACGCTCTATTTCACTTGGCATGAGACCGGCGAACAGCGCATTTCGTGCGTAATGCGTTGCAGTTGGAAGTATAGCGTAAAATATCTCTTCAGTTTCTGTGCGGAAAAACTCTTTGAGTTTGGGTTGAATCACTTTCCACTGATCAAATCGAAGATTGTCGATTACCACCATGAACACGGTGTCGTTACCGGCCTTCAATAGAGGTGCTACTTTGTTCTTCACCAAAGTATGCGACATGATAGGCGCGGTTGCTGTGTTTTTCAGCCAACCCAAGTAATTATTTTTGATAAATCTCGCAAACTGATCATTGGCTTCAATCCGTTGTGTTCGGAAAATCTCGCTCATACCCTCGTCTTGTGATTCGTGTAACTCTACACTCCATCGAACAAGTTTTTTGTAGAACTCCGACCACTCTCCCGCATCCATTCTATCACTCAATCGCATGGAGATTTCTCTGAATTCCTGCCTGTAATCGCTGGTAGTTTTCTGACTCACCAATCTTTTTTCATTGAGATTTTTCTTCAATGAAAGAAGAATCTGATTGGGATTAACAGGTTTAATGAGATAATCTGAAATCTTGGAACCAATGGCGTCTTCCATGATGTGTTCTTCTTCACTTTTGGTGATCATCACCACGGGTAAGCTTGGGTCAATTTCCTTGATCTTCTGCAGTGCTGCCAAGCCATTCACCCCCGGCATATTTTCATCGAGAAATACAATATCGAAGAAACTATCACGCACTTTGTCTACGGCGTCGGAACCGTTATTCACCGTAGTGACATCATAGCCTTTTTGTTCTAGAAACAGGATATGTGGTTTCAGCAGATCGATTTCATCATCTGCCCAGAGTATGCGTTCACTTGCCATAAATTGAAATAAATTGATTTGAATAACAGTCCGTCAAAGCTACGATCGTTGATAATGCCTAACTCGGCTATTCTGTGAATATTTTTACAGCGTTAAAATTATTTTCAAATTCATTGGAAACGAGACGCAAAATCATCAATGATCCGGTATATGGCTTCATCACCATCAGACATGGATTCATACTGGAACTGATTGATCACCCGTGGTTTCAACGGTTGAGAAGGATAGCTCAACTAGGGCTTTCTCATCTCGTTTATCCGGGAGCATTGCACAATAGGTTTCAGCATGCCATTGGTGCCATGCATTTGATGCAGAATGCAGTCGATGAACTCCGTCTGAAAGACCAGGACATTTCAACAGAAGAGGAAATCAGCCTGCTCAGCGCCGTTTTGCTTCATGATATTGGACATGGACCGTTCAGTCATGCTCTTGAGTATTCCATCGCCAACGAAATGCATCATGAGCACATTTCTTCGCTCATGATGCAAAGGTTGAATGAAGAGTTTAATGGCAAGCTCACTATGGCGATTGATATTTTCAATAACCGTTATCACAAAAAGTACTTTCATCAACTTGTGAGCAGCCAGTTGGATATGGATAGGCTGGACTATCTCGCCAGGGATAGTTTTTTCAGTGGAGTAGTAGAAGGTCAAGTGGGTAGTGAACGTATTTTGAAAATGCTCGATGTGAAAGACGAACAATTGGTGATTGAAGAAAAGGGCATTTACAGCATCGAAAAATTCATCGTTGCCAGAAGATTCATGTATTGGCAAGTTTATTTGCATAAAACAGTGCTGAGTGCCGAGTTTATGCTGGTAAATGCATTGAAACGGGCAAAATACCTTGCCAATCAGAAGGTCGATTTGTTTTGTTCACCTGCGTTGCGTTACTTTCTTTACAACAATATCACCGCAGATGATTTTACAAGAGACCCCAATGCGCTTGAACAATACGCACATCTCGACGATTTCGATATTGCCGGTGCGTTGAAGGTTTGGCAAAATCATGATGACAAGGTGCTTTCGATGCTTTCTGCCAAAATCATGAAGCGCGAATTATTCAAGATTGAATTGCAGAAATCAGAAATTGATCAATCGTTTATTCAAAGTCATATCCAGCGATTGATGGATAAATACCAATTCACTCAAGAGGAAGCTGAATATTTTGTTATTCATACGCGAGTTGATAACAGGGCATACAATTCTCAAAATGACGCTATCAGAATTTTGATGAAAGACGGAAGCGTACGCGACGCCGCTGAAGTAAGTGATCACCTGAATCTTGCAGCGCTCAATAATGTCGTGGAGAAGTTCTTTGTGGCTTATATGCGATAAGGCACTTTGTTGTTCTTATGCATTGAGGTTGCAATATGGTTGCTAATTCTCCGCCATCTGAAAGTAATGGGTAGTGTACACACATTGAATCGAACGCATGGTAATTTTTATACGCTCGTCTTGTGCTATTGCGTATAAAACTTCATACGAATGACATCAATAAGACATGAAGTCATTGCATAAAAAGACAAAATCTGTGAGTTTGCTTAGAGATTGACTTCCTCACCTTCAGAGTCGAAGATGTGGTATTCCAAAAAAGCAATGTTCGAAGAAGCTTCAACATTCAATTTGAGTTTGTACTTCTTTCTCCATGACTTGGTGATGCTATTGAACCACCCACGATTCAAATAAGCTTCTACCATCGGATGAACAACAAGTTTGAGGTTCTTGTGTACACCTTCTTCGGATAAGAATCGAATGTTGTTTTCTATTTCTTCTGTGAAAAGAAGTGAAGATTGAACCACACCTTTTCCATCACAACTTGGACATTTTTCTGTGGTCACCACTTTGGTGACAGGCTTCACACGTTCGCGTGTGATTTCAACAACACCAAAACGACTTGGAGGTAAAACGTTGTGTTTTGCCTTATCGTCTTTCATGGCATCACGGATGGCATCGCTCAGTTTTTTCTGATTGTCTTTGTTCTGCATATCGATAAAATCGATGCAGATGATACCACCCATATCGCGCAGACGGAGAAGTCGCGCAATTTCCTTCGCACATTCCAGGTTAGTCTGAAATGCATTGTCTTCCTGATTGATGACAGAGGCATTCTTTCTATTACCGCTGTTGACGTCGATAACGTGCATCGCCTCGGTATGCTCAACGATAAGGTATGCACCACTTTTTAGGTTGACTTGTTTACCGAAACTCTGTTTGATTTGACGGTGAACATTGAAAGCTTCGAAGAGATCAGGTAGTTTGTGCATCTTCACAATACTCTCTTCGTGATTGAAAGACTTCAGGTATGATTTGATTTCAGCAGCAACTTGATCATCGTTGACGTGTATTGCTGTGAAATTTTCGTTGAGGATATCACGTAAAATGGAAGAGGTCTTGTTGATCTCTCCTAAGATTCTTTGAGGTGCACGCGCTGTTTTCATATTGCGGTACATCTCATCCCATCTTTTCACGAGATCCTGAAGATCCTGATCCAGCTCACTCACACTCGTACCTTCTGCCTGAGTGCGAATAATCACGCCCATGTTGGATGGGCGAATACTGTGCATGAGTTTGCGAAGACGATCACGTTCGGCTTCATCAGTAATTCTTCCGGAAAGGGAAACCTTATTGGAAAATGGAACCAGTACCAAATAGCGACCTGCTAAAGTAATTTCAGAAGTCAGTCGAGGACCTTTCTGAGAAATGGGCTCTTTGGCCACTTGAACTGGAATTACATATCCTTGTCCCATCACTTCTTTGATCTTACCATCCTTGTTGATGTCAGGCAAGCTTTGGAAGCTCATCAGATCAGAAGTCTTCTGTTCATTATTCAATGTCTTTCTCGTGAAAGCATTGAGAGAAGCAAATTGAGGTCCAAGATCCAGGTAATGAAGGAAAGCATCTTTATTGTAACCAACATCTACGAAGCATGCATTCAAATGAGGCAAAATCTTCTTCACCTTGCCCAGATATACGTCACCGACGGCGTACTCCTGATTGCGGTGTTCGCGATGGAGTTCGATCAGTACCTTTTCTTTGAGCAAAGCAATGTCCACCCCGGACGAGGTGGTATTGATTACCAATTCAATGTTTCCAGTCAATGGAAGTAGGGATTATAGAAAATAAAGAGCAGGCGAAAGCAAGGTGCATTCACCTGTAAGCAGTAATATCCAGCCTGATCCCGTCGGAATCAAGCTGGAAATTACCATGTGCCACTAGCGCACTTTTTTCTTGTGGCGATTCTTTCTAAGGCGTTTCTTCCTTTTGTGCGTGGCCATCTTATGGCGCTTTCTTTTTTTACCGCAAGGCATTGTACTACGGGTTTAATTTTTTATTTAATGAATCTATTAATTCGGTCACTTTCACACTTACAATACTGTCGGTATTGTGGCGCAGTAGTGTCTCGTAATTTCTTTTTGCTTCCGCAAATCTGTTCATCCTTTCCAACGCTTGGGCTGAAAAGAATAAGGAGTTGTTGTCGGTTGAGTCAATCTGAAGTCCTCTTTCAAAACACGGCAGAGCGAGCTCGGCGGTGTCTAACAACATAAACTGATAGCCTACCTCAACCTGATATTTGATGTCATCCGGTCTGAGTGCAAGCACTCTTCTGAAGCGATCAATGGCCTTATCGAGTTGTCCGCTTTTCACAGAGAACAATCCCAAGTAGTAATGCGCATCTACATTGGTTGAGTCTTTCGCCACCAATTCGCGGAGCTGCATAATACCTGCCATCGGATCTGCACCATTCACAAGTTCGATGGCTTGCTGCAGTTTCAGAGAATCCGGATCCATTGTCGTGACCTTTTGAGTCACAGAATCCGGCAGTTTAGGTAATTGTAAAAAAAGAACGATGAGTCCTAAAGACCCTATAATTAACGCAATCAGCCAAAGCTTTTGCTTAGGCATGTTCAACAACTTTCACTTTAGCTTTCACTTCATCCATGAATTCTTTCGCAGGTTTGAATGCAGGGATGTAGTGCGCTGGAATCACCACGCTGGTTTTTGCAAGGATGTTACGTCCAAGCTTCTCAGCACGCTTTTTCACGATAAAGCTTCCGAATCCACGGAGGTAAACATTCTCTCCGTTTTCCATTGCATTCTTTACTGTACCCATGAATCCTTCTACGATCGCGAGTACGTCATTGCGGTCGATGCCAGTCTTGTTGGAAATCTCCGTCACAATATCCGCCTTTGTCATTAGCTCTTAATTTTATTGATTATAAATGAATTATGTATTTTTTTCAAAATCGGGCGGCAAATATAACTGCTAAATCAGAATTTCAAATGGTTCTTTTACTGATTGTTAGAGAAAAGTGATGTGGGATAGTGGATTCCCGTCCTTTTTGTGATAGCAGAAAGGCTTTATCCTTGCGGCCATGAAGGATTTTAGCCGAAAGATCATCGCGTGGTATGAAGAGCATCACCGCAACTTGCCATGGAGGGAAACTACAAATCCTTACCATATTTGGCTTTCAGAGGTGATTTTGCAGCAAACCCGCGTAGATCAAGGGCTTGATTACTACCTGAAGTTTCTTCGCTTATTTCCTTCGGTAAAAGATCTGGCTACAGCATCTGAGGATGTCGTTCTCAAAGCCTGGCAAGGCTTGGGATATTACAGCAGGGCTCGAAATCTTCATCATACGGCTCAATGGGTGGTTGAGGAGCACGGAGGTCGATTTCCTGATCATTATGATGGCCTGATTCAACTCATGGGAATTGGTCCATATACCGCGGCAGCCATTGCGTCCTTCGCATTTGGTGAAAAAAAACCGGTGATCGATGGCAACGTGGTACGTGTACTCAGTCGAATTTTTGGCATTGAACACGCCATCGATTCAAAAGAAGGTAAGAAGGCCTTCAATCTGCTGGCCGATGAATTGATCGATGCGCAGTTTCCCGCAACATACAATCAAGCCATCATGGAGTTTGGGGCACTGCATTGCACACCGCGATCACCGAAATGCGCTGAATGTCCATTCAAACGACAATGTGTGGCCAACAAGACAGATTCAATTGCCCATTTTCCGGTCAAAAAGAAAAAGGTGGGAGTGAAGAATATTTGGATGACCTATTTCCATGTTGAAGAGCCAAGTCATGTATGGATCAGAAAACGCGGACTCGGGAGCATTTGGAAGGGACTTTACGATTTTCCTGGTGTGGAAACGGACAACGCGCCCGATGTCGGATCATTGCTTTCGTCTTTTATGAGAAGCCATGGACTCATGAAGAAAGATTGCGTTATCACCTTCAGTGAGGAAATGACTCACATCCTAACTCATCGCAAGATCACTGCGCGGTTTATTCATATCCGGACGAAAAAGAAAATGACTCATGTTTCACCGGACTGGATAAGAATTCATCAACGGGATTTGGGAGATTATGGCGTACCGAGATTGGTCGACAAATATTTGTCCGTCTTAAAAAGGTAGTCATGGTTTTCGATCAAAAGATGCGTTAACACTTCATCCATCTCATGAGCAGAAATTGGAATAACTTTCTCATAAGACATTCCAATCCGGAATAAGAATCCATCGGAACTGACGTACGTTTGTACCGTTCAATTTTATTAAAAATCTAATATCTTTAAACAAATGGCAAGCATTAACAAAGTAACACTTCTTGGTAATCTCGGAAGAGATCCAGAAACCAAGACATTTGAGAACGGTGGCACCGTGTGCACATTCTCACTCGCTACAACAGAAAGCTATTTCGATCGCGAAAAAAATCAACGCGTCGATTTGCCTACTGAGTGGCATAACATCAGAATCGGCCGTGCCGGCCTTGCAAAGGTTGCTCAGCAATACCTGCGCAAAGGAAGTCAGGTTTATGTGGAGGGAAGCATCCGTTCACGTGAATACCAGGATAAAGATGGTATCACCCGCCGTTTCTATGAAATCAATGTCACAGACATGGTTCTTCTCGGGGGTAAACCTAACGGGGAGCAAATTCCTCCGGCGGTTACCTCAACGGCGGAAGTACCCCCGATACACATGGGAGCCGATGACGATGATCTTCCATTTTAAGTCTAACTAACACATGAATTTTTGGAAACTGCGATAACGGTATTTCACCTCAATATCATTTTCCTGAGTGTGTTCAGCAGCACGGGTCTATTAGTCCTTGTGCTGCTTTTGCTGTTGTGTAGTGCCTTGCTCTCCAGCAGTGAAGTCGCACTTTTTTCTTTGTCACCCAGTCAAAAAGCTGACCTCGCTGAGTCAAAGTCATCGTCGGATCAACGCATTTTGGAATTGTTGGAATTACCCGATCGCGAGCTTGGGCCTAAGAGGTTACTCGCTACAGTGCTCATCGCCAACAATGCCATCAACATTGCGATAGTTTTGCTTGCCACGCAATTGTCCGATGAATGGTTTCCTCAAGATGGTTTCCTGAAAACACTGATTGACGTTGTTGTCATTACATTCATCCTTGTCCTTTTTGCTGAAGTTGTTCCTAAAGTGTATGCGACCGGAAATAACCTGCAAGTTGCTAGAATGATGGCGCTTCCACTCAAGGCCATTTCAAAAATCCTCAGTCCGCTTACCTGGTTCCTCATGGGAACTTCTTCCATGTTGGAAAAGGCATTGAAGAATAAGGTGAAGACAAATATTTCTGTTGATGAACTTGGTCATGCCCTCGAGTTGACAGCTGATGATGATCGCACAGATGAAGAACATAAAATTCTTGAAGGTATTGTCACTTTCGGAGGTAAAGAAGCAGCCCAGATTATGACCGCACGAGTGGATATTTCATTTTTGCGGTACACAGATTCTTTTCAAGAAGTCCTCGAAACAGTTCTCGATAAAGGGTATTCCAGATTGCCTGTTATCAAAGATTCTCCCGATGAAGTGGCAGGTTTTCTGTTTGTGAAAGACTTGCTTCCTTACCTTGATGAAGTAGATTACGCTTGGCAGGATTTGATCAAGCAACCATTTTTTGTTCCTGAGAATAAAAAAATTGACGATTTGCTTCAGGAATTTCAACAAGCCAAAATACACCTGGCAATTGTGGTAGATGAATATGGTGGAACCTCGGGATTGGTTACTCTTGAAGACATACTCGAAGAAATAGTCGGAGAAATTTCTGATGAGTTTGATGAAGAAGAACTCCAGTATTCCAAACTCGATGAAAGAACATATGTGATGGAAGGCAAGATTTCACTCGTTGATATGTATAAAATCATGGGCATCGAGCCAGAGGATTTTGAAGAGGCCAGAGGAGATAGTAGTTCACTTGCAGGCTTTCTGATTGAACAGGCAGGTAGAATTCCATTGAGAGGTGATGCCATTCAATTCAAAGGATATCATTTTTTAATTGAATCTGCGGACAAACGCAAAATCAAACGGGTGAAGATAAGTTTACCGGAAAAAATTTCTTCTGAAAATCACTAAGTATCGGAATGACAAAAAGAATTTTGCTCATACTCATCTCTGCCTTCGTTTTGATGTTTGCAGTTTGGTATTTTTTTCTTCAGGAGGATAATTTTATACCCCGACCTAAAGGTTATTTCAGAATAGATCTTCCGGAAAAATCTTACCGCGTTTATGAGTCTGCTTGTCCGATGCAGCTTGAATTACCCAATTACTCAAAAGTGGAATTGTTCAAAGATAGAATGAGCAATGATTCCTGTTGGTTTAACGTTTACTTCCCCAGGTTCAATGCGAGATTGCATTGTACTTATGTGCCTGTAAATGGCAATATGGATAAGTTATTACACGATGCCTATGGATTTGCAGCGAAACATGAAATGAAGGCCACTGCGCTGAAGCGCACACCTATTGCTGATAGCACAAATCAAGTTTATGGAATCGTGTATGATATTGAAGGTGAAACAGCGTCGCAGTTGCAGTTTTTTCTAACAGATAGCACATCACATTTTTTTCGCGGATCACTATATTTTTTCAACTCCCCGAATCCAGATTCTATAGCACCTGTGCTGGAATTTCTTCGTGAGGATATCATGCACCTCACCGAGACGATTACGTGGAAATAGGTACTTATCTGGTGAGATATCTTACCAAAAGAACCACGAGGCAAATCACAAACATCAGAATGGAAATCTTATTGATGCCGTGCATAAAACGGAGATTCAGATCTGCTTTCTCTTTTTTGAAAAGGTTGGCAGGGTTGAGATAATAAAGAATCTTTCTGAGGACCATGGCCTGATTGTTTGAACGAAGTTAGTGAATTCTTGATGCAACAACACTAAAATTATTTGCCTTACAGAACCGCAATCATCGAAATTTCAACCTTGCAATTCTTAGGCAATACCGAAACCTGAACCGTTTCTCTTGCCGGAAAATCAGATTGGAAATAACCGCCGTACACTTCATTGACTGTCGCGAAGTCATTCATATCGGCCAGAAAAATATTTGTTTTGACAACATGGGAAAATCCAATGCCGGCCTCTGTGAGAATGGCTTGTAGATTTTTCATCACCATTTCTGCCTCACTGCGCACATCTTGAGGTTGGTATTGTTGAGTAGCAGGATCAATGGCGATTTGTCCGCTGATGTAGAGTGTTCCGTTAGCTAAAACTGCTTGACTGTATGGACCAATGGGAGCTGGCGCGTTGGTCGAATGAATGATTTTTTTCATGAGGAAATTTTAGCAAAGGTATTTCCGTTGATGAGAGGATTCACCAATTACTCATGTATTTTTGAAACGAATATCTGAAGATGAAAAGATTGCTTTTATTGTTGATCGTTCCAGTGCTGGCTTCATTCGTCATGGCGCCACCCACATACAAGATTGCAGTATTGAAATACCGTGGTGGTGGAGACTATTATGCCAATCCAACCAGTGTTCCAAACCTTGTTCAATTCGTCAATAAAAACCTCAACATGAATATTGATCAGGAGGTGCCTTATATCGATGCAGGCAGTCCTGAAATCATCAATTATCCATTTGTCCATATGACTGGGCACGGCAACGTGGTATTCTCTGCTGATGATGCTCGAAATCTTCGGAATTATCTCATCGGGGGTGGTTTTCTGCATATCTCAGATAACTACGGAATGGATAAATTCATTCGGAAGGAACTCAAAAAGGTTTTTCCTGAACTCGATTTGATCGAGCTGCCTTTTTCTCACCCGATCTATCATCAAACTTATCAGTTTCAAAATGGATTGCCTAAAATCCATGAGCACGACAAAAAAGCACCTCAGGGATTTGGTTTGGTCTACGAAGGAAGACTCGTTCTCTTCTACGACTTTGAATGTGATCTGGGCGATGGATGGGAAGATTATGAAGTGCACAAAGATTCTGATGAAGCAAGACAAAAGGCACTGAGAATGGGTGCTAATCTTTTGCAATTTGCCTTAATGGGCAGCGAAGATGAATAACATCCTCATCTGAAAGCCGTGGAATCGACTCTTCCAAATGTGGAATTGAAAAGTTTTCTCGATGAGATGGCTGACAAGTACAATACCCGCAGTTTTATTGATGCTGATCCCATATCTATTCCTCACTTGTACTCCAGAAAAGAGGACATTGAAATTGCCGGCTTCCTTACTGCTTCTATTTCCTGGGGAAATAGAAAGGCCATTCTTGCTGGTGCACAGAAAATGATGGAGATGATGGATCATCAACCATATGATTTTGTCATGAACCATGATGAACGTGAGTTGAAATCATTGAATCGTTTTGTTTATAGAACATTTAACGGGGAAGATTTGAAACAATTCATACGTTCTCTTCGGCATATTTATCAGGAACATCATGGCCTCGAACATGTATTTTCTACTTACATGAAAGGTGAACTGAATGCGCAATCCGCTATTCATCACTTTCGAAATTGTTTTTTTGAGAAAAACAAAAGCGAACGAACCACTAAACATGTGGCTGATCCGATGTCTGGCTCATCTGCAAAGCGATTGAATATGTATTTGCGGTGGATGGTTCGAAGAGATAAAAGAAAGGTTGACTTCGGTATTTGGCAACACATTCAACCATCACAACTTTCATTGCCTTTGGATGTGCATACCGGCAATGTTGCCAGAAAACTGGGCTTATTACAGCGTCGTCAGAATGATTGGAAAGCAGTTGAAGAAATCGATATGGTCTTGCGAAGTTTTGATCCTGTTGATCCTGTAAAGTATGATTTTGCATTATTTGGTCTTGGTGCCATTGGTCGATTTAAATGATATGTTATCAGCAAGAAAAATGGCGCACTGAGGCGCCATTTACACTTTGATATCGTTAGCAAAATTTACTTGTTTGTTACCAGCAGTATTTATTTGCAGCAATGGCTGTAGAAGCAATAACCTGTCTTGAAGCCTTCACGTTGAAGGGTTCTGTTTTGGTGAATCTGCGCAAGCCCATCAACATCATTCTCAGTTCATCACCTTCTCCAAAAGCATACAATGCTTCTTTGCCGTGGTGAGCGATTTTTTCTGATGCTTCAAAGAAAAAGACTTTCATCATTTCTTTTTGCACTGCAACAGCTTCTTCGCCTTTCATCGTGGCAAGTTTTTCAATTCTAAGAAGAAGAGATTCTGCAATGTAAGTTTCAATAATCATATCAGCGATATTCATCAAAACTTCTTGTTCTTTCTCGAGTTGCATCATGAGCTTTTGAACTGCTGCTCCAGCAACCATCAGGATTGCTTTCTTGAAATTTTCAAGGTATTGATGACAAGCTTCAAATTCTGTTGAAGGAGCATCACCAAATTCAGGGATTGACATCAATTCACCTGCAACCTTCATGGCAGGCGACATCAAATCAAGTTCGCCTTTCATGGCTTTTTTCAATATCATATCTACAGTGAGCAGACGATTGATTTCGTTTGTTCCTTCGAAAATTCGATTGATACGTGCATCGCGATATGCGCGTTCGACACGCGTTTCTGCGCTGTAACCCATACCTCCGTGAATTTGGACAGCTTCATCTACCACAAAGTCCAGTACTTCACTGCCATATACTTTTAGGATTGCACATTCCGGTGCGAATGAAGCGATACCCTTGAGGACAGATTGTCCTTTATCCATTCCTTCTTTTTGTAGAGAAATAATGGCATCATCGATATTTTGTGTTGCTCTGTACAAAGCACTTTCCAGTGCATAAACCCTGATGCATCCATCGGCAATTTTGCTTCTGATTGCGCCATATTTGCTGATCGGCCTTCCGAATTGCAGGCGTTCATTGGCATATTTAATGGCTTCATGCAACGTGTCTTTGCTTCCACCCAATACACCACCACCCAATTTGATGCGGCCGATATTCAAAATATTCACAGCGATTTTGAAACCATTGTTTCTTTCGCTCAGCATATTTTCAACTGGTACTTTTACATGATTGAAGAAGACTTGTCGTGTGGATGAGCCTTTAATCCCCATCTTTTTTTCTTCAGGATTCAGTGTAATGCCTTCCATCGATTTGTCCAGTACGAAGGCTGATAGATTTGCATCATCATCTATTCGCGCAAAGACCGTGAAAACATCTGCAAAGCCAGCGTTGGTAATCCACATTTTCTGACCATTGATGATGTAGTGTTTGCCATCTTCACTCAATGTCGCTTTTGTTTTTCCGCTATTGGCATCACTGCCACTTCCAGGTTCGGTTAGGCAATAACAAGCTTTGTATTCACCTGTTGCCATTTTGGTGAGGTATTTCTGTTTGAGTGCTTCAGAACCATAATACAACGTTGGTAAAGTACCAATACCTGTCTGTGCACCATAAGCCACAGAGAAGCTGTGTCCGGCACCGAGAGCTTCTGTGCAAAGCATAGATGTTTTGAAGTCCATGCCCATGCCTCCGTATTCTTCAGGCACGGAGATGCCCAACAATCCAAGTTCGCCTGCTTTGGTGAGCACACTCTCCATCAATCCGGGTTCCTGATGATCAATGGCATCGAGTTTAGGTGTGATTTCTGTCGCAACGAAGTCCTCACAGGTTTTTTTCATCATCAGCATTTCTTCAGAAAATTCTTCTGGTATGAAGATTTCGGAAGCGGCTGTTTTGCGAATCAGAAATTCACCTCCTGTGATCGCTTTGTCTTGTGTATTGGCTGACATGTTTCTATTATTTATTGTGTTTAGTCGTCGAGATATCTTGAATAATTATTGGAATATTTCATAAATGCCTGCAGCACCTTGACCAGTACCCACACACATCGTAACCATTCCATATTTCTTTTTTCTTCTTTTCATTTCATGAAAGAGCTGCACGGAAAGTTTTGCACCCGTACATCCAAGTGGATGTCCAAGTGCAATAGCACCACCATTTACATTCACAATGTCTTGATTGATGCCCAATTCTCTCACCACGGCAAGAGATTGCGAAGCGAATGCTTCATTCAATTCAATCAAATCGATATCTTTCAGCTGAAGCCCTGCACGTTGCAATGCGCCTGGAATGGCATAAATGGGTCCAACTCCCATGATGCGTGGTTCGAGCGCCGCAACATGGTAGCTTTTCAGTTGAGCAATTGGCTGCACATTCAATTCCTTCAACATGCGTTCAGAAACAACCATGACGAACGCTGCACCGTCCGATGTCTGAGAACTATTACCTGCAGTAACACTTCCTTTTGCATCGAAAACGGGTTTTAACTTGGCAAGAAGTTCAGGTGATGTGTCTTTACGAGGACCTTCATCTTGGTTGACTGAATACGTTTTCTCTTTTCTTTTCTCTTTGGCATCCAGAAATACTTCTGTAATTTCTACTGGAACAATTTCATCTGCAAACTTCCCTGATTCAATGGCCGCAATGGCTTTTTGATGAGATTGATAAGCAAATAAATCCTGGTCTTCACGAGAAACCTTGTAATCCGTTGCAACAGCTTCTGCCGTGAGTCCCATTCCCCAATACCAATCAGGATTCGACTTCGCCACTTTTGAATTTGGTACGATACGCCATCCACCAAAGGGAATAGGTGACATAGTTTCTACTCCACCAGCGATGATGCAATCGGCCAAACCGGCATGAATCTTAGCTGATGCAATAGCAATGGTTTCAAGGCCACTTGAACAATATCGATTAACGGTCATGCCAGGCACTTTGTCAGTGTCCAATCCCATCAGTGAAATCATCCTTCCAATGTTCAATCCTTGTTCTGCTTCCGGAGTTGCATTGCCGACAATGACATCATCAATTTTGTTTTTATCGAGTTGAGGAAAATCACTCACCAACTTTTTGATGACTACAGCTCCCAGTTCATCAGGTCGATAGAATCTGAATAGCCCGCGTGGCGCTTTGCCTACTGCTGTTCTGTAACCACCTATGATATATGCGTTCATTTGATTTGCGGATTAATGAGTTAATTACGAAGTATTTTTCCTGAGGTGATAAGACTCTGCATGCGTTCAAGTGTTTTTCGTTGCATACACAATTCAAGGAATGCTTTCCTTTCGAGATCCAACAAATAAGTTTCACTCACTTGTGTGGCAGCACTTAAGTCACCACCTGCGAGAACAAAACCAAGTTTTTCTGAAATCAGTTGATCATGTTCACTGATGTAGTGCCCACTCTTCATGCTATTGGCACCCACGTAAACGATACCAAGAGCTTCTTGTCCAAGTACCGTGATGTCTTTGCGCATGACGGGCTGAGTATAACCTGCATCAGCTAATTCAAGGCAAGCCTCTTTGGCGCGTGCAAGTTGCCATTCTCTGCTGACTACAACTTCATCGACACCTTGACGGAGATATCCAAGATCAAAAGCTTCATATGCAGAAGTAGAAACTTTCGCCTGACCTACAGTAAGGAATCTGTTGCGGAAAGTATTGAGTCGGATGTCGCCATCATGAAATTCGTCGCTCGTGCGCAATGCAAATTCTTTGGTACCACCACCGCCCGGAATTACACCAACGCCAAATTCAACCAGCCCCATATACAACTCTGCATGAGCAACAACTTTATCTACGTGAAGATTCAGTTCACATCCTCCACCCAAAGCAAGATTGTGAGGAGCGCCAACAACAGGTATTGAGGAGTAACGCATACGCATCACTGTTTTTTGGAAGAGGCGAATTGCCATGTCCAATTCATCGTAATCCTGTTCTACAGCAAACATGAAAATCATACCGACATTAGCGCCTGCAGAGAAATTTTCTCCATCATTGTATAATACAAGACCACGATATTCTTTTTCAGCCAAATCGATGGCTTTATTTAATCCTTCAAGTACTTCTCCACCGATGGTATTCATCTTCGTATTCCAACTGCAGCAGAGAATACCATCGCCCAGATGCCTGATGATAGTTCCTGAATTTTTCCAAACAATTGCACTTTCAGGAAGTTGATCAAGCGCTATTTGTTTTTCTGGAGCAGGAACGGGTAGATATGCTTGAGTGGAAATATCGTAATAGAGTTTTTTACCACTTTCAATTTTATAAAATGATGAATGACCGGCCGCCATCATCTCTTTGATCCAAGGAGCTACTTGATGTCCAAGTGCTATGGCATCTTGATAGCCTTTTTCAATACCAATGAGATCCCAGGATTCGAATGGGCCGAGCTGCCAACCGAATCCGGCGCGCATAGCATCATCAATGCTATAAATGTTCTCACTGATTTCCGGAATTCTGTTGCTCACATAAGAGAACAAACCGGCAAATGATTTTTTGTAGAATTCTCCAGCTTTGTCAGCGCCGTTGTAGAGAATGGGTAAACGCAACTTGAGACTATCAATGCTTTTAGTCGATTCAAGTGTTGCGAATTTTGTTTTTTTCTGCGTTTTATACTCGAGTGTTTTCAGATCGAGTGAGAGTATTTCAGTTGCGCCGGATTCATTTTTCGTTTTCTTGTAAAAACCTTGTTTGGTTTTATCACCAAACCATTTGTTGGTTACCATTTTTTGTAGGTAATCGGGAATTTCAAATACGGCTTTTGCCTCATCCTTAGGGCAATTTTCCCGAACACCATTCGCAACGTGCACGAGTGTATCGATACCAACAACATCGCAAGTTCTGAATGTTGCACTTTTAGGGCGACCAAGAACTGGTCCTGTCAGTTTATCAACTTCTTCAACAGTGAGGCCTAATTCGTTTACAAGATGAAATAAAGCTTGAATGCTGTAAACCCCAATACGATTTGCGATGAATGCTGGAGTGTCTTTGCAATGCACTACAACTTTGCCTAAATAGCGTTGCCCATAATCAGTAAAGAAATCAAGTACTTCCTGACTGGTTTCTTGAGAAGGAATGATTTCAAGTAATTTCAAATATCTCGGCGGATTAAAGAAGTGTGTACCGCAAAAGTGTTTTTTGAAGTCTTCTGAACGGCCATCAATGAGCATGTTTACCGGTATTCCGGATGTATTCGTGGTGATGAGACTGCCAGGTTTTCTGTAGCTCTCAACTTTTTCGAACACTGCTTTTTTGATGTCCAATCGTTCAGTGACGGCTTCAATGATCCAATCACAATCTTTGAGTAAATCCAGGTGATCGGAGAGGTTACCAGTTTTTATTCTGGATGCAAATGATTTTCTGTAAATCGGTGAAGGGTTTGACTTCAATGCGGTATCGAGAGCTTCATTTACAATCCGGTTGCGCACCGCAGGGTCTTCAAGACTCTTGCCGGTTGCTTTTTCTTTTTCGTTCAACTCGAAAGGAACGATATCCAGCAGAACGACTTCAAGTCCGACATTGGCAAAATGGCATGCAATTCTGGATCCCATGACGCCGCTGCCAATCACGGCAGCTTTTCTGATAGTTCTTTTTTTCATTGGGTTATTCATTTACCCTAATTGTTTGGTCATCAAATATGTTGGTTTCGAGTAATTGGTTGATCTTATGCAGCACCTCGAAACATGTTTCAAGTTTTATCGGGTCGATGTTTTCAGCAATAGTTGAATTGAATCTGATCACAGCATTCTTCGACACTTCACGCATTTCCTTGCCTTTCGATGTCATCGTAACCTTAACGATTCTTTTGTCGTTCTTATCCGGAGTCCTTTTGATGAGCTTGAGATCTTCCATGCTTTTCAAAATGCGGCTTAGGCTGGTTGGCTCCATGCCCATTCTAGGTCCTAGTTTGGTGCTCGGTGTGCCATCTTTGTCGATGTTGAGCAGGACATACCCAATGGCCATAGTTCCACCATTCTTGGCGGCTTCGTTGTTATATGCTTTGCTGATCTTCGACCAGGCCCATCTGATGTGAAAGTCTATTGTTTCTTCAGGCTTCATAAAACCGGATGCGGATTTTCGAATCTGGTACGAAGTAAATCAAAAAATGTTATGCACGCATAAAAAATATTTTTTTCCTGAAGATTTAACAGGACGGGCATGTCACTACATGATCATCGAAATTTCTTTCAAGTCACATGTGATATGAGAATTGTCTGAAAGCATCAACTTCAATCTGCCAAGATGATCTACACCTTGAATGGTAGCGGTTATTTCCTTTTCTTCAAAAATGAATCTTGTTGGAATACCTAGTCGGTAAAGGTGTTTGTGGTATTCCAGGTTGATCTCCCGCAGTTGACCACTTTTGAGTTTGAAGTAATATTTCTCAATGTTTTCAATCAACATCATGAGTGCTGCTTCTTTATCCATAGGATGTCCAGTGATCTGCCGTGCAGAAATGGCTTTGTGGCACTCGAAATTGGCTTGGTTGATGTTCAAGCCTATACCGGCAATACAATAGGATATTTTGCTGCCTACCCATGATGTTTCAATCAGAATTCCACTGATTTTTTTATCGCGACAAATGATGTCATTTGGCCATTTGATGTGGCAGGTCTGTGATGTGAGCTCTTCTGCGGTTTCACGAATGGCCAGTGATACCATCTGACTGATGGCAAATTGATCTGAAGCCTGTATAAAACGCGGGTAAAGGATGAAACTGCACAGGATGTTATCCCCTTCAGCACTTTCCCAAAACGATTGTCTCTGACCTCTTCCCGATGTTTGAACTTGTGCCGTTATGACAGTACCTTCAGGTGGTAATGACAGTTTAATGAGGTTGGCAGCGTAGTTGTTAGTCGAGTCGACGGAATCCAGACTGATGATGGCTTTATCCCGAAAAAACATGGTAGCAAATAAACAAAAGAGTAACCATGGGTTAGTGCTTCATCGATTAAAATGCAGTTTGTGGAATAAATGACACGCTATTTCTGACACCACCAGAGATCGACTACTTTTGCAGCTATTGTGACAAAACAGAAGAAAACACTCAGAAAGAAACCAAAGGATACTACGCCTGCATTACTAAAGGCAATCATTGACGGAATGCAGGATGTCAAGGCACGCGACATCAACGTATTGGACCTTCGTGAACTCGAACATGCGATGGCAGATTATTTTGTTGTTTGTCATGGTACCAGCAATACACAAGTACAAGCGATAGCTGGTTCTGTGGAAAAGGAAACCAAAAAGCAATGTGCTGATGAGCCTTGGCATGTGGAAGGCACAAAAAACGCTAAATGGATTCTCATGGACTACGTGAATGTTGTGGTTCATATTTTTGACGAAGAAGCAAGACAATTTTACGGACTCGAAGACCTTTGGGCTGACGCTCCGGTTGAACAAATCAAGGATTAGATTTTTTATACATACAAATGGCAGAAGAACAGAAAGATAACAAACGACCAGGAAGTGGTCAGCAGGGTGGGGGCGATGGCAAAAAGCAGATGAACTTCTATTGGATCTATGCATTGATTGCAATGGTCCTTATCGCTATGATGGTTTTCAATACCAGCGGCGACGGCAAACAAATCGACTATCGTGAATTTAAAGCTTATGCTGAGAATGGATACATCAAACGACTTGAATACAATGGTGTCAAGGCGAATGTATTCCTCGATTCATCTGGACGCGCGGCATTATCAAACAATACCGGTAACCAACCTGTCATGACGGGTCTCAGCAGATCGAGTGATTGTTGGTTCAATGTACCTCCAAGTGAAAACAAGATTGACGAAATCGAAACACTGGGTGATAAGTACGGCTTCGAAGTTGAATACAAACCCATCAATGAATTTGGTCAGAACCTATTATTTTGGATCGTTGGATTCGGGTTGATCATTGGGGTTTGGGTTCTCATCATGAGAAGGCTGGGCGGCCCATCTGGTCCTGGTGGTCAGATTTTTTCCATTGGAAAATCAAAGGCACAGCTTTTTGAGAAGGGTAAGGGTACCGCTGTTACATTCAACGATGTGGCTGGTCTCGAAGGTGCAAAACAAGAAGTACAAGAGATTGTAGATTTTCTCAAGAATCCTAAAAAATACACAGAACTCGGCGCGAAAATCCCAAAAGGCGCACTGCTGGTGGGCCCTCCGGGAACTGGTAAAACCCTTTTGGCGAAAGCCGTTGCTGGTGAAGCTCAGGTTCCATTTTTCTCTTTGAGTGGATCAGATTTCGTAGAAATGTTTGTGGGGGTTGGTGCAAGTCGTGTACGCGATTTATTCCGCCAGGCCAAAGAGAAAGCTCCATCTATCATTTTTATCGATGAAATCGACGCCATTGGTCGTGCACGAAGCAAAAGCATCAACTTTGGCAGCAACGATGAAAGAGAAAATACACTCAATCAGCTCCTCACAGAGATGGATGGTTTTGCTACCAACAGTGGTATCATCATCCTTGCTGCTACCAACCGGGCAGATATTCTGGATAAAGCCTTGTTAAGGGCTGGGCGTTTCGACAGACAGATCTATGTTGATATGCCCGATCTCAATGAACGTGTCCAGATTTTCCACGTGCATTTGAAAAATGTGAAATTCGACAAGTCCATTGACGTGGAATTCCTGGCTCGTCAAACACCGGGATTCAGCGGGGCCGATATCGCCAACATATGCAACGAAGCAGCTTTGATTGCGGCAAGAAAGGGTGGAACTAACGTAGGCCGACAAGATTTTCTGGACGCCGTTGACCGTATCATCGGAGGTCTTGAAAAGAAAAATAAAATCATCACAGCCGAAGAAAAATCAACCATTGCTTATCATGAAAGTGGTCATGCCATTGTAAGTTGGTTGCTCGAACACGCTTCTCCGCTTGTGAAAGTAACCATTGTACCTCGTGGTCGATCTTTGGGAGCTGCTTGGTATTTGCCAGAAGAAAGACAAATTACAACCACAGAGCAAATTTTTGACGAAATGTGCGCCGCTTTAGGCGGCAGAGCTGCAGAAGAAGTGGCTTTTGGAAAAATTTCAACCGGAGCACTCAGCGATCTGGAGAAGGTGACCAAACAAGCATATGCCATGGTTACTGTTTATGGATTGAATAAAAAGATTGGAAACCGCAGCTATTACGACAGCAGTGGCGAATCACAATTTACCAAGCCATACAGTGAAGAAACAGCGAAGGTGATAGATGAGGAAGTAAGCAAGATTATCGAACGCGCATACGACAAAGCGCGAGAGATATTGATTTCACACAAAGAAAAGCTTGATGCATTGGCGAAAAAACTTCTGGACAAAGAAGTCATTTTCAAAGATGACCTTGAAGAAATTCTGGGTGCCAGAAAATGGGCCGACAGACACACTCCGGAATTGCAGCCAGTGATTCCGAATCCATAAAAAACCAGAAAGGCAGTCTCATGACTGCCTTTTTTGTTTTGGCGTTCTGAATATCACGTGGACAAATTGCGCGTATTCTTGAACGAATACAACGAATTGCCGGCATGCATGCTTTATGTTTGCTGCGATAAAAGTCACCAGTGAGCAATCTGATTGTAAGGTCCATAGCGGGTATCATTTTTTCTGTTGCAGTAACAGGCTCTGCGCTGTTGGGACCATTACCACTCGGACTTCTATTTTTGGCTTTTGCAGCCATCGGCCTGTTTGAATTCTACAGGATGTATTCCGGACAGGAGCACAACCAACCGCGTTGGATTCTGGGTATGGGGACAGGTGTACTCATTTATCTGCTTTTTTTCCTCCATGCCAATGAAGTGATCGATGCCAATTGGTTCTGGGTTATCGGTATGATCCTTCCGGTGATGTATTGTTTCGAACTCATGCATTTGCAGAAATCAGCACTTGCGAATCTTTCCGTTACTGTTTTTGGTTGGATATATGTGATCGTGCCATTCGCATTGATCAATGAAATTCCTGTGCTCACCGGTAAATTTGAGTGGCAGCTTCCGTTGGGCATGTTTCTATTGCTATGGGTAAATGATACCGGTGCATATTTCTCAGGAAAATATCTCGGAAAACACAAACTATTCCCTTCTGTTTCTCCCAATAAAACCATCGAAGGATTGGTTGGTGGTATTTTGTTATCGCTGGTACTCAGTTTTATTTTATCGCAATATTTCACAGTGCTCACTCTGCGCGATTGGTTGTCGACATCCATTATCGTTGCCGTATTCGGTAACCTGGGTGATTTGTTTGAATCACATCTCAAAAGAACTTTTGGTGTGAAAGACAGTGGCAATATCATCCCAGGTCATGGCGGTGTGCTTGATCGATTCGACGGATTATTTCTCACCGCACCATTTTTGTTTTTCTATTTGAAATTAATGTTAGCCTTATGACGATTCACAAAGAAGGATATAAACTCATCACACTTGCCTTTATACTCTGTACAACTGTATCTGCTTTGGGCGGTTGGTTGTTCGGAACATCCTCTCTTTGGTTTTATCTCGTGTTAGCCGTGTGCATCGTTTTCTTTTACCTGGTTGTTCAGTTTTTTCGATTGCCAAATCGTGTCAATAAAGCTGCGGCAAATGAATTGGTTGCCCCTTGCGATGGTAAGGTTGTCGTCATTGAAGAGGTGGAGGAGCCAGAGTATTTTAAAGGTAAAAGATTACAAGTCTCTATTTTCATGTCGCCTTTAAATGTTCATGCTAATTGGGTGACCTGTGAAGGAAAAATCAAGTATGCCAAATACCACGAAGGACTTTATCTTGTAGCATGGCATCCGAAGAGCAGCACAGAAAATGAGCGAACCACGGTAGTCATAGAACATCCAAATGGCAAAGAAGTACTCTTGCGTCAAATTGCCGGCGCTGTTGCTCGTCGAATAGTATACTATGTAAAACCTGGTGATCAAGTCAAAAGAAATGATCAATTCGGATTTATCAAATTCGGAAGTCGCGTCGACATATTCCTACCTGTAGGTACCGAAGTTGTAGCTAAGCTAGGCGACGTCACCAAAGGGAATGAGACTGTAATTGCCCGCTGGTAATATGCCTTGATTATTCCTTATTGGAATAAGTTTTCTGCAAATTGGAATTGGATTTTTTGAAAAACGGTGATTAGATTTGTATCACCAAACACTCAAACCAAAACCAATGAAAAGAATCTATCCACCCTTGATTGTTGCAGCGTTTATTCTTTGTGCTTCATGTAAAGACAAAGAGCCAACCGTTCCTGCCAGTGCACCCGATCCCTATTTTCGTGTGAAGGTTGTCGAAGTCGAAACATGTGTTCCTGTTCCTGATGCGGAAGTTTTTTTGTTTGATGAATCAGCTTCCGGTTCAGGACTTACCATTTATGATCATCTTTATACGGATGAGAATGGTGATGTGTCATGGCTCAAAACTGACTCTGTAGACAAGATATGTGTCCAAAAGGATGGATACTTCAATTATTGTGGTTCCGGATATTATTTGACCGAATCAACTTTGCC
>JAIBBG010000027.1 GCA_019694805.1 Flavobacteriales bacterium | reverse complement strand
ATTTAAGGATTTAAAATTTAAGATTGGCATCCATCGCTTGTTTGATGTCAAAGTTCATACGCCTCACCGATTCACCCCTCGATTCCATTTACAACTCATAATTCATAACTCATAATTCATAATTCATTGGTTTTATCAAAAAAAAAAGGACCGCATGACGGTCCTTTTTTTTAAATCGAATACGAATATTATTTCTTGTCTTTCGAAGCAGGTTGTGTTGCTGGTTTTGCCTCAACTGGTTTTGCTTCGGCAGGTTTGCCTTTTCCTGCTGGAGCACCTTGTGGTGCTGCAGTAGTACCTTCAACTTTTTCAACTTTGATCAATTCAACATCGAAAATCAATGTGGAATTGGCTGCGATTTTTCCTTGCGCTCTGTTGCCATAAGCAAGATTCGATGGGATATAGAAGGTTGTTTTACCACCTTCTTTCATCAATTGAAGTCCTTCTGTCCATCCTGAAATCACCTGGTTCAATCCGAAGGTAGCTGGTTGACCGCGTTCTACAGAACTATCAAACACAGATCCGTCAATCAAAGTACCATGGTAGTGAACTGTTACTTTGTCATTGGCATCCGGAGCCTGTCCTGTTCCTTCTACATTGGTTTTGTATTGAAGTCCTGTTGCGGTGGTTTTCACTCCTGGCTTTTCTTTGTTTGCTTTCAGGAAATCTTCACCAGCTTTCTTCGAAGCTTCTGCTTTGGCATCTGCTACTTTTTTAGACTCTTCACGATAGATTTTGTCCGCTGTGGCTGCATCCATGCTGGCTTTGCCACTTAATGATGCTGCAATGGCTTCCGTGATTTTAGCATGATCATAATTGGTGATACCACTTTTTTTGATGGTCTCTGCCATACTCACGCCCAGCGCATATGAAACGCTGTCCTGATGGGTTTTCAACGTTTGTGTAAAGGCCGTGCCTGAAGCCATAAGCGCAACGGCAAAAACGATTTGTTTTTTCATGGATTTTTTGTTTCTGAATGTTAATGGGTTAAGCCGGGTGTTTTTCCCGGTCAAGTCAATTGTTTGCTGTAAAAATATTAAAGTCGGGATGGTTCCTGACATTTCATTAACCTCTTGTAAACACGAAATGCTCGATGTCTGATAGTTTGGGGTCGAATGCATAATGGTCTTCCCGAAAGGCTTTCAACTCTTCCGGATTGCGGATTCCATTCTCCACAAAAAACCTTGCCATTCTTCCTCGGGCCAATTTGGCGTAGGTAGAAGTAACGACATATCGGTCGCCTTTTTTTTCTTTAAACTCACAATGAATGATGCGATGGGACAATTTTTTGGAGTCTATGACTTTGAAATATTCATCGGATGCCAGGTTGAGCAATGTGCCGGTTGTACCCAGTTGTTGCATCAAGTTTGCTGTTATTTTTTCTCTCCAGAAATCGTAGAGATTCTTTTTCGTCGCAGAAACTTTTAGTGCCGTGCCCATCATCAGTCGATATGGCATTATGAGGTCGAGAGGTCGCAAGACACCATATAATCCGCTGAGAATGCGTAAATTTTCTTGTGCAAATCCAAGTTCTTTTTCGGTAAATGTTGTGGCTTGCATGCCACGATACACTTCGCCGCGAAACATCAATAAGGCTGGAATGGCCTTCTCATGTGTGAACGGCTTTTTCCATGCTGCAATGCGTTTTTTGGTTTCTTCTGCGATAGCAGGAGAAGCATCCAGTGTCTTGGCCAATTGTGCTACATCCATCTTGCGCATTAGCTTCATGATGGATTCGGCTTCATTTAAAAACTCGGGTTGCGTGCAATCCAGATGCGGATAGTGAATCTGGTCATCGAGGAGTTTGGCAGGTGAAATCACTGCGAGCAGTGAGCCCATAATTCTATTATTTTTTATCGAGATAATTACCGAAAGCTTCTCTGAAAGCAGCTGTCATCATATCCGCCTGCAATTCATAACCTCTTTTGCTGAGGTGAATCTTGTCGGCGGCAGCAAGTTCTGCACGCTGCCATTGGCGAATAGATCCCAGTCCTCCCATGATTTCAAATAGATCGTAAACCGCTCCATCATATTTTGCTGCAAGCCTGTACATGACTTCCTGCACCTTGATGGCGTTTTTGTTGGGATGGCTTTTTTGATAATACGTATCGTTGTTGGTCACAAACATGAAACACACATCTGGATTCACGCGGGTAAATTCTGCCAGAAGTGAGTCGTAACGCGCTTCATACATGGCAGCATCAAAATCACCTTCGGGTACATTGGCATCATTGACACCAATTCCAAAAATGGCCAGATCGGGATGAAGTGTTTCAAGCTGTTCTCCGAAGAGTCCGCAACGCAAGTAGCTGCGCGTACTGGCTCCATTCACGCCAATTGCGTTATAGGTAATGCCATTCTTTTCTTCACCGAGATAAACCCCCTGAAAGGTGAACCAAGACGGATTTTCATCTGTGCGGTGAAAACTGAATTTTAATTCTGATACTTCTGGCCAAAATGTCAATTCAGTATAACCTGCAGATGGATTTTCAAAAATGTGTTGCAACTGAACAGTAGAATCTACTGCCAATTGAATATTGCCGCTGTTTTGATGGTATATGCGGACTTTACCAAATTGATAAGCGATAGAATCGTAGGAAAGTGCCTTGATTTTGATGCTGGCCGTGCTATCGTAACTCGTAGCACTGATACCAGACATTCCCCAAAGGCAATCATCCTTGCTCACGCTGTTGCGACATCCAGTCCAGTTGCCTGTCCAGTCACAATCAATAGAGCGCGGAGAATTCGATTTGGCGAGTTCATAAGGGAATACGAAACCACGTTCACCTTGTGCACCGTAGACCATGTTGGTGAAGTTTTCACGCATTTTATCGGTGAGAAAGCCGCCTTGCACGTGTGAGCCTCCGATGTGGACAATGTTGATTTTGCCCTTGCCACTGAATGCCAATTCTTCAAACTTGCCAAATAGGTTTTCCCATTTGTCCTTTTTACCGGCGATGGAAATGTGGTTGAGGTCGTATTTGATGAAGGAAAATTCTTCACGGATACCGGTTGAGTTCATGAGACCACCGTCCAGGCGTTCTTCAGGCATGACCATCCATGCGGACAGGACCACCAGAATCAATGCTGAAAGATAGAATCGAACTGTTTTTCTCATGAATTTCACTATTCCCATAATTGCGCCGTTTTTTGAAAGGTTGAACTTTCGTATACGGCCAAACCCGCATTTCGTTCCAATTTGCCAATGACAAATCAGAAGTTTGGTTTGAGCAGGTACTGAGAATAAAACTTGTCGATTTCATCCACCGCTTCCTGCGCTGTATCCACTACCGAGAAGAGAAACATATCCTGAGCAGAAATATTTCTTTCCTGTTCTAAAAGAACTGCTTTTATCCAATCTACCAGCCCTCCCCAAAAAGACTTTCCAACAAGAATGATAGGAAAACGGCCAATTTTATCGGTTTGGATCAAGGTCAATGCTTCGAAAAACTCGTCAAGGGTTCCAAAACCGCCTGGCATCACCACAAATCCCTGACTGTATTTCACAAACATCACTTTCCTTACGAAAAAGTAATCGAAATTGATGCTCTTATCATGGTCTACATAAGGATTGCCATGTTGTTCAAAAGGCAAAACAATGTTCAGTCCCACCGAAGTGCCATCGCCTTCTTTGGCTCCTTTGTTGGCAGCTTCCATGATACCCGGACCGCCACCAGTGATCACACCATAACCTTTTTGGGTGAGTTTGAATGCGATTTCCTCCGCAGTTTGGTAATGCGGATTATCGGGTTTGGTTCTGGCTGAACCGAAGATTGAAACACATGGTCCGATCTGACCCATCCTTTCATAGCCTTCTACAAATTCACCCATGATTTTGAAGATCGACCATGAGTCATTGGAACGAATCTCATTCCAGTTTCTTTGCTTGAATTTATTGGCTATTCTGCTGTCTTTTTCCATAAGCAATTGTTTTCATTTTTAATCATTTTTCAAGGCCGCAAAATCCCGTCCTGTTATTTTACAGGAAAAAAGGGAGCGACCTGGGTTGGGAAATGTCGGCGTGACCGATTGGCCTCGTCGTGTGACCCGACCGGCGAAAATAAGACTAGAAAAGTGATTTTTTACGTCTTGATGTTTTTCCTCCCAAACCAAGCACACCGAGCAATCCCCGGGCAAGTTCCCGCACTACAGTATTCCCGACCTGTCTGACCATGGTATTCTTACTCAGCTTTTCTACCACTGAAGGTTCAGGTTTTTCGGTTTTGGTTCTTGGTTTAGGTTTCACTTCAACCTCTTCCGATTCTTCTTCAGCCCGGGCATTTTGAAGTTTGGCCTCGAGTATTTCGTAGGCACTTTCGCGATCCAATTCTTCAGCATATTTCTGGGTGAGATATGAAGCATTGACCACACGCTCTATTTCTTCGGGTGAAAGAACACCCATCCTGCTCATCGGCGCACGGAGATGCACAGCAGCGAGTGGAGTAGGAATACCTTTTTCATTCAATGCTGTTACGAGTGCTTGTCCAATACCAATACTCGTGAGTAATTCTTCTGTTTTATAATATTCAGAAATGGGATAATTCTCAGAAGTCTTCTTGATGGCCTTGCGGTCTTTTTCAGTAAAGGCGCGCAGTGCATGTTGCACTTTGAGTCCAAGTTGTGCAAGAACATCTTCCGGAATGTCATAGGGATTTTGTGTGCAGAAATAAATACCAACGCCTTTCGAGCGGATCAATTTTATGATGGCCTCTATTTGATCCAATAGTGCTTTGGATGCTTCATTAAAGATCAAGTGAGCTTCATCGATAAAAACGCAAAGCTTTGGTTTTTCCAAATCACCGGCTTCAGGAAATGAATTGTAGATTTCAGCAAGCATTTGTAGCATGAATGTCGAAAACATCTTGGGCTTATCCTGAATGTCAGTAAGCCTCACAATGTTCACTACGCCGCGACCTTGTTGATCTGTGCGTGTGAGATCAGCTACTTCAAAAGACTTTTCTCCGAAAAATATTTCTGCACCCTGCGTTTCAAGTTCAATGACCTTTCTCAGAATCGTTGCGACAGAAGCTTCCGAAATTTTACCATATTCTTTTTCGATCAATTCTTTGCCTTCATCTGTCGAATACTGAAGCATACGTTTGAAGTCTTTCAAATCGAGCAGAGGAAGATGATTGTCATCGGCAAACTTGAAAATGATGGCAACAATGCCGCCTTGTGTATCGTTCAGCTCGAGGATTTTTGAGAACAACACGGGTCCGAATTCGCTCACCGTGGCGCGCAGTCTTACGCCTTTTTCTTTCGAAAGGGAAAGCAATTCAATCTGACAACCGGAAGGTGAATATGGCAAACCAATTAGTTGATGGCGTTCTTCAATTTTCGGATTGACAACTCCAGCGGCTGCAATACCACTCAGGTCTCCCTTGAGATCCATCATGAGAACCGGAATCCCTTTTGCAGCCATGTTTTCCGCAATGATTTGTAATGTCACTGTCTTTCCAGTTCCTGTAGCACCAGCAATCAATCCATGCCTGTTCAGCGTCTTGAGTGGTATGTTGACTTGTGCACCTTGTTGTGGCTGTCCATCGAGGATGGCTCCACCAATGGTGATATAATCTCCTTTGAAGGTATAACCTTCGGTAATGTGTGTTTTAAATGCTTCAATGCGGTCCATCTGTCTTCGCTATTATCGTTGCAATTTATGACTTCTGTTCATACTCTTTCAGTACAATATTGTCCAGAAAGAATGTTCCGAATGGAATAATAGAGGCAATAAAAACTTTGATGGCTTGTCTTTGTGTCAAACCCGCCATGTTCATAGCCTGATAGATGGTATACATGAATAAAATGAACAAAATACCATGTACCATTCCCGTAACGCGAACTGCAAGAGGCATGTCTGCGAAATATTTCAAAGGCATCGCTACAAAAAGTAAAACGATGTAGGACCATCCTTCGATGATTCCTGCGGTACGCATGTCTTGCAGCGCTTTGGGTAGTCGAGTCGATTTCATGATTTTTTCCGATAGGATGTTTTGAATGTCTTGCCTTTTTTACCCGGAATGCTTCTTTTCGTCTTGCCTGTTTTATTGTTTTTTGACGCAGGCTTCACGGGTGGTTTTCTTTTCTTCTCGTGAAATGCACCTTTGAATTCGGGATCTTCAAGTCTCTTCTGGCGGTCGATTTCACGCATCTGTTCCTGAAACTCCGGTTTGGGTGTTTCAAATACCTGAACATTCTCCGGCAGTGGTTTTCTTTCGATGTGTTGCTTGATCAGTTGCTCGATTTTTTTGACATGGTATTTCTCCGATACATCCATAAAACTGATCGCAACACCAGTTTTAAACGCTCTGCCCGTTCTGCCGATGCGATGCACATAGTCTTCGTAATGCGAGGGTATATTGAAATTGATCACATGCGAAACTTCAAAGACATCTATTCCGCGCGCGCTTACGTCTGTACTGATGAGAATGCGAACTTCTCCGCTCTTAAAATCATCAATGGCATTCATGCGCGCATTCTGACCTTTGTTGGAATGCAGGATACGCAATTCTCCTACACTTTTTCTTTCGAGGTATTTGAAGATTTGAGTTGCTTCTTCTTTGGTGCGAACAAATACCATGACACGTGCGAAACTTTCATCTGCCAATAACTTCTCAAGCAAATCGAGTTTGATCCTGAAGTTTTCAGTTTCGTAGATGTATTGTTTAACGGTTGTTGCTGGTGTGGCTTGCGGCGTAACTTCTATTCTCGTTGGAAAGAGCAAAAAGTTATCTGCGAGTCTTTCGACCTTTTCAGGAAAAGTTGCAGAGAATAATAATTGTTGTTTTTTCTGTGGAAGTTTTTCTTGCACATCACGCAATTGAGGCCAAAATCCCATGTCCATCATTCTGTCGCATTCATCCAGAACAATGTGTTTGATTTTTTTGGTTGGAATATCCCCACGACTATACATCTCCAGAAATCTTCCCGGAGTTGCAACGATAAGATCTACTCCCTGGTGTAATTTTTCTGCCTGTGCTTTAGGACCTATGCCTCCATAGAGTGCAACCCACCTGAGGTCGGTATTTACCGCAAGTTGTTCAATGGTTCTTTCCACTTGAACTACAAGTTCCTTGGTGGGAACGAGTATCAGACAACGCGGTTCTGTGCCTTGTGCATACTTCAGTGTTTGAAGCAATGGTAACATATACGCGGCCGTTTTACCTGTGCCGGTTTGTGCAATACCAATCACATCTTGTCCTGCCATGATGCGTGGAATGGCTTTTTCCTGAATTTCCGTTGGCACCGTATAACCCGCAGATTCTATGGCATCAAGAAATTGTCTGGTGATTTTAAGATCAGAGAAGGTCATCTTATTCTTGTTTTTGTAAGTTGCCTCAAACCCAGATTTTGTTGTGAGTTTCGTCAATCAGATTCAAATGCCCCATTACTCCATGTTTGCTCCGAATGTATCCGGGACTGGCATGGTCGTGATGACAGTGTAAACGCGAAACAATGCATTGCGCGGGTTCACTGGGATTTTGAATCGGAAGAGAAATACAATTTATCATAAGGGTTAAACCTGATCTTTGGATAACCAATGTGGAACAGGAGGTGCAATATAGTTTTCCATCAAATGAAGCAATGTCACAGGATCATCATGTACAATCATCATACTTCGATTTTCTGGACTTAAGAAGCCTTCGGCTACCATGTGATCGAGCAATGCGATGAGATGATTGAAATAGCCATTGGTGTTGAGCAATCCAACCGGATAATCATGCAATCCGAGTTGAGCCCATGTCATGATTTCAAACAGCTCATCCAACGTGCCATAACCGCCGGGCATCGCAATAATACCGTCGCTGAGTTCATGCATGAGTGCCTTTCTTTCATGCATCGTTTTGACCACATGCATTTCATGAAGATGGTCGTGCGCAACTTCTTTGGTTTTTAGAAATGTTGGAATCACGCCAATCACTTCACCGCCTGATGCAATCGCCGCATCTGCCGCTACGCCCATCATGCCAATTTTGCCACCACCAAATATGATCCGGATATTTCTGGAGACAAGTTCCCGGGCCATATGACGCGCTGCTTCCGCATAGGAAGGCTTGTTGCCCGAGCTGGCACCACAAAAAACAGTCACTGCTTTCATGTCGGGAAAATTACAAAGGGAAGGGCATCCCGAGGGATGCCCTTTATACTCATTTATGAAGAGATTTATTACTGTTTCAAAATGCGCGCAATGCGGCCATGATCGTCGCGGAGCACATACATGCCATTTTCCAGTTCTGACAAATCCAATTGTGTCGCCTGCGATGCTGACAGCACGAGTTGACCCGCAATGTTCATCACTTGCACATTGATCATTTCGTTGAAGCGAATGATGTCATGCGCGGGATTAGGATAAACGGTCATCGATGTCATTTGAGATTCTAAAACGTTGATGGTTCCAGCATTGTTGCTGTATTCCGGTGTTGTGCCAACGAATAAAAACCACGTTTCTGATCCGTCGGTGATTCTACCCAATGAAGTATCAGGTGCGATATATCCCCATTCTAATTCATCTGCCAGTGTAAATCCATCCTGACCTACCAAACTGAGGTATTCTCCATTGTTGCTCAAGCGGAATCCGGCATGACGCACTCCTTGTTGTTCATCAGCATCGGCCCAGAAGAGCAACCAACCGTGTGCAGGAACAATGACACTGTCCGGGAAATCTGTAGGTATCTTCCATTTGTTGCGAACGAGGGGATCATCACTCATGTAGTAACCTCCAACGTTGATGTCCACATTGTTGGGATTGTACAATTCAATCCAGTCTTCGAGTTCACCGAGATTGTCGAGGGTATCCGTTTGATTGGCTGTTAAGATTTCGTTGATCAGGATGTTTTGTGGCTCAATGATGATGAGCGAATTGCTCACAGTTGGTGTTGGAGTGTTGAATTCGATACTGGTCGCTGATCCATCTGTCTGTCGGCCGTAACTGTGATCAGTAGGAATGTTGCCATAGGTATAGCTGTCTACTGCGGATGTGCCATCTGGTCCGGTTATCGTAATCATGCCGCCATCTGTCGGTAATGTGAATGGTGCATGATTGACGTCGTCTGCAACGTCGTTATCACACCAGATGAGGGTAAATCCTCCGGCAGGAATCACTGTTCTATATGGGCTTGTTGCGGGAACCTGCCATTGTTGTACATCACCATTGATACTGATGTAATAGTTGGCGAGGTTTACCTGATGGGTATTGGGATTGTAAATCTCAAACCATTGTTCGAATTCATGTTGTGGGTCATCGTAAGTGCTCACATTGTTGGTTTGCACTTCATTGATGAACAGGAAATCTGTATTTTGTATTTCAACATTGTTGTCGTCGAAGGTGACGTTATTGAAATATTGCCATGAGTCGCATCCATCGCATGTTCTTCCCCAACTGATATCCGGTGCCATCACTGGATAGGTAACGCTATCGATGATGGTTACACCATCGGGTGCGGTGAGGAGGAAGGTCTCCCCGTCGGTACTTAGTGTGAAACCAGCGTTGTGATCGGCGCCTTGCGGATTGGCATTGCCGTAATCATCGTCAATCCAGAAAACGATAAAGTTGTTGGGAAGAACGGTGGTTACGCCCGCATCATCGGCCGGGATCATCCATTTGTCCAATGAATCCGGATCATCGCTGATGTAATATCCGGCTAGATTGGTAATGCCACTGCCAGGTGGATTGTAAATCTCAACCCAGTCGTCGTATTCGAAAAAGTCGTCCATTTGGCCGGCTTGGTTGGATGCGATGATTTCATTGATGCGAAGGTTCATGTTTTGCCCCATACCACTCAAGGCGAGAGCGAAAAAGAAAATAGTGCTTAAATGCTTCATAGGCTTTGTCAATTCAGCGAAATTACATTGTCCGTCATGTTTACCCTAACGTTGGGTTTACGCATTCTTAACAATAGAAGGGGTGAAAACTTGGGGTCATTGTTCATTTCGTTGCAATTTCTTCCGGTCATGATGTTTTACAGGGTGTTGCACAGGTTTGGCGATAAATATGATCACCGAAATCAACCCGACTGTGGGATTTTTAATCTAAATCCCAACATTGTAAATCCATTACAATCGTGCGGGATAAAATTGCCGTATATTTTCATTTTTTTCCCGGGAAAAAAATCATTAAAATTGTTGTGTATTCAAACTGAAAAATTTTCACCTCTCAACTTCTGAATGGAACGCGCAGTGATGCATATGGACCTCGATACGTTTTTCGTATCTGTGGAGCGGCTGATGGATAGCCGACTCCATGGGAAGCCTGTGCTCATTGGAGGTACTTCTGATCGTGGTGTTGTTGCTTCATGCAGCTATGAAGCGCGCTCTTTTGGAGTACACAGTGCGATGCCGATGAAACTTGCCCGACAACTTTGTCCGGAGGCCATCATTATCCGCGGAAATTCAGGAAACTACATGAAGTATTCCGATATGGTTTCGGATATCGTCCGCGAAGCTGTGCCTGTATTCGAAAAAACTTCTGTTGATGAATTTTACTGCGACATGAGTGGCATGGATAAATTTTTCGGATGCTATCAATACGGTGCGGAATTGCGTGAAAAGGTGATTCGCGAAACAGGACTTCCGATTTCTTTTGGTTTATCCATCAATAAAACGGTGTCGAAAGTGGCTACAGGCGAAGCGAAACCCAACAACAAGAAGCATATTCTTTCGGGACATGAAAAGGAATTTCTCGCTCCGCTTTCGATCAAAAAAATTCCGATGGTGGGTGATAAAACTTACCAGACTTTGCGCAATATGGGCGTGAGTAAGATCATCACTGTGCAGGAAATGCCCGTACAACTCATGGAAAATGCATTCGGTGAAAATGGTGTTTCCATTTGGAAAAAGGCCAATGGCATTGATCATTCTCCGGTGATCCCATATCAGGAAAGGAAATCCATTTCCACAGAAAGAACATTTGACAGAGATACCATTGATGTGGTGAAATTGCGGGGCATTTTGTTGGCTATGGCTGAAAACCTCGCCTTTCAACTTCGCAGGGGAAATAAACTCACCTCTTGCATCACACTCAAGGTACGCTATTCGGATTTTCAAACACAAACACTGCAAGCGCGTATTCCATACACCGCTGCTGATCATCTGCTCATTCCTAAAGTGCTCGAGCTTTTTGATCGCCTCTATAACCGAAGGTTACTCGTGCGACTGGTTGGTGTAAAATTCAGTCACCTGGTAGGCGGTGGTTATCAGATCAACCTCTTTGACGACAGTGAAGAGAGAATCAATCTTTATCAGGCTATGGATAAAATGCGCGAAAAATTTGGCGACCGTGCTGTGATGAATGCAGCGGGAATGACAGCCAAATCCATCGGCAGATGGAATCCATTCAACGGCGACGCGCCACCATTGTTGGCCAATCGCAGACAGTAATTTTCAAACCTCTTTACGCCAAAGCATTTCCTGAATGATCAATACCCATTCATTCTATTCGCTGAGATATGGTGCCATGGACCCACAGGCATTGCTTACGCTTTCTCAGGAAAAAGGATGGAAGGAAGTGGCACTCACGGACATCAATTGCACTGCAGGACTCATCGAATTTGCACGACTCGCTCAAAAATCAGGAATAAGACCAATAGCAGGTATCGATTTCAGAAATGGTATCGTTCAGCGTTATGTAGCCATCGCCAAAAACAATGAAGGCTTTGCACAAATTGCTGAACATCTTTCTATACATCTTCATCACGAAAAAGAATTTGATGACAAAGCACCCGCCTTTTCTGACGTCTTTGTGGTGTACCCTTTTTCAGTTTTGTCAGATGAAAAGAAAACACCGGATAAATGGCCGTTACAAGACCATGAGTTTATAGGTGTTGCCATTCGTGATATTCCCAAATTGCGGTTTTCTCCCTGGAAAAATTTTCCCGAGAAATTGGTGGCCATGCACACCGCAACTTTCAGGAATAAGCGGGATTTTAATGCGCACCGTTTATTGCGTGCAATCGACCTCAATACACTGTTGAGTAAACTTCCTCCTTCTGAACAGGCGTTGCCGGATGATGTCATGCATACCCGAGATGAGTTGATGACAGCATTTGAAGATTTTCCTCAGGCTGTTTCCAATGCCGATAGAATATTAAGTCAATCGACCATCGATTTTGGTTTCGAATCAGGCAATCATAAAAATCAAGTTTATTATACCGGGCAAGAAGCTGAAGACAACGCACTCATTGAAGAGCTTTGTCGTGAAGGATTGAAATACCGTTATCCCAATGCCGATGAAGTAGTGATGACAAGGTTGAAGAAGGAATTGGAACTTATCCGTGAGAAAAAATTCGTTTCCTATTTCCTCATCAATTGGGATATTGTCAATTATGCACGCAGTAAAGATTACTACTACGTAGGCAGAGGAAGTGGCGCGAACAGCATGGTGGCATATCTGCTGCGAATTACTGATGTCGATCCACTTGAATTGGATCTTTATTTCGAAAGATTCATCAACCTCTTCCGTCAGAATCCACCTGATTTTGATATCGATTTTTCATGGAAAGACCGTGATGATATGACGAGATACATTTTTGAACGGTTCCGCAATGTGTCGTTGCTCGGGTCTTTCAATACATTTCAATACAGCGCTGTGGTGCGCGAATTGGGAAAGGTATTCGGCATACCGAAAGCGGAAATTGATATGCTGAGTGATGGGAAATACAATTTTGATCAATTGGATCAGATTCACAAATTGGTATTGCAGTATGGTACTCAATTGCGCGATTTTCCAAATTACATCAGTATTCATGCGGCAGGTATTCTTATTACCGAAAAACCAGTTTACTACTACGGCGCGACTTTCATGCCGCCTAAGGGATATCCGACAACACAATTCGATATGCATCAAGCGGAGGATATCGGAATCAATAAGCTTGATATTTTATCTCAACGTGGTTTGGGAAAAATCAAGGATACTCTTTCCATCATTACATACAATCAACCGGATAAAGCAGATATCGATATTCATGATATCAATCGCTTTAAACACGATGAACAGTGCAACGAACTATTGCGCAAAGCGGAAGCTTTGGGTTGTTTTTATGTGGAATCACCGGCAATGCGAATGTTGCTCACCAAATTGCAAACGCATGATTATCTGGGCCTCGTAGCTGCAAGTTCTGTGATTCGCCCCGGCGTATCGTCTTCAGGAATGATGCGTCAATACATCCTGCGTGAACGTTTTCCGGAAAAAAGAAATGAAGCTCCCCAGCCTTTGCTCCAACTCATGCCTGATACTTATGGTGTGATGGTTTATCAGGAAGATGTTATCAAAGTGGCGCATGAATTTGCCGGATTGTCATTAGGCGAAGCAGATGTTTTGCGCCGTGGTATGAGCGGAAAATTCCGTGGTCGTGAAGAGTTTGAAAAGGCCAGGCTAAAGTTTCTTGCGGGTGGAGTAGAGAAGGGGCATACCCCGGAATTGGTGAATGAAGTGTGGCGCCAGGTGGAGAGCTTTGCAGGATACGCTTTTGCAAAGGGCCATAGTGCAAGTTATGCGGTGGAGAGTTACCAATGCCTTTTCCTGAAAGCATATTTCCCATTGGAATACATGACCGCTACCATCAATAATTATGGCGGATTCTATCGAACAGAAATATATGTGCATGAAGCACGAATGAAAGGCGCCCGAATCGCTGCACCTTGCGTGAATACCTCTTTTGATGGTGCAGTGATACGTGACAAAGAAATCACTCTTGGTCTCGAAATCGTGCGCGAGTTGGAACATCATACGCGATTACACATCATTGAATCGCGCGGCGACCGTCCATTCAGTTCATTGAACGATTTTCTCGATCGCGTGAAGATCAGTCTCGAACAAAGTGTTTTATTGGCGCGCGCAGGCGCATTGCGTTTTACTGGTTTGGGTAAAAAGGAATTGATGTGGCAATTGCATTTCAGATTGGGGAAAACCAAAGGAACTCAACCAGAACAGCGGTTGTTTGAACCTACGAGGACGGATGCCAAATTGCCTGCACTGGAACATCATTGGCTGGAAGATGCTTATGATGAACTGGAATTGTTCGGATTTCCATTGTGTAATCCTTTCGATCTTTTGGACATGCGTGCCCTGCCAGAAGATCATCCACTACAACATCACGAAGTGGTGGCTCAGGATTTTTCGAAACATGTCGGCAAGGAAATTTCAACCATTGGCTACAAGGTCACATTGAAACCAACAAGCACTTCCAAAGGACAAAGTATGTTCTTCGGAACATTTCTCGATCGCACAGGTCATTTCATCGATACTGTGCACTTTCCTCCGGTAGCCAAAGAATATCCTGTATCGGGTTGGGGTTTGTTTTACATCAAAGGAAAGGTAATGGAGGAATTTGATGCCATTACATTGGAAGTAACAGCTATTCAACGTCTCAAACTGTATAATGATCCGCGTTTGGAAGATACTCCATCCCATCCAGCTTTGATGAAAAAGCATTCATCTACGGATAGATGGATGACGCGCCACTTTGCAGGTGGCGCGCCAGGTGATAAAAAATGATTTTATTCGATCAGAGATTTTCCAATAGGAAAGTTGTCATCTTGTTGTAGAGATGAAGTCTTGTATTTCCGCCATAGATGCCGTGGTTCTTATTGGGATAAACGAACATGTCAAATTGTTTATTGGCTGCAACCAACGCGGAAATCATGTCCATGGAGTTTTGATAGTGGACATTGTCATCGGCACTTCCATGAACGAGTAGGAATTTACCTTTTAAGCCGTCCACAAAATTGATCGGCGAATTGTTTTCATATCCACCGCTATTTTCCTGTGGTGTTCTCAAAAATCTTTCGGTGTAAATGCTATCGTAGTATTTCCAATTGGTAACCGGCGCTACAGCAATACCTGTTTTGTATTGATCTGCTCCTTTGGTCATGCAGAGTGAGGTCATATACCCACCATAACTCCATCCCTGTATTCCGATTCTGTTTTTGTCTACGTAAGTCTGCGAACCAAGGTATTTCGCAAAATCAATAAAGTCTTCAGTTTCATTTTTACCAAGATTCATATAGGTACTATGCTTGAATTGACGTCCACGGTTCATCGTGCCTCGTGGATCACAGCTCACGACGATATAGCCATTCTGACAAAGCAATTGGTGCCAGATATAACCACGTCCATCCCATCTATCATTCACGGTGTTGCTGCCAGGTCCGCCATATATGGCTACCAGAACCGGGTATTTTTTGTTGGGGTCGAAATTTTTAGGCTTCATGATCCAACAATTGAGATCAGTACCCCCGGAATTTTTGAAAGTGAAAAATTCTTTTGTGGTGAAGTTGTATTTCTTTAGTCTTTCTTTTAAAGCGGCATTGTCTTTCAGGACACGGATTTCTTTGCACTTCTGGTCGTAAAGGGTGATATCTGCCGGTGAGTTGGCATCACTGTGATTCAGAATATAATATTTGAAACCTTTGCTGAAATCGGCATCGTTAGTCCCTTTTTTGAAGCTGAGTGGATTTGGTTTGCCTACTTTTTTCTTGAAGTTGACAGAATAGACGTGCTTCTCCATGGCGCTCACTTCACTACTCGAATAGAAAGCGGTCATGGTGGTTTCTTCAACACCATAGAAATCTATGACATCCCAATTTCCTGATGTCAGTTGCATTTTGACGTTTCCTGTGGCATCGAAGAGATATAGGTGATTGTATTCACTCCTTTCACTCATCCAAATGAAGCTGCCATCTTTGAGGAATGTCAAAGCATCACTGATGTCGATATAGGTCGAGGCTGTTTCGCTGAAAATGATTTTGGTATCAATGCTGAAAGGCACAGCTTGTGAAAGATCCGTCTGTAAAAATTCGAGTTTATTCTGGTGACGATTCATGCGCATCACGCAGAGTTTATTGTTGTCTTGTGTCCATTGAATTCTGGGAATGTATTGGTCTTTTTCGTTGCCGATATTTACAGGTTGACTTTTTCCTGTATTCATGTCCCACACGAAAATGTTCACCACACTATTGGCTTCACCTGCTTTGGGATATTTGAATTTGTATTGTGTAGGATACAATTCTCCAAACATGTCCATCGAAAATTCCTTGACAGCGCTTTCGTCGAACTTGTAGTATGCAATACGGTCGCTGCCAGGGCTCCATTGAAAGCCCTTTGCGATAGCAAATTCTTCTTCATACACCCAATCGGTAGCGCCATTGATGATTTTGTTGATTTCTCCATCAGTAGTAATCTGAGTCTCCTTTTTGGTCTCCTGATTGACAACAAACAAATTGTTGTTGCGAACAAAGGCAATGTGTTTTCCATCCGGTGAAAAATCAGCCAGCATTTGTGGGCCCTTGCTATGATCGGTAAGGGGAGTGGTTTTATGGGTCTCCAGATTATGGACAAAATAATTGGCTGAAAAACTGTGACGATAAATCGGCATGCTTTCAGTTTGAATCAGAAGTTGTTTTTCATCCTGACTGAATTCATAACCTTCAATACCTTTTTTGACATCACCGAAAATGTCTTTGGCGGTTGCGATCACACCAACTTCTTTACCTGTAGCATAACTGTATTTGACAATGCGGGTTCCGAAAGCATCACTTTCTTCGGTACTGGTATAATGTAAACCATCATTCATACTGTTCAGACCGCCGATGAATTCAGCAGAAAATTCTGAACCTTTCCAGATGATTTCATTAGAAAGTCCGTTCTGGGCTTGAACATACATTGTGGTGAGGCAGATCACTGCAACACCCATCCATTTGGTGAAATTTGTCATAAGTGCATTTTGGAATATCCGGACGAAAATAATGCCGGAATCAAAATCGAGCCAACCGCTCGTGTAATGCGCGACTCAAACTTTGACTTCTTTCCACTTCCCTTTACGGAAATAATACCAGTAAATACCGGCTACTACAGCTTCTGCAGCCGGTACGGAAATGAAAACGCCGAGTGGACCTAAGCCCATGATCACGGTCATGTAATATGCACCTGGAACCTGAATCATCCAGAATCCCACCACACTGATCATGGTTGGGGTTTTGGTATCACCCGCACCATTAAAGGCCTGCATCAACACCATACCTACACCATACAACACATATCCGGCACTGATGACTTGTAATGCCTGTACGGCATATTGCCACTGAGCTCCGAATTCATTCGCGATGAAAATGCTGATAAGAGGAGGTGAAAAGAAGAAGAGGAATACAGTCACAGCCAACATCAAGATGGCGTTATATTTTGCAATGGATAGCACAGATTGTGCAGCTCGATCAGCATGTCCTGCTCCCAGATTTTGTCCTACAAGCGTAGCAGCTGCATTACTGATGCCCCATGCAGGTAAGATGAAAAACATGATCAACCGAATGGCCGTTTGATATCCCGCACTTGCTTCACTGCCGCTTCTTGCGACGATGGCTGCAAGAAACATCCATGATGCGGATTGAATGATGAATTGCACGGTTGCAGGTCCAGCAATGGATCCCAATGACTTGATCACTTCAAAATCGGGTATCCACTTGCCAAGTGACATTCGAAGCATACTGTTTTGTCCAGCGAACAATGCTCGCAGTTGATAAAGAACGCCAATTCCTCTACCTATGGTGGTTGCTGTTGCTGCTCCTTCAATACCCATGCCCGCAATCGGTCCTATGCCATTGATCAGAAGTGGACATAAAATGATGTTGCATCCATTGGCAATCCAGAGACTGCGCATGGCAATGGAGGCATTACCCGCTCCGCGGAATATCCCATTGATGAGAAACAACAATACAATCACAATGCTTCCTCCCATCATGATATGCGTAAATCCGATACCAGATGTTATGGCAGCTTCTTCTGCACCCATAGCCCTCAGGATGTTTTCCGCAAACACATAACCGGAAACGCTCATGATCAACACGAGAACAAGCGATACGATGAGGGCTTGTTTAGCCGCTGCCGTGGCACCTTCCGGATTTTTTTCTCCAACACGACGTGCAACAAGGGCGGTTGCAGCCGAACTTAAACCAATCGCTACGCTATATACGATGGTGAGCACTGCTTCGGTGAGTCCAACAATGCTGACAGCATGGCTTCCCAGCTTGTTGACGAAATAGATGTCTACGACTGCGAAAACACTTTCCAGACACATTTCCAGCATCATAGGGATGGCAAGAAGCACAATGGCCTTGCGCAAACTACCGGTAGTGTAATCGTATTCCTGGTCACTGAGCGATTGCTTCAGAATTTCCAGGAATCGTTTCATGGAAAATTTCATAGTGGTGAAAAAAGGGAGCGCGAAAATAATTCGCACGGTTCTTTCACCGGTTGAATTATTGTTAATCCCAGATCATACGGTCGATTTCGTCATTGAAGGCTTTCAGCATTCAGTAGATTTCTACAGTATGATTTGGTTTCATGATAATGGACGACAAATACATGTGACTCTTTTTACATGATCCATGAAAAATGAGCCATGGAGCCAAATCATTAGAGTATGATTGATATGCCAATCTTGCCATCTCCTACAGCGTTGTAACCGCCGCCGAATTCAAGGTTGATTCCAACTTTATCGCTGATGTAGTACCTGCCACCCAATTGTAATCCAATACCTAATCCTGTGCGACCGGATTCATAATATCCTTTTCCATAGGTCCAAATGAACAGACCAATATTGGCGCCGGCATAGAGGTCGATTTCTTCCGGTATATCCAGAAGTCCTCCAAAATGGTAATTACCATTCACGGAAAAATTCGTGATGGAATTGCGATATCGTTCTCCAAAGTAATTTCTGTTGTATCCTCTCCACGCCACTTGTGCTCCGAAGGAAATATTCTCATCAAAACCGTGGTCGAAGCCAATATAAATGGGGATTCCATATCCCGATGCCCCGACGCCAATATTCAATTGATTGTCGCCAGGTGATAATGCGTATTGTGAATTGGCAAAGTTCCCGATGAGCAACATCAGGGATGCGATGAGTAGCTTTTTCATAGTAGTAGTGTTTTTTACGTTTTCAGATGCAAGCAATGCTAAAAGCATGACAAAACGATGTTTGCGTGCTCAAGATTCCCTGCTTCTATTGAACTGCGAAATTCGCATTTTATTTTGGGGTTTGATGGTCTAAAACTTCATGAGAATTCAACAATTTTATTCCAGACGATGCCGTAGGAATGGTCATAAAATGCTGTAAGCTAAAAACGACGCGGTCTCCCGGACTATGTCGGTACAGGTCCACAAGAATTTTATTTGAAAGCAGGTCATGCATCAAAAGAAGTGAAAGATCGAGAATGTGCAAGTCATTGAATACATCCAGAGTTCTAAGTGATTTCGATCGCATGACCTGTTTTTAATCCAAATGATGAGTTGCGTTTGATTCCACAGAGAAGGATCCTGGCGATATTGGAATCATGTCTTGATTCACGGAATTCGCTATGGATAAAGGTAGTTCGGGATGGATGATCATCCATAAATTCGACTGATTTCTCTATCTAATTTCTTTTCGCCCAATCATGTATTCCACTAATTTCGCCATATGTCTGAATTTTCACATATCAGCGAACAAAACGAAGTGAGCATGGTGGATGTGAGCGAAAAGCAACCCACCAAACGACAGGCAATTGCAAGGGTGAAAGTTATTCTACCGGAAGAGATTGCGAAAAGACTGCGGGAAGATGGATTTCGCACACCAAAAGGTCCCATCTTCGAAATTGCTCGCATTGCCGGAATCATGGCCGCGAAAAAGACTGGGGAGCTTATTCCTTTATGTCACCCTATTGGTCTCGATCATGCTGATGTAAAAATGACGCTGGAGAAAAATGAAGTCATCATCATTTGTTCATCTTCTGTGTTTGCTAAAACAGGTATTGAAATGGAAGCCATGACGGGCGCGAGCATCGCAGCACTCACTATCTATGATATGTGCAAAGCATTGTCTCATGATATCCGCATCACTGATTTGGAATTGTTGATGAAAACAGGAGGGAAAAGTGACTACCGAAAAGAAGCATCTTAAGCACGGGGACCTCAATAAACCGTCTTATGGACAATTTGCCCGCAAGGAGTTGGCCATATACGGGACTTCATGTGCTGAAGTGAAAGCGCTCACTGAACGCGTAAGAAATTTATTTCCTGATGACAATATTGCCTTTGCAGATGCGGATCATCAGGAAAATCCCACATCCACAAATCATTCGCATTGGCAAGACAAGATCGGTAACATTCAAGTCACATCAGTTGAAAAGGACAATGTGTATTCACGGAGAATTGCTTTGAATGAGGCAAGTCTCGTTATGGTGAATGGCAATCATTTTCGCGCCGATGCTCAGGTCATTGTGTGTAATCCCGAAAAGGAAAAATCACTCCTGAAACGCGCAGATCAATTGACCAATGTTGTTGCAGTGATTACCTCACATGATCTTGAGGTTCCTGATTATGTGAAGCAATTGCTTCCAGCGGATAAGACTATTCCTGTGTTGAATGGAGAGGATGATCAGAAATTATCAGCATGGATTGCCGCAACTTTTCTTCAACCGGCTCCTCTTCATGCGTTGATATTAACCGGTGGCAAAAGTGTACGCATGGGAAAGGATAAGGCTCTTTTGGCATATCACGGCAAACCGCAATATCAATACCTCTATCAATTGCTCGAAGATGAAGGTATCGTTCCTTTTATTTCTTGTCGGGAAGAACAGCGCGATTTTTTTGAAGACCATGGTTGTAGAACCATCACGGATAGGATACTGGGCGTTGGTCCTTTAGGAGGAATCATTTCGGCATTCATGCGTTACCCGGATCATGCTTGGCTCGTATTGGCATGCGATCTTCCATTGCTTGACACTGACGTCATCAGACAATTGATGCGTGAACGACGACCTGGTGCATTGGCTACAAGTTATCAAAGCCCTTTTGATCGATTTCCTGAGCCGTTGATTGCAATCTGGGAGCCTTCGTCTTATCCACGAATCATGCAACTGGTCGCACAAGGTATCAGTTGTCCCCGCAAAGTTTTGATCAATTCACCTGTCCATATCATACACGCAACTGATCCGGATAAACTCGCCAACGTGAATAGTCCGGATGATTTAGAAGATGTATTTCCTGAAATGAGGGAATGAAGAATGCAGCATACATATGTCTCATGATTATCTTTTTTTCCTGTAAAAAGGAAAAAAATGAATTGGTACCTCTGGCGGTTTTCGACGTCGGTACAGCATGCAGAATCAATGATCTTGAGCCTTTGTCTTCTGGTCGTTGGATTGCCTGCAGTGGTGTCAGAAACGAAAAGGGTTTTGTTTCGGTAAGTGAAGATGAAGGAAAAACATGGAATGCCTTTCAACTCGATCAGCCATCATCAGCTTATACCATCGACTTTGTTGATAGCCTGTATGGCTTTTGTGGTGGTGATTTTTTGCACCTGTGGCGAACATTTGATGGAGGCAAAACATGGGGTTATTACTGGTTGGGGAATCAGGTTCCAATGAATGAGGAAGATCGTCCTGGTGTACGTGATTTTCGGATGTGGAACGATAGCACCTGGTATTTCTGCGGTGGAGAAAATTTGGGTGAAGGCATCGTTTATGAAACGAAGGATGCTGGTGTCCATTGGTATTATCAATTTTCACAACATGAATACCGGGCAATTTTTAAGGATGAAAACAATTTGATTGCCGCAGGACATGGTAGTATTCTGTATAGTCATCATGATCTTGATGGCCTTCAGTCTTCTTCGTTCTCGGATGACTTCATTACAGATATTTGTATGACACCCAACTCTTCATGGTTGGCATGTTCTTATCAGGGTGCCTTTTATGAGAGCGAAGACGGTCTGCATTGGAACCAGAAAATGAAGGCTAACCGGCCATTGAGCGGAAGTCTGAACTGGTCGTGTATGACGAGCAGCGGTGAGAAAATCTATGCAGCGGGTGCTGATGGTGCATTTGGAGAAAGTCAGGATGGAGGCTTCCATTGGACGATCTACACAGTTTCTGGTGAACCTGATTTTTGGTCACTGATGGTCGTTGATGATCGCGTTTTTGCAGGTAGTGAAAAAGGGAAAATCTACAGGATTTTCTGAAATCAGCTACGGTAGTGATATTTCCTCGCTGATGTCACGCGGCCATCTACATGCTTGTTATGCATGATCATCAAGCCGCGATGATCATAGATATAAGTGAGCGAATTTTCTAAAGGCTTAATCACTGGTGGATAATCCTGACTGGTCATTGATTTCAATGTGCCATCTACCAAATACCATTGCTCGCTTTTGATAAGGACTCCAGATTTATTGTAAGTGTATGTTTCTTTCACCCAAAAACTGGTAACAGGTTCAGGTAGTTCACGTGCGATAACTCTTCCCGCCTGATCATAAGTGAGTTTAAACTCCATTTCTTTCCACTCGTTAAAAACAAGACTTACGGTATTCTTGATCAATTTGCCTTTTTCATCATAAGCGTATTGATACTCAGCCATCTTTTTCCCTTTGGAATAATTTTCTGTGTAATGAATAAGCTGACCCTTTTCATTGAAGTCTTCATGGCCAAGGTGCACTGAATCAACCACGACGGAACCCTTGTATTTCAATTCATAATTATCGCGGCTTTTCACATGATTTTTCTGATAAACACTGGCGTAATCCAGGGGCTTAAGGTCCTGTGCTAAAAGTGCTACAGAAAAAAGAAGAGATAGAAAAGTGGCGAGGAACTTCATCAGGGTTAATTTTGAATTGTCTTTTACTCCTAACACAGCAAAAGGTTATCACCATGCAAAAATCATTATTGTCTGTTTTTCTTGTGCTATTGGCTAACCTTTTCAGTGCACAAACTTATGTTGATCAGGTCATGCATTATCGCGAGGAAATGAATCGTGAGTTCGGCGATACAGCCACAAGTATTTTACCTGATTCTGTAGTCATCGATTTCCATGGATTGAACTTCTTCGATATTGATCCGCAGTATCGTGTAGTAGCGAAATTCAAAAAACTGAAAAACGCTAAGACGGTAGTGATGAAGACTTCCGGAACGAAAACACGCTCATATAAACCCTATGGCACGCTGGCATTTAAGCTTCATGGCAAAAAATGTAAACTGACTTTATACCAAATGATGGAACCATCACGTCCTGATTTGGCGAATTACCTCCTGTTGGCTTTCACTGATTTGACCAACGGTTTTGAATCCTATGGTGGTGGCAGATACCTCGACTATACTACCGCGGACGTGAAAGACACCATGATCATCGATTTCAATTATTGTTACAACCCATATTGTGCTTATACTGATGGCTATAACTGTGTGATACCACCAGCGGAAAATGCGCTTAAAGTGGAGGTCAAAGCTGGTGCTAAGAAATGGCACGATTGAATGAACAGCAGCCCAGCATATTTTGGTTTCTGTGATATTTACGATAAGGGGTTTCGAGGATGGTTGAAAACCACTATAGCCGAATGAGGGATGTGATCGCGAGTGCAGCGTGTTGCTGTCTATAAGGTTGTATTGAAAAACCTACACCAATTATCGTTTTACAAACGGCAATGACTGTGAGGCTTCTTCACGGAAATCAAAAATGCTCTCGAGTTTTTTTCTGATGAATAGGCGATGCATGAGACGACCAATAAACCCTGCTGGTAGGGCATAGTGGATGGTATCAAACATCATGACTCCATCTTCTTTTTTTTCATAGCGATGAAGGTGATGCCAAAAAGAATAAGGACCGAATCGCTGTTCGTCAATGAAATAGGTTTTGTCCACACAATGGGTAATTTCTGTGGTCCACCTGAATCGGATTCCTTGAAATGGACTTATTTTATAACAGATGATTTGTCCGGCAAACATCTTTGCGGGTGCCTGATCTCCGATAATTTCAAAGTGCATGCTCGGAGGTGTTAGCGTATTGAGATTTTCAGGTTTTGAGAAAAATTCCCATACCTCATCAAGGTTCGCTTTAAGAAATGTACTCCGTTCGAGTTTATAGATATACATATTCAAATAACAGCCCAGGCGAAGCAATGGTTCATGACTTCGGTTTTCTTCTCTTGCGGTAGGCGTAATAATGGAGCACGGTTTCTATCGCTTTGGCCATGGCTTGATTGATGGGGTAAAACTGCGTGAGCCCTGGATCAATGCTGGTGACACGCGTATAGTATTCGCTCATCACGGGAATCTTTTTGCCGGATTTTATTTCGGCAATCAACGTTTCATACAACGACTGTTGATGCTCTTTGATGAGTTTACAAGTCACCAGTTCTGCATCACCTTCTTTATTCCTTCTTGCAGTGAATCCAAATAACCGACAAATCAAACCGCGGTTGGGATATTCATTGCACAGTCCTCCAAAATTGGTGACATGTGGTCGAAAGACGTAACACAGCGGATCTTGAGATTGATTCAATTCTTCGAGAACTTGTTCGGCACGACCTTCATCAAAGAATTGTAAGGCCAATGGCAAAAATTCCAATGGTGTGGCTTCGATATCAGCTTTTTTACAACATTCACCGCATCCGCTCAAACAGTGTAGTCCACTTTCACGCTGGAGTTGTGCAATCTCGCGGTCAAGGCGCTCGTAAACCTTTTTGACTGCTTTGACTTTGGCTGGCAAACTGTTCATCTCTGGATCAGGAATTTGGCGTGATCAATTTGTCTTCCCGCAGTTTCATAGGTCATATGATAAATACCTGATGTCCATTGACTGCAATCGATTTGACCGTTGGCATTCATGACGGAAGAACGCATCAATTCTCTTCCTTCCAAATCATAAACAACAATATCTCCTGACAGTTGTCCGATATCATGCATGCTATAGTGTAAAAGATCGCTGGTCATATTACCGTGGGGGAATGTTATCCTGAAATGGCCCAAGGTATTTTTAGAAATACGATCAAGAATATCGCTCTGCAATTCGCAGTACTGAGGGATGTGATCACTCATGTAGTACATGGATTGCAGCACATCTGTTGGTACGGGATTCGCGACGTCACAATCTGTGATATTCATGTTGTAGCAATTGCCGGTATTGCCAATGGAACGAAAACTGCCATCGATATAATGAAGTGGTGAATCCGAAGACATCAATGATTCTGAGAATAGGATAAAGTCGAAACGATCATCAATACCTCCACCAGCTCCATCGTTGAAGATAACAGATGTGCGTGTGCATTGTGTGAGTATTTCTTTGTGTGCGAAAGATGCACCAGGCCAATCGCCATAAGATTCGTAGACATCCTTTAAGATGATCGCATTATCAGGAGACATCATGGCTACATATGCAGGCTCCGTGTTGCTGTACAGATTGAAGTCTCCAGCAAATATGACATGGCTGTTTGATGGAATGTCATTGAAATGATTGATGAGTGCATTAACCATGCTGAGCCGAGCTTGCTCATTATCGCTTCCTGTTGAACTTTTTAGGTGCGTTACATAGACATAAATAAAGGTAGTATCAGAACCATTGGCGAGTTGTGGGTCATTGAGATACATGACGAACTCATTGATGTCGCGATAATCTGTAAGTACCACAGAAGATGACTTCAGCCGAAGGACTTCTGCATCATATACAATGGATTGTTGCAACAAATTGGATGGAGAACCGGGTGATTGTTGGGGAATAAAGTCTGGATGCGTAAAATCGCCGTAGCCGAGATCATTCATCATATCTGTAATGGATTCGAGGCCTTCGGCATTCTCTAATTCCTGAATCATCAATAAATGTGGTCGGGTATAATCAATGATATGGGCGAGGGTATCCACACGTCCTGCCAGATTTCCCGTTGGAAAATTCAAGAGATTGTAGCTCAGCAAACGAAGCTGAGCCTGAGATTGAAAACCTGATATCGCCAATACTAACGCAAGGATAATCTTCATGCTGCAAATTAAATGTGTTTCCTGGAATGGCCTGCCAATCTTCACAAAGCCCATCTTAGTTCATTTCAACTTTTTTTATAGCGCGGATGAAAGCTGAGTATTTCCTCTTTTAATCGATGTCTATCCAGATGCGTGTAAATTTCGGTAGTCGTGATGGATGCATGTCCCAGCATTTCCTGCACAGCACGAAGATCGGCGCCAGCCTCCACCAGATGCGTCGCAAAAGAATGTCGAAAACTGTGCGGTGAAACGTGTTTCTGTATACCGGCTTTCTGAACATGCTCTCGGATAATGTTAAAGACCGACATTCTGGTGAGTTTACTACCTCTCTTATTCAAAAAAATAAAATCTTCGTGGCCTTTAGTTATAGCCATGTGATTTCTGGTTTGCTCCCTGTAATGAGCGATCCACTTGAATGCTATACTACCAACTGGCACCAATCTCTCCTTATTGCCTTTCCCAATCACACGTATGAAACCATCGGCTTCATAGAGCATCGATATTCTGGTATCTACCAATTCGGATACACGCAGCCCGCAACTGTAAAGCAATTCCAACATTGCTCTGTTTCTTGTGCCTTCTGGTTTACTTAAATCAATCGATCCCAGAATTTTGTCCATCTCTTCGATGCTGAGGACATCAGGCAATTTTCTTCCAATACGCGGAGTATCGATCAACTCCATGGGATCGGTTTTGATTTCCTTTTCGAGTAAGAGATAATTGTAAAAACTCTTCAATCCGGAAATAATACGGGATTGCGTGGTAGCTGATAATCCAAGGTCTGTAATAAATCGCAGGAATTGGCGGATATCTTCTGGTTTGATTTCTACTGGTTGCAAAGATGGGGTCTGCATTTCTGAAAACCTTCTGAGTTTATCTACATCATGGGTATAGGCATCAATGGAATTCACGGAAAGTGATTTTTCCAATCTCAGATAATTGACATATCCGCGTGTTGCTATTTGCCAACTGAGGCCCATCAGTTTAAACTCAACTCAAAATTCTTTCATGCTTGACTCCATATAACGCAGAAATGTTGAAGTTATGAGCGACTACAAATGAAAATCCCCTGACCGTTGCCAAGGGATTTTCAAACTAAATTACCTAAACAAATTCTATATTAATTAACCAAAATTACTACTATAAATGCCGTTGCACTTTGCTGTAGTAATGTCTTTATACTTATTTATACCACTGCTGTTTGCTAATCAGCAACGCTTCCTGCACTGTAATTCTTTCGCCGTGATTATATGCTGTAACAAATGGTCCAGGCAGCTTACTGTGTGCACCGGTTATCTTCACTCTTGCGTCACGTGCATCCTTATACTCTGTGAACTTACCGGTTGTATACTTCACCCAGCCTTCGTGGTTTTCAATATTAAAGTTGTCAGTGAAGCTGAATCTATTCACAAAATAGGATTTATCAACAACCTTATGTGCAGCCATAATTTGAACCTTATATGTGATGCCAGTTTCAGCTGAAGGCACTGAAGTTACTGCTGTTTCAGAAGTATTGCGACTTGCAGTAGTCTCATGGTTGTTGATGTTATTTTCTTGATTTGTGGTCTCTGTAGTTGTGTTATGAGCAGTATTCGAATTGTTCTCAGCAGTGGAATTTTCAGTCTCTGTTGTCGCAGAATTCTCTGTTTGTGCATTGTTACCACCTTCAGTATTCGTCGCCAAAACTTCTGTTTCACCACCTGATGCAACGATTTCAGTTGTTACAGGATTGCCATCTTCGGTATAAGATAATTGTCCTTTGATGACTGGTGTACCAGGATCGGTGCAGCTGAGTTTATAAGAAACTTCAAAGGATGCTGCTGTGGGTACTTCAAACCAAACAAATTTGATGGTGTTTTCATCTTGTGTAATCACTGCACCGCCATCATTCACTTTTTCTGTGGTGCAATGGTCTGGTAGTATCTCGAGGATTTTACCAAATCCTTTGATGCTATTGTTGTCCACTTTCAAATTAACCATGTAATCATTACCACCCAGTGGAGTAATCGTACGAGCGCAAACCATATCTACAACTGATGCTTCTCTTCTCACTTCAGGCATTTGTTCTGCAACCTGCTCTGGTGTTGGACCGACACCTTTTTTCACAATGATGGTCTTTGCTGGTATCTTGATATCTAATCTTTTGTTCTCTTTCACATATGAGAAGGTTCCATCTATATCAAATGGTCCTTCAATCGTGATTTCACTTTCAATATAATAAGTGATGGTAAAACTGGCTTCACTGGGTAATGTCATCCAAACAAACTTGGCTTGTTGGTTGCTGAAAGTGAATGAAGCTCCTTTAACATCCGCGGCAGAGATCGTAAACCCTGTTGGTGCCGCCAATTCGAGTTTGGAGAATCCTTGTATCGCGCCTTTCTCTATGGTCATTTCAACAAGTGACTTAGTGCCGGGTTCTACCATGGCTGGCAGATTATTTTTGATCGATACATCTTCTGCAGTGAAGATATTCATCAGAAATAGCCCGAAATAGCTGATCAGGAGCGTAGAGAATTTAATCATTTTTCTGGCAGGTACACTTATACAAAATACCTGATTTCAAAAATGTTTCTTTTGATGTGGTTATCATAGCCTGTATCAAGCCACTTGCAAACAGGTCTATGTGAATTGGAATATGGGCCCGGAATGGTTCAGTGGAGGATGAGTTGATGGCTCATTTCCGATGCCATGCTGATTCATATAATTGGACGATATCCGCACACAATCTTGAGTAATGATATTTCTGCAAAACAAACTGATGACCCGCATTTCCCATCGACTCTCGTAAAGTAGCGTCGGTGATCAATGTTTCTATATGATTCGCAATATCTATGGCATTCATCTCGGTGATGAATCCGCTTTTATCGGGTAGGATACAATTTCGAACTCCTCCTGCATTGGTTGAAACCACCGGCTTGTGTGATGCTTGCGCTTCAATCAAACTCACCGGTGTTCCTTCACTATGTGAAGTGAGGACAACTATATCCAAGCCTGCCAATGCCTCATCTACCTGTCGTTCCCATGAAGTGAAAATAATTTCTGCGTCTGTGCCTTTTTGGTCGGTGACGGTGAAATCAGCAAGCGATTGCATCATTGATTCTTTTCCTTCGCCATCGCCTATGACCAGAGCTTTCCATTTTAGATCCTTCTTCCGCAATTCACGCAGGGCATCAAAAAACAGTGCATGGTTTTTTACCGGTGCAATTCTGCCTATAATGCCTATGGCAACTTCTTCTTTCAAATGCCATTTCTCACGAAAGGCCTTCCTTTTTTCAGGAATACGATCAGAAAACCTGTTCAGATCGAAACCAAGGGGAATGATATGTGCCTTCTGAGGAGTTGTGATTCGAAAATGATTGACGATCTCGTCGAATTGTTGTTCACTGATTACCACAACATGGTGTGTCAATTTGCATAATGTGCGTTCAACGAATCGCACCAATCTGCTTTTCCACGCACTGAAGTAACCCGAAAAGACGTGGCCGTGATAAGTATGCACAATCACAGGTGTTCCTGCTATCCAACCTGCAATACGGCCAAGTGCTCCTGCCTTGGCTGCATGGGTATGTATAATATCTGGTTGGTATTCCTTGATGATTTTCCTGATTTTTCGGAATGCACGCAAATCGTTGAGTAAACTTACACTGCGCGACATTTCCGGAATTTCTTCGTAAGGAACATGCAAAGCATCCAAAATATAACCGCTATGTGCTTCACCGGCAGCGGGTGATCCACCAATCAATTTTGTTTCGAATGTCTCGGGTAAATAAGCAGAAAGGTATGCTGCATTGTAGGTAGGTCCGCCCACATTAAACCTGTTGATGATTCTCAGTACTTTGATCTTCTTCATGATCATTTCGTTTTGAATCGTGCAATGCCCTGATCAAATGTCATGGTCACCAAATCCCATCTCATGAATCGCGCTAACAGGGTAGACGTTATTGGCCTGGGAATATTGGTCATCCTTGCCAACTGACTCACAGTGTAGCCTTCTTCATGTGTAAGTGCTTCGAGAAGTTTCTTTTCTTTAGGTGTGTGAAAATACTTTTCCGTCACTGGGGTGAAATCACTCCGCCAATACTGACGAAGAACAGATGGCGCCGGGAAATTTTGATCAGCCTGCCGAACATAAGCGATCCATTCTCCCTCATGATTTTGTGCTTCATGTGGGCGGTTGTGGGATGGCTCAATGATCACTTCCAGCACATATCGCAATCCAGCTCGCCATCCTTGGGTTTTATATTCTACAGGTGGACGACAATACATTTTGGCCGCAGCTTCAACCATATGCATTTCTTCTTCGAGACTAGCGCCTACAACCACACCATTGTCTTTTACACCGATGAGTAGCGTTCCTCCATCGGTATTGGAAAAAGCACTTAGGGTAATGGCAATCTTTCTGGCATCATTGATCACATACTTGAAATCAAGCTTCTGATGTTCGCCTTCCGCAATACGCATCTGCAGGTATTTGGGTACCTGAATGGTTTGCGTTTTTTCTTCTTCTTTGGCGTACTTCTTCATGTGATGTATGCAATGAACGGAATTACTTTTTATGGTGTAACCTTCGCTGATAGCGAAATGATAGTGTACTCACAATGAAGAAGGGCAACGTCGATAATACCATCCAAAAATTCATACTCATCAAACCGATGAGTAAAATGAGCAAGAGGAGAACTGCAATGCTGATTATTCCGGCGTATGTGAGAAACTTGGTATAAGGTTTCATGAATAGGGTGAGTAAAAGCATCAATTGCCCGCCCAGTGGTATAAGGATAAACGGATGAAGTACCGAGGTAGGATTGCTGAACAACTTGGAAAACACTTCTGCTTCGGCTTGAAAAAGAAATGAATGCGATTCTCCTCCTCCCCATTCCAAATAGCCAAGAAGTGAAGTGAGGATAGTTAGAAAATTGAGAACTTTTGTTTTCATGTCGTGCAAATCTAATCGGAATAGCACGGTGAAGCTAAAGCCTCTTGGATATTCTCCCGGATCATGAAGCCGAAATCTATTACAGCGATGAAAGCCTTCAATGACGCGCTCTTCCCCTGGATTTTATTTTCAACTTATGAATGATTCTCTTTCAATTAAAATCTTTGCCAGCTTTCTTGTCACCTTCTGGGAGTACATGTCTTTTTCGCCCTTCATTGCTTCAGGACGATACCGACTGCATGATCCGGGATTATGATTTCCTGTGACAAATGGCACACTTTAAATCTGTTATGAGTTTTTCACCAACCTTAATTTCGAGTCCAAATCAAAGGTTATGAAACGAGCAACTATTTTAGCATTAGTCATGGGGTATATGGTTCAGCATGTATACGCTCAGGGCAATTTTGGTTTTGATGTTATGCTGGAACCTATTGAAATTGCTGGTTTACCAGGTATGCAATCCTACACAGCCGCTCAACATGATGGACTGTGGCTCATCATAGGAGGAAGGAGGGATGGCCTACATGCACGACAGCCTTTCAATGCCTTCCCGGAATCACAAAACAATACTGATATTTTCGTGATTGATCCTGAAGGTCTTCAATTCTGGTCTGCTTCAGTAGACATATTGCCAGCGGGTTTGGAAGAACAACTGCAATCTACCAATATGTGTTTCAATCAGCGTGAAGATACCTTGTATATCGTTGGCGGATATGGTTATTCTGCTACTGCCGGTGATCACATCACATATGATAAACTCACTACTGTAGATGTACCTGGACTGATGAACGCTGTGATCAATGGCGCTGATATCCATTCATTTTTCAAGCAAATCAGTGATCCTATGTTTGCTGTGACTGGTGGCCATCTCGTTTGGATGAATAATGCTTTTTATCTCGTCGGAGGTCATCGTTTCGATGGTAACTACAATCCAATGGGAAATCCTACCTATACCCAGACTTATACCAATGCAATCAGGACCTTTACCGTTGCCAATGATGGTGATCAATTGTCATTCACCGAAGCCGAAACTTTTATCGATGAAGTACACTTGCATCGAAGGGACTACAATCTCATTCCTCAGGTATTCCCAGATGGTGAAGAAGGTTTTACGATTTCATCTGGTGTTTTCCAAACGAATGTCGACCTTCCATATTTATACCCTATAGATATTCGCCCAGATGGTTATACTGCAGTGACTGGTTTTAACCAATATCTCTGTCACTATCATACTGCAAATGCAGGCATGTATGACGGCACAACGAATTCGATGCACACGATTTTTTTCGGTGGAATGAGTCAGTACTATTATAATGGTAACGAACTCATTCAGGATGACCTCGTACCTTTTGTGAAAACCATTAGCAGACTTACCAGAAATAGTGATGGCAGTTTGTCTGAATTTCAAATGAATTCGGAAATGCCAGCTTTTCAGGGATCAAGCGCTGAGTTTTTCTATGCAGAAAATCTTCCACAGTATGATCATCAGGTGATCAAACTTCATGAAATAGCTGCTGATTCTATTTTAATCGGTTATGTTTTTGGTGGTATTTTCAGTTCTACCAAAAATCCGTTCTCTGTCAATCAAACCAATACAACAAGCGCTGATAGCCAGATATACGAAGTTTGGCTCATTCGAAGTACTACAAATGATATCGATGACCTGATCCCCGGAGAGAATCCGTATAGTTTCACAGCATGGAACGATCAGACGAATCAACGTTTGGATGTGAAGTTCACACTGCCCATACCAACCGATATATCATACTTTCTCACCAATCAGGCAGGACAAATTGTTGCCGAATCCAATGGTCTCCAATATGCAGCTGGTGATGGTAACATCATCATTTCTACGGCGACATTGGCTTCCCAATCTTACACCGTCACCCTCGTATTCGATCAAAAGTTCTATGTGTCGAAAAAAGTGATGGTATTCGGTAAATAGGATCAAACCTTCGAAAATGCCAAGGCGCATATTGGTATCGACTTAAACTTGTTTTACTTTGGTCCCAATTGGTAACATGAATTCGAAAATCGGTCAGGGTAATATCTCACAAGTTGTGCTAAGAACTGAATTGGTTTTCTGATTGTTGTTGCTCATGATTTTTGCTAAAAGACGGAAAGGATGTATCATGCATCATCCAAGTCGAAATCACAACTTCACCTGAGATATCGATGATCTCTGAACAATTGAACCAAACCATGAAAACCAAATTTGTTTTTCCTTTATGGATGTTGTTTGTTTTGTTGATCTCTGCCTGCACCAAGCTGAGCGAAACAGTTAGCTCAAGTTCTTCCGGGATAAATGGTGGATTTGAAATTTTTGAATCCGGATTACCAGTGAATTGGTCAGTGTACACGCCGGAAATCGTTAAAGATGGTGAATTCAAAATTCTTCCCGATCAAGAAGTGTTTTGTGAAGGGAAACAATCGTTGATGTTTGATGTGAAAAGTTGTTCAGATCAAGGAGGACATTATTCTCCCGGTTTTTTTGGTGAATACCATCAATTCGGATTCGGCCAGTATGAAATTTCTGGGTATATCCTGAATCAAAATACGCATTATCGAATTGCTGCTGGTCCCGTAAGTACACACCATGGAAGTGTGATCACCTTGATCGATAAAAGGGATACAGACCTCAATTGGATGCCGTTTTCTTTTCTGGTAGATGTTCCGGAAGGATCACATCTTCGATTTGAAATGAGCGTGCTTAGTGCCGGAGTTTGCCGTATTGATCAACTTAAAATTGAAAAACGTTAGCTTATCTGGCTCAATTTCACTTTGATTTCATCGCTGTTTGGTAAATCTTTCGAATGCTGTTTTTTTCCTCACGAAGTATAATAGATTCAAATGCGGATTTTAAATCTGCCTGATGTTTGGTTTTGAGCTTGTAAATTTCTCCAAGCGCATACGCTGATGACCAACGAACCACGGTACCCTCATCTTCCGAATTGCGCAATAAACCTACAATGGCTGCATCAAGCTGACTTTTGTGTTGTGCTGCTGTATTACCTATTACCCTGGCGCTTTCCCATTTTACCCTTGGAGATTTCGATTCGAGTTGATTCACGACAAAGGCAAACCCTTTTTTGCCAAGTAATTCCGGATCGGCTTTTGTCGCATATTCCAGCGATTCAATGCAAGTTGCCTTTAAGGGGTCTTTAGCCTTTTCACAAAACTCTATGATCTCTTCCACACCAATATGACCTGATGCAATTTGTGCACTAAGGGCGGTTGTTTTGTCTTTCGATTTGGTGGTCTTATCAGCGAGAATTTCTGCGATCATTTTTTTCAGCAATGCTACGCATACTTAGTCTATTCATGCTATGATCAGCAAACGATTTTTTGGTTTTTTGCCTGAACCGTCATTTGGTCTGATTGTTTATAAGAAGTATGAAGGAACAAAAACACTTTCTTTTTGCCGGGTGTTCTTCTGCCATTGCGATTGCTACTTCGAATAAGCTGCAGGACGTGGGGCACTTGGTTTCCGGTCTCTCAACGCGTGAATGCGATGGCAATTATCATGCGTTCTATAGAGTTCAAAACTATCAATCAGAAAACTTACCCGATTTGAATGGCCCTTTTGATGGACTTGTTTATTTTCCAGGTAACATCAATTTGAAGCCGTTTCAACGAATAAAGCCTACGGAATTCGAATCGGATTACCAATGGCAGGTCTTAGGTGCTGTTCATTTCATCCAGAAATACCTTGCTCAATGCAATACAGGAAATGGTTCTGCATCTTCCATCGTTCTAATCAGCAGTGTGGCAGCACAAACTGGTTTGCCATTTCATGCTTCGGTATCCATGTCGAAAGCGGCTCTTGAAGGATTAACCAAATCTTTGGCTGCAGAGTTTGCTCCTAAAGTGCGTGTAAACGCCGTTGCTCCGGCTTTGGTCAACACACCTTTGGCTGAGCGATTCCTCAATTCTCCTGAGAAATGGCAAGCCATGCAAAATAGAAATCCCATGAAAATAGTTGGTGATCCTTCTGACATCGCTTCCATGATCGCATTCTTACTTTCCGATGATGCGAAGTGGATCACTGGACAAATTTTGGCCGTGGATGGTGGTATGGGTACTCTCAAGGTTTGAAAATTTTCATGGCGATGAGAGGTGTGAAGAAAGAAAATCTTCCTATGAAAATTTGTATAACATGTCAACGTCCTTTTGTTTGGAGGAAAAAATGGTCGAGGGATTGGGAACAAGTAAAGTATTGCAGTGAAAGGTGCAGAAGGGAAAAATCTTGAAATCGTGAAAACACTGCGACTCATATTGGGAGATCAATTGAATACTAATCATTCTTGGTTTCAGGAAAGGTCTCCTCACATCACTTACGTGATGATGGAAGTGAGAAGTGAGACAGACTACGTAACACATCACGTCCAAAAAGTACTCGGATTCTTTGCGGCAATGAGATTGTTTGCCGAGAACATGTCATCGAAAGGACATCATTTCATCTACTTGCGTATCCGTGACCCAAGAAACCTTCAATCTATCGATGCGAATTGTAAATGGCTGATACATGAACATGGATTCGAAAAATTTGAATACCTCCTACCAGATGAATTCCGCCTCGACAAAATGCTGTCGAATTTTGCACTTGAATGCGGAATTCCGGCAGTAGCATTTGATTCGGAGCATTTTCTGACGGAAAGATTTGAGTTGAGGAAATTCTTCACGGGTAAAAAGCAATACCTGATGGAGTCTTTTTATCGTATGATGCGCGCAAAACACGGCATTTTGATGGATGGGGATCAACCATTATTCAACCAATGGAATTTTGATCATGATAACAGAAAAAAATTACCCGCCGGTCATCAGGTCATAGCGCCACACATTGAAAATCACAACTTGAATCAACTGCTTCAAGAAATGGATGAAGCGGGCATCGTAACCATCGGTCATGTGGATGCAAATCACTTCATATGGCCACTGGAAAGGAATGAGGCATTGAGCTTGCTGGATTTTTTTCTCCAACATGGACTACCACAATTCGGAACCTTTCAGGATGCCATGTCTCCACATCATTGGAGTTTATATCATTCCAGACTTTCTTTCGCGTTGAACACCAAAATGCTTTCTCCTCTTGAAGTGATTGAGCGCAGCATTGAAGCTTATCATGGCGCAGATGGTGCCATCGCTTACCATCAGTTGGAAGGGTTTGTGCGTCAAATATTGGGATGGCGCGAGTATATGCGTGGTATGTACTGGCACACCATGCCACAGTTTTCTACATTGAATTTTTTTGATCATCATCGAAAATTACCTTCATGGTTTTGGAGTGGTAAAACCAAAATGTCTTGTCTTAGACACGCCATCACACAATCATTGCAATTCGCTTATGCGCACCATATCCAACGATTGATGGTTACGGGAAATTTTATGCTGCTATCGGGCATTCATCCGGATGATGCTGATCGCTGGTATCTTGGAATTTACATCGATGCACTGGAATGGGTGGAGATAACGAATACACGGGGAATGAGTCAATATGCCGATGGGGGATTGATTGCTACCAAACCTTATGTTAGTTCTGCGGCTTATATCGATAAAATGGGCCATTATTGCGGTAATTGTTTTTATGATAAAAACAAAAAGATGGGTGAAAGAGCTTGTCCTTTTAATAGTCTTTATTGGAATTTTCTTGCAGTAAATGAATCGTTATTGAAAAACAATCCAAGAATGAGCATGATGTATCGTGTCTGGCATAAAATGGATGATCAATCCAAACAACAAATACGTCATCAAGCTGAAATTTATCTTGAACGTCTGGATGAATTATGAGAAAGAGAACTTCAATTGTTTGGTTTAAGACGGATTTGCGGATATTGGATAATCCGGTGCTGGACGCGGCAATGCGTTCTTCCGAGATGATTATTCCTGTGTATTGTGTGGATGAACGTTTATTCTCTAAAACATCGACTGGATTTAGAAAGACCGGAAAATTTCGAGCGAAATTTTTATTGGAATCATTGAAGGATCTCGATCAACAATTGCGCACACGAGGCTCGGGATTATTGGTTGTGTGGGGTGAACCTGAAGTGCTCATTCCTGAAGTGGTAGAATTCTATAGAGCGGAGGCGGTGTGGTGCAAGAAAGAAGTTGCGCCGGAGGAATTGGCCATACACCAAAATGTTGAACGGCGACTATTCGCATTGAATTGTGAAGTGGAAACCATCAGTACTTCAACTCTATATCTGGCTACGGATTTGCCTTTTCCTGTGAAATCAATTCCTGATGTTTTCACGGAGTTTAGAAAACGAGTGGAAAGGGAATGTGAAGTACGTCAATCCTTATCATCACCAGTGGTCATACATTCTCCACAATTGCCAAATCCCGAATGGCATAAATGGCCTGTGTTGGAGCATGTCGAATTTGATCCGCGTTCTGCATTTCCTTTCACAGGTGGTGAATCTCATGCATTACATCGGTTGAATGATTATGTGTATGAAAAGCACTTCATTGATCATTATAAGGAAACAAGAAATGGATTAATTGGTCAGGACTATTCTTCGAAACTATCTGCATGGCTTGCTTTAGGATGTATTTCTCCAGTTTTTATCTATCATGAAATCAAACGATACGAACGATTATACGGTGGAAATGAATCTACTTATTGGTTGATTTTTGAATTGATGTGGCGGGATTTTTTCCGTTTTATGATGAAGAAGTATGGCAAGCTATTTTTTTATAAAAATGGGATGGGAAAAAATGGAAATTATCAAGGTGTAGTGGATTGGAATAAAATCAAACAGTGGGTGAATGGTAATACGGGCGTTGATTTTGTCGATGCGAATATGATTGAACTAACAAGGACAGGATACATGAGTAATCGCGGTCGACAAAATGTGGCAAGTTTTTTCTGCCATGACATGAAATGCGATTGGAGAATTGGCGCGGCTTACTTCGAAGAAATGCTCATCGACTACGATGTATGCAGCAATTGGGGTAATTGGGCATACATCGCAGGCGTTGGCAACGACCCAAGAAGGGATAGATACTTTGATCAGAAGAAACAAGCTATGCAATACGACAAGGACTCAGCGTACCGTAAGCTGTGGCTGGAGCACCAAAGTGAGGAACATCATTGAGCACAGCATATCTGGCTGATCAGAATTACTTGATCACTTTGCTCTGACACATAAAATTAGTCTTTGGAATACCAGCTTCTGCAATGCTCTTAAATCCACCTTCCACTTCCTTGAATTGATGGATACCTCGCGACTTTAAAATGCTCGCAGCAATCATACTCCTATAACCGCCCTGACAATGCAAATAGAATGGTTCATCTGAAGTGTATTCCGCAAACCAGGAATTGATATCTGACAAAGGTCTGCTGTACGCTTCCTCAACATGTTCAGCTGCGTATTCACTTTCCTTGCGAACGTCAACCACTTTCGACTCACCAATTTTCAATTCATCTTTGAATTGATGGGCTGTTATCCTCTCGACCTGATCGATGTCTTTTCCTGAATTTTTCCATGATTGAAAACCTCCCTGAAGGTATCCGATGACATGATCAAATCCGACACGCGCCAATCTGGTGACCGCTTCTTGTTCATCGCCTTCTTGTGTGACTAATAAAATGGGTTGTTGAACATCTACTATCAATGCACCAACCCATGGTGCGAAGTCTCCTTTCAATCCAATATTGATGGATTTGGGAATAAAACCTTTGCAAAATTCTCCAGCAGCTCTTACGTCCAATACAACTGCTCCTGTTGCTTCTGCAGCAGCTTCAAACTCATCCGGACGGAGTGCTTTCAACCCACGTTCCAATACTTCATCAAAACTGCTGTAGCCTTTTTTGTTCATCATCACATTCAAACCAAAATACCCTGGAGGTGGCAATAAACCATCCGTAACTTCTTTGATGAACGATTCTTTGTTCGGTTGATTCAAAGCGTAGTTCATCTTCTTCTGATTGCCTAAAGTATCTACGGTTTCCTTCATCATATTCTTACCGCAAGCACTTCCTGCTCCATGAGCCGGATACACGGTGATGTCATCCGACAATGGCAGAATTTTCTGATACAGCGAATCATACAACATTCCAGCGAGTTGTTCTTGTGTCATGGATGCCGCTTTTTGAGCGAGATCAGGTCTTCCTACATCACCCAAAAACAAGGTGTCTCCACTGAACAAAGCAACGTCTTTGCCTTGTTCATCTTTCAGCAAGTAACAACTGCTTTCCATGGTATGCCCAGGAGTATGCAAAACTTGAATCGTCACGTTACCCAATTGGAATACTTGATTGTCTCTGGCAATGATGGCATCGAATTCGGGCTGTGCATTCGGTCCATAAATGATCGGAGCTCCCGTCTTTTTGCTCAAATCAAGATGTCCTGAAACAAAGTCAGCATGAAAATGTGTTTCGAAAACATATTTGATTTGAACACCATCCTTTTGTGCTCTATCCAAATATGGCTGTACTTCACGAAGTGGATCAATAATCGCAGCTTCGCCATTTGAAGTGATGTAATAAGCACCCTGTGCAAGGCATCCGGTGTATATCTGTTCTATTTTCATAGATGTGTGTGTGATTTCCTGAATTATGTTTTGAAAAATAGTTCTTTGGCAATGATGTAAACCCCCATCACCAAAACAAACCATCCAAAGGCTGGTTTGAGTTTCGCGCCATCGATTTTTTTCGAGAGGAAAATTCCGATAAAAATACCAATGGTGGCCATAACCGAGATCAACATCAAAAATGGCCAATCGATGATGGTGTCACTTCCTTCTCCAAAGAAGCCAATGAGCGACTTCGCCGCTATGATGACCAATGAAGTCCCAACCGCTTCTTTCATAGGGAGTTTTGAAAGAATGATGAGTGCTGGAATGATCAAAAAACCTCCGCCAGCGCCCACAAGACCTGTGATGAAACCTACAATCAATCCTTCGATAAGGATCAGTGGATAATTGAATTTTTGCTCTTGGATTTGTTCTGGCTCTTTATTCTTGTCCTTTTTGATCATACTGTATGACGCAAGTACCATCAAAACCGCGAACAGGATCATCAGCATCACATTTTTGGTGAGGATAAATTCACCAATCTGAAATACTTCTTGTGGTATTGCGGGTACTATGTAAGCCCTCGTTAAGAAGACAGCAATGATGGAGGGAATGCCAAAAACGATGGCGGTCTTTTTATTTACGAGTCCTCTCAAAAAGTATTGTACTGAACCTATTGCCGCAGTAAATCCTACAATGAAGAGCGAGTATGCTGTCGCCAAAACTGCGTCAACTCCGAAAAAATAGAAGAGAACAGGAACGGTGAGTATGCTTCCTCCGCTGCCAATAAGACCCAATGAGATCCCGATGAAAATGGCGCAGATATACCCGAAGATTTCCATAAATGTGTTTTGCGTTGCAAAGGTGCGAATAGCCAGGTAGGTTTTTGGTGTTATTTATTACAAATCCATGGACATCCTCATATCTGTTTCGACATTTAGAGAAGGTCAATTTCCTTTGACCTGCCTTTTACTCAGAATAAAACCGCAAACTCAATCAATAAGCTATCTCTGTGACGATGATTTTTCTTTTGTATGGTGGTTGCGTTCACTGCGGCCATATGACCTTGAAATGAACTTAAACCTGGATCATACTGTCGGTATCGTCATGGATGGCTTTCTGGTCTGACATGGTTTTCGATGGCAGGATCTGGGATAAATATTGAATCAACATGAAAAGTGTTCTACTCGTAGTTTCCCTAATTTGGTCTGGATGGATAGGAGCTCAAAGCTCTTATCAGTTGTTAAAGGATATTTATCCCGGTGATCCCAATTGCAATGCAATTGAACTGACTGCTGTAGGAGATAAGGTTTTCTTTTGGGCTGACTCCATGGAAACGGGTCGCGAATTGTGGGTTACAGATGGCACTAACTCTGGGACCTATATGGTAAAAGAAATCATGCCTGGAGAATTCGGGAGCGCTGCTCCTCTCTTTGGTTCTTGGATGAAATCGATGATCGCCATGAACGGGATTCTATTCTTCTGCGCCAATGATGAAGATCACGGTTATGAACTTTGGCGATCTGACGGAACTGAAGAAGGTACTTTTCTGGTGAAGGACATCGTAACAGGATCCAATGGTGCATTTCCTGAAAATTTCATGGATATGCCATACATGGCCGTGATGAATGATGTGCTCTACTTTCAGGCATATACTTCTCAAACCGGTCCGGAATTATGGCGATCTGATGGCACAGAAGAGGGTACATGGCTCTTGAAAGAAATCGTCCCTGGTGTCATCGGAGGTGAAATTGAAATGCTGGAGGAAGAAGGTGGAAAATTGTATTTCTCATGCAGGAATGACGCTGGTCATTATGCATTGTGGACAAGCGACGGCACAGAAGGAGGAACTTTCGAACTTGGTGAAGTCAAACTGCTCACTTATGATCCTTCGGTTAGCGAACACTTCGTGGAATTTAATGGATGGATCTATTTCGCAGGTGCGTATAGTCCTACTTTTTCCAGTTATGATTTTCATCTCTGGCGCACAGATGGAACCGCGCTGGGAACCTCGCAATTCATGGATTTCAATCTTGTCGAAGGAAGCAGCCCACGAGGGATTTTCGCTACATCTACATCACTTTTCTTTCATACTTCCAACACAGACAATGACACGTTTTATAGTTCAGACGGCACTGTTGAAGGTACATTGGAATTGTTTACCGCAGAAGGCTATCACATGACCCCGGTAGATAATCCGAATTCTACTACTTCTTATGTCCAAGCAGAATCCGTCATTTATTTCCCGGCAACCATGAATGATATTTTTTGTTTGGTGAAAACAAATGGCA
>JAIBBG010000079.1 GCA_019694805.1 Flavobacteriales bacterium | reverse complement strand
TTCCGCCGCCTGAACCAGCAGGACCTTGTGGACCTTGCGGACCTTGTGGACCTGTAGCTCCAGTAGCACCTGTTGCTCCAGCAGGTCCTTGAATTCCTTGCGGACCTTGTGGACCAGGATCACCTTGTGGGCCAGCAGGACCAGTGGCACCGGCAGGACCAGTCGCACCAGCAACACCTTGCGGACCTTGTGGACCAGGATCACCTTGAGGACCTGCAGGACCTGTAGCGCCTGCTGGACCAGTCGCACCAGCTACACCTTGTGGACCTTGTGGACCAGGATCACCTTGTGGACCTGCAGGACCTGTAGCGCCTGCAGGACCAACTTCGCCTTGAATACCCTGCGGACCTTGCGGACCAGGATCGCCTTGTGGACCAGCAGGACCTGTTGCGCCTGCAGGACCTGTTGCTCCCGCTGCACCTTGCGGACCTTGTGGGCCCGGATCGCCTTGTGGACCAGCAGGACCAGTAGCACCGGCAGGGCCTACTTCACCTTGAATGCCCTGTGGTCCTTGTGGACCTGGATCACCAGGTAAACCTTTTGCACCTGGCTCTCCTTGCAAACCTTGCGCGCCTTCAACACCCTGAATACCTTGAGGACCTTGTGGACCGGCAGGACCTTGCGGACCAGTAGGTCCTTGCGGGCCTTGAGGACCTTGTGGCCCCATTGGCCCTTGTGTACCTCCATTGGCAGCATATAATGCATAAGGCACACTCAAAAATTGTTGTGTTGAACTTAAGGTGTATGTCGTTCCACCATTCGGATCAGTTTGAATTTTGATGTAGTAAGGACCATTGCCCCAATCGATATTTTGGAACTGTCCACTTTGCACACTGCCATTGCCAATCTCGATGGTCACAAGTCCATTGAGGTTGGTCGTTGGTGTATGCGTTTCAGAAAATACAACAGTACCTGTTGCAGAACCTTGCAGGATACTCACCAACATCCCCACCTGATCATTGGCAATAAGATCGTCATTGGCATCGCGGATCACCGCTTGATAACTCATCTTCTGCGGTGCTTGTGCTTGCAACAATGCAACACTGAAGAGTGTAATAAAAAATAGTAATATCTTTTTCATGTTCAGAAATTCTTGATGATTTGAAATGTTTTAATGGTCTTGTCCGTTGAGACAATTTGCAGCATGTACGTCGCCATGGCGAGTTGATCCATGCGTATCTCAGTTTGCGGTGTCGTGATGCTTTGTGTTGCAATCAAATTACCCAATTGATCAAAGAGATTGTACTTCAATCCCGATGTGATGGCACCAGTATAATTCAGCGTAACGAAGTCGCGTAACGGATTGGGATAAACTGAAAGTTCCGGAGCGGGATCAGGAACATCAATGGAAGTGATGATGAAAAATTCATAGGGCTGCTGCACTCCTTGATTCACATTTGAAGCAGCACTTGATGCGTTGATGTAACACACTTGTCCGATGGAATAGCTCACTGAACCATTGGCCGCTGAAGCATTGCCTCCAACAGAAACTGCACTTTGTTGCGCACGGATCAATCCGCTACAACAGAGCAAGAAAAGTAATGGAATGGTTTTCCGACTCATAAAATAAGAGATTTGGTTAGATAATCATTGGCAGATAGCCGATATCCATCAGAAAACAAAAAATCAGGAGTATGTACTCCATTATCTCGTTCAGCAAGTGGATTGAAAGGCTAATCAGATATCAATGATATGAAAGAAATGAAAAAAGTCCACCTTTCAATCAAAAATTAACCTCCCTGATTTTCTTTGCCAATTCATTCACAGACAATATTTCGAATTCTTGAAGCGTTCGAATGATGAAACCAACAACTTATGCAACCTACAATCAAATACCTGCTCCTTGCAGTTTCATTTTTGCTTTCTTTGAAAGAATCACTCAGTTGCAGTGCATACAAATTGACAGTTGGTAATAAGACAATGATTGGTTCCAACTACGACTCATGGCTTACACAACCCCACATTTGGTTTGAAACTTCTGGTTATGGCGCTTACTTCACGGGAGCCAGACCAATCGGAAAATCTGAATTTGCGCCTCAGACGGGAATGAATGTTCATGGCTTAGCTTTCGTGACTCTCGCAACGGCAACACCCTCTACACAGAAGGATTTTTCACAGCTGAAGAAGGTAAATAACCGAGCACAATTCCTGAAAGACATCATTCATCATTGTAAAGATGTTGATGAAGTAAAAGCATACGTTTCACAATATGATCGCAGTGAACTTAATCAGGATGTATTTCTGTATGCAGACCAATCCGGTCATTATCTTGTTGTAGAACCATTTGAACTCATTGAAGGATATGATGACCGATACATTCTCGCAAATTTTTGTCCATCGACAGTACAGGATTTCGGTACCATTCAACAGCGGAGATATGTAGATGGAAGAAATTTCGTGAGTCATAAAATAGACACCACACTTTCCTTCTGCACGCAACTTTCAGACACCATGCATGTGTGTCGGGAAAAATTCGGTGATGGTACATTGCTCACCTCCATCCTCGATTTGAAGACCAATCATGTTCACCTCTTTTTTTACCATGATTACGAACATCGTGTGAGTTTGGATTTGGATGAAGAACTGAAAAAAGGTGACCACAGAATTGACTTGTTGACATTATTTCCTGTAAATGCGGAATTTGAAGTGTTGAGGCAACACAAAACACCCATGAACTCACCAACAATCGCGATGTTTGTGATGATATTTCTTCTCGCATTCTTCTTGATTGCATTGCTCATGATCATCAGCTATTTCGCCGGAAAAGGCTCCATTCAACACAACAGATGGAAAATCTTGGTCGCGTTCGTTGCTCTTGTCTTCTCATGGATGATGTATGTATTGGGCACACAGGAAGGCATTTATTATTTCGCTGCTCCTTACCACACAGGAACATCATCGTTGATCAATATAGCTGGATATATTCCTTTCGCTTCAGTATTGATCATCGTGCCAGCTCTGATGATGAGCTATAGGTTGATCCGCAAAAAAACTTGGGGCATTCTTCCTGCTTATGCCTTTCTCATGATGAATATGATGATCATTGTAAGCATATCCGGCTTCATGTATTGGAGGTTATTTGATGTATTTTGATTCAAATTAATAATCCCACATTGAGAACAATCCATATCACACATTCCACAACCTTCACCCAAACCACAACTCCACGTTGAATCCCCAATCCAATCAAAAACAACATTCAACTCAAACTCTTCAGCTTGCAGAGGAACACAGTCTTTCCCGGACGGTGAGCTTCAACATCAAATCTTATTTGTTGACACAACTGCGTCGTATCAAAAATGTTCAAGAAGGTATACAAGGTTTCCAACCAGTCAACAGATTGGTTCATGCACCGATGATTTCAAACTCAGAAAGTGACTTATGGAACCCGGATGACAATGACATGAATCGTTGGCTTACGGCAGGTAAAGTTGAAAATTTAAGAAAGGCCATTGCACAAATTCACGGAATTGAAATTCCCGCAAATAAGGTTTTCAGTTTTTGGAAACAAGTAGGTAAACCATCGAGAAGAAAAGGATTTGTGGTCGGTAGAGAAATCCGTGAAGGATGCATCATTCCAACCATTGCCGGTGGAATTTGTCAGCTATCCAATGCTTTGTATGATGCCGCATTGAAAGCCGGATTTGAGATCAAAGAACGACATCGGCACAGCAAAGTCATCAAAGGTTCTCTGGCGGAACAAGGCCGAGACGCAACGGTTAAATGGAATTACATCGATCTTCAATTTTCTGCACCTCACGATTTTCGCATCGAAGCAGAACTTACAGCGGATAAATTACACGTCACATTCAGAAGTTTCCAAAGTGATGTCATTCCTGAAAATCATCAGACAGAAAGACTGACAACCTCAGTCCTCAATGATTGTTTTTCTTGTGGCAATACAGCGTGTCATCAGCATCCAGGTAAACTGCCTCCACCTATGGGAAGAAGCAGAATAACGTGTTTGTTGGATGAAAGATGGACTGAGTATGAAGATTATCTCCAAAGTATTTTGCAGGATGGCGATGTGATCATCGTTCCCTCTACGTTGGTGAAAACACCTTCAAGGTATGTTTGGCGATTCGCAAAATCGGTGACCATAAAATATGTGGTGGGCGCCACGATCAGAAGAACTTTGAACATGCGCCGCGCATCATCACGAGGAGAAAACATATTCCAACAATCACTACAAGCCGATGAACGATTGGCGCTCGCCATGGCGCAACAGATTCCATTTGAAAGTACACATCTCATCATTTCACAAAACCTATTGAATGGGTTGATGAAATCCGGACAACTCGGAGGAAGAACTTGGGATGTCTTGATGAATCGTTTTCCCGTAGAAACCTTGCAACATCAATTGGACTTTGCATTCGCTCTGCATCCTGAAAGCACGACACTGCATGATTTTCGCGCACCGGAAACATTCATAACATGGGAGAATGCAGCTTTGACCAAGGCCAATAAAATCATCACCCCGCATGGTGGAATCGCCAAACTTTTTACCCATAAGAGTATTCAACTTCCCTGGAATCTACCCGCAGTCAATCAGCAAAATCCACAAGGCAAGAAGATTCTATTTCCAGCATCATCGGTCGCAAGGAAAGGCGCCATTGAAGTCAAAAGATTAGCCTTGGAATTAGATCTTGAAGTGATCTTTACTGGCGCTGCTACCGAATATGCAGAATTTTGGAAAGGCGTTAAAGCTTCTTATCAGCCACGTCCGGAATTCCATGAAATCGCATGCGTCATCTATCCCGCATTTGTAGAACACCAACCGAGAGCCATTCTTCGGGCACTCGCAGCAGGCATACCGGTGATTTCTACCAAAGCCTGTGGTATACAACAAATGAATCATCTTCACTTGTTTGAACCTGGCGATTATTCCAACATGAAAGCATTAGTGCAAAAAGTATTGAATAAGCAAGAAGTGACTAACGCCTAATTCAATTGCTGTACCCTGCGATGTAGGTTCAGAGCTTTGAACGTCTTGTCGTTTATTTCATCCCAACATACTTGTGCAAATGTCCATTCCAAGTTGACTAATTTGGTCCGCAAGTGGGCCTTCAAGCCTCTTTCCCAAGATGAAACACATAATCACCATCCTTCTGTTGCTGACCATAACCGAATTGCATAGTCAATCCAACCAAGGGACAAAACGAGATACTTCTGACATTACCTTTTCGGGAACCAAAATCAATCCTTATCAAATTGAATTTGATTCGAGCGGACATTTTTCATTTTCGGGATACATCGACACCTATTATGCATATTATACCGACTCGTTGGGGCCACATGACATCACACGTTTTCCAACGATTGCCCCGAGGAACAATCAGGTTGGACTCAATATGGCTCAAGCTTCAGCGCGTTATATCTCTAACAATCTTCGCGGAACAATCACCGTATTTGCAGGTGATTGTCCCATCACCTCATGGTCACCACAACTCAATTTTATTCAGGAAGCCAATGCGGGCTTTCGCATTCTTCCAAGATTATGGTTTGATGCCGGTTTTTTCAGAACACATATTGGACTCGAATCCATTCAACCTCGGGAGAATGTCACCATGTCCATTGCTACGACCACCTATTTCGAGCCATACTTCATGAGTGGCGCCAAACTTACCTGGCAAGTGAATGATAAATTGGCATTACAACTACACACGTTCAATTCATTCAACACCTTTATTGAAACGAATAAAAACAAAGCGATCGGATTGTCTGCTGCATATACACCAAGCTCCAAACATGCCTTTGCGTTCTCCTCCATCACATGTGATGAATCTCCAGACAGCCTTCGTTATGATCAATTCAGGTGGTACAACAATTTATTGTACACGTTCAAAACCGTTCGATGGGTCATAGGTCTTGAAGCGAATTATGGATTGCAACAACATTCCAAACTTCAAGACAGCACAGCAACAGCAACGATGTACAGCGCGTTGGCAGCCATCAAATACCGATTCACGCCAAAATGGGCTCTATATGGCCGTGGCGAAATTTTTTCTGATCCCGATGAAATACTCACAGGGCCAGTAGAAAATAGTCTGCATGAACTTGTAGGTCTTGACATTATGGGCGGTACCTTGGGTTTCGAATACAAACCTATTCCCAATAGTTACTTCCGTGTTGAAGGAAGGTATCTACATACCAAAGGATATGAAGATATTTTCTTCTATGATCACCACCATCGAAATTTTAGGTATGAAATCATCACCGGTTTGGGCACATTGTTTTAATCCGGTTTCCTAGATGTAAAGCATGATGGCATAACCTCTCCATTCGTCATGGAAGTTAAATGAAATTATGACAAGGTGTAAAGGACAAAGCTGATACTACGTACCATTCAGAACAAAATCTATTCCGACAAAGATCAGTCATGACCGAAACGTCGCATTGTTTTCAAATGCGAACTGAGTGCTTCACCGAAGGTGTCATATTCAAGATATGGAGCTCCGAATTCTTCTGCTGTTTGTTTTACAATAGGCGCGATCTTCGGGTAGTGCACATGACAGATGTTGGGAAAGATATGATGTTCAACCTGAAAATTCAAACCTCCCACATACCAAGAAAGCCATTTGTTACTACGTGAAAAATTACACGTTGTCTTCAATTGGTGAACCACCCATGCATCATGAATGACGCCTTTATCATCCGGAAGAGGTTGTTCGGTTGTTTCAACCACATGGGCGAGCTGGAATACCACTGTAAGGGTAATACCTGCAATAAACTGCATGATAATCCAACCCAGGAAAAAATGGGTACCATTCATTCCCAAAACAAAAATGGGAATGATCAGGATGACCATGAAATAAATAATTTTATACAACAGAATCTGCAAAAAGGCCATGAGTTTTTTCATACCACTCACCCGCAGATGTTGTTCCTTACTGTATAGAAAAAACTGCACAAAATCCTTACCTACTGCCCAATACAGGGTAGTAAGACCATAGAAGAAAAAACAATAGATATACTGAAAACGCAAAATCCATTTGCTTTTACCATGAGGTGAAAAACGAAAGAAGAGTTTATCATCGATATCATCATCTACATGCGCAATGTTGGTGAAAGAATGATGCAACACATTGTGTTGAATTTTCCAATTGGAAACACAACCACCAAGAAGATTGAGTGAATGCCCCATCAGAAAATTGATAACCTTATTGGATGAATAAGCACCATGATTCGCATCGTGCATTACACTCATGCCTATTCCGGCTAAAGCGAATCCCATCACACACCACAAAATATAATGGACATAAATTGGAAGCGACGTGGTGAGCATGAGGATGAACGGAAACAGGTAACAGATCATCAATACCACCGACTTGATCACAATCGTTGAGTTACCGTATTTGGAAATGTTGTTTTCTTTGAAATAGGCGTCTACCCTTTCTCTCAAAACACGATGAAACTTCTGCCCGGTTTGTTCATCGTCTATAAATCTGATATGCATTATAAAGCTTACTTGTTAGAGGTAGAGATTTTCCTTACCGTAACAAAGGTAACTCAATCGGTGCGTCGACTTTCATATTGTTTTACAACAACACGATGAAACCCCTAGAATGCTATGTCATAACAGCCTGAGTAACCTATTAAATCAATATGATGTTCATCAAGACAGAAAAACATTACTGTTTTTTCTTCAAGTAGTAATCGTAAGCCGCTTGGCCAATGTCTGCAATCAATGAAGCCGTGGCTTCTTCGCCAGCGAAAGAATCAGAGACAAATACGGCGATCACAATATGTCTGTGGTCCGGCAATTCAATGATGCCAACATCATTCAAGGCCATAATCCTACCCGTATTGTCGTCGGTATTGCCTGTTCCGGTTTTATGAGCCACAACAACATCTTCTGGCAATTTGCCACGCAGACGATTTTTTCCGGATGGACCATTCGCCATCACCTGCCAAAGCATTTGGTGATTTTCCGGAGATAGTATTTTACCCTGATCATACAAATCAAGAAGCCTTGCCATGGCAAGTGGTGTAGACCAATTGTAATAAGCCGTTGAATCATTCAAATGCCAATAGTCTACGTTGATTCCCATATCACGGATTCCCAAACCGTGAACAAACGATTCCACTTCTTGGGGCCCTCCATCCAGATCAAAAATCATATTGCTGGTTACGTTATCACTTTGACCGACTGAATATTCCAAAGCCTCGCGTATGGTCAATTCAAAGGGCACATCAGGATGATCCTTGAGCAAAGTGCTATAGGTGCGCTGTTTGATGTCGCGATCGGTCACTTTGAGGTGATAATCTGCCGGGTATTTTCCTTCATCGACCAACTTTAGCAGTTTGAGTGCCTGTGGAAACTTAGCCACACTTTGCATCTTGTAGGGTTTGTTGCCATGAATCATGACCGTGTCGTGATCAGGACCTATGATGGCCACCCCAATATCAGCAGGAGAATCAGAAACCAAATGTTCCACGATGTCTTGCAATGGAAGATCTTGTTCAGCAACTGGTGTATGAGGTTCAATGGGCGAATGATTCGATTGACATGCATGTAATGCAAGTGAAATAGCCAACCAAAGGAAATATCTTGATTTCATGTTTTCAGTTTTGATGGGTTAAAAATAAGGGCGAAAAGCGATAGAAATATGCGGCTTTTAGAAATCTTTACCGCTCACCCATCATTATCAAATTTTGGGTTTTCGAGGCATTCATTTCCATGGAAATTTGTCACGCTGACTTCTAAAAAAGCACCATGAAAAAAAGCGTCATTTGGCTTTCTGCTCTTTCCCTACTCGCTGTTGCGGTTTATTTCTTCGAAAATCCTTTATTGGCTCATTCCTCCGAAGGAATCGTCAAAACCAAACAAACACCCTTCGCTGAATTGCAATCCGGCGATATCGTTTTCCAGGAAAATGAATCAGGACAAGGAAAAGCCATTCAACTTGCCACACAATCGCAATTTACCCATTGTGGTCTGGTGATCCGTGAAGGCGATAAAGTAATGGTCTATGAGGCTGTGCAGCCTGTTCGAATAGTTAGCATGGCCGAAT
>JAIBBG010000078.1 GCA_019694805.1 Flavobacteriales bacterium | reverse complement strand
GGTTACGAGCCATCACCATACTACAAGGCGGGCGGATTGCAGGCTTTGGCAGATGGATGCTTGGGAACTGCGAACTTCAGAGATGGTTATTGGCAAGCAGTGCAAGGTCAAAATATGGAAGTGATGATTGATTTGGGAGAATTCAAAAAGATCACACAGATCACAAGTCATTTTTACCATTATGCCAATGCCTGGATTTTCCGACCATCACATGTGGTTTTTTACATCAGTAAAGACGGCAACAAATGGACGTCTGTTCAAGACATCTCGGCAACTATGGAAGATAAAACACCAGGCGAACTTATTGTACCATTTTCAGTGTCCATCGAATCAACTTCATGTCGTTATGTTAAAATGGTAGCATACAACAATGGTGTTTGTCCTGAGTGGCATGATGCACCCGGAGAACCATCGTGGTTGTTTTGTGATGAACTGATCGTGAAGTAGATCAGAGGTGCATGAACTCCTTTTTGGCAAGGAGTTGTTCTTTTGATTCTCGGTGATCCGGATCATCTACGCAACAGTCTACTGGGCATACCGCGGCGCACTGAGGTTCATCGTGGAATCCGACACACTCTGTGCATTTATCCGGTACGATGTAGTAAACATCCATGCTGATGGGTTCCTGATTGGCATCAGCATCAATTTCACCCGATTGATTTAATGGTGTAAAGATTCCTTTCAACCCGGTTCCGTCTACATATTTCCATTCCGCTCCACCCTCATAAATCGCGTGGTTCGGGCATTCCGGTTCACAAGCTCCGCAGTTGATACACTCATCTGTGATGATAATGGCCATTTTCTAAACTCCTATCTAATTTTGCGGCGCAAAAGTAAATCAGAGTATGAAAGTTTCACACCAACAGAAATCAGGGGCCTTTGTGACACTTGGCACAGTCATGACTGCATTGGGTCACAACGAAGGCTGGCCGGGCTATTCCTGTGGACTTTCAGAATCTGAATACAACGATTTGCGGCATATTATCGAGATAAACCATCACTCCAACGGATGGTTCACTCCGGACAATATCCGCAAGTCATTCCGTGAATGGGGCGCACTCCTCCGTGAGGACACTTTGCGTGCTTGGCTCACCGGCTATGATATTCCCGAAGTTCGCGATACGCCTGTGAAAGTGGGGATCATTTGTGCGGGCAATATTCCGATTGTTGGCTTTCATGACATCCTCAGTGTGATTCTGAGTGGGCACATCGCTTTGATCAAATTGTCATCATCCGACAACAAGCTCATCCCTGCTCTTCTGCATGCGCTTACTGTGATTGACCCCATGATGGCAGAAACCTTTTCATACGTTGAGTACAAACTCACGGGACATGAAGCTGCGATCGCGACCGGAAGCAATAATTCTTCAAGATATTTCAAGTATTATTTCGGGCATATGCCCCATATCATTCGCAAAGGACGCACCAGCGCGGCCATACTGGATGGCACAGAAACACAAGAAGAGCTGAAACAATTGGGTCACGATATTTTCGATTATTTTGGATTGGGTTGTCGCAGTATTTCGAAAATTTTCCTTCCGAAAGGATATGACCTTGATGTATTCTTCAAATCCATCTATGATTTTCATCCGATCATCAATCACCACAAATACGCCAACAATTACGACTACAACAAAGCCGTATGGCTGCTGAATGGTGAAAATTTGCTGGACAATGGATTCATCCTGCTCAAAGAAGAAAAAGCCCTCGCCTCCCCGACTGCGAGCTTGTATTTTGAGTATTACGACGATGAAAAAGCCCTTCGGGCCAATCTCCAAGACAACTCAGAATCCATCCAGTGTATTGTCAGTAAAAAAGACATTCCATTTGGTCAATCGCAATCTCCATCGCTCACAGACTATGCTGATGGAGTGAATACCATTGAATTTCTCACCCGGCTTTGAACAAGGATCTTGCAGTAGAGATCATCGTGAAGCGCTAAAAGCCAAGAAACACGTGTATTTCCCGATTGTATCGCGACTGGTCCGCAAGGTTTCCATTTGAAAGCGAATCACACTTGCGGTGAAAATAAAAATCCAGCAAAGCCTGCCCCATGAGGTTTCAACATGCTGTGCCCGCCATGGAAGGATTTCAGCGCTGTCATAGATTTCGACTGCATGATTCTATCTCATTGGTTTTACCACCTCAAATTCAGTGTATCAAGAGAAAGTTAGCCAGGCGATTCAAATCTGAGATCAGACTTGGAATTTTGATTGAGATGTGAATATTCTCGAATGTGATGTTTGGATATTCTCGAATAGTCTCAAATGCCGACCATAACAACCAGAACCGTTTCGCGAAGAGATCATGGGTATGCTGATTTTTCTCCTACCCTCTTTTCTTAGTTCTTCAAGTAACATTGAGCGATGCAGGATATCTGGGCCATTAGATCGAGCCACCATTTTTGGAATCCGGAATACAGGCACGATGTATTGCCGATCAACCGCTGCATCGGCAACAATTCATTAAAAATTATTGCCTTTCGTGGGAAACCATGCATTGAATTGCATTCAGGCGAATACCTTTGCGATCCTGCAAATTTTCTATGAAATATTACTTCTACATAACGGTATTGGCGGTCATGGTTCTCAGTGCATGTTCATCTGATGTTGAACTCAATGCACCATACAAAAGCACCACCATTGTGTTTGGACTTCTGAATCCGGATGCCAACAACGATGGCGAAACAACTCCTTTGGATACACAATGGATCAAAATCAACAAGACGTTTCTTGGAGAAGGCGACAATTTGAGTTATGCCGCTATTCGTGACAGTTCCGAATACGATGATGAAGACATTGAAACCATGGTAGTCTATCAAATGGATGAAGATGAAATCATACATGAATATCCGCTTCACGCGATTGAAGTAAGTAACAAAAGTGTGGATGGCATCTTTTATGGTCCAGAACAAACCTTGTATTATTTCATTCCGGATAATGGGATGAGTAAAGAATATGAGTATCAGATCTATCTCAAATTCACCGACGGCCATGAAGTCACAGGTAGAACTAACCTCATCGACAATGAGTTTCAGTGGCTGGTTCCACAATCAGGTTTTCCATTGGTTTTAGCCAATATCTCTGGTGTAAATTCTGTTTCATATGTTGATCCAGTATCATTCAAATGGTATGCACCTGAAAATGCATCACTCTACAGTGGAACATTGCGCATGTACTACACAGAAGAAGTGTACGCCAGTTCAGACTGGACAGTAGCACCAATCAGTTCAACTGAAAAATGGGCAGATTTTCCAATTGGCACCATAGAACAAGGCGAAACGCAACCAGGTCAAATCATTACACTCGGCTTTAGCGGCAGATCATTTTTCGATTTTCTGGCTAATACTATCGAGGCAAGTCCGAACATTCGCAGAATTATCGGACACTACGACAACCTGCAAAGCAAGACCATTTGCTTTGAAGCGATCATGACTGTGGCCAATGAAGAACTTGCTACCTATGTTGAAGTGAATACACCATCAGGCAGTGTGGTTCAGGAGCGACCAGTTTACACCAACGTAAATAATGGACTGGGTCTTTTTGCATCACGCTCAGTAAGTCGCGTGAAAAACTTGCCATTGATTGCGGTTGACGGACAACTTGGAATTCCGAATGAAGGCAATTTGTATGCGCTGGTAGTGGCCAGCAATACATCAGGTCTTAACTTCTGTGATCCAAACGGAACTTCAGATTTCCCTTGTGAATAAAGGAAAATCAGCGTAGAAGAGTCAACGTAGAAAAATCATTTCCACAACGAACGACGATTTGATATTGTCCGGCTTGCCAGGATGAAACGTCGATGTTCTCACCATGGTAAGAAGCAATTTGTTTGAACAGTTTTCCGGTGGAATCGAAGATGCTCAAATGAGCCTGTTGTTTCAATCCTGCAATTCTGCATACATCTGCAGCGGGATTGGGGAAAATCTCAAGTGATGTAGTAGACAATTCAACAACACCATTTGGATCATTGTAAATATCTGCAGTTTGCACCTGTGTAACGAAACCACCAGTGCTCACCACTTTCAAAACAGGGACATTGTATGAAGTGCTGATCCATTCATAGGTGATGGTTTCAGGTCGTGGGAAAGAAAATCCAATACCACCTCCGAATAGTTCAGTGTAAACGCTATCAGTAGCATTGACAACGGACCTCACACGCACAACTTCAAATGTCAAATCCCAGATATTGAGTGTACCCCAACCATCGCAAACGTATTCGCGGGTTTGTGACAAACCGTAAAATCCAATGGTAGGAATATCGAATTGCATTTCAGAATTACTCGAACCTGAAGTTGTATAAGTCAATGGCAGGTTGTAGATCACGTCTGGATCGTTCATTTGCGCAGCAAGTGGTACACCATTGATAGAAGCACCCATACCCGTCATGGAATAAACGTTACCACTGTTTTTGAAATACTGATATGCATCTTCGAAAGAGATTCCACCTACTGCTGCCTGATCAACACCATATGCAAAATCAGAATTATGATCTGGATCAAAAGGATTGTTGAACATGAACTGATATGCAATGGGTGTGTCATCCACATCCACACAAGCAATTCCTGCGTTGAGGTTCATAGGTTGCAGTAAATCGAAACTTACATCCCAAACATAATTTTCACCAGTTGTTTCAGGATCAAAGTCACTTAGAAAATTCGCATTGCGTGTTATCAGTGTATCCCCTGCATTTGGAAGATGCGCAGACTGTATTGAAATTTGAGACTGCGATGTGATGGAAACGATCAAAGCAATGAGCGTGTAAATTTTTTTCATGCGAAATTTTCTTTTGGGGATAAGGATTACTTGTGTTGGGCTATAATACGCCAAGGGTGCAAGTTAATAAAATGTCAGCAAAAGAATTTCATGACGTAATTTTATTGTGAAGTGAAAACACATACTTTAGCACCGCCATCACACCCTTAAAGAGAAGCTGTCGCAAGCAGTGTGATACCTAAACAAACCCTGCTATATTCTCCGCCTTATGTTTCTTGATAAATACGACTACGTCATCCTCGATATCATTCAGGCCTACAAACGCAACAACAAAAACGAGCTGATTAAATTAAGTCAACTTGAAACTGCTTTTTGGAGCCGCATAGAACATGACGATGCGCAAGCAACGCGCAGTGCTCAACTTGGCGAACGCATTGCCAATCTTTACCTGGAAGGTTATATCATGAACAAAAGCAACATGGGTTACAGACTGACCAAGAAGGGCAAGGAAGAATTGTCATTTCAGGAACTTGAGGTCTGAAATTCCCTCGTAATATTCATTGGCTTTTTGAGTTATCCTCACAAACTTCAGAGGAATGAAAATCTATCGTGTCTTTTTGGTGATGCTTGTCATAAGCCTCTTATCATTCACCACTGTACAAATTTTCCCAACCCTGACGGGCGAAACGCTCGATCATCAAACGCTCACCTTACCCAAAGATTGCCTTGGGAAAAAGACCATCGTTGGTTTGGCGTATAGTGAAAAAGCACAGGAAGCCATGTTAACATGGTATGAACCAGCCTTCGAAAAATTTGTAGCCAAGGTTGGAATGTTCGACTATCAATACGACATCCATCTTTATTTCATACCGATGTTCATTGGTTTGAAACAATCTCTTTACGAATCAACCCTAAAAAAACTTCGTGCAGAAAACAGAAAAGATTTGTACCCGTATGTGATCTTCTACAAAGGCGAGCTTGAACCCTATGAATCTACACTGAATATGAAGGATAAATCACTTCCATATTTGTTTGTGTTGGACGAAAAGGGTCAGATCATTCATTCTATCACTGGTGAATATTCTGAAAAGAAGATGGAAGCGATCGAGGCTGCATTAGAAAAGTAAAACACAGCGCGTTGCTGACATACCTTTTATCTTGTTTGAAGTTTAAAGAAAAGTGGCCTTAGACCATCATGGTGTTGGAGATCACAATCCAGTTGACCACTGCGCCAAGGCAAAATCCTGCATACACCTGTCCATGTGTATGTGCATCCAGATAAAGTCGCGAATAAGCCGTGATTCCTGCCATCAAGAGTGATAGTGCTGGATAGAGAGTATCCAGGTTCGGGTGAATCACATTGAGGGCCAACAATGTTCCGAACACACCACCCTGTGCGAGCATGTGAACAGAAATTTTCCAATACATATTGATGGTAAGGCTCAACGCCAGAGAAATGATCACCGAAAGGAAAAAGCTGAATACCGTATCCGGCAGATACGATACTTTCCATCGCAGCATAGCATACGATAAGACATAATAAAATATCACGAGTAGATATGGACCGAATCGTTCCTTTCTATTGCGGAGCTCAATGCTGCTCAGCATGCCGTATTTAATCATCACCAACATGCTCACTGCTGGTGCGATGATATTGATACCCAAAAGCAGGAAGACAAAATAATCTGCTTCTGTTGGAGCGATGTAATAAGGATCAATCGCGCGCACTGATAGATAAATAATCAGCGGCATCCAGAGTGGATGGAAAATGATGGAGAGAATCTGTGCGAAGCGATACATGCCGGGCGTAAGGTAAGTCAGTATGGTTGCCGATTACAATTCCTTTCTGAGTCTGGCCACAGGAATACCCAATTGTTCCCTGTACTTCGCTACCGTTCTGCGGGCGATATTGTATCCCTTTTCATTGAGGATCTTCATCAATTTTTCATCCGTGAGTGGTTTTCTTTTCGGCTCAGCGCCAATGGCATCGCGTAAAATCTGTTTCACTTCACGGGATGAAACTTCTTCGCCTTCATCAGTACTCAAGCTTTCGCTAAAGAAGTACTTCAAAAGATATGTGGTATAAGGAGTTTGAATGTATTTGCTGTTGGCGACACGGCTAATCGTGGAAATATCCATATTGACTCTGTCGGCAATGTCCTTCAGGATCATGGGCTTCAATTTGGTTTCATCCCCAGTGAGGAAAAACTCCTTTTGATAATCCACAATAGCCTGCATGCAGAATAACAAGGTTTCGTTTCGTTGTCTGATGGCATCGATGAACCATTTAGCCCCATCAATTTTTTGTTTCACAAACATCATGGCCTCTTTTTCCTTGGCGTCCTTGCTTTTGGATTTGGCATAATGCTCCAGCATGTCTTTGTACTCACGGCTAATGCGCAATTCTGGTGCATTGCGGCTGTTGAGTGTAAGCTTCAGTTCATCATTTTCGACCACGAGTAAAAAGTCAGGAACAATGTGCTGTATTGTTCTTGAAGATTCCATCATGCTGTTGCCTGGTTTAGGATTCAGATGAAGGATATAGTCGATGGCTGGTTTCAATTCTTCTTCTGAGATATCGAAACGTTTGGCAATTTTTTCGTAGTGTTTTCTGGTGAATTCATCAAAGTACTTTTTGATGATTTGTTCTGCCATCACGGTTGTAGCGTCACGTTCTTCAGCGCGACGGATTTGTATCAACAGGCATTCGCGAAGGTCTCTCGCACCAACACCAGGAGGATCGAGCTCTTGTATTGTTTTGAGAATTTCTTCCAGTTCTTCCACTGATGTAGAGATATTCATAGAAAATGCCAGGTCATTGACTATCGCCGACAATTCCCTTCTCAGATAACCACTTTCATCTAAATTTCCTATGAGGTATTCCGCGAGAATTTGTTCTTGTTCCTCAAGTTCGGTCATGGACAATTGTGCGTATAGCAAGTCTTGAAAAGTGCGACCGGCGCCGATGGGCGTATCGCGTTCTTCGTCATCCGCGCTATGGTTATTGACCTTCAGTTTATAATCAGGGGTGTCATCATCATCGAAGTATTCACTCAGATCGACATCCTCATTTTCGTTTTCATTTTCAGAATCGGTCACTTCGTTCTGATCAGCACTATCCTGATCCTCGTCTTTTTCCTGTTCATCACTGCCCTCTTCGAGAGCTGGATTCACTTCCATTTCGTCCTTGATACGTTGATCGAGTTCCATGGTAGGAATCTGCAACATCTTCATCAATTGAATTTGTTGCGGCGAAAGCTTAACCTGAAGTTTCTGTTGTAAAGATTGCTTTAACATAACGCCTCAAACCTACGTCAAAACAGCCAAAACCCGAAAGGACAAGGTCGACGAATCATCAACAAAAATGTGAAACGGAAGCACCGGCTGGTTAACGGAGCAACATCCAAGCGCGACGTGACGGAACATGGATCATCATTGAAGTTCCGGTTAAATTATGATCAAATCGCCTCACCCATGATCACAATGTTTTAGTTTTGGAGAATTCAGGACAGGCGGATTTTTTAAACCGCATCTGTTTTGCCGGACGAACACCGTTTCGCACCGGATCTGCACCAGAGTTGCAGACCTGGTCTTTCCGAAAGGAAGACATCAAGGACATAACCGAAAAAGGAACACCCGAATATGAAGAATTACATCAGGCGCATTATATACAATCAACTAGCAGGTAAAAATCATACGCCGGAGGATGAACATCAGATTACTCCTTTTCGATTTGCAAAGGCCTTCAGGGAGTTTCGCCTCAATATCCTGGGCCAAATAAAAAGCGTCATCATGATTGCGCTGGGTATCAGTTCAGCCGCTTTTGGTCTGGAAAGTTTTTTGATCCCGAATAATTTCATCGATGGCGGTGCAACCGGCATAGCCATGCTTGTGACCGAAGCGACATCCATTCCATTTCCTGTTTGGCTTACATTGATCAATATACCATTTATTTATCTCGGCTACCGCATAGTTGGTCCTATGTTCGCTTTCAAAACTGCAGCAGCCATTTTCACATTGGCCATTGTGCTCACGACCGTTCCATTTGGAGAAATTACACATGATAAGTTGTTGGTGGCTGTATTCGGAGGATTCTTCCTGGGTGCAGGAATAGGGCTTGCCGTGCGCGGCGGATCCGTGCTCGATGGCACGGAAGTACTTGCCTTGTTTCTTAGTCGTAGGGTTGGAGCAACATTAGGCGACATCATCATGATTGTAAATATCCTTGTCTTTTCTGTCGCCGCTTTGATGTTATCGGTGGAATCAGCGCTTTACAGTATGATTACCTATCTGGCCGCTTATAAAACTGTAGATTTTGTGATAGAAGGCATTGAAGAGTATATCGGTGTCACCATTATTTCTCCTCACTTTGAAGACATCAG
>JAIBBG010000026.1 GCA_019694805.1 Flavobacteriales bacterium | reverse complement strand
AATGGAACAATCTGCGATACTTCTTCGAGGATGGTTTTTGGATCGTAATCTGACTGAGCATAACCCATTCTCTGCATGATTTCCGCAATGATCTGTCCATCTGGTTTGGTGCCTTCGATGGGCTCAACAACAGCCTGAACTTTCTGTATTCTTCTTTCACCATTGGTGAATGTTCCTGATTTTTCGAGGAAGGAAGAAGCTGGCAATACCACGTGCGCCATTTTAGCGGTTTCGGTCATGAATATTTCTTGTACTACCAATAAATCAAGTTCGCTCAAAGCTTTCTTGACATGATTGGTGTTCGGATCAGTTTGCACGTTGTCTTCGCCCATCAGCCACAGCGCTTTGAGTTTGCCATGGATGGCTGCATCATACATCTGTGGAATCTTATAACCGATATGAAGTGGAAGTTTTGCGTTGTAAAAACTTTCGTATTTCTGATGAATTTGCGGATCGGTAACATCGAGATAACCAGCACCCTGGTGTGGTTGACATCCCATATCGGCCGCTCCCTGCACGTTGTTTTGTCCGCGGAGTGGATTTACACCAACCCCTCTACGACCAATATTACCGGTGATCATGGCTAAGTCTGCAATGAGCATCACAGTGTATGTTCCCTGCGAATGTTCTGTCACGCCAAGTCCGTGGAATGACATGGCATTACCTGCTGAAGCGTATGCAATGGCTGCTTTGCGAGCAAGGTCTTTGTCCACTCCGGTAATCGCAGAAAGCTCATCAATGTTGAACGACATCACATGTTTTCTGAAATCTTCAAATCCTTCTGTACGTTGTTCGATGAACGATTTATCTTCTAAACCTTCAGCGATGATATAATACAAAAGCATATTCAGCATGGCCACGTTGGTGCCAGGTTTCAACTGAAGATGATAGGTAGCATATCTCGCAAGTTCTGTTCTGCGTGGATCGATGACGATGCTTGTGCCTTTCATCGCAAACTGCTTCAACTTGGCACCTGTTACAGGGTGTCCGCTTGTTGGATTGGCACCAATCACCATGATACAGTCGGTGTATTTGAGATCGATGATACTATTCGTAGCTGCTCCTGTTCCGAACGTACGTTGCATACCAAGTGCAGTAGGTGAGTGGCATACCCGCGCGCAACTGTCGATGTTGTTTGTGCCAATTACTGCGCGGATGAATTTTTGCATGAGGTAGTTTTCCTCATTCGTGCACCTTGCAGAAGAAATACCAGCGATATAATCAGGACCAAAATCGTTTTTGATTCTGGTTAATTCACTGGCGATATAATCATAAGCTTCATCCCAGGTCGCCGGAACAAGTTCTCCGTTTTTCTTGATCAATGGTGTTGTCAGTCGATCCGGATGGTTGTAAAATGAAAACGCAAAGCGGCCTTTTAAACATGTGTGACCAGAATTGACTTCGGCATCATAAGGAGCTTGGATGGATTTTACTTTTCCACCTTTGACAGCAACTTCGAGATTACATCCAACACCACAATAAGTGCATACTGTTCTGATTTTTTCATCCACAGCAACAGACTTCGATTCGAAAATATCTGAGATGGCAGACGTTGGACAAGCTTGTGCACATGCGCCACAACTTACACAATCGGATTCTTTAAAAGTGGTTTCAAAACTCTTGATGATATGACTATCGAAACCACGACCAGCCATATTCAAAACCATTTCACCTTGCACTTCATCACAAGCTCGCACGCAACGGAAACAATTGATACACTTCGAAAAATCAGAAGTCATGTAAGCATGACTCTTGTCTTTTTTTCTATCGAGGTGATTTTTGCCTTCAGGATATCTCACATCGCGCACACCCACGCGACCCGCAACTGTTTGCAATTCGCAGTTGTTGTTCACCTCACAGGTAAGGCAATCGAGCGGGTGATCGGTGAGCACCAATTCGATGATGTTTTTTCTGAGCTTCTGAATGCGATCAGAATCCGGATAGATAAACGAATTCGGCATGACCGGTGTATGGCAAGAAGCCATCGCTTTCGCAGGGCCATTTTCTTTCAGCGCTACATCAACGCTGCAGACACGGCACGATCCAAAAGGATCGAGATTTGGTGCATCGCACAAAGTCGGAACTACATCTTGTCCGAAATTTCGTCTCAGGAAGGCAAGTATGGTTTCTCCATCACGGATCACATATGCCTTATTATTGATGTAGGCCACTTTGGCATCCGTTGCTTGCGCAGAGGGATTATTGTTGCCAGTGGCTGGACGATGCTCTGTATTCAGAATTTTTGTAACCATGTTGCGCTGTTTTTTTCTGATAAAATCAGGAAGCGAAATATGTTTTGAGTTCAGATTCGAAATAATGAAGTGCGTTTTTTACCGGAAGGGGAAGTCCACCACCCAGCGCACACAATGATCCAATTTCCATCGTGTTGATGAGGTCATTGAAAAGTTCGCGGTCTATCTTGTAGCCTTCATGGATAGCTTTATCCAACATTTCTGCGCCACGTGTAGATCCCAAGCGACATGGAAAACACTTGCCACAACTTTCATGCGCCGTGAATTTGAAAAGATGGCGCAGGTATTCAATGATGGGGAAGTCTTCAGTGATGCAAACCACTGATGCGTGACCGAGCAGAAATCCTTCTTTAGCAAAAGAATCAAAATCTACATTCAAAGTCGGTATTTTTTCAATGGGAACAAGTCCGCCAAGAGGACCTCCAATATGCATAGCTTTTACTTGAGATCGAAATCCTTTGCCGAGTTCATTCACCACAACACTCAGAGGTGTGCCCATATCCACTTCGTAAATGCCGGGTCGATTAAAATGTCCATCGAGTGATACGAGTTTGGTACCAGTTGATTTTTCAGTGCCAATGGCGGCAAATTTTTTACCACCTTGAGACATGATAAACGGAAGATTCGCCAGTGTCTCTACATTATTCACTACGGTAGGTTTGTTGAACAATCCCTGTTGGGTAGGATATGGTGGGCGTACACGAACTTCAGGTCTTTGACCTTCAATGGATGAAAGCAATGCAGTTTCTTCTCCGCAGATATAAGCACCTTGTGCTTTGATCACTTTGAATCTGTAGTTGAAACCACTACCCAAAATATTTTCTCCGGTATAACCGAATGTCTCCAAATCATTCACCGCTTGTTGAATGATGTCGACAGACTCTGGATATTCACCTCTGATGTAAACGACGCCATGCTGAGCTCCGGCAATGTAGCCAGCGATGATCATGCCCATCAGTAGTGCATGTGGTCGTTGTTCGAGTATATATCGATCTGAATATGCACCTGGATCACCTTCATCTGCATTGCATACAATGAACTTGGTATCACCTAGTGCTTGTCTACAGGAGTCGAGTTTAAAAGCCATGGAGAACCCTGCACCACCGCGACCACGCACTCCCGAATCTTTGAGTTCAGTCAGCAAATCTTCGCGAGATTTACTGAGCGCATTTTTTAGGATCGTATAGTAGCTGTGGATGTCGCCATAATCAGCCGTGAGAATGGCGGTGCCATAACTATCCACATGATATTTCTCCTGAGTTAGTGCATGTGTTTTTTTAATGTCTGCAATGAGATCTATATCCTGTCCTGAATAGTTTTTGCCTTTGTAATGAAAAGCGGCGTTTTCATGACATCTTCCGAGGCAACACATTTCGCCTATTTCATCTGCTTGAAAATGGGCAGAGATTTTTTGGTGGAGCTTGTCTTGTGTACCGGCTGTGAGGCATGCGCTGCCGTTGCACACGTAAACATTTTTTCCTTTGTTTTCCGGTCTGAGGAAGTCATAAAAAGAAGCCGCACCATAGACTGCGGATTTTCCTACAAGAAATTCCTCGCGCAAAGATTCCAGAGCATCTAACGATGGTGTGCCTGTTTCCTCCGCTGCAATGCCGAGTTGCTCGAACAGATTTCTTTCGAGTCCTTTTCGGCCAGATAGTTCACTGATGTTTTTAGACATATGTCAAAATCGTGGCAACCGGTATGACATGGAAACAAGCTCCCAAATCACCGGAAGACAGGTGCAATATAGGCTTTTAAAACGCAGGTCTGTGGTTAAACTTTAAGGGATATTGAATCCGAATTGTGGAATCAAGAACCTCATAGTGCTTCTGCATATTTGGCGAAATTGTTTAAAATAGCCTGCCAGCCTGATTGCTGCATATCGACAGGGTTTACAGCTTCAGGTTCGAAAGTTTGTGTAACTTTAACCTGTTCGCCGTTCACCTCAAACCTGACTTTAACATGGCGACCATCGTCAAGTACGTAGTGAATGAATTCATATGGACGGATTTCCGAATATGTACCGCTAAAGTCAAAGCTGAAACTGCCGTCTTTTGCGGCCATGGTTGCGGTTAACTTTCCTTCAGGTCTAAGGTCATTGGATGCGCTGGGGCAATGCCATGTATCGATAGCGAAATTCCAATTGACGATGTGTTGTGGATCATTCAAGGCGTTCCATACAGTTTTTACGTCCTTTTTTATCGTGGCTTGAATGGTAATGGGTTGCATTTTTTTTAAATAGTTTGGTGATGCCACAAATGTAAAATTTATAGGTATATCCAAATCTTTGATAACAAAAAAGCCCGATCGTGCGAACGGGCTTTTTTAATCTAATCATGAAGTAAAATGTCTATTCCCTTGCAAACATCTTTGAATACTCACCTTGCACTGTGCGGTTGCTTACCATGGTAATGACCATGTTTGTGTCCGCGAAACTTGCCCGATGTTACAGGATTTAATTCGCAAGTATTCGTAATGGATCTCATGGGAGAATTTGATTGGATGTTTGGGTCTAATCATTCAAAATGCTCTATTGATTCACTACAAACTTCTCGGTGAATACTTGGTCACCATAACTTATTTCAACGAAATAAACACCTGATTCAAGTGCTCTGTTAAATACAAGTGGGTATTGTATCATTTGATTCACAGTGATCACGCGTTTCTCTGTTTCCCTGCCTACAGCATCCAATATTCTGAGCTGAACGTTTGTTTCGAAAGGTGTTTGAATGATCAATTGAATTTCAACACCATCATTTGGATTCGGGTAAATGCTCGCCTGTATTGCTGATTCAGTTGACTTTTCACTATCCAACATTTCATCCTCAGGAGCCATGGCACTTGCTGTAGCAGTAGCACTTACAATCACCATTTGATATGGCCCATAATTGCCGTTACCATAGACAAAATTTGGCCTGATTCTCACACGCCATGTTCCATTGGATGCCATAGGATAGGTAGGTGATGGAAATGCACTGATAAGGCTGAGATATGGAGTATTCGTAGTCGTATTGACAGTGAAAGGCATTCCAACTGAAGAACCGGCACAGTCAGAGTATTGTTGGAATTCATAGGTATAGGATACCGCTCCACAAATGCTCGCATTGCCTGGGACAGGTGAACCAATCAAATACGTTGTACGCGGCACGACTGCCGGACAGCGTTGTGTAGATTTTACTTCAACATATGGTTGATCCATCATCCTTACGTTGGTGCAATTCGATGAAGCTACACTGCCCAATACGGTAATCGTCGGTTCGGTTTGTCCAATTCCATTTTGAAGTACATAGTTTGCATCGACGCGCACATTGTAGATGCCGCCATATCTCACAGCTAAGGCGGGAGTTGTCAATGCAATGAGTCCGGTTGATGTTGCAGAAGTTGTCACAGCTGGTGCGCCGCCACCAGTGCCTGTAAAGTTGAATGTGTATGTTGCGGCGCCGCGATATGTTGCTTTGTAGCTGTTGCAGAGTGAAAGTCCATCCATTGGAACTACGGTAGCACATCCACTTGGCATCAATGGTGAAATACAAACTGTGAACGATCCGCCTGATGTGGCATCAAAGTTTCTGATACCCACCCAATACCATTGACCGACGGTGAGAGTTCCGTAGTTCAATATTTCACCGCCACCAACTGTAGCATTTACATTTTCAACATCTAATTGCGATCCTGAAGAGTTTTGAAGTTCGATTACCGCATTGAATGCGTTGGGTGCCACTTTGATCTGTACACCGGTTGAAGGTGCAAGGAATTTATACCACACATCTCGTCCTCCGCCTGGTGCCACATTCACAGGATTTCCTTGTGCGGAAATATCAGCATTGAATAAGGTTCCGTTCACCCACTGACAATTCGGATAAATGGCATTCGTGGATGTCACGTTCACAACCTGTGCATTGCCCCATATGTCGTTTGGAATGCCACTGCATCCTTCATCTGTGCTTCCATCACAGTCATCGTCTATGCTATTGGCACAAACTTCTGTTGATCCTGGGTATGCTGTGATGGTGAAATCATTGCAATCAGCAACATATGGTTGACCACCATGTGCCGGCGGATACCAAGGGAAAAGTTGAGCAGGTATGGTGCAGCCAGAAATGCATCCGGTTGTGTATATATATGATCCATATCCATCACCATCCTGATCTGCCCACCATTCGCATGCCGGGTTGATATCGGCATTGGTGTCACAGCAGTCTGTATTGTTAGGCACACGACCTGCAACAGCCGTACATGAAAGAACAGGTGTTGATGATGGATCACCAAAACCATCACCATCAGCATCGATATAATAAGAAGTAAAGTCTTGAATGAACAAAGTGACATTGTCTACATCTTCCTCGCAATTACCGTTACCGGTTGCAATGAGTGTAAATGTGATGGTTTGACCAAGGTCACCACTTGCTGGCGTGTAAGTCGGGGTTAATGTGCCATTGCCCGCAGTGATAGAACCTGCGCCGTTTTCCGACCATGAATAAGATGATGAATTGGAAACAGCTGCTCCATTGGCGAAAACATATGGACTTAATCCGCAAGTCGACATGGCAATACCAGCGTCAGCAACTGGGGCAGCTACAATGGTCATGGTGATATTGTTGCTTGTTGCCGTTGTGGTAGTGAGACAAGGTTCAGATGAAGTGAGAACCACAGATACCACATCTCCATCTTCTAAATCACTGGTGTCAAACGTGTCTGAATTTGAACCCACATTGATTCCATTCACTTTCCATTGGTATTGAGGCGCTCCACCACCATTCACCGGTGTTGCAGTGAAAGTGACCAAGTTGCCAGCGCATTCAGTATAGGATGGTGAAACGACAATACTCACGGATGGTGTAACATATCCAATCACTGTTGCATTGATCGTATTGCTTGAAGCGATCGTTGGATTTGCACACAACTGGTTGCTTGTCATGACTACCTGAATCAGGTCTCCATTCGACAAGCTGTTGTTGGTGTAAGTGTTGCTGTTTGTTCCCACATCGCTGCCATTCAATTTCCATTGATAGGATGGTGCGGTGCCGCCATACTGCGGCGTTGCGGTGAATACTACTGTTGCACCATTGCAAATTACTCCTGCATCCGATGAAATGGAAACTGAAGGTGTGACTTGATTCAATACACTAACTGTAATGGTGTCGCTGTTGGCAGTAGAAGGGGTGGCACAAAGTGCATTGCTGGTCATCACACACCACACTTCATCGCTTGTGTCTAATGTGTCAACAGCATATGTTGTGCTGTTGGAGCCAACATTGGCACCATTCAATTTCCATTGGTATACCGGAGTAGTACCTCCATGAGTTGGAGATGCGGTGAAAGTGACCATTGCACCCTCGCATATAACATCACCCAAATCGGAACTGATACTCGCAGAAGGAACAACTGCAGAATTTACAGTCACAGCATAATCAGAAGAAACTGTTCCACTTCCACAAGAATTCGTTCCGTAGACATTCACATTACCTGAACTTGCAGAACCAGAGAAACTCACGGTGATAGAATTGGTATTTGATCCAGATGTAATGGATGCTCCTGAAGGCAAAGTCCAAACGTATCCGGTTGCATTGGCAATAGCACCTACGCTGTATGTGATGCCTGTAGTGCCTTGACAAACGGTGTTCGTACCGGTTATGGTTCCGGCAGCTGCAGGAAGTTGATTCACCGTGAGAATGGAAACACCGGAAGTTGATGGAGTGCACGCAGTGGTTCCGACAATCACTCGGTATCTGTATGTATTCATACTAAATAATGCACCCGTGATGGTGAGTGTATCATTCGATACTCCAGAGTAGATCGCCGAATTGGAAAGTGCAGACCATGAGCTTCCGCCATTCGTTGATATTTCCCAACTATAAGTAAGGTTATTGCCCGTTGCTGCCACGATGATGGAGGTGTTGCCATTTTCGCACACTACAGTAGAAGTGGCTGGCTGGGTGTTGATATTGGCAAACCCAACATTCAAAGTTCCAACTTCCGAAGTGTCTGCTGGATTGCATGCACCACTAACGATCACGCGATATAAATTTCCATTGAGTCCTGATGGTGCGTTATTGATGCTAAGTGTTGCTGTCGTTGCACCTGAGTAAGGCGCCGAACCTAATCCTGACGTAGACCATGATGTTCCACCATTGGTAGAAACTTGCCATGTGTAATTCAATCCGGATCCTGTAGCTGTCACACCAAATGATGTATTGGTGCCGGCGCAAATATTGTTGATGAAGTTCGCAGCCAGTGGTCCAGGACTGTAAGCAGTAATAGCTGGTGCTTCATTCACAGTAACGCTGATGTTATAAGTGCCGCTTACGCATCCAGTAGTTGAATTGGTCACGGTGAGCACTGCGGTATATACACCAGCTGTCAAACCTGCCGGAACACTGATGGTGATAGGACTGGCAGGAAGTGCAGCATTCGTTACATTAGAAAATCCACCTCCACTCCACGAACCGATGCTGTATTGGTTCGGAGAACCTGCGGTCGCGCTGTATGTCAGCGAAGCATTTTGTGATGATGCTGAAAAACATACGGAAGGATTTGATCCCAGTGTGATCGTTGGAGCTGCATTCACAATCACAGTAATATTATAGCTCGGACTGACACATGAAGTTGAACTATTGCGCACAACCAATGTGCCTGTATAGCTGTTTGCCGCAGCAGAAGCAGGAATAGTGATGGTAATTGGACTTGATGGGAGTGATGCCCACGTTAAATTGCTGAATCCTGCAGTTGTAGCCGCCGTTCCCCAAGTGATACTGTATTCATCCGGACTGTTGGTTGCACCGGAATAAGCGAGTGTCACATTTTGTGAACTGGTAGAAAAACATGCCATTGAAATTGCACCGACTGTTATCGTTGGTGTGGCGCATGGATTCATTTCAAATGCTCCTAGTGTTGGCGTACTCGCACTTCTGGTTGTACCATCGATGTCTGTGGTTACATCAGTTACTGGTGTTCCCATCGCATCAACGAAAGAATATGGATATGGCGGATTCGGTGGGCTCGTTTCAATGCGAAGATCAGCTTGTGTTCCAGATGTGAGATTCACAAACAATTCAGATGGATTGATATGTGTTGCATCTGATGTGCCTGTCGTTGAAAGTATGGCATTGCTGTTTAAATCGCAGTTCGAAGAAAGTGATTGCCAATTGGCCAATGTATATGTGGTAGAAGATCCCCAAAGAGCAATGTTGGTCAATGAAGGACCTGACAATAAATTGTAATCTGAGGTAGTCGATGTCCAGTTGATAGATGCATTGGAATTGTTGTTGGCAATATTTCCTATGGCTCGGTGATTGCCTTGTCCTCCGCGAATGTTAATGAATATGTTGTTTCGCAATTCAATGGGTGCACCTGCTGTGATAGAAATGAGTGCAAAGTCAAGTGGGAATCGCAGGAAGGCGTATGTACTGTTTGCTGTGCCAGCGCCGGTTGTGTTACTTCCATCAACAAGCACTGTGTTATGATAATAACGAGCTGCACAGTTTGCTTGATCGTAAAGAAGGTTGTCGTTCAATGCACGAATAGATGTATTCGTATTGGTGATGAGCGTTCCTCCTAAGGTTCCGTTATTGAGATAAATGGTATTGTTCGAAACTGTCCAATCACCATTCGCGATTGTCAATCCATAAATGATTGGATTGCGTGAAGTTGAATTGGTATTGTCTCCTGGATTTTCATTGAAGAGGTAACTGATTTCGTTGCTGTCTACAATGCCACCGTGTGTCGTGGTTGAGTTATTTACCCCTACGAACATACCATGTATCCTGACATTGGAATTGTATAAAGTAGTTCCACTACCGCAGTTGTATACTTTGTTGTTTGCGATGACATTGGTGGTGTCGTTGGTCCAACAGAATATTCCCATAAAAGCTTCCGGACTAACGACCAGACTTTGTAATGAACTTGCACATCGGTTGTACATCACATTGTTGTTTGTAATGGTGGCTTTGCCTCCTGGGGTGGAATAAGTCAGATAATTGAAGTAAACATTACTGCCGTGTGCAATTCCATCCATGAACGAAAAGGAACCTGTAGCTGAAAGTCCACATACAGTATTGCTGTCAATTAAAATTTCATCTGTGCTTTGTGTCCATATTCCAAAAACCGCAGAATTTGCACTGATATCAAAAACATCACCACTGCCGGCGCAAATGATATTCGGAGTTGTAAGAGATGCACTTAAACTACCAATCAGATTGTTGGTTATATCTGTCTTGCCATATTCGACGCGAATTCCAAGGAAATTGCTATAACCTGTTCCGGAAACATTGAAGTTGCTGATTTTGTTGTTGTGGATCACCGTTTCTTCACCATTGACCGTTCCACCGCTATTCACATAAATAGCCCATATTTCGCCATCAGTTAAGTTGTTCACCCATGTTCCGGCAATGTTGGGCGACGGTGCTGAACTTCCTCCGATGAGGTTGTTCGAAATGGTGTGTCCGATAGAATTAGCGCCACCTTCAAGATAGACGATATATTGATATTGTGCTTGTGTGATTGGATTGTAAATTTTATTGCCGTCAATCACAATGCTATCGCCAATACCCATACCTGAAATGTTTTGACTGAAAGCAATGGCCGATTGTCTGAAGTTGAACATCTCATTATTCGAAATGGTGATGTTCGATTTCAGAGGTGCGTTTGTTCCATTGAACATGCCTAAAACTCCGCCGGCATTGATCAATGAAATGGGAGTATTCGTTGCATTTTGGGTAAGGTCACTTCTGTTTCGAATGGTATTGTTATCAATCAGAATATCCCGAATTTCTGTTCCTGTGCCAAGCAATCCAGCGAAATTGATCACACCCGGACCTACGCCTGAAGTCAAGGTGTTGTTGCCTTCGATGGTGCAATTTTTAATTTGAATATTCTCACAATTTCCATTGAAATAAACGGTAGGAGTATTTTGTCTGCTGGCAAACGTGAGGTATTTACCACTGCCACCGAAACTTCCATCTATGATAAGATTTGTTGCTCCACTGAAATGAATCAACGGATTACCACCAGAAGTTTGATAGATTGTTTTTACTGATGCACTAGAAGGTTGAATGGTGATGGTATAGTTCGAACCACAAAATTCCGGGATGCTTGTCAAAGGATAATAGAGTCCGCTTTCATTCAGATCGCTTGTGATATTCACGGTCAAGTTGCCTTGCAGACCATTGGTTTGAAGAGCGTAAAATAATCCCGTCACTCCATTGGCATTTAATGATGTATAAGTTTGTCCGGTTCCAACATTCACAGTTCCTGACAATGGCACTGTACCCAAAATGGTAAACGTGCCTGGAGCGCCATTGAGTGTAGATGGATTGGTTGCTACGTCTGAGTGAACTGGTGAAGTAGCGTCGAAGTGGCTGTATCCAATATTGGGTGTTGTAGCTTGATCCTGTGCAGCGATGTAGTAATGATATGTCTGTAGCGCAGCAATACCGGAAATGGTTACATCATAAGTATAGAGGTTACCTACAACTGAAGTTGGTGCAACGGAGGTGTAGGAAGGTGCAGTGCTCAATCTCCACCAAAGTCTTGGACTCAATCCTCCGCTTGCAACACCTGATGCCATGTCAGTTATGGTAGCAGTGATTTGTATAGTCTGCGTTGATCCACATGCCGCGTTGATCGGAGCAATGGCACCCACCGTAATGGAAGGTGGCAGCAAATCCATAGGTATCATATCACTTTCATCAGCTCCGATGTCTGGTGCTGTTCCGCCGCCATTGGTCTGACCCCCGAGTGGATATCCTGTTCTGATTCCTGCAACATCAATATCATCCGTAACTCCGCTGATAGCAATGGCTGCAGATTCAGCAGGAGAATTGAGTGCGGTGTTCAATTTTAAATTAGGTGTGACTGACGTTGGTGCAATGAACTGCGGATTTGCACTGATGCTATTGTCATCAAATGTTGTATTCGCTTTCCATGCCTGCATAGTAGACTGATCTGCTGTGCCGTTGAATGCCAGGACGGTTCCGGTTCCACTGACATAAAAGATGTTGTAGTCCGAAGTAAGTGTTGTTGAATTAGCCGTATAGAAAGCATAATGTTTACCTCCGGTGGTAGCATTGGATCGTGTATTGACGAAAATGTTATTGCGCACATTATCGTTCGCTCCGGTTACTGCTCTTCTGAATGCATAGGTATTGCTGGCTGTAGTGCTTACTCCTGTTCCGCCGATGTAAACGGTATTGTAATAATAGCTGTTATTGGTGGAACCATTATCCTTCAGAATTCCCGAAATCACGGATGTGTTGGCGATTGAACTGCCATATGCATCATAACCCAATCTGATCATATTGTTGTGAACGGTAACCTGCGCGGTACTGATGTGAATACCATTCACAACGGATGCCGTTCCTGTTCCAGATCTGAGGTTGTAGATGTTGTTTCTGCTCACATCATAGATGGCAGATCCACCGACCAAAACAATTCCATTCACCACTCCATTCACAGCGCTTGAGTCAGTGAGAGCATAAATGGTATTGCGTCTGATGTAGTTTGCCGTTGTAGTGGATGCTCCGAGATTGATGCCAATCACAGCCGCGCTTCCTGCTGTGCTTACACCTGTGGACGTAGTTCGTATAAAGGATATGTCATTGTCATCAATGTTGTATTGTGCTGCACCTCCCGAAAAAATTCCGACTGCTTGTGATGCTGTTCCTGCTCCGTAAGCTGAAAGATTTTTGATGATGTTATTTTGAATGTTCATCACATTGCTCGCAGTCGACGTGGTATAAATACCATAATTCACCGCAGCACTTGTGCCGGGCACGGTGAGCAAAAACGAATTGGCAGTCGCATTACCTATTTCATTACCACTGATGGTCACAGAGCCGGCAATCGCCTTGATTCCATTCATATTCATGGTCAAGGTACCGGACGGCAATGTGAATGACATACATCCAATCTTGTTGTTACTGATGGTTTGGGTGGTTGCTGTTGAGTTGACAGAAATTCCACAAACAGCATTCGCTAATGTTGTTGCCGTTGTTGATGATAGGACAATACTTGGTGATCCACTCAATCCACCTATTTGGTTGTCGTCAATAAGATATCCTGTTGTCTGCGCATATACACCTGCAAACAATGGGAAGTTTGCCGCACCACCACTGGTGGAGGTCAAAGTGATATTGTCAACGATATTACCTGTGATATTGCAAGTGCCGTTAGAAGACGCAAGCACAGAAATCGCATTGAATCGAACAGCTCCAGTTGAAACTATTGACATCGTTCCTGTGCCGGAACTGGTTGCATAACCAATGATGTTGTTCGTGATATCGATATTGGAATTACTTGTGCCATTTACATAAATACCATACATGTTGGTAGTAATGGCTCCACTTCTTGGGGTGTCATTATAAATTCGGTTCGCATCAATCAATGTAGCGCCAGTGTTTGCAACCAAATAGATGGCAGCGACAGTGGAACTTGTGCGATAGATGTTGACAAAATTGTTGTTTGAAATTTCATTGTTGTCATTGGTTACTGATGCGCTGAAACCATTGGATGCAATACCAATTGCAGGTGTGTTGGCACCGGCTTGTTTGAAGTCGTTATTGGTAAAAGTGTTGTTATCATTTCCTGTTCCAGAAATTGTTGATGTACCAATATTGACCAAACCGACTGTCGTGCTGGTGTGCGATCCTTCGATCACACAATTGTTGATTTGATTGTTCGTGGCATCATTGAAAAGGTGAACAACAATACCATTCACTCCGGTGTCGGTATTTCTTAAAAGCAATCTTCTATCGGTGCCTGTGCCTCCGTGAAATGTAACTCGATCTGCACCATTTAAGCGAATCGTTCCCTGTAACCCAACTGTAGCAATGCTGTATGTGGAAGTGAGTATTTTTTGTGATGCATCTGAAGATTGAATGGTGATGGTATATGTTCCGGCACCAGCTCCAGTTTCAGTAGCCTGGAAAAGCGAAATGGCTCCGGTTTCTGTAATGCTCGCTGCTGAAATATTTACTGTGACATTGGATGTGATGACACCCTGATTGACCGCATTGAAGAATCCTGTTGTGCCTGTCAAACTCGCAAATGTGGAAGATGTGCCTCCTGTGCCATCGATGGTTACTGTAGAAGGAATATTGATGGCAGATTTCACCATAAATACATTGCCACTGGAGAATGTGCCATCGCTTCCATCATAGGTAGCAAGACCACTTCCTGATGTTGCAGGAATCAATTCCCAGGTCAATCCCGTTGGATCATGAAGGTATACATCAAAACTCGATTCAGTTCCTGTGATATCTGCTGCGGGATATCCGAAACTTGCAGTATAGGTAAATGATGATGGAGCACCAACTGCTGTCCAATATCTGGAAACGAAGTTTGTTGTGTTGATGTCATTAGGATGTTGTGCATCCGTTACTCGAAATGCAATTGTACTGATGGTTGCATTGGCAGATACTGTGTATGTAACAGGACTGTACTCTGTTGTTCCTGTATTTTCTCCAATGGGAAATTCATAAGTGATAGGCAAACCAGAATTGGCAATGTTTCGAATAAAATTTCCTGTACCGCTTTGCAAAAACATTTTGGTACTTGAAAATCCGCTACCTTGTAGTCCAATGCTGTTGACGTTATTGATCGTGAAACTGAAATTGCCCATGGTTACAACACCATTGGTAAGAATGAATGAACCTGTCGTCTGAGTGCCTAATGTGAATGCTGCAGAAAGTGTCGCTCCTTGCGCATCATCCAATTCAACAATATTCCAACCCGAACCTTGTATGTTGTGTGTTGCGCTGCCTGAGGTTAGCAAAATTTTACCCGTTCCATTGTGTGTTCCGGTGGAGGCAATGCTTCCGAGCACGGTTACTGTATTTCCAGCATCATTAAATGTTCCACCTGAAATAGTAAAACTGCTATTCACTGTTATTGGATAGGAGGAAGGCAGTGTTTTGGTCGTAGCTCCAAAAAAGACGAGGTGACCATATGTTGCAGGAATGTCTGTAGTAAGTGTGGCTGCTGCAGCGTAAGTTACCGTACTATTATTATCTAAGGTAATTGAGCCGATTGGTATGTTTACTGGAAACCACGAAACCGATGTTCGTGTTGTATAATAGCCGCAACCAGAACCTACAGTCAATGTTTTGGATGCATCTCCGGTAATTTGAAACGCTCCATCAGCAAGTGTCGCCGTGCCGGTTACAACAATATCTCCATTCACTGTAATCGCTGCGCCAAGTGTTTTGGTATTGGATCCGCTTACAGTAAGGTTGTGATAGGTAATTCCTCCACGAATGGTTTGAGTGTTAGTGCGATTGTAATCTACGGTATTGGGAACTGCTGTTGCTCCGATGAGTGGAACTACTGTTGCTGCCCCGATGAATAAGGTTGAGTTCGCATTGTTGGTGAATGTCGCTGTTGCGGATCCGGAAAAGGTTGTTGTTACTGTTGTGGTATTGTTGTTTTGATATGAAGAAGCAGCATTGGTAAGAGTGAGTGTAGCTGCAGTGACAAAACCATTGTTGGTTAGAACTGAAGTAGCAAGTGATACTGTGAGTGTTCCGGTTACATTGAACACATTGGTTGATGTGTAATTCGATGTCACTTCATAGGTACCTGAAACCGTTGCATTGGCAATGGAAATGGCTGAAGCATTGGTGGTGTTGATTGTTTTGGTGGCGCCTGCGAAAGTATAGGTTCCTGCAGTGCTCGTAAATGTTCCGTTGTTCAGCAAGTTTCCGTTAAGTGTGGCAACACCAGAACCAGTTTTTGTGCAAGTTCCATAATTGGAAAAATCACCTGTGAATGTATGCGTGCCTGTGCTCGATGAAGTAAATGTAGCACCCAAATTGACATTCGTAGTTCCAGTTACCGCAAGTGTAAATGTTGAACTCATGGTGAATGTACCTGAATTCACATTGAGGTTGTTGTTCACCGTGATCGCTGCAGCAGATGTTGACGCAGCAGTTCCCGCTTTGGTAAGGTTGTAATAGGTCGTTCCTTTCACTGTTTGTGCCACAGTGTTATTGTAAACAACTTCATTCGGAGTGTTTGTAGTGCAGTTCAATGTGGTAATACCAGATGTTCCTGTGATATTAAGGGTGGTATTTGCTCCCATCGTGAGCGTACCAGCCCCAGAGAGCGCGGTAGCAACAGTCAATGTGGTCACGTTATTGGTATAAGATCCACTGATGGTCACACTATTGATAGACAAAGAAGATGCAGTTCCAGAAATGGTCTTTGTAGCTCCTGACAATGTATGTACACCTGTTCCTGAAGTGAATGTTGTCCCATTGTGTGCGAGATTTCCGGCCAAGGCAACAGTGCCATTACCTGTATTGCTCCATACTCCGTTATTGGTGAAATTTCCTGAAAACGTCATCGCGGATGCAACCGTGGTATTGAAAGTACCATTGATAGTCATATCTCCAGTAAATGTCCTTGTACCGGTCGCATTTGAATTGGTGACGGTGGCACCAGCAGCAACCGTTGTTGTGCCAGCTACGGAAAAATTGAATCCGCCCAAAGTGAGCGATCCGCTTGTTCCTTCACCAACTGTCAAACTAGCCAAAGATGTCACAATGGCTATATTATGTGTGATGGTATGTCCATCGCGAATCAAAGTATTTCCACCTTGTCCCGAAGCACCGGGTGTTTGACCTGTAGTTGCTGCTACCCAAGCAGTACCATTGTATCGTTCCCAGGCGGCAATATTGTTCCAACTGGTATTCAGTCCTGATGTACGGAAGTCGCCAGTTACCTGTGCAGTAAGGAAAGTATGTAAAAAAAACATAGCTAGGACTGTCAGACAGCCGCGCAGACGTAGAGTAGTCTTCATAGTGGCATTATGATGTACTGGTGTTTGTTAGGTTAAGCAACAACACCGTTTTAGGTTAATTAATGATGAATTTATCCCGACCAAGATAGTGAACTTCTTGCGCCGATGTTCAAACAATGGTCAGTTTCATCCTGAAAATGACAGGACCATCTCAAAAAGGAAAGGAGAACTAAATTGATATTATTCCTGCAAACACCAGCTTGGACCTTCAATCGTTCCTTGTGGGTGTAGCATAAATTCAACTTGACCAATGGTCACATTACCAGAAATATGTGGACCAATTTGCCACTTGTTTTCGATCCCTTGTGAATCAGTGATCACCAGCAGTGGAATGCCTTCTTCGGTTTCAAAAATGTCCCACATGCCCTCCAGATTTTCAGACTGAACACCATGTACGGAATAGTACTTCGCTTTGCCACTTTCACAAAGCTCGAAACGTTGTTCAATTTTTGTAGCTGGTGTCGTATTCGTGTATTGTCTGTTCAACAAAGTGTGGCCAACAATTTTATTCCAATACTTCGATTCTATTTTGCTTTTGATGCCTGCCTTTTGATCTGCACTGATTTTTTGCCTGATTTGATGAAGAACTTCTGCAGTCGGAATTTGAATGCTTCCATGAAGTTGTTTGATCAAGTTGGAAAGTTCGCCCTGGTCTTCCTTTCTGCTCATCACAGTAACTACCAGAATGCCTCGTGCAGATGTCCAGTCATGAATTTCGAGTCCTTCAAATTGAGCTTCTGTCATTCGAATATCATAAACACCAAATGGAGTTAATTCAATTTTGTCGTCCAACATGTCAACTTTTCCATTGGTCTTATGTATGAGTCCGTTTTGTAAGGTAGTACCAGCTCCTAACGCTGCGCGCATTTTATCTGGTGTTTGATCTGAGCCAGCCCAAGTGATCATATATTCAAAACGACCATCCGGAGAATAGAGGTGCATGATATTCGTCTCAGCAATCTGCACGAGGTTTTCGGGTATTGAAGCAAAAATCCCAACAGGTTTGATGAAATCTCCGGTAAAACCATGGTACGGATTCGACATGGGGTCATTCGAACTTTGTAGTTCTGTATTCACTCCTGCTTCTCTCGTGTTGATAGCATTCGCTTGACCATTACCTGCGTGATTGCTCTGGCAACAGGTAAAAAGCAAGACTGTTGTCAAACTGATTATCGGTAGGAATCGGAAGTTCTTCATCATTCCGCGAAAATAAATTTTTTCATCTTAGACACAAATGGAAGTCAAGACTTACTTCTGGATTTTGCGTGATTCGGCATGACGGCCTTTCCCGTTAAATTTTTTAGGTCCTGTGAAACTTGGGAATTTTTATTTACCTTTATCCAGCCAAACAGGCCAAAGTTCTTTCAATAAACCCCGACCCCCGCCGTACTGATCCCGAATCAGCTACTCCTGAGGCCGTACAATCAACCATGTATTAACCTTATAAAAAATTTACTCCAATGGTTACAGTACAACTCAAAATCGTGGAAGAAGGACTCAAACATCCTCTCGCCGAAATGAAAACAGCTATCGCAGCCAGTTTGTTTGAAGACAATGTGGTCGTGAAGGAAGATGCGAATCTGGAAATTAAAATCAAGTTTACCACCGAAGATCATCAGGATCTGGTATTGCTGCAATTGCGTGATGCCAGCACCAAACACAAAATCAACGAAAAAGTCATTCATTATATTGAGCATTCATGGATTGAAGACATTGCCTCAGAGTGTCACGCCCTGCTTGCACCCACTGCAGTTGTTCATTGAATTTTAACCTTTAAGAACATTGGCCGGCCCCGTTTTAGACGGGGCTTTTTTTATAAAACCGGATCATGTCCCTCAAGCCTAAATCTAATCATTCACAGCCGTCGTCGGTCCTTTTTAGGGGAGATCAAATGGGCTTGTTTTTTTTATGAAAATGCCGAAACCATTCAGCGGGTGTTACCGTACCAAAGTATTGGTAATTCAGGATAAACCGGAGAAACCGGGATGATTTCCTGAAAGATAAAAGGTTAGACCCACTGTATTGATGCATTTCAACACCCTGAGATATTTCTATGATAAGGCCTCCGGTCAGAATCCCTCATTCTACTACCGTGGTCCTTTTCTCGAAAGATTCACGCCTTCTATTCTGGATATGTCACAAGCTTCCCCTGGCATGGAAGTACAACAGAATATGGGGAAGAAAATTTCATACATGCTGGTGGAGTGTTTCCAAAATGTGATCAAACATGCCGAAGTATTGCCAGAAGATGAAACCAGTATTTCTCCTGAGGGAATGTTTAGTTTCAAAAGCCTTAATGGCGCTTTTGTCATCAATTCAATTAATCTCGTCAACAATAAGGATGTCGATAGACTGGTAGGTTTGGTAGAAAACGTGAATTCGATGAATGAGTCGGATCTCAAACAGTACTACCTCGAAAAATTAAGAAACAACGAAATCAACGATAAAGGCGGTGCAGGTCTCGGGCTCATTGAGATGGCCAGAAAATCTGGTCAGAAAATTTTACACGAAACTGAAAAACTGAACGATCAGTATTCTCTTTTTCATCAACAAATTACCTTGCGAAGAAATGGCGGTGATGGTGTAGATTACCAGGGTATGTTGCATGAGTCAGGTGAATTCTACAAACGCATGACTGCAGAGAATATGGTGCTTTTCTACAAAGGCGATTTTAATCAAAAATCAATCATGCCTCTTTTAGAAATGGCAGAGCATAAACTTCACGACAAGACAGCTGGACAAAAACGCACCTTGCGTGCTGCGCACGTCACGGTAGAAGTGCTTCAGAATATTTCCAAACATGCACGGGCTACCGATGCAGATAGTCAGCGTTTTGGTGTGTTTATGATGGGCAAAATTGATGGCGCTCTGAGCATTTTGGCCGGCAATATTGTTCCAGTTTCTGAAAAAATTTTCCTGGAGGAAAAATTGGATTACCTCATCTCTTTGGATCATGATGAATTAAAAGAACTGCACAGAAGTACACTACGCGCCTCTGTGCGTTTTGAAAACAAGACCAATTCTGGTCTTGGACTCATCGAAGTGGCTCAGGCCAGCAGCGAATCTTTACGTTATCAATTTTATCCTCATGGTGAGGATCAATATTTATTTGCATTACAAGTCATCATTTGATGATGTTTGCACCCCGAAAAAGTGGAACTACAATCTTTACATATTCCGGCAACAACTGAAACACCAGAAGTAAATCTGGTTTCTGATGGAGGTTTATCCCGCATTGAAGGAAAGTCTCTTCCGGAAAACGCCTTTGAATTTTATGAGCCTGTCGTGCTCTGGATGAGACAATTTGCACAGCGTGCGAAAGCGCCTCTTATCCTTGAGTTAAAATTCGATTATTTCAATTCTTCCTCGGGAAGATATCTTTTCGAAATTCTCAATATCCTTGAACAATCAAGACATAAACAGTCTTATCACATCTATTGGTTGTGCGATAAGGATGATGAATTGATGATTGATAAAGGAGAGGAATTAAAGTCTCTGATCGACATTCCATTCGAAGTCAAATTGGTCTGAATCGTTCATCATGTTATTGATTCCAGTCTAACCATTCACTGAATTGTGAATCATTGTTTCTTACGCGCGCAATGAGCTGAAGTCAAATTGAGTGAATAGGGTAGGGTTGAACCCAGATGATGCAATGCATTTCGGAGGTGAGATTTTAATCCGGAATAGAAAGGCACTGCAAAATAAGTGTCGATGCTTATGCTCAATGATATGATGCGTTTTATCTCATATGCAATTAAAGCATTGGAGATGCAATGCAACGGCGAATTACCAGCAAGGACTATAACGTTAGATTCATTTACAGTTTGATTCCAATCAATAACATATCATCTGTTTGTTGATTGTTGCTCTTCCAATCAGAAATAATTTTTTCTGTTTGCTGCACGGCGGTGTCAAACGCGTTCTGTGAAATTTTCATGACGTGCTCACGGAACATGGACTTATTAAGTTTTTTACGCGCAGAGCCACCTATCTGATCGTGGATACCATCGGAAAACATATAAAGCAGATCATCATTTTCAAAAGTGATTTTCTGCGTTTCAAATTCATTGCTGTTTTGTTTGCCCGCCCATTGGTAATCGGCACCACCGAGTCCATTGATATTGCCTTTGTATTCAAACAAGACACCTCTTCTGTATAAGAATACTGAAGATCCAGCACCCGAAAATTCAATTTCCCGATGATCGAAATCAATGGCACACAAACTCATTTCTACTCCATCCATGGCCTGATCATCACCGGTACCCTGATGCAATGCATCCTGAATCTCGCGATGCATCTTGCTGAGTATTCTGCCCGGATCTCTTTCTCCCATTTCATTCACCACCTTATTGAGCTTCGCATTAGCAATGAGCGACATGAAGGCTCCGGGTACTCCATGACCTGTACAATCTACTGCCGCTACATATACTTTGTTGCCAATTTTTTGGTAGGCATAAAAATCTCCGGAGATAATATCCTTCGGTTTGAAATAGATGAATGAGTCTTTGAATAGTTTTTTGAAATCGTTTTCCTTGGGTAGGGTTGATTGCTGAATTCTTTTCGCGTAATTGATCGAAGAAATGATCTTCTGCCTTTGATGATTGATCTGAAGGTTTTGAAGTTTCAGCAGATTGTTCAATCTTCTGTTTTTCTTCAGCATGATGATCACAACAAAGAAACCGGCACTGATCAAGATGAGGACGATGAGAATACCCGCCATCCAAAATTGTTTGTTCTCGATCGTAGCTTGTTGTTCTGCAATCTGAGATTCCATTCTGTCGGTTTCATACTTGGTATTCATGTCATTGATCATGTTCATCTGGTTCAGATGATCAATGCTATCCTGAAGTTCAAGGGCCTTCGTTTGGTATGAATAAGCTCTGCCTGGATCTCCCAGTTTGGCGAAAATTTCTGCCTTCTGAGTGAGGTAAGCAAATTGTGCTTCCATGAATTCATTGTTGTGAATCACCGGATACACTTTTTCCAATAAGGCATCTGCTTCCTGATATTTTTCTTGTTTGGCAACTACCCTGGCCAAATTCAATATACCGGAGCTCCAATTGATGAGGTCTCCTTTTTCTTCCTGACTGGCAACAGCACGTTCCATGTAGAAGTATGCACTGTCCAGTTTTCCTTGTTGTTCGAAAATATCTCCGAACAAAGGATCTGGGCTGGTAGCTTCCGGATGAAGTATGCAGTATTGCTGGAGTTCGTGGGCATACTTCAAGGACTCGTCATAGTTTTTAAGCAGAAAATGACTACCTGAAATGTTGTAAAGTGCATTTGATGCGGCTTCCCAGTACCCAAGTTCGTTGTTCAGACGATAGCTGTTTTCGTACTTCTCTTTTGCCCTATGGTAATCCTGTGTCTCGGTGTAAATGACGCCAAGGTTGTTCAGCATTTTGGCTTCTCCTTTTCGGTCGCCAATTTGGTGGTACAGCTCATATGCGGTCTGGAAATGATCCAACGCATTCATCAAGCTGGATTTCCCGAGGTAGCAAATCCCCTGCGTATTATGGGATTGGGCCAACATGCGCTTGTCGTCTATTTCAATGGCATATTGCCCTGAAATCCGCGCATAGTGGAGGCTGGAATCAATACTGAGGTTATAATATTCGTAGCTGATATCCTCTGCAAGTCGTCCTTTGGTTGAATCAGGACAATTGCTGTTGAAAATGGCTTTTAAGCTGTCTGTCAGTTGGTTAGACTGACAATCGACCTTGCTGCAAAGCAGGATTCCCACAATAGCGGGCAGGGTAAGGAAAAATATTCTGCGCAAGGGTTTCAAGCGTATCGGCGTTTACAGCGGATTTTTACGCCGATCCCCAGAAAAAGGTTATGGAAATGAAATATTTTTATGTGAACTTGTCTGACAGGGAAATGTGACTATATTTGCCGCCCAATTTTGAAGAAAGATGGCGAATCATAAATCATCCATTAAGCGTATCCGCAGCAACAACACCAAACGCCTGCGCAACAAGTATTATCACAAGACTACGCGTAATGCGCTGCGTAAACTGCGTGCTACCTCTAAAAAATCTGAGGCATCTTCGCTTCTGACTACTGTAGTGGGTATGCTGGATAAACTGGCAAAAAAGAGCATTATTCACAAGAATAAAGCTTCCAACCTGAAAAGCAGCGCTCAGCTCTACGTGAACAAATTGAAATAATTCATTCCAATACGGAATAAAGTATATACCTCTCCGATCTCGGAGGGGTTTTTTTTTGCCCTGCAAATTTGACATCTATGGAAGAATTGAAAGGGATCAAAACATGGTCTGAAGAGGACCGTCCGAGGGAGAAAATGTTAACCAAAGGCGCTTCAGCCTTGTCGGATGCGGAATTGATGGCCATCCTCATCGGTTCGGGAAATCAGACTGAAAGTGCCGTAGACCTCAGTCGACGAATTTTGCGGTCAGTAGATCATGACCTGGTCAAGCTTGGAAAAATGACTTTACGCGAAATGACCTCATTTCGCGGAATGGGGCAGGTAAAATCCCTCACCGTCATGGCGGCCATTGAATTGGGCAAAAGACGGAGAGCAGGCGAATTCAAAGCGGAGAACAGGATCAGGAGCTCACGTGATGTTTATGAGCGATTTCTCGAATACATGAGCGATTTGCGGCACGAAGAATTTTGGGTCATGTGTCTGAACCGTTCGAACAACGTACTTTGCATCGGAAAAATCGGTGAGGGCGGACTGAGTTCTACCATTGCCGATCCCAAAAAAGTGTTCCGACTGGCGTTGGAAAATAATGCAGCGAGTATTATCGTTGCGCACAATCACCCCAGTGGAAACCTTTCACCGAGTCAGGAGGATAATAAACTCACTGAAAAACTCAGGCAGAACGGTTCCATGCTGGAATGTCCGCTTCTGGATCACATCATTGTGACCGATAGCGGATACTACAGTTATGCCGATGAAGGCAATTTGACGATATGATTAAAAAAATTCTGACTGTTGTGGGCGCTCGCCCTCAGATCATCAAGGCCGCTGCGGTTTCCCGCGCTATTCGCGAAGCTTTTGCTGATCGTTTACAGGAAGTGATCGTTCATACCGGTCAGCATTACGATTATGGTATGTCTCAATGTTTCTTCGATGAATTACAAATACCTTCACCTCAAGTGAATTTGGGCATCGGTTCGATGGACAGAGCAGCACAAATCGCTGCCATGATCAATGGTCTGCACAACACCATGAAGGAACAACGTCCGTCCATGGTATTGCTGTATGGTGACACGAACTCAACCCTTGCCGGTGCCTTGGCTGCATCGTCTGCTGGCATTCCTGTAGCACATGTTGAAGCTGGTCTTCGTTCTTACAATAAATCGATGCCGGAGGAAATCAACAGGATTGCAACCGACCATGTTTCTACTTTGATGTTTGTTCCGACGAAACGTGGTATCGCAAATCTTGTGCGCGAGGGTTTCGATGTGAATTACCAAGGCCATTTTTCTCCCGATCATCCTGGTATTTTTTATTGCGGTGATGTCATGTTTGACAATGCGCTGTTTTTCGGTAATCATCAGTCGAGCGAAGAAATGGTTGAGTTGAAAAAGAAAGGTCCATACTTTTTGGCCACACTTCACCGAGACCACAATACTGATCAGCCACACAAATTGGAAGAGGCCATGGATGCATTCATTCGTGTGATCCGCGAAACTGACCATCGGATTATTTTACCCTTGCATCCGCGCACAGCTTCTCAGATAAATGCGAAATTGAAAATGAAACTGAACCAATATCCACAATTGGAATTGATCGAACCAGCTTCATACCTGGATATGATCTCACTATTGCGTGATACCTTGTTGGTCATTACAGATAGTGGTGGCCTTCAGAAAGAGTCATTCTTTTTTCAAAAACCATGTGTCATCATGCGACCACAAACCGAATGGACAGAATTGGTTGAAAATGGCAATGCCATAGTCTGTGACACTGATCCTGAAAAAATTTCTTCAGCTGTAAATCATTTCATAAATAAGGCGAATTTCACATGGCCTGCATTTTATGGTGATGGTCGCGCTGCTCATTTTATTTGCGAACAAATGATTGCTGCATGCTGAAGTTGCTCATTTTATCTGAAACGGATCATCCCAGATTTCGCTATGCTGTTTCGATGGTATTGTCCGGATTAGAAGGTGAAATTGTTTTCACCAGAGATCAAAATCTCTTCGAACATCATCAAGGGCCAAAGCTTTATTATGGTTCGCTGATCAAGGATACGTGGACCATGCCTTGCAGTCAATTCCTTTGGAATGATTCGCTTGCCTTGCCTGCAGTCAGGACATCGGAAGAGAAAGGAATACTCCGGATTTATTTTGGTGATGAACAGTTCTTCGACGTTTTCGCGGCTACATTTCTATTGCTTTCTCGTTTGGAGGAATATCAGCCAAATGTGAAGGACGAACATGGTCGATTCAAAGCCACGTCATCTCTTTTGAGAGACAAACAACGCTATCGTTATCCGTGGGTGGATATCTGGCGTGCTGAATGTGAAAAACAACTGCAAGGTCAATTTCCGGAATTGGTCTTCCGGAGTAGAGAATTCACGATACAGGCAACGATAGATGTGGATAGCGCCTTTGCTTACAAGCACAAAGGCTTGATCAGAACGGCAGGCGGTTTTGTGAAGGACGTTGTTGGATTCAAATTCGGCAATGCTGTTCATCGTTTTTTGTCCATTGCAGGTGTGAAATCAGATCCATACAAAACCTATTTAGCGGCATCGGTGGATGCGTTGGAAAAAAACATCAGCATCATTTGGTTTTTTCTTTTGAGTGATTATTCAAAAGAAAATATCAATGTACCTCCCAATCGTTCTGCGCTTCATCAACTGATTCAGGATTTGGCTGTCAATCATCAAATCGGCATTCATCCTGGATATCATCATGGTAATGTGGCAGAAGAACTGAGTAAAGAAGTGAGAAGGCTGCGCGAGATTACCGGAGCCGCAGTCAATAAAAGTCGTCAACATTACCTGCGAATGTCCCTGCCCGAGACCTATCAGATGTTGATTCATCAGGGGATTACGGATGACTATACAATGGGTTTTGCCGATGACTATGGTTATCGAGCTGCTACCGCTTCGCCATATCCTTGGTTTGATCTTACAAAAAACGTTTGCACCTCACTCACATTACATCCATTTGTTGTGATGGATACTACATTGAAAAACTATCTCCGTCTTTCTCCTGAGGAGGCCATGGTAGTTTTGAAACAACTGAAGGAAAAATGTAGGGAATTGCATGTGCCATTTGAGTTTTTATGGCACAATGAGTCTTTGAGTGAACATCATTCATGGAAGGGCTGGAGCAAAGTGTGGAAGTCGATCTTCGAATGAAGACCTTTCCAATATGCGGGCTTTCAATACTCAGCCGTCTTTTGTTGTTATAATCAATTATCACGTCGTGTAAACATTGAAAAATTGTCTTAGGTTAGTCGCCAAATCAAAACCCCACATACTATGACATTCAATTGGTACATCTTGTTTCTTACTGCACTCATTCCACTGATTACAGGTTTTATCTGGTACAGCAATATGCTTTTTGGCAATCCATGGAAAAAGGCATCTGGAGTTGACCCGGAACAAGCCGGTGGCAACATGGCTTTGATCTTGGGATTGACCTATTTTTTCGGGTTGCTTATTTCGGCATCCATGATCTCTATCGTTATTCACCAAATGCACATTGGTTCTTTGTATCAAGGTGATGAAAACGCCATGAAAGAAGGATCAGAAATGATGAATTTTCTGATGGCCAATGCAGGCAAATTCAGAACGTTTAAACATGGTGCCTTGCACGGATTCCTCAGCGCTCTATTTTTCGCTATGCCTTTGATAGCCATCAATGCACTTTTCGAAAGAAGAGGCTGGAAATACATCATGATTCATTCGGGCTATTGGGCGCTCACGCTCATGATCATGGGTGGTGTGATATGCGCCGCTTTCTGATCTGAAGATTTTAATGTTACTTTGTGCAAAAGGAAAATTTTCAGACCGGATGCACAACCGAATCCATATCAAGTTGGCAGGAGCAATGTTGCTCCTGCTTTTCTTTTTGGTAAGGTGCAGATATGATGTCGTAAAAGATGATGATATTCCGAATAACCCTATTCCTGAACAACCTAAAATCGCCGGTCCTGCGACCATCGCTGATGAGACATCAACTGCTTACTCTGGGCTGATTCCGGTTGTTGATGCCTCAACTTCTTCTGATCATGAAGCAGGAAAGGAAATATTTCTTGCTACATTTTCCGAAAATCCTGATGCCATATATCATGGACTCGGACCTCTTTTCATTCAGAATTCATGTGTGGGTTGTCATCCGGGAAATGGTCGTTCTCAGCCGCCTCTTTCGGAGGTGGATTATGATTCCGGATTGCTGATGCGTTTTAGCCTTGCAGGTGAAGGCCCGCATGGCGAGCCGATTGCCGTGCCTGGTTATGGAACACAATTGCAAACCAGAGCCACTGGATTGAATGCTCCTGAAGCGCTGTATACTTTCAGTTACAACAATGTGAATGTGACCTACGCCGATGGATCAACCCTGATACTACACAATCCTTCTCACACCTTAATCAATAATTATACTTCACTTCCATCCAATATTCTTTTTACGATGCGCAATGCTTCACCCATCTATGGATTGGGATTGCTGGAAGCCATACCTGAAGCTGATATTCTTGCACTAGCAGATGAAACAGATGCTGATGGCAATTACATCAGTGGTAGACCCAATTATGTTTGGAATGTCAAAACGCAGCAGGAGGAATTAGGAAGATTTGGTTGGAAATCATCTGCACCATCAATTGAACATCAGGTTGCCGGAGCTTTCAATGAAGACATGGGCATTACTTCTGCCGGATATTTTCCGGTGGAAAATTGCGATGGTCAATCGAATTGTTCGGGTTCTTCATCATCCACTGATGTCGATGAACAAACCATTTTGAAATTGGCCACTTATGTGAGAACACTTGCTGTACCCAATTGGCGCAATCAGGATGATCCAACTGTACTCAGAGGCAAACAAGTGTTTCATGATCTCAATTGTCAATCATGTCATCATGAAACATTCGTTACTGCGGGCAGTAGCGTTGCTTCACTGAATGGCATAGAAATTCATCCCTATACGGATATGCTCATTCACGACATGGGTGAAGTGCTCGCTGATGGTCGGCCTGACTTTCACGCCAGCACCAACGAATGGCGAACTTCTCCTCTTTGGGGAATCGGACTGACAAAGATTGTAAATCCAAATGCGAGATACCTGCACGATGGTCGTGCTGCTACTTTGGAGGAAGCTATCCTCTGGCATGGAGGTGAAGCAAATTGGATCATTGAATATTTCAAACAACTGCCACAAACCGATCGCGATGCATTGATCACTTTCTTGGAAAGTCTCTAAATGCAAGCTTGGCACAACACATCTCAACTTTGAAAAGACCTATGCATGCGATAATAACCCTCTTGGCGTTTTTACTTCTACCTGTTTTTGCGCGATCTCAGGAAAACAGTTTGTTGTGGAAGATCACATCTCCAAGTACATCCAATACATCTTATTTGTTTGGTTCGATACATTCCAATGATTCATTGTTGAACACATTCAGTGATGCATGGTGGGAAGCTTTTTTGTCGTGTCATGTCCTCGCAGGTGAAGTCAATTCTACCGATCCTGCTGAAATGATGGCTTCTTTCGAACACGCGTTGATGAAGGAGAAAACCCTTGCGGAGCTCTACAAACCGGAAGAGTTCGAGCGTATCAAGAATTACTTGTTTGCTCATCTCGATCAACAGAGTTTGATGGTGGTGAGTCGGATGAAACCATTTTACATCATGGCAAGCATCATGGAAGCTCCTTCCGGAGAAGGTCCGTATGATCAGGTCATGGACATCCGTCTTCAAACCGTAGCACACAACAACAAGATGAAGGTGGTTGGTCTGGAATCGACAGTAGAACAGGCGAAATCCATCGAATCCATTTCTATTGAAGAACAAGCGGTGATGTTGTTGGAGTTTGTGGACGCACAAGATCCAGAACGTCAAAAAGAACTGCCGGCTGCGTTGCAGGATCTGGAAGGAGAAATGAAAAAGCTGCAAGAGTTTTACCTGCAACAAAATCTGGACTCATTGTCTCAGATGATGACTCAATTTGATACATCGATGCCTGCGCAGTTTTCTGAAGCGTTATTGGATCAACGCAATGAGCGATTCATTCAAAATCTATTGCCACTCATCGAAAAGGAGCGTGTTTTTTGTGCTGTCGGTGCCATGCATCTTCCTGGTGAATCAGGTATGATTGCATTGTTGCGCAAAAGAGGTTATCAGATTGAGCCTGTCAGGTTTACTTTCACAGCATCCGCACTGAAGAAGGATTGATTAGAGTTGACTCACAACATGGTCTTTTCTGCTTCCACGAAATAACTGATATTGTTGAAAGCGACATTCGTAGGTGCCATTGATGAGTGGAATCTTTTTAGATGGTTTCAATCCAATTCTGTTCATGGCTTCGCGATTGGACGAAATGATCCACGCCTGATGTCCGGACCACGCTTTCTTCAAATGATCACCCATATTTTTATAGAGTTGTAATAGATTTTCTTCTTCGATGCGTTCACCATACGGTGGATTGATGATCAAAATACCTTGTTCTGAAATGGGCGATGTTTCGGTAAAATCGCGAAGTGCTATTTCGATGTCATCTTCAAATCCTGCGAGTTCAATATTGATTTTTGCACTACGAAGTTGGCGTGGATCAGCGTCCGTTGCGATGATTCTACATGGCTGCTTGCGCATGCCTGCACTCGCTTCTTGTTTCACTACCTTCCACAATTGCGCATCGAAATCCTTCCAACGCATGAAACCAAATTTGGATCTCAGGAATTGCGCAGGTAAGTTTTGAGCGATCATAGAAGCTTCAATGGGCAAGGTTCCGCTACCACACATAGGATCGTAGAAATCTGTCTCACCACGCCATCCGGTGAGGAGAATCATACCTGCTGCAAGCACTTCATTCAATGGTGCTTTAGCTCCACGTTCTCGATATCCTCGTCTGTTGAGCGATTCTCCACTGCTATCCAGTGATATCGTTACACGATGATTGTCGACATGAAGGTTGAATAATACATCCGGGTTTTCTGGATGAACATCAGGACGCTTACCAAATTTTTGATTGAATGAATCTGCAATGGCGTCTTTCAATCTAAGCGATGCGTAATTGGAGTGTTTGATGAAAAGTGCATTGACATTGGGATCTATGGCGAAAGTCTGTTCGAGATTCAGGTATTTGGTCCAGTCAATGCGCAATGCCTGCTTATAAATATCATCTGCTTCCCGGATCGGAAATTCTGCAACGGGTACTAGGATGCGCAATGCGGTTCGCAGATGAAGATTGAGTTTGTACAATAGCTTTTGATCTACTGTACATGAAACGATACGACGACCAGGAACAATGTCGGCAGCTCCGAATTCGCGCAATTCAGCTTCCAGCACCGGTTCAAGGTTCTGAAGTGTTTTGATGTTGATTTGAAAAAGGCTCATGTTATGATCCTGCCTTTTTACATTTATATCCTTCCTTGATCAGCATATCGTAAATTTTATCGCGATGATCTCCTTGAATGATGATTTCTCCATCTTTCACACTGCCACCCGTTCCGCATTTTTGTTTCAATGTTTTGCCGAGTTTTTCGAGGTCTTCATCTTGACCAATAAATCCTTTGATAACTGTTGCAGTTTTACCGCCACGGTGATTTTTTTCCAACCAAATGCGAAGATCCTGCTGTGATGGAGGCAAAGTAGAGATGGAATCATCTTCTGTCTCTGGTCTAAAGTCGGGGTTTGTACTGTATACAATTCCCTGGATGTTTTTATTCTTCTGACTCATCTTCCGGAAAATCTTTGAGGTGAGGGTTTTCTGTGATCGGAATGGCTCCTGCCATTTTCTGCATATAATGCAATAGATAAATATCTATGACTGTATGAGCAAGGATAGCGCTTACCAATCCTTCGGTTTCTGCGAAGTATCCAATGGCACAAATGGCCGCTGTCATGTATAGACCATATATGCTCAACCTCCAGTTGAATGGACTGATGTAGCCATGAATACCTACAAACACAAAAGCGGTTATGATGATGCCAAACAACGGCTGTATGGCGCCACGAAATAAAATCTCTTCTCCAACACCTGCGCAGAGTGAAATGAAAATGATCTCACTCCAACCGAGTTTGAATCGTCCAAACATGTTGGCGTATTGAACATTGATGTTGCGAAGCAATGGTGAACCGATCAATAAGCGAGCAATCAACGCAATGATGGCACCGGATACTACACCCACGGCTATTTGCCGTAGAATAGTCGTTTTGCCGTAAAGCATATCCGCCAGACTCACTGTTTCCGAAAAGTGATCGATGATCAAAGCCACCATCGGCATGCCGGTGATGGTGGCCAGTGCGAGTTGCAGGACTAAAGACTTTCGTGCCATGGTGATGATGAGTCTTCTTTTTTCAATCCTGCACGCATATCACTTCCGCTTGGACTTTGGAAAATTTCCAGATCGAAATATGGTACAGCAGCGAGGAGGTGGTCAAATATATCCGCAGCAACGCCTTCAAATTTTTCCAGTTCTTTTTCGATGGAAAATGCATAAACTTCAATAGGCAGACCGTTTTCATTGGGTTGCAATTGACGCACCATGAAGGTCATGTCTTTATTGATGAGTGGATTTCCCTCTAAAAATTTTTCTGCATACAAACGAAAGATTCCAATATTGGTCATTTGTCTTCCATTGATGATCACTGATTTGTCTACGCTATTTTCTGCGTTGTACAATTCAATGGAGTTTTGTCTTTCCTGCAACACATCTTTGATGCGTTCTATTTTGAGCAATCTTTGATAAAGATTTTCATCACAAAAACGAATGCTGGAAATTTTGATGTTGATGTGTCGTTTAATGCGTCGACCTTCACTTTCTTCCATTCCTCGCCAGTTTTTGAACGACTCACTGACAATCGCATAACTTGGAACAATCGTAACCGTCATGTCCCAGTTGCGCACTTTGATGGTTGTAAGATTGATCTCCATCACTTCACCATCGGCGCCATATTTTTCAACAGTGATCCAGTCGCCAATGCGGATGAGATCTACAGCGCTCATTTGCACTGATGCCACGAAACCGAGAATGGGATCGCGGAAGATCAACAGCAGAATGGCAGTTACGGCTCCGAATCCGGTGAAGATGTAGAGTGGCGATTGATTGAGAACAATAGCCAGTATCATCACAAATCCGATGATGTAAAAAACAATCTTGGTTACCTGTTTATAGCTGCGTACAGGTTTGTCTTTGTATCGGTCTGTTTTTTCCAGAATACCTACAATGGCATTCAAGATCGCATTCACCGAGAACATGATCGAAAGCACCACATAGATTTTGGCGAAAATCAAGGCGAATTTCCCAGTGATTGGAAAATCGCGAAAAACAACTGGCATAGCAGCAACCAGAATGATGGCTATCAGAATTAAAGCCAGTGTTCTGAAAACTTTGTATTCGAACAATTGATCATCCCAATCGGTTTTGGTCTTGGTAACTGCACGTTTAACGAAAGTGATGATGATTAATCGTGTGAGAAACCAGGTCAGAAAACACAAGGCTCCCAGCAATGCCAATCCTGTCATGAGGTGAATGGCGTACAACTTGTCGCCAAAGACACCGTGATTCATCAGCCAGTCACGCAATTGGTCCGAATAGTCTTCGAATTTCATGCTGCGAAGTTATGAAGGAGATCGTCAGATGAACGGTAGGACTTTATGCAGTTATTGATGTTGCAGGAGAATGTTGTCTCCATTACATCACGAAATAGAGGTATCCAGCTTTTCGTTCTAATTTTCACCCATGAATTTCCTCCCCGAAGAAATCGAAGCATACGTTGAATCGCACACCCGCGCAGAGTCGGAGATTTTATCCAAACTCAACCACGAAACATGGCAAAAGATCATCAATCCCCGGATGCTCAGTGGGCATCTTCAAGGACGCGTGCTCAGCATGATGTCGAAAATGATTCGGCCCAATCGTATTCTCGAAATCGGTACTTACACCGGCTACAGTGCGTTGTGTCTTGCGGAAGGACTCACTGAGGATGGTATTTTGGTTACCATCGATGTGAATGATGAACTGCAATGGATACAAGACAAGTATTTTGGTCTATCTCCTTGGGGAAAAAAGATTGAACGTCATTTTGGTTTGGCAAAGGATATCATCCCTGCATTGAAGGATGATTTTGATATTGTTTTCATGGACGCTGACAAAGAAAATTATCTCGAATATTATCATTTACTGATGTCGAGACTGAAGCCTGGGGCATTCATTTTCATTGACAATGTGTTATGGTCTGGAAAGGTTTTGCATGAGCCGCATCCGAATGATATCGAAACAAAAGTGCTGCATGCACTCAATGAGTTGGTCAACAAAGACGAACGCGTTGAGAACGTGCTCATGCCCATTCGTGATGGTTTGATGGTCCTTCGGGTTGTGTAAAAAAAAAAACGGCACAACTAAGTGTGCCGTGTATCTGAATCAATAGGTTTTATTTATTACCGAGAACTGATTTTACTGCGTCAGCAGCTTCTTGCAGCGTAATGGCAGAATGTACCTGAAGACCACTTTCATCGATCAGTTTTTTAGCTTCAACAGCATTGGTACCTTGGAGGCGAACAATGATAGGCACATTGATATCGCCGATGTTTTTGTAAGCATCCACAATACCTTGTGCAACACGATCGCAACGAACGATTCCACCAAAGATGTTCACCAAAATAGCTTTAACGGCAGTGTCGCGAAGGATGATGCGGAATGCCGTTTCCACACGTTTTGCATCTGCAGTGCCTCCTACATCGAGGAAGTTCGCTGGATCACCGCCACTCAGTTTGATGATATCCATGGTAGCCATAGCAAGACCGGCACCATTTACCATGCAACCTACGTTACCGTCAAGTTTTACATAGTTCAGGTCAGCATTGCTCGCTTCAACTTCAATTGGATCTTCCTCTGAAGTGTCGCGCATTTCAGCGTAATCTTTATGGCGGAAGAGACCATTGTTGTCCAATGTGACTTTGGCATCAACGGCAATCACACGGTCATCAGATGTTTTCAGGACAGGATTGATTTCGAAAAGAGCAGCATCGCAACCAACGTAGGCGTTGTAAAGACGCTTTACGAATACACCCATTTCTTTCATGGCAGTGCCGCTCAAGCCAAAGTTGAATGCAATTCTGCGACACTGGAAGTCATTGACGCCAGTGAGAGGATCAATCACTTCTTTGAAGATTTTTTCAGGCGTGTTGTGCGCCACATCTTCGATATTCATACCACCTTCCGGTGAGTACACGATAACGTTTTTGCCGATAGATCGATCGAGGAGTATCGACATGTAAAATTCTTTGGGTTCACTGGCACCCGGAGCGTAAACATCTTCTGCGATGTACACTTTATTTACTTTTTTGCCTTCAGCTTTCGTTTGCAGTGTAACGAGGTGGCCACCGAGAATGGCTTCAGCTTTTTGAGGCACTTCATCCAGACTTTTGGCCAGAACAACACCACGGGAACCGGTCTCTGTGATGGTTCCTTTACCACGACCACCAGCGTGGATCTGCGCTTTCACCACGAACCAACCGGTTCCGGTTTCTGCTTTGAGTTTTTTAGCAGCTTCGAGGGCTTCACCCGGAGAATGGGCTACATAACCTCTTTGTACTGCGACTCCATATTTGGCAAGAATTGATTTGCCCTGATATTCATGAATATTCATTGTCCTGAATTTGGGTGGCGAATTTACTGATGTGAGCAAGTCTTTTGCCTTCCACTGTGGAAATTTCGTGATCAATTGTTGACGATGTGCCGGAGTGCCTTGCCTCGTTACATTTGCGGCCAATGATTCGGGCAACAGGCATAACCAAATCGTATGGCGGACTTCAGGTTTTGAAGGGCGTCGATGTTGATATTCAGAAAGGTGAAGTAGTTTCCATCGTTGGCGCATCGGGTGCAGGTAAAAGCACTTTGCTGCATATCATTGGAACATTGGACAGGCCGGATCAGGGGAAAATGGTTTTTGGTGATGAGGTCATTTCTTCTATGAACCCCCGACAATTGGCTCAATTCCGCAATAAGCACATTGGATTTATTTTTCAGTTTCACAATTTGCTGCCCGAATTCACAGCATTGGAGAACGTGTGTATCCCAGCTTTTATCGCGAAAAAATCCAAATCGGAAGCAGAGAAGAGGGCGAAAGAACTCCTCGGGTTTTTAGGACTTGGCGACAGGACGGATCACAAACCCAATCAACTGTCTGGAGGTGAACAACAGCGAGTGGCTGTGGCCAGAGCTCTGATGAACCAGCCGGATGTCGTCTTGGCTGACGAGCCATCAGGAAATCTCGACTCAGCCAATGCCCGTGATTTGCACCAGCTTTTCTTTACCCTTCGCGATAATTTCAACCAAACGTTCGTTATCGTTACTCACAACGAAGAACTCGCCCGCATGGCCGACCGCGCCCTCGTCATGAAAGACGGCTTTGTCGTTCAATCCTGATTTTAGTCTCAATCCAGTGAATATCAGTCACTAATTCGCCATCCGCCATCTACCATTCACCATTCTCAACTTATATTCATTAACTCATAACTCATAATTCATAACTCATAATTCATAACTCATAATTCATAATTCATAATTCTTAAGGTTTTCCCCTTTGCCGACATTGCCCGTCCTCCTGTACATTCGCACCGACTATGAAGTTTGTACATCCGGAAATACTCTGGGCGCTTTCAGCCTTGACCATCCCGATCATCGTTCACCTTTTCAATTTCAGAAAATTCAAGAAGGTGTTGTTTCCGAATGTTTCATTTCTGAAAGAGATACATCAGGAAACAAAAAGTAAAAGCAAACTCAAGCACTTGCTCATTCTGCTCGCGCGTTTGTTGGCCATGGCTTGTATCATTTTGGCTTTTGCCCAACCCTTTATCCCGCAACCAGGTGAAGCTGAAAAGCCAGGAGGCACAGCCGTTTCGATTTATATCGACAATTCCATCAGTATGGAAGCTGAAGGTAAGGATGGAAGATTGTTGGAGTTGGCTAAAAACAAAGCCATTGAAATTGCGGGTGCATTTTCTCCGACGGATAAATTTCAATTGCTGACATGCGACTTTGAAGGTCGGCACCAGCGACTTGTAAGTAGGGAAGAAGTCCTTGAGCTGATTCAGGAAGTGAAACTTTCACCTGTGAGTCGCAAACTTTCTGAAGTGGTATTGAGACAACGCGATCTACTCAATAATAGCGGACTTGATAGCAAAAGATCATTCCTGCTAACCGACTTGCAGAAGACTGTCACTGATTTCAATGCAATCTCGAACGACTCTACCATTAGGTTCAGCATAGTTCCTGATCAGGCAGAAAATACCTCCAATGTATTCATCGATTCTGTGTGGTTTGATTCGCCTGTTCGCCAATTGAATATTCCGGAAGTCTTACATGCACGCATTGTGAATACGGGTAATGAAAAGCGCGAAAATGTTCCGGTGCAGTTGATGTCCAATGGACTTCAGAAAAGCGTTTCATCGGTGACTATTGACCCCGAAAGTGAAACTGTTTTGGATCTGACTTATACCAATACCGAATCAGGTTTCAAGAAATGTGTGCTTACCGTCGATGATAAATCGGTAACTGAAGATGATCCGTATTATTTCAGTTACGATGTGGTTGAAAAGATCAATGTGCTGGAAGTACGCGGCAATGATGTTACTGTAGAAGCCGTGCAGACCGTATTTTCCGATGATCCTTCTTTCAATTTTGTCTCTTACGCTGAGAATGCACCTGACTTCGGATCATTCCCACTTCAACACTTGATTGTACTCAATCAACTCAAAAATATCTCTTCAGGTTTAGCTGCTGAAATTTTGAAGTTTGTAAACAATGGCGGAAGTGTGATGATTTTGCCTGCAACTGACATTGTTCAGAATGAATACAACACGTTTTTGTCTTCCTTGGGACTTGGAGAAATTCAGGGAGTCATGGGTAAGGAGAATAAAGAAAGAGTAGTAGAGATCGTCGATGAAGAGAGTAGAAATAGAGATACTGCTCCGCAACCCAAACCAACAGCCAACAAAGTAAGCAGTGTTGATTATGATCATTACATTTTCAAAAATGCTTTTGAAAAGACCATTGGCAATGTTGATCTTCCAACGGTCAAGACCTACTATGTATTAAACCTACCGGTAAAAACCACTGCCATGTCCATGATGACACTGCAATCGGGAACACCGTTTATGGTTTCAAACAATGCAGGTAGTGGTCATGCATATTTCTGCGCGGTATCGCTCGATGCGGAGGCCAGCAATTTTACATCACATGCCTTTTTCCCAGCAACCATGTTGCGTGTTGCAGAATTCAGTCAACCAGTGCATCCACTGGCATACACGTTGGGTACCGAACAAGCGATCGTGATTCGAAACATTGTAGTGAATAACGAAGAGACATTTCGTTTGGCGGATGCTACAAATGGCAATGAATTTATTCCTGAGCATCGCAATGCCGGAGGTAATGTGGAGATATATGTGAAAGAAGCACTTCATGAGGCAGGTAATTATGAATTGTCGAGAGGTGGAGAGTTGGTGAGTGTGGTTTCGTTCAACAACGACCGCGCGGAATCGGATACCCATGTTTTCAGTAGAGATGATGCACAAGCATGGATCACAGAATCGGGTCAAAGCAATTGGGGAGTGTTGGATGAGACAGTGGAGAGTATTGCTGCTACAGCGAGTGACATGGCTGAAGGAAAAAAATATTGGTTGAGTATGATCGTCTGGGCATTGATTTTCCTTGCTGTTGAAATACTCCTGATCAAATTCTGGAGATAAAGATGCCCGTCGCCGTAGTTTTGTTTCTTTGAAAAAGGTATTGTATGAAAACCCTGATCAAATCTGCCCTTATCCATGATCCCAACTCCACCCATCACGGTAAACGTCGGGATGTTCTGTTGGATAAAGGAATCATTGCTCAAATTGGTACTGGATTGGCGGATCCCAAAGCAAAACTTATTGAAGGCAACGGTTTGATGGTGACAGCAGGATGGATTGATCTGAAAGCCAATTTTTGTGATCCAGGTGTTGAATACAAGGAAGACCTGACATCGGGTATGGCAGCTGCGAGCCGTGGAGGTTTCCGCAAAGTGGTGCTGATGCCTTCTACATGGCCGGTGATCGACTCAAAGGCAACGGTGGAATATATTCTTCGCAATGCAACTCATCCTCAAGTAGAAGTCATGGTGGCGGGAAGTCTTTCAGATAAAATGGAAGGCAAACAACTGAGTGAGATGTATGATATGCACTCAGCAGGTGCGATCGCTTTCACCGACGACAAAAAAAATGTTGGCACAGAACTCATGTCCCGTGCATTGGAGTATGCGAAAAACTTTGGCGGATTGATCATGAGTTTTCCCTACGAAAAGTCATTGTCGCCTCATGGACAAATGAACGAAGGAGCTGTGAGTGTTTCATTGGGCATGAAAGGTATTCCCCATGTGTCTGAAGAAATGCGTGTGCAACGCGATTTGGAATTGTTGAGGTATCATGGCGGAAGATTGCACTTCATGCTTATATCTACATCGAAAAGTGTAGAGCTTATTCGCAAAGCGAAAAAGGAAGGACTCCAGGTGACTTGTTCCATAGCTGCGCATCAATTGTCATTTTTGGACGAAGACCTCAGAACATTTGATTCCAATTACAAAGTACTTCCACCATTCCGCACAAAGGAAGAAAGGAAGGCACTGATTGCCGGTATTAAAGATGGCACCATTGATGCGATTTGCAGTGATCATACCCCTGAGGACATTGAACATAAAGTGCGTGAATTCGAAGATGCCGAATTCGGCATCAGCAGCATAGAAACAGCATTTCCTTCAGCTTGGACAGCGTTGAGTCCGCATATGGACATTGCAGATGTGATTCCATTATTCACTTCAGGACCTGCAAAAATTCTCGGCATCTCTCAACCCAGCATATCGGAAGGCAATCCAGCATCAATCACCGCATTCACTCCGACAGAAACAACGGCATTCTCCAAAGACACGTGGAAATCTAAATCGTATAACTCACCTTTTTTGGGGAAAACCTTGAATGGTAAAGTGATGTTCTGAACCCTAGATTCTCGATTTAAGATTTAAGATTTAAGATTTAAGATTTAAGATTGGCATTAAATGCAATCTTTTTCTCAATCATTTGATCGCCGCGTCAAAAAAAAAAAGTGGCGCGATGACTCGCGCCTATTCATTTCATTCACCATTCACCATTCACCATTCACCATTCACCATTCACCATTGTTGAATTAATCAATGGCACTCACCGCTTCCGTCTCGCGATTGTATTCATCCGCAGCAAGCCAGAGTTCATCTTCTTTGGGTTTTTCGAGGAGGTAGCTACCACCACCAATCACGAATCCGAGTGCCATCACAGGATTGAATTTGACAGCAGTGTTGGAATGCGCAATCACATTCGCCGCAATGATACCAGCGCCAACGCCGATCAATCCCCACTGCAATGAGCGATAGTTTCGGTATCTTTTCAAATGCGCCATTGAAGCTGCATTGTCACTGAGGTCATATTTCAAATTGCTGTATTTGGCTTCACGCACGGCATCAGTTCCTTTGCTATAGTACTGGTACATTTCGCCGGTAGCAAGCATAGGATCCTGATTGTTGTTGGTGCCTTCTGTTTTGAGTTCTTCGCCACCATATACATTCAGATCGATTTCTTCATAAAGATTCAATTTACCCACTTTGATGCGCAAAGCATAACGTTCAGTATTCTGTCCATGAATGCGATTCAAATTGGCGAAAAAGCCGTGGTTGTTTTGAAAAAACTGCACGTCTGTCGTTGCGTACTCCTCATTTCCCATAGTGAATACAGGTTGTTTCATGATGGGTGATTCATAAAGGAGATGTTCTCCGGTCATGACATCACCGGAATAAAGGACAACTCTATTCTGAGGTGCGGTGAGTTGTGCGGATGCAATCAAGACCAGCAACGAAGCCAGGGTGGTAAGAAGTGTTTTCATCAGTTTGATGTTATGGACACCTTCTACGCACAAGGATCATTTTCGTTTCAGATGGGGCAGAATTTTTTGTTCGATGTACCTATTGATGATATCTGACACTTCTGGACCCTTTTCAAATGCAGTGAAATGTCCGCCACCTTCAATCACGTAAGGTGTCTGAATTTTTTTCGTAGAAAAAAGTTTGTCCTTATCACCGATGATCTGAATAAAGTCGCCTTCAGGAGGCATGGTATTTTGCCATTCGAGAATAGCGCGAATTGAAAAGTGGAGGAATTCCGGACCATTTTTATTCAGCATTTCATAGAACAATGCCCGTTGCTCCGGAGTTTTGAAACCCATAAAGGTGTCTGCTAATCCTGATATCGCTGCTGTTTGTTTTGGATTAAGAGCGCGATGAAGGCGGATCGAGTCAACAAATTTCAACACCCGAGGAAACTCATGTCGACCTGTTGGGGCAGAAACGAGGATGGTGGTGAGAGGTTTGACAATCCGAGACATTTCCACAGCAGTCATGCCACCCATGGATGAGCCAATGATCACATTGTTTTTCGTTTGGATACGTTGCGACATGAGTTCGGCATACTCAGTCAGGTTGCTGCTTGTACCATGTGGAATCCAGTCGAGGTGATGTGTGATGCCATACTTCAGTTCGAAATGGGTGAACAATCTGTAATCCGCACCCATACCGGGAATGAGGTAATAATTGATGATATCCTCATCAATCACCAACGGATTATTTCCATGTTCAGCCATGTTGATTTTGTTCTCCTTCTTCCAGCTTCTTCAAAATCTTATTCACGTCCTCGCCGGTGGTCGTCAGTTTTTCTTTGCAAATGGCAATGAGTTCTGCAGCGCGTTTCACTTTGGCCGAAAGTTCGTCAACAGAAATTTCACCCTGCTCAATATCACTCACAATTTGTTGTAATTCCTCGAAGGCTTCGGTGTAACTGATGTTTTTACTCATGATTTATTTTCTTCAATCGTTTCTTGTATGGTACTGATGATGGTGCCAGAATGCAAGATGGTGGTCATGCTATCGCCCGGTAAAACATCTTCAGAGGATTTCACAGCTTTGCCATTTTTCAGGGTAATGCTATAACCTCTTTTGAGTATATGTACCGGATTCATCAAATCAATTTGACGCGAAAGGTCATCCAATCTTTCTTGTTTTCTGATCAGAAAAATGTCCACATTTTTTTTGATGAAAGTTGAGGTATCTGACAATTGCGTCAAGTGGGTTTTTTGTTTTTGATCCGTGATTTTACGCAAATCATTTATGATGTTCTGCAAACGCGAGTGTTCGGTGCGGAACAAGTATCCGGCATCACCGGCGAGTGATTGCGACAATTTACTCAGCTCATGATGCATCTTGACAAGACTGCTTTTCGCATGCGCTTTGAACAACTTGGCTTCCTGTTGCAAGATGGTTTGTTGTTGAGCAATGATTTGTCGAGCTTCACGCACGATGGTTTCTCTTGCTTCTTCTACTGGCACAGAAAAGAGGTGAAATTTTTGAATCAAGAATTCACCGATTTTGGTTGGTGTGATGGCATTTTGAAATGACACCATTTCGCAAACGGTTTCATTGGTCGCGTGACCAATCCCGGTAAGCACGGGCAATGGGAAAGTCGAAATCCTTTTTGCCAATTGATAATTGTTATAGCATGAAAGTCCTACATCGCCGCCGCCGCCTCGGATGATGGCCACAGCGTCGAAGTGCGACTTCACTTTTTCGATGCGTGATAGTTGAAAGAGTATCGAGTCGATGGCATTTTCTCCCTGAAGAATGGCCGGAAACAACATGTGGAAGAAGTGATAATGCCACGGGTTTTTATCGATCACTTCCAGAAAGTCGGCATAACCTTTACTTGTTTCTACGCTAATGATGGCAAGACGTTGGGGTAGGAGTGGAAGAGTGTGTTTTTTATTGCGATCGAACAAACCTTCATTTTTCAAGGTGTTGATGCTCTCCAATTTTTCTTTTTCCAGATCACCGAGAGTAAAGGAAGGATCGATGTCGTCGATGTGTAGGGTAAGGCCGTATTGCGCGTCGAATTTGACTTTGGCGAGGAATAAAATTTTAATACCATCCTTCAATGGTTCGCCTACGATTTTGAGGAAGCGTTGATTGATGTCAGTGTATTTATCGCTCCACAGCGTAGATCTGAATTGCGCAACCACTCGACCATTTTGTTTTTCGACCAGTTCTGGATAGCAATGTCCCGAGTGACTATAGTGGTTCAACTTATTCATTTCAGCCCTGACCCAAAAGCTGGATGTATAGCGTTCGGCGAGTGTTTTTTGGATACTCGCGGCGACTTCAGCCAGGGTGTAAGTTTTTCTATGGTCCACGATTTCGGGCATGCGGTGAAATTATCTCAAATTTTTCCGATCCCGAAGAAGATGTTATGCCATTGGTTAGGAGAGAATAAGTCAGTAGGCGAGAGGAGGGAAGTACATCAGGAAGCAGGTAATTGTAGGGGAAATAACCGTCAGTAGCGGGATTTCGGATTGAAAAGGATAAAAAAATCCCAATCTACCTACCTTGTTTTCAAAGGCCTACGGAAAAAATGCATCAAAATTCACGCCTTCATTTTTTTCGAAGGGTGGTAGCATATTAATTTTACCCCCGGAGAGATGGCAGAGTGGTCGATTGCGGCAGTCTTGAAAACTGTTGAGGTGAAAGCCTCCGGGGGTTCGAATCCCTCTCTCTCCGC
>JAIBBG010000025.1 GCA_019694805.1 Flavobacteriales bacterium | reverse complement strand
CGAATTGTCAGATGGATACAGTAAAATGAAATTTCACGCAGGAGCCCGTGTGATGATTTTCATTCAAACAAAAAAAAATAAAAAACTTCAGAAAATATGAAACAACCTTTGATATACGCCGTGCTCATGTTGGCGATGGCAATAACTTCATGCAAGAAAAAAGACGAAGACACGAATAATAACACAACAAATCCAACTCCCACACCAATTGCAAATATTGTCATCAATTCACCTGCTGAAGGTGCCATGTTCGCATTGGATTCTGTTGTCAACATCCTTGTGGACATCACTGCTGATTTCGAAATGCATGGATACGATGTATATGTCATCAACGAAACTGCTGATGACACAGTTTGGACAGATGGACTTCATGATCATGGTGAAGCATTTCACATTGTGGGAGCTTGGACCAACAACGTAACAGAACATTCTGATATGATGATCAAAGTGGTAGCCGAAATTGACCATGATGGAAATACCACTGAAAAGTCGCTTCATTTTCATTGTCATCCGGAATAGTCTGCCATTTTGAGCGGAGTATTTCTATGAGATTTTACCGACAATCGAAATCTTAAGATTCAAAATTGCGGGCTCTTTGGGCCCGCAATTTTTTATGATCCTGTTTTCTTGAAATTTCGGGGTTTCAGCGACTATTTTCGCCCCTCATTGATTCAATAGAAAATCATGCAGGTTTCAGCTCCACACCAGCCCGTAAATAAAGTCAGGATTGTTACGGCTGCCAGCCTTTTCGATGGTCACGACGCCGCCATCAATATCATGCGCCGGATCATTCAAAGTACCGGTTGTGAAGTCATTCACCTTGGACACGATCGAAGTGTCGAAGAGGTGGTCAATTGTGCCATACAGGAAGATGCGCAGGCTATCGCGATGACTTCATATCAAGGCGGTCATATGGAGTATTTCAAGTACATGTATGATCTACTCAAGCAGAAAGGGGCATCTCATATCAGGATTTTTGGTGGTGGTGGTGGTACCATTTTGCCTTCTGAAATTGAAGAATTACATCAGTACGGCATTGCTCGTATCTATCACCCCGATGATGGCCGTGCCATGGGATTACAGGGTATGATCAATGATTTGATCCAGAAATGCGATTTTGCTACTGGCAATCATTTGAATGGTGAAGTGGGTCACCTCCATGTTCATGATCACGGTGCAATTGCCAGGCTGATCAGCGCAGCGGAGAATTTTCCGGATCAACACCGTACCGAATTGGATAAAATCCGCGATCTGGCTTCCAAATCGAATACGCCTATTCTGGGTATTACCGGAACTGGAGGTGCAGGCAAAAGCTCTATGGTAGATGAAATTGTCCGCCGTTTTTTGCTCGATTTTCCGGAAAAAAACATAGGACTGATTTCTGTCGATCCAAGTAAGCGTAAAACTGGAGGAGCTCTTCTCGGTGATCGCATACGGATGAATAGCATCCGAAATCCAAGGGTTTATATGCGCTCGCTGGCTACAAGACAAAGCAATCTCGCATTGAGCAAACATGTCGCTGAAGCGGTAGCGATACTTAAAGCAGCCAAGTTTGACCTGATCATTTTGGAAACTTCAGGTATTGGTCAAAGCGATACTGAAATCATGGATCACAGTGATGTAGCACTATACATCATGACTCCTGAGTTCGGTGCTGCAACTCAGTTGGAAAAAATCGACATGCTCGATTTCGCTGATGTGGTCGCCATCAATAAGTTTGACAAACGTGGCGCACAAGATGCTCTTCGTGATGTGCGCAAACAGTACAAACGCAATCATCAACTCTGGGATGCTGATGATGAAACTCTTCCTGTCATTGGTACCATTGCATCGCAATTCAATGATCCCGGGACGAATCAGCTTTATGCAAGACTCATTCAACGTATCAATGAAAAAACCAAAGCTGAATTGAAATCGCATTTCTCTTTAACCGGAGATCAAAGCGAAAAAATATTTATCATACCTCCTCATAGAACTCGCTATTTGAGTGAAATCAGTGAGAGCAACCGCAGTTATGACAATTGGGTGGATCAGCAATGTGCCATTGCAGAAAAACTCTATGCACTCCATGGAAGTCGCACTTTACTCGAACAAACGAACGGTGATGAGCGCACGGATGAAGCACTAAAAGTCATCAATGCCAGTTTCGATCGCATCAAACTCGATTTTGATCCGCACAATTGGGAGATACTTCAGTCATGGGAAACAAAACGTATGCTGTATAAAAATGCAGAATACAAATTCAAGGTCCGTGACAAGGAGATTAAAATCGAAACTCATACGGAAAGCCTTTCACACCAAATGATTCCGAAGGTAGTTACACCTTCTTTCAAATCATGGGGTGATATTCTGCGTTGGGTACTGCAAGAAAATGTTCCGGGAGAATTTCCTTACACAGCCGGGCTATATCCTTTTAAACGCGAAGGTGAAGATCCAACGAGGATGTTTGCTGGTGAAGGTGGTCCGGAAAGAACCAACCGAAGATTCCATTATGTGAGTCTGGGTATGCCAGCCAAAAGACTTTCGACGGCTTTTGATTCAGTAACATTATATGGTAATGATCCCGATTTACGTCCGGATATCTATGGAAAAGTTGGCAATAGCGGTGTGAGCATTTGTTGTCTTGACGATGCCAAAAAACTCTACTCAGGTTTCGATCTCAGCGATCCGAAAACATCAGTGAGTATGACCATCAATGGTCCAGCTCCTATGCTCCTTGCCTTCTTCATGAATGCAGCGATAGATCAGAATTGTGAGAAGTACATCCGTGCAAATAAACTTGAAGCTTCAGTAGAAAAAGTGCTGAAGTCCAAATACGATGACAAAGGACTTGAACGTCCAAAGTATCAAGGCGAATTACCAGAAGGCAACGATGGTCTTGGATTGATGCTTCTTGGAATTACTGGTGACGAGGTGTTGCCGGCCGATGTCTATGCTCAAATCAAAGCCGAAACACTTACTCAGGTTCGTGGTACCGTACAGGCTGATATTTTGAAAGAAGACCAAGCGCAGAATACCTGCATTTTCTCTACTGAGTTTGCGCTGCGACTGATGGGTGATGTGCAAGAGTATTTCATCCGCAACAAAGTGAGGAATTTTTATTCCGTATCCATCAGTGGTTACCACATTGCAGAAGCTGGTGCAAATCCGATCACTCAATTGGCCTTTACGCTTGCCAATGGCTTTACATACGTTGAGTACTATTTGTCTCGCGGAATGGACATCAATGAGTTCGGACCGAATCTGAGCTTTTTCTTCAGCAATGGTATCGATCCGGAGTATGCCGTGATTGGCCGTGTGGCGCGAAGAATCTGGGCTAAAGCATTGGCCAAGAAATACAGCGCCAATGCACGAGCTCAAATGTTGAAATACCACATTCAGACCAGCGGACGTTCACTACACGCGCAAGAAATCGATTTCAATGATATACGTACTACGCTGCAGGCTTTGTACGCTATTTACGACAATTGCAATTCACTTCACACCAATGCCTATGATGAGGCCATCACTACGCCAACCGAAGAAAGCGTAAGAAGGGCTATGGCCATTCAGCTCATCATCAACCGTGAATTGGGATTGGCCAAAAATGAAAACCCATTGCAAGGTTCTTTTATCATCGAAGAACTTACTGATCTTGTAGAAGAAGCGGTTCTCAGCGAATTCGATCGCATTACCGAACGTGGCGGTGTACTCGGCGCCATGGAAACCATGTATCAGCGAGGTAAGATTCAGGAAGAAAGTCTTTACTATGAAACCTTGAAACACGATGGTACCTACCCGATCATTGGTGTAAATACATTCCTGTCCTCAAAAGGTTCTCCAACGATTTTACCCAAAGAAGTGATTCGCGCAACGGAGGAAGAAAAGCAGTATCAGATCAATATGCTGGCTAATCTTCACCATTGTTCCAAAGACAAAGCTGCAGATGTGATTCGACAAGTGCAGACCTCAGTGGTGAAAAATCAAAACTTATTCGAAGAATTGATGACAGCAGTAAAGGTTTGTTCACTTGGACAATTGACACAGGCCATGTTTGAAGTGGGCGGTCAATACAGACGGAACATGTAACCCAGGTCTTGTCCCTGAAATGGAAATATCAGCCCCGGTTTTCGCCGGGGCTTCATTTTTTTCTTGCACGGTTAAAATACTTTAATACATTTGGCTCACTATACTATTATCAAAATCTCATTAACAACTATAGACCATGAGTGAAGGCTACAAGGAAGATGTCTATTCGACATCAGTGCGTGCAGGTAAAAGAACTTACTTCTTTGATGTAAAAGCAACACGAGGCAATGATTTGTTCATGACCATTACCGAAAGCAAGCGCATCGGGCATGAGAATGAAGGACCAGTGCGCTATGAAAAACACAAAATTTTTCTTTACAAAGAAGATTTCGAAGGTTTTTCTGAAGGTCTGCAAAAAGCCATTGACCATATCCGTTCACTACAAGGTACTGGTGAGTTCCGTTCTGCTGATAGCAATCGCAAGGTGAACCGCGAATACAGTGAAGATGGTTTCAACTATTCTTCAGCTGCAGAAGGTGGTTTGTCTTATGACGATCACGAGGACAAAATCTGAACGACAATTTGATCACACATACAGGCTGCTTTTACCGGCGGCCTTTTTTTATATCTGAATCGTGAGTAAAAAGGGAATTTTATACCTCATACCTAATACGCTTGGTTCTTCACCGGAGGCTTTTGTGACTGAATTATCGCGTGCTGTGGTGAAGGATATGGACACGTTTATTGTAGAAGAAATCAAAAGCGCCAGAAAGCTCTTACGCAGCCTCGGCATTGAAGGACCTCTGGAAGTTTTTGATTATTTCATGCTGAATGAACATACACGAAAGGGCGATCCATTAGAAATGATTCAGCCATTGTTACGGGGTAAAAATGTTGGACTGATCAGTGAAGCGGGTTTACCTTGTGTTGCGGATCCTGGTCATGTCGTGGTGGCACTCGCCCATGAGCATGGCGTCAAGGTGGTTCCGCTTTCCGGACCTTCTTCCATTATGATGGCGTTGATGGCGAGTGGAATGAATGGTCAAGAGTTTGTCTTTCATGGATATCTTCCAAGAGAAAAAGGCGATCGCCAGCGTATGATCCGACAAATGGAACAAATGGCTCAAAAGGGTCAGACTCAAATTTTCATGGACGCTCCTTATCGCAATCAACAGGTTTTTGAGGATTTGATCAACACCTGTAAAATGGAAACGAGATTATGTATCGCGAAAAATATTTCTTTGAAAGAAGAAATGATCATCACACGAGATATCACAGGTTGGCATATGCACAAACCAGACCTGAATAAGCAATTGGTGATGTTCGTCCTGGGCAAAGCCAATCAAAACCATTACCAACATTCATAGCAACTGAGACTTTCATCGTGCATTTACATCCATGACCATCCAATATTCACAATTCTGAAAAGTGATTACTTTCGCCCGAACTTGAATTAGCCCTACCTATTGTTTAAGACTTCGCTCATAGTATCTATTTTGCTCATTGCATCTGTATTGCTCAGGGTGTTGTTCATTGACCGTTACGATTTGACCGACAATGAAACATTGACATTGTGCAGGTTAAATGGATATGCAGTTGTGAATACTCCTGATCTTCAATTGCAGGAGAGCATTCCTGATACACTTACCCATTCGATTATTCAGCAAAAAAAGACTTGGAAGAATGTAGCCAATGCTACGATTCAGGATAGCGGTAATGCCATTGGTTATCAATTGGCACTTTATTACTGGTCGAAATTATTTGGCGACACCAATATCGCGCTCCGTATGTTCTCTGCCATTTTTGGCATTCTTACCGTGATACTCGGCTACTATTTCTGCCGACAGTTATTCAACAAAAGAACTGCAACCATCGCTGGCATATTATTATGCCTTCACCCGGTGTTGATTGAATACAGTCAAATGGCGCGCACATATGCACTAGCCACTTTTTTCATTTTGTTGACGACCTATTCCATCTATCAGATTGCTGTAGCTAAAAAACACATCTGGCTGCATATTCCATTGTATGTCATCAGTCTCAATATTTCTCTATGGTGTCATTATGTAACGCTATACGTCTTCATTTCGCACATTTTTCTGGTTGCCATTTTTCATTCTCATAAAAAAGCACTCATACAATATGCGATCATGGCTCTATTCAGCTTTGGGTTGTTTTCTATTTGGCTTTTCAATGGGGGTTATGAGGGCAAAAAGATCATCAATATTGAACGTTCCATGTGGCAGCACAACGTTGCGGTGAATGGTGAGCAACCGGAAGTGGTTACTTCAGCTTCGGATACCATTTATCAATTGGTGATGAACTTCGTCAGGATTTTTGGTAATGATCTGGATACAGAAACCCGCAACTATGGCTTTTATCTGTTGTTGCTTCTCCCCTTTGCTATTGTGTTCTTTGTATTCTTGAAAGTGAGGAAGTCGGAGTTTTTCCGTCCAGTTATGTTTGTCACGTTTCCACTGGTTCTCTATATCATCATGATTGTTTTGATGGTATTGCGCACAAGTCATTCGATTCCATTCGACATCCGTTATGCCACATTTGTAATGCCATTTGCATGCATGCTTCTTGCCTTTGGTTTTGACCGGATGATTGCGTACAATGATAAGTTGACCATTCCTGCATATTCACTCATTATTGTTGTTATTCTGGTGATGATCGCGGGTCTGAAACCCGGTGTTTTGCGCAATCCTAATATGGAAATCCGCAAACGTTCTTTTGTTTACCAAGATGCCTCTGCTTTCATCAATACGAATGTGGTGCAGGGTGATACCTTGTTCTTTAGAACAAAAGAAGATATGATCATGACGGATTTTTATATGAGGACAAAACTTGATCCGGTTTTCGTTGTTGATTATGCGCAGGAAGAAATGATCGTCATCAAAGGTGACGGAAAAAGGATCAGGTACAAGTGATGTTAAGAAGCCTATCCATTTTTTGCCGCGATCATGTTTTAAAATTCGCTGGTCCGATCAAGTATAATTTGCGAAGGTTGAAATAAAAAAGGCGCGAACAAGTCGCGCCAGATGTTTTATAAGTCTGGTCTAATTATCCATGCCAAGACTTCAGAAGCCTCAATCGTATTTCGGCTTTTTATCTTTCTTCTCTGCACGCTTCTCTGCCTTTGTTTTTGTCGGCTGCTTTTTCACTTCTTTCTTTTGATCTTTTGACTTAGCCATGGTATTGTGATTTTAAAAGTTTATACTCTTTATCTTGATTTCAAATGTAGGATTTTCTTTGGGCTCCATCTCCATGGTATGGACGAGTATTCAAAGTTTACCAGTTAATTTCTTTTAAACCGTGCTGACGTAAGTATTCGTTGGTCTTACTGAAGTGTTTATTTCCCCAAAAGCCATTGTAAGCAGAGAGAGGCGATGGATGTGCGGACTTCAACACAAAATGCCTGTCTGGATTGATGATGGCGCCTTTCTTTTGGGCATAACTACCCCACAGAATAAAGACTACATGCTGTTTTTTTTCATTGATGATGCGGATTACTGCATCAGTAAACGTTTCCCAGCCTTTGTTTTGATGCGAACCGGCTTCATTGGCGCGGACCGTTAAGGTAGCATTGAGTAACAATACTCCCTGATCGGCCCATCGCTCTAAGTTTCCATTGGAGGTCATGGGAATTCCAAGATCATCTTTGAGTTCCTTAAAAATATTGACCAATGATGGCGGACATTTCACACCTTCATTCACAGAAAAACAAAGGCCATTGGCTTGACCTGGACCATGATATGGATCTTGACCCAGTATTACAACACGCAAGTTTTCAAAATGACAATGATCAAATGCAGAAAAGATCAATTTTCCGGGAGGAAAGCAAATATGTGTGGAATACTCATTTTTGACATAATCAGTGAGGTTGGACCAGTAGGGTTTTACAAATTCATCTTCGAGATGTGGTTTCCAGGAAGGGTGAATTTTGGTGCTCGACATATATCAGAATCTTCGACCACGAAACTAATCCAACATACCATTGGTTTGAGTTACTGCATAGATTTTTATGAGATGAAGTCTTCAAAACAGTCCATTCAATTTCCCAACCACTTCAGGAAAGCTTGGAATTGTTTCTCAGAAATCACGTGTCCTGTCGCATCTTCAACATATTCAGGAGTAATACCCAAACTTCGGATATAGGCCAGGTTCTCAGTAGCATACTGGATAGTCAGCATCTTATCTTCAGTACCATGAGAAATAAAGCTTTTGATTTGTTTCAATTTATCCGAAGGAATCACAAGCGGTTTCACTTCATCGAGCAAACGACCGCTAAATGAAGCAAAACCTTTCACCAATTCAGGATGTGTCAGTGCAATGCTTTCAGACATGATAGCTCCCTGACTGAAACCGGCGAGGTAGATGTTGTTTTTGTCTACTTGGTATTCATTGGTTAGTTCTTTGATCAATTCAATCAGTTGAGCACGAGAATCAGCCTCTTGTTTGGCGTCAATGATCATTTTGTCCCCTGCTTTTCTGATGTCGTACCAACAGTAACTGTTTTCGCCTTTCTGATGTGGGCCGCGCACAGAAACGACCATCCAATGAGAAGGTATACTTCCTTCGAAGGAATACAGATCATTTTCGTTGCTACCGTATCCGTGAAGCAATATCAGTAAAGGAGCGGGATTTTGAGAGTTATCCGGCAACCTCTTCATCATGTAGAGTGAATGCGTATTTCCTCCATTTTCCGCACCCTGATAGCATGATAGTGCTATCAATGAGATGACGGAAAGACCAACGGATATGGCAATGGTTTTGATTTTATTCATGGTGGAATTTTTCCTGAACCGACAAATTTATCTATACAGTGATCCGACGAACTCGGGATCAATGCACAAATTAAAAAGTAATGACCATCATCAATGCGCGCTTATTTCTGAATGAAGTCGATGGAAAAGCACTCTCAACAGGTCATTCAAGCGTTCTCACTCGAGGTTGACAAATAGACTTATCCTTACACCAATAAGTCAACTCCTTTTTGATGTGGATACCGGCCAGGTTTTATCATAACCTATAGCCGCAAGTCCAAGGACAATTGGAATTGCAGGAATGAACATGCGATGTCCATAAATGTGTATTTGTCCAATCAATATCAGTGTTATATAAAAAATGGTGACGAATGCGAATAAGATGAACACCATCATATCTCTTTCACCTCTTGCTCGAATGAAACGAATGGCAAGGAGGATGACTCCAAACCACATCAAAAACCAATGCGGTCGAATGTTGAACTCTGCATTGAGTGCGGGTATATACCCCATACAATATGCAATCCTACGGATATAGACCATAAAATATTCATAGGGATCATTGAATATGGAATGTCCATTGATCCGTTGCATGTAATCCAGAAAAGAACCATCCACCGGCATCATGGTAAAATGGTCGGCAGTTAAATAATTGCGAAGAGGAAGGAGAAGTAGGATCAATATGAAAGTGATCATCATCGCCAGTTGAGATTTGAAAAGTACACCTGTCCTTTTTCTCGTGATGAAAAGCCAAACGAAGAATGCCAGCGCAAAGGGCAGGATATTAGGACGGACTAAAACAGAAATGGCAAGTGTTAGACTACTGAGTATTTTCCATTTTAGAGATTGAATTTCCAGCATTTTTTTCGTGAATAGAAAAAACAAACTCACCATGAATATGGCGAGATTTTCACTCAATAACCTGAAGGTATAGCTCTTATAAATATCAAGAAAAGCGAACAAAATCAGTGCAATAAACAGAGCCCAACTTGTTCTCGGCCTGAGCATCGGATGAAATACACGGTGTATGATACTAACGCTCAAGCCTAATAGAATACTTTGAATGACATATACCACTGCAGGATAATCACCAAAGATCATGAAGATGCCAGCGACAAAATAGTTATACAAGAAACCAGCGGGAATGATATATGGACCATCCACCTCTTGAATCAAAAGTCCGTGTTGTTTGATATCGATGGCATGCCTTGCATATCTGTTCCAATCATCAATGCCAATTAGAAGTTGGTCTATTGGAAAATCAAAATAATATACCCTAATCAATGAAGGAATTAGAAAAGCAAAAACACTTATTGCAAGAAGTGCCATTTGATGCTCCTTGCCTAACCTCGGGAATTGAAAAGGCCATTTTTTATTCTCCATGATCTAGGTTAAAGCATAAATGTATCTGAAAAATTTTATTCAGTTGTTTACAATACCAATAATCTTCTATTTGTGAAATCCCTCATTCCGACAGAGTTCTTTCACTCAACTCTTCCTGAAAGTTGATGACTCTTCTAACCAGTTCTTCTTTGTTGCGAATAAATGTTGCCCGCTTTTTTTCATCACCCGAAAAGGGGTCACCAACGATTTTCTTCATAATCGTGTACCGATCGGGCAAAACCGATGTAGAGATTGTTTCCATTTTGAAATTACCTTCCTTGTCAATACTGCATTGGTATTTTTCGGGAAACTGAAAACCAAATGAACTCTTCCAACTATATCGAATATCATTCAGTTCAACTTCTCCCAACGGATTAATTTTCCCAACAAACAAACTTGGATACCCCCCTTTTACAAAGTGATTGAAAATCGAAGTTTTATGGCTTTGTGCATAAAGGTGACCATTGTCGTGAATACTGCCAACCAACTCTGTTATATTCGTGGGAAAAAATGTTGTCTCATTTAATGTTGTGGAGCAAACAAATTGTTCATTGACCAATAATGAAGCATTTTCGTTGTAAATGGATCTGAATTCGGTGTCAACTGAACATAGATATTCTTTGATCATTTCTTCTTGTTCCAGTTCCATCTTGTGCAATTTTCTCTTGGATATGTACTTGCGTATTGGATTCGCATTTCCACTCAATACTGACCTCAGTGCATAAAGCTCCTTTTCGAGCAGGAGGATTTGATGGTAAAGTGACATATCGTATCTATCGAAATTTATGCTAAAATGCCCCATTGGGTATTAGCGATGTTGATTTCGCAATCTTCCGGTTTGCACACATTATTATTTTTTGCATAGAAACATCATATTCTAAAATTTCTCTCGGACATAATTCAATTCTGTTACTCCACTTTGGAATGTTTTTGACGAGATGAGTTGTAGCTTCATGGCTTCATCGCGCTTGGTGAACAATGGAATTCCATGGCCAAGGACTATGGGATTCACAAACAACCAAAACCCATCAATGAGGTCTTGTTTCATCAATGCATGGGTAGCAGAAGGACTACCGAATACGAGAATATCGCTTTGATTATTTCCAGAAGAATTTTTGATCTCATGTATGCGATCAGCAAGATGATCACTAATCACTGTTGTATTGGCTAAAACCGCATCCTTCATGGTATGTGATAGAACTAACTTGTGTGCATCTTTATACCATTTAGAGTGCTCAATGTCGTGTTTGGTGGCGTTGGGCTTGTCTGCAGCAGTTGGCCAATAATTCTCCATCATCTGATATGTTACTCGACCATACATGGCTGTATCTCCTTGACTGATTCGCTGACCGATATGATCAAACAGTTCCTGGTCAATTTTTATCCAATTCATTTCTCCATGAGGTCCTGCTACATAACCGTCCAATGAAATATGAAAGAAGGAGATGAGTTTGCGCATTTTATTTTCGTTTTAATTTGAATTCAACCCAAAATCATGCAGTCGGCATCTTGATGAAGCGCTGAAGACCCAAAAGGACAGGCGCTTCCTGATAGCATCGGGACGGACTCCGCAAGATTTTTGTTTGACAACGTATCATTCATACGGTGAAAATATAAATCGAGGAAGTCAACATTATTGCAGGCTTTCAGCGCTGTAATAGATTTCGACTGCATGATTTGGGTTCAAAGTGAGCGAATCAACAAATATCGTCACAATTGATTCATCATAAGAAACGATTTAACCAGGACTCAAATTTTACTCCGATTTCAAAGCGAAATTCTCCCAGTGATTGGCTGATAACACCAACTTACCAGTCTGTCTGTCAAACTTGTATTCCAATAAAGCATCAAATTGATGCACAAAACCATGCGAAAATGTCACAAAGGTGAATTGTGATTGAAGTGATTCCACAACGCCAATAAGATTGATGTAATAGGATGACTTCTTTTGTTTTTGAATAGTAACTCCCTCTTCCATCGAAACCAATCGAACATATGTGGAACCAATGCGATCCGGCAATGTAATATCAGGGAAGTCGTCGGATTGATTGTATTGGTGCTTGCCAAAGTATAACGTATCGAATTCTAATCCATACTCGACTTGAACCAATCTGATATAGTCTGCAATGGCTATGGCATATGTTTCCTCTATTCGAGATGGTGAATAAATGGTATCCATAGCATTCACAATATGTACGTTGTTGTTCTTGACTTCTTCTTTTGCCGGTATTTGATTTTGGGTGCAACCGCATAGAACCAAAATCAAACCGGCAAGCATGAAGTCCAGCCAGGTCAGTGATGTATATTGAGGATGGTTGATATAAATTGTTGGCATAGCCTTTTTCTTGTAATGATCTATCTGGATGTTTCAACTTCAATTTTAAAATTGTGGCATTCTTGGACAATCAGTTATCGTGCTTAAGGAGAACGAAGTGAAAGACAATAAAAACAAATTGGACTTTAGTTAATTTCGGCGCATCAACCCTTTCGTTTGTGGTTAACTTTATTGTAAACTCATTACTCAATGAACTTGATCATTCATTCTTATAATCCCTCCAAGACCATCAATTGGGCCAGTGGTACGAGTACGGAGTTATTCATTTACCCATCCGATGGAAATTTTCAAACACGAGAGTTTAAATTCAGGATCAGCACGGCAACAGTAGAAGCTGATGAAACAAAATTCTCCGATTTTACCGGCTTGATCAGAATATTGATGGTCCTACGCGGTAGGCTTACCTTGATTCATGAGGGCCGCTATGAAAAGGTTCTAGAAACCTTTGATCAGGATACCTTTGATGGATCATGGAAAACCAGAAGTAAAGGCCGGGTTCAGGATTTTAATGTGATGTGCAATTCATCATGCGAAGCCAAGGTCGTTCATCACCGTTGCATGGCCGGAGAAAAGCTTCAATTGGCAACTAAAGGTCATTGGACATTTTTATTTGTCTTTGACGGTGTCTTCAAATCTGATGATAAATCAATGGTCCATGGCGATTTGATAGAGTTCCAACCGACAACTGACCTCGTTCTAGATTGTATCGAATTGGGCAACTGTATCGAAATTGTAATTATGGAAAAGGATTGACATCTTTCTCATGATGAAATGATCCTCATGCTTCGGCATCGGTCTACATCGATTATTATATTTTGGCTGCGGGATTTATAAAGAATAAAACTCCTCATGGACATTTTATCCAAAAAAAGTGATCAACAAAAACTATATGTTTGAGGCTGCTTTGAACGGTGTCACTTTCCCTGCTCTGATATCTGATTCAGCAGCGGCTATACGCGAAATATTCGAAGGATCATGATAAAATGAATAGATGATCTTTTCGCGGATGGTTTCATGAAACCAATGAATGTCTTGTTCACGACGATGTGCTTCGAACAAATCACGATCTTTCATCCATCGTTCAAAGTCGCAGATCATTTGCCATACTTCAGAGAGTCCTCGTCTCTCCGTGGCCGATGTCATTTCTACTTGAGGTATCCATCCACTTTCTTTAGGTGGAAAAAGGTGCAATGCACCAGTGTATTCCGCTTTGGCGAATCGCGCAGCTTTGATATTGTCTCCATCGGCTTTGGTGATGACCATCGCATCACACATTTCCATGATGCCTCGTTTGATGCCTTGAAGCTGATCTCCCGCCCCTGCAAGCATGAGCAGCAAAAAGAAATCTGTCATTTGATGTACCGCTGTTTCACTCTGCCCCACACCAACTGTTTCCACAAGGATGACATCATATCCCGCAGCCTCACAAAGAATAATGGTCTCGCGTGTTTTCCTGGCAACTCCACCTAACGTTTCTGAGGATGGTGAGGGACGGATGAATGCCTGCTCATGTGCAGCGAGTTCATTCATTCGTGTCTTATCTCCAAGAATACTTCCTTTCGAAATCTGACTTGTTGGGTCAATAGCCAAAACAGCAACCTTCTTTCCCAATCTAATCAGGTGCATGCCGAACACATCAATGAAAGTGGACTTGCCTACTCCTGGAACACCAGTAATCCCAATGCGAATGGACCGACCACTATGTGGAAGACATTGCGCTATCACACCTGCTGCCGAATCTGCATGGTCGAGACGTGTACTTTCAACCAATGTAATTGCCTGAGCCAATGCTTTCTTTTCGCCCCTTAAAACAGCAGCGGAAAGCTCATTCACATCCAACGATTGTGAAAATGACTTGAGGTTCTCTTCTGCTTTACGCGCAGCGTCATGTTGGGAGGACATGTGGCGAAGTTACTTCGATTGTCGGAAATCAGTGGGATGATGAAATGAAAATTTATCATGAAACTCGTTGGAGAACTTGGGATGTTTACCATCCGTGAATATGGCATTTATTTAACCCTGATCACGCCATCGGGATCGTCATCGAAGGATTTCAACGTAGTCATAGAATTCGATTGCATCATTTAAGGCTTAGCGCTTCAAAATTTTCACACCAATGTCTCTTCCTTGCCCCTGAAACATGGCCAAATTGATCCAGAACCAAGCGAATTTTTCCATCAATTCAAATTTGTCATTGCCCCCAATATCGTAACACGTAGCAAAACCTGCGTCCTTGGCCAATTGAATGGCAATTTCTTTTCCACGCACACTATCTCCGGCAGTGAAAAGATCCAGAGCCATCTCACCATATTGAGGTTGCACCATATTGTTGAAACCGGTCGTATTAAAACACTTCACGACATCGCGTGTTGACGTGTGATCCAATATTGCCGATGCTGTATTGTCATATCCAGCTGGTCCTCTGCCCATCACAATATTCATGGCGTCTATGATGACTTTTCCCGTGGTATCCCCTAAACCTTTGGCCACTTCAATGGCAGCAGGTGCCGGAGTAGATAATAAGATCACATCAGCTTTGGCCACTGCCTCTGCAATGGGATGTGCAGAGATATGTTGATGTGTTAGTAGTCCTTGCCCTTTGAATTGAGACAAATCACGTACTCCTAAATAAATGCGATGACCTTTTTCTGCCCATTTAGTGGCCAATGCGCCACCTACATTGCCTGTGCCTATGATAGCGATATTCATGTTCAGTTTGATTGTTGTTTTGTTGATTCTAGATCATGCTGTTGTGATCCGCATGAAGACCTGATAGTCCCCAAAAAAGGATGCGCGCTTCCTCGATGATTCATGGAAATTGCAATTTGTGTTGAGTGAAATTCAAATACGTGGAAGTGTACATCATTGAAGGCTTTCTGAGACGTCATTGATTTCGACCGCATCATCTGGGTTAATTGTTGTCGAAAGTAGGACTTCAATCACAAAACATCATCATCTGGTACGATCATATCATGTTATCATGATGATCATCAATACGCACTCAAGAACTTATCGCATGGTTTGAATACAATCATGTCGCGGACAAATTCAGCATCAAGAAAAGCTAACAAAATTATTGACTCATTCTATTTTTCAGAATTGCTTCATCATGTTAATCCCGACTGAATGATTTGGGTTAATCCATTGATTGTCAAATCTCATTCATTTTCAATGGTTATTCATAATTCTTCTTGCTTGTTCGGCATGTGCTTCACCATCTTTGATGCGAAATGGAAACCGCTGAAGAAATCATTGAAGTGATTGGTGCCAGGGAGCACAATCTGAAAAATATCGACGTGAATATCCCGAGAAACAAACTGGTGACGATCACTGGTTTGAGTGGCAGTGGGAAATCTTCTCTGGCATTCGATACCATATATGCTGAAGGTCAACGGAGATATATCGAAACATTCGGTGCATACGCACGTCAGTTCATTGGTGAAATGGAAAGACCAGATGTAGATAAAATCAATGGTCTGTCTCCAGTTATTTCCATCGAGCAGAAAACAGTTTCAAGAAATCCGAGATCAACCGTTGGAACGATTACGGAGATTTATGATTTCCTCCGCCTTCTTTTTGCCCGCGCATCTGATGCATATTCTTATGTGACCAATGAAAAAATGGTCCGATATACTGATGATCAGATTGTCAATTTGATCTTGGAGGAATATAAGAATCAAAAAATCGTAATCCTCGCTCCACTGGTTAAAGGTCGCAAAGGTCACTACCGTGAATTATTCGAATCCATCATGAAACAAGGTTACCTCCGTGCTCGCATTGATGGTGAAATTGTTGAATTGACCAAGGGCATGAAAGTGGATCGATATAAGATTCACGATATTGAAGTAGTTGTGGATAGATTAGCGATTCAGGAATTGGTGCAGCCCCCAAAAAAAACCTCGGCAAAATCGAAATCCAATGGAGCTGTTACCGCGGTTGAAGCAGAATTGGCAAGAGTAAGACAAACTGTAAATACTGCTTTGCGGCTTGGTAAAGGAAGCCTGATGATTATTCCTCATGTTGAAGTTAGTGCCGGAAAAAAAGTTTCTAAACAAAACGCAGCTCCTGTAAAACATTATAGCAGACACTTGATGTGCCCAACATCGGGTATCTCTTATCCTGAACCGGAACCAAATCTGTTCTCTTTCAACTCTCCTTATGGGGCTTGTCCTCATTGCAATGGTTTGGGAGAAGTGGCGGAAATTGATATTCGCAAGATCATTCCGGATCCGAAAAAATCAATACGAAAGGGTGGTATTGCTCCTCTCGGTGAAGCGAAAAACAACTGGACCACAACACAAGTGGAGGCTGTGCTCAAACATTTTGGTTATGATTTGAATACGCCAGTTGAAGATTTCGATGAGGATGTGATTAATACCTTGTTGTATGGTTCTGAAGAATTGTTCGAGGTTACCACAGGTCAGAATTATACCTTCCAAATGAGATTTGAAGGAATCATTTCTCAAATTGAAAAACAAATTGATGAAGAAACTTCTCCCGGATTACGCAGATGGGCTGAGAGTTTTATGAATAAAATGGCTTGCCCGGAATGTGGTGGCTCACGATTGAAAAAGGAAGCCCTTTATTTCCGTATCAACAAAAAGAATGTCCATGATTTGACATCCATGGGACTCAAAGACCTCAGTGCATGGTTCGAAGGAATTGAATATAACTTGAGCCAACGACAAGTAGCCATTTCTACAGAACCACTCAAGGAAATCCGAAATAGGCTGCGTTTCCTGGTGGATGTTGGATTGGAATACCTCACCTTACACAGAAGCGCGAGAACCCTCAGCGGTGGTGAAGCGCAGCGAATTCGTTTGGCCACTCAGATAGGTTCACAATTGGTGGGTGTATTGTATATTCTGGATGAGCCAAGTATTGGTTTACATCAACGCGATAACCACAAATTGATTGGATCTTTGAAATCACTGCGCGACGGTGGTAACAGTGTCATCGTGGTGGAGCATGACCGCGATATGATGTTGGAAAGCGATCACCTGATTGATATTGGCCCAGGTGCCGGTATACATGGCGGTAAAATCATCACACAAGGTGACCCGAAAAAACTAGTTCGTGGCGAAAGTGTGACTGCGAAATATCTCCGCGGGGATATTCGCATCGAAGTGCCTAAAGAAAGAAGAAAGGGAAATAATACTTTTCTCAGCCTTTTGAATGCAAGCGGACATAATCTCAAAAATGTTGATCTCAAAATTCCATTGGGAAAATTTGTCTGTATCACAGGTGTAAGTGGAAGTGGAAAATCATCTCTGATTGAACATACCCTCTATCCTATTCTGAATAATCATTTTTATGATGCTGTAAGAAAACCTTTGGCTTACCAAAAAATCAAGGGATTGGAATACCTGGACAAAGTGATCGAAATTGACCAGAGTCCTATAGGAAGAACTCCCAGAAGCAATCCAAGCACTTACACTGGAATCTTTACTGATATCAGAGCCTTGTTCTCCAATTCGCCTGAAGCGAAAATCAGAGGGTATCAGCCGGGTAGATTCTCTTTCAATGTGAGTGGTGGTCGATGCGAAACATGCAAAGGTGCCGGCGTCAAAACAATCGAAATGAATTTCCTTCCCGATGTATTGGTTCAATGCGAATCATGCAACGGTAAACGGTACAATAGGGAAACACTTGAGATTCGTTATAAAGGAAAAAGCATTGCTGATGTGTTGGATATGACTGTTGATCAGGCTGTGGAGTTTTTTGATCATTTTCCAAAGATCAAAAACGTGGTGAAAACACTTCAGGATGTTGGACTGGGTTATATCACCCTGGGTCAACATTCCACTACACTTAGTGGTGGCGAAGCACAACGTGTAAAACTTTCTACCGAACTTGGGAAAAGAGATACTGGCAATACCATTTATATCCTGGATGAGCCTACGACCGGACTTCATTTCCAAGATGTGCAGATGTTGATCAATGTATTGAACCGGTTGGTAGATCGCGGTAATACGGTGCTGGTCATTGAACACAATATGGATATGATCAAGGTTGCTGATCACATCATAGATCTTGGTCCTGAAGGAGGTCAAGGCGGTGGACAGATCATCGCTGAAGGAACACCGGAACAGGTGGCCAAAGTGAAAGGTTCATGGACAGGTAAATACCTGAAAGAAGAACTTTAGGCATGAAAAAAAAAATGGTTGTACTCACAGGTGCCGGGATGTCAGCTGAAAGTGGTATTGCCACATTCAGGGGAAGCAATGGCTTATGGGAAAATCACCGTATTGAAGATGTGGCTTCTCCGGAAGGTTGGAGAAAAGATCCTCACATGGTATTGGAATTCTACAATCAACGTCGAAAAAATGTCATGGAAGCCAAACCTAATCGTGGTCATATCATTCTCGCTGAATTGCAAAAGGACTTTGATGTTCAGATTATCACACAGAATATTGATGACCTTCATGAACGCGCTGGCAGCAAAAAAATCCTTCATCTCCATGGTGAAATAAGAAAATCACGCAGCACAGGTGACCCTGATCACATCTACGACATTCATGGTTGGGAATTGAAATGGGGCGATCGGTGTGAAAAAGGTTATCAGCTTCGTCCCCATATCGTATGGTTTGGTGAAGCAGTTCCTATGATAGAACCTGCGGCTGATCTGGTGAGTGCTGCAGATATTTTTGTGGTCGTGGGTACTTCACTGCAGGTCTATCCGGCTGCAGGCTTGGTCGCTTATGCTTCACCATCTATACCCAAGTATATCATCGATCCATTCATCCCCGAAGTGCATGGAATTCGCAATATGATTGCCATTGAAAAGGGCGCTGGTGAGGGTTTAGAAGAATTGAAGACCCGCATTCATTGATCAGATTTAGCATTCCCGATTGAGTTCGCGGTGAAAAGTGCCATTTTTCTATTATTTTCGCAGCAAACCCCAACCACGGTGAAACCCAGAATCAACATTGCCATAGATGGTTATTCTTCGTGCGGCAAAAGCACATTAGCCAAAGCAATCGCGAAGGAACTCAATTATGTGTATATCGATACCGGTGCGATGTATCGGGCGATGACCCTCTACGCTTTGCAACATGGTTACGTCAGTTCTGATGGTGTAATCAACACCGAAGGATTGATTCATGCATTGGATCTGGTCATGATCAATTTCAAATACAACACCGACCTTCAACAATATGAGACCTTTCTCAATGGTCAGAATGTCGAAAGAGAAATCAGGTCATTGCAAGTAAGCAACTATGTTTCGCCTATTTCAAACATCAAAGAAGTTCGACATAAACTGGTGAGACTTCAGAAAAGAATGGCAGAGACTAAAGGCGTGGTCATGGATGGCCGTGATATTGGAACCGTGGTATTGCCTGATGCTGAATTGAAAATATTCATGACTGCTGAAAATCGCATCAGGGCTCAGCGCCGTTATGACGAATTGAAAAGCATGGGTGTTGAATCTTCTTTTGAAGAGGTACTGAAAAATCTGAATTCAAGGGATGAATACGACAGCTCAAGAAGCAATGATCCTTTGCGTCGTGCTGAAGATGCTATCGTGATCGACAATACCAATCTCACCATCGACGAACAATTCCAATTCATCCTTACTAACGTGCTCAAGAAACTTGGCGCGATGGAAGGTGTTGTTTAGCAGTTTATCTCATAATATTTATCAGTCGGATTTAATTCGCGTAGCTTTACTTTGGAAAAAAGTTACGGTATGTCGAAAGTGCGCAATCTGATTTTTGGTCATGGCATTTCTGCCAGACATTCCCGTGGTGCTCTCAAAAATCAGGTTTTCACACTTCTCCGTATTTGGAGAAACTACCATCATCATGATTTCGGAATAGAACGATTTATCAGGCTCACACTTGCTTTATTGCAGTTTATCACACCGGGTCTTTATATCAAACAACTCTTCAAAGGAAGGTCCAACACCACTAAAAAACTGGCTATTGAAATTTATGTTTTGTTTAAAATGATCTTTCCTATACTGGTCATGAAAACAGGACAAGCCGGGAATGTATATATGGTATGGATTGTGAGTTTTTTCCTGTTCGAAACCATCGTTTATATCACTTCACTGATCTTCATCGCTGATGCCTCCAGAGAGTCTGTTCAACCAAGAAGATCATTGGTTTTGTTATTATTCAATTTCTTTGAAATTGTTCTCGATTTCGCACTGTTTTACGCTTTCTGTGAGAAGCATTATGATCATTTCTTCACCAGACCATTACATGGAACAACAGATGCTATTTATTTCAGCTTTGTGACCGCAGCCACTGTCGGATTCGGAGATATCGCTCCATTGCACGTACTCGCTGAAAAACTCACGATTGTTCAATTGACCCTCACATTCATTTTTGTAGGTCTATTCCTCAATTATTTCGCGAGTTTACTCCAAAGTCATTCACAGGTTAGTGTGGCTGGTAAACTCGGAAAAGTGAGACATTCACCGAAAAAGAAGAACAGTTGATTTTTGCTCTTGACTCCGTCCACAGGTTGCTGTTGTTAATCTGATGAGAATAGGGCACTATTGTTGAATCCAAATCGTTCAATTTGTAGTATACAATAATTGTAGCCGTCGTGTTGCTGATGAAAAGAACGATCATATTCCTCCTCGCTGTATTTGCGCTCTCCGGAACAACTGGGGCGCAGAGTCCATGCTTTATGCAATCTTCCACCCCATGGGCAGATCAAACAATAGAAACCATGAGTCTGGACGAACAAATCGGTCAGCTTTTTATGGTTGCTGCCTGGAGTGATCCAAAAAATGCTGCATACGATCCACAAAGTGTACAGACCCTCATCTCCAAATACGGAGTTGGAGGTGTCATCTTTATGCAAGGAAGTCCCGGTCGTCAGGCTAAACTCACCAATCAGTATCAGTCTTCAGCCAAAGTGCCGCTGATGATTGCGATGGATGCAGAATGGGGATTGGGAATGAGACTTGATTCAACCATTGCTTATCCAAGACAACTTACGCTGGGTGCAAGTGGAAACGATAGTTTAATCTATGACTTCGGTGTTGAAATGGCACGACAGCTCAAAAGATTGGGTGTGCATATTTCTTTTTCTCCGGTTGTAGACATTAACAACAATGCAAAAAATCCTGTCATCTCAAACAGATCATTCGGTGAAAACAAGCTCAGGGTGACTTCCAACTCTCTCATGTATATGCACGGGCTTCAAGACAATGGCATACTTGCATGTGCGAAACACTTTCCCGGACACGGCGACACTGATGTAGATTCACACAAAGATCTTCCTGTTGTGGCTCATCCTTATGAAAGGATTGATACGCTTGAACTCTATCCTTACAAGTATCTTATTCACGAAGGACTCGGTAGTGTGATGACCGCTCACTTGTACGTGCCATCATTAGATACCTCGTCGGCCATTGCTTCTACTCTATCTCGTCAGGTCATCACAGATTTGCTTAGAGGAAAAATGGGTTTTGAAGGTCTTGTCTTTACGGATGCTATGAATATGCAAGGCATTGCTAAGTTCTTCAAACCAGGAGAAGCCGAAGTAAAAGCGCTGATGGCTGGTAACGATGTATTGCTTTTCTCTCAGAATATTCCTCTTGCCATTGAAAAAATAAAAATGGCGGTGGATTCCGGCTACATATCTACCGAAGAAATTAAAATGCACTGCTTGAGAATTCTCAGAGCCAAAGAATGGATGGGAGTGAATAAACGGAGTCAGGTAGAATTTACGAATCTCAATGAAGACCTCAATAACCATCTGGCTGTTGGTCTTCGCAAAAAACTTGTTGAAGAGAGTATTACTGTTTTGAAAAATGAAAATGGAACACTCCCGCTTTCAGCCATGATTGGTAAAAAAGTAGCAGTCGTTTCCGTTGGTGTAGAGAATGAATCGGAATTTGCTTCAACACTCAGGCATTATGTTCAATTCGACCATTTCAATATGGAGAAAAGTCCTGAGTTCAAAAAAGCGATGTGGTGGCACGATACACTTGCTGCTTATGACTATGTGATTTCTGCTTTGCTCAATACGAGCAACAAGGCGTCCAAAAACTTTGGTGTGACCAATGAAGCATGTCGTATCATGAATTCAGTGGGCGAAAATTCTAATGTGATTCTCACTGTATTTGCCAATCCATATGCAGTTGAAGTATTGAAGGACATGAGCAATATTGAGTCTGTGATCGTCAGCTATCAAGATGATCCCATGACGCAACAGGTATCAGCAGAAATTATCGCCGGTGCCATTGGTGCCGATGGTGTGCTTCCCGTAACAGCGTGTCAGCAGTTTCCTGTTGGTTCTGGTTATTCAACCCCTGGAGGTGATAAGCTTCGTTGGAATTATGGTTGGTATGCCAATAACGTTGCTACTCCTGCAGACCATACAGGAAATCCTGCCGGAGATTACGAAGAGGATATGATGGGTGATGGTTCTTCTCATGGCAAAGCCATCAGTATTGCAATGGATAAAATCGACGCCATCGCTGAAAGTGGCATTACCAGTGGTGCTTATCCTGGCTGTAGGGTTTTGGTAGCAAAAACTGGAACTGTTGTTTACGATAAAGCTTTCGGTAATCTTGATTACGAATCCAAAGAGAAAGTAACAGAATCTACAGTATACGATCTTGCTTCTATCACGAAAGTAGCTTCAAGTACCATCGCCGCTATGAAACTTGTAGATCAGGGCAAACTTGATGTGAACAAAAAATTGGGCGACTACCTCACCTTCCCGGCTGGTAACGCTTATGCTGATGTGGTGATCAAAAATATGCTATCTCATTGTGCTGGTTTCACCGCGTGGATTCCATTCTATCAAAAGACCATTACCAAAGGTAGTCTTGATGCTAAAGTTTACCGCACTCAACCTGAACCGGGTTTCACTTCACAGGTAGCTGATGGTATTTTTATCATGGATTCTTACCGCGATAGTATTTTCAATCAGATCATCCAAACTCCACTTTCATCCGATAAGAGCTATAAGTACAGTGATCTCGGATACTATTTCATGCAACGAATTGTCGAAAAACAAAGTGGACAGTCTTTGGACGTTTTCGTATCGGAAAATTTCTACCAACCCATGGGATTGAGTTCAATTGGCTATCAGCCTCTCAAACGGATGAAGTCAAATTCGATTGCTCCTACTGAAAATGACAAAACATTTAGAACGCAGCACATCAGAGGTCACGTTCATGATCAGGGAGCAGCGATGATGGGTGGAGTTGCAGGTCATGCTGGTTTGTTTAGCACCGCTCAGGATTTAGCAGCGATCATGCAAATGCTCATGGATCATGGCGTTTACGGAGGTAAACAATACATTTCAAAAGAAACCATTAGCCTTTTCAATACCAGACACTTTAGTGGTAATCGCAGAGGTCTGGGATTTGATAAACCTTCATTATCACCTGGACACGGTTCTACATGCAAAGAAGCGAGTGCTGCAAGTTTTGGTCATACCGGATTTACAGGAACCATGTGTTGGGCAGATCCGGAATCAGGATTGGTTTACATTTTCCTGAGCAATCGGGTGAATCCTGATGCAGAGAATAAGAAACTTCAGGACCTCAATATCAGAACGGACATTCAAGAAGAAATATACAAGGTATGGGGTAAATAAATCGATCTTTCGTCTTCAAGATTTATCTCCCATCATCCATATTGCACAGATAAAACATAAGCCGGTACATACCCTTTCTCGACAAAAGTGTATGACCGGCTTTGTTATCTTCAGAATTCTCACTTGTACGAATCGAATTGTTGCCAATTTCATGTCGCAGACAAGTGGTTTTCCAGTCTAAGCCTTCAGTACCTGAATCGTGTTGAAGCTCTTTTGCCTATACACGAAACGAATGCACAAGTCGTATAACCTCCTCACCGTTGTGAGTCTGGTGCTTTTCCCACTCTACAGACTTGTAGCCTAATAAACCAAATCAAAACAAATTCAATGGATCAGGCCTGAATAACTTCAGCCTTGTTAGGCTGTGGTGTGATTCTGAGATAAGGTTTTACAATGGTATATCCCTTCGGAAATTTTTGGTCTGCTTCCTCATTTGTCACAGCGGTAGTGATGATCACATCTTCTCCATCCTTCCAATTCGCTGGCGTCGCCACGCTGTATTTAGCCGTAAGTTGCAAACTGTCAATGACACGTAACAGCTCATGGAAGTTTCTTCCCGTCGATGCTGGATAAGTGATGATCAATTTGATTTTTTTATCTGGTGAAATGACAAACACTGAGCGTACAGTTTGTGTGAGGTTTGCATTCGGATGAATCATGTCATACAACAAACTCACCTTTCTCTCGGGATCTGCGATGATCGGAAAATTCACTTCAGTGTTTTGGGTTTCATTGATGTCATGAATCCACTGCCGATGCTGATCCAATGGATCTACACTGATCGCGATCACCTTAACCTGTCGCTTTTCAAATTCTGTTTTTAGTTGGGCGACACTTCCAAGTTCTGTTGTACATACTGGTGTAAAATCAGCTGGATGTGAAAACAATACCGCCCAGGATTCTCCAATCCATTCATGAAATTGGATGGTTCCTTCTGTAGTTTCTGCCCGGAAGTCCGGGGCCTCGTCTCCTAATCTTAATGACATAATAAATAGATTTTATTGGATTGAACAAAAAGCTGCCTTTGCAGTCATTCATTGATAATACTTCTTTTGATCATTTCTTCCGCCAGATCATTGAAGGCGGATCAATATCCCGAATACAATAGCGGGATCAACAACAACAGCAACAATAACAGTTGCTCATGAGATATGTCGTTGTGTTTTGAAACATGTGTGTGCAATAGTACACCAATCTGACTATTGAGCGTGTTAATTTTTTATGAATTGCGATTATTCATTTCAGATTACAACATGCAATAAGTCAATCGATTACAAAAAAAAACCTCCGCTGCATGGCGGAGGTTGTGCTTCATTTCGATTCATTCATCAGTTGAGGACTTTATCCCCGAGGTGTTCTGAGAGCGGAATCCAAAAATCTTTTTTCCATGTTTCAGTAAGCCAGCCTGAGCAATCTTCCGGAACACCGATATGATTGAAACTTACTCTACAGCCTGTATCCGTCTTCTCAATGTCCATGATCACAATGCTGTACATTCCATCGGGAAATTCATCGTGTCTCCAACTCTGCACAATACGCTGATTGGGTATCAAACGCATGATGTAACCGTGAGACTTGTTGTTCCAGGCATGAAATGTACCGCCTTCGTGAGAATCCATCTGCGCAGTCATTCCAGTGAGACGACTGAGTAAGGCGGCATCAGTCAATGCCTTGTATGCTTCCTCTACACTATTCTCAAGTTCGATGACCTGAAAAATGTTGTCCGTTTTAATTTTCATTGTACTTCGTGGTTAATTCAAAACTGAATTTGGGTTTCGGGGTCAAAATTATGGCCTGTCAACATCACCATGACGTCCGAACATAAAAAATTAGGAACAAAACGCAGATGACTCGGTTCTTATTGACTCAAAACGAATGAGTTATTAACAAAAAAAACCTGCTGCGTCATGGCAGCAGGTTAAATTAAACAATTGAAATTCTGTTATTTAGCGTTTTTGCGATCCATCAGGTTATTCATTCCCATCAACTGTTTCATGGTTTTTTCCATGCCTTCAGGAGAACCATCGAGAAAGATGATATTGCCTTTGCCATACTCCGCAAAATTCTTCACGGCTTCAGTCCACATGCTGAACATAATAACGGACGTGTCAAGGTTAGCCTGTTGCATTTCCTTGGCGGCATTTTGCATACCTCTCGCCACTTCTTCTCGGAAAAGTGCAACACCCTGACCGCGCATTTGAGCGGCTTCACGTTCCGCTTGTGCTGCGATTTTGATCGCATTACCTTCAGCTTCTGCAGCTTTGGTTTTTGTAATCAACAACGCCTGACCTTCGTTTTCAGCGGCCGCTTTCAAGTTATTGGATGCCACAACTTGAGCCATAGACTTGATGATGGCCTCATCGAATGTGATATCATTGATCTGTAAATCCTGAAGATGATATCCCCATTCTTCAAGTCGGTTATCGATTTCCGCTTTAACGTGTTCAACAATTTCATTACGTAAACCGAGCACTTCTGCCTGTTTCTTGGTGGCCACGAACGCACGAATTGTTCCCTCAATGGTGCGTACAAGTGCTTGCATCAAGCTTCTTTCATCGATGAATTTGAAGGCAACACGTTTGATGACCTCTTCTTCTCCGCTCATCACAGAATAAAGAAGCATGGATTTAAAATAGACATTGGCCTGGTCAAAAGTCACTGCTTGAAACTCCATTTCCACGGAGCGATTCTGGGTACTGATTTTTTTGAAGACCTTTTCGATGAATGGAATCCGCATATTGAGTCCGGGTGACATCACACGGCGGTATTTACCGAATACAGTGATTACACCCATCATACCTTGCTGGATCACCACAAATGAATTGATGAGTAGAAATACGATGATCGCGATAATGATCATCTTCGTTGATACATATTCCATGGTTTTTAGAATTACTTGTTTTGGTTGGTCAAAGGTATGGTGAACCAACATGTTTGATCTTCCTTTTGTGGAGTGCGGTTACCACGCATTGATAGTTTTGACCAAATGACCGTAAAACTATTTCACTGCAATTCCAAAAAGGACATAATTCAGGTCTGATGGAAGGATGTGGTTGAAGAGCAATTCATCGCCGAGTGCTAAGGTATTTCTCTGAAATTCACTCCTACCAAAAGCGGCAAGGAATCCCGTGGTATGGTATTCAAATGTTCGGTAAGCAGAAGTGAATGACTTCAATTCTTCGATCCGCACATACCGCCAGGAATTGCCCCATCGAACAAATTTCTTTCGCATATACCTGTGCATGCCTGATGCACTCAGATTTTCAGCGAAAAGAAGCACTCCACCAGGTTTTAAAGCCTTTCTGATTTCATCAAACGTTTTCTGCTGTGCTTCCGGGTGATCATCGCGACCAATACCCCCAAGTATCGACTTGAAAACGATGACATCGAAATGATTCTCATAAGGAATATTCATCGCGTCGATGTCCTTATACTGAACCTTACTTTCCAAACCATGCTTGATGTGCAATGGTTTCGCTGTGGATTCTGTGTTCTCGAGATCGGAGCATATCACGTTATAGCCTTTCGATGCAAGCCAGAGTGAGAGGCCACCTTCTCTACCTCCGAGTTCAAGTGCTTGTCCACCAGTTTTAGGCAGATGCCTTTCCCACCAAGGAAGAGCTTTAGACCATGTCCGAACGTCCCATTGGATAATGTCTTTGATTATTGTTGAATTCATATTAGAATGCACATTCCGGTTTTGCAAAGAACAATATTCTCTTCACAGATTGGAGGTTTGTAGTAGTGATCATTTATCTCAAAATTTCAACGCGTTGAATGGTGTTGGAAATTTCTCCCTGAATTGAAATGAGGTAAATTCCTGTAGGTATGTCCCTGATATCAATACGCCTGTTAGAACCGCTCCACAGTTCCTGGCCTAGTTGATCCAAGATTTTAATGGATTCAATGAATTCATTGCCATCAACAATAAGAAAATCTTGCGCCGGATTCGGATAAATCTGAAAAGCAAAGCCAGGCTTTTCTTTTACATCGGAACAATCATCAATAAGAACTTCTAATTCGGCAGGGTCTGAGCTGCCGCACGAGTTGGTCAGCACTACAGACACGGTTGCAATTCCTGCATAACCATCAGTAAAATCCAATGTAAGTTGATTTTGATCCACATTGATGATCGATCCTGCTTGTGGTGGATCAAGGTACCACTGATATTCAGCGTTGACAAGCCATGTCGAGAATACTTCAAGTCCTTCATTGTCACAGAATATGATATCGCCATTCAATTCGTTGAAATCAACCAAGGAATCTTCAAATATGACTTCAAAAACTATGGGTTGGGTGTTATAACACGCATTGCTGAACTGCCCTGAAAAAAAACCTGGCGTTGTTATATTGTATGTCGGTGTGTATTGTGATTCGTTGGTTGAAATGTTGGTCCATATGCAATCAATATATGCGTCATTTGATTCACCTGGAAAAGGATCCAATAACAACTCACCGCAGGTAAACATTTCTTCAGCAAGTCCGGGATTCAGTTCATTGAGGTAAATGATGTGAATACTATCAGCAGAAGTGCCACAGCTATTCGTTTGACTCGCAATGATATCAGTTTCACCATATCCGATATATGGTCCTGCTGTTGCTGAAAGATTATCAGATGCAATGTTGAGGCCTTCCCCCTGCCAATTGATGTCGTATTGTGGATCTGCAATCGGCACAATAACAACGGACTCACTTCCGCATAGCAACATGGTATCTGATAATTGCAACTCTAGACTAGGTTCATTTTCAATTTGGATTTCATAACAATAACTGTTCTCACACGCCTCAGGAGTGAAACACAAACTGTAATTGCCATATGAGTTTGACTGGAATTGTGTGTTGTAGGTTGTTTGATCAGAGAGCGTCCAACCTTCTGGACCATCTACAGTCCATTGACCGTTTACAGGTAAACCTTCACACCCAGACATACCGGCCCAGATGATTCCATTATTCAATGGTGCCGGAAAAACTGTCGGACTTGTTTGACCACAATTGATGAGCCAAAGCGAATTTCCCTGGAATTCATTTCCATTTGCAAAATATTCTATGACTATACTGTCTTCATTTGAAACAAGCAAATCATCGAATGTTGCAAACGAAGTAAAGATGGTGAAAAAGCTTGTATCTATGTTTCCATCGATATGATGGACATAAATTTGAATATAAGACCCTTGCCAGCCATTGTTGTTTGTGCTGAGTCCATAAAAAATCAAATTGTCCTCCATTGTTTCATAGGCACCACTAAATTCCACAACGTTCTCAAAACCACAAATCGAAGTTGAACTTTCCTGGGGAATTTCGTAATTCTGGGCAATGACTTGTTTGATATTGAATCCTTCACAGCCTTCTTCGTTCGTCACTGTGATTAAGTAATCACCCGAAATACCTGCGACTTGAGCACATTCCTCGTTCTGTGCTGATCCTTCTATAAATTCTCCAGGATGCTCTGGAACGACTATCCAAGAATAGCTACTATAAGTTCCCGCAACACATATTTCTGTTTCCTGACCAGGGCAAATCAGTATAGGATTATTTCCTCCCTCAAGTGATGCTATAAAATATGGAGTCATGGTAAGATTTACAGAAGCTTCCAGGTAACATCCATTTTTCAAGGCAATAAGTGTTACCATTCCCTGTGTTTCATAAATGGAACTCTGACTTGTTTCACCATTATCCCAATAATAATAATCCATATCAGGCGATCCTGTGAGGATGGTTGACCCACCTGAGCATAGTTCTGTGTTGCCCGATATTTCCAAAGTATAGGATCCTTCTGATATACCCAAATTGAAAAAATAACTAACGTTTTGTGAAGGTATTCCATCATCAGTGGCGATAACTTCAATGATATAATCACTTACTTGAGCAGAAGTTGGATCAACGTCAATAGTGATTTTAGTAGCTGATGGATAATCTTGTGTGGTATAAGTGACACCATTTGGTAACCCGTTGAGCGTTACAGCCACATCCTGACTTTCTTCTGATGAGGTAAAAAGGATGTTTAAATGACCAGATTCATTGCATAATGTGAGGTCATGACAAAAATCGCTGACAATACCTGGTGGTGTATTATTGCTCGAAATCGCAGTATTGAATTCAATGTTTTTTCCATTGAGCCAATAGATTCCATCCAGTTGATTACTTGCAACTCCATAAGGACCGTTATAATTTGCTGTGGGTTGATCGAACCGGCCGAATGCGAAGTGTTCGTTGCCACTTGACTTATCTGCTCCAATGATAGCATGGGATGTTGCAGAGTTGAAACCATCTTCGGCACCGTTTAATGGACTATTCGCCCATTGCATGTCTTTGTAATAAAATTGAACATTATTGCCATTCCCAATCACACTACTTCCAGTTGCACAAATAATCATTTGAAACGTATTGCGTTGAGATCCATCGGAAGGCCACTTTCCCACTTCGATGTAATTCACATATAGTGCATCATTTGTGACTTTATAATATAATTCGCCACCGCCACCAAAATCAAAGTCAGACCAAAAACCACAGATGTGATTGTATTGCTGTATGGTCTCATTGACCAATGGTGTTGGAAAAGAAGAAGGACTAAAATCGATGTATCCGGAATTGCCCATGATAATTGTGCCTTTGGTAGTGAGCACGACTTCATTGTAATTCTGACCAAAAAAATTGAAATTGAAAGGCAAGGCAATCGGTTGCGAATAATTATCTGCAGTGTTGCCTGGAGAACCAGGCCAAAAAGCAACGTCCGGATGTGTATAGGTATCATCCGGTTCGATCCAATAGCAAAAATCGAATTGAGCATACGCATTGGAAACGAACAAGGTCATTATCGCAAACGCAAAGATCTTTTTCATGGGGTTTCGGATATTGGTTAATCAAACATAATCCAATATCCTTTCGAACATCTGATGTGAGTGGAATAATTGGTCCTTAAGTAGAATACTCCTTTTTTGATCAATAAAAAAGCCACTCCTTTCGGAATGGCTTTTTTATATTATTCAAAGATGATTATTGGTTTTCACCTTCTTTGCTGTCACCTTCCATTTTCTCTTTCAAGTTAGCAAGAACATCGAGGTCACCGAGGGTTGATTTTTCAACCTGAGCATTCACAGCTTTTACAGCTTGTGAATCGCCTTCACCGCTACCTTGTTTTTTGCCACCGCGAGGTGCTTTTTTAGGAGCTTCAGCACTACCTGGCTCTTCTTCTTTCCAGGTGCCTGTGTGACTTACGTTGATCTTACGTTGGTTCTTGTTGAATTCCTGAATGATGAATTCGAGGGTCTCATCAACTTTCGCTGTTGAGCCATCAGCCTTCTTGAGGTTTTTATTCATGCAGAAACCTTCGAGACCGTATGGAAGAGCTACAATAGCGTGGCTTCCTTCCTTACGAACGATAGTACCCTGGTGTTTAGAACCTTCAACGAATACTGTTTCGAATACATCCCATGGATTCTCTTCGATTTGTTTGTGACCGAGGCTGATGCGACGGTTGTCTTTATCGAGTTCGAGAACAACCACTTCGAGTTCATCACCGATATGGCAGAATTCGCTTGGGTGCTTGATTTTCTTGCTCCATGAAAGGTCGCTGATGTGGATGAGACCATCGATACCTTCAGCCAGTTCGCAGAATACACCAAAGTTGGTGAATGCACGCACTTTCGCTTTGTGCTTGCTGGTAACCGGGAAACGTGATTCGATGTTTTCCCATGGATCCTGGGTAAGTTGTTTCATACCCAATGACAGCTTGCGCTCGTCTTTATCCACGCTGAGGATCACACACTCAACTTCTTCTCCAACTTTCAGGAAGTCCTGAGCTGAGCGGAGGTGTGTACTCCAAGACATTTCAGAAACGTGGATGAGCCCTTCAACACCAGGAGCGATTTCAACGAATGCGCCATAGTCTGCAAGAACAACCACTTTACCTTTCACTTTCTGACCCACTTCAAGCTGTCCTTCGATAGCATCCCATGGGTGAGCAGTGAGTTGTTTCATACCGAGAGCAATGCGCTTCTTGTCATCATCGAAGTCAAGGATAACCACGTTGATTTTTGAATCAAGCTGCACGAGTTCTTCCGGATGTGTAACACGTCCCCATGAAAGGTCTGTGATGTGGATGAGACCATCGACACCACCAAGGTCTACGAATACACCATAAGTGGTGATGTTTTTCACGATACCTTCGAGAACCTGACCTTTTTCGAGGCCGCTCATGATGAGTTTCTTTTGTTCTTCGAGTTCCGCTTCGATCAGTGCTTTGTGAGATACGACAACGTTTTTGAATTCGTTGTTGATTTTCACAACTTTCAATTCCATGATCTTGCCTACGTATTGATCGTAGTCGCGGATTGGTTTCACATCGATTTGTGAACCTGGTAGGAATGCCTCGATACCGAATACATCCACGATAAGACCACCTTTGGTTCTGCTTTTCACTTCACCTTTGATGATTTCACCGCTTTCGAGGGCACGATTCACATTACCCCAAGCGCTGAATACGCGAGCGGTTTTGTGAGAAACATTGAGCTGTCCGTTTTTGTCTTCAGTCTGCTCAATGAAAACCGGAACTTTATCACCGATTTTGAGGTCGGGATTGTAACGGAATTCGCCTGCAGGAATAACTCCTTCAGACTTATAGCCGATATTGACAACGACTTCTTTTTTGTTGGTAGAAACTACAGTACCTTCAACGACTTCGCGCTCGCGAATCACTGAAAGTGTAGATTCGTACATTTTGTCGAGTTTCTTACGCTCGTCATTGTTGTAACCGCCGGCTGCTTCATAAGCATCCCAGTTGAATTCGCCTGACTCAGTCAGGTACATTTTTTCATCCGCAGTACTGAAAATTTCCAGTGGTTCTTCTGCAACTACTTCTTCTTCTACGTCTGCGGTTACTTCAACTTCAGGAGCAACATTTTCCACCTCATTTTGGAGGTTTTCGTTGATTCCTTTTTCATCGGCTTCTTCAGCCTTAACTCTTTTAGATTCTGCCATGATGGCTTTTCACTTGTATTCTGCTTCTGTATTCAGGCCCCGCAAGCAGAAGAGGTTTTACTTGTTATTGTGCAATTCCCGGTGGCTTCGGAATTGTTTCCCATTGATTTTCAAATCATAGTCTGAGTCGAAATCGGGGGCGCGAATATACGCTTTTTTCCTTGAAAATGAACAGGAAAAAAAGAAGCCCCGGAAAAATCCGGGGCTTGTATCTTTTTGATCAAATCTTTTGGTTAAACATTCTGATCCAAAGCGGTAGTCGATTCGTCTTCATTGAGTGAGAATGGTGGATATTTATCCGTGATATTGTACCAATAAAGATTTACCCTCATTTGCCAACGGGTAACACCTACCACAAAATCATGCATTCCTTTAGGGTATTTGCCTGTAATCAATACAGCCCACCATGCAATGATTCTAACAAATACGGCTGCCAACATCAAGAAAATGAGGCAAAACATGTGTGGAATCAACACATAGAAAATTCCGAAGAATAATCGAGCTAACAACAAGCCACGACTCATGGTTTCCGGATAAGCCGCGATGATGTCTGTGTTTTCATCTTTAGCAGTTAAACCGAACGCCGGATAACCATCGCTCAGGTTTTGCAGACGCGCGCTAACGCGGAGATTCCAACGGAAATAGTTCAACACAAACTCCCACATGCCTTTGGGGTATTTGCCTGTGATCAGAATGGCCCAAAAAGCAATAAAGTTCACGAACATGACTGCAATGCCGATGAATAAAAGCACGAACATGTGAGGAATCATGATGTAAATGAATCCGAAGAACGTTCTGAGCAGGAGCTCACCTCGGGAATAAGAGTCTTGGTGTTTGATAAAAATTTTCATAGTGTGATGATTTTGGTTTTGAGTAAAACATGGTCTTTCGACCAATCCGGACAAATATATCGGATGGTGACAAAAGTCACTCAACCAACAAATCACTGTTTGTTAATCACCAAAATGGACGTTTTATCTCGCTGAATATCAGTCCTATACAGGGCTTCGTGTTCATAACTGCAATGATAGATCTGGGTAATACCTGAATTATTCGACTGAATTTCAACGATCCGAGGGTATGCAGGCATAAAAAAAACCTCCTGTTTTGCAGGAGGTTTTCAAGTTTAATCCATAACGCAAATGAACGGATGCGTTGTGGTTCTTAAGTATCGTTGATTTGTTTGAATCGATTATTTTTTTGCAAAAATAACCAATCTTTTTTCAAAACAGGTGAACGAAAACGCAGAGCCGTGTTCGTGAGATAAAAAAACACATACGCTATTGGTATTGACATGTGCTTTTCTGAACCTCGATTGGTTTTTCAGATTTTTTGCAATCAATGACAGATTTCGCTTTCAAGTAATGGTATTTCTCAGGATTAATCACTTTCGGTCCAATGATAATTTTATCAATATACTGTTTAACTTCACGAGAACTTTCGATGTACAACCTTCGTGGAATAAACTCTGAATGCTCATCAATGTTCACCTGCGTGCGCTTGTGGTCCAATTTACCGGAATGAGCAGGCGCATAATGCATCACCCTGAGTTCTGATTCGAATTGATAATCCGCGCTTTTGAATAGATATCTGATGTCTGATAATGACAAGAAAATAATTTCATTAACGGCTTGAATGAATTGTTCTTTAATTATCGACTCCATTTCTTTAGCATATTTTTCTGTTTCATTCAGAATATTCTTGACCTGATCAGCCAATTTTGACATTTTGTCCTGCAGTTCGCTATTCTCAAATCTTTTATTTCGAGTATTGTAGTATAGAACTTGATAAAGAAATTGTCTCTTGAATTTTTGTTCTTCAAGGACGGTAGAAATATTATCCAACTCCAGTCTGTCAAACATTTGTTCTTCAAGCACAATACAACAACCACTTGCCTCATTTCCCTTCTCATCTTTACCGTATGTCCTCCACATTACCAATTCATCCTCGTGATTATCAGTTGCGGGAATAAACGATCCGATGTAACAACTTGGCTCATAATTCGCTTCTGCTTGTTCAATAGCCTGCCAAATTTTAGAGGTGTTTCTTCGATGATTCTGCTCATTCAGTCCAAATTCGAAATCTTCCAAACATTGAAATAAAATTTTTCCCTCTTGGGGATCATTCATGAAGACTTCATTTGAATATCTGAGTCGTCGGCTTTTGCCCATGAGCAATAAATCCGCTACCTTAAGGCTCGTATAATGTGCTATTTTGCGGTTTAAAGTCTTCTTTTCACTATTGTTTCCTAATGAAATTTGTTTTATTCCCTCAAGTATTGGATGAAGTTGTCGAGCATACAATTCACCAATGGATTGCAAAGATTCGTTGTCTTTATGCTTAATAAGTATATTCAGAATCTGTTCCCAAGATGATTTTGGATTGGCAATTTCAGTGTTCAGATCAATACCACCTAAACCAGATCTAATTCTGAGTAGTTGCCTTAAAGAAATAGCCTCATCTGAGCCGAGTTCTATGGCTCTATCATAGTGATTTTGCGCATCTTTATTGGACCTCTTGTTATTATTTCCCTCTAGCAATCTAGCCAGGTTAATGTGAGCCTTGATGTTCTTTGGATCACAATCAATCGCTCTCAAATATGCGTCTTCTGCCAGTTGGTTTTCCTTCTCTGATTGCTGAATGACACCAACAGAATTGTAGCCAAAACTTTTATCCCCGGAATCAATTTTGATTCCATCACTAAAAAATTTGAGGGCTTCTGATTTCTTTCCTTGCAAAAACTTCAGTTCACCAAGGTTATAAAGAATCAATGCCGAAGTTTTACTCATTTTTTTTGCTTCGAGATAGTATTTCTCTGCCAATTCATAATTTCCAAGCTCATAATATGCAACGCCAATATTGTTGTTTGCGCGCCATTTCAAATCAATGCTCGCCAAATCATGTGCTACCACTTTCTGACAGTCTTCAATGGTCTCATGGTAGCGGCTCATACGCAAAAAAATAGTAGATCTTGAAAGATAGGTCTCTGGTTTGTTCTTTGAATTTTGTATGGCACGATTGATACAATCGAGAGCGAGTTTGTATCTTCCTTCTTCGTTCAGGATTTTAGCTTGCGCAAAGAGTGCTTGCCAATTCTCCGGTTCAAGTTCCAATGCAATCTCTACATAGTTTTGTGCCTCCTTGATTATCTTTTTTTCAAGATTTCCCAGTGCATTCTGATTGATGAATAACAATGACCTTGATTTTAACACATACAGTGCAGCCGCTTTTTTTTCCTGGAGCACATCGTCAGGCAGTAAATCGATTAGTAATTGATGCTGGTCAGAATTAAATGCATCGTTGCATTTTTGGAGTAGGATTTGGAGTTCGGTCATTTTAGTGTTTTGAATGAGGGTTATCCGAAGACAAAACTAAATGAAAGCATAAAACCTACCTAACACTCACTTTTTGGATTGAAGAAAATTCCCATTCAATTCCAAAATCCCCCCCCCCAAAAAAAAAACTGACCCATCGCTGAGTCAGTTTTAAATATTTTACAGTTAGATTATTTCGACATTACACCGCCGCCACCGCCGGGATTTGCACTTTTCTTATTTTCCATAGTTTAGTTATTTGATCTGTAAATAAACAGTAAACGTGCCAGTTTGATCATCAGGACAAAATTACTATTTTCCACAGAGTTTTAAACTTTTTACTTCATTTCACTGCCATTGTTACATGCTGATCGATTTTTACCCCAAATAAGACTTCAAAATCTTACTTCTGCTGGTATGTTTCAATCTGCGGATGGCTTTTTCTTTGATCTGACGCACACGTTCGCGGGTAAGATCGAACCTCTCCCCGATTTCTTCGAGGGTCAGTGGATGTTCACCATTCAAACCAAAATAGAGCCTTACCACGTCAGCTTCGCGGCTGGTGAGGGTGCGCAATGATCGTTCGATCTCTTTGCGCAAAGATTCGTGCAAAAGATCGGTATCCGGTGATGGCGTATCGTTGGTTTGCAATACGTCATACATCGTAGAACTGCTATCATCTCCATCTTTCAATGGTGCATCCATAGACACGTGGCGACCGCTATTGCGCATGGACTGTTTCACTTCGTCGAGTGTCATTTCCAGTACTTCAGCGAGTTCTGCCGGCGTTGGCGGACGTTCGAATTCCTGCTCCAATTTGGCAAATGCCTTATTGATCTTATTGATCGATCCGATTTTATTCAGCGGGAGACGCACAATTCGCGACTGTTCAGCCAATGCCTGAAGGATGGACTGACGAATCCACCATACAGCATATGAAATGAATTTGAAACCTCGTGTTTCATCGAAACGCTGAGCTGCTTTGATCAATCCCAGGTTGCCCTCGTTGATCAAGTCAGGAAGACTCAAACCCTGGTTCTGATACTGCTTGGAAACAGATACCACGAAACGCAGGTTTGCCTTGGTGAGTTTCTCCAAAGCAGCTTGATCGCCTGCTTTGATTCTTTTCGCCAATTCTACCTCTTCTTCAGCAGTGATGAGATCCACACGGCCGATTTCCTGCAGGTACTTGTCCAACGACGCCGTTTCGCGGTTCGTTACCTGTTTGGTGATTTTTAACTGCCTCATTTATTTGAATCTTTTGATTTCCCCGGGATGGAGAATTTTACAACCCCATCCCTGATACTTTATTTTCTTCATCACATTCTTTAAGACCAAGTTGGTCATGTGAATGTAACGGAATGATGCACAAAATGTTCGAAACTATTTGTTTAATTCGAAGCCGCTTCCGGTCTAGGAATCAAAACTTTACGTGAAAGTTTGTACTTGCCGTTTTTCGGATCCTTTCCAATGACTTTCACCTGGATTCTGTCACCTTCTTTCAATACATCGCGCACATTTTCAATACGAGCCCAGTCGATTTCTGAAACGTGAAGCAATGCATCTTGTTTAGGAAGGATTTCCACAAATGCTCCGAATGCCTGGATATTCTTCACAACACCATCGTAGATCTCGCCGACCTCAATTTGTGGAGGGAAAACAATGCTTTTCACGCGACGAAGCGCAGCATCAAGATTCTCCTTGTTGGATGAAGCGATTTCAACGATTCCTTTATTGTCCACTTCAGTGATGGTGATCACCGTGCTTGTAGTCTTCTGGATTTCCTGAATCACCTTACCACCTGGGCCAATGACAGCACCAATGGTGTCATTAGGAATTTCAAGACTCACAATACGTGGTGCATGTGGTTTATAATCCTCACGTGGCTTGTCCATGGTCTTGAGCATTTCACCCAAGATGTGAAGACGTCCCTGACGAGCTTGCTCGAGGGCGTTTTTCACCATATCCATACTCAAACCTTTGATTTTAATATCCATCTGGCAAGCAGTAATTCCTTTTGCCGTACCAGTTACTTTGAAATCCATGTCACCAAGATGGTCTTCATCACCAAGGATATCAGACAAAATCTGGTATTTCGAGTTGTCTTCATTGGTGATCAAACCCATCGCAATTCCCGATACAGGTGATGAAATCTGCACACCACCGTCCATCAGAGCGAGTGTACCAGCGCACACTGTTGCCATAGAAGATGAACCATTCGATTCGAGGATATCCGAAACTACGCGGATGGCGTAAGGACATTCAGAACGTGGAGGAAGGACTGGTTTCAATGCACGAAGTGCGAGGTTACCGTGTCCGATTTCACGTCGGCTTGTCGCACGAATTGGACGCGCTTCACCGGTGCTATATGGAGGGAAGTTGTAATGCAACAAGAAACGATCTTCGCGCGGCATCACAACGCTGTCGATGGTTTGTTCATCGAGTTTGGTACCCAGTGTAAGTGTGGTCAATGACTGAGTTTCACCACGGGTGAACACACTTGAACCATGCGCACCAGGAAGATAATCCACTTCACTCCAGATCGGACGGATCTGGGTTGTTGAGCGACCATCGAGACGAATGCCTTCATTCAGGATCATGTTTCTCATGGCATCCTTGAGACAGTCGTGATGATATTTATTCAACAGAAATTTTTTCTCTGCCTTTTCTTCATCTGTGTAGCGCTTCTCGAATTCTTCTTGAATAGCGTGGAAAGCGTTTGAACGGGTGTTTTTATCAGTTGGAACTTTAGCTGTATCGTAGTATTTCTGATAACATTCGTCCCAAATCAATTTCTTCAGTTCTTCATCTTTTGGCTCATGGTCATAGACACGTTTGTTGCGTGCTTTCTCCACTTGCGCAGCTAGGTCTTTCTGAGCCTGAACCTGCACTTTGATCGCAGCGTGTGCCAGTTCAAGGGCAGAGATCATTTCTTCTTCAGAAACTTCTTTCATTTCACCTTCAACCATCACGATGCTATCGTCAGAACCAGCAACCATGAGATCGAGATCTGCATGTTCCAATTGGGTCCATGTTGGGTTGATCACCATCTGACCATTGACTCTGGCCACACGAACTTCAGAGATCGGACCATTGAAAGGAATATCTGAAACGGCGATAGCAGCGGAAGCTGCGAGACCAGCCAGACTGTCTGACATGTTTTCTTTATCGGCTGAAATCAGATTGACCACCACCTGAATATCAGCGTGGAAATCATCTGGGAACATCGGACGCAGAGCACGGTCAATGAGACGAGCTACGAGAATTTCGTCATCGTATGGACGAGCCTCACGTTTGAAATAGCCACCCGGAAAACGTCCGGCTGCAGCATATTTTTCGCGGTATTCTACGGTTAAAGGGAGGAAGTCAACACCTTCTTTTGCTTCTTCAGCAGCCACTACGGCAGCAAGAAGCATGGTGTCACCTTGTCTTACCACGACAGAGCCGTGGGCTTGTTTGGCCAACTTACCTGTTTCGATGGTAATCGGACGATTGTCACCGAGGTCGATGGTCTTCTTAAACAATTGGTAACTCATTTTCTTTTTTTGCGGATAAAAACGTCAAGTATGTAAACGCAAAAAGGCAATTGCCTTCAATTGCCCTTTTGCTGCGTCCCCATGGGACAATGTGTTATTTACGGAGATCAAGTTCTTTAACAATAGCCCTGTAACGATTGATGTCTGTTTTCTGCAAGTAGTCGAGGAGACTTCTGCGTTTACCCACCAAACGAATCAGACTACGTTGTGTACCGAAGTCTTTTTTGTTCACTTTAAGGTGTTCTGTGAGGTGGTTGATGCGGTATGAAAACAGCGCAATCTGGCCTTCTGCTGATCCGGTGTCTTTTTCAGACTTCCCGTGTTTCTTGAAAATCTCTTGTTTTTTTTCTGTTGTGAGGTACATGCTAATACTTGTGTAAGTGATTGTTATGTGGTCCATCAAATGCGGATTTCTTCAAATCTGCTTCAATTGAGGGGTGCAAATGTACGAACTCCTATCTGTTTTTTCCAAAATAAATACAATGCGCAGACCATAATTTGACAAAGCGACCGGAAATAGCCGTTACATTCGCGCCCCATATTTAACAAACACAATTTCATGAACAAAAGTATTTTAAGTGCGCTGGCTGCCGGTGTTGTATTGGCAAGCTGTGGCGATAAGAAAGATGCCATCAGCGATGTGAAAATGAACAACGAGACAGACAGTCTGAGTTATGCCATTGGTCTTAATCTGGGTGAGAGTTTTGCACAGGGAGATCTGAAGGAACTGAATTACGATTTATTGGTTCAGGGTATGAAAGATCAAATGGACAGCACTGGAGCCATGGAACTTGCCGATGCTGAAAAATATATCCAGGAAGTGATGAGAGGCCGTGAAGAGGCAAAAGCTGAAGTAGATAAAAAAGCGGGTGAGGAATTTTTGGCTGCGAATAAATCCAAAGAAGGTGTTCAAACCACGCCAAGTGGATTGCAATACAAAGTACTATCTGAAGGTACTGGTGCAAAACCACTTCCAACGGATATGGTAACTGTACATTACCACGGCACATTGCCTGATGGAACCATTTTCGACAGTTCTGTAAACAGAGGGGAACCAGCCACTTTCCGCCTCAATCAAGTGATTCCGGGATGGACAGAAGGTCTGCAATTGATGAGTGAGGGTTCAAAATACCAATTCTTTATCCCACAGGAATTGGGATATGGTGATCGAGGTATGGGTAAAATCAAACCTTATTCAGCGCTGATTTTTGAAGTTGAGCTGATCAAGGTTGAAGCTGGTGCTCAATCTCCGGATGTAGAATAATAGAATTCCTGTATAGATCATCAAAGTAATCATTGAGGTACGGGATTTGCCTGCAGCAGGGAAATTTTCTATTTCACAAACACAAACAGATGAAAAAAATCTTTTTCGTAATTTCCTTGATAGGCGCGTCTATCGCATCAAAAGCACAACCTGGTCAGCAAGGACCACTCAAAAATGAAAACGATAGTCTCAGCTATTGTATCGGATTGAGCATTGGTAAAAGCCTTGCTGAAAGTGATCTTCAGGATGTTGATGTAGCCAAAATTGCTCAAGGAATGAGTGATATCCTCAAAAACAATCCAACCATGAGTCTACAGGAAGCAGAGATGTATATCCAAAAAGTCATGGTGGCGAAACAAGAAGCTAAAAGTGCCGACTATATCAAAATGCAACAGGCATTTCTCGAACAGAACAAAATCAAAGAGGGAGTAAAGACCACATCGAGTGGATTACAATACAAGGTGATTTCTGAAGGGAATGGTGCTAAGCCGGTTGCCACGGATATGGTAACAGTTCACTACACAGGTACACTGATCGATGGAACTGTATTTGACAGCTCTGTTCAACGCGGTGAACCTGCGACATTCGGATTGAATCAGGTCATTCCCGGTTGGACTGAAGGTGTTCAATTGATGTCTGTCGGAAGCAAATATCAATTCTTCATTCCTCAAGAATTGGGATATGGTCAAGGTGGTATGGGTGAAATTAAACCCTACAGCACTTTGATTTTTGAAGTGGAATTGATATCCATTGAAAAACGATAATTCAAAACTTTTGCATCATTGAGACCGTCCATTTGGGCGGTCTTTTTTTTGGCGTGCATAGCAAAAACGTGATACCATGATCAGTGTTCATGCCCTCTTGTTCTGTCAATGCGAATAACTTTACTCCGAATTAATGCTGTATGATGACACCAGAACAGGAGTTGATTTTTCGTCGATTTGTCCATCAGACTTATGTTCTGGATGATGAAACCTGGAATGCATTTGTTGCTTCATGGACATATTTCGAAGCCAAAAGAAAAACCATCCTCACCACTTCCGGCGAAATTGAAAAGTATGTGTACTTTGTCTTGGAAGGCGTTCAGCGAGCTTATTACGTTGGTGAAAATGACCGAGAAGCCACCGTCGTTTTCACTTATGCTCCATCATTTAGCGGTGTTGCTGATTCAGCTTTGACAGGCCTACCTTCCAAATATTATTTTGAAACACTCACTTCAAGTTCTTTCTTAAGGATTAGAACAGACTTATTGCATGATCTGATGGATAGACATAAGCCTATTCAACAACTCATTTTCCGTTTGGCTAGTTTAAGTCTGTATGGAGTGCTTGCAAGACAAGCCGAAATTCAGTCATTTTCATCCGAAGAAAAATTCAGGACTTTATTGAAACGCAGCCCTCACCTACTTCAACTTATTCCTCATAAGTACATAGCGTCGTATTTGGGTATTGACGCGACCAATTTCAGTAAACTCATGGGTAGTGTGAAGCTTTAACCCGAAACGTGCAGTCGTATCACTTATGTTATTTATCGGGAAAAATAGGAGCGCTTCAGAAATCTTGGTAATTGCCAAGTATTCTGCTTCCTTCGTTCATGAACCTTTGTGTCAACAATACAACACATGAACGCTCAGACGAATTTTCTTCAACAGTACGCAACAGATGTCAGGAACATCATCAGAGAGATGGAGAGTTGGGGCCATCTTTCCCACGAGAAGTTGCAACTTCAACCGAATGCCGGCCAATGGAGTGTTGCACAATGCGTGCAGCACATGAATGTTTACAGCCGCTATTATTTACCGACCATTGAAGCGGCATTGAACCGTGCGCAAGCAACACCGGGTAGTGCAATTCAGTCAGGTCTACTTGGAAAATACTTCATCCAATTGATGAAATTGGATGAGCATGGCCGGGTAACCAAATCCATGAAATCTCCCAAAAATGCCATTCCGGTGTTGTTACCCAATGTCGAAGAAGAAATCAGTGAATTTATTCAACATCAACATCAACTCCTCAATTTACTTCACCGCGCACAGAACACGGATATCAATCAAATCAGAATTCCTACGTCGATCATGAAAATGATTCGGATGAGACTTGGTGACACATTCGCCTTCTTCATTGAACATGAAAAACGCCATATGGCACAAGGAAGAAAAGCGCTGAAAGGCGATCCAGAAGTTGGATTGTAACTGGATCCAATTTGCACCCGCTTGAATCATTGTTATACTATTCCCTCTTGGTATCCCAAATTGTTTGCGAATTTGTTCAGTGCGGGCATTGACGTGATCACCAAGTATGTTCTGAACTCTTTGGGTTTTGGATATCCTTCATGTAAAGTCTGCGTTTAGTCTACTTTCGTGCAATTCATGGCATCATTTTTACCATGAATCAGCAATGAAAAGATTCTTACCTCCATTCGTGTTGAGTATTTGCATGATTGTGATCCATGCATCGTGCAACGAAGCATCCAATTCGGAAGAAAAATGGCGCAGTGAATTGGAAGAGGTGAAAACGGAATTAGAATCGCTCAAAGCAGAATTACAACAAGCCAAGGATACTTCGGATAAAGAGGCCATCATGACTTCACTGGAAGAAAAAACGCCTGTGGAACCCAAGATGCCTGCAGAGACCGAACGCGAGAAGGTGGTTACTCCTCCTTCGAAGCCCGACCCTATTCCTGTGAAGAAAGAAGAAATCTCTGTTGTCAAAAAAGATTCAGGTGAAATATATTATTTCAAGAACAGTGAAAAACCATCGCTGCGTATATCACCGTGGAAAGAAGGCAAACGAGAACTTACTTTTTACAATAAAAGTGGTGAAGTGACCTACGTGCAAGATGACGTCAACATCATTTATCATGAAATTTCAGAGGTGAAGGGCATTCATGAAAATGGCGCCATTTCACAAATCCTGATACATCAAAATCCCGGTGCGAGTCGAAATTGGTCAGAAGCTTTGATCACGTTTAGTGAAGACAATGAACCAGAGTTAAAGACCATTACGATCTATCCTGTTGAAACCATTACCCAATACGCGAACAACACATACCGATATGACCGTATCGGTAAAAAATGGGTAAGTGATGACATGAAACAACGAGAATAATCCACTGAATTTCATCAGC
>JAIBBG010000077.1 GCA_019694805.1 Flavobacteriales bacterium | reverse complement strand
CCATAACTTCTTTTGAAGCTATCGTATTCGGTATCGAAAGCAAATTCTCCGATATGTGACAAATGTGCGCACAGCTCAGTGAGACGATTCTCATCTGCGATCAAATGAATTTCAGGTTGTAAAAAGGACGCCATTTGTTTCCGACCAAAGTAAGACTAAGATTGAATTCGAGGATCAAATTCAGATACGCACTCAACAATTCATCTCATGATGACTTCTTCTCATCCAATATGCGAAAAAAAAGCCTCCTTGCGGAGGCTTTTATTCTATTTCATATTGAATCATTATCCTTTCAACGCTTCCGCTCCAGCAACGATCTCCAGGATTTCTCCGGTAATGGCAGCCTGACGGGCTTTGTTGTAATTCAATTTGAGTTCTTTCACCAATTCACCTGCGTTGTCGGTTGCTTTGTGCATAGCAGTCATGCGGGCACCGTGTTCTGATGCATTAGAATCCAGAAGTGCTTTGAACAGTTGAGCTTTCAACGTTTGCGGAATAAGTACTTCCAAGATCTTTTCCTTTTCCGGTTCGTAGATATAGTCAACGCTGGATGATTTACCTTCAGTTACTGTTGGTACAACCGGCAGGAACTGTTCTGCTACGATGGTCTGTGACGCTGCGTTTTTAAACTTGTTATAAACCAACAACACTTTGTCGAATTTACCAGCGGCAAACTGTTTCATGATCACTTCTGCAATGGCAGAAGAATTTTCAAAATTCAGTTTATCAAAAACGGTATATGGCGTTTCGGAGAAACCTTCTGTGGTGTGATTTGAAGTCTTCTTATAGATATCAAATGCCTTTTTACCCAGCGAAAGAATTTTTACGTTTTTTCCCTGGAGTTCACCTTTCAGTTGGCTACGGATTTCTTTGATCACGTTGTTATTGAAACCACCACACAGACCTCTGTTAGAGGTAATAGCAACAACCAGAACATTTTTCACCTCACGTTGTCTTGCATACACCATTTCGGAAGAATCAAGACTGGCGCTCAAATTGCTGAGAATTCCTTTCATCTTCTCGGCATATGGTCGCATACGTGTGATGGCATCCTGAGCACGCTTCAGTTTCGCAGCACTCACCATTTTCATGGCAGAAGTAATCTGCATGGTGCTGTTTACCGAGGTGATTCGAATACGTATTTCTTTGAGGTTAGCCATATGCTGTCTATTCTAACTTTCTATTCTAATCAAAATGTTCAAGGTTCAAGGTTCAAAGTTCAGTTGCCGTAAGCACTTTGAACCTTGAACCTTAAACTTTGTACTTAGTTGTATCTTGCTGTAAGCTCCTTCGCCACTTTCTCCAGTGTACCAGTCAGGTTGTCGTCGATGTTACCTTTTCCGAGTGCATCGAGAACATCTTTGTGGTTTGTCGAAAGGTATGCGAGGAAATCTTCTTCAAACTTCTTCACGCTTTCTACAGGTACTTTTGAAAGAAGACCCTTGGTACCGCAATACAGGATTGCAACCTGTTTGTCTACGGACATAGGTTGATTTTGTCCTTGTTTCAGGATTTCCACATTGCGGCGACCTTTATCCAATACAAATTTTGTAGCTTCATCAAGGTCGGAACCGAACTTCGCGAAGGCTTCCAATTCACGGAACTGGGCCTGATCGAGTTTCAATGTACCGGCAACTTTTTTCATCGATTTGATCTGAGCAGAACCACCTACACGGCTTACGCTGATACCTACGTTGATCGCAGGACGCACACCGCTATTGAAGAGGTTCGTTTCGAGGAAGATCTGACCGTCAGTAATCGAAATTACGTTAGTTGGGATGTATGCTGATACGTCACCTGCCTGAGTTTCGATGATTGGCAGCGCAGTGAGTGAGCCACCACCTTTCACTTTACTTTTCAGTGAAGCAGGCAGATCATTCATGTTTTCGGCAACGCTTTGTGTTTCGTTCACTTTAGCTGCTCTTTCCAGAAGGCGGCTGTGGAGGTAGAATACGTCACCAGGATAAGCTTCACGTCCAGGAGGACGACGAAGCAACAGAGACACCTCACGGTAAGCTACCGCTTGTTTAGACAGATCATCATACACGATCAGTGCAGGGCGACCAGTATCGCGGAAGTACTCGCCAATAGCGCAACCAGCGAATGGCGCGTAGAATTGGAGAGGAGCTGGGTCAGAAGCTGTTGCAGCTACAACCACAGTATATGGCATAGCGCCGTTTTCTTCGAGTGTTTTTACAGTTGCAGCAACAGTAGAACCTTTCTGACCGATTGCAACATAAATACAGAAAACAGGCTGACCTTTATCGTAGAATTCTTTTTGGTTGATGATGGTATCAATCGCCACGGTGGTTTTACCCGTTTGGCGGTCACCGATGATCAACTCACGCTGACCACGACCGATAGGAATCATGGCATCGATAGCACGGATACCAGTTTGGAGTGGTTCTTTTACCGGCTGACGATAGATAACGCCTGGAGCTTTGCGCTCGAGAGGCATTTCGAAGAGCTCACCTGAGATCGGGCCTTTACCATCGATGGCTTCACCGAGGGTATTTACGACACGGCCAAGGAGGCCTTCACCGGCTTTGATCGAAGCGATACGGCCGGTACGTTTTGCAACAGAACCTTCTTTGAGATCACCACTCGGACCGAGCAATACGGCACCGACGTTATCTTCTTCGAGGTTCAGTACGATACCTCGAACACCGTTTTCGAATTCGATCAATTCACCGGACTGTACGTTAGAAAGTCCGTAAATACGAGCGATACCATCACCCACCTGGAGGATGGTGCCGACTTCCTGAAGTTCGGCTTCTGATTTGAATCCGGCCAACTGCTCACGCAGTATGTTGGATATTTCTGCAGGTTTAACTTCTGCCATTTTCTCTTTGTTTTGACGTTGTGTCTAAAAATATTCGGATCCCAAAATGGTATCCGAGTTTTATAATTCCGGAATGTAAGGATTCTCGGAGAACTCGCGTTTCAAGGCTTTGATGCGGCTTGAAATGGCGCTGTCCAATTGTTTATCGCCCACTTTAAGGATAAAACCACCGATGAGTGATGCATCCACTTTTTCGATCAGTTCTACTGGTCCACCAGCCAATTTGATGGCTGAGTCCAATACTTTCTGACGCGAAGAAGCATCAAGTGCAATGGCTGATGTCACTTCTGCTGAAGTGATACCGCGGTGAGTCATCACCTGGCTGAGGAAACTATCGACCACTTCCGGCAATAATTTTTCACGGCCTTTATTGGTGAGCAGTACCACGAACGACATGGTGACGTCCGAAACATTGCCTTTGAAGATTCTGCTGAGGATGTCCACTTTCGCATCGGTATTGATCACCGGGCTTGCCAGCATGACGCGCAAATCACGGTTGCCTTCGATGGCACGATCGATCATCTCCATGTCGATTTTCACGACATCAAGTTGTCCTCTTTCGATGCAAAGATCGAGTAGTGATTTGGCGTAACGCGACGCTATGCGGATTCCACTCATATTAGTTCGACCTGATTTCGGCGATCAATGATTCGTTCAGCGCTTTCTGCTTTTCACCATCAGAAAGTTTTTCTCTGGTGAGTTTCTCTGCGATATCAACGCTGAGAACAGCCACCTGATTTTTCAATTCTGTGATAGCGGCTTTCTTCTGGTTTTCGATTTCAAGACGGGCAGCGGTGATGAGGCGAGTTGATTCCTCAGAAGCTTTGGTTCTTGCTTCAGACACGATAGAGTCTTTCAGCGCCTTGGCTTCAGCGAGAATTTTATCACGTTCATCGCGTGCTTCGCGGAGCAACTGTTCGTTGCCGGCCTGAAGCTTGCTCATTTCCAATCTTGCTTTTTCAGCTTCATTCAAAGCATTTTCGATACCCTGTGAACGCTCCTCAAGAGACTTGAGTATTGGACCCCAGGCCATCTTCTTCAGAATGTAAGCCACCACGAGAAAGGCGATAGTCGCCCACGCAGCTGTACCTATTGAAACGCTTAATAATCCACCCATTGTTTGAATAGTTTTATTGGATTTAAAGATCCTGAAATGCGGGATCTTTCAGCGCTTGCTTAGAGTACTACGAGAAGACAAACGATTACACCGAAAAGTGCAACCCCTTCTACAAGTGCAGCAGCAACGATCATGTTTGCACGAAGATCACCAGCGCTTTCTGGCTGACGAGCCATAGCGTCGAGAGCGTGACCACCGATGAGACCAACACCGATACCTGCACCAATAGCAGCAAGACCAGCGCCGATACCAGCAAGACCTTTGTGAACCATTGATTCACCTGCTACCTGAAGAAATGTCATAAGTAATTCCATTGTATGTGATTTTTATGATGTGTAAAAAATTTCTACTTTAATTAATGGTGAGCCTCTTCATGGTGATGTTCCTGTGTGGCATCGCCGAAGTACAACGCGGCCAACAAAGTGAATACATATGCCTGAAGGAAAGCTACGAGCAATTCAATAAAATACATGAAGATCATGAAAGCAGTGGCGAATACGCCAACGCCGTATCCAGCCGCCTGACTCTTTTCACCAAAAATGAAAATCAGTGAGGTGAATGCAAGGATGATGATGTGACCAGCATTGATATTGGCTGTCAATCGGATCATCAATACTGCAGGTTTAATAAATACGCTGAGCAATTCAATTGGAACAAGGATAAACTTGATCGGGAGAGGAACTCCTGGAGGCCATACAATGTGACCCCAATAGTGAGCATTACCATTGATTGTGGTAATGATAAAGACGATAGCTGCCAATACCAAAGTGATACTCAGTGTACCAGTGATGTTGAAACCACCGAGGAAAGGAATCAAACCGAGCATATTACATGCCCAGATAAAGAAAAACACCGTAAGCAGGAAAGGCAGGAATTTTTGTGCGCGTTTTTTACCGAGAGCAGGAATAGCCACTTCGTCTTTGATGAACAGAACAAGAGGTTCAAGGAGATTTTGCATACCCTTTGGAGCCATACCCTTTCTCTTTTCATATGCTTTCGCCATTTTCACAAAGATGAAAACAACCAATGCAAGCATCAATAACATTCCCAGTACAGATTTGGTGATCGAGAAGTCGATGACCGGCGTACCTGAAAAATGTTCCTGAGGCATAATTTTCTCTTCTTCTTCAATTGCGGCAATCATACCACTACCCAATGAATCAGCGATTGGATCAACAAACACAGTGTCGCTTGTGCCATTGTCATGCAGCACAGCTACAGCCTCGGAATGCACGTTATGGTCCTGATGAGCAGCTTCCTTGTGTGTATCGCTTGAGTGAGAATCATGAGCATGCGCTTCTCCATTAACAACATAAATCTGTTCATGATGAAGTGCATATGTATTGCCAGTAGAAGGGCTGGTGTATGTCTTCGTCATTTCATGGTGTTCGTCCATGAATACAGAGCTCATGAAAAAATCAAAACCCTTGTCCGTTTTTACAATACAAGGAAGAGGAAGTGTGAGTGGGCCGAAGAAATGAATGGAGTGAGCATCAGAAATGTGATGCACAATCATTTCACCTGCTTTGAATTTACCACCCTCTTCACCACCTGAAGCCAGAGTTTGGTTGGCAGAGAAGAAAAATGCGAAGGCAATAAAAGTGGCTAAAAAACCTCTGAAAGCCTTTCTATATGTGGATTTGAGTGTGATTTTCATGCAGGATTTTTCCTCGAAACGCGGTGCAAAAGTAATATCTCGGATGTGTTGTGCAAAGAAGTCGTGTAAAAATGTCTGTAAGTCTTGTAAAACCCCACATATTCCTCAATTCCTGGCCCAATTTGCGAATTCCTGGCCACGAAAACACGAAATGTTGTGGTTAGAACCTTCCCACTGAACTACGGCAAATCCACCGGTGAAGATTAATATTGCATCACCTAATCCAAAACTCAAACACATGAAACGAGCTTTACTATTAACCTATCTTTTAACCACTACCTGTTTCGGTTTTTCACAATCACTTTGTTTCGATCCTGCTTCCGACAACCGCTATCAATGCAATCAATGGCCGCGTGATGTAGTTGCCGGAGATTTTGATGAAGACGGACATTTGGATGTCGTCACCGGAAACAATGGCAATGGTGGCGATTTTCTACAAGGAAATGGAGATGGTACATTCGACGCACCCATTGCGGTAAATGGCTTTGGTGGCGATGAAATCGAGAAGGCCGACTTCAACAACGATGGGCATCTGGACATTGTTCGCCTTACCTGGGATACCGGATTGGTGATGGTAAATCTTGGAAATGGTGATGGCACTTTTCAGGATGGTATCGTGATCATGTCTGGAGTGGGCAGTGATATGAACACTGAAATTGCTCTTGGTGATTACGACGACAATGGGTATATCGATATTGCGATCAATGATCCACAGAACGACAGGATCAAATTGATAGGCAACACCAATGGATCAACCTTTGTGGTTTCGCCCATTTCCGTGACCACAGATGACAACCCAACCAACGTAAGTGCCGGAGACCTCAACAACGATGGCAAGGCCGATCTGGTGGTGGCTTATGCACAAGTAACCCATATTGACTTTTTCTACAATACAGGCTTCAGCTATACTTCAACAAGTTATTCGATTGATGCAACCATGGGCAATGATCTTTCTGAGATCGAATTCATGCATATCAACAATGACGGATTGATTGATGTCGTTGCTCACGGAGTCACAGTATCTGCGGTATTCATGAACAATGGCAATGGTACCATGACCCAAACTTCTACCTTTATTGGATCATATGCCTATGGAAGTGTATCCGAAGATTGGGATAATGATGGTTATGCTGATTTCGCCCTAGCAAACAACACAAGTGGTGGTGTAACCGTTAAAATGAACAATTCAGGGGCGTTCGCTCCTGACGTTGCATACTATAGCGCAAGTGAACAGACCTATGAATTGTGCGCAGGAGATTTTGATGAAGATGGCAATCAGGACATCGTAACAGCAAATGACAACGCGGGCAATATCAGTTTTCTTCATGGTCATGGCAACGGACAATTTGGTTCATTGTCGCTACTAACAGGTAATGGAGGAAATGGCATGGGTGCCGGTGATTTCGATGAGGATGGTGACCTTGACCTTGTCAGTATGAATACCTATTTTTCCGCATTCGGCATTAACCTCAACAATGGAGATGGAACATTTTCAGAAACGCTCTATATGACCGTTAGCGGTCAATGTCATCAAGTGGCAGTTGGTGATTTTGATGAAGATACACATCTCGATATTGTTACGCACTCCAGTGAAGGATATATCATATTCGGAGGTAATGGTGACGGCACATTCGTGTACATGACAACAGCGCAGAGCTCGTCATTGGGTTCCGGTGGCACAAGAAGGCTTACAGTAAATGACTTCAACAACGATGGTCACGATGACATCGCGGGAACATTTGCAACCAACGATGAGTTGTCTGTTGTTTTTGGGGATGGAAATGGCGGCTTCACTGCTGCACTTCAATTAGAAAGTGGAGGTTATCCCCGCTACCTCACCAGTGGGGATGTGAATGGAGATAACAAAGCTGACATTGTAGTCTCTGCGAATACACTTAATCAGGCGTGGGTGTTTATCAGTACAACAGGAAATAATTTTAATGCACCACAAATTCTAGCCACAGGAAACTCACCGGAAGGAGTAACATTATTCCATGCGAATGCAGACAACTATCCTGACCTGGCTATTCAATCACCCAACAATCTCAATCTAAGAATTTATGAAGGAAGTGCCAATGGCACATTCAGCAATTCACATGATATAGATCTTCCAGCGAACAGCAATGCCTCAGACCTTACCCATGGGGACATGAACAACGACGGTATTGAAGATTTGATATCCGCATTCTACCTATCAAGCAATGCTGCTATCATGTTTGGTTTGGGCAATTTCCAATTTCAACCAGCCATTCTTTTCGATACAGATCAGTGGCCTGTACAAGTGATTGCCGGCCAATTCAATGATGATACCGCAACGGATATTGCAGTGCTCAATTCCGGAACCAATAACATGAGTGTGATCCTCAACAACTCTGCATTCATCAACGCAAGTGGGCCAACAACTTTTTGTGAAGGTAATTCAGTAACACTCACCGCAAGTGAAGGTTACAGTTACGAATGGAGCAATGGTGAAACAACTCAGAGTATTGTAGTAGATGCTGAAGGAGAGTTTTATTGTGTAATTGGCAATCAGGCTGGGACTTGCGATCTACTCACTTCAACAGTCGCAGTTAATGTCGAAGAAGTTGTGAATGTAACCTGGACATTCCCGATCGAAGATTTTTGTCTCAATTCCGAACCGTATGTCTTAGGTGGCGCACAACCTATAGGTGGTGTGTATTCTGGTCCGGGTGTAACCAATGGTGTTTTCGATCCTGCGGTAGCGGGAATTGGAAATCACGAGCTCACTTATACTTATGAAAGCAGTGCAAATTGTTTTGATGGAACTACCAATGCAACCGTGACAGTAGTTGACGCTTTGAATGTCAATTTTGATTTACCGCTAGACACAGTTTGTTTGAATATGCAACTCACACTTGAAGGAGGAACTCCAGCAGGTGGTGTTTATATGATCAACGGAAACGAATACACCTCCATTGCTACATCAGATTATGGTCCGGGAAGTGTCGACATTCTATACATGTACACTATCTCTCAAAATTGTCAAGACAGTGAATATGCTACATTGATCATTGATGATTGCATCGGAATACAAGAAAATCAACATGAAGCATGGAGTGTTTATCCAACCATCTCAGACGGACAAATCTTCATTGGGGGTGCGGATATCATATCAGTTGATGTGATGGACGCCAGTGGAAGAAAAATATGTAACCAATCACCTTTGCAGTCAAGATGGATCGACCTTGGCAACGAAAGTGCCGGTGTTTACTTTGTACGTGTGCGTGGACTTCAACAAGACAAAACATTTAGTATTATCAAATATTGATCAAACATCAATAAACGAAAGGCCGGTATGACCGGCCTTTTTCATGAACTGTTTCGTAATTTTCCCAAGTGAGATTTTTTGCGATCATACCATTACTCCTGATGTGTGTTTTATCAGACGCACAAAACATCAGTCTCTTTTACAAAAGATATGGAACAGATGATGGATTAAGCGATGCCTCATGCAATGATGTGTTTGAAGATTCGCGTGGATTTATTTGGGTGGGCACACAAGGAGGATTGAATCGATTTGATGGACATCGTTTTCTACACTTCTTTCACAAACCTGGTGATACGACATCACTTTGTTCCAATACCGTGATGCAAATTTCCGAATCACCGGATGGCAACATATGGATTGGCACTTATGGCGGTGGTATGAGCAAGATTGACCCAGATGATTTTCATATCACCAATTACAGGCTAAAAAACAATGATGCTCCAGAGACAAGATCTAATCGCATCAATGGCATTGCGCATATTGATGACGGTAGAATTTTTGTTGCTACGGAAGGTGGGTTGTTCATCAAAGGATCGAATACTGAAGTCTTCAGCCCGGCAAATTTGGTCATACCCATTCAGCAAGACATAGCCAAAAACGCTTGTCAACTCTTGTATCATCGTGAAGCACAAAAAATTTGGATCGAGTTTTACAAAAACCTCATTTGTGTGGATGTCAAAACAAATGAAGTGTATTCATCAACTAACAATCCCAAT
>JAIBBG010000004.1 GCA_019694805.1 Flavobacteriales bacterium | reverse complement strand
ATCACAAGGTCATCTTTGCCTATTCCAAGTTTTTCTAAATAGGGCTCGATCTTTTCAAGCTGTCGGGTTTCTTGATCATATGCCCACTTGCTGTACTTATAAAAATCAACCTCCGCCTGACTTCCAGACATGAGGTAATTGTTTTCTTCCTTGGCATAAAAACGCATATTGATGTTGGAGCTGGTATATAAAATTCCCCAAATGAAGACAAATGAAATAACAATGCGCAAGCTGCGCGATTTTGAATATTCAACCCATTTCATGGAGATCAAATGCAGGAATGATGCTGTGATAGCTGCTGGCAGTATATACAAATTGGTGAGGTAATAATCATGTACGTCAAATGCCTGAAACCAAAGAATAACGTATGCCGCACATCCCATTGTCAAAATCGCAAGCCCGACGATAATCAATTTTGGTAGTGCACGTGCATGAATCAGGATGAGCAGCAACATCAGACCAAGGATATAAAACCATGGTTTGGGAAATATCTGATACACGATAATGGCCCGGAATTTTTTTACAATCTCTGAAAGTCTTGCGGACTGGGCTTCCCAAAGCGGCCAGATGGCATTGAAGGTGTATTTGCCGCCATGAATACTATTGAAGTGTTCCGCATATACATACCACGATGCAACAGCTGCGGTTCCGATCACAAATAATCCAAGTGAAAGCCATCTGTGATGAAACACCCGCTGAACGGGTATGAGCGCAAGTCCCATCCATTCTAATAGGAATAGACCACCGAGTGTTAGGAATAGGAGCAATGCTGTTACTTTCAACAAGCCCGCTAAGGCAAAGAGAAGAAGCGAGATGATGAGTTGATATTTTTTTTGTGTAACAACATACCGGTAGAAAACCCACGCCCCGATGAGTACAAAACTGAAGGCATGGACATCAGAAAGAAAACCTGTTCCGTAGTAAACGAGCAATGGCGCGGTCATCAGCGATCCAGCGAAGATGGCGCTCCATAGAAAATCTTTGTAAATGGAGAAAAGCAATTTAAAAAAGCACCACACGCCAGACATGAAAAGAAGCATCGTGAAGAGTCTGTAAATCCACTCGTGTTTGCCGAAAATTTTCCAAAGCATTGCTACGAAATAGTAGGTGGCGGGAAACTCACCAATGGTTTTACCGCTCGTCAAATCATCGCTGATCAAGCAATGAATCTCCGGCTCAAAAAAGTGCATACCTCTTTCATAATAATTGCTCGTTATGGAAAGACAGTCGGTTTGTCTCCACTGATGCACTCCTGATGGACGCAGTCTTAAAATGCCAGGAAAGGAATAGGCCAGAGCCACCATGAGCAGCAGCACGGCGAAGGCCATGGATGATTTATTAATTGTATTCAGATTCATTTTTCAGCACTTGCTTATGCACATCAATTTCACGAATGAGCACATCCAACTTCTTTCTTTTCCATAGATAAATGGCCAATAGGTCATTGGGATTTCTGGCAGGTGGTGTGAGGTAACTAAAATGAAGCGTGTTCCATTGACCTGCTTGAAAAGCACCCGGCGCGAATCCCTGTGTGGTATATCCATAATTCCCGCCGTGTTCCATCGTGGCCACAACCAACAATTCATCGGTGAGTATCGAGTCACAAAACACCTCCACATCAATGTCTACCCAGCAATGTTCGCCTGAAGTGAAATCACGATAGGCTGCTTTATGGATGTTGTAAAATTCGTCGTCAGCCTTCATCAGCAAGACACTGTCTGGCTGATCGTCGTACTTCATGTTTTTAACGGAAACGATGTTGTATTTTTCGGGATATCGATTTATCGGAACCCCAGCCGTTCCTCTATCGATCATCAGAAGCTCATCCAAATTTGTTGGACGTTCTGTTTTTAGGAAAATACTGAAATATGCTGCACGGGTCATTCTGGATGAATCCAAAATTTTATGTTCGTATTGCCACGATTGAAAAACATTTAAAGCTGAAAACACAACAACCAGTGACCAGCCCATCCAGGGGAGTCTTTTCCATGATGACATCCACTTCAAACAGATCCCGACAAGCAAAATCATCAAAGGATAAGTTTGCACCATGGTGCGCTGACTGAAACTTCCGGCATACCACCATGTTGTCCAACTCGATGCAACATATACATTGATGATGAAAAATAATATGGCAGCCAATCCCCATTTTTCTGATCTCAACGATCTGTACATGCCAATGATTGCTAATAGCATGATGGGTGTATAAATCAGCCAACCTTTTCGGAAGGAGAATAGAAAAGACCATGTGTGTGGTCGATGTAAATCCAGTCCTTCTCCATGGTTAGCGTAACTGTTCGTAATAAAATGCCCCGTAGCCATTTTCCAATAGATCAATTGAGGCAGTGCGCACAATGCTACAATGAAACACGAAAAGAATATAAGCCATGTACGTTGTTTCAGGATGTTGAACCAATGAATGAAAGCCCCTTTGATGCTCGTGTTTCCCCAAAAGAAAATCAAAATCGCTAATATTCCTTCTGTGGGTCTAATGAGACAGGCAAGCCCGAATAACAAAGAAACCAAAATGAGGTCTTTTGATTTTTGATTTTCATGCCATCGGATGAGATGCCATAACAACATGGCTTGTAAAGTGAATAGCAACCCGTGTTGTGTGGTGAGGTTGTGCACGATTTGCTCATAATAGTTGGTAGCGAGTAAAAGCAAGGCCAGCAGTATTGCTGAAAATCTATCATCGAAAAAGTGCAGCAGTATTTTATGTAAATAGAAAAGTCCAATCAAACAAATCATGAGCATCCAATACACCAATGCCTGCTGGTAGGGCAATGAAAAACCATCTTGTGCCGCGCCTGTCTTACCCGCGATGTAATGACCAGCAGCAAATGCGGGTAAAGAAATGAGAGCGTAACCGCATGTGTATTGAATGACACGATGTCCGCCTTCTACTTCATGAACCTGATACAAGGTAGCGCTGAGGTCGTATTTGTTGCGGGCATCATTGGCAAATTGTACGTCTTGAAGACCTGGGTCGTGTTGATAGAATACAGCTGGAAGGTAGAGGTAATATCCGAATACATCCCAACTGATTGCGCTTTGCATCGGCGAAGTAAGTATCCGAATGGAAATACCTACCGCACAAAGCAGAAGAGTGATGGTAGAATATGTTTTTCCGGCTTTCAACTTGCGATGCAATGATAAGGAACGGATGCGAGTTTCAAATGAAATCAGGGCTCGCGAAGTTCATAAACGGACAGCACGCCCTTAGACTCAAACCGTAAGACATAGTTTTGTTCAAGCATTTCATGACAAATCGACCATCGCAAAGAGTCTGATTTCGCCGCTGTTGGATTACCGGCAATAACATACCACATGATTTTCGATCCAAGTGCCGTCACAAGTTCTTTTGAGTTGCATATGCCTTCGTTATCCAGCCACGGCATATTTTCTTGTTCCAAATGCAATTCTGGTTTCCAGATGATGGGATTAAATGGTTTATGCAACCAGGTATGGGCCATCAAAACATCATGGTGAAATCCAAGGGCATCAGTTACGTGCACAAGAGGCCAACGTCTTTGAAAGTCTGCAACGTACATCAATCCGGGTTGATCTATCACGGATCTCGCTTGATCTATGACATGGCAATAGTCTTGTACTTCTTGTTGTCTTGCATGAATGAACATGTGTTTGTCTACTTGCAAAATCAACAGTGAAAGCATCAAAAGACCTAGCACCAGATTGTTTTTAATGCTTGTCATCAGAAGTAAAAAGAAACTTGTAGTCGTCAGATAGACGAGTCTTATGGTAAGCATGCCACCACCGAAACCTGTTCCATCAGGCAGGTAATATGTACATGCCAACGTCAATGCAAAAAGCAGGAAGATAAATACTGAATGGCTGCTGGGAGCACTCCAACGTGGTGTTTTTCTATTCCAATTCACGATGAATGAAATGATAACTGCAGCCATGATTAAATAGTAATACCATCTTGAAAATCCCCATTCGCGATCAGACATCACATTGTATCCTGCTAGATGAAGTAGTTTATCTGTCAAGTGATGTAGGTACGTGGCTTCACTGGGTTTGCCTCCAAACATGAAAATGATGTGCATGAACAACAATGTCAAGGGCAAGCAAGCTGCGGTAAATAGCTTTATCCAGATTTTGATCTTGCGAAAAGGAGATGGTGAATGGTCTTCACGCAAAAAAAACAAGTCTGAAATGATGTATGAAACCGCAGCCAATCCGAATACACAAAAGGGAATCAAATGGCTGAAATACAAGAGCAACATGGCAATGGCTAATTTGATTGTGGCCGCAGTGCTTTGTTGATCTCTAAATGACTTCAGTAGTGCCAGATTCAAAAACAACAAAGCCACTCCAAAATTGTAATTGAAGAAGCCGTTTGTTATGGTTGAATTCCACACAAAAACGAAGCCCGCAAGACTGAGAAGAAAATGATGTGGGAAAAAGGCGAGTATAAATTTTCTCCAAGAAAAAACAAACAGCAAAACACCAAGACTCGTGATGATTTTTTCTATGGCAAATGGAGAAAAAAAGGAAGTGAGAATAGCTATGATGGGATGTGAAATCCAATTGGGAGAAAGCGACGAATTAATTTCTGCATACTTTGAAACGAATCCATTTTGCCCAGAAAGTTGAGACATGAGCAATTGTCCGTTGTAAATATGCCCTTGGCCATCTTGGGTAACAAAAGCAAAGACTGACCAGATGGGTAGCAATGCAAGTAGACAAAAGAAAACGAACAGAAGCGGCTCTGATTTCTTGAGATTGACCTTTAGTGCTTCTTTCTCAAGTTTCATTTCATGCTGTTACGATCAAATACATTGTATTTGAGAATGCACCAAAGTGCGCGAAAGCCGTCCCTCCAACCGATTTTTTTTCCTTCTGCGTATGTTCTTCCATAATAGGAGATCCCGATTTCATAAATGCGAATATTGGGAATACGAGCCAATTTTGCGGTGACCTCCGGCTCAAATCCAAACCTCTTTTCTTTGAGCACAAGGCGTTTTGCAATGTCGGAACGAATAAGTTTGTAGCACGTTTCCATGTCCGTGAGGTTCAAGTTGGTGAATGCATTGCTCGCGAAGGTGAGCATTTTATTTCCGATGGAATGCCAGAAGAATAAAATTCTGTGAGGATTTCCTCCCATAAACCTCGACCCATAAACAACATCCGCATGGTCTTTGAAAACCGGCTTTAGCAGATCATTGAATTCTTCTGGATCATATTCCAAATCCGCATCTTGAACAATGAGGTAATCTCCAGTGGCCAATTCAATCGCTTTGTGAATTGCTGCGCCTTTGCCCTGGTTGACGGGTTGTGAGAAGAACTGAATGCCCGCTTCGGGATGAGCCTTGACATATGATTCAATCACGGCGAGGGTGTTGTCGCGTGATGCATCATTCACCACCACAATTTCCATGGTGATGTTATGAAGCAGACGCACAGACAAAAGTTTATCCAGAATGATGGATATGGTTTTTTCCTCGTTGTAAGCAGGTATCAGTACTGAGAGCTTTTTGATGCCCGTCATAATTCGTTGGATTGTTGAATGTCTTTTTTGCGGTATTGTTCCGGAAGCGCCGAATCAATGACCCGGAAAACTTCATCGCGCAAAGCTACCAAATCTTGTTCTTCACTGCCTTTGGGAAATATTGGAGCATGAATCACTACACGAACAGCATGAGGCAACGAAGGTGAAAAAAGTTTCTCAGGGTCGTTCATGATCTTGTAATTGGTTTGCCATGTAATCGGCACAATGGGAATGTTTTTCTCAACTGCCATGCGAAAGGCCCCTTTCTTGAATGCTTTCATCTTGGGCGAGCTTGCAGGAATTGTTCCTTCTGGATAAATTGCAATACAACGGCCTTCATCGAGTATGGCATAAGCTTTTTGCAAAGATTGATAAGCACGCACACTATTTTCCCGATCTACAGGGATATCGCTGGTTCTAAAAAACAAACGAAATAGCGGCCATTTCAGCAATTCACCTTTTCCCACAAAGGCAAAATATCTTGGCATTACCCGGTAAAGGAATACAGTGTCTAAATGAGAACTGTGATTGGAGGCTATGATAAATGGGCCAATTGGCAGCGGAGAACACAACTCACTTCTCACCGGACAGAAAATGGCTTTTTGAATGAAACCAGACCAAATTCTTTTTAATTGAAAGGCCTTTTCATACCACACAGTTTTGCTCAATAGGATTCTGAACGGTATGTATAAAAGCATGAGTGAGGTCCAAAACACAAGACCTATCCAGAGTTTGTAGATGAAATATACCGGTGCGAGCAGAATATCTTTCATGCGGGTCGGCAAACTAATCCACAATACGGCAAGAGCATCAATAAATGATGAACAATAAAAAAGCCGCCCCGAATGGAGCGGCTTTTTCGAAATATGTTTTTTTAGAATCGGAAAGCAAGACCCATTTGATAGGTGTATTTACTTGTCGCTGATTCTTTGGTCTCAAAAGTGATATCGTTGTTGTCTTGTAATTCAATAGAGTCTTTATCGACATAATTCGCAGTGCCTCCTGTGAGGTTTTCAAATCGCCCCTCAATGAAGATGTTGTCTGCAATGGCAATGCGCAATCCAGCAGCCCAACCAAATGAATACGTCATGTCGAGATGTTGTCTCACAGAGTTTGATGCTTCGCTGTACCCGCTGTTGTCCAGCGTGATGTCTGTTTTGGTCTTATAAGCTTCAACGCCACTCATGGCGTCCACATAGGGTTGAATGCGACCGTTAAAAGGTCTGAAGCGGGCAATGACCTGATATCTGTTAATGGTGCTGCGAATGCGCATCGTACCTGGTTCATAGATATCGTATCCCAAACTATCTGTATATACCAAAGCACTGATGTCTTTGTTTTGAGAGCCCATGTTGTTCCAAGCGTATCCAAATCCCAATTCGAACGGTGATCGGCCGATTGGCGCTGAAAATGTGCCCGAAACACCTGCGGGATATCCATCAAATTGTTTGGCAAATTCACCTACCGGCTGCACTACCTGAACCCCAAAGGCGAGGGATGGCCCGCGGTATTGTTGCGCAAAAGAATTCATGTAACTGAAGAGGGCTAAAGCGAAAAGTGTTGTGAAGTGTAGAATGTTTTTCATAGCCTTGAACATTTGTTCCATAGCCTTAGCCAATGATTATGCCAGTAGCGCAAATTTAGTCCTGGCTGCGCTGGTTAAGTGAGAAGTTGTGTTAAAACCAAAGGTATTCATGGGTAATTTCACCGCATGGAAGAAAAGACCATACTCATTACCGGTGCAGGCGGACAATTGGGGCGCGAACTCTATCGCCATGCTGCATCATTTCCAGATCTTTCATTCGTGTTTGCTGATCACAAAACACTTGATACAACAGTGGAATCATGGGTTCACAAAATGATCAGCGAACTGCGTCCAGCAGCGGTTGTGAATTGCGCAGCCTACACGAATGTAGAACGTGCAGAAGATGATCCCGAAAATGCGATGCTCACAAATGCTGCTGCCGCAGGATTTGTTGCCGACGCGTGTCACAAAAACAACGCTCTCATGGTGCACATCTCCACCGATTATGTTTTTGATGGCAAAGGTCATAGGCCATATACTGAAAATGATCAGGTGAATCCCTTGAGCGTGTATGGTGAAAGTAAGCTGGAAGGAGAAAGACTTGTTGACGGCCGGTGTGAAAGGAGCATCATCATTCGTACATCTTGGCTATATAGTGCTACCGGTCATAATTTTTTCAGGACGATGCTGCGGTTGGCCAAGGAAAGAGGTGAATTGCGTGTCGTGAGCGATCAAATAGCCTCACCAACATATGCTGGCGATTTTGCGAAGGATATTCTTGCCATGTTGCAAAAAGTCATTGTTCGCACCGAACACATTGAATACGGGACTTATCACTACACTCAATTGGGAGAAGCGTCATGGTATGACTTTGCCAAAGAAATTATTCTTCAATCTGATATGGATGTTCCGGTACATGCGGTGAAAACAGGAGAGTTTCCAACTCGCGCAATTCGCCCTGCATATTCCAAATTGGATTGCACAAAATGGTTGAATGTAACCGGTCTTCCATTGAATACCTGGCAGACAGGATTAAGCGCCTGTTTTGAAGAATATCACGAGCAAGAACACAGACAATAACAATCATTCTTTTCTTTGCTTCACAATCTGAAAATTATGGAAACATCACTGGAATTATCGCAAGACATTCTACATAAAGCCAACGCATGGTTGGACTCACCTGCTGTTGATCAACAGACCAAAGAGGACATCGCGACAATGTTGCAACAAGATCCACAGGCTGTAAAGGAATCTTTCTACAACGATCTGGAATTTGGAACAGGAGGTTTGCGAGGTGTGATGGGTGTAGGAACGATGCGTATGAACAAATACACCGTTGGCATGGCCACTCAAGGACTTGCGAATTACATACTCAAGCAATTTCCAGGTCAAAAGAACAAAGTGGCTATAGCATATGATTCGAGGAATAACTCGAAGTTTTTCTCTGATACCGCTGCTCAAGTGCTCAGCGCAAATGGCATCGAAGTTTATTTGTTTGATGAATTGAGACCCACTCCGGTTTTATCTTATACAGTGAGGGCTTTGAATTGTCAAGCGGGTATTGTGATTACAGCTTCACACAACCCCAAAGAATACAATGGCTATAAAGTTTATTGGAATGATGGAGCGCAGGTATTGCCTCCTCACGATAAAGGAATCATCTCAGAAGTGAGAAGTGTGGCGGGTATCGATGCGGTAAAGTTTAATGGAGATCTGACCAAAATCTTATCTGTGCCTCAAGAGGTTGAAGAAAAGTATTTGTCAGAAATCAAAGCAACGGTTTTTGCTCATGAAGAAATTCAAAAATCGTCGTCTCTTCAAATTGTTTATACAAGCATTCATGGGGCTGGTATAACTATGGTTCCTCGTGCATTGAAGGAACTCGGGTTTCAACAGATCAGTGTTGTGGAAGAACAAGCTATTCCCGATGGTAACTTCAGTACAGTGGCCTCGCCAAATCCTGAGGAAAGGGAAGCTCTTTCACTGGCGTTAAAGTTGGCTGATCAAATCGGAGCTGACATGGTGTTGGGTACTGATCCGGATACAGATCGTGTGGGTATTGCGGTGCGTGATAATGGCGGTAAGTTGGTGCTTCTGAATGGCAATCAATCTGCATGTTTGCTTGTTTATTACGAATTGATGCAATGGCATCAAAGAAAGATGTTCAAAGGCCATGAGTACATTGCAAAAACCATTGTGACTACCGATTTGTTAGAAGAAATCGCAAGGTCTTATCAGGTAAAATGGTACGATACCCTAACGGGCTTCAAATACATCGCCGGAGTCATTCGTGATCGTGAGGGTCAAGAGAGGTTCATTGCTGGTGGTGAAGAAAGTTATGGTTATTCGGTGGGCGAATTTGTGCGCGATAAAGATGCCGTGTTGTCTTCCGTAGTGTTATGTGAAATCGCGGCATGGTGCAATGCGAATGGTAAATCGATGTGGTCGTTGTTGATGGAGATATATGAAAAATTCGGATTGTATCACGAGACATTGTTGTCGCTGACGATAAAAGGACTCGATGGCATTGAAAAAATAAATCAGATGATGGCATCATTAAGAAATAGCCCCCCTAAAGTCTTGGGCGGATCACCTGTCGCCATCATCAGAGATGTGCAATCCGGCGAACAGAAGAATATGCAAACTGGGGCAAATACCAAATTGGATTTACCTGCATCAAATGTTTTACAGTTTATCTTGGAAGATGGAAGTAAGATATCTGCGCGCCCAAGTGGCACAGAACCTAAGATTAAATTTTATTTTTCAATGAAGGAGCCATTGCGTTCAGGGTCTGAATATCATGTCCAGGTTGAAAAAATTGAATCACGCATACTCCGGATCCAACAGGAGCTGGGACTTATAAACTGATGAAAATACTGGCATGGAGCTATGAAAGAAAGCTGATGATTATCATCGGCTTTTTGTTTCTGTTGCGCCTCTTCCACATTACATATCCACCCATAGAAACGGCGCATAATTGGCGTCAAACCACTTCCTTGATGGTGGCCAGAAATTTCTATCAACTGGATAACAACATTTTATATCCCACGATCGATGAATGTGGAAATAAGCGCGGTGTGATAGGTATGGAATTTCCTATTTTGCCTTATTCCGCCTATTTGATTTCTATTCCTTTTGGATATGATCATTGGTATGGAAGACTTGTTGGTTTATTCATCGTCAGTTTTGGTATCTGGTTTTTTTATCGGTTGTTGCGAATGTATTTTGATGAACAGCCTGCTTTCTACGCGGCCATTGCCTTCGCATTTTCAAGTTTGTTTCATTTAGCCAGAAAAGTGATGCCTGATCCAATCAGTTTGTCTTTGGTGGTGATGGGCGTGTATTATGGTACACTGTTTCTCAAAACAAATAACCTTTGGCACGGACTTTTTTATCTATTGTTTGCCGGGCTTGGTACTTTGGTGAAAATACCATTTGGTTTATTTCTGGTCTTATTGGCTTTTCCGTTTTTTGATAAAAACAATAAGCTTACAACGAAAATAATTTTTGTGCTGCTTTCGGTCGTTATCATCAGCGCGGTTTATTGGTGGTATTTCGTCTGGAATTTCCACCTCATGGAAACCTTTGGGCAGTGGTACAATTCAGGTCGCTCCATCAGCGAGGGTTGGCATGAGTTGCAAGATCATTGGACAGAAGTGCTGGAGAAATTTTATTTCAGCGGATTTCATAGTTACTTGTTTTCAGTACTGGCGTTGGCTGGTCTTGTTTATGCTATTTATCGAAAAAACAAGACAGCGTTGTTATCACTCATGGTGATCTCGCCATTCATCGCGATATATATGCTTAAGTCAGGTTTTCTGTTTGCTCATCATGGATACTACGCTTTGGTGGTTATGCCGATCTTGGCCATGCTTGTTGGAGTCTTACTCAGTTCGATTGACAAAAGATGGGCTATCTTCCTCCTGTTAGCGGCGGTCGTGGAAAGCGTCGCCAATCAACAGCATGATTTTTTCATCCGCAAAGAGTCATTTGTCAAAGTGCAACTTGAAGCCATTGCAGATCAGGTTTCAGACAGAAGCGACCTTGTTGCTTTGGTCAGCAATGAGAATCCAAATGAATTCTATTTTTTAAATAGGAAGGGTTGGCTCGTACCTTCAGATCACCTGAATCCATTGGAAATGGCCAAATTGAAATCTATGGGATGCAAACTTCTTTTTATTAGAAGAGGTGTCTACCAGGAGCCGAGCGAATTGGAAAGGGTATTTGAAACCCAAGATTATGTTGTTTTCAAATTGTGAAAGTCAACATAATATGGGAATTAACCACTAACTTTGTTGTGTTGAAGCGCTGGTTAAACATATCGGTTGTTGTCGTTTATGCTTTGCTAAGCATCGGCTTACAAATACATCTGCATTATTGTTGCGGTAAACTCAGCAATTTTTCACTTTACGAGCCGGTTCAAGGATGTACAAGTCATGAAGATGATGGTGATTGTTGCTTGAACACTGATTGTTGTCAATTTGGTTTTATCAATCTCAAGTTGGATGATGAGCATCAACGTCCAACCGAATCCTATGCTTCTTTTGTGCCGGGAGTGATGGAGTCACCATTGTTATGGGAATCTCCTGATGAATGCCCAACCAGTTTTAACCATTTCAGAAGTGATGATGATACCGGGCCTCAGCTGCCTCGGTATCTAAAATTTCATTCACTCATACTCTACGCCTGAGCTCTTCAGGTTTTTGGTTATGGGGAATATTCCCCGATTCATTTTTTATTCAACAAAAACAATTCAACATGAAGAGCATTATTTCAATGATAGTTCTGGTTCTTGCTTTAGCAAGCCAAACAAATGTACACGCACAGAAAACACCTAAAAGTATTACGGCTAAGTTCTGGGTCGCAGGTGTTTGCGGATTGTGCGAAGAAACCATCGAAAAGGTCATGGACACCAAGGGTGTGATTGCGGCGGATTATGATCTGGCGTCCAATCAACTTACTGTGACTTATAAACCAGCGAAAATTTCAGAAGAAAAATTGCATCAACTATTGAACGATGCAGGTTATGATACTGAAAAGTCAACGTGTACACCTGAGCAATATGGTCGTGTTCACGAATGCTGTAAGTACCGCGAAATGGATAAACACTGATAGTTTCCATGAAACGGTTTATCTTTTTTTCAGCGATGTTCATCTTCGCTGTACCCATGGATGGTCAGGGCTTGCATGGATATGTGTTTGGAGAAGACAGCGATGGAATGAAAACGACCCTCGCGGGAGCAGTCGTGGTGTGGGAAGGTACACGCAGCGGCACCGTGTGCGATGAAAACGGATTCTACTCCATTGGATTGGCGCCGGGATCATCAAAATTGGTAGCTGGCTTTATTGGTTATGTTTCCGATACCATTCTTTATGAAGGTCAAGCAGAAGTCAACTTTGTCCTGAAGGAATCGGCTACCCTAAACGCTGTCCAGATCACCGAGGAAGTGGGGTCAACCACAATCAATATGCTGAATCCTCAGGCCTTTCAGGTACTGAATGAAAAGGAATTGTGTAAAGCAGCATGTTGTAATCTCAGCGAAAGTTTTGAAACGAATGCATCAGTGGACGCTGCTTATGCCGATGCTATCACGGGAACGAGACAAATCAGAATGCTCGGTCTTGAAGGCAAATACACGCAAATGTTGTTTGATAATGTTCCCGCATCGCGCGGTCTGGCGAGTACATATGGACTCACTTACATCCCCGGACCATGGGTGAAAAATATTTACATCTCAAAAGGTGCGGGTTCTGTAACGGCTGGTTATGAAAGCATCAGCGGTCAAATCAATGTGGCGGTGAAAAGCCCGGCGAACGCCGAGAAATTTCAACTTAATGCCTATGCTGGTAGTTCTGGTAGAACAGAGTTGAATCTGATCTACAACCCACATCATGAGGATTCAACGGAGCATGTGCATCGTGTAACATTTCGACCTGTATTTCTTGCACACGGCGCAATGTCGCAGTTCAGAAGTGATATGAACCGTGATGGTTTTCTGGATAATCCACTATTTGCCAATGTGCTTTTGCGCAATGAATGGCACCTTTCAACCCAAAGTGGAATTTCAGGACAATATGTTCTTGGATTCATTTATCTCAATGGTCAAAGCGGACAATTTGATTTTAATCCTGCGGATGACATCAGGGCCAAACTTTGGGGAACGGATTTGCAAACTAGACGATACGAATTCGTGGGAAAAACAGGATATGTTTTTCGGGATAAACCATGGAAAAGCTTTGGGTCTCAGGTCACCATGCAGTGGCATGACCAATCCGGAAGGTTTGGTTACAGAAATTACCTGGGACAGCAACTGAGCGGCAGAATGAATCTCTTGTTTGCAACACGTATTTTTTCCGATGCGCATAAGATAACAACGGGTACAAGCTTCAATTATGATGACTATACCGAAGGCATTACTTACACGGATTTTCCTCCTTTGCCATTGTCGTCCTTGCAATTGGGACGTATGGAACAAGTGATCGGCGTTTTTTCTGAATATACCTGGAATCATCAGGAAGACTTCACGTTAGTCGCTGGTTTGCGATCTGATTATCACAATTATTATGGCTTGTTCTTTACTCCCAGACTTCATGCAAGATATAGTTTTAATCCAAGAAACTCTCTGAAACTCGTTGCTGGCAAAGGATACCGAACCGCCAACCTATTGATGGATAACGTGGGTGTTCTTGCTGGTAATCGGAACATTATCATAGAAGGAAACAATGAAAATGGTATTTATGGCCTGGACATGGAAGAAGCCACCAACGTTGGTCTTATATGGAGCCTCAAACGGAAGATCAATCATCGTGATGCTTCTATGTCGATAGATGTATACCATACTCAATTTCAAAAGCAGGTTGTACTCGATATGGAAACTCCGACCATCGCGCGCTTTTACAATTTGTCCGGCAACAGCTATAGCACGAGCGCACAAGTGGAGATACAATGGTCACCGGTAAGACGTCTTGAATGTAGAATGGCTTATCGATGGCTGGATGCAAAAACGACTTATGACTCGCTTCTTCTTGAGCGACCATTGCTCAACAAACACAGGGCGTTTATCAATCTTGCATTTGCAACAAAGGAAAAATCAAATGGGGCTCATTGGAGATTTGACGCAACAGCGCAGTGGATCAGTCAGAAGCGAATTCCATTTACCGGAGACATACACGGCGGACATGAGGGACATGCAGTTGATCCAGCATCTACCTATAGCAATGATTACTTTCAGTTGAATGCTCAAGTGACGTATGCATTCAAAAAGGATCTTGAAATTTATGTAGGTGGAGAAAATCTCACGAACTTCATGATCCATGATGCTATTATTTCTGCGGATGATCCGTCTTCTGCATTTTTTGACGGCTCCATGGTATGGGGGCCTGTTTTCGGTCGAATGGGATATGTCGGGTTCCGTTGGTTGATCAAATAATGGAGAAAGGCTTATAACAATCGTGGTTGGATTTCGCGCATTTCAAAATCGAGTAACCATTTTTTTCTCCATAAACCGCCTGAATACCCGGTTAGGGAACCATCCTTTCCGATAACACGATGACAGGGAATGATGATGGGGAGCGGATTCCGTCCGTTCGCTGTGGCCGCAGCACGGATCACTTTGATGTCGCCCAATTTGCGAGCGATATCTTCATATGAAACTGTTTTACCAAATGGAATTTGTTGAAGCTGTTCCCAAACATTCAATTGAAAATGCGTTCCCTCCGGGTGAAGAGGAATACTGAATGTTGTGCGAACACCAGCGAAGTATTCATCGAGTTGTTGTACTGCTTCCTGAAGATCAGATTCATCATGAGCATCTTGCTGTGCTATTTGGACGAATTCGATTTTCATCAGAGCCCTTTTCATACCTGTGATGCGCAGTAGACCCAATGGAGACGAAAAGTATGTGATGGCATATTTCATGAGATCGAACGAAGAATATCACGCGATAATTTTAAAATCACCTGTTCGGAATAAATGAAATCATCCATAGCCATTTCTGCGCGTGATGGTAAACTTTGCATCATTTCTTGATCTGTTTTCGAAATTTCACCTTCAAGCAATTGTAGTGCTTCATAACGGTGTGCATCATCTTTCCATACACCCAATTGTTGGATAAGCCAACTCATTGCATAGAAGTGTTGCGACTGGATATGAATCGTGTGTTGGTTTTTTGTTGCTTTCGGCATGACATTGTAAGGCGACGACACGATTTCTTTTGTCTGATATTTTTGTAGCGAACCTGGAATGGTTTTGATTTTGAGTAATTGCACCATACCTTCCGAAGCGATGGAGTAAATACCGATCCAACGCAATCTTCTTCGGAATTCGTGTAATCCATCCTCAATTTGAAAAGGATTAAGTTCACCATTTTCATATTTGAACTTCAGCTTCTGAAGTTCATTGCACATTTCATGACCATATGCGGAGCGGTCTTCGTGCGACTCAAGCCATGATGCAGAGGCTAATGCAGATCGGAACAATTGTGTTTTTTCTCCATGAAGCCAACCATCATTTTTTAATTTGTGAGTAAGCGCTTCAGTGAGGGTCAAACAATTTTGACCAAACAATTTATCACTTTTTGATTTCAGCTTTTTGTTGCTGCTGAAAGTCAGTTGCATCGATTCATTGTAATCAATCTGGCCCAATAAATCCTCCAGTGATTTGAATTCTTTATACCAGAAGTCAAACGCTTTTTTATCATGAATTTCCCGATAAATCCGACTCAGCGCTTCGAGCCGGAATAGCACATCGCGTCCTTTGTTTTTATAAAATGCTCCGCCATGATCTTTATTAGAGGAAGCAATTTTGAGAATGTTTTCTAAAGCCTCCAAAGGCTTCATAAAACGTTGATGGGCATAGTTTATCATGTTAGAATAAGCTCAGTTGTCTTTCTGTGTTTGTCACGAATTGGGAATAGTCTAAATCGTGTTCCTTTTTCCCGGGTAAGTATTTTTTTCGTGCGATTCGGAACATATCGGCAATATTGTTGGCATAATGACCTTCACCTTTCATTCTTGTTTTCCATCTTGATTCATTGAGTGTACCTCCATGAGTCTCTTTGATCAATGCCAGTATTTTATCAGCTCGTTCGGGTAATGCTTTTTTCACCCAATCTTCGAAGATCAAAGCAATTTGACCATTGAGTCTTGCCATGATGTATTGTACAGAAGTCGCCCCACGTTGACCAACGGCTTCAACCAAGGAAAAAATTTCTTCACTATTTACACCAGGAATGATAGGCGCCATGTTGACATTAACTGGAATACCAGCTCGCGACAATTCTTCAACAGCCTTGAGTCTGTTGGCAACACTCGAGGTTCTCGGCTCCATGGTTCTTCTCAATTCTTCCTGAAGCGTTGTAATGGAAATGGTCACACTCACGAGTTTTTGCGCCGCTAATTCTTTCAAGATATCCAAGTCACGCAGTATGAGTGCATTTTTGGTAATTATCCCAACCGGGTGTTTGTGTTCCAGAAAAACCTCGAGCAGCTTACGGGTAAGTTTCAGCTCTTGTTCTGCGGGTTGATAGCAATCCGTATTTCCAGATAACACAATTAGCTGCGGCTGCCATTTGCCACTGCGAAAGAGTTGCCTCAGCATGTCGTGCCCTTTGGGTTTGTAGAGTATTTTTTCCTCAAAATCACGACCGGCGCTATAACCCCAGTATTCATGGCTATTGCGCGCGTAGCAGTAAACACAGCCGTGTTCGCAGCCGTTGTATGGATTGATGCTGTAGTCGAATGGAATGTCTGGGCTGTTGTTCTTGGATAAGTTGTTTTTCGGAAAGACTTCAATGTAGGTGGTTTGCCTTTTTTCCTGATCATCTTCTGACTGCCACCACATCACCGGTTCGTCGGTTTGTACGTAGCTGTTTTTGATAAATCCATTGTGAGGATTGAGCTGCGCGCCTCGTCCCTTCTGCAATTCATCGACTTTGATATGTGGCTTAACCACCGCCATGTTTCAGTGCATGAAAGTAATGCAGCGCACAAGCATTTGACTCCGGGAATTATTCACAGTATGTGCGGTTAATAACACTGTGTTCGGGCTATTCTGAATTAAATTCGCTCCCTGAATATTGTATTGATCATGAAAAAACTAGTTGAAGCATTTCCTCATCATTTGCGCGAAGCATTAAGCATTGGAAGATCCGCAAACCTCACTAAGCCTGATCGCAAAATCAGCAACATTGTTATTTCCGGACTCGGAGGTAGCGGTATCGGCGGCAAAATTGTTAGCCAGCTTGTTGCCGATAAAATTCATTTGCCGATTGTTTGCACAAACGACTATGTATTGCCAGAATTCGTAAGCAACGAATCGCTGGTGATCATCAGCAGTTATAGCGGCGATACCGAAGAAACCGTTGCGGCATTGCACGAAGCTGTGGCTAAAGGCGCGGAAGTGGCGTGTGTTACCAGTGGTGGAAAAATTGGAACCTATGCCAAAGAAAATGGCTTGAATGTCATATTCATACCGGGTGGTAATCCTCCTCGCAGTATGTTCGGATATAGCTCTGTTCAATTGTTTTTTATCTTAAAGGCTTATGGATATATCGATGGCTATTTCGAACAAGAAATTGAAAATGCCATTCAACTCATTGAGTCGGATATTGCCAATATTCGCACAGTGTCAAAAAACATTGCAGAACAAATAGTAACACGCATTCCCATCCTATACAGCGAAGCGATGTATGAAGGGGTGGCCATCAGGTGGAGACAACAAGTGAATGAAAATTCTAAAATGCTCTGTTGGCATCACGTCTTCCCGGAAATGAATCACAATGAATTGGTGGGTTGGACCGGTGGCGATAATCGTGTAGCTGTTGTTATGCTTAGAAATACCGATGACCATAAGCGCTCACAGATCCGCATGGAATTGTGTAAAAAACTGATGGGTGAAAAATGCAACACCATCATTGAGGCTTGGTCAAAAGGCCAAACCCGCATTGAGAGATCTTATTACCTCATTCATCTCGGCGATTGGCTAAGTATCGATTTGGCTGAAATGCGCAATGAAGATGCAGTAGCTATTCCGGCCATTATTTTCCTGAAGAATGAACTTGCCAAAGTCTAACTCTTCCTCAAGAGTCGAGATAGATGCCATGAACGAAACAACGGCACAGGATGCAAAACATCCTGTGCCCGTTTTTTTTCATGACTTGGGTAAGATGGACTATAAAGAATGTTGGGACTTACAAGAAAAGTATTTCGCAGCTACAGTTCAGCGAAAGTTTGACAACAGAAACAAACTACCGCAAGATCAAATCCCAACAGATAACCATTTGTTTTTCGTAGAACATCCGCATGTCTACACATTAGGAAAAAGTGGTGATATTTCACATTTACTTCTGGATGAAGATGCGCTAACTCAGGTAGACGCGAAGTTTTATGCGATTAACCGCGGCGGTGATATCACTTATCACGGACCTGGACAAATCGTTGGTTATCCGATTTTCGATCTCGACCATTTTTTCTCGGATATTCACAAGTACTTGCGCTATCTTGAAGAAGCGATCATTCAAACACTTGCTGATTATGGAATCAAAGCCGGGCGAATTGAGGGCTTAACTGGTGTTTGGATTGATGAAAATGATCCGTCTAAAGCACGAAAAATCGCCGCTCTTGGCGTTAAGTGCAGTCGTTGGGTTACCATGCACGGTTTTGCTTTTAATGTCAATACCGACAATGCTTATTTCGGAAACATTATTCCATGCGGTATCACGGATAAAGCCGTGACATCCATGGAAAAGGAACTTGGAAAAAAATTGAATTTTCAGGAAGTTAGTGCGAAACTCAAATCAAAAATTGCTTCTGTTTTTGAAATTCAATTCATGGAGTCTTGATGGCGTAGTTGCTTTCAGTTTATTGGGTCTTAATTCTAAGTAAAGAATCATGAGGCTTGCCATATAGAGCGGAATAAAAGGCACCTTGAAACGAACAAGAGCTCCGTAGTTTGGAGAGGTCAAGCCGATCATGAATGCAAATAGAATTGAAAATACCAAACAATAGATGACGAGCGGATGTTTGCCCAAATATTGGAATGTAATCCGCCACTTAATTCTAAGAATGATCCAAAGTGTAAATGCAAGTAGTATGCTGTTCTCAAGTGCGCTTAGAAACATCATAATATTTCTTGTATCCCATAAATAGGGTCTGAATAATCCTGCCAGTGTTGCTTGTGGAAACTTGGATGCTGCTCCGGCTACTGTTGGCTCGAAATCTCCGATATCAAAGGCATTGCCTTCATAATATTCCTGTTTCAAGTCGTGCTGATTCACGGAAGCGGTCTTCAGTGCATTTTCTACACTGAATTTCCCCAAACTTTCCCCCAGAGCTTGGAGACCATAATAACTGCCAGCCGTGATGGCCAAAATCACAACGGGTAAGATGAGATATTTCACCAAACGATTGATTTTTGTAATGCGGCTGTATATCAGCCACACCATGGCACTCGGCATGATGATCAGCATCACGTATGCTTTGATCGAAATGATGATATAGGAAAAGAACATGATGGCCAACAGATTCAACCAGAATGTTCCTTCTTTCCTGATCAAGGCATTAATCCTTACAATAAGAAAACTTGTCGCCGCTAGTGTGAATGAGTCTTTGAGTATGCCGGATCCCCAGAAGGCTACTGAAGGCATGAATAACACTGCCCACGCCAATTGTTTTGAGTAATGAGGATAATAACTCACAAACATCCTGTATAAGCCCCACAGTCCACCGTATGTAAATATGGCCACAAAAAATGTTGTGATGAAATAGCTTTGACCAGCCAGAAAAACGAATGGAATAAGAATCTTGATGGTGAAGCGCGTGGAGTTTTCTTCGAACATATACATCAATGGTTCACCAGTGGCCTCCGTAAAAAAACTCTTCATCTCCTGCGTGCCACCACCTAAAAGGACGGTGAGAAAATCTCCCGGATCATGAAGCAACAATCGGGTAAAGGCCATAGAACACTCATAATAACTTGTGGTGTCTCCTTGCTTGTAATAGAAAATATAAATACACGCAAAAAGAAAACCGCCACCAATTTTGATCAGCATTCCAGGAACATAGTATCTATACTCCGGAAATTCTTTGATTTTTTTTGCCTTGGTCCTTCTAGCTAAAAGAAATGCGATAACCAGAAGTGCTAACATCACAGGGTATTCCCACATTTCAATGGGAACCTTGCCAAAGTTGAACGTTTGAATATACACTCCGGTATTGTATTGGTTATGCGAAGATAACCCCCAGAAATCGAATGAAAGGTCAGGAGAGTTTGTCGGTCAAAATTCTCATTTCCATCATGGGCGATATTTTTTCATAGAGAATCCGATAGACTGCATCAGCAATAGGAATATCCGCTTTGAAGTGTTTATTGATCTCATGAATCCCTCGGGCAGCATAATATCCTTCCGCTACCATATTCATTTCAATCGTTGCCCATTTGACACTGTATCCTTTACCGACCATCGTTCCAAATGTTCTGTTTCGTGAATATGGGGAATACGCAGTTACCAAAAGGTCTCCGAGATATGCACTGCTTTTTACATCACGGTGAATCTCATGTACCGAATCAAGGAAACGTTCAATTTCACGAATGGCGCTGCTGATTAATACCGCCTGAAAGTTGTCTCCATATCCGAGACCATGACAAATGCCAGATGCTACAGCATAGACATTTTTTAGAATGGCGGCCAATTCAGTACCAAAAACATCTTCGGTGGTGGTGGTTTTGATATATCTGCATGCAAGAAGTTTGGACATCACCTCGGCTTTCTCGATGTCGTGACAGCCAATGGTTAGATAAGATAATTTTTCAAGTGCTACCTCTTCGGCATGACAAGGCCCGCAAACCAATCCAATTTGTTCATAGGGCACCCCAAGTTGTTTATGGAAATACCTTGCTGGAATGGAATCGTATTCATTGATGATACCCTTAATGGCCGAAAAGAGCACTTTGTTCTCAAGTCCCTTAGGCTTATAGTGTTCGATGGTATCATGGAGAAATGCGGATGGAATAGCAACAACAATGTAGTCGCTATTGTCAATGACGTCTTGCAAATCATCAGTAACATTCAGTTTCTGTTTGTCGAACTCAATGCTTTGTATATAGTGTGGATTATGTCCATAATTTTTGATGTGATCAATGGCTTCTTTACTGCGCATCCACCAATTCACCTTGTCAGTGTTATTGCAAAGCAGTTTTACCTGAGCGGTGGCCCATGATCCGCCACCGAGTACGCCAATACGAGGCTTTTCATTATTCATACATGACAAATGTAAAACGAAGTCCGAAAAAGTGGTAGACTATGAAACAAGAACGCCCTCCGCGTTCGGAAGGCGACTTGTTGGTTTCATAATCTAAACCTCCTTAATTAACGATAAGCGTGCTCGTATATGTGCAATTCTGGTTGGTTGCAGTCAAGTGGAATGCTCCTGATGAAAGTCGGCTGCGTTCCAAATGAAACACCCCCGAACAGTTTTTTTGATCAAGAACTATTCGACCCGCAACATCGGTCATGATGATTTGATATGTGCCCCCCGGCAGTATAATCACTGCATCATGGATCATTGGATTCGGATATATGAATAATTGTGCAGAGGTTTGCTCTTCAATATTTACTACGGAAATACTTTCACTGATGGATTCACATCCTCCTTCTCCTTCAATGATGCAGTAGTATGTGCCACCACCTATCGTATTGATGGTTTGTGAATCTCCGTCGGGCATTGCGGCTCCATTGTAGAACCACTGCCACGCTATACCATCATCGGCAGTAATCATATTGCCATTTTGTGTCAATGATGTCGCTGGTAGATCCATGACATTGATATCGAGCTCATCTACAGTGCTACAGCCTTCTTCATCTGTTGCCATAGCGGTAAGCGTTACTGAATTCAATGGAAAAAACTCGCTGCCGTTTGCTAAGCCATTGGACCATTCTATATTGGCGTTACTTGTTGCCATCAATAAAAGGGAGTTTCCTGCACAAATTGCGGTATCAACACCAGCATTGATCAACGGAAGTTCGCTGATCGTGATAGTGGCCTCATGTGATTTATCGCAAAGTGGATTTGCAGTTATTAGTCCAACCGAATGTTCTCCGGCAGCGAGTGATGAAATTTCAATAGAAGGTGTGGTGAAAATATTTTCGTCAATTGTCCATTGATAAGACTCAACATATTCTTGCGATGCATCCAGAGAAATCGATTGACCAAAACAGGCGTGGAGATCTCCTTGTATTCCAGAAAAAGACGAACAATCAAAGATGGTGTGGAATACTTCATTGGTGATAATAGCTGGATTTTGATCGAAGAAAATAGCGGCGTGATTTGGAAGCACGGTATTTGGAACCAAATCGCTTTTCGCATCAACACGATACAATACATAACCATGTGAACCGGGTTCATCCCAGGTTGAATCTGGTAAGTTGATGTCATTCATGATAAAGTCGACAATACCATCATCGTGAAGACAAGCCACTGTATTAAATGAATAGGAAATCGGTTGAAATGTATTCAGATTGAAAACAGCCGGATCAAGTTGATCCATGATCAAAATATCCTGCGCAGGAGCGTTTCCGGTATTTTGATATTTGATGAGATAATAAATTCTTTGTCCCGCATGGATGAAATGAGGATCATAATAACCTACGGGATCTGCAGAAATTTCATTAGGATCGTAAGCACAAGTTAAGTCTCTTGTGATGGTCCAGGTTTCATCGTAGAAAATAATGCCATCTGGATCTGTGAGTGTTAGGTTAAAAGTAAAACTGAAAGTATTGCCTAAATACTCAATACCGGGCGAATCAATGCTTGTGAACAATAGGATTGATGAACCTCCGCTGGGTATGGCCATATCGCTCCACGTGGCCGTTCCGAAATCTACTGATGTGGGAGATTGCAAAGGGAGCGATGGGAGCAATTGTGGTAATAGAATGTTATCACAAGTGAGACTTAAGTCGGCTGTAAATGAGATTCCACCTGAATTATAGATGCAAACACCCGGATTCACTCCTGAAATGCATGAGAATACAGAAGTCATTCCCGGATTCACATCATAACTCAGTAAGTTCTCATCCTGAACACCGAAGTAGAATGTACCAGGAACGTTGGCAACACCTGATGTAGGGGTCGTATTGAACCAACCAACATTTAAGTTTAAGTCTACATAATACGATCCATTGAGAAGGTCGAAAGTAATAACTCCATTCATGTCGCTGAACATGGTAATGGATAGCTGTGAGAAAAAGACAGACCAGTTTGGCAATCCGGGCTCACCAGAGTCCTTAATTCCATTGGCATTTAAATCTTGAAAAACAATGACGCTACCATGATATTGACAGGAACCGTCATCAAACAAAACGAGTGGATTGTAATTGTCGGCCAAGGGGTCCATGCATCCGTTACATCCATTGCCATAGAGACAGGTTCCATCGTCTACAGTGCTTGAAGGAGCATAATTGCACGCCAATGGATCAGTGCATCCGAAACATGAGAAGTCACAACTGCCATCATCTTCTGTTGCGCTGGGATTATAATTACATGCGCCTACATCAGTGCAGCCCAAATAACATGATCCATCAACAGTGATCATCCATGATCCTGTAGTTGTGCAACCAGAAGGCAGATCCGTAAATTGAAGTGAAATTTCATAAACACCAGGAGCTTGAAATACCATAGTGTTTAACTCATCAAACCCAACACCTGAGGAATTACTTGCGAAATATTCTTGCGGCGTCCAGGTGTAACCTAATTCGGCACTTCCCATTTCAAAACGCCAAGCTTGCGGTGTTAGTGGAGGCAAGCCACCAGAACGAGATAACCAGTAGTCCATTTCACCGGTCAAGCAATTGTCTGCAATATCTCCTTGGGTACCTTGCTGGTTTTCGCAAGCAATGGAAACAAGTTGTGTGGTGTTGGAGATTTCTCCAATGTGAATTTCGAAACCACCAGACTCGTAAATATGACACTGACCAGTGAAATAGGTTTGTACGTTCGTGTAAAATGGTATATCCCGATATTCGAGTACAAAGATTCTGTTTGGGGCCTCGCCCAGCGTCCAGTATTTGATGCTGCCGCCAATACCAGGATTTAAATCAGTTAAACAAATTCCAATAAAGTTATTGGGTGCAAGCATACTTGGTAAAGATGCTGGGAGAGTAAATACAGAGCTTAGTGTGTTGGTGTTGTCATAGAACTGCAGATTACCGTTGGTGGCTACAGCACATTCAGTGCGGACTTCTCCAAAATAATTGAATTCAAAGCCGAGTGGTATGGAGCTCCAAATGCCATCATCTGTAAGGCCAATGGTGAGTGGTACATTCAATACGCCATTCTCGATCAGCACATTTGCATCTGGTGGTGCCTGAATGCTTGTGTATGGAATACAGGTAAACGCTTCTGATGTGTTTATGATGGTCGTTGATTGATTCATGCAGATTTCGGAATCGAATAACACCGTAGGTATTGGTGTTTGTACGACATCAATCAAAGAAGTCGAGGTGCTTTCACATCCGTTTATGTTGTTTGTTGCGATCACTTGAATAGTAGAAGGTTGAAGCAATAGAATGTCTGCAGTATTTGAGCTTGTGGTGGTTATTGTTGCATCACCGCTGCTTACTGACCAGGTATAAGTCATGTTGCTCATGTCGGTATTGCTTGCTGACACTTGAACGGTCTCACCCGCACACAAACTATTGACGGAAGGTGTAATGACGGGTACTTCTATAGGGTCAATCATGATGCTAAGAACTTCTGTAGAATCTGCTAATCCGCTTGATGCACACGTTACAATACCTATGTAATAATGTTGCCCTGCTGCAGCAATGGTGTTGAATACCGGAGAAGATGAATTTTCAATAGCAGTGAAAGAATTGATTTCACCAGTAGTGGATTCATGCCATTGAAACATAACACCATTCGTGCTGTATCCACCTCCCAGAGATAAAGTGATATCTGAGCCCGGGCAATTTGAATCAGCCAATATGGTGGCCGCTGTACCCGCGTTGGGTTGTCCAATGCATGGTTCGCCGATAACCACATTATCGATTCCGATATTGGAATAGGAGGTTCCAAAATCACCCACGCATTGAATGCGCACAACACAAGAGTTGGATAGTGGTGTCCCTAAATCCACCATGTGATTGGTCCAGTTGGCCACAACGCCATAGGTCGCAAGAGAGCTTCCAAATGTTTCTCCACCATCTGCAGATAAAAAAACTTCGAGATAGTCAATTCCTGAAGCATTGATATAGTCGAAAGAAAGTGTTTGATTGCCTGAAGAAAGATCTACGTAAAAATCCATGTATCCTCTTGTTCCGCTTGTTACATCGTATGAATTGAAACATGCTGATTGGGAAGGCTGATCCTGATAAACTCCATTTGTGGATGACCATCCTGATACAACGCTGGCCGCAGTGGTGCCTTGTATTCTGAATGAACGATCACCATACACTGGCCAAGTTCTTACACTTGCCATGGATGGCAGTTGCTGTGGCGCCAAACCATCTAACCATGGTGTAGCTTCGAAATTTTCATAAAACGGAATGGCAGCATAAACTGGTTCAGCCAACTGCGAAGGTGGAACAAAAGTATAAGTGAGTCCCGAGCTTGGTGATGATGATGGATTCGAAGAACTATATCTCAAGGTAAGTGGAGGGGCAGTTCCGCCGGTGGCAAGATTTATATTCGGATTACTCCAGGCATTGGCAAGATTGCCACTCAATGTTTGATAGTCGCGATAACTACAGCCTCTTAAGCCAACTTGTGGTTGTGTGGAAGTTGATGAGCCTGCAAGGCAATCACCATAAACATATTGGATTTCGTAGGTACTTAAATTTAGCCGAATTTGAAAACTGATTTTTTCAGTGCTTCCTTGGCCAAAACGCGCCAGATCGGTAAATTGAACAACAAATTCGTCATTGATATTGGTATAGTCAATCGATGGGGCACTTCCCGGCATGTTGGACATAACGAGATTACAACCAAATGCACTGATTGCTGCTTCATATCCATTGGTGATAACCCCTGAAACACTTGTTTGAGTAAGTGGCGTGACATTGCTTGCTGCTGGAGGTTGGTCTCCAAGTACAATGAAGCCATTGTTGGAAATATGAAGAGATTGATAATGGGCTCCATTAAAATAAAAGGTGCCGTTGAGTGGAATATTGGCTGAAATGCCGTTCGTATTGAGATCAACTCCGCTTTGAAAATTGAGAGGGCTTGAAATGGGCGTATACGTTTCATTCGTGAGTTGAAAACTGTAGGATGAAACCCCCTGGGCATTTCCGAATAATGTCGCGATGAGAAGCCATCCGACGAGTGGTAGTATTCTATTTGGTATGAGGCAAGCCATGACACTAAATTCTAACTATAAATGTAAATTGAAACATCATTTTCATCGCTGATTTTGAGTAATCGTGCTTTTTTATTGAGAATTCGAAACTTTTGGGGTAAAAAAAACCCGCCGGATCCTTCCGACGGGTTTGTTTTTTTTGATCAGCAATATTTTTATTCCATGATCAATTTGATGTTTTCGAATACGTTCTCACCATAAATACTCAGCATATAAGCGCCGGCACTGAAATTATTCCGATCTAGAACAATGACACCACTGCAATTGTCTCGAGAGAGCACCAATTGGCCCAAGGCATCAGTGATGATCAAATGATATACACCCGCTGGCAGAGTGACTTGCGTTTTGTCCTGCACTGGATTAGGATAAACCCGGATCACCGCATTTTCAACACTTCCAACATGAGTCACGTTGAGTGTTTCACTGTTCACGTCACAACCATTAGCACTTGTAATGACACAATAGTATTGGCCATCGCCAATGGTTGTAAAGCTTTGAGAAGTGGCTCCATTTACTGGATTGTTGTCATAGAACCATTGCCATGATGCACCATCAACTGCCGTCAAGATATTTCCTTCCTGACTAATCAATGCAGAAGGAAGATCGAACACCTCTATCTCGAGATGGTCTTCTGACTGACATCCAAATTCGTTCGTAGCTGTGGCCGTGAGAATGGTGGAACTTGAAGGGAAAATCTCAGTTCCATTTGATGAACCATTGGACCAGGTAACCTCAGCATCTGAGATTGCCATGAGCGTCACGGACTCACCTTCGCATATCTCCGCCGAACCACCAGCATCAATAGAAGGGTTCGTGTTTACTGTTACAATGACTTCGTGTGTTGCTTCACAAAGGGGATTCGCAGTAGTGACATTTACCAAATGATCTCCAGCAGTGAGACCGGCAAGTGTCACACTGGGCTCAGTGCTCATAACATTGTCCACAAACCATGTGTATGTCTCTACATAATCTTGCGTAGCATCCAAGCTCATGTCTTCGCCTTCACACGCCATTACATCACCGGTAATTCCACTGAATGAGTTACAGTCGAAAATGGTATGATATACCTCATTGGTGATGATGGCAGGGTTTTGTTCGAAGAAAATCGATGCCTGATTGGTGAGAACAGTATTGGGGGTCAAGTCTTCACGAGCTTCAACTTGATATACGACAAAACCATGCGATCCCTCTTCGTCGCTTGTAGAATCTGGTAAATAGATATCGTTGAAAATGAAATCAACCATACCATCATCATGCAGACATGCAACCATGCTGGCAGAAGAATAAAGCGGCTGGAATGTAGAAATATCAAATACATTGATATCTAATTGATCCATGATGGTAATGTCTTCTGCATATAGGTTCCCTGTATTCTGGAATCTTACACGGTATTGAATACGTTGCCCAGGAAGAATGAAGTGCGGCTCATAAAGCCCTTCTGGAGTTGCAGTGAGATCATTGGGATCGTATGAACACGCGATCATTGGTGTTGTTTGCCAAGATTCATTGTAAATCTCATTTCCATCAGCGTCAACAAGTACGAGATTGAAATTGAAATACTCAGTCGTTCCTATGTTTTCAACGCCAGGACCATCAATGTGCATGGAGAATAGATTATTACTACCGGCAAGATAATCGACGATGTTCCATTGTGCAAATCCAGCGGCAACTTGATCAGGCGGTACAGTACCATACGCATCTTCTTCTGGTGTAAAGTCAGAATTGCATGTCATGGTCAATGTGCCATTCAACGGTGCGCTGCCTGTATTGTTGATCGTTACACCAGCCTCATATCCATTCGTACAATGAATGATTTCCCAGAACCCATCGTATGGACCAGCAACAAAGAAAGTTTCGCCAGTTGCCGGAATGAGACCGAATTCAACAGACATATTCGTAGGAATATCTATGAATGCCTGATCTATTGTTGAGCTGATCCAATTTGAGGTGTTGTTGATCAGGTTAATTTGGAAAGATGATGCTGGAAGATTGACTGAAATATGTCCGGTTGCATCAGTATATATCGTTGTATTCATGGCCGGAATATCTATTGGCCAATTGGATAAACCCGGCTCTCCAAAATTGTGTACACCATCGCCATTCATGTCATGGAATACCAAAATATCCGGATTGTATTGACAGCCTTGGTTATAAACTGCGATAGGATCATAGTTAACAGCGAGCTCATCAGTGCAACCGTAGCAATCGGCGCCGTATGTGCATGATCCATCATCGAATGGGGCATCAACGTCATAGTTACATGCTTCCGGGTCAAGGCATCCACCACCACATTCGAATGTTAAGCCGAAACTACCATTGGAAATAGCGTAACCTCCAACTCGAATCAGGTAAGTTGTGCCTTCCTCGGCATTGAAGACAACCTGTGACTGAAATCCTGTACCTGGTACATCATCATTTTGAATAACACAAGTCAAATCACCACAAGTGCCTGTAAATACTTTGAGATAGGTGTCGAAATTGGTCGATGAATTGATCGTGCTTACTGTGATTTCGCTTGAGAACGCGGCTGTATAAACATACCAACGTTGTCCGCCGTTAGAAACACCACCGCAAAGTGTTGCTCCAGATGTGGCATTGTCGTTAGCTACTCCAACGGTCATGTTTTCATAATACCCTACTGTACAATCCAACGCAATCGGGTTCGCGCATGTGTTTCCAATTCCTTCGTAATAACATCCGCCATTGTCTATGGTGGCGGTTTCACTGTAATTCATGGCATCAGGATCTGTGCAGCCTATGCAGCTGTAATCACAAAAATCATCTTGATTGGCTTGAGCGTTGTAGTTACATGCGAGAGGATCAAGACATCCCCATATGCACTCAAAGCCAGTCATTGTAATGGATGCCGAACCCATACAACCATTCGCATCTTCAACATTGAGGGTATAAGTAACTGTTTCGGTGTTTTGTGGAGTAAACGTTGTCGTACTTGCTGTGCTGCCATCATTCCACATGATGGCATATGGCCCACTGCCATTAGCAATAACTGCAATAAGAACAGATTCTAAACCAACACACGGAGTTTCGTCGCCCATGATAGCCACTTCTACGGAAGTATAACATGAACCATCATCATAGTTTGCATTGGGATTGAAGTTACATGAACCTTCTTGAGTACAACCACAAGTATTGCAACTACAATAGTCGCATGATCCATTGTCAAACTCCGCGTTCACATCATAGTTGCAGGCAGAAATATCCATACAACCACCAGCTCCACCATTCCATTCCATAAACATTTCATTGGGATAGCCATTGGGCTCATCTGATGTGAGTACACAAAAATCTTGCGCGGAATTGGCTGAGGTAGAATTGAGCCATGATCCACCAGTAGCTACTTTTCTTGCGTCGTACATTCCTGTTGCTGGAATACCACCTCCAGTGCGCATTCCCACTTGGGGGTGACCATTCGTTGATGCAACCGTGGTGAAAAGATAGTTCGTTCTGATGATGTTCTCGGCTCCGTCCAATACCAATTGAAAACTGATGTTCTCGTTGGTAGAGCCAAATCTTTTGATCTCAAGCCATTCTATGGTCGTAACCTGTCCATCAATTTGATATCTCAACGATGATGCACTTGAAGCATTTTGCAAATCACGACCAAAAGGAACAATCAACCCAGATGTGCCATTCATCGTTGCCACAAGTGGTGAGTTATATGTAACAGTATTTGCATTCCCGAATGCAACCCACCCATTGGCACTAATGGTAATTTCAGTTTGTTGAATACCTCCAAATGTGATAGCTGGTATGGTGATATTGGTAAAATTTTGATCATCGAAGACTCCGCTGATCAAAGTTGTGGCATTGGACAGCGGCAGATATGCGGTTAAACCTGCGCCTGTATAAGTGTATTCCAGTGGTGTTTGGGCCTGTAGAACATGAGCAAACATGGTGACCAAAACTGTAAGTGTGATTTGTAAAATTTTTTTCATCTGCTTGGATGTGTTTAAATACTTGGTAGTAAAAGGTTCAACAAATATGAGCGTTGAGATCGTTCTGGTAAGTGCCAATTGAGAATTCGGGGTGATTTTTTTAGAATTCGCACCTAAACAGGGTTTTACCTTGATTCGAGCGTTAAACAGGAAGAATAATAGAAACACGGGTTCCCGATTCAGAATTACCAGCCATGCTGAGGTCCGTAATCTCAGCACGATGTCGCAATCCTGTTTGTGCCTCGAGTATTGCCAAACGCTCCTGGTTCATTTTTAAAGCGAGTGATTTATGCCCTTCAGGAACAGTTTTGATTGAAGCGGTTAAACCAATGCCATTGTCAGTGATATCTATACAATAATAGTCCGAGTCTTTTGCATAAATACTTATCGTGAGTTTTCCTGGGCGACCCGACGGCAGAATGCCATGTAATAGGGCATTTTCAACATATGGTTGCAAAAGCATCGGAGGAATTTCAAGATCAAAGGTGTTCAAGTTGTCTTTTTTGATGATTTCGTATTCCAACTTATCAGTAAACCGTAGGTGTTCTAGTTTTAGATACAAACTCAAGCGCTCCAATTCTTCATCCAGGGAAACAAGGGATTCTTGATTGGTCTCTAAATTCATCCGAATGAGACGCGAAAAATCAGCTAAATACTCATTCGCTTCAATCGACTTTCCTCCATTGATGAAATGTTGTATGCTTCCCAACGCATTGAAGATAAAGTGCGGATTCATATTCGCATTCAATGCTTGTTGCCGTAGCTCACTCATCTTTGCCCTATTCACCAACTTGGCTTTTTTGTTCTGATAAACAAAATAAAAAATCAAGTAGATGGATATTATCAATATCATGGCCAGAACAGTTCGAAACCACCATGTTTGAGAATAATGCGGCAGTATGATAAAAGTCGTGGATGCGCCTTCACCCCAAATTCCATCTTCATTCCTTGCTTGTACAATAAAGTCGTATCTACCTGCCGGTAAAACCGGGAAATCAGCACTCGGCATATTGGTTTCTATCCAATAGTCAAAGAAACCCAACAGCTTATACCGATAGGTTGTTTTTTCCGCTGTGCGGAAATACAAACTCTGGAAGTGTATGCGTATGTTGTTTTCATTCCAATGGAATACGCTGTCATGAGCGGATTGCACGATTCCATTTACCATAAGGTCGGTGATGAAGGTCTGAGTGGTTCTTCCGCGTAATGCCTCAGATTCTGGGTCAATCACACAATATCCATCATTGGTGGCAACCAGAAGTTTTCCTTCGTAATATAAGATGTCATTCACTTCATTGGATGGAAGACCTTTTTGATCGTTGATGACAAATGTGGCTATCTCTGTTTTTTCCAGATCACGTACGATGATGTGTTGTATACCCGAAGCAGTTCCAACCCACAACGAATTTCCGTCGGTTACAACACAATCTGTCATATCAGAAAGTAATCCATCAGTTTCTTTGATTGAAAATGTTTTGCCGTCTTTATAGAAAATGAGCCCTGAAGCTCTCGTGCAGCAAACCAAGTAGCCATTCCATTCGCAGATATCAGCTACACGAGGTTTTTTTTCATTTACCGGGTCAATGGCCTGAAAAGCCGTACCATCATATTTGTAGAGACCAGTGTTAGTGCCTATCCAGAGAATACCCGCCGTATCTTCAAACAAGCTATTGCATCTTTCTCCAAATTGTGTTTTTTCAACCCGTTGCCATTTTTCATTTACATCCAAAAAGGCAATGCCATCTGATAAACCGAAAACACAGTCGCCATGATGAAGTAACAAACTCTTTCGGATCACCGCCTGATCATCAAGGAGCTTGTAGGTTCCTTTTTTCGGATCAAGTAAAAAGGGTTTATTTCCAGTGATGAATTTGTCGTTTTGTGTTGAAGTGAAGTCCAGCGATACGCCGCTCGGTACCGGATTTTCAGTGAGCTTGATGGCACGCTTCTCTTGCACCAAATAAATTTGCCCTGATGCGTCACTGTAATATAATTTGCCTTTGTGTTCCTTTACAGAAATGATTTTATCTTGTTTACCAGAAGTACCTGTAGAAAAAACTTCAATATCCAATGATGGCACAAAAAATAACCCGTTGTCACGATCTCCAAACCAATAATTTCCCAAATGATCTTGGAGTACCGAAGTAATAAAATGACCTTCAAAAAAAACATCGGCATCTCCTGGTCCGTTGTTGTAATTTTTCAAGCGAAATGCTCCATTGCTATTAGTCAGCCATAGGTTTCCGCTTCGATCATGTTCAAGGGTGGAGAAAATATAAGGCGATGATTCGAAATAGGCTTTAAGATTGCCTGCTTCATCAAAGACAACAAAACCCCCAGGACCAGCAACAGCCCAGCGATTTTCAGCTACCTGCACACTGCACGCCAGCTTACATTCACCTGCAACATCCAACAAATAGGAAATATTATCCGTGGTTGAAATTTTGTTATCGTGTGTGATTTCACCAACTTGAAGAGTAATGAGTTTTTCCCCAACACGGCGCAGGTAGTAGGTGGGTGTTTGTGATCCAGAAACAGCAGGTTTAAACTCACTCACACTATCACCAAAACATTTAAAAAGTTGAATACCGGAAAAAGTTGTAATCCACAATGTGTCTTGTTCATCGAAATAAAATGGGCCGGGTAACTTATCCCGCAATAGGTTTTTGATCTTTGAATTACCCGCATATGGTCGAATGGTGTCACCATCTAAATAGCAATATTCTCCGTTGTTACACATGAACCACATGCGGCCATGATGATCTTCATTGATGAGTAAAATATTGTTACTAGAGAACCCATGTTTAGTTGTGTATGTCCTGAATGTATATCCGTCGTAACGTGCCGCACCACGATCAGTAATGGTCCATATGTATCCGCGACTATCTTCGAAAATGCCTTGAACCTGTGTTGAGGGTAGTCCTTGTTGTGTGTCGTAATGTCGAAATGGAACGCGGGATGTAATTTGTGCAGATGCATGCAGTGCGCCGCACAGACAGCAGCAAACGGTTACGATGTAAACGAAACACCTCAAGGTTTGATAAATCGATTTTTGATGGTATCCAAAAATAAAGGAAGTCTCCTTTTAGCAATTTGAAGCCTTGTGCCATCGATCAATTCCGCCATACCACCTTCATCACGGAGATAACTTTTAAGGAAAAGAATATTGATGATGTGTGAGTTGTGAATCCGTATAAATGTGTTCTCATCTAAAAAATCTTCAAAGTGTTTCATCGGTTTGCTCACTACTACTTTCTCATGGTTCTTAAGAAAAATCGTTGTGTAGTTGCTATCACTTTCCATACGTACGATATCACGCATGTTTTCAAATCGGTATCCAGAATGATCCGGCAATGCTATTCGTTCCGGATTCTCATCGTGTGAACTTTGAATCATCAATTTGAGTGCATCACTATAATCACGTTCAAAGGCGGGGTTTTCATGCTTGAGTTTATGCAGCTGTTCGAGTTTCTGAGAAGCGTTCTGTAGTTCACGAATACTCACAGGTTTGAGTATGTAGTCTATCGCACTCGCCTTAATCGCACGCAAGGCATATTTCTCATAGGCAGTAACAAATACCACCATTGGTTTGGGTTCTTCCAACCGACTCAGCAGTGTAAAGCCATCAATATCGTTCATGTGAACGTCTAAGAAAATGGCATCTGGTTTTAGTTCTTTGATTTTTTGAATGCCTTCTAACCCTGAGGTGGCCATGGATACAACCCTCAATTCAGGACAATGTCGACTCACGAGATTTTCCAAATTCTCGCGGGCATTTTTTTCATCATCAATGATTAAACATTGAACCATATTCTAATCTTGCGGCAAATTAGCGCTGCTCCTTCACAAATGAACTCGTCTCATTTGGAAAGACGTCGTCTTTTTTGAGAATTCGTCGGTGTTTAATGAGAATTTGGACGAAATCACCGCAAATATGTCGGGTTGATTGTTCTGGTTCTTTCTTGGTTTGATCATGAGTGTGGTGTAGCGGATTGAATTCCAGTATTTAATAAGCGGGAATTGATGACTAAATTCGCGCCCGCAATGCAAAACTCAGACGACAAACTCAAAAAGATCATCTCCCACTGTAAGGAGTATGGTTATGTTTTTCCATCAAGTGAAATTTACGATGGACTTAGCGCCACATACGACTACGGTCAATATGGCTCTGAACTGAAAAACAATATCAAAGAATATTGGTGGAAGGCCATGACGCGACTGCACGAAAATATTGTAGGTATCGATGCTGCTATCTTCATGCATCCTACCACATGGAAGGCGAGCGGTCACGTGGACGCATTCAACGATCCACTCATCGATAACAAGGACTCAAAAAAGCGATATCGCGCAGATGTACTCCTTGAGGATTACATCAAAAAATTGGAAGCGAAAAACGATAAAGAAGTTGAAAAGGCGAAGAATAAATTCGGTGATGCTTTCAATGAAGAACAATTCCGATCAACCAATCCGAATGTACTTCGTAATCAGGAAAAGATCAACAGTGTAGAACAGCGAATGAAAGCTGCACTCGAAGCATCGGACCTCGTTGCTTTAAAACAACTCATCGAAGACCTGGAAATCGCTGATCCGGAAACAGGATCGCGCAATTGGACAGAAGTACGCCAATTCAATTTGATGTTCTCTACGGAGTTGGGCTCTGTGGCCGGCGACGCAGCGACAATCTATTTGCGTCCGGAAACTGCTCAGGGGATTTTCGTGAATTTCCTGAATGTGCAGAAAAGTGGTCGTATGAAAATTCCGTTTGGAATTGCTCAAATCGGTAAAGCATTCAGAAATGAAATCATTGCTCGTCAGTTCATCTTCCGTATGCGTGAGTTTGAACAAATGGAAATGCAATTTTTCATCAAGCCAGGGACTGACGGTGAGTGGTATAATTACTGGAAAGATGCGCGCATCAAATGGCATAAGTCATTGGGTATGGGTGAAGAGAATTACAAATTCCATGATCACTTAAAGCTTGCACATTATGCCAACGCTGCTTGTGACATTGAGTTCAACTTCCCTATGGGTTTTAAGGAACTCGAAGGAATTCACTCCCGTACAGATTTCGACTTGGGAAATCACGAAAAGTTCTCGGGTAAAAAATTGCGCTATCACGAAACCGAAAGTGGTGAATCTTATGTGCCTTATGTCATAGAAACTTCCATTGGTCTTGATCGCATGTTCTTAGCGACTCTTACTTATGCATACAATGAGGAAACATTGGAAGATGGTTCTGAACGTGTTGTTCTGCGCATTCCACCAGCTCTCGCACCAATCAAAGTTGCGGTGCTACCGTTGTTGAATAAGGATGGACTTCCAGAGAAGGCACGCGAGATCGTAGACAAATTGAAATTGTATTTCAATCTTCAATATGATGCGAAAGATGCCATCGGTCGTCGTTATCGCAGACAGGATGCGATTGGTACTCCTTATTGCATCACTATAGATCATGATACACTGAACGACAATTGCGTTACTATTCGTGAACGTGATAGCATGAAACAGGATCGTGTGAGTATTGATCAGGTTCGTCAAATTGTTGAAGATCGCGTGAGCATGAATAAACTATTGGAGAAGTTGATATAACAAAAGCTTCTTCTCATTTTTAGAATCCGAAAAGTCATGGCGATTTTTCGGATTTTTTTTACTTGGTGTTTTAGGCGAGTAAAATCAAAGATGCGAATTCAAAGGTGGACAAATTGTACAAAGCAGTTATTGTAGAAGGCTTTCACGTGATAACCGTACTTCTTCACAATGGAAGACAAATCACGCTTAAAATGATTGTGGAGTGAATGCCAATGTTTCTTAGGATGAAGAGATTTTGAAGGTCTGTGAGTAGTGATGTCTTGTCATTCACAATCGGAATAAATCAATGCATACTGTCCGAATTCTCAAGAAAAACATACAGTTACTCATTCTATCACGTGTAGTAGAACCAGGAATTCATATTGCGGATAAATTAGCGTTATGAAAAGAATGATCACGTGCTTCCTCCTCGTCGGGGCAATTCAAACATATTCACAAACGGCGGCTTCGTATGGTTTTAACGCTTCTACTGAAGCTTACAACAGCATTCAGGAGATTGGAACCGAAGCGTCGGTGAACGGTGATGATTTATTTGATACAGGAATACCTATTGGCTTTACATTCGGCTATTGCGGTACAAATTATGTTCAACTTTATGCATCGTCGAATGGATATGTCTCGCTACCCAATGTGCTTCCCTCAACAGGTGCTCCGTCTGCGTCAAACAATCTTAATTCAGTGCAGCTACTCACTTTCGGTACTGGTTTGCTTTGTCCTTTTTGGGATGATCTTGATGGAACAGGACGACATGCTTACTATGCTACTTTAGGCTCTGAGCCAAATAGGGTATTTGTTTTCGAATGGGTAGAGTTTGGGCTTTATGGTGGTTTGTCCGGAGCGACAAATGATACCCTTAATTTTCAGATAAAACTATACGAAACTTCGGGCACCATTCAATTCTGTTATGGACCTCATAACCAACCTTCGCTTTCTGCTACAATAGGAATCTTCAATTCGAGTACGGATTATCAAACATTGGATCTGCCTTCATCTAATCCAGCACCATCTGCAGCTAACTTTACCGGAAACATCAGTTCACTGCCTGAAGATGGGCAGGTATATACATGGAGCCTTGGACCAATTTCTGTCAGTGAAAACAATTCCACGCATGTGAAAGTATTTCCAAATCCTTCTGATGGAAGGGTGAATGTATTGGCCTCTGAATCGATCGAACAAGTTGTAGTTTTTGATGCGCTTGGACAGCTCGTCACTTCAGAGAAACCACAAGCTCGATTCTTCTCTTTTGATTTGGAGGAAAGCGGTTGTTATTTCATGAAGATCGTTACAGACTACGGTACTGTTTCTAAGAAAATCAATATTGATTAGTCCTGTTGACCATCGTAGGATCGAGTATGTCCATGCTCAATCGCGACTTTTTTATGAGCATCCTTGATCGAACGCTAACAGTGATTCTCCTTTTGACAACAACGGTTCAGCACATAAAAAGGGCCGCATGATGCGGCCCTATATCGTGATGCTATTCTTATTAGTTACCTACTTCACTCATGAACTTAATGCGCATGAGTCGCAGCGGCTCTTCTTCATAATCACCGTCGAAATATTCTTCTGCAGCCCGGATTTCATCCGTCTCTGATTGCATGAAATACTCCATGATTTCTTCTTGCTGGTCTTCATCAAACTCTTCATCGATGAAGTACTGAATGTTGAGTTTAGTGCCCGAAGAAACAATGGTCTCAAGTTCGGTCAACAACTCATCCATACTCTTTCCTAATCCTTTCGCAATATCAGGAAGTGGAATGCGCTTGTCGATATTTTGAATGATCTGAACCTTTTGAAGACTCTTGTTTCCTGCTGACTTCACAACGAAATCAACCGGACGCTCTATTTCATTTTCGTCAACATAGTGTTTGATGAGATCAATGAATGGCTGTCCGAATTTTTGAGCCTTCCCTTTTCCAACACCTCCGATTTGTGCAATCTCATCCAGTGTGATCGGATATTGAGTGCACATTTCTTCCATCGCAGGATCTTGCACAATCACATAAGGAGGAATCTTTTTCTCTTTGGCTAAACGCTGGCGGAGATCTTTGAGCATGGCAAATAGCGCTTCATCCACGGCACCACCACCTTGCTTAGGAATGATCAAATCGTCATCATCTGTTTCGCCAATTTCTTCTTCTTTCACAACCATAAATGGCTGTGGTTTTTTCATAAACGACTTTCCTTCTTCACTAATTTTCAATGTGCCGTAAGTCTCAATTTCTTTGGTCACAAGTCCGCGCACATACATCTGACGAACAATGGCATTCCAGAATTTTTCATCAAATTCTTTGCCCTCACCAAAGTATTTACTCAAATGGCCTTTATAAGTAGTGACCTCGGATGTTTTAATGCCTGCAATGACTTTGCAAATGAATCCGGCTTTGTGCAGTTCCTTAAATTCTGCAATACATTCAAGAATCATTTGCACGTATTCACTGCCATCGAATTTTTCTTTTGGATTTCTTGAATTGTCGTCCATGCCAGCGCCTTCGCCATTGACAGGATCCCATTCCTCTCCAAAGTAGTGCAGCAAATACTGTCTACGACTCATAGAAGTTTCTGCATATGCAATAACTTCTTGCAACAACAGCATGCCAACTTCTTGCTCAGCTACAGGTTTACCCTGTAGGAATTTTTCGAGTTTCTCGATATCTTTTGGTGAATAGAAAGCAATACAAACTCCTTCACCGCCATCACGACCTGCGCGTCCTGTCTCCTGATAATATGATTCAAGGCTTTTCGGAATATCATGGTGAATAACGAAACGAACGTCTGGTTTGTCAATGCCCATTCCGAATGCAATGGTTGCACATATGACATCAACATCCTGCATCAAAAACTTATCCTGAACCTTACTGCGTTGTCCACCATCCATACCGGCGTGGTATGGAAGTGCTTTGATACCATTCACCTGCAGAAGCTCTGCAATCTCTTCTGTCTTTTTTCTGCTCAAGCAATAAATGATACCACTCTTTCCGCTATTTGCTTTGATGTATTGGATGATTTGTTTTCCAACATTCGCTTTTGGGCGGATTTCGTAGTAAAGATTCGCACGGTTAAATGACGCTTTGAAAACCTTTGCGTCAAGCATTCCCAAGTTCTTTTGAATATCCTGCTGTACTTTAGGTGTGGCAGTGGCTGTTAGTGCCATAATCGGACAATCCGCAATCTGCTCAATGATTGGGCGAAGACGGCGATACTCAGGACGAAAATCATGTCCCCATTCCGATATACAGTGTGCCTCATCAATGGCGACGAATGAGATCTTAACGCCACGGAAAAATTCTACATTTTCATCCTTATTCAAAGATTCAGGTGCAACATAAAGTAGTTTGCACTTACCACTCATGATGTCACTCTTTACCTGAGTAATTTCTGTTTTATTCAGTGAGGAATTAATGAAGTGAGCTATGCCATCGGTTTCACTGAAACCACGCATAGCGTCTACCTGATTCTTCATCAATGCAATGAGTGGTGATACGACAATGGCTGTTCCTTCCAGCATCAATGCTGGCAATTGATAGCATAATGATTTACCACCGCCGGTAGGCATGATCACAAATGTGTCATGGCCATCGAGTACCGCGTTGATCACATCTTCCTGAAGTCCTTTAAATTTACTGAAGCCGAAAAACTGCTTCAATGCTTCCTTTGGGGAAAGCCCAACTACTGTCTGCATTTGAATACTATTTGGTAACGTTCATAAAAACCAACCAACAGGAAACCGAAGTTATTCACCGGACTTCTCCGGGTCATTTCACGGTGGCTTTCGCTTTGCCGCTGATACAGGGTAGCATCAGTATTCCTAAGTGGTTTCTAAAGTAGGTAAATTTCTTCCTTATACCAAAACGTTTAAGTAAAACTACTTTCCATTTTCATGATGAAGCCATTGCTCCTTCAAAAAAGGGAACGCGAATGTAATAACACATCCTGCTTTCTGAAAATCTTTTTTCAAATTTCAATATGACAAAGGAGATTGCTCGGTATTGCCCGTTTGATAAGGGTTTGAGCGTAATATGCCTAGTGCTTTGAATGGTGTTTTATCTTCGTCTTGCATGTATTTACACCTCATGTGTTTGTTTTTTTGTATGCGACAACTATGAAAATCTCTTTCATTTAAACGAAATGGAATTTTCTATTTCTGAATATGTCACCTTGGTGCTGAAAAAGACTTGTTAGTTGTCAGCCCGGATGCATCTTTGCGGCTTCAATTATCTGCAATGACGTCGAAAAAAAATGGAATACTTGATTCAGCAAGAAAAACACTCTTGCTCGAATCTAACGCTATTGAACATCTTGCAGATATCATTGGGCGTGAGTTTGAAGATGTCGTCAAGCTCCTGCTGAAATCGAAAGGAAGACTTATCCTGACCGGTATTGGCAAAAGTGGAAATATTGCGCAAAAGCTCGTTGCAACATTTATCAGTACGGGTCAGCCCGCGGTATTTATGCACGCTGCAGATGCCATACATGGCGATTTGGGTAATGTACAGAAGGATGATATTGTCATTTGTATTTCGAAAAGTGGCGATTCACCTGAGATCAAAGTGCTTGTGCCTCTGTTGAAGAGCATGGGTAACGTACTCATTGGTATGGTAAGCAACGAAAACTCTTTCCTTGCGAAACAAAGCCATATTGTTCTGCATACTCCGGTTGAAAAAGAGGCGTGCCCAAATAATCTCGCTCCAACAACAAGCACCACGCTTCAATTGGCTATGGGTGATGCTCTTGCGGTTGCACTCATGGAATGCCGTGGCTTTTCTGCTAAAGATTTCGCGAAATACCATCCTGGTGGTGCATTGGGTAAAAAGTTATATGTGAAGGTTTCCGACCTTCTCGGCAACAACGCTGCTCCCGCAGTAAAAGCGACAGCATCTATCGAAGAAGTGATTCTTGAAATTTCTTCGAAAAGACTTGGAGCCACTGCTGTCATGGATAAATCGAACCTTGTTGGTGTGATCACAGATGGTGATTTGCGGAGAATGCTGCAGCGCAAAACAGATTTTACCAAATTGAAGGCCAAGGATATCATGAGTAGGCAGCCCAAAGTGATCGACGGAGGAGAGCTTGCTGTCGAAGCCTTCCACATGATGGAAAGCAACAACATCACGTCACTCATTGTCACGAAGTCGAATAAATACAAAGGCATTGTTCATCTTCATGATATCCTGAAGGAGGGAATATTCTAAGCAGTATATGGCAGAAGCAAAAAAGGATATGTCTTTCCTCGAACACCTTGAGGAATTACGCAGGAGATTGGTGCGTGCTGTACTCGCTGTTATTGTTGGTGTCATTGTGATCGTTTTCTTTCATGATTTTGTCATCAATGATGTAATCATGGGTCCGCGCAAAGCGGATTTTATCACTTACCGCGCGTTTTGCGCCTGGTCCCACCAATTGGGTTTAGAAGATCAATTGTGTTTATCTCCACCGAACTTCACACTTCAAAGTACCACCATGAGTGGTAACATGAACGCAGATATTCTTGTTTGTTTGGTCGGAGGTTTAATCATCGCTTTTCCTTTCATCTTCTGGCAGATATGGGGGTTCATCAAACCTGGACTTAAAGAGAGGGAAGTTTCAGCCGTCAATGGTATTGTGTTTTTTGTCTCCTTACTTTTCTTCTTTGGTGTGGCATTCGGATATTTCGTGCTGGCTCCTTTGAGCATCCAGTTTCTGGGTAACTACCAATTCGCAGATGTAGAAAACAACGCCACGGTTTTGTCCTACCTGAAGCTAACAACCTCCCTTGTTTTCGGCACCGGACTTCTCTTCCAATTGCCCATTCTGATGTACTTTCTCGCTAAAATTGGTCTTGTTTCTTCAGCATTTCTCAAAAAATACCGAAAACATGCTTTCGTGGTGAATCTGATCATTGCCGCTGTGCTCACCCCACCAGACGTTACAAGCCAGCTCTTGGTAGCTATGCCTATTCTTCTGCTTTATGAGCTCAGTATCTGGATTGCTGGAAGAGTCGAGAAGAAACAGGAATTTTCCTGAAATCGTTAAAAACACTACCGTGAGTAGGGAAACCTGTATGTTTTATGTACCTATCTAGGCCGCGTAAGAATACTCCCCGTTGAATAACGGTTAAATGGAAGAATTTCTATATTTGGCCCTCAATTTTTGTTGACCTTTTTAATATCATCAATCAAATGAAAAAAATCTACTTGCTTGCATTTTCGTTGTGTGTTGGTACGGGTCTTCTCGCTCAGGTATCTGTTAATGGATATCAGGGGAAGCACCAACTGACAAGAGAGAACATTTCTCCTATGACTGCTGCTCGTGTTGATGCTGCCTCTGGCGGTGTTGGCATGCGTGACATTATCCTTGAAGAGGATTTCCAGTCTGTTTCTGGTACTCTACCTGGCTCTCTGCCTGCAGGATGGTCTACTCCGGATGTCCTCAAAACAAACGGTACTACCGATGACACTTCTGATGACTTTAACGGACCAGCTTTCATGGTTCACAACAGCGCAACTGCCAATTCTGGTGGTTACTGGCCTGTTACTGAAGTTGGCTCTGGTAACCAGTTCGCTGGTGCTAACGACGACGGTGCTCCTTGCGATTGCGTGATGACTGCAGTTTATGTTGAAACTCCTCCAATGGATTTCAGCGCTGCACTCTACCCAGCTGTTACATTCGATATCTATCATGATGGTAATTTCGGTGCTGGTGATGCTTCTGTTACTATTTCAGTTGACGGCGGCGGATCTTGGACTCAAATCAACTACCCTGGTGAAGATACAGGTGTTCTCCCTATCGAGGAAGGCAACTGGCAAACCATCGTTTTGACCATGTTCGACTATGCTTCTTTCGCTGATGTTCGTATCCGTTTCAACTGGTCTGATGGCGATTCTTGGGCTTCTGGTTTTGCGGTTGACAACGTAGTGGTTGGTGACCTTGAAGAATATAGCCTCACTTTGGATAAAGTGGTATTCGGTGATTGGAACCAGGATACATTCGGTCTCGGTTTCTGGGACTACACCAAAATTCCATTGACTCAGTCTAGCCCAGTGCATGCTACAGCTGTTGTGAGCAACACTGGTTTCTACGACCTCAATGAGGTAAACGTTGAAATCGAAGTTATGCAAGGTGCTACTTCAGTAGGTACTTGGAGCACTCTTTCTCCAGATCCTCTGGTGAGTCTTACAAAAGACACCATTTCTGTTGTTTCTGACTACATCCCAGATGCTATCGGTCAGTATACCATTATGGCTTCTACAACCAGCAACTCAACTGAAACTGATGTAACTGACAATGCTGCTTCTGCAAGCTTTGAAATCACGGACTGTACTTATGCTCGTGACCTTGATGGCGCTCAGGCATTCATGCTCCTCGAAAGCGGTGAATACGGCGGTAACTTATTCGATATCTACCAAGACGAAACTTTCAGTGCTATTCGTTTTGCAATCGGTGCTGGTTCTGACGTTGGCGGTACTATCACTGGTTTCATCCTCGAGTTCGGCGGATTTGACGCTAACGGCGATCCAATCTTTGAATTCGTTCAAGGTTCAGAAACTGATGAAGTAACTGTTTATGAAGAACACCTCAATGGCGTTAATGATAATGACTTTACTTGTCTTCCATTCGCTGAGCCAGTTACTCTCACTGGTGGTGGTGTTTATCTCGTTGTAATCAGCGGTAGTGGCACTGTTCGTGTTCCTGTATCTGGTAGCAACGTTTGGGTAACATCTTGGTTGTATACAGCGAATGCATATGGCGCTACTTCAGGCGTTCCAATGATCCGTTTGATGGGTCAGTGTGACGAAGGCTGCACAGTTGGTGTGAAAGAAGAAGTGAAAGGCAATGCTTCACTCGATCAGAACATGCCAAACCCAGCTAATGATGTAACTACTATCAACTACACCCTGAATGGCTCTTCTAAAGTGGTTCTTAGCGTTCGCGATATCGCTGGTCACCTCGTAGAAGAAGTTCAACTTGGTAACAAGTCAATTGGTAAACACAACTACCAATTGAATGTATCGAACTATGCTCCAGGTGTTTATTCTTACACCATCAACGCTGGTTCTACCAATATCACTCGTAAGATGATCGTGGAATAATCTTCCCCGATTTCCTAAAAAAACAAAAGGCCCCTGTTAAAGGGGCCTTTTTTATTGAATTCGTGATAGGTGATTTTGATGTTTAACTGTACTTTGGCCACTTCGAATACAATCTATAAGGTCTACAATGAAAAAAATTTTTACCATGATGACGGTATTGGCTGTTGCATTCGCTGCCAATGCCCAAAACAAACACTATGCTGGTAAGGCAGTGAACAGAAAGCTCACGCCACGCCAACAAACAGAAGCGGAAATCCGACTGTCTCTCGAAAATGGCCAAGCCAATCGAGATCAGATGTTGAATCAAAACCGTGATATCCTCTTTTCTGAAGATTTTGCCAATGGTTTCGACGGAAACAACTCTTTCGGCGGTTGGACCAAAGAAGATTCTGGTGGGAACTCCATTTGGATGGTTGCTGATGCCAATAGCCCTGCTGGATTTTACTCCAGTTCTGACCCAGCTTTGAACTCAACAACCAAAACCAACGGTTGGATTATTTTTGACTGTGACCTTTACCAAGGCGGTGAAATTTCAACAGCAAATCCTGCAGAAGCGGTTTCAGGTTACCTCACTTCTCCTGTTATGGATTTCTCTTCGGCAGAAAGTGCAATTCTCACTTTTGAGCACTATTTCCGCTTTTGCTGTTTCGATGCTAAACCCATGTTCCTCGAAGTGACAAACGATGCAGGACTCAACTGGTTCGCCTTTGATGTCGCTCCTGATTTTCTGGGTGGTGCCAACGATGGTTCAGATAACCCATATCTTTCTACCATTGATATTTCTGCTGTTGCTGCCGGACAAGGTGCAGTTCAATTCCGTTTTGCCTGGCAGCCTGATGGTAACATCAACCACTCACATTACTATTGGGGTTTGGACGATGTAACCATTTTCACCAATCCTGCTGTAAATGATATTCGCGTTTTAGCTTGTACAAATGGTGACCTCCAGAACGATTTTCAGTTCCGCGCTATTCCACTTGAACAAGCTATTCCTGCAGATGCCGATGGTATGATTGTAGGTACAATTTATACCAATGCTGGTACTGCTGCGCATCAGGCCAATATCAAAGTTGAAATTCTTGATGAAGCCATGAACGTATTGGCTGCCGACTCTCTTGATGTCGAAATGCTCCCAAATAGCCTCATGGCAACTCCAAACGATGTGATCGATTCTGTATATATCGCATCAGGATGGCAGCCAACCGCAACGGGTACTTACTTCGCAAGAACTACGGTAAGAACTCTTGAAGAAGAGGAAACTCCTGCCGACAACACTGCCATGAGAAAGTTCTATATCACCGAAGATGAATTCGGACATGACGAAACAACGGCACTTTCTACTACCATGGAACCTCTGTCTGGTTCGGGCACCAATGCTGACCCATTCCCAGAAACTGGTTATGGTAACTACCTCACAGTATACAACGATGGTTCTACTGCTTATGGCGCAACCATCAGATTCGGCAACGCTGCCACAACAGGAACCCCAATTACAATTTTGCTCATTCAACAAGCTACCGATTATAACCTCACCGATGGTAATTATATCGCCGGTGCAGAATACTCTATCGATCCATCATGGACTCCAAACTTTGCTTCTCAGACCTATCCTATTTATCTGCCTTTTGACGATGGCGCAACACTTGAAGGTGGAAGCCGTTATTTCGTGGGTATTCAAACTACTGCAGAAACCACTGAACGTCTTTCTATCAAAGCCAATCGTGAATTCGATGAAGACTTCTCTACAGGTGTTTGGGCTGAAACAGTGGATGGCGATTTCATCTGGTTTTTCGGTCTAACTTCAGTTTGTGACTACACCCCAGGTGTAAGACTCGTACTTTCAGAGCGTGTTGGTGTTGAAGAAATCAATAACAACGGACTGAATAAATTCACAGTTAATCCTAATCCGGCTCGTGATATGGCCAGTCTGAACTTCGACCTTCAAGGTTCACACTACATCGCATATGAAGTGCGCGACCTTACAGGTAAATTGGTTGATTGGAAAAACATCGGCCAATTCAGCGGTGCCAACAATTACTTGCTGGATGTATCCAACTATCCAGTGGGTCAATATGTGGTACGCCTCGTTATCGACGGTGAACACTTGGTGCCAGCTCAATTGCAGGTTACCAAATAATTCTTGGACGAAATAGATTTGAAAAGGGGTCATCATGACCCCTTTTTTTATGTCCTAAAGCGTACAATGACTCCGGATGGGATGCATGTATTTTTGCGAGGTAATCTCAGGATGTGAAAATTCATACAAGCTTCGAATCAGTCAGAAACATCAATAATCCGGTTGTCACCATCGGCACCTTTGATGGTGTGCATTTGGGACATCTTTCCATCATTGAACGGATCAGTGAGATTGCCAGGCAAATTGATGGGGAAACAGTGCTGCTCACATTTTACCCTCACCCAAGAATGGTCCTGCATCCAGACGACCATCAGATCAAGCTGCTTCATGCACCCGAAGAAAAAGCAGAAAAACTCGAATCAGCAGGTGTCAATCATTTGGTGATTTATCCATTCTCTGCCGAATTCTCAAGATTGAGCCCATTCGAATATGTCCGTGATTTATTGGTGGCCGGTTTACACGTACATACGGTTGCTGTGGGTTACGATCACCGATTCGGTAGGAATAGGGAAGGTGATCATGACACCATGCTCGAACTCGCTGATACCTTTGGATTCAATGTGGAAGAAATTCCCGCTAAAACAATCGATAGTAACAATGTGAGCTCAACCAAAATCCGTCAAGCGTTGGAGCATGGTAGGGTGAAGGAAGCAAACGAATATCTGGGCTATCGATACGCTTTGCAGGGAAAGATCATCCGCGGTGATGGCATTGGAAGAACTTTCGGTTATCCAACGGCCAATGTGGAGGTAAACTATCCCTATAAACTGGTGCCTGGTAACGGAATCTATGCTGTGGAAACCTTGGTGAAGGGCAAAAAGTACAATGGCGTCGTTAGCATTGGTGTAAGACCAACAATCAATTCGGAAAATATCCGTTCTGTCGAAGTTTACATGCTGGATTTCAATGAGGATATCTATGGTGAAAACATCCGCATTACATTCATCGATTTTATTCGGGAAGAAAAGAAATTTGGCTCGATTGATGAACTGATCCAAAACATCGGACTCGATGTAGAAAAAGCAAAAGCACTGTTTTGAATGGAATCTTAAAAATACTCGTCGCTTTGAACCTGATCTTTTTGGGCTTCACCTCTTCGGCACAATTGCTCAGCCCACAGGAATTAGATTCAATGCCGGTTTTCAAAAGTATTCAAGCTGCCATGGTTCAGCCCGATCAAGTGTATCGCTTGGATCTGAGCAAACAAAAGCTAACAGATATTCCTGATGAAGTATGGAAATTGAAGAACCTTCAGGAATTGATTTTAAATAAGAATAAACTCTCATCCATTTCTGAGGAAATATCAGCACTCACGCTATTGCAACGGCTGGAGGTTCAACACAATGAAATCGAAAAATTTCCGAAAGCCCTCACTAAATTGCAGCATCTCAAAAAATTGGATTTGGCAGATAACATCATTGAATCCTTACCGGACGATATGGATAGCTTGTCAGCACTGGAAATTCTGGCTTTGTGGGACAATCCTATCTCTTATTATCCGGAGGCATTATCTGATATGAAAAGTCTACAAGTACTTGATCTACTGCACAACCAAATTAGCAGAGATACTCAAGAAAGATTGCGCAATTCAATTCCGGACGCGAAAATTATCATGTCACCACCATGCAGCTGTCAGGATGGCGATGACTGATCGTTGTGAATTTTCACGACGTCTAACTGGATTTCCATATTAGCTTAGCCCGCATGAAACTGACAGATTTCCTGAATCAATACAACCCACGTGTGCTCAGTAAACCTTATGTTATTGCTGAGGCCGGAGTGAATCACGAAGGATCGATGGATCTTGCCAAAAGACTTATCGATGAAGCTGCAAAAGGCGGCGCGGATGCCATCAAATTTCAAACTTACAAAGCAGAAACCATTGCAAGTAAGGATTCACCCTATTACTGGGATATAACCAAAGAGCCTACCCGATCTCAATTTGAGCTTTTCAAGAAATACGACAAATTCTGGAAAAAGGAGTATGAGGAGTTGGCGAGGTATTGCGAAAAAGCAGGGATAGAATTCATGAGCACTCCTTTCGATGTTGAAAGTGCGACATTTCTCAATGACCTGATGCCGGTATTCAAAATAAGCAGCAGTGATATTACCAACTTGCCCTTCATTGAATACCAATGCTCTTTCGGGAAACCAATTATTCTTTCTACGGGCGCGGCTTATAAGTGGGAAGTCATGCAAGCGGTAGAAACGATTGAAAAACACGGCAATCAACTTTGTCTGATGCATTGCGTTTTGAATTATCCTACAATGGATGAGAATGCAAATCTTGGCATGATCAAAGACATGATTCGCCTTTTTCCTGATGCTGTTCCAGGATACAGTGATCACACCTTGCCTAAGGATATGCATACATTGGAAGTGGCTACTCTTTTGGGCGCAGTGGTCTTGGAGAAACACTTCACACACGATAAAACATTGCCTGGAAATGACCATTACCACGCCATGGATATGCATGACTTGAAACACTTCAGAGAGCGCATGGATAGGACTTTCGGATTGCTGGGGACATTTGAAATGAAAGCTCTTGAAAGCGAAGCCCCCGCACGCGCGAATGCAAGAAGAAGTCTGGTTGCTGCAAAAAACATCCCTGAAGGAAAAGTCATCGAGATGTCTGATCTCACTTGGAAACGCCCAGCCAGCGGTATTTCACCTCGTGATATCCATCAAGTTCTGGGCAAGAAGGCGGCGAAAAACATCACGGAAGACGAGGTGATGAAGTGGAATTTTATTCAATTTTCATAACAGACATCCGTTGAGATTGTCATAATTCATTGTGTCATGCGCTATCAACAACTTTCATCGAAGCACTATACCCAAAACCGAAATCGTTTTACTTCAGAAATGCAAAAGGGCGGACTCGCTATTTTCTGCAGCAACGATATTTATCCGACAAGTGCAGATGGTCACATGCCTTTCAAACAAGCATCTGATATTTTCTACCTCTCAGGTGTCGATCAGGAGGAAACGATACTCGTATTGTTTCCTGATAGTTTCAACAAACAATATCGCGAAGTTCTTTTCCTAAAAGAAACCAGCGAAACCATTGCGATTTGGGAAGGTGCAAAACTGACAAAACAGGGTGCGCGTGATCAAACAGGAATTCAAACCATTTTTTGGATCAGTGATTTCGAAAAAATTCTCAACACCATACTTCCTGAAGCCAGTTGTGTTTACCTGAACAACAACGAACACACAAGAGCCGTCGTTGAAGTTGAAACCAGAGAAATGAGATTTTCTTCTTGGTTTAGATCTAAATATCCACACTTTCAAATCGAGCGTTCTGCGCCATTGATGCACAAATTGCGCGCAGTAAAAGACAATGAAGAAATTGCTCAACTACAGCGAGCGATTGATATCACCCATGAAGGATTTAATCGGGTTATGAAATTTGTAAAACCCGGTGTGATGGAGTATGAAATTGAAGCAGAGTACATGCATGAATTTCTGAGAAGAGGTTCGCGTGGGTTCGCTTATACACCCATCATTGCTTCAGGCTTCAGCGCTTGTGTGTTGCATTATATTGATAACGATAAGCCTTGTCAAGATGGAGATTTGCTGTTGATGGATGTCGGTGCGGAATACGGAAATTACAATGCTGATATGACTCGCTGTATTCCCGTCAATGGTAGATTCAGCGCCCGCCAACGTGAAGTGTACAATGCGGTATTGCGTGTGATGAAAGGCGCGACATCATTGCTGCGTCCAGGCGCAATACTTGGTGACTATCACCGTCAAGTAGGCGAAATGATGACCAAGGAACTTGTCGATCTTCAGCTCATCACGATGGATGAGGTGAAAAATCAAAATCCAGAATGGCCGGCTTACAAAAAGTACTTTATGCACGGGACTTCACATTTTCTGGGACTTGATGTCCATGATGTCGGCCATTGGTCAAAACCGGTTGAAGTGGGCAATGTCTTTACCGTTGAACCCGGTATCTACATTCGTGAGGAAAACCTGGGAATTCGTATCGAAAACAACATTGTCATTACACCAAATGGAAATGATGATCTGTTCAAGAACTTCGCGATTGAAGTGGAAGAAATTGAAGATGTGATGAACGGATAACAGGATCTATCCGCAGTGTGTAGTATCTCGTCAGCCCTTGAGGCTTTCACGAATCTCCTTCATGAATTCAGAAGGGAATACGAAGTTGTTGAGTTCGGTGTTTTCTGTATGAAGGATTGCGCGTTTATCTCCTTTCCACCAAAGCTCTCCCTGATAAATGAAATTGATGTGATCGCCGATCTCAATGACTGAATTCATGTCATGACTTACCACCACCGTGGTCGACCCAAATTCATAGGTAATTTCTTTGATCAGATTATCTATGACAATAGCAGTTTGTGGATCAAGTCCAGAATTGGGCTCATCACAAAACAGGTATTTGGGATTCATGGCAATGGCACGTGCAATCCCGGTACGTTTTTGCATTCCGCCTGATATTTCACTTGGATACAAATGATTCTTTCCTTCAAGGTTTACTCTTTTGAGACAAAAATTGACACGATCCATCATCTCGCCCTTGTTCATCTTGCTGAACATGTGGAGTGGAAACATGACATTCTCTTCTACAGTCATCGAACTGAACAACGCTGAACCTTGAAAGAGCATTCCCATTTCTTGTCTGATATCCTTACGATCCCAACGATCGAGTTTGGTAAAGTTTCGATCATCAAAAATGATTTCACCCCGATCCACCTCCATCAATCCAACAATACACTTGGTCAGCACTGATTTGCCCGAACCGCTTCGGCCAATGATGAAATTCACCTTGCCAGGATAAAATGACACACTGATGTTTTTAAGTACATCATGGCCATTAAAGCTTTTTGATATGTTGCGTACTTCGATCACAGGAGCAAAATCTGTGTGAGAATATAGTTCGCGATAAGAATCAAAACCATGCTATACACCACAGCGCGTGTGCTGCTTTCACCCACTTCCCTCGGCCCACCGAAGGTGTAAAATCCATGATATGAACTCACACTGGTAATGATGAACGCGAATACGACAGTTTTGATTAATGTGTAACTCACCTGAAATCCATCGAAGTAGTATTGCAATCCATAGACGTAATCCGTCATGGATATGACTCCCGATGTTGTGCCAACTCCCGCGCCAGCCGCAATACCCAGAAACATGGAGATGATAACGAGAAATGGAAAAATGAACATCGCTGCGATGATCTTGGGTAAAATCAAATAGCTTGCTGAATTGATTCCCATGATATCCATGGCATCAATTTGCTCAGTAATGCGCATGGTTCCGATCTCAGATGAAATATTGCCTCCTACCTTACCGGAAAGAATAAGACAAACAATGGTAGATGAAAACTCCAGAATCATGGTTTGTCTTGTAGTGAAACCAATCGTCCATCGTGGTATCCAGCCACTATCGATATTGGCTGCCGTCTGAAGTGTCACAACTGCACCCATGAACAATGAAAGCAGGCCGACAATCCCGAGTGATTGTAACCCAATCTTATCAATCTCCTGAATGATCAGTTTCCTGTATACACTGCGCCTTTCCGGTTTAGAAAAGACATTTCCAAGCAGAAGCCAGTATCGTCCGATATGAAAATATACCGAGGTCATCTGTCGCAAACATAAACGCAGGTACCCGCATTTTATGATGAATTGCCGGAATTAGATCACATCGCGGTGTTGAAGGTTTCATCACTTCCTTTTGCGGAAAAGCTGTTTGGTATACTCCCAAATAAAGGGAATCGGAATGGACAGAAACAACATTCCACCAAAAAATAATCGGGACGACCATGATCCGGCCTCTGGCCAACCCGATAACGACAATAGAGCGTGTTTGCAGAAAAATATTGCCGTAATCATGATTACCAGCCAAAGAATAAGCCGTACATTGAATTTTCCTTCTGACATTTCAATGGTATACCTCAACAATGGAAATGAACCATATAGCCAAACTATGATGGAAAGAATGAGTAAAATGATATGTGTTGGTGTGTCAATCATATTTGACCTGTAAAGGTTGCGAAATATATTTGTAAGAATAAAATCAGTTTCTATGAAATTGCGAATGGGTGCTTTGATCTTTTTGGTGGCTGCAGTGTTACTCTCTGCGTCCTCATGCACAACAGGCAAGAAGAAACCAAAGTGCCGCACTTGTCCAAAATGGGAAGATTCCATGAACTTAGGTGCCGAGTTGAACCATCATGAAGAAAAGCACAGATCTGGAAAACGCCCTTGAGCCATTTCTGCCTGAGGGCGCTTTGGAATTGGCTTGCGAAATGCTGAGAATGCATCCACATCATTTGGAAATTACGCCTCCAAGGGCAACAAAACTCGGCGACTTTACTCCTGATCCAAAACATGGTCGGCATGTTTTGACAGTCAATGGCAATCTCAATAAATACGCTTTTCTTATTACCTTGATGCATGAATTGGCGCATCTGATTTGCTACAACAATCACCGCGATCGGGTGAAACCTCATGGACAAGAATGGAAGAGCTATTTCAAACAAACCTTGGGCCCGTTCCTTCGGCGGCATGTATTTCCGGAAGATGTAGCAAAAGCGATCAGTGGCTATTTGCTGAATCCCGGTGCTTCTACTTGCACTGATGTGCATCTTTCAAAGGTTCTCGTTCGATATGATAAAAACAGTCATCCAGATGTGAAGTTACTTGATGACATTCCTCTACATGCCAGATTTATTTATGGAAGGGATCATCGCGTATTCATCAAAGGGGAAAAACTTCGAACCAGAATTCGCTGTTTTGAAGAAAAGACCAAACATGAGTATTTGTTCAGCCCTCTTGTGAAAATTAAGCATTTGAAATGATAAATGCTTCACCGCAAACTATGTAGCAAGAGCTGACATAAAGCAATGGCCATCGAAGGTTTTCAATGCTGTTATTGAATCCTACTTCTTGAATCGGGTTCATGGTAATCTGCCTCTATTCAGGATGAAAGCAGTCCGTACTCATTTCTGAAATGAGGATCATCAAATCCGCTGTATCCGTAACGGAGTTCAGATTGATATCTGCACTGCATGATGTTTGACAACCAAATTCATTTAAAAAAAGAAGAAGGTCATCATGGTCGACTGAACCATCGAAATTCAGATCCGCCGAACAATAATTTGTCGCTACAGCATCAATCAGGTATCGATGAATGGAAATGAAATTTATTGGATCATCCGGACAATCGGTAATGGCATAGGAGAATTCTATCCAGCCAATGATTCCAGTTGAAATATCGCGATAAATTAAATACTTATGGTCTACGTTGGAAGATCCCACGTATGGAAAATTCCATCCTCCATATGTGGCCAATAGAATGTTCTCGGTCACTGACCACTCTTGGTTAAGGGAAAGATTATCTGGTATGATTTCGCCCACTTGCATCAGTTCAGGAACATCATTTTGAAGCAATATCTGAATATTGGAGTTGATCACCTGAATGGTAATCTCGCTGGCGCCATCAATGCATGGATTGCCGGAATGCAATGCGAGATATAGGTCCGAAATCAAATCTGTGTTTAGCTGAATGAGTGCGTGTAGGTATGCTAAAGTCCCATCATTGGTTGTTGTGAATTCAAGGTCATTGATTTCCATACCGGGAGGCGCTTGTCCAACTACCACTTGTGCTTCAGAGTTGGGGAATATGGCAGACAGTAAGGCCAAAAGCATAGTGCATCTCAGCATGGCAATCTATTTCAAGTAAAGCTAAAACAAAAACGGGTGAAATCCGAAGACTTCACCCGTTCGATGTATACCTTGAGGGTAATTTAGTTGCGTTGTAATTTCAGTGTTTTGGTTTTGCCATCGGCACCAACAACTTGAACCATGTAGATACCTTTTCTGAGATTTTCTACGGGAATTTCTACTGAGGAACATCCACCTTCGGTAGAACTGTGTTGCTGCACAAAGATAGACTTGCCAGTAAGATCAAGAACGGTTACTGTAAATGATTCTGCAATGGCTTCATCGAAAACCAATTCTGCTCTGCCATCAATACCCACAATTCGTGCGGAACTGATAGGATGTGTCAGACGATCCTGCGATATAGCAGAAAAGCTGAACAACAACAGGGCAGCAATAAGTGTGAGTAAATGTTTTTTCATTTCATGTTTATTTGACAGGGAACATTTCAAATACCCTGCCCCATTTTCTTTTACAGAAACAAAGGTAAATAGTTTCGCTTAGAATCCCTTAATTTTTCTGCATATCAGGCTATTAAAAAATCAAAATTGTATCCGAAGCTGGATGTGTACATCCGATTTGGTGTTCCCAGCAATGGCCGTGTTGCCGCTTGATATCTGATTACGGTCAGTGAAAATCCAAGTGCCATAACGGATCCATAGGTCAATTCCTCTCTTGACGTCCCACTTAATCATGCCATATAAGCGGGATCCCTTATAGGCGTATGGGAGTATGCTAAATGCATAAAGGACATCCGTTTCGAAGGCATATAGCTTACTATTCCAACTTTGGGTGTCAAAAAGGGCATACCTTCCTGTGAATGACATCTTGGAGCCTACTTTCTTGAAAACCAAGTCCTGGTATATCAAAAAGCCGCTTTCCTTGTTGTTTTCTTTCTTAAAAGTGACCCATTCTGCCCTTGTCTTCAATTGGAGGTTTGGATGTACTTGATAAACACCATGAATTCGCCAATTCTCCTGTAGTGTATTAACAGGATATGTAATGAGTAAGTCTTCGTCAGAGGAGTTTTGCTCTTTTGTTTTTCTCCTATATCTCAGATAGAATGAGTGTTTTTTGTCAGGTTTGTAATTGAGTTGAGCGAGATAATCTGACATGTCAGAAGGCGCATCTACCCTATAGGCCAGCCATGGAAATTTCACCAAATCTGTGTAAGCATTCAAGGTGATTTTACTCGTTAATGCCGCCTGAAATCCTACAAACAGGCCTTGTTCATTGCTTGCTGAAGTGTTGTTTTCACCAAAAGCATTGGTCCTGAGATTTTGGTAATCCCGATCATAATCGCGGTAAACCGCACTCAGTGCCAAGTTTTGGTGTAATGATGCTACAAGTCCATTCATCCAAGACACACCGCCATTCTGGCTTCTGGAAATTTCTCCAAAGAAATTGGTGTTTCTGATCACTGCCTGGTAATCCAAGCCGGCTGTGAGGTTGTCATATCCCGTGAAATCAAAACGTTGATATAGGTCTCCATCCCATGCAGATGGAAAGTTGAACTCCGTCCTTACTGCCGTGAATCCTGCCGAAAATGACCCACGGGTATACTTGAGATTACCTCCGTAGATGGTTTCTTGTAATCGATTCCTTTGGTTGATTTCCCCATCGGTTCTATGTAGTCCACCCAGTGGAATTGATGTAATGACCTCATCATCGCTGAAAGTGGAATCTGCCACCAGAGAAACACCGGCATCGATCTTTTTGTTGGAATAAAATGATGTGAGCTCGAATTTTCCAAAGCCTATGGTGGCGCCCGCTCCGCGTAAAAAATTGCCTTCCTGAACGGAAGAATATTGTCTTAAACCCAAAGGGTTTTTTTTGATGTTCAGTACGAAAGGAGATTTACCAAAGGCCAATCCATTCCAGAATGTTATGCCTTGTCCAAACAAGGCTTGAAAATCACCTACCACCACTTTTCTGAGCCACGTATTCCCTGCATACATGACATGAAAACTTCTGAAGTCAGGACCGTCTTGCAGTGATTCTCCCGGATCTTTTTCAAGGGTGAAGCCTGCACGGAAGTTTTTTCTGTATTGTGCCGTGTATCGCAAATACATATAGTCAGGTGAGCCTACAAATGCTGGCTTGCCTGTTTCTGCATCAGGTATATAGCCTGCCTGTTCTTCCAGGGTACGCTTGTACCTCAGAAACATATCATGTCGCAGTTCCTTGGAAAATGTTTTGAAAGAAAAATCTTTGAAGCTGAGTGTTGGCTTTACCGTTACGAAATAGGAGATGTTTCTGATCGTCTCTAAATCAAAATTCTCTATAGCCTGCAATTCGTATATGCTGCGGAGAGAACCAAAGTTTTCCAAATGTCGCTGCAGACTGGTGATTTGAACATCAGTAAGCAAATACAATTCACGCAATTCTTCCGCATTCGCACTATTCAGATTGAGCGGATGTTCGAAATAATAAGATAATACTTCGAAGAGATTGGTGTAATCAAGTTCTGTTCCTTCGTCGAGTGTTCCAGCAATATCTTCTATTCGCTGCTCAATGATTCCGTTTTTGAGCTCTTCGTTTTGTGCCACTGCTGTAATTGACATCAAACACAACACGGCATACAACGTTGCATGGATCATGGTGCGACTATGAAACCAACGGCAACTCATCATACATCTTTACCCAGAAAGGTGAGTGAAATTTGAGGAGTGAACCCGAGTACAAGATGGTATCCTGTCGCAGCATCAATCTGAAATGCATTGATTCTGTATCCGAATCCAAAAGCGTACTGCGATGGGTCTGATGCAAATCCGGCGCGCAATGAAAGATTTTTAACGGGTACATATTCGATACCCGCCCTCACCGTCGCTTTGCTGTCTGAAGGTTTTTGTACTTCGCCCGTAAGGATTACTTTTTCGGAGAACCGATATCCGGCACCAAACCTCATTTTGGAAGGAATTCTTTCGTCATTGTAATCGCTCAGTTTTGTTCTGTTCGGATTGTAAAGATGAGCAGCCAATGAAATCTTCTCATTCATTTTGTAGAGAAACCCGGCTTCAGCGCTCAACCCCGAGTTTGTTCCATAATTTTCTCCGAGTCTTGTGGAAAGGTAATTCAACTGAATGCCCGCGGAAAACTTATCACTGAGCTTCATGGCATAGGCCAGACCGGCGCGCGAAAGACTGTATCCGGAATATCCGAAAGACCTGTATGAAATCGCAAATGCACTTTTTCTGAATGGTACGGAAGCTACGATTCCCTTATCACTCAGTTCTTTCATTCCGAAGCGATTTTCATAAAATACCCCAGCCTGTGGAGATTCACTGTATACAATACCGGCTTGATTGTGCACGGCACTCCAGACGTCATGCATCACCAGATACGCGCCTCCCATTCCAGAAGCGCGGGCACCTGGCGCATTTTGAGCCAAGCCGGGCTTCGTCGCCAAAACAGCCAAGAAGCCAACAATCATCCTACACAACAAGTACCGCAGGCACATATATCCATTTCATTTGATCGGCTGCAAAGTAGTAAATCCGCAGGAAAATTTATGTTATGTGAAAATCAGGGAATTTCGATGCTTCTCCCGGTTCTTCGTATTATATTTGCGCCCCCTTTCTGAAAAGGGATGCGGGCGTGGTGAAATTGGTAGACATACCAGACTTAGGATCTGGCGCCGCGAGGCATGGGGGTTCGAGTCCCTCCGCCCGCACTAATCTGTCATCGTTCGGGGAAACATTCTGATTTTTCAGAATCGAAAACCGGGCGATTTTTTATTCTTAAAACATGAATATTGAACGCAACGATCTGGATGCACTGAATGCTGAATTGAGCATCAGCATTGCTCCAGCGGATTATTCCGAAAGGGTTGAAAACGCCATCAAAAAATACAGAAAGTCAGCTCAAATTCCCGGATTTCGTCCAGGTCACGTACCAGCAAGTTTGGTGAAGCAGCGTTTCGGTAAGAGTATCCTGGCGGAAGAAATCAATCAGGTTATTCAGGATAATCTTTACAAATACATTTCAGAAAACAAAATCGAAATTTTGGGTAGCCCAATTCCAACGGGTGAAAATGATGAAGTGGGCAATTGGGATAATCCTGGTGATTTTAAATTTCGATACCACCTCGGACTTGCACCACAAATCAATATTGATCTGAACAATGCCCTCACATTTGATTATTTCAAAGTGAAAGTTGATGATACACTCATCGATAGACAAGTGAAGGATCTCGCGCGTCGTTACGGCAAAATGAGCGAGCCAGAAATGAGCGCTGGTGAAGATATGATCATCGCTAAGTTTGAAGAACTCGATACCAACGGAGATGTGAAAGTTGGCGGGATTCAGCACCAAAGCACGGTGAGCGTTGAGTTTATCAAGGATGAAACTACGAAGAACAAACTCATCGGGTTGAAAAAGGAAGATCAGATCACGGTGGATCCACACATGCTATCAACCAATCATGAGGACCTCGCACAGATGCTGAATATCTCTCATGATGCGGTTCATCATTTGGAAAGCCAATTCAGACTAACAGTTGTCGAATTGAAACGCATCGATCCACATGAAGTGAATCAGGAGTTGTTTGATAAATTGTTTGGCCCTGATGAAATCAAAAGCGAGTCTGAACTACGCGAACGCGTTAAAGCTGATTTGGAAAAAATGTTTTCGCGCGATTCAGACTATCTCTTCAAACGCGAGTTTGCGAGGAAATATACAGAAATGATTGATCCCCAATTGCCGGATTCATTCCTGAAGAAATACATCGCACTCACCAATGAAAAGCCAGTAACGCCTGAAATGGTTGAGCACGACTATCCTTATTATGCAGCACAGTTGCGCTGGGAATTGATTGAAGGCAAAATTATTCGTCAATATGAAATTCGTGTTTCTCCTGACGACGCCCTCAATCACGTGAAACAGATCTTGGCATCACGTTATGCGCAATATGGTTTGCCTATGGAGGACGAAATGCTGACCGAGTTCGCCAAAAAATCTCTTGCCAATAAGGAAGAAGCTAAAAACGTTTATGATTTTCTTTATGAAGAAAAAATCGTTGATTTGGTGAAACAGAATTGTTCTTTGAATGTGACCGAATTGCCTTATGAGGAATTCGTACATAAAGTGCAACATCAATAATTTCAGTTTTGATATAGTAAAGGCCTCATGATTGAGGCCTTTATTTTTGTCCAGATGAAATGAATCGTCTTCTTGAAATATTAGCTGTTGCCTTCAACTTGTTGTACACGATTTTGTACCTCAATGGAAGCATTTGGTGTTATTTCTTCGGTGTCCTTGGACCGCTTTTGCTTGCGATTCTGTGTTTCAGGAATAAACTTTACGCAGAGCCTGTCCTGCAACTTTTTTATATCGGTTTTGCGATTTATGGATGGTTTGCCGGTAGCGGAGAATGGATTATTGTGCATTGGTCCGTTCAACAACATCTTCCTTATTTGTTTTCTTCAATCCTTATCGCCATGGTCGCGGGTTATATCTTAAAAAAGCGGACCGATGCGAAACTACCTTTTGCAGATAGCGTAGTAACCACTTTCGGCATTACTGGAACCTGGCTCATGGTGAACTACGTGCATGAAAACTGGTTATACTTTATCATGATCAACTCTCTGTCAGTCATCATCTATGTTCGGCGCAGACTTTTTATCGGCGCCGCTATGTTTATGCTGTATCTGTTGATGTCTATAGATGGTTATTTTGCACTTAAAATGTTTTACGCGTGGTAAGAATTGCAATTACAGGACCCGAGTGTTGTGGCAAGTCAACCCTGGCTAAATGGCTCGGAGAACAGCTGTTCGATTCACGGGTGGTGACAGAATATGCTCGACAATATCTTGGTGAAAAGGGTTCAGCTTATGAATATGACAAGGATGATATTTTGAATATCGCCCGCAAGACCAGTGCATATCTCACCAAAGCTTTCAAATCGGACATCGATGCTCTGATTGTCGACACTGATTTTTATGTGCTCGACATATGGTGGAATGAAAAGTACGGCGATCACAACCAGGAAATCATCGAAATGAAGCATACTTACGATTTCGATCTCTATCTATTGTGTTTGCCGGATTTACCCTGGGTTGAAGACCCGCTGCGAGAGAATCCGGATGACAGAGAACGGTTGTATGATATCTATTATCAAGAGTTGACCAAAGATGGACGCACCGTAGAGGTGGTGCGTGGTACCGGAGAAGAGCGAATGAAAAATATCCTATCGAAAATCCTTCGACGTTTCCCGAAATTGATGACCGAAGAGGATTGATAATAATTGGGTGGATGCAAGCCAAAGGCCAATTGCAGTGCCAGATAAATCAGCCAGCCAATCGAAGAAATCACTATCACGTTCTGTACCCGATACTGATTGAATCCACTCCAGCAAAGCCCCATAAGAAACCGAGATGATGAAGACCACCATCCATTGTAGGTGATTCCTTTTTTCTTTCAAAAACATCCAGGATCGCCAGCATAAAAATGAGAGTATGCCGAACATGGTGAAGTGCACCACTTTATCGGCGTGTGGAACGTTCCAGCGTGAGGATTGTTCTTGTGGGATTTTTACTACGTGAAGTAAAAAAACAATAGCCGCCCAAAGAATTGGAGCGGCTATTGCCCATATCATCATGAATCCTTTTTTCAAGAGGATATCAATATTTAATGCGGTTTTTGTTACAGCAAAGACTGGTATGCTGCAGCATCCAGCAATTGACTCATATCGGCACCGGGAGTAATTTTTACTTTAATCATCCAACCAGCACCATAAGGATCGGTGTTCACCGAAGCCGGATCATCAGCAAGACCAGCATTTACCTCAATAACTTCTCCAGCGATAGGCATGAAAAGATCGCTAACAGTTTTTACGGCTTCAACGGTGCCGAAAATCTCATGTGCACCCAATGTTTGTCCTTGCGTTTCGATTTCTACAAACACAATGTCTCCGAGTTCGCTCTGTGCGAATTCTGTGATACCGATGGTTGCGATGTCACCGTTAATGCTAACCCATTCGTGGTCTTTGGTGTACTTTAATTCTGCTGGGAAGTTCATATGCTCTTTTTTATTATGGCCGTAAATGTAATAGGATGAATTAAAAGGCAAGGTGATAAAGCGTACAGTGTTGAATATTTTCAGAAGTGTGGGCTGTTTCTCCTGAAAATTCTACCTTCGTGAACACAATTCTTATGAAAATGGAACTTTCTATAGCTCAATTGTTGCTGCTTTTGCTGGTAGGGTTACTTGCCGGTGCACTGAGCGGTTTTGTTGGTGTTGGTGGCGGTATCATCATTGTTCCCGCTATGGTTTATCTATTGGGGATGACTCAAATGCAGGGGCAAGGTATCTCACTGGCAGTGCTGATGTTGCCGGTTGGTGTCCTCGGCGTGATGAACTACTATAAGGCGGGACACATACAGTTTAACTACGCATTTATTATTGCAGCTGGCTTTGTGGTAGGGAGCTATTTTGGGTCTAAGTATGCGCTTAAACTTCCAGAGCACAAAGTCAAGTTCATTTTTGGACTGTTGCTACTCTATATAGCAGGTCAAATGCTTTGGAAAAGCGGGGCTAAAATATTCAGTTGATTATTTCCCTCTGCGCTTCATCTCCTTCAGGATAAGGCTTAATTCGCGACCTGTCTGGCCTTTTACAGAAGTGTTTTCCTGTGCCCTGCGAATGAGATATGGAACAACTTCCTTGATAGGACCATATGGTACGTATTTGGCCACATTATACCCGGCATTGGCCAGATTGAAACTGATGTGATCACTCATCCCAAAGAGTTGTGCAAAATAGATGCGCTTGTCATTGCGGGCAATTTTTCTATCGTCCATCATCTTGGCAAGACGCATACTGCTGTTCTCATTGTGGGTGCCTGCACAGATTGAAATGCGGTCGAAGTGATCCACACAATAATCCACCGCAGCATCAAAGTCTTTATCACAACTGGCTTTATCCGGTTGAATGGGATCAGGGTAGTTCATGGCTTGGGCTCTTGCACGTTCTTTTTCCATGTAAGCACCACGAACAATCTTTAATCCAAGGAAAAATCCTTTTTCCAACGCTTTGCGGTGTGATGCTTTTACAAATTCGAGCCGGTCATGGCGATACATCTGCACAGTATTGTAAACGATCGCTTTCTCACGATTGTATTTTTCCATCATCTCATCGGTGAGGTGATCAATGGCATCCTGAATCCAGCTGTCTTCAGCATCAATGAAGAGTGGGGTGCCTGTTTCATGGGCAAGTGCACAGATGTCATCCACTCGACCTCTTACTCTCTGCCACTCTGCTGCTTCAGCGTCGGTAAGCTTCTCCCTGGCATTTACTTTTTCTAATAGTTCGAAACGAGCCAGTCCTGTAACTTTAAATACAGAAAATGGAATGTGTGGGTTACCCTTTGCTGTCTTTAGTGTCTGAAGGGTTTCGTCTCGGGTGTGATCAAAATCTGTCTCGCTTTCTTTGCCTTCAACCGAATAGTCCAGTATGGTACCAATGTGAAATTGGTCCAGAATTTTTGTGGCTCTGGCACATTCAGGAATGTTCTCGCCTCCACAGAATTGCTTGAAAATATTCCCTTTGATTGCCCATCCAATGGGAATATGCAATTTGATCGCCAGGTTGGTGGCAAACTTGCCGAAGCTTACAAAGCCCGGATTTCCAATCAATCTGAACAAATAATAGGATTTACGCAACTCTGAATTGCTCTTGTAACCGAAAGCGATTTCGGTGTTCTCAAATGAAATGCCTGGTTGTGGTTCCATCAGGCCGCGAATTTGGCGAAGGTTCGGTGATATCCAAAAATTCATTTTCCTGATTCCACTCATGTATTTCAATCATATAAAATAGATGTTTATACCTGCCGGAGAATATCTTCGCGACCCAATTAATGACTCATTTTATGGAAAAGGCAATTCAATACATCAACGATAACAAACAACGATTCCTCGACGAACTCTTTGAACTGCTGCGAATACCAAGTGTAAGCGCCGACCTTAAATTCAAAGATGATGTTGCAAAATGTGCAGAATCTGTGGCCGATCATCTCCGTAGAGCAGGTGCGGATCACGTTGAGGTATGCCAGACAAACGGTCACCCCATTGTGTACGGCGATAAAATATTTGATCCTTCAAAGCCAACCGTTTTGGTCTATGGTCACTACGATGTGCAACCCGCAGATCCACTGGAATTGTGGCACACGCCTCCTTTTGAACCGACTATCCGTAAAACAGATATTCATCCCGACGGCGCCATTTTCGCACGCGGGTCTTGTGACGACAAGGGACAAATGTTTTCGCATGTCAAGGCGTTTGAAGCCATGATGAAGACCGATTCTCTTCCTTGCAATATTAAATTCATGATTGAAGGTGAAGAAGAGTGCGGAAGTAGCAACCTCGGACCTTTCGTTAAAGCAAATCGCGACCGCCTAAAATGTGACGTCATTCTGATTAGCGATACTTCAATCATTGCCAATGATACACCATCCATCGATTGTGGACTTCGTGGTCTGAGTTATGTAGAAGTAGAAGTAACTGGACCAAATCGCGACCTACATAGTGGTGTTTACGGTGGAGCGGTTTGCAATCCAATCAACATTTTGGCTAAGATGATTGCTTCCATGCATGATGAAAACAATCACATCACCATCCCAGGTTTTTATGACGCTGTTCAAGAATTGAATGAAGCAGAGCGTGCGGAATTGAACAAAGCACCATTCGATATCGAAGCTTATAAAAGGGATCTTGACATCAATGATGTTTGGGGTGAAACTGGATATACTACTATTGAAAGAACAGGTATTCGACCTACGCTCGATTGCAATGGTATTTGGGGTGGATATATCGGCGAAGGATCGAAAACAGTGTTGCCATCCAAAGCATTTGCAAAAATTTCCATGCGATTGGTTCCACATCAAAGCAGTGATAAAATCACGGAATTGTTTAAGAAGCATTTCGAATCCATCGCTCCTAAAGGCGTGAAAGTAGAGGTGCGACCTCATCATGGAGGTGAACCCGTGGTAACTCCTACAGATTCCAAAGCTTATCTTGCAGCGAGTGAAGCTATGCTGAAGACATATGGCAAGAAACCGATTCCTACTCGTGGCGGTGGTTCGATTCCAATCGTTGCGCTTTTCGAAAAGGAACTTCAGGTAAAAACAGTTTTGATGGGATTTGGTTTAGATAGTGATGCACTTCATTCACCGAATGAGCACTATGGTGTATTCAACTACTTCAAAGGGATTGAAACCATTCCATATTTCCATCATTACTATTCGAAGTAATCTGAAACGGCCGGGTCTTTGTATCTACTCGTCGAAAATGAATTTGATGAAGAAGTTGCTGCTATTGGCGATCATTGCTTTCTCCCTTGATTCCTGTAGGGTATACAAGGAAGTTGAGGTTAAAGAAGTGCTTGATGTTCAAGTCTTGTCCTTTGATGAAAAGGGCGCTGAGTGTGAAATCTACCTGACCGTCGAAAACCCGAACAACTATAAAATTACACTCACGGAAACTCACGTGGATCTGATTTTCGAGGGCAAACCACTTGGTGAAGTAGAGGTTATAGAAAAGACCGTGATACCTAAGATGGCTCAATCAACCATCAAATTAAAGTGCATCGCATCTTCGGATAACATTCAGGTGATAGCCGGCGACTTTTTCACCTTGCTTTTTAAATCTGAGTTTACCCTTGAGGGAAAAGGATATATCCGCGGTAAGGCGCTGATGGTTTCTAAAACCGTCCCCGTAGAGTTTAAAGAGAATATCAAAAAGGAAGATTTTGGGTTGTGATGATTACCTATTCAACAGGTATTGAAAATCTCACGCATCGATTGTAATGCATTTCTTTTTCCACGATAATTCTCTCCTGCTAAACGACACCGATTGCGTTGGGTGATCTTGTCTTCACCAAGAAGTTGATCCATTTGTGGTTTGCATGAAAGTAAGCCGCTTGCATCAAAAGTCGGCATCACTGCTCCAACACCGTATTTCTCGGCTATTTCATCGTCTTCAGATGTTCCGACTTGAACCAAATAAGGAATTCCACACATCAGAAACTCTCCCGTTTTTACAGGTGAACAATATTTTCTGGAATCGAAATTTTCGTAAGCTATCAATCCAAGATCGGAAGCACTCAAATATTCTGGAATCAATTTCAATGGTACGGTGCCTCGAATATGAACCTTATGTTCATCTGTTCCGATCTCTCTAAACCAGGCTTGAATTTGCTTCAAATCAAAATCGGTGATGATGAGTACATGACCTGTTGGATAAAGTTTGAGCCACTCAGAAAGCAATGAAATCGTTTCTCGCTGTCTGTACATGCCACCGAATTTTCCCGGATATATCAGCAAGGGTTCGCTGGTGAGTCCAAGTTCTTTTCTTATCCTCGCTCTTGCACTTTCACTGAATCGGTTTACCTCTTCATCCACACTCGTTGGAATGCGATACAATTTACCTCTTGCGCCGAGTTTGCGTAAATCATCCACCATATGCCTGGTCGTGCATGCGACGTATTCTGATTGGAGTCCAATTTTACTTTCGAAGTAACGTGCTATTTTGAAACGAATGGAGGTCGCACTCATTTTGCCGCTTTCCATCATGATCAAAGAATGTGGCTCATATGTGAACTGACAGTATTTGATCTTCAATAATCGCGAAGCCATAAAGGCAAATGTTCCCGCCAATGTTGCCATTCCACAAATCAACTTCAATGGGTTTTTCTGATTGATCTTTCTAATAAGGTTGATTCCGCTAAGGGCTGAAGTAGCTTTTTTGATCAAAAAAAACCTCCCCGTTGTGTATCGCATGGGATACCACACGATATTGAATTCGTTGAGCAACTGAATCTTTAATTCACGAATCTCATCCAAGGACAACTCATACTTTTTTTGCTCATATGTGATGAGATGAAATACTGTGTAATTGTCTTTGAGTGCTTTGAGATATGATAGCATCAGTCCCTCACAAAGAGGATCTTTAAGGCTGTAATAAACAAGAATGGCTATATGTTTTTGATGATGATTCAATGTCAATTCTTCATCAGGGATATGAAATGTCGCAAAGCCGAAATCAAACGTAATTCTTTGAAGTAGGTTTTGAAAAAAATGGAATGGAAAAGCCGAATTTCTTTTTGTTGAACTGCTTTAGGCAAAACCTGTTGTTGAATTTCGCGAATAAAACGAAGGTAGTGTTTTTCCATGAGAGCTGTCGCACTCATGCTGGAGTTTCTCCTTCTCCGAATTTCGTAGATGAGATGATCTACAAATCCATAATGTCCTTTTTCTGAAAGCTGAAAAAAGAATATGCGATCTTCCATGACCTGCCAATCTATCGAAAAGGTTAAAGAACCAAGCGTAGAACGGCGTATCATCCACGTCACGCCTGCAAAACACTTGGGTTGAAAGAGCGCCATTTCTTGATGAACATCTCCTTGAATGGAGGGCTTGTAGTGCCCAAGAATCATGGTATAACTTTCGTCGGATGTTGTAACCAGTCCATCGCAAAATGAAATTGTAGGATTTTGTTGCAGAAATTGAACGCGTGTACTGAGACTATTTTTAGGCAAACGATCATCGGCATCCAGAAAACAAAGAAATTCTCCGGAAGCAATACGCAGACCTGCATTGCGCGCTACACTGATGCCTTTGTTGCTTTCATGAATGAGAATTATTCTTTCATCTTTAAATGTACGAATGATTTGCACGGTTTGGTCAACACTGCCGTTGTCAATGATAATAAGCTCCCAATTCTCAAATTCTTGTAAAAGCATCGAATCAATAGCTTCTCCAATGTAGTCTTCTACATTCAAAGCGGGCATGATGACACTTACTTTGGAGTTCATTGAATATGCTGACAAATCAACTGATCGATGCGTTCGAATTGTTTTTCATATGTGTTGGCTTTTGCAAAAGCAATGCGTTTTTCGCTGATTTTTTCGCCGAAATATTCATCTGGTTTGTTGGAAAGTAATTTGAATTTTGAAACAAATTCACTTGAGTCATGGGCCATCAATAGTAAATCGGGATTGGATTCATATTGCAAGATACGATTGATGACAATTGGTTTGCCAGTAGCGAGATATGGCATGATCTTGTGAAGATTCGCAAAGATCTCCGGATGAAGGTCGGCCCGAAAAGCAGCGAAAAGAATGTCTGCTTCGCACATGGCGGTCCATGAGTCTTTTTCATTCAATTCACCGGTGAACGTGACGTTTTTGAATAGCGATAATGTTTGGATTTGGTGCTCAATTTCGGGATCAATGTGTTGACTTAGGTTGCTCAATCCACAATTGCCAATGAAATAGAAGTGTATATGTGACAATGTTTTTACCGCATCTAGAAGCCATGACCATGCAATGTCTTTTCGCATGAAATTTCCTACGAACACTGCACGTAACGAGGAATTTGATGTTGGCAAAACGAAAGAAGATTTTTCCACTGCGCGATAACCGTGGTGGATGAAGTATGAATGAGGGTTGTATTTTTTCAAATTGCTTACAATGCCATCTGTTACCCCAAAACATATATCCGCCGTTCGACTTGCTTTGGCAAGCTGAAAGTTGTAGTGGTAATCCATGCAATGGTGAATGGTTAAAGGAACATCGAAACAATCCAAATCATAAAAGCGGGAATTGTCGAAATTCCATACCACATCAAAGGTCGTATTCAAATCAAACTGCAGCTTGTCTATTTTCTTTTTCACCACTTTTTTACGCAGGAATGAAGGAAGCCATCTCAAACCGGTGAATTGATATCTATCTGGCACCAGTGTGATGTGATGGGGCAATGGTTCGTCAAATGTGCTTGGTTGAATACCGGGAAGGAGGAACCAAACGTGGTTCCCGAACTCCCCAGCAACAATGGCGTAATGATGTTTCGACACCTTCGATTTTCCCCATCCTTCGGGACTGATGATGAGTATCTTTTTATGTGTTAGAAATTTCAAATTTTTTCGCTGATGGTTTCAAAGTACAATTTGCCAACACTTTCTTTCGAATAACGCATTGCGGCCTTTTTCGCTATTTCATCATGATTAAAAGTTCTTTGATCAAATTGCTCTAACGCCAGCGGCCAATCAGAATCCACCAGAATTCCATTTTCTTCTGTGATGAGTTCCGGTAAGGCGCCGGCTCTGCTCGCAATGACAGGACAGCCACAACAATGTGCTTCAGCAACTACCACAGAAAAGGTTTCGTATTCCGTTGGGACAAGAAATGCTGCAGCGGTTTGCATTTCTCTTGCCACTTCATCTGGTGTGAGTTTTCCAAGAAAAATCACTTGATCTTCCAATTTGTTCAATTGAACAAAATTCCTGAGTTCATTTTCTTGTAAACCATATCCGCCAATTCTGATCTCCTTCTTGATACCCTTTTCCCTCAATTTAATCAATGCTTCCAGAGGCCAAAGAGGATGTTTAGGCCATTTCCAAAATGCGACCATGAAAAAACTTTTGGTTCTCTGATGTTCGGTAGGATAAAATTGTTTGGTGTCGACTGCATTTGGAACAATTTGAATTTTTTGCTCCCTCCCAGAATACCGCACCAGATCATCTGCCAGACTTTTTGAAACGGAAATTATGGGAAGATTGTGATGAAATACCCGTGCAATCCTGGGATGTATTCTGCCAATTCCAAAGTTGAAATGAAATGCGCTCCAATGTTCAGTGATGAACACGTGTTTTGGCAGATATTTACTGAACACATTGTATCTCACGAGTGAAGGATATGCGATATAGAAGTTCACATGGGTAAACTGTTCTGCGACTTTTTGTTCCATGCAAAGTTTTCTGATGAGGCGGGCATATTGCTGTTCAATAAACCACCAAGCATTGATGGTTGGCTTTTTACGTATGCGCAGAAAATGCGCCTGTTCCATTTCGAATTCTTCCTGTATGTGGGCGCCTATTTCGATGTGCCATACTTTTTGTTCGCAATATTTTTCGAGGCTTTCGATATGTCGTTGAATGAAAATTCCCCGCACGGGGTCGTCCGGTGAAGGATACCATGGTGTGATGTGCAGTATGCGGATACTTGATTCCTTAATATTGGTCTGCTTGATTGGATCTGCCGGATCGGATTGCATAGTCAGGTTTTGCGATACTCACTCTTTTTGAAGGGTCTCGCGTATTTTGGCGAATTTACTCACATGTTTTTTTTCAGAAGTTGAAAAATTAAGAAAAGTCGTGCTATATTTGCGCCCCTTTTCAAGGGTAAATGTTTAAAACCAAAGAGTTATGAGCAAACGTACTTATCAGCCATCAAATACCAAGCGCAGAAATAAGCATGGATTCCGTAAGCGTATGTCAACTGCGAAAGGTCGTGCTGTGCTTGCTTCACGTCGTGCAAAAGGCCGCAAGAAACTGACTACTTCAGACGAAAGACGCCACAAAGGCATCGTACGTCTGTAATCTGGTGAGTATTCTCAACGATATCGGCCGCTCCGGGAATTCCGGAGCGGCTTTATTTTTCGCCAAAATTTCCTGTATCCGATGAAAATTGCCGTCAATACGCGTTTGCTGCTGAAAGGAAGGCTCGACGGCATTGGATGGTATACCTACGAAAATTTCTCCAGGATCACCAGAAATCATCCGGAACACGAATTTCACTTTTTCTTTGATAGGCCATTCGACCCGGAATTCATCTTCTCGGACAATGTGGTTCCGCACGTCATCCGCCCTCAGGCCAGGCACCCCCTGCTATTTCGTCTTTGGTTTGATTACGCCATACCATGGGCAGTCAAAAAATGTGGCGCTGAGTTGTTTGTTTCGCCCGATATGATTGGCTCTCAGCGGTTATCTGTGCCTCAATTGGTCGTTATGCATGATCTCAATTTTGTGCATTACCCAAATGACTTATCCCCATCCGCGAGTCGATTTTGGCGAACCCGTACGCCCGTCACGGCAATGATGGCGGACAGGTTGGTCGCTGTGAGTGACTTTACGAAGTCTGATTTGATACAATCCTACGGTATTTCTTCCGGAAAAATTGATGTGGTGCACAATGCGGCTGGTATAGCGTACCAACCAGTTTCGGCACAACAACAATCCGATACCAGAATCAAATATGCCCAAGGTTTACCCTATTTCATTTTTGTAAGCTCTATACATCCCAGAAAGAACCTTCAACGCGTGCTACAGGCGTTTGATGATTTCCGTGAGCGCTATGCAGATAGATTTAAGTTGGTCATTGTAGGCCGAAAATTCTGGGACTTTCCTGAGCTCGATGTGGTATATGCCGCCATGAAGCACAAAGAAGATGTGATATTCACCGGTAGAATGGAACAGGATGAATTGGCCTTGCTTACTGCATCTGCGGCAGCATCTCTTTATGTGAGCTATTATGAAGGATTTGGTATACCTGTCGTTGAAGCCATGCAGAGCGGTACTCCTGTGATTTTTGCGAACACCACGGCATTACCCGAAGTCGCCGGAAATGCCGGAATTGCTGTTGATCCGTTTTCTGTGCAAGAAATTACGCAGGCCATGATCGAGGTGGTGAGCAATGAGACGTTGCGAAGTGAAGTGATTGCGCGGGGTTTGGAGCGGGCGAAGTCCTTTTCTTGGGACAATTCTGCGAATTTGTTGTGGCATAGTATGATGAACTGCATGAACAGATGAGTTATCTGAAATCTTACCATACAAAAGGCATTATTGAAGCAGGCTGTGATGAAGCAGGAAGGGGATGTCTTGCCGGACCTGTTGTTGCTGCAGCAGTGATTCTGCCTACGAGTTTCCGTCATCCGTTATTGGATGATTCGAAGAAGATGACTGAAAAGCATCGGGACGAGTTGCGGTTGATCATTCGGGAAAAAGCCATTACCTGGGCTGTAGGTGTTGTGAGCGTGGAAGAAATCGATGAAATCAATATTCTGAATGCTTCATTTTTAGCCATGCATCGAGCTATCGATCAACTGACCGTAACTCCTGAAGCATTACTCATCGATGGTAACAGATTTAATAAGTACCATGAAATCAAACATCATTGTATCATCAAGGGTGATGGTATTTTCAAATCGATAGCTGCAGCTTCAGTATTGGCAAAAACTCACCGTGATGAACTCATGATGGGTTTGCATTCATCATTTCCCGATTATGGTTGGAATGGAAACAAAGGCTATCCAACAAAGGCGCATCGCGATGCTATTCGCAAAGTTGGATCTTGCGAACATCATCGCAAGTCTTTTACCCTATTGCCTGAGCAATTGATGCTGGAATTTTGAGGAATCGATTTATTCCTGATCGATATAAACCTTATCAGAAATCATCGTGTTCTCTCCGATGACTGAAACAACGTAAACACCAGTAGGAAACTCTTTGTTTACAGCAATTTCGAGATAATCGGAATATTCCATGCCATTGAGCTTTTGAGTCAAAACGGCCTGACCACTGAGGTTGTACAACGTCAGTACACCATCTCCAGCAAGCCCTGCAGCAACCGTATTGATTACAAATCCTCCTTCATACACCGTGGTGACCAATTGTGGTGGTGTTGGTTCTTCAAAATAGATGATTTCATCGCGCAACAATTCATCCATGAACATTTCATCTTCCATCACAAATGCTGAAGGGGTGCAGTAGCAACCAAGTGGTGTACCAACAGCTGGACTTGATGAACTTCGGAATCCAATCAAACAAGGTGGGCCCCAATCGGATTGCTGTCCGGGAATCGTTTTTGTCGTGCCGTCGCATTGAGTGATGACCGTGCTGTTTTTTCTCGCCTGTACCTGCACGCTGTAAACGGTGCCAAGGGTAAGTGGCAAACTTGCCGGATTGGTCGACGATCCGCCCCAGCCTCCACTGGTTGGAGAATTGATGGCAGGTCCTTGCGGTGTAAATGGATTCGGCAAGCATGGATTGATGCTAATTGGAGTGAAGCGGAAACGATAATTGTCCATACCTGGAATTGCTTCACAGGTGATTTGTCCTCCGCTGGATTTATTCCTCCACTTACAGCACATCGAAGGTGTCACACTCACGTATGGCATCGAACACGTGGAAACCACGCAAGGTCCGCACCAGGCCGGTTCACTGGCACATTTGCGCGCCCTCACGTACACCTCATAAATTTTGCTATAGCGAAATGGATTTGCATTGGCGGCGAAGCTGCTTGCTTCGAATATCGGAGTTGTGCTCCATGCGGAACAGAAATCGGTATTGCCGTTGTCAGTAACAAATCGGAATTGGTATTCGAATCCTGAACCAAGATAACTTGCCTGAAAATCCACCTCAAAGATGTCGCAATAGGTGCTGCCGCAAGTTCCACCAGAGCTGATGGTAATGGTTGGGCAAGTAGTGCTGCAGGTTACAATGGATCGAGGCGTGCTTTTGCCCCACCACAATGTGCCGCATTCGGCATCAGTGGCCTGTACTTCACAATAAACCTGATAAGTGTGGCCTTCACAAATTCCAGGGCATTGCTGCAGTGTAATGGCATAGGTAAGCGTAAATGGGCCAAAGACGGTTCCGCTTTCATCGATAAAGGTCCATCTTGTTGCACCAACTGGATACGTGATCAATGAACGCTGTATGGTCGTTGTGAAATCATAGCAAGTAGCTGCTCCAGGAGGATCGGGAAAGTACCCTGGACGCACTTCAACACCTAAATGCTCGTAGGAAATATTGAAAGTACCCGCGCCAGTTCCACTCACTCGACCAACACGTACTTTATAGATCGTGCCAGAGGTAAGTCCTGTTACACACAAATATTCTTTACCACCAGAGCCTGCAACATTGGCTGATGCCAATGCCGTTGTCGCGGCGTTATTCCAAACTTCAATGGCAGCATCAAACGTTGTGGGGCTGCAAACTTTGATTTTGGCTACTTCTGCTACTGCTGTGAATTGAAACCAAACGTCGTTGGCCATGGTCCAAGCTCCCTGCACTGGTTGTGGAGAAGTGGTACTTCCCAGATTGCGAACGGTTGATTCACAACCCGAGGCAGCAAGAGATGTAAAATCACGCATGGCAATTGGGGTAAGTGATATGGCTCCCGTGTGATCTTCATTTTGAGCACCAATAATCAATGCATTTGCGATCAGTATGATTAGAAGTAGAAGTCGTTTCATCGTCAAGTCGTTATACACACAAATGTAGCAATTGTGAACGAACAATATGTCACAATTGCGCCGTATTTCCACAAGACGCATTTAACAGCGAAATGGGTGCTTAAGCTTGGAGGACCTGATGAAGAACTTCTTCATTAAATGGCGCATAGACGTCTTCGCGCGGCAATTGTCTGTATTCAGCATTTTTCATTTGAAGAAATTTGGCAATGGGGTCTTCATCTGCATTGATAGGAGCTGCAACGCCTTCGCTAATCATATCAGAAGCGTAATCGCTCATGGTACCAAAATCCTGCAAAGAGAAATTGATGACATCGAAGCCAAATGCATCGTAAAACGTAGTTGAATAAATGCTGATCTGAATTTTTGATCTACTCAACACAACATCAAGAGGAGTTTCAATATCTACGATTTCGATACCATATGACTTGAGTTCTTCATAGGCTTGTTTGTTTCGTTCCAACGGATGGAGTTTCATGATGCCACGCCAATCTGGATGTTTCTTGAGGTGCAATGCGAGTTGTTTGCCGTATGAAACGTAATCCTCATGAAGATTCTTTTGAGCGCAAACGAGAACGATATTTTCTTTCGCGGGTTTATTCGTTTGATCCGAAGAGAGTCTGTATAAATAATCTCCTGCCACGTTGATCTGATAGGAGCGAAATTCACAACCCATTTCCAGTATTCGTTTCCAGTAAGGGCCATAGACCAGAATTTTGTCGGGAAAAAAGGCTTTCGATATGACCGGAGCAAACTGCTCGTGATAGACATAGTAAAGGTCATTGCTGGCGATCAATCCATGTTGTACTTCGATGCATTGAATTTTAAGGATCTTCAATGCGGCTATCAATCCTTCATTGTGATAGTGACAAATGAAAAGAAGATTTTTTACAGATTGATTTTTGAAGATGTTGTAATAGAGGCGGAAATCCTCAAAAAAAATGTGCATGGCAGAACGGATCTGCGACATTTCATCGCTGGTGAACTGCTTACTGTTTTTGGCTGAGTCTAATGCGAAAAGAATCTCCCTCAACATCTTTTTTTCATGGTCATCGGGCACGGGTAGTGCGCCCTGAAAGGATGAAAACTCGACATCAAATGGAATTCCACCATTCTCTTTCATGCTAATGATGGTGAGGTTTTCACGGCCAATCACTTTCGATATCTTGTCGAAATAAATGGAGTGCCAGGTTCCGTCATTGCCCTTTACCACACGACCCGGATCAAGAATAACATTTTCTCTGAGTTTCGGAAACGCCATCGGCGTGCCTCTTTTGCTTTTCAGGAAGTAAATGAACATCTGTACAGCAAAAGGAGAACCGAGGTAGTTCTTGATCAGCTTCTGTTTTTGTTTCGTGAGAGAAAACGATAGACCGTGTTGAAACACCTTCAGAAAGGAGAAGTTTTTTCCTGAATAACGCGTTGAGTGAATCAACCGTTCTTTGTGATATTGATTGATGATGGAAAAAGGAACAAGCTCCATACAGGGTCGGTTTCAAATCTTCGGGTGAGCAAAGATACTCATTTAATGAGTATTTAACTGAGATCAGATCAGTCCGGCTTTTCTACAATCTTGAATGATGTTTTCGTAAAGTAGAGCGCTTTCATTTCTCCATTCTGCAATTTCTACGAGGTCTTTTTCTCCATCTGCAAAACTGAGGAAATGCAGAAGCCTGTGTGTTTCTTCCCGATTGAATACTGGATTGATACTGGAAGGATAGAGTCCTCGTTTACCAAGTTGCGGTTCACCATGTGAAATCACATTTACGTATTGATCATTCATTTCAAATACTCGAACCATATTGAAATACATCATCACCGTTTCTTCCAATGCAGCGAATGAAATAAAGTCTTTATTGTCCAGCGATGTGTGATATTCTTGGTATCGCTGATACATTGTTCTCATCAAGGAGCCGACTGGCATATTGAAACCCGGTGAACAATATTGACGCTCATCGCTTCCACCAACCGCAAACTCGATGACAGAATGTTTCTTTTGAGAATGTCGGAGCACATGCTCAGCTACGATATCTGCTTTGCTGTTTCGGTGTTTGGATCTTTTATAGGTAAAAGCACCAGGATCACCGCAACAAGTCAACACATATCCAGCATCAATATGGTGCTTGAGGTATTCACCATATTCTGCCAGGAATGCAATGACTCCAACGGTTTCCGGTGCAAACAAAAATCGATAGGTGTATTTGCGGTTCGGTATGGACGCGATCATCCGGTATAAAAATGCGGTAGCGAGCGGACCACTGAGTTCGTTGTTAGCCATACTCGGATGACACAAATAGGTGCTGAAGAATATCTCACGATCTGTGTTTCCTTTCAACACGCATTGCGCATATGTGAGGTTTCCTTCTTCGAGTGTGCTATCTATCAAAACTTTGTATTTGCCTTCTTTTGGCAAGGATATCCATTCTTGATGGGCAAGACAAAAGCCCCAATTTTCGCGATAATAACTGGTGATATAGGGAATGGCATTGGGTATTTCGGGAATGGTATGGATGTGTTTGTTGAGTTCTTCCCAAGTAAATTCACCTTGAATGGGAACGGAATAATTAACGACATGAAGATTGTTGATCGAAAAGTCTGCAATTTTTCTACCATCAGGAGTGATGATCCAAGCTTCGCGAATATTCCATTCTTTGGGAATTGTCCAATCGAAAACACTCTTACCTGTTGGAACTTCTGACCATTGTAATGGAATGATTTCCTCCAAAATTTTCAGGGATTCGCGAAGTCCATTGCCTGTGATGCTTCTGCATATTGGCCAAAGTCGATCAAAGTATTTTTCGAGTTCTTCTTTCATAAATTTTATTGGGGAAATACGATGTAAAATGAAGCGCCATGATCTTTTTTACTCCAGAAAAATACGCGACCTCCACTTTGTATGACGATGTTTTTGACCATGGCTAAACCGAGACCTGTTCCAGTGCTTTTCGTAGTAAAACTGGGCACAAAAATTTTCTGTTTTTGAGACTCATCAATTCCACAACCATTGTCTGAAACTCGAATCATGATCCCTTCTTTTACACTGCGAAGTAATACATCTATGGATCCTCTTCGGTCGGAGGGTATTGCCTGAATGGCGTTTGTAATCAAATTATTCAACACCCGCACTGTTTGGTCTTTATCCAATCGTACGATTTCGTTTTGCACCATCACACATCTGAACTGGACGTCAACACCTTCTTTTTCACGATACAATTCAACTACACTGTTGGTGAGTTTTACCAGATTAATGTCCTGAAGTTCGGGTTTGGGCATTTTGGCAAAATGAGAGAATTCATTCGCAATGCGTGTTAAGGTATCAATTTGTTCAATCATACTATCGCTGAACTTCTTGATACGGGTATCAAAGTTTTCATCTTTATTTTCCCATGATTTAAGAAGTTGCTGCATACGCAACTTCATTGGAGTGAGTGGGTTTTTGATTTCATGCGCAACTTGCTGCGCCATCTCACGCCATGCACTTTCGCGCTCACTTTGTGCTAATGCTGAAGCACTTGCTTCCAATTCAGCAAGCATGCGATTGTATTCTAATACCAAAGCTCCTATCTCATCTCTGCCACGCCATTCTATCGGCTCGTTGTGTTTGCCCAGTTGTACGTTCCGTATCCGTTTGGTGATCGTTTGGAGCGATCGTGTAATGGACCTTGAAAGCAAGAATGCTACGAATGCCGCGATGAGAAATACAATGATGTAAACCTGACTAATTTCACGAAGGAATTTCCGCAACGCACTGATTTTGTCATATGATTTTTCGTAAACAACGTTGGTGATCAGAATGGGCTTTTTGTTTTCATCATAGAAATACCAATAGGCCAGAGTGTATTGATCAGATTTGAAATCCTTATCAAATACGGCTCTGGTATTTCCAGTGGAGAGTTGCTTAAGTATGGAATAGTTCACTTGCTCAGGAATGGCCAATGAATCCATCTGTGTGAAATTGGAAGATAGTAAGTACCTTCCTCTTAAGTCAAAAAGTGCAATGAATACATCGTGGACATCACTGAGTTCACACACCTTGTCTGAAAACGTTTGAACCAAAGAGTCTCCGCTGATATGCCCTCCATGCTGCATCAGAAAGTAATCCATGGAGGCTTTGATCGATTTTTCCATCTCCACAAATCGCTGCTCATTCGCGGCATCATTCTGCTCGTAATGATCAGCGATGGTCACTACAAACATGGCCATGAAAGACAGTGCTATCATGGCAAGCATGGAAAGGTAGATTTTTTTTCGGAGTGACGCTTTAAACACGTTGGAAATGAAATTGGATCGTAGTGCACAAAAATGCGACCAACATGGGTAGTTTGCCAAGATTCATTTTGATATAGATATCTGAACCCAGATCGCTGACTTAAATCAGCCTGTATCAGTGTGCTTTTTGTTTTCTTCGTAAAAACCCAAACGACTGATTATATGAATCAACACCACATTCCGGACGGTCTTGCACATGAAGTCTGGCAACTCTATGCGGGTGGTCACACCACCGACGAAATCATGTCACGACTCATAAAACGAGAAATTCCCCAAGAAGTGGCGGATGAGGTGGTGAAAACAGTCAGGGCCATGCGCATGAAAAGGAAACGTTCGCAAGGCTTGGTGTTGGCCGGAATTGGATCAGTCGTTCTGGTACTAGCATTTTTGGTGGCTTATATCTTGTCAAAAAATGGTTGTGATACGGCCGTAGCATTGTATGGTTTGACTACCATAGGTATCGGTCTCTTGTTCACAGGGATGGTATTTTATTTTGGATAGGTGATAAAGATTACCTCGTCATGTAGAGGTGTTTATTTTGATGTGGTTGTAATTTGTGCTTATGAAAAAGTACTTGTGGTTGTTCATTCCGCTCATGATGTTTCAATGCTCTCATTATGACGAGTTGCAGCGCAATGGCAATGAAAGCACTGCTGGCAGTTCCGAAAGTCATCACTTTGGCGAAGATTGCATGAACTGCCACCATGATAATGGCAGTGAAGCGGTTCGAGAAGGAGGTTGGTGGAATATTGCAGGATCAGTTTATCTGCCGGATAAGTCTGGCCCAAAGACTGATGCTAAAATTGAGTTGTGGAGTCAACAAAACCGAAGTGGCACACTTTATTACACACTTGATGTAGATGCGCTCGGGAATTTTTACACGGAAAAAATTGTCAACTTCAATGGAACCTGTTTTCCAGTGGTGGTCGATTTAGCAACCGGTGAATATGAGGATATGCATCAGGCATTTCACTCAGGAGGTTGTAGCAGTTGTCATGGAAAAACAGAAGATGTGATTACTATAGAATGAGTTTGTCTTTATGTTGTCATTCAGGAACTTTTGTTCTAACAGGTTCTGAAATTTGATAGCTTACAAGTAATGAAAGATAATTGTGTTTGGTAAGGAACTCACTTGGTATATCGCTTAAAACAGAACGGAAGTAATATTTTCTGGAAATCTCAAGGGCAATTCGAAATCTTGTACTCAATTGAAGCCTTGGAGCAATGAAGAGTTCAAGGTATGTTTCATTTTTTGGAATGGACCTTTGGTACTTTTCTGTAAAAGTTGTTTCATCTTTTTTGTTGAAATAACTGTATGAGTATGGGTCATAATCTGGTGCCGGACCCGCAGATATTCCCGACCCGCTGGAATAGTTGTAGAAATAATTGCGTTCAATGGTCCTCTTATAAACATGTTCTGTTCCGAAAGACAAACCGGTGTATAGTTTCAACAAAGGATCGATTTCTTTCCGAAAAAGACCAATTTTTATTGTGCCGGAAATTCCCAATCGTGACGACTGGTCTGCATAGCTTCCTTGATAGCCATTCTTTCTTATGCTATAATATCCGCTATAACCATCGTAATCTTCAAATGTAATGGCATGAATTGAATACTTTACTCCAACATCACATCTGGTTATTTTTATTCCAAGCGAAACGAGCTCTGTATTGTTGAACCATTCTGCCAGAATTGATTGGCTTTTGGTCGGTAGGGATTTTGTGCTGCTCGAACTTGATGAGCCGGTTGATTCAATAATTCTCGTTGCTCCGATGCTATAACCCAAGCCGACGAAAATTTTTGGCCCAACGTCTTGTGATTTTATTGTCACTGCCCAAAACAATAAACAAAGACCATGACAAATATGTAAAGGCTTCATTGGTTAAATGGATAAGTCCCAACCCGCATCCAGCCAAGCGAATGAACTACAAGATCAACAATGATAACCCTACTAAACCACTACGTTCACTATTCTCTTCGGAACCACAATGACTTTTTTCGGTTGTTTGCCTTCCAAATATTTTGCAGTCAATTCGTGATTGAGAACAGCTTGGGTTACTTCGTCTTGAGATAGTGATATGCCGAGCTCGATATTGAATCTTGTCTTGCCATTGAATGAAACAGGATAGTCAAACGAGTCCACTACCAGGTGTTTTTCATCGAATGCTGGCCATAAAGCATCAACAACGGAAGATGTGTGTCCAAGTTTTTCCCATAACTCTTCCGCGAAGTGCGGTGCATATGGCGAAAGCAAAACCACAAGGTCCGACAGGATTTTTTTATTGGATGATTTCAATTCTGTCAATTCATTCACACAAATCATCATGGTGCTGACAACAGTATTCCAGCTATAACGGTTGAGATCTTCAGTTACTTTTTTAATGGCAGTATGCAACACACGCAACTCTGCTGGAGTGGGTTCTATGTCTTGAACAGCGAAATGGTTATCGCGGTCATGCGCCAGCCTCCAGAATTTGCGGAGAAAATTGTGAACCCCGTTGATTCCTTTGGTGTCCCATGGTTTGCTTTGTTCAACAGGACCCAAGAACATTTCATAAAGTCGAAGTGTATCGGCTCCGAATTTTTCTACAAGTTCATCTGGTGTTTGAACGTTGAATTTGGACTTGGACATTTTTTCTACTTCATATCCGCATATATACTTGTTATTTTCATTCAAAATAAAGATGTCATCTTCGTTGCCAAATAGGGATGATTTGAATGCTTTAATATCTAATTCATCATTGTCAACTAATGAAATATCAACGTATCGCTTATCCACTCCCATTATTCCCTTCCTAATATCTTTGGCCTTGGATTCACCAAGTTGTTGTGCGAGTATTTGATCGAATTCCTCAGGAGTTGGGGCATGACCTAATTGAAAGAATCTTTCACTTATCTCTTTTGTTAGAAGGATGTTCGTTTGTTCCCAATTAATCGGTTGATCCTTTGCAGCAAAGCCGTTGCAATAGCGGTATGTCGTATTGCTTCTTCCCAATATCATCCCCTGATTGATCATTTTCTTGAATGGCTCATCGAATCCAATGTATCCATGATCAAACAAAACTTTGGTCCAAAAACGTGAGTACAGGAGGTGTCCGGTTGCGTGTTCAGCTCCGCCCATATACAAGTCCACCTGATTCCAGTAATCCACCTTATTGCGATCAGCAAATACTTTTTCATTGTGGGGATCCATGTATCTCAGGAAATACCACGATGATCCTGCCCAGCCAGGCATGGTGTTGTATTCCATGCGGTAGTGCTGTGTTTCGAATTCATAGAACCAATCTTTTGCTCTAGCTAATGGAGGCTCTCCATCTTCTGTCGGAAGATACTTGTCTACCTCAGGCAATACTACAGGCAAGTCATCGTCGTCACAGAGATAAGGTATTTCATTTTTGTAATATACCGGAAATGGTTCTCCCCAATAGCGTTGGCGACTAAATACAGCATCGCGCATGCGGTAATTGATCTTACCTGTACCTATACCAAGTTTTTCAATCTCTGAGATAATTTTAGGCATTGCCTCTTGGTATGAAAGACCATCAAGCATTTGTGAATTACATAAACGGGCATCTTTAGAAGACTCTGCTTTTTCACTGATATCAGTGTCCGCAAAAATTTGCGGGATAGATAATCCGAATTTTCGGGCAAAATCCCAATCGCGCTGATCGCCTGCCGGCACCGCCATCACTGCTCCGGTTCCATATCCGGCCAATACATATTCTCCTATCCATACTGGAATTTTTTCGCCAGTGAAAGGATGTATCACATGTGCTCCGGTGAACTGTCCGGTGATGTTTTTCGCATCACTTTGTCTATCTCGCTCAGTTTTGAGCCGAGCTGAGGCCATGTATTTTTCAACTCCATCGCGGTATTCATCGGTGGTGATCAACGGCACCAATTCGTGTTCTGGAGCAAGTGTCATAAATGATACTCCGAAAATGGTGTCTGGTCTGGTAGTGAATACTTCAATATCCGCATCATGGCCATCTACGCGGAAACGAACTGATGCTCCCTCGCTTCTGCCAATCCAATTGCGCTGAACTTCTTTGATGTTTTCTGGCCAGTCGATGGTATCAAGTCCATCCAGCAACCTTTGAGCATATGCAGTAATCCGCATACTCCATTGGCGCATCTTTTTTTGTTCAACCGGGTGTCCGCCACGTTCGCTTCTTCCGTCCTTTACTTCATCATTGGCAAGTACGGTTCCTAACGCAGGACACCAATTCACCCAACTATCCGCGAGATATGCCAATCGGTAATGCATTAAGAGCAACTGCTGTTGTTCCTCTGTCATGCTTTTCCAATCCGTAGCACTGAAGGCCCCACTAAAGTCTTTGCTGAAAAATGGAAATTTTGAAAGATCAAGTTCTGTGAACCATTGGTCATCTATTGCCGCATTCACGTTATAATTCCCATTGGTTTCGAATTTTTCCACGAGACTGGAAATTTTTTCTGCTTTGCCAGTATCGAGATTGAACCAAGAATCATAAATAAGGCCGAATATCCATTGAGTCCATCGGTAATATTCCGGTGAACTGGTTCTGACTTCGCGGTCCCAATCATAGGCGAAACCGATTTTGTCGAGTTGCTCGCGATAGCGATTAATATTCGTATTCGTGGTAATCTCCGGATGTTGACCTGTTTGAATGGCGTATTGTTCTGCCGGTAGTCCGAATGAGTCGTAGCCCATTGGGTGCAATACGTTATAGCCCTGATGGCGTTTATACCGAGCAATGATATCGCTGGCGATGTAACCCAACGGATGACCAACGTGTAAGCCAGCGCCGCTGGGATATGGAAACATATCCAAAGCGTAGTATTTTTTTTTGGCCGGATCTTCATTGACCTGATAGGTCTTCTTTTCCCGCCAAACCCGCTGCCATTTTTGCTCTATTTCTCGAAACTGATACTCCATAAATACAAAATGTTGGCGCGAATTTAGCCCCGGATAAGCGAATTCTATGAACCGTTAGCCTTAACAGAGTGTTTTCCGAATGGTTATGAAGATTGCTCCTAAATTAGAAAAGCAATCGACAGAAAACCTGCGCTGTGATATACATTCGCGCCACAAATTTTAGCATTCTCAATAATTATGGCTAAAGGATTATTCGGCAGTTCACTGATGAAGAAATTCTGGATGGCTCTCACCGGAATCTTTCTGATTACTTTCCTGGTTGTTCACTGTCTCATCAATGCGATGATATTTTTTGACGACGGAGGAATGACCTTCAATAAATGGGCTCATTTCATGGGCACTAACCTGATCATACGCACAATGGAGATTGTGTTATTTCTGGGGCTTATCCTCCACATCGTGGATGGATTGATGCTGTATTTCCAGAATCGTCGTGCGAGACCAGTCAAATATGCTTATGAAAAGGCATCCGCCAGCAGCACTTGGTACTCCAGAAGTATGGCACTTTTGGGAACCCTCATCTTGTTGTTTCTCATCCTTCACCTTTATCATTTCTGGCTCAAGACGCGCATTACCGGTCTTACGGTTGAACCTTCACACATTTTCTTCGACGGTCATCGCTATGAAGATTTGTTCTCAGAAATGAAATTCGTCTTCAAACACCTGTGGGTAGTGATAGTGTATGTTTTAGGTTGTATCTCTTTATTCTGGCATTTGTTGCATGGATTCCGCAGTGCTTTCCAATCGCTTGGATTCAATTACACCAAATACAAGTCGACCATCGCATTCATGGGTGATGCATTCAGTGTGATTATCCCTAGCATTTTCGCAGCAATGCCCGTAGCACTTTATACAGGCTGGATTCAATAATAGATTTTCCATTCTCATAACGATATAAGAATGAACCTCAACGCAAAAATTCCTGATGGTCCTCTGGATCAAAAGTGGACCAAATACAAAAACACAGCACGTCTCGTAAACCCTGCCAACAAACGCAGCATTGATGTGATTGTGGTGGGAACAGGTCTTGCCGGTGCCTCTGCGGCAGCATCTCTGGCTGAAATGGGATACAAAGTCAAAGCACTTTGTTTTCAGGATTCGCCACGTCGCGCACACAGTATTGCGGCTCAGGGCGGTATCAACGCAGCTAAAAACTACATGAACGACGGGGACTCAACTTTCCGTCTTTTCTACGATACCATCAAAGGTGGTGACTACCGCGCACGTGAGGCAAATGTTTACAGACTTGCAGAAGTGAGCGCTAACATCATCGACCAATGTGTTGCGCAAGGTGTTCCTTTCGCGCGCGATTACGGCGGATTGCTCGATAATCGCTCGTTTGGAGGTACACAGGTTTCCAGAACTTTTTACGCGAAAGGTCAAACAGGACAACAACTTTTGTTGGGCGCATATTCTGCACTCTCACGACAAGTTGGTAAAGGAAATGTGGAAATGCTCAACCGACATGAAATGTTGGATGTGGTCATCATCGATGGAAAGGCAAGGGGTATCATCGCACGAAATCTCGTGACAGGTGCCATTGAACGCCATTCTGCGCATGCTGTGGTATTGTGTACAGGTGGATATGGAAATGTCTTTTTCCTTTCTACCAATGCCATGGGAAGCAATGTGACTGCTGCCTGGAGAGCCCATAAGCGCGGTGCCGCCTTCGGTAATCCTTGTTACACACAAATTCACCCAACATGTATCCCGGTGAGCGGTGACCATCAATCGAAACTGACTTTGATGTCGGAGTCACTTCGTAATGACGGACGTATTTGGGTGCCGAAAAAGAAGGAAGATGTTGAAGCCATTCGAGCTAAAAGACTAAAACCTCAAGACATTAAAGAAGAAGACCGGGATTACTATCTTGAACGCCGTTACCCTGCTTTCGGTAACCTCGTACCTCGCGATATCGCTTCACGGGCTGCTAAAGAACGTTGCGACGAAGGTTATGGTGTGAATGCCACAGGCGAAGCTGTTTATCTCGACTTCTCTTCTGCAATCGTTCGTTATGGAAAAGCACAAGCCAATGTGAAAGGTATTCACAATGCGACCGATCAACAGATCATCGAGCTCGGTACCAAAGTGGTTGAGGAGAAATACGGTAACCTCTTCCAGATGTACGAGCAAATCGTCGCTGAAAATCCATATAAAACGCCAATGATGATTTATCCTGCTGTACACTATACCATGGGTGGACTTTGGGTAGATTATGAGTTGATGACGAATGTGCCTGGTTTGTACGCTTGTGGTGAAGCCAACTTCAGCGACCATGGTGCAAACCGTCTTGGAGCTTCTGCATTGATGCAGGGACTTGCGGATGGTTATTTCGTTCTACCTTATACCATTGGTAATTATTTGGCAGATGAAATCAGGACAGGTAAGATCCCAACTAATTCTCCTGAATTTGATGCGGCAGAAAAGAATGTTCGTGATCAAATAAATCGCATCATGAATAACAAAGGAACCAAACCTGTGGATCACTTCCATAAACGTTTGGGTAAAGTGATGTGGGATAAATGCGGCATGGGAAGAAATGAAAAGGGACTGAAAGAAGCCATCACAGAAATCAGAAAGATTAGAGAAGATTTCTATCAGGATGTACGTGTGCCAGGAACAGCAGACTATATGAATCAGGAATTGGAGAAAGCACTCCGCGTAGCTGATTTCATTGAACTAGGCGAGCTGATGTGTATAGATGCTTTGGAAAGAAAAGAAAGCTGCGGAGGTCACTTCAGAGAGGAATATCAAACAGAAGATGGTGAGGCACTTAGAGATGATAATCAATTCATGTATGTAGCAGCTTGGGAGTGGTCTGGTGATCCTTCTTCTCCTAAACTCAACAAAGAGCCTCTCATCTACGAAAACATCAAAGTTCAACAAAGAAGTTATAAGTAATCAAAGCATTCTTTAGGTGTGCTACGATTGAAAAAAAATAGGTTATGGAAAAAGGCATGAACCTCAAATTGAAAATCTGGAGACAGAAAAACACCAACGAACAAGGTAAAATCGTTGAATATCCTGTGAGTAATGTCTCTCCAGATATGTCTTTCCTGGAAATGATCGATGTCTTAAATGACTCTCTCGTCGCTAAAGGCGAAGAGCCTGTGGCATTTGATCATGATTGCCGGGAGGGAATCTGTGGCATGTGTAGCATGTTCATCAATGGTGAAGCACATGGTCCAAATCGCGGTGTAACTACTTGTCAGCTGCACATGCGCTCTTTCAAGGAAGGTGAAACCATTTACATTGAACCATGGCGCTCTGAAGCATTTCCAGTCATCAAAGATTTGATGGTGGATCGTGGTGCTTTCGACCGCATTCAACAAGCTGGTGGTTTCGTTTCAGTCAATACAAGCGGTAGAACCCTTGATGCCAACGCGATTCCAATTCCAAAGGAAGATGCGGATAAGGCATTTGATGCTGCGACTTGTATCGGTTGTGGTGCTTGTGCAGCAACTTGTCCGAATGGCAGCGCTATGTTGTTCGTAGCTGCTAAGGTTTCACAATTTGCATTGCTGCCGCAAGGTCAAGTGGAAAGAAAGGAACGTGTTCTGAATATGGTGAAGCAAATGGATGAAGAAGGATTTGGCAATTGTTCCAACATTGGTGCTTGCGAAGTCCAGTGCCCAAAGAACATTTCTATTGAGGTGATCGCCAGAATGAACCGTGAATATCTAATGGCGAATGTGAAGCCAGAAAATTGATTATTCGAAAATTTTGAATTTTAGTGAAACGCCGATGAGCTTATTTTCATCGGCGTTTTTTTATACCCGTTTCTATGATGAGATTTTTGACCACTGCACTTGGTGTTTTTGTTTTTATCCATGCCGTTTCACAGGAATTGCCATTTCAACTTTCGGGCAATGAAAACAATAACTTCTTTGATATTCAGCAAGCCGCTGAAACATACTTCAACCAGCATGAAACTGATGAAGGATCGGATAATGCTTACATCAAATACAAGAGATGGGAGTGGTATTGGAAGTCACGCATCATGCCTGATGGTTCTTTTCCGGATTTGATCGCCAATAAAAGAATTTTTGATGAAGCCAAGGTGGGCGTTGCTGGCTCGAATCGTGATCTTTCTTCACCATGGACCAATATCAATCAAACATATGGTGATGGCGGCTATAATGGAATGGGTCGAGCGACATCGGTAGCATTTCACCCTACAGATCCAGATATTTTTTATGTAGGAGCTCCAATTGGTGGAATCTGGAAAACAACTGATGGTGGGGAAACCTATTCAGCTTTAGGCGATTCATTACCTTATGTGAGTGTGGGTAATATTTGTGTTGACCATCAGAATCCTGATATCATTTATATCACCATTGGTGATCATGTGGGCTGGTGGAATTATGGTCTTGGTGTTTACAAATCAATTGATGGAGGCCAAACTTGGGAGCCAACTGGTAACATCGCGGATTTTACCAACTCCATTGCTTATATGCGGATGGTGATGAATCCGTACAATAGTCAGGAGCTTTTCGTTGCTCAGACAAATGGACTTTTTCGCACCCAAGATGGTGGTGAAAATTGGGAAATGGTTCATGATGGATCTCATCATGATGTGATCTTTAAGCCAGGAAGTGATGCCGTTCTGTATTGCGCGACCGATGATTATTTCGGTAGCAGCGAAGTCTATGTTTCGGTCGATCATGGCGAAAACTGGACGCAGAGTAGTGACTTTAACATGACGGCCAACTATTTGGAATTGACCGTGACTCCAGCACAGCCGGAATTTTTGGGAATTCAATCTTCCGCTTCGGGCACCATGGATTTTTACGCCAGCTTCGATAGTGGGCTTACTGTGGATTACATCTCCATGATGCCTGATGATGGTGTCATATTCTTCTCGCCACAATATCAGGATGTCCTCTATTGCGGATTCGTCGTTGTTTATAGATCAGTGGATGGTGGTTTTAGTTGGGAGCAATTCACAGATTGGTATGACTCGGGCGAGTTTGTTGAAGTTCATGCCGACAATCGAAATGTGGTTTATCATCCACTCACGAATGAAATCTTTTTCTGTAACGATGGTGGAGTGTATAAGTATGATGAGGATATGGATTGGTGGACGGAACTCACCGCTGGACTTATCATTACTCAATACTATCGCATTGCAGTCTCTCAAAATGATGAAATATTCATGATTGGTGGTACACAGGATAATGGTGGCAGAAAGCGTGTGGGATTCACCGAATGGGAAGCAACGAATGGAGGTGACGCGATGGAGGTTGCCATCAATCATGAAGATGATGAAATCATTTACACCACCTATATCAATGGTCAATTGTATCGCAGTTATGATCAGTGGAATGGAGATACATACCACGAAATCACACCTCAAGAATCTCAAGGTGGTGCTTGGGTTACACCTTACGTGTTGCAACCCTCTGATCCTTCAATAATCGTTGCCGGTTATGAAGATGTTTACAGATCGAACAATCAAGGTAATTCATGGACTGCCCTTAGCTCTAATCTCACAGGAAATGTTGACAATAAAATTTCCGCCATTGCTGTTGCCACCACCAATGATGACGTCATTTACGCTTCTTATGGTGTGAGATTGTACTATACTGCGAACAGTGGAGATACATGGGGAAGTCAAAATGTTTTTCTTGGTGCTACCAATGGTGCTGAAATCAGCAGCATTGTTGTTCATCCTTATGATGCATCGAAATTATGGGTTACCATTTCTGGTTATGCGGTCGGAAAGAAAGTTTTCTTTTCTGATGATGGTGGCGATTCTTTCACCAATGTCTCATTCAACTTGCCCAATGTGCCTATAAATGCTTCGGTAATTGATAAGGAAAGTCCACACCTCGATTTGTATGTCGGCACGGATGTAGGTGTTTTTATTTTTAATGAAGACTTGGCCGCATGGGAATATTTTGGAGAAGGTTTACCAAACACCTCAGTGACCGATCTTGAAATTCAGTACTCTTCAAGAAAATTGAGAGCAGGCACTTTTGGTAGGGGTATTTGGGAGAATGATTTGTTTTCAGAACCAGGAGTAAGTGTCATTACACGTGATGAGGAAGCTGGAATTCGTTTTGATCTCGCTGTCAATCCTGTTGAAGATGTATTGGTGCTCAACGTACATTCTTCAGTGGAAAAATGCGCTACAGCGAAGATTTATACACTCAATGGCAAACTGGTAGCTACTATGGACAGAAACATAACACCAGGTCACTATCAATGGTTGTTCGATTTGAGTGAACTCTCCTCGGGCAATTATTTGGTACACATCTCTGGTGAGGCGTTGGAACTAGAGGCGATTCAGTTTTTCAAAAACTGATCAATTCGACCCATTGTTCTTCGCTGATGCTTCCACCTTCTCTTCGATAGAAGTATCTATTGGGGCGAGTTGTTTTTCTTCCAGCTTTTTATAGAAATCGCTGTTTTCTACGGACGGTAGAAGAAAAAGACTGAAATTGTAAATGGGCTCATAGAAATATGAATGAGACTTTTGCTCATGAGGTAGCCATGAGTATTTTCTATCCAGTGCATTAAATAGAACGAAGGTGATGCTCAGGAATAGCAATGTTTTCGTCAGTGAAAAAAAGGCTCCACCAATTTGATTCCAACGTTCGGCACCACCGGCACTCACACTTTGTGTAATGAGTTTTCCTAAGAAGAACAACCCAACCAGCACGAGGAGAAATACCACAACAAATGAGATGATGGGTAAATTCTCTGATTGAACATTCATTTTATCATGGAGAAAAGATGCCATCCAATCACTGAGGTGGATGCCTGCATAGATCCCAACAAATAGCGCCAGCATGGAAAAGACTTCCATAACGAAGCCATTTTTCCAACCTTTCCAGATTGCCAGTCCTATGGGTATGAGCAGAATGAGGTCAAGATAGCTAACCATGGTGACTAAAGTAGCTCTGGAATGAACCCCGTCATTGAACCATTTCCATGTTTATTCACAGCCTGTTTTTAATCCAAAACGAGACCCCCATTTGGAGATTAATTGTATTTCGCAATGAGTTGATGTATGAGGTCAGCGGTTTGCTGGGGTGTCAGTTCTGATGCATCGTACGAATGGCCACCTTCAATCCATTGAATAAATGAAGTAACGCCAATCGGATCGAGAATAATGTTGGGAATTCCCATGATAGATGCTTCGATGATGGACCCTGACCATCTACTGAGGTGAACCCGGGATAGTGCAAGTGACTCAGGGAGTGAGATAGTAGAGAATGTTGCCGGATGAATGTACTCCTCAAGATGATTCTGATGAATAACTTCTTCAAGTTCCCCTTTTCTACTCTTGGTTCTTGGATGGAGTCTTAAGATCCATTTCACATCCTTTCCTGTTGCCAGTATGGTTTGTATCATGGATTCAGGAATGAGTTCTCCAAGAGGTTGCAGAGTGTGAAGTACAGCCAATTCATTTTTGGCTTGATTGTTCAGTTGCTCCTTGATGAACTGAAGCCAGGGATGTCCTCCAACGAATGCCTTGTGTTTACTTTTTGGGTCTGTACTCCACTTTTCTATTTCGGCAACGGAATAGGCATCCCAGCACCAAAAATATTTGGGCATGACTTCATATCGGCCACTGTCGGGAAGTCTTTTGTACTTGCAGTAAGCTAAATGTATCGGTCCTTGCCCACCGTGTTGGATGTCAGTTGATGAAATATCTAACTTATGTGCAGCAAGGTTCATCCCGAAAACTACGTATGAATCGAGGTAGTAACATAAACTAAACGCTTCTTTTGCTTTCGTTTTCCTAATGAAAAGATCGAAGAATGCTTCATATTTTTTAATGGTATAGTACGCTTCAATCATCGCACGTTTAGGAAAACGATTCACCAATGATGTCACTGTGCTCACTTCCGCGCAGAATTCATCATATTTTTCGAGTTGTGTAACGAGGAGTTTTTTTCTGATTTGCCTCTCATGGATGCGATGAAGAAAATCGAAATCTGTGATATGAAATGTATTTCTCAACTGGTGAGATGGACTTTTACCAATTTCAATGATGTAACTATTTGTATAGTCTTTCGATTTTAGACGGATAGGATCGAAGAACTTGTGATAGTATTTGCCTTGAAAAACATCATTGTATGAGCCCGGCGTTACAAATATTCCTTTGGATTTCTTGAGCGGTTTGATTAAAAACCACAAGTAATGTAAATAATCAAGTAAGAGATGAAGTCTGGTCGGTCTGCGTTTTTGACCTGATTCCTGCGCTTCTTTCCTTCCTTCTTCGATGGTGTTTTTATCGAATCTGGCATTTAGGTCTTCTACAGCAAGTTCAATATAAATGCGAGTGCGTAATACAGGCCAAATATGCACATCATTGATTTTCCATGTTTCAACCGGATATTTCGCTTCGATCTTTAGTATTTGATCCAGCCTGGGATTGACACCTGTAGTTTCAACCATTGTATTTTGTAAAACTTGATTCTGGTGAAATTCAATGTTACTGCGAAAGTAAATTCTTTTCGAGTATCATCTCTGCTACCATCCAATCAAATGGCTGGTCGATATCAACAGAATGTAATTCATCCATGACAAATTTCTTGATGAATTTAAATTCTGAGGTGTTCTTTCCCTCATAAGACTCGGCGCGTATTACGTATACAGAACCGTTGTATGTATAAACGGGTGGGCAATCCTGGCGCCTCGCATATGATCCTGATTTTACCACTTGAAGGTATCCCTCAGAATTTTCTTCAAACATGGAAAAGTATGGATTGTCATGACTTTTTTTTACTGAAACCACCATTTCGGTATTGTTCTCAAGCATCTGCATCATCTGCATGACGTCTGATGTCTTTCTGAAGGGCGATGTTGGCTGCAAGAGCACAATAGAGTCATACTGGATGCCATTCCTTTTGTAGTGATGAAGTGCATGTAAAATAACCTCTCGGCTTCCGGCAGTATCTGTCGCCAATTCTGATGGTCTAGTGAAGGGTATTTCTAATCCTGCTTGCTCTGCAATCGCCATTATTTCTGGTGAATCTGTCGTAACACAAATGTCTTCAGGACGGGCTACGGAAAGTGCCGTATCTATGCTATATTGAATCAACGGTTTATCATGTAACAAACGACTATTTTTTCCCGGTACTCCTTTCGAACCTTTACGTGCCGGAATGACAAACAATGTTTTCATCAGAGTTTGATATATTTTATATCCTCTTGCGCTTTGATAAAATCGGGGTATTTTCCAATATCCAACCAATACCCCATGTGAGGATAGTGTGTCAGCTTATGTCCCGATTTTATGATTTCTTCCATCAAATCTGTCGTATTGAAGAACGATCCTTTTGGAATGTACTTATCACAAGCAGATTTGGCTATAAGATAAATCCCGGCATTGCTGTAGTATGTATAACTTGGTTTTTCCAAGAACGCATGCACGATTTCTTCCTTAGTTTCAAGGACAGCATATGGCACCTGAAATTGATATGGAATACTCGCCACCGTCATCATTGCTCCTTTGCCGGCATATTCTTCATAGAAAGATTCAAAATCAATATTGGTTAGAAGATCTGAGTTGAGCAACAGAATATTATTATTGCGAATCTGAGGGAGAAGGGAAATTGAGCCGATGGTTCCAAGTGGAGTTGTTTCTTCAATGTACTGAATGGAAATTCCCTTACGATTTCCGTCGCCAAAGTAATTTTTTATTTGATCTCCCAGATAATTGATGCTGATAAAAATTTCATCGATGCCGTATTGAATGAGTCTGTCAATGTTGTGTTCAATGATCGGCTTATCTCCAATTTTAAGCATGGGTTTGGGCACAGAATCAGTCAGAGGTCTTAGTCTTTCACCTTTTCCTCCGGCCATAATTACTGCGGTGACCGGAAGTACTGATCTTGTTTTATCTAAGTCAATGACATCAATGAGACGAGCATTTCCATCTACCACTGGAATCATTCTAATGCCAGAGTTTCTATAGGTCCTGAGCTCTTCAGGACCAGATGGTTTTAGTGTAATGCGTTTGAATTCTTCATGCATGAACAATGTCACCGAATCAGAAATTTCCAAATTCTTCAAGAGACCGCGCCGTATATCTCCATCGGTTATGGTTCCCAATAAATGGCCTTCTTGGTCAATGACAAATAAGGTTCTGCTTGTCAATTCCGGCAGCGCATCCAACTTACGAAGAGCCTCACGCGCATTTTCAGAAGAAAAGATATTGTGATATTGATAGTCTTTAAGCATTGTAATTCTTGCATGAGTGAATTCCGATTTTAAACATCGGATGAAACGAAATTATTTATCAATAAATCGGATTAATTGAAAAGCTTCCGCGTATTCAACTCCGCAGGATGCACCACGAAATACAGCTAAGGCTTCAAGATTTCGTAAACTTCGTGGAAACGGATGTTCCCCGAGTTCTGATTCATAAATCTTGGAGATTTCTGCCTTTCGCCTAAAATGTGGAGTAATGTCCACAAAATAGTTTGGTACAAATGCATTTTCTGATAAAGACGGAGAAAACTCTGTCTCGGACAACGTTTCGTACATCAGTACTTTTTTGATGTATGGATATCGAAACGATTTGGTGCACGCCATCACCGCATCAAAGATGACACGATGATCTGAATGAGCATCTGAGCGGTTCATCGTATAAATGGTTTCAGGTTGAATTTCCTGAAAGACTGCTGATATTTTTGGCACCATATCTACAAGCGTTTCTCCACTTAATGTCATGGTTGGATAATTCAATTTGACAGTTCGTGCAAAACCTGCTTCAATTGCCACCCGATCAATTTCTTTTGCTCGAGATGCAATGCGGTCTGCAGAAAACCCCTGATGCTCAGACATGCCAGTAATGATCAGCCAGAAAACCTTATCGCCAGCTGCGATATGCTTGAGTAAGGTGCCGCCTGCTCCGATCATTTCATCATCAGGATGTGCCGCAACAACCAGAATGTTCGCCATGTTATTCGAAGATCAAGTAAGATGAATATGTTGCGTAAGGTGATCTGAAGATTTTGTATTTAGTCGTGCCGAATACCTCGCGCAATGCTACAGTTTCACCCGGCCAATTGGGGTGGTTCAATTCATCAAAACCAATTACAGACCCTGGCGTGAAGCAATGCTTGGCCGCTTTCAAACACTCAACAGTCGGTTCATAGATATCGAAATCGAAATAGGCAAATGCAATGATCAACTCAGGATGGTCTTCAACATATTTTTTAAAGGTGGTGATTGCATTGCCTTTCACCAACTCAATATTCTGGATGTGAGAAATTGGATTCGATGCTTTATGCAAATTCAATAATTCCATCAAATAATTCTCATAATTACTTGTCACATTATATGCACCCTCAATCACATTAGCATCTTTACCATCCTTTTCATGTACCGACGGAAATCCTTCGAAAGTATCAAAGGCTAATATTCTTCTGGTGTAGTTGTATGGTTCGTAAATGCTTCGAAAAGTCTCAAATAGAGCGAGATTTTGTCCCCAACGTGTCCCAAACTCAACAATACTTCCATTCACATCGATGATGCGCTGGTACATTTCATTCATAAAAAAAATGCGGCTTAACGATTGCCTTGTATGATAGAGTCCAAGATTGGACAAAATTTCATTATCTGGAATCGGAGTATCTTTAAAGAGTCTGATCAGGGCATTGCGATTATTTAAATCTCTATCCGATAGTTTCTGTAGAATTTTGAGATCGTTACTCATGGGTAGTATATGTTATGTTCTTATGTATAAGGTTACTGTCTAAATTTATTTTCCTAAGCACTTCAACAATTTTGTTTGAACTGTTGCCATCACCGTATGGATTTGTAAGTGCACGTAATGAAGTTCGGTAACTTTTGTCAGTCAACGATTTGGAAATTGCTGCTTTTATCTGCTCCGTATCATTGTCAACAAAAATAACGTTTCCGGCGCTAACACGTCCTCTTTGTCGAGCTCCTATGTTGACTACTGGCAGCCCTAAGGAAGGAGCTTCTATGATGCCAGAACTCGAATTGCCTAATAAACAAGCTGCATTTCTGAGGAGATTGACATACGTGAGTCTATCAAGGTTTTGAAATAAAAAGAGTTGCGGATATTTTGTAACATATTCTCTGTAAGCCTCGATGATTACATGATTGCCCGCATCAGAATTGGGATAATTGATCAAGCATTTGTTGCCGAGTGAGACTACAGCCTCAAGAGTTGCGCGTATGTGTTTACCCTCATTTTCAAAATCTGTTATAATAGGATGTTGAATGAGTACGAGGTATTCATCATGAGTGACATCGAATCCAAGTTGTGTGGAAAGCTCAGCTTTTGTAAGCGTGGGTAATGAAAGAAATCTGTCCAAAGCTGGATTACCAACTGTATGAATTCTCCATGCATCCTCCCCAAGTTTCAAAAGCGTTTTGCTGTGTTGCTCAAGAATTGTGAAGTGAATGTGCGACATTTTACTTGTTGCATAACGCACTGAGTTGTCAATATTCCCGTCTTTGGTTACATCTCCTCCCGCTATATGCGCAACAGCGATATCCATGTATGCACCGGTTAATGACACAGATATAGCTTCTTCCCTGTCGCCAACGATAAGGATGACATCTGGTTTGATTCGATCGAAAGTTTGAGCAAGGCCGGATATCTGATGTCCAAGTGATATGACGCGACCGATTTTCTGATCGGTATTGATAAGATTATATACTTTATCGGCTATTGTAAATCCATCTTCTTCTATATGCCGTATTGTGCTGCCAAAATTCTCTGAAAGGTGTGCACCAGTCACCAAGATCTGTAATTCAAAATCGGCATCTTGTTGCAGTTTTTCTAATACTGGATAGAGAATGTCATATTCTGAACGAGCACCTGTAACGGCTAGTATTTTTCTTTTTTCATTCATGGCGTCAATAAATGTCAGAATAACCAAGATTATAATGCCAGTGCTCCGATTGTTGCATCATGTCAAATTTTGAATTCAGCAATCGTATTCCGGAATAGGTAATAGGTGCTGTATTGCGAAAGCCTATTTTTTCTAAGGTAATATGTCTCGCATCATTCAATGGAATCCACATATTAAAACACAAGAGATCATTCGACCCAAAATACGTCTTGATGGCTGAAAGAAATTGTTGTTGAAGTTTTGCATCTCGATACACTTCCCATTCCAACAAGTCTATTTCGTATTTATCTGGTACCTGAAAGGACTTAAATTTTTTGGCTACCGCATAATGGGTTTCACCTTCAATATCAACATCGAACAAAACATAATCGTTGGTTGGATTTTGTGTGTACCTCCAATTCAAATATGCTTGACTACGCTTCACTCTTACTCGGTACGATGAGCTATCGTGGGTTTCAATGTGCTTTGATTCAAATGAAGACCCGCAGTTGATATCGGTTTCTTTGACTTCTACTAAATTAGCATCCAATGTAAATGTCGGAATTTGTTCTAAATTCTTCCATTTCACATTTTTGATGAATCCATAATGAGAATTGTTATTGGGGTATCCCCAAACAGCGACAAGATCATTGGTCTTTTTTTGATCTTCATAAAGGGTTTCTGCGAGTTCAGTGAAAATACCTCGACCAGCATAATCCGGATGTGTCATCGTGGTCATGGATAGTGCAGTGAGGGCTTCCGTGTGATCCACAATCATGCGCACGGGAGAAACGGCGTAGTGTCCGGCCAGAATTGAGCCTTCCCACATCAGCATAATCATCATTTTGTTTTCAGGATGATCGGCGAATCGCCATTTCCAATATTGCTCTGAAATGGGTTTGCCAAAACTTATTTTGAATAAGTCGAGAATGTGCTTCTCATCGCCAGCTTGATAGGGCCTTATTTCCATTATGCTAGGTCCTCCCAACTTAGTTTGTGATTGTACGTCAACGAGCGATTGATTTTTTTACCAACTATTTCATCCATACGCATTGGCGAAATGCCATCTCCTGGACGTTTCATCTCTAAATCGGATTCTGACAATGGATGTTGGGCTGGTAGATCTTTGGACAAATGGATGCTTTTTCGGCCAAGTAGCATGTTTTTCTTTTCGGTTTCTGTCGGTTTTTTTTCTCGTTCACCCATTGCCAACTCAACATTGCGGATTGCCGCAATCATAGCCCCTAATTCAGTAGGTTCTAACGATGCCTTATGATCAGGGCCCGGTAGGTTTTTATCTAATGTAAAGTGCTTCTCAATGACTTTGGCTCCCAGCGCTACTGCTGCAACTGGTACTTCAATACCAAGTGTATGGTCCGAATAACCTATAGAAACACCCAGTTCATCAGCAATCTGCAACATCGCATTCAAATTCACATCTTGCATCGCAGTCGGGTAATCTGTTGTGCAATGAAGCACAACAATGTTCTCCTTTTTAGTGCCCGCTTCTACCAAAATGGAAATGGCGTCAGAAATTTCTTGCATCACACACATGCCTGTAGAAACCACTACGTGCGTATTCATATGTCCGATTTTACGGAGATAGGGAAGATTGGTGATTTCACCTGAAGGAATTTTGATGAGATCTAACCCTAACTTTTGAAGAAAATCCAAACTTTCAAGGTCAAATGCGGTAGATAAGAAGCGTATTTGTTTTTGATTACAATAATCAATGAGCCTACGATGATCTTCTTCGCTTAATTCTAATTTTTTCAATAATTCAAATTGAGATGTGCTTGTATCACCAGCCATATTGCGCTGTTGATATTCAGCACGCTTGGCGTCTGGGGAAACCAATTTCTCAGTCTTGAACGTTTGAAATTTGATGTAATCAGCACCGCAGCGAGCAGCGACATCAACCATTTCTAAAGCTTTGTTGATGTCTCCATTGTGATTTACGCCTGCTTCCGCAATTACGATTGTCTTAGCCATATGCCGCTCTAAGCGCTCAAAGATAAGACTTTTTGAGGCCAGACCTTGCGGATGCTCAGAAAACTCAATGAGTTACTACAATCAAATGGCTTGACTTATGATCGGTCGAAATAACTTGAATTGAATAGGTCCCGGATGGTTTATCTTCTAAAGAAAGTGTGTTTTTTCCTTTGAATATTTTGCTTTCAACAATGAGACGACCAGTAACGTCTGTGATGAATATCTCACCGTTGAAATTCGAGAGGATTTGTATGTCTGAATTTGTTGGATTGGGGAAGATTTGGATGCCGTTGCTCCCTCGTATTTCAAGAAGATTATCCAAAATAATTTCATGACAAATGCTTGTATCCGAGCATTGCCCAATGGTGATTTCAACAGCATAATGACCGGAACTTGTTGGATGGAAATAATTGTTTGTCGCTTCAGGTATTGGAGTGTAGTTGTTGTCGCAATCCAGCCATTGATAGGTGGCATTTTGCGGAATGGCTAATAGATTATTGTTGCTAATCTGAACATCAACATCAATGGTTTCATTTTCTACAATGGTCGTATGAACAATACTGTCACAGCCTAATGTATTGATCAATACATCTGTGTAGATCCCAGCTTCGGTATACGTACTGCTGCCTACCGTTATTGCATCGCCTTTGCATAAAACTATGCTTTGAGAAGTTGTAACACTGCTACAAAGTTCTATTGAAACACAATCTGATGTATCTGCACAAGTAAGATCGAGCAGTGCTACACAATAACTGCCGGATCCGTCTGGTTGAAATGATTGAGCGTTGGCTCCTTCGATAGGCTGTAATTCGGGTATACAATTGTACCATTGGTAACTACCACTTTGAGTGTTGCAGTACAATGTATTGTTTATTGATTCAATAACTATTGGAGTTGACTCGAATGTGGTGATTGTTGTTGTTACTATGCTATCTGCACCAGAATTGCTTGTGAGGATATCAACATATGTTCCCGGTTCAGAATAGGTGCTTTCCCCGACTTGTACTGATGTTCCAGGACAAAGTGCAATTTCTTGATTCGTGTTTATGGCATCGGTTAAGATCTTCACAGTGAAAATATCTTTCATACCAAACGCATTATATTCCTGCAAGCCATAAACGCTATTGTATGTTGTAGTTGCTCCGAGCCAGCCAGCGACGAATATGTGATTATTTTCCACAGACAGAGAATAGGGCCAATCAGCGTTTGGACTACCAAACGAAGTTGACCAAATGAAATTTCCATCTGTGTCAGTTTTGAATACAAAACAATCGTCATTCCCGTTGGTAATGCAATCATCCAATTCTGAATTGGAAATGAAATCAAGTGAAGAATGATATGGACCAACGATGATCGGATTACCTGAACCATCAAGATCAATGATTTGCCCTTTATCATCGCCGGTTCCACCAATTTGTTTCATCCAAACAAAACCGAAGGCCGAGTCCAGTTTGCCATAGAATATGTCGATACCAGAATTGGGTTGAAAAATTGCGTTGCTGTTGCCAATTTCAAAAACGATGTTTTCAGAAGAATGACCACAGAAATATATCATACCATCATTATCTACTGTTGTGAAAAGATAATCATCCCCATCGCCACCAATCGAAGTGTGCTGGATATAATTTCCTTGTGCATCGAATTTGACAATGAAGGAGTCAATACCTCCATTGGATGTTGATGTGTGTTGGTTGATGGATGGATCAAAGTCAACTGTATTTGTGAATTTTCCGGACACATACGAATTACCATTGCCGTCTGCATTTACATCATATCCATTATCCCAATCAATCGAGCCTAAAGTGTGATACCATAATTCCATTCCAAGTTCATCCACAGCTCCTATGATAGCTTCTAAACTTGAAAGCCCGTATACGCCGGTGTATATGATATTGCCAAAGGAGTCAAAAGTCATATCATAACAAATATCGGTATCTGAAAGCCCTTTGGTGTATACCCATTCAGTTTCGCCTTCCGGATTCATTTTGAGTATGAATAGGTCCATTCCACCGAGTGATGACTCATTCATCGTTCCTGATCCGGGATCAAAGTCACACGTGCCTGAGAAATAGCCTCCGACATATATATTTTGTTGATCGTCAACTATGATGGACCGTCCATGATCATCGCCGCTACCACCAACTTTTTTGGCCCAAATCAAAGAGCCGTCTGGAGCATATTTTACAATGAAGACATCATTGCCGGAAGGTGTGAGGTATGTGTTTAATGTGGATGGATTAAAGTCTACAGTTCCCCTAAATCCACCCGTTATATATGAATTGCCGTAAGAATCAGTGCAAACTGCGTGCGCATTATCATTTTGTACACTGCCTTCTGCGTTGAGCCACTGAATAACGGGTAATTGTGCAGTAGATGAATGAAAAATGCCCAATAAGACAGATAAAATAAAGAATTTCTGCATGGTTATAAAGCTTACTTGATACGAAGATAATGAATATCAAAACAATTTCACACTACTCGGAATATTCACCAGTCTTGAAGCAATGTCTATACTATTTTTTAGCCCATCATGTCCGCAATGTTTGAACATCGAAAGCCTGTGCATTAACTCCCAGGCTGGTCTTGTCATGACTTGGGCATCGTTGGTCGCTTGAAGAAAAGAGTCGCGATCACTATTGCTCTGAAACATCACCGCATTTAACCAATAGTTTGATCTGGTGTGGCTCGGCTCGGCAACAAATTGAATTTGGCTATCGGCAAAGTATTTTTCATATGCAGCAGCTGTTTCTCGCTTGTTTTGAATAAAACCTTCGAGCTGCTCCAGTTGAGCACACGCCAAGGCCGCATTGAGATTCGGACAGCGGTAATTGTATCCTACATGATCATGCACAAATTCCCACCGATGTGGAACTTTAGCTTGTGTAGTAAGATGTTTTCCTTTTTTACCTAAGGTTTCATCGTCAGTTACAATGATTCCTCCTCCTCCGCATGTTACAGTTTTATTTCCATTGAAACTGTAGGTGCCCAGTTTACCAAAAGTACCAGTGTGTTTACCCCGATAAGTGCTTCCCAGTGATTCTGCAGCATCTTCTACAACCGGTATATGGAACTTGTCACATAGTTCTACAATGCGATCTATCTCTGAAGGAAATCCAAATGTGTGCATAGGTACACATGCAGCTACTCTTTTGCCGCTCGGCCGGTGTATGGCTTTTCCGGATTGAATGCTGACATCCTTTAAAAACGCTTCTAAAGCGTCTGCAGATAACCCGAGTGTCTTGGGATCAACGTCAACGAAGTAGGGTTCTGCTTCGATGTATGAAATGGCATTGCATGTCGCTATGAATGAAAGGGCTTGTGTTATCACCAAATCTCCGCGCTCTGTTCCCGCAAGCATCAATCCCATATGTAAGGCGGCAGTTCCGTTGACTACTGCTATGGCGTATTTAGCTCCTGTATACTCACGCATCATCGATTCAAACTTGTCCACAAATGGACCAACAGACGAAACGAATGTTGAATCGATGGTTTCGATCAAATACTTTTTTTCATTGCCGCCAAAATGTGGCGCATGAAGCGGAATAAATCCTTCCGGTTTCTCATACCAATCCCTGATAAATTGAATGACTTCGCCGTGACTGAGATTTTTCATGGCGATCAGATATTGTAGATATTCGATTTGTATGAGCTCCTGTTGCGTGTGTCACTGAACCAAGCTATGGTCGACGCCAAACCTTCATCGAGTGATACTGTACGCTGCCAATTGGTATTGGACTTGAGTTTATCACAAGTACCTAGTAATCGGAATACTTCGCTTTTTTCCGGACGAATGCGCTGCTCATCACCAATCACTCTTGCTTGTGGGTTGATTTGTGCAATGAGTTTTTTGGCCAAATCACCAATGGATATTTCTTCATTGGTGGCAATATTCACATCTTGTCCAATGAGTGTTTCACTTTCTGCAATAGCTACAAATGCTTTTGCCGTGTCTTTCACATAAAGCAAATCTCTTGTCGGTGTAAGGTCTCCAAGTTTGATTTCTTCCATGCCGTCCATCAGTTGTGTGATGATCGTTGGTATCACTGCACGCGCACTTTGTCGTGGACCAAAGGTGTTGAATGGTCTTACGATAGTGATGGGTGTGTTGAAACTTCTGTAAAAGGATTCGGCAATACAATCAGCGCCGATTTTCGATGCAGAATAAGGCGATTGAGGTTGACGAGGATGTTTCTCATCTATCGGAACATATTGCGCAGTTCCATAAACCTCACTGGTGGATGTCACCAATACCCTGGATACACCAAGGTCTTTTGCAGCCTGCACAATATTGAGTGTCCCTTTCACATTCGTGTCTATATAGGTATCTGGCGAGTGATAGCTAAATGGTATAGCAATGAGAGCCGCCAAATGGAACACCACATCGATATCTTTCATCGCGGTGCGCACACCATTCGGATCTCTCACATCTCCAGCAAAAATTTCCAGTTGTGATTTTTTTTCTTCAGGAAAAGTATCTATCCAACCCCAACTATTGAATGAGTTGTAAAAGACATAGGCGCGGACTTTAGCCCCACGGTCAATCAATTCTTCCACCAGATGTGAACCAATAAATCCATCCGCTCCGGTGACCAATACTCTTTTGTTTTTGATGTCTGTCATAACTGTCGGTAAAATTCGCAAAATTGCAGGCTGAAATAGCTGTTTTCCTTAAAATTCCTGACCATGAAGATTGAACTACGACGGTGGAACATGGGTGATGCGAATGATCTGGTGTTGCATGCCAACAACTACCAAATCGCCAAATTCCTGACGGATGGATTTCCTCATCCTTATACCATGGAGCACGCTCATCGATTCATTGAAACTGTTGGCGTTGAGAATCCCCAAAAGGTTTTTGCAATCGTTATAGATGATAAGCCGGTTGGCGCGATCGGTGTTTTTCCCCAACAGGATATCATGCGACTCAATGCTGAAATGGGTTATTGGATCGCAGAGGATTTTTGGGGTAGAGGAATAGTGAGTAAAGTGATACCCATTGTAGTAGAATATGCCTTCTCCACTTTTGAAATCAAACGCATCTATGCAAGGCCATTTGGCAATAACATGGCTTCGCAACGTGTCCTTGAAAAGTCAGGATTCATCCTTGAGGCAAGGATTCAAAAAAACATCATCAAATTTGGGGAGGTGCTGGATGAACTCATCTATGCCTGCCGACGCGATTGATTATGCTTCAACACGACCCGCATCTTTCCAATCGAGAATGGTGCTCAATATAGAATTTCGACGCGCATCACGTGGCGATTTATCTGCAAGTACATCGAACGACATAAACGCAGCCAGTGATTCTATCTGCGCAGGATCGTGCTGTTCGCTTCTGATGCCTACACTGATATGATATCGACCTGATCGAAGAATACGGGAAGGAATCTCAATCACTGATGTGAAATCTCCTTCGAGATCCGTGTCAATTTCAGGATATCCTCCTTCGCGGCTATCTGTTTCAAGTATGGCTACTTCTTCATAATTTTTCAATACGAAGTGAAGAAATACTCCTCTTACTGGTGTCTTCTTTTTTATGGTAAAAACAACACGGATAGGCTCATCTGCAGTGAACATGTATTTCTCTAAGCCTACCGCATTCTGACAAACGGCCTTTTCAAGATAAACGGCTTTATCCGACAAGGTGTTCTGATAAGCTCGGGCAGTGTCCATGCTGTCATATCCGCTCAAATACTGGTCTACAATAAGCGATGCATTGCCGTCATTTTTCAAGGTGCCATTCTGCATGTAGATCGCTCGCGAACACAGCGATTTAATGGCGTACATGTTATGACTAACGAAAAGAACAGTGCGCCCTTGTCCTTTACTCACTTCCCCCATCTTCCCCAAACATTTCTTCTGAAATTCTGCATCACCAACGGCCAAAACTTCATCGACAATCAGAATTTCGCTTTCTAGATGCGCTGCCACTGCGAAAGCAAGTCTCACATACATCCCACTGCTGTAACGCTTCACCGGAGTATCAATATATCTTTCTACACCGCTGAATGCGATGATCTCATCGAGTTTGCGTTGAATCTCTCTTTTGCGCATACCCAATATGGCACCATTCAAAAAGATATTCTCACGGCCGGTAAGCTCAGGGTGAAAACCCGTTCCCACTTCCAGCAAGCTGGCAATGCGCCCACGAACTTTGATGGTACCGGTGGTTGGCTGTGTTACTTGAGAAAGCAACTTAAGCATGGTTGATTTACCCGCACCATTTCGACCAATAATCCCCACGGCTTCGCCTTCATAAATGCTGAAATTGATGTCGCGAAGTGCCCATACATATTCACTCTCACCTTTAGCAGATCGGTCATTGGCTTCACCAACCAAACGGTATGGATCCTCTTTGCCTCGCACAACATGCCACCATCGGTTGATGTCATGCGCCAATGATTTGGTGCTGACCAACCCAAGACGATACATCTTGCTTACATCTTCTGCTATGAGAACTGATTTTGACATAAGTGTTATACCGTATCCATAAAGCCCTTTTCAACTTTGTTGAAGAGAATGATGGATATAAAAAGCAATACTAATGTTACTCCAATGCTGTAGAAAAGGGAAACGGGATTGAATGCTCCAGAGCCCATAAATGCGAATCGAAACCCTTCAATGACGGCGGTCATAGGATTGAGTTCAAGCATTGTTTTCCATTTTCCTTCTAAAAAGGATGCGGGATAAACCACTGGTGTGGCATACATCATCAACTGCACGCCGAATCCAACCAAGTGGGCAAGGTCGCGATATTTGGTTGTGAGGGATGAAACGATCAAGCCCATCGATAAACCGAGCAATGCCATGATGAGGAGAAATATCGGCGTAAGTGCTACAGCCCAAGTTAAATGAACGGTGTATTCCGGCATCCGCATATAATAAATCAATACCCCAAAGAAGAAAAGGAACTGAACCGAAAATCGAAGCAAATTCGAAATCACCACCGAAAATGGCATGATCAAACGTGGGAAGTAAACCTTTCCGAAGATGTTGGCATTCGTTACGAATGTCGCTGATGTGGCCGTCAAACAGGTAGAGAAATAATTCCACATGATCACACCGGCCATGTAGAACAACAATCGCGGATTGCCATCTGTACTGATGTTCGCAATTCGGCCAAAAATCACAGCATATACGGAAGAGGTTAGAAGGGGCTGTATGAAAAACCAGATCGGTCCAAGAATCGTTTGTTTGAATGAAGCTTTGTAATCGCGTTTCACCAATAACATCAACAAATCGCGATAACGCCACAACTCACGAAGGTTCAAGCTCAGCCAATGCGTCTTGGATCTGATGACCAAATCCCAATTTTCCTGACTGTGTTCCTGTGCTTTCATTCGAGCGGCGAAAATAGGATAACACGCCTAACTGAAAAGCGATAACCAATACTTCGGCATCGTTTCAACAAGTGAAATGGTATTTTTGCCCTGATTCACATGTCGAAAAATACGCAGGATATCTTGGTTTCCGTTGTCATTCCGGTTCACAATCGACCGGATGAATTGAAACGCGCCATACAGTCTGTGATCTCACAGGATTATCCAAAGCTTGAAATTCTCGTGATGGACGACGCTTCGGAGGTCAACCTTGAATTTGTGATAGAGTCTTTTCAAGATCCGCGCATCCGGTTTTTTCATCATGAAAAAAAATCGAATGGCAATGTGATGCGCAATCATGGATTGAAAGAAGCAAAGGGTGAGGTCATTGCGTTTCTGGATAGTGATGACGAGTTTTTGCCCGATCATTTGTCCAATAAACTTGATGAATTGATCAAGTCACGTGCTGATGGTATTTATGGTAGCGCATTTATTGATGATGGTCACATCAAAAGTTATGCGCCAAGCCGTGTTATGGTACCTTCTCTCACGCCATTGGAGTATTTGCTCACCATTGGTTTTGCTCAGACTTCTTCTTGGATGGTATGGCGCGAAAAAGCTTTGCATATCATGTTCGATGAATCTCTTCACCGACATCAGGACTACGATTTTTTTATCCGCTTCGCGAAAAAATTCAAGTGGACCAATACATGGTATCCCGGAACAATTATCCATTGGAAAGCCGGTGAAAAACGTCAGAGACATCCTGGTAGTGAAATAGTGTTCATCCAAAGAAATGCTTCGGAGCTCACTCCACGGATCTATGCTGACTACCATCTGACTCGTCTCGGTGAATGCATCAATGATCACGCTCCTCAAGCGATTATCAATTATTATCGTAGGGAAAGTGAGAGGTACATCATGCAATTGTCCTTCTTGGATTATTGCTCGATGTATCCCAACAACAAGGGGTTCACAGGCTTCCTGGTGAATTGGTTCAGATATAACACCCTTATTTTGAAGAGGAAATTTGCCAAACCATCTCCTCCGCAACTACCTGATTTGAGTTAGTCCTTTCAATTGATCCGGATCATCCATCTCCAGTGATCTCATGACTTTGGTCCCAAACTGAACAATCACCTCATCTTCGCCTTTAAATTTGTCGCACTTATTTCTCTTTTATGAATCAATATGATGTCGTGGTGATCGGTTCCGGTCCCGGTGGTTATGTAGCCGCTATTCGTTGTGCACAACTCGGATTGAAAACAGCACTCATTGAGCGTTATGCTACATTGGGTGGTACTTGTCTCAATGTGGGTTGTATCCCAAGCAAAGCATTGCTGGATTCTTCAGAACACTATTATAATGCGTTGCATACGTTTAAAGAGCATGGTATCGATATGAAAAGCGATCCCAAAGTGAACATCGGACAAATGATCAAACGCAAACAAGATGTCGTAGATCAGACTGTTGCCGGGATCAATTTTCTCATGAAGAAAAATAAGATCGATGTATTGCGTGGTCATGGCTCGTTCGAAAACAAAAACACCATCAACATCACCAAAGATGATGGAACAGTTGATCAGGTTGGAGCTAAAAATGTAATCATCGCTACTGGTTCAAAACCAGCTTCGCTTCCCTTCATCAACATTGATAAGAAACGCATCATCACCAGTACAGAGGCATTGAAGTTGGATGAAGTTCCCAAACACCTCATCGTGATTGGTGGAGGAGTGATTGGTCTCGAGCTTGGCAGCGTTTATGGTCGCCTCGGAGCGAAAGTGAGTGTTGTTGAATTTATGGACAGCATCATTCCTACCATGGACCGTACGATGGGCAAAGAACTTCAACGTGTTTTGAAGAAGAACAATTTTGAATTTTATCTTTCGCATAAAGTCAAAGAAGTAAGCGCAAAAGGGAAAACAGTAACTGTAAAGGCCGACAACGCTAAAGGCGAAGAAGTGAGCCTTGAAGGCGACTATGTTCTTGTGGCAGTAGGTAGAAAACCATATACCGATAAACTGGCGCTTGACAAGTCAGGTGTTGAAATGGATGAACGAGGCCGTGTAAAGGTAGATGACCATCTCCAAACCAATATTCCTGGTATTTATGCCATCGGCGATGTGGTTCGAGGCGCCATGCTTGCGCATAAAGCTGAAGAGGAAGGCGTTTTTGTTGCGGAGGTGATTGCTGGTCAAAAACCTCATATCAATTACAATCTTATTCCAGGCGTGGTTTATACCTGGCCTGAAGTCGCCTCGGTTGGACAAACAGAGGAACAATTGAAAGAAGCAGGTGTTGCTTACAAAGTTGGTTCATTTCCATTCAAAGCGAGTGGTCGTGCTCGCGCCAGCATGGATCTCGATGGACAGATCAAAGTTCTCGCTCATAAAGATACTGATGAAATTTTAGGCGTACATATGATCGGTCCAAGGGCAGCTGATATGATAGCTGAAGCTGTGGTGGCTATGGAATTCCGTGCAAGCGCCGAGGATATCGGAAGAATCAGTCATGCCCATCCAACTTTTACAGAAAGCTTCAAAGAAGCTGCATTGGACGCTTCGGCAAAACGCGCGCTTCATATTTAATCTTTATCGGAACAAATCCCAAAACACATTGTTTTGATTTATCGCAGGTGAGGAATCTCACGTGGTGTATATAACGTGTGTCTATTTTTGCACCCTCAATTTAAGAATTACAAAAACAATATTCAATGGCACTTGTAGGTAGAAAAGCGCCTTCTTTCAAGGCTTCAGCAGTGATCAATGGCGGAACAATCGTTCAGGATTTTTCGCTCGATCAATACATCGGAAAAAAACATGTAGTATTCTTCTTCTATCCGAAGGATTTTACTTTCGTTTGCCCAACTGAACTTCACGCATTCCAGGAAAAACTCGCAGAATTTGAATCACGCGGTGTCGCGGTGGTGGCTTGTTCTACGGATACCGAAGAATCACACTGGGGATGGCTCCAGATGAGCAAAAAGGAAGGTGGTATCAAAGGAATCACTTACCCAATTGTGGCCGATACCAGCAAAACCATTTCCGATGCTTTCGGTGTTTTGAATGGCGAATACCAGTATGATGAAGATATGCGCCTTGTTGCTTCGGAATCTATGATCGCCTTCCGTGGTCTTTTCCTCATCGATAAACAAGGTGTAGTACAACACATGCTCATCAACAACTTCCCTCTGGGTCGTAGCGTAGACGAGGCAATCCGCATGGTGGATGCACTCCAATTCTTCGAACAAAATGGTGAGGTTTGTCCTGCCAATTGGACCAAAGGAAGCAAAGGAATGAAGGAATCTCATGATGGCGTTGCTGCTTACATGAACGAAATCGCTTAATCAGGTCTGATCCATTATGATCAAAAGCCGGCTTCAAAAGCCGGCTTTTTTATTGGGTATAATCGGTTGACCTCAGACTTGTGATTTTTGAACATCATTTTAAGCCGTTTCAGGAATAATATTTCAATTCCTTTCAACTTATTCCGTTGTATTGCAAACGGTAAAAATCAACGCCTTACGATGGGTTTGAAACCATTTTGGAATTGACAACTTTTATTTGACATGACGTCACCAAAGTTTTACTATGTTTGACGCCTTCAATTTGGGGTTATCAACTTTCCGGTTTGTCCGTGAATAGTGCGATTGATCACCAAAATGTTGAAAAGTATTCATTATTAATATCATCAATAATCAACCTCAAAAAACAAAAACGCTATGAGCAAATCGAAGTCAGGTAGCAGTTTTAGCTCAATTTTTCCTTACATCGCCATTCCGGTCGCTTTGATCGTTGGCGTGATGATCTACATGTTTGTTTTGGGTAATCCTCAAAACTTTGAAGGGTACGATCCGGCTATGGCCGATACTTACACTCCAGAACAACTGGATGAAATCAGAAAGGTTGGTCACCCTGTTGATGGTAACCTCTATGGTACAATCTACAAAGGCGGTTTCATCGTGCCTTTCCTGATCGCTGTAAACATCATTGTTTTCACTTTCTTCCTCGAGCGTCTTATCAGCCTCCTGATGGCTCGCGGTACTGGTAGCGTGGACAAATTCATCATGAATGTTCGTGGTCTTCTCAATAACGGCCAAATCGATGCTGCCATTCAAGCTTGCGACAAACAAAAAGGATCTGTTGGTGCTGTAATGCGCGCAGGACTTACCAAATACAAGGCATTGTCGAATGATCCGAATATGGACAAGGAAACTAAACTCCAGTCGTTGAAACAAGAGTTGGAAGAAGCTACTTCACTCGAGCTTCCAATGCTGTCTAAAAACCTTGTGATCCTTTCGACTTCAGCATCACTCGGTGTATTGATCGGTCTCCTTGGTACGGTATCAGGTATGATCAAATCCTTCTCCGCGATGGCTGCCGGTGTTCCAGATCCAGCACAACTTTCTGTCGGTATCTCTGAAGCACTTGTAAATACATTCCTCGGAATCCTTGCGTCAGCTCTCGCTATCCTCCTTTATAACTTCTTCTCAAACCGTATTGACCAATTGACTTATGGTATTGATGAAGCAGGTTTCTCTGTAGCTCAGACTTTCGCAGCAAAACATTGATCTCTGCACGCTTTAAATCTGATAAATTTTAAGAAGCAGAACGATGCCAAAAATTAAAGTTCCCAAAAGCGCACCCAGCCTGGACATGACGCCCATGGTTGACCTTGCGTTCCTGCTGGTAACGTTCTTCATGCTCACCGCGAAGTTCAGAAATATGGAGCCGATCAAAGCGGATCCACCTTCTTCCACTTCGCTGACTCAGTTGCCGGAAAAAGTGATGCTCATCACGATTGATACTGCCGGCCGCGCTTACTTCGACATTTCTGGTCGTGGTGTTCGTGAAAAACTGATACAACGCATGGCTGTGCGTTATCCTGGAATGAAACTTACCGCAGAACAAGTGGAGAATTTCTCTAAAATGGGCACCTTCGGTCAACCCGTTGAACTTCTCGCACAATACATCTCTGGTGATGATGAACAAAAAGAAGCACTGGATGCTGCAGGTAAAGGAATTCCGCTCGATTCTTTGAATAATCAACTCGGCGATTGGATCCAAGAAGGCTACTACGCCTTTATGGATGATGCCACTGAAAATGGCGCAACCAAAGAAGAGTTGAAAGAAAATGGATTGAGATATGCCATCAAAGCTGATGGTAATACTGATTACGCTAAGGTTGAAAAAGTCATTGACGTCTTCCGTGATAAACAAATTTTCCAGTTTAACATGGTTACCAACCTTGAAGGCTCCGAGGGTACTGCAGACGCTAATCTCGATGCACATTAACAAATCACACCTTTATAAAAGAACTATAGCAATATGGCAGAAATAGTAGAAGGTGGCGGTGGCGGCGGCGGTGGTAAACACGGCAAGAAGAAAGCGAAGAAAGGTTCGGCACGCATTGATATGACCCCAATGGTCGATCTCGCGTTCCTCCTCCTAACATTCTTCGTACTTGCAGCTACGCTCGCAAAACCAAAGGCCATGGAGATTATCTACCCAAAAGAGGTCGATAATCAGGATGATAAAACCAAATTGGATGATGCACTGGCGACTACATTGTTGCTCGGTGAACACGAAAATGAAGTGTTCTATTACTTCGGTGCATTTAAACCAGATACCACACAATTGATGCTCACTGATTTTTCTACAGAAGGCTTCAGAAAAATTATGCTGGATAAAAACAGCGCAGTGAATGATCAGGTGAACCAACTCAAAGCCAAACTCGAAAGCAAAGAGATTGATGAACCAACTTATCAGGAAGCATACAAGCAAGTGGTCGGTTCAGAAAAGGCACCATTTTGTGTGATTAAAACAATTGAGAACACCAAATTCAAAAATGTGATCAACGCTATGGATGAACTCAATATCTGCAATGTGCGTAAGCGCGCCATTCAGGATATGGCAGAGAGTGAAGCCATCGCTGTGAGACAGAAATCATCTGAACTTGGATTAAAGAAAAAATAATTGATCTCTGATGAACCAAGCACGCTTTAGTGTGTACAGTGCATCAGGTCGAACCAAAAAATTTATAACACATGACAGCACTACTTATCGTTGGCATTATCGCAGTCGTCATTGCTGTGGTAAGCATGGATATGAGCTGGAACAATGTGCTGAATGGCGATAGGAATGAAATTGTCTTCCATGACAAGTTCAAAGAATATGGGGCGTACAAAATCCGCAAAGGACACGGCGCCACATTAGCTATCGCATTAGGCACAACTGTTTTTCTGGCTACTGCTGGTTTCACCGCACCTTACATCTTCAGGGAGAGAGCTGAAGCCAAGGTCGAAGTTCCAGCGGAAAAAATTGTCGAAATGTTGGCACCTCCTCCAACCAATCCGGAAGAGCCACCACCACCACCACCACCACCGCCGCCACCGCCACCACCACCAACCGTTGAACAAATCAAGTTCACTGAAATTGAGGTGACGGAAGAGGAAGTGGATCAACCCATCGCTTCTGTGGACGATCTCAAAGATCAAAACATCTCTACTGTAACGCAGGAAGGTGAAGAAGGTCCTATCGGTCCCATTGAACCTGTAGTAACAGTCATTGAGGAAGAAGTCGTAGAAGAACCTGTATTCTCTGCAGGTGAGATGCCGATCTACCCAGGTGGTGAAACCGCGATGCAACGCGATATCATGGAGAATGCTCCTTATCCGGAAATGGAAAAGGAAAACAATATCCAAGGTAAAGTGTTTGTTCAATTCGTGGTTGAAAAGGACGGAACTGTGAGCGGCGTGAAAACAGTACGCGGCGTAACCGGTGGTCCTAACCTTAGCCGGGTTGCGGAAAACGCAGTGAAAAAACTGAAGAAGTTTACTCCGGCTAAACAAAATGGTCGTGCTGTACGTCTGATCATGACTGTGCCTGTGAATTTCACACTGAAATAATCAGGGTGCTTCAAATGATATGAGGGCTGACTTTTTGAGTCAGCCCTTTTTTAGTTCTCGTTCCGTTGACAGCAACTTAACAAACGGATCGAAGTCCTCAGCACATTTCTGGATCATTGTGATATTGCCTTGGTGCTCTTCCGTAATTTCGCACCACAAAAACTATAACGATTATGGCATTTACATTAGCACCTCTTCCGTATGCATTTGATGCATTGGAACCACATATCGACGCCCGCACCATGGAGATTCACCATGACAAACACCATGCGGCTTACACCAATAATCTCAACGCAGCTATTGCTGGAACTGATCTTGAAAACCTTACGATTGAAGAAATTCTCGTGAAGGGTCTCGATAAAATGCCGGTTCGCAACAATGGCGGGGGATTTTATAACCACAACCTCTTCTGGGAAATCATGACTCCAGGTGGAGCATCTGCACCGGCCGGCGCTCTCGCTGACGCTATCAACGCTGCGTATGGTTCTTATGATAAATTCAAAGAAGAATTTACAAAGGCAGCTACAACACGTTTTGGCTCAGGCTGGGCTTGGCTTTGTGTTCACAAAGGAGGTAAAGTGGAAATTTGCTCTTCACCAAATCAAGACAATCCTTTGATGCCTGGCATCGGCTGCGGTGGATTCCCGATTCTTGGCCTCGATGTTTGGGAACACGCCTATTATTTACACTACCAAAATCGCCGTCCGGACTACATCAGCGCGTTTTATAACGTAATCAACTGGGATATCGTCGCAGCGAAATATGCTGCCAGCAAATAATCTTTCTTTAAGATTCAAGGCGGCCAACATGGCCGCCTTTTTTCTTTACTGAAGTCTGGTCCAAATCATTTTGATGAAACAGTGAACTAACCCAAGAGTTGCACTGTTATTTTGCAGCGTGAATTCTGATCATAAATACTGCAATAGTCTTTTTGCCTATAAGCGCTTTCACACCCGTGAAGTAAAAATCGGAAATGTCATTTTCGGTGGCCATCACCCCATTCGTTTGCAAAGCATGACAACAACCGATACCATGGACACACAAGGTACGGTAGAACAAAGCATCCGTATGATTGAGGCGGGATGTGAATTGGTGCGAATCACTGCACCAAGCAAAAACGAAGCAGAAAATCTGGCCAATATCAAGCGAGTCCTTCGAGAAAAGGGGTATACAACTCCTCTTGTTGCTGATATTCACTTCACACCGAACGCAGCTGAAATAGCGGCGGGAATCGTAGAAAAGGTCCGCGTTAACCCTGGAAATTACGCTGACAAGAAAAAATTCGAAGAAATCAATTACACAGATGAAACCTATCAGGCGGAATTGGAACGAATCCGGGAAAGATTCACCCCGCTGGTATTGCTGTGTAAGAAAAATGGAACCGCCATGCGCATCGGGACCAATCATGGTTCACTTAGCGATAGGATTCTATCTCGTTACGGCGATACCCCTCTGGGAATGGTGGAAAGCGCAATGGAGTTTCTTCGAATTTGTAGAGACCACGATTTTCACGAAGTTGTGATTTCCATGAAAGCCAGCAATACTCAGGTAATGGTGCAAGCTTATCGATTGCTCGTTAATCATATGATGAAAGAAGGCATGAATTATCCTCTTCATCTTGGTGTTACAGAAGCAGGAGATGGAGAAGATGGAAGAATCAAAAGCGCTGTCGGGATCGGAACATTACTTGAAGATGGCCTTGGTGATACCATTCGTGTGTCACTCACTGAAGCGCCAGAGGAAGAAATACCTGTTGCAAGATTGCTTGCCGAACGCTATCAAAATCGCACGGGTCATGACTCCATTGCTGCAGTTCCTATTCCCATTAATCCTTTTGAACATACCCGAAGACACACCAACACGGTAGTGAATATTGGCGGTCGTAATGTCCCTCGTGTAATCATGGATTATTCTTGGAAAGATGAAATTACTGCAGCAAGTTTGTTTGCTGTTGGTTGCAATTATTCGGTGCCACTGGATAAATGGAATCTCACGGATATGTCCGCCGATTTTATTTATTGCGGTAAGAACAATGTGGATTTTGAAATCCCGGGAACTCTCGGTTTGATCTATGATGCTGACGTGTGGTTGACATTGAGCAACAAAACGCGAGCATATCCGCTCATAGATGTGAAGCAAATGCACATGTCATGGGATGCAGAAATTGTTTTTGTGAAGGCGGAATGCCATGAGGTGGATGAAGCACTGGTGGAGAAGTTGAAGCAACATGATCGTCTTGTGTTGTTATTGTCTACACAGAATCTGCATGGCATGGCAGATCAGCGCGCTGTATTTTTCAAGCTCATGAATGCTGGGTGTGAAATTCCAGTGATACCATGGCGATCCTATGATAACCCTTCGGAAGATGCCTTTATGTTATACAGTGCTACCGATCTCGGTGCATTGTTCATCGATGGGCTTGGTGATGGGTTGATGATCTCAGCACCAAAAATTCCATTGCAACGCGTGAACTCCACGGCTTTTGGTATTCTTCAGGCTACACGAACAAGGATTTCGAAAACAGAATATATCTCTTGTCCAAGTTGTGGACGCACGTTGTTCGATCTTCAGGAAACGACGGCTAAAATCAGAGCGCGTACTTCTCATCTGAAAGGAGTGAAAATCGGCATCATGGGCTGCATCGTGAACGGCCCTGGTGAAATGGCCGATGCTGATTATGGCTACGTAGGAACTGGTCCGGGCAAAATCACCCTGTACAAAGAGAAGGATGTGGTGAAGAAAAATGTGCCTGAAGCAAATGCTGTGGATGAATTGATTGCATTGATCAAAGAAGGTGGTGATTGGGTAGATGCTTAAGTTTATTTCTTCATGCATCTGATGATAATCTTCAAGAAGGAACTATTGAAGTGTCAATTGCTCATGAAGCATTTTTACAGAAACTACCCCACCTTCACGCGTTTCAATTCGAAGTTTTGACCGAGATAAACCTTTCTCACTTGTTCATCAGCAGCCAGCTCTTCTGCAGTTCCAGCTTTGAGAATACTTCCGTCGTACAAAAGGTAAGCACGATCTGTAATGGACAAAGTTTCTTGTACGTTGTGATCGGTGATCAGCACACCAATATTGCGAAGTTTGAGTTGATATACGATTTTTTGAATGTCTTCTACCGCAATGGGGTCAACACCTGCAAAGGGTTCATCGAGTAGAATAAATTTGGGATCCGTGGCTAATGCTCGGGCAATCTCAGTTCTGCGTCTCTCGCCTCCACTGAGGGTATTTCCAATAAAGGTTCGTTTATGTGTAAGGCCAAACTCTTCCAGCAGCATTTCAAGTTTTTCGGATTGCTCCTTTTTGCTAAGCTTCGACATTTGAAGCACTGCTTTGATGTTGTCTTCTATGGAAAGTCGGCGAAATACACTCGCTTCTTGAGGCAAATAGCCTACACCAAATTGAGCCCTTTTGTACATGGGTTCATGGGTGAGTTCCGTTTCATCCAAATAAACAGATCCTTCGTTCGGTTTTATGAGACCGACAACCATATAGAAGCTGGTGGTTTTGCCAGCGCCATTCGGACCGAGAAGTCCAACAATTTCTCCTTGATTAACTTCAAAGGAAACACCTTTCACCACTGTACGCGATCCATACCTCCGTACGATATTTTCAGCCCTGAGCTTCATGTTTTGCAAAGGAACGGTAAATGAAGCGAACTGCTGCAGTTACTTCTTTTGTTCATCATATTTCTTTTTGTATTTCTCATACAGTTCTGTCTGCTTGCTGCTGAGATCTATTTGCCTACCCTGAATGAATGCACAGATTACTGCATTGCTCCTCATATCTAATGCATCTCCTTTGGATATAAATAGTCTGGCATTTTTTCCGACTTCCAAACTCCCGAAGTCTTTATCAATACCCAATATCTGAGCAGGAGCAAGGGTGAGTGCTCTCACTGCTTCTTCGTATGGCAAGCCATACGCAACAGCTGTGCCCGCATGAAAGGGTAAATTCCGAGTTCCCATACGCTCCATATCTCCTTCGTTTTGTATGCAGAATTTTACACCGGCATCATAAAGAAGTTTTGGCAATTTGTAAGGAAGATCAACGTCGTCTTCATTGAATCTGGGAAGTGAGTGAATCCTCTCGAGCATCACTGAGATGCCGTGCGACACGAGTTGTTCTGAAACAAGATAGGCGTCATATCCACCAACGATCACCATTTTGGGGATGTTGAATTCAACTTTGAAATTGATGGCTTCTGTCATGGATTTGGCATCTGAAGCATGCACATACAAAGTTTTATTTCCTGATAGCACATCGCACAGAGCAGCAAATCTTAGGTCTGTCTGACTTTGTTTTCCGGCATGACAGTAAGCTTTGGCCTCTCCAAAAAACAATTGAATTTCCCGTAGTTGCTGGTCGTATGTCTTTACTTTTTCGATGGCAATTTTTCCTTTATCATAATGTCTATGATAGACCCCTGGCCAATTAAGATGCACTCCGTCATCTTCTTTAACCAATGCATCCTCCCAATTCCATGCGTCGAATTGCATCACCGATGACGTGCCGCTAATCACACCACCTCGAGGTGTAATTTGCCCGAGTAAAACACCATTGCTACGAACCGTTGGAATGATTTCTGAATCTGTATTGTATGAGATAGCGGATCTGATAGACGGTTTGAAAGTCCCAGTCTCTGCCTCATCATTGGTCGGTTTTACTTGATCAAGCTCTAACAATCCGAGTGTAGAATTGGAAGCGATGAATCCAGGATAAATGTGTGAACTGTCAGCATAGATGATGGTGTCGTATGCTGACATATCAAGACGTATCAATCGCGCATCAGCGACAAGGGTTAATTTACCATCTTTGAATCCAATGGCGGAGTTTTCAATTCTTTCTCCATTGCCAATGTGTGCAATACCGTTAAGTATAAGCACAGATTTTGTTTGCGCCGGAGCTGGCGTTGGATTCTGTTGTGCGAGTAGCGGCGCTGCCACACAACAGAATAACAGTGAGCATATATATGTGGTGAGTTTCATTTTCATCATCATGTATTATTTGAAGGAAATGCCCATTGAGGTTTGATCCATCGTATCACAATGGAAGTGCTTTTTATCACGAAACATCGGCGTCTGTGTGGGATCACCACTCTGTTTTGACAGCATCATTTTTTGAATCAGACGAGCACGTTCAGCCTCGATTGCTTTGCGCATCTCTTCATCTTTTACCGCATCATAGTAACAAATACCATCTACAAATGTCTTTTCTGCACGGGCATAAATGCTAAGCGGATGATCACTCCAAATTACGAGATCAGCATCTTTTCCTTGGGCAAGACTTCCCGTCATTTTGTCTATATGCAATAACCGGGCTGGATTGATCGTAACAAACTTGAGCGCTTCTTCTTCAGGAACACCGCCGTATTTCACGGCCTTGGCTGCTTCCTGATTGAGTCTTCGCGCCATTTCTGCATCATCACTGTTGAAGGCAACTGTGATGCCTTGTTCCCAGAGCAATGCTCCATTGTGTGGGATGGCGTCTTTGACTTCATATTTATATGCCCACCAATCGCTGAATGATGAAGCCCCGGCTCCATGCGCTTTCATTTTATCGGCTACTTTGTATCCTTCAAGGATGTGTGTAAATGTGTTTAGGGTAAATCGCATGCTATCTGCCACATGCATCAGCATGTTGATTTCACTTTGCACATAACTATGACAAGTAACAAATCTTTTTTTCTGTAGAATTTCATAAAGCGCCTCCATTTCTATATCAGTGCGAAATGGTTTAGTAGGCATGGCGCCTCTTTTTCCTGTATTGGTAAAGGCGACTTTGTTTGCTCCATACTCGCGTGCACGGATGAAATGGTCATAATAAATCTGTTCAACACCCATTCTGGATTGTGGAAATCTGGAACCATCATTCCACCAGTTGGATTGTTTTACGTTTTCTCCTAGGGCGAATTTGATGAAACCCGGCGCACCTTTCATGAGCATGTCATCTGCTGCTTTTCCCCATCTAAGTTTGATGATTGCACTTTGACCGCCAATCGGGTTAGCACTTCCATGCAACAATTGTGCGCTGGTAACACCTCCTGATAATTGTCTGTAGATGTTGATGTCTTCTGGATCTATCACCCTTGATTCTTCTACCTCAGCACTTGAAGCCTGAGCACCTTCGTTTACACTTTCCAGAGCAATGTGCGAGTGTTCGTCTATGATTCCTGGTGTAACGTGTTTGCCTTTGGCGTCGATGATCTTTACTTGTGTATACTTTGAGGCATCTATTGTTTTTCCAACTGCAATGATTTTTCCGTCGGAAATCAGGATTTGTCCATTTTCTATTTTGCCCGCTGCATCGCATGTCCAGATGGTGGCATTTTGAATCCAAACTGTTTCTTGTTCAGGTTGGGTTTTCGATCCATATGCGGTGAAAGGGAAAATGATTTCTCCATTGTCCTGCGGAGTAGATTCTGTTTTTGGTTCTGATTTCCGAACTTCAGGTTCCCCGGTTCTTTCCGATTGCCAATCGATCCATCTTCCATCAGGCAATTGTCCTTTACCACTCCATTTTTTTCCGTCGTCTTCAATATCGCCCGCAAGTCTGATCATCCCTTTGTATTGATTGTCCTTAGCTTCAAACGTCATCGACATCTGTTCGTTCATCATGGTGAGCGACACGGAGTAATTCAGCGTATCTTGAATGTCCTTTCCTTCTTTGTCTTTTCCGGTTTGTATGACACGAATATTGGCTTTGTTTTTACCTCCTTCGTCAACAATGGTCAAGTCGTATTTGCTATCGGTCCAACTCAGTTGGTATTTCCCTGCGATGCTTTTCTTTTTTATTTGTTCAATAACATAAGGTTTTCCTTGCACCCAATTCTCATGTATGATGGCATCATCTTCAAATATGTTTTTGGAAGTGATGATGAAGTTGGCCCAGTATCCGGGTTGTAAGCGACCGATTTCTTTATCCGCCCTGATCAAACGTGCTGGAGTTGTGGTCAATGCTTTCAATGCATCTTGCTCTGTTAGGCCGCGTTTCACCGCCTTTCTGAGATTTTTGAGAAATGCGTTTTTATCCTGAAGTCCGGATGAGGTGATTGCAAAGTTGATTTTTTCTTTCGCAAGCATACCGCAATTAGCTGGCGCAAGTTCCCAATGTTTCATTTCTTCCAAACTCACAAGACGAGTAACATACGGATCACTGACGTCATAGGCATCGGGAAAATTGAGTGGTACGATCAATGACGCATTGCTTGTTTTGATTTCATGTATGCGCTGGTATTCATTGCCGGAAGTTTTGATCACATATTGAATTCCAAACTCATCACCAACTTTATCTGCACGAAGAACATTCCATTTATCACCTGCATCAAAGATGGAAGGAAGTTGTTTTGATGCACTGAAAGCATCCAGAGTGAGGTTGCGTTCTTCCTTGTGTCCTCCTTTGCTGTACCAATCAGCATCATAATAGGTCTGTCTCAACAATGCAATACTTCCCATGAGAGATGATGGATAGGTATGACTGCTCGACCCTTTATTGAATGAATAAAATGCGGCAGACTGAGGCACGATCACGGCCAAATTGGGGTTGTCATTCAAACAAACCAATGCACCAGTGCCACGTGCAATGCCGTCGGCACGATGTGTTAGAACAACACCAAAGCCGGCATTTCTAAATTCTTTAGCCTGCTCTTCTTTGGGCGCGAACAACGTTGAAGCATTTGTCTCGGATCGTATGGCTGGATTCCATCCAAATGCACCTTTATCTGAACTTGAACCAGTAGAAGGCGCATCATGCATATTCCTTTTTTCCGTGTTGCCACCTGTTGAAGTAATACCGTAATCGGAGTACAACTCAATGAAGGAAGGATACACAAATTTCCCTTGCAGATCAATGACAACTGCATTGGCCGGAAGAGGCAATTTTGATCCAACACTGATGATTTTTCCATCCTGAAGAATCAATGTTCCGTCCTCAATCCTCGTTTGATCATCAATGAAAATGGTTCCGTGTATCAGCGCAACGGAAGTGGTTGATTTGGGTAAAATTCCATTGTAAGGATAGGTAGGCTGAGCCTGAAAGATTCCAGCAATGGCTATGAACAGCATGGCTGTCAGAGTTTTACGGATCATGGGAAATTTTATGTTGCGCAATGTTAATCAACAATGCTGCAGGATGTTGTTGTAATTTATAAGTGGTAAATTTGCACTATGGAAACGAAAAAGAAAATTCCAACTTCTGTATATGCCGAAATGACTCCGAATCCTGCAGCCATGAAATTTGTGGCAGATCGTGCATTGATCACCGGCGGATTGCAGGTTGAATACAGAACGAAACAGGAAGCCAAAGGTTCTTCACCACTCGCAGAGGAACTTTTTAATTTTCCGTTTATTCAAAGTGTATTCATCAGTGGTAATTATGTTACTGTGTTGAAGGATGAGTCACTTGGCTGGGAAATGATTGTTCAACAACTGAGGGAATACATCCGCGAATGGCTCATGGAAAATGAAATCGTTGTGAGCGCGGTTACAGCCGAATTGATCGACAGAACAAAATCTTCTGTTGACGATCCTGTTAAGGCTTTGCATACTCAGGCTACTGATTATAGCGGCTTTGAGCCTACCGAATACGATGATGAAATTCGTTTTCTGCTTCATGAGTACGTTCGCCCGGCTGTTGAATCAGATGGTGGTGCCATTGATTTTATGGCCTATAAGGACAAAAAGGTCTATGTACAATTGAAAGGTTCATGCAGTGGTTGTCCTTCTTCTACCATGACACTCAAAGGTGGTATTGAAAATTTACTGAAAGCCAAAATGCCGGATATCGTTGAAGAGGTTGTAGCTGAATCTGTCTGATTCAATCCTTCTTTTTATGGCCAATAAAAAGCGACTTGTATTTATTCATGGATTTCTTGAAAATGCCAGTATGTGGCAAGGCATTATTTCTGGAATTTCCAAGAGGAATTATGTAGTCAATACACCGGAATTGCCTGGTCATGGCAAAAATTCATTCTTGCCGGAGGTGCATACCGCCGAGGTCTGGTGTGAAAATATCCTTCGTCAATTGGGATTGGAAGCTGATGAACAAGTTTTTGTTATCGGTCACTCCATGGGTGGTTACCTGGCTTCGACATTAGTCAATATGATCAGTGATCAGGTGAGTGGATTGTGTTTATTTCATTCGAAATGTGGCGCAGATCTTCCTCAAAAAATTGCTGACCGACATCGAGCGATTGAAGCTGCAAATAGCAATAAGGAACTTTATGTCCGCACGATGATCAACAGTATTTACGGCGAAAAAACCAAGTCCATTCATCAGGCAACCATTGAAAAACACATTGAGTATGCGAAACAACTATCCCTCGAAACGATAGTAGCTTCGCAGGAAGTCATGATTTCGAGACCAGATCAGATTGCTACCATGCAACAGAGGAGTTTTCCGTTGTTCTATTTTCTCGGTGAAATGGACAATTCGCTACCGCTTTCTTTGATGTTGGAAGAAGTTGATCAATTGCCTGGGTCTCTTGCACATATTGAGCGAGGCATAGGTCACATGGGTCATGTAGAAGCTGCAAAATCAGCCGTTGGTTTTATTCAAAGAATACTTCACACTGACCTATAAGTTGAAATCAAAAGGGCCGCAATCTGCGGCCCTTCAATTATTTTTTTTGATTTATTCTACAGGAATCAAAACGCATGTACCTGGAGCAGACTTGATGTTTTCATCAAGCATCACATCATTGGCAAGTTTATGCGCAGGATCAAACTCAAGCACTTTAGTCCATGCAGCTTTAGAGCAATCATAATTTTTCTGTTTGCCATAAAGAAGTCCTAAATAAGCGTAAGATTCGATGAGATTTTTCTTGTTCGACTCAATTCGCTTCGGATCCGAACCAACAGCTTTGATGTATGCCTCATGGAATGGTTTGGCCAGACCAACAGGTTCATCAGGATTTACCTCCATTTTGTGGTTGCAACGTCCTCTCCAGAAGTTGGCATCTGGATATTTGGTGATCGCTTTGGCAAAAGCCTCATCTGCCAATGGATACTCTTTGTTGTAGTATCTGGCTTGACCTACGTAGTAGTAATCCAGTGGGCTTGGTTCTTTGCTCTTGTCTACTTTCAACTGATAATACGTGGCAGCATCGGTATATTTCTTTTGTTTGAAATAGATCGCGGCAATCTCTGAATAGCCATCAATGTATTCAGCATCTTTCTCTACTGCGAGTTTTAAGACATCAATTGCCAATGAATCCTGCCCTGACTTCGAAAGGAGTTTTCCTTTATAACCGTAGTCGCTTCCAAGAATGGTTGGTTTACCTGTTGATGTAGCTATATCAAAGAACTTGTTCATGTTTTCCATGCCTTTCACGTAGTCACCAGTTTCGTAATAACTGTATCCCAGAAGACGATACATAAAACCGTTTTGAGGATCACAAGGCAAGGCTGCCTCAAGTTCGGTAATCGCCTTTTTGTAGTCTTTGGTCAAGAACACAAAGCTGGCATAACGCTGTTCCACACGGCAACTTTTGTTGAGTTCAAGGTATTTTGCATAATTCTCAATAGCTGCAGGATAGCGTTGTGCTTTATAAAGCAACTCTGCTTTTTCACGGTACGCAGGCGCAAATGTTGGATCGATGCCAATGGCAATATCGTAAAAATTAAGCGCTTCATTATAGCTTTCAACCTTGGTGTAAAGAACACCCTTGCGCAAATTGGCTCTCAAGAAATTTGGATCAATTTCAAGTGCCTTGTTGTATTGCATCACGGCATTGCTCAGGTTGATTCCATCACGGAGACTATAGTAGTCGCCGAGCTGAATGTATACCTCAGGGTTTTTGTCGTTGATGGTAAGTGCCGCATTGATATATTCAATGGCTTTATCCAATTTCTGATTGTCTTGTTGCAACAACACCTCAGCCATTTTCAGATAGGCTATTTGTTTTACCGTTTTATCAGTCTTGTTGGATTTGGTATTCATGATTTCTACTGCCTTATTAAATTGTGCAGTAGACATCACTTCGTCTTTTCTCATCCATGCCAGGCGACCAAGACCGGCATAGTTCAATGGATTGGTCGGTGCCACTTCCATTCCTTTGCGGTACATCGTTTCTGCCTCGCTCATGTGCTCACCCCAGTAGAGGTAATTGTCACCGGCTGCGAAGTAGTTATCGCCATTGGTTGGTTCGCGTTCAATCAGAACTTTCAGATCAGCTTCTGCTGACTCGAATCGCTCATTGAGGGTCTTTTTGATCGCCTCTTCTCTGGTCTGAGCTTGAAGTTGTGCTACGGATAGCACAGAAACGAATAGAGCAAATACAAACGACTTTTTCATATCGGTTTTTATGGTTGACAAATGCTTAATTGACAATTTTTACTGTTCTGTTGGGGGTTCGGGCAGCTACCATTCCGGTTTTGTGAATAATCAACTGTCCTTTTTCACCTATGAGGTGATTGGCAAAGCCTGTGCCAAGGGTGCCCCTTTGGCCGGCACGAATGTAAAACACATCCCGGCGTAGGGGATAAGTGGTATCAAATACATAAGCCTGATAAGGCCTCCGGGCCAATTCCGGTTTCACCGCGTTGGTTGGATCAACTATGCCCATAGGACGAATCATACTTCGATATTTCATACATGTGGGATCTTCAGCATCGCTAATCCAACTTAAACTAATAACCCCCATGGCGTTCTTATTTTGATTGACGTATTGAATGACTTCTTCGTTACTTCTTTGTGAAAAACACCAAGCTGGAAATTCATCAATATTGAATTTTTCCTTTAAAGTACGGGCATTACAAGATTTTTGATTGTCGAAAACAACCTGAATTTTTCCGCGATTACTTTGTGGGTAGATCTGAGACCATAAGCTGTCTTTTCCCTGAAAAATATCTTGTAACTGCTGCATCGTGATCACGGAATCAAGTATTTCCGGATGAATGATAAGTGCGACACCATCATGTGCAATCAAAATACTCTCTGGCACCCTGTTTTTGCTCTTGAAAAATGCCATCTCCTCCGCGTTCAATTCCCGGCCAATAACGGCAGATTGGATACTATCATGGAGCAAGTCATTGATGATGTCCGCTTCGGGTTTATATGTAGCCTCGATTTTTGCGTATTTATTGAGACTTGTGTACGTAAATACCTGAGAATCCATCATCAAAGAATAGGATTCATCTACGCCAAGCCTAAGCTGACCGGATGTGAAGGATTCTTTATTCTTGTCCTGGGCAACATTGCAAGATGCCAGCAAAACAAGTGCACTCCAATATACTGCGTGAAGAATTGTCTTATTCATTCCTATTGTTTTTGACGAATGCCCGGAGGCGATAAGCTCTAACGGAAGCATATGTTAGGAGAATGGCTCCCATGATGTATCTGCGGTTACCGGGTAGCCACTCCGAAGAGGTGGGTACGACAAAGCAGACAATGGCCAACATGACCAACACTGCAACCATCACATAACTGAGATAAATTGTGGCATTCATAGTTTCGAAGCGGGCTGCAAATTAGTGCTGTTTTTATCACATTTTAAGGATGAAAGCCGAAATCATAGCTGATAGCACTCGGTCTATGAAGCCAGGATCTAGTCATTCAGGACTGAACTCACCGGAATGGGTTGAGATCATTGGATTGTCAACGCGTTTATTGCTTTGATGATCTTCAACTTGATCCGGCGAATTCTCCCGAATGTTTCCGCCTGTTCGAATCTTGGCCATGAGCCTTGAATATTCGTGCATGAACAGGCGTTCATGTTTTAGTTACGTAATTCAATTTTTAGGGGCAATGTCATCAATACGGGCAATGGTTCCGCGCCGTCATCACCGGGCTTCCAGCGCGGCATTGCTTCGATGGCTTCAATAGCCAGTTTACCCATACGATGTCCATTTGGAATATTCCTGACAATAGCCACATCACGCACCTTGCCATCGCTATCAACGATGAAGTTCAGGTAAATTGTACCTTCGACATGTTGATCGATATCCATTTCGCTGAAACGAACCTTGCTCAACATGTATTTCATCAGGGCTTCATCTCCTCCAGGAAATTCAGGTTTGTTTTTGACGAAAATTTTTACTTCTGATTTTTCGCTCTTATCATCCTGAGTGCCTGTGCCTCCTGAACCTGATTCAAAGGAGGGTGCAATAGGCTCACCGGGCTCGTCATCGCCTTTTCCGGCAGGTTTATTCAACAGGTCCAAATCCGATTGGATCTTTTGTGCGTCTGATGTGTTCACAATTTCGACTTCATTCACCTGCGTATTTCCAGAGCTGGCGGGTGTCGAAGGTTCTACATGTTGCCTTTCGTTTTCAGCAGGCTTAGGTTTTTCTATGGGCTTTTCTTCTCTTAAATCAACCAAAATGCTGGCGAGATCATTTTTTGGTTGAATCAGGTTCACTTTGTCTGATTTCATGAGTGTACCAGCAAGTGCCATTCCACCGCCTACCAGACCTGTAGAAAGCAATAAAGCCAACATCAGTGTTTTGTGATGTTCACGTCGAAGTTGGTATGCGCCGTATTCCTGATGCCGACCTTCAAATACGAGGTCGTTGCGTTCGCTGGAAAGCACATTGGACCAACTAAAATCCATTGAAAATAAGAATACGATGAGTGCGAGTGATGAAATGAGGATGATGATCATAAGTTGTGATTTTAAGGTTGATTGTCTAACACAGTGTTACCGCTGTAATTGCGATAGGTTCAACCTTTCATACACGAAGCCGGACCAATAATTTCATGTCTATCATCCTTTCTCTCGAAGACCGATCATGGCTCTTTCAGGTGAATCCATTCCGAGAATATGTGGTTAATAACTCGGTTCATTTGTTCATAGCGTCAGTCGGCGTAAGGCTTACATGGCAAATATCTTTGAACCAGAAAATCACGGAACTGCCTGAAAATCAAGCGCAACAAGACTTCCGTGTATTTTATAGCCAGAAAAACATAATACCACGAAATACCAAGCATGGGAATTTTCAGCTTCCTGACACAGGAAATAGCCATTGACCTCGGGACGGCCAACACCATCATCATCAGTAACGATAAAGTGGTGGTGGATGAACCTAGCATCATCGCACGCGACCGTACGACCAATAAAACTGTTGCCGTTGGAAGGACAGCACAGCAAATGCATGGTAAAACCCACGAAAACATCAAAACCATTCGTCCGCTTAAGGATGGTGTTATCGCAGATTTCCACGCTGCTGAGGACATGATCAAGGGTATGATCAAAATGATTGCAAAAGGCAAAGGTTTGTTTCAGCCTTCTTTGCGAATGGTCATTTGTATTCCTTCGGGTATTACAGAAGTGGAAAAACGTGCGGTCAAGGACAGTGCTGAACACGCGGGAGCGAAAGAAGTTTACCTCATTCACGAACCGATGGCAGCAGCTATTGGTATCGGAATCGATGTGGAAGAACCGATGGGTAACATGGTCATCGATATCGGTGGTGGTACTTCTGAAATTGCAGTTATCGCACTCGGTGGTATCGTAACGGATAAAAATATTCGTGTCGCTGGTGATGAACTCACTCAAGACATTGAAGAATACATGCGTCGTCAGCATAATATTCTCATTGGAGAAAGAACTGCTGAGCAAATCAAAATTGAAGTTGGTGCTGCATTGCCTGAATTAGATAATCCACCTGCAGATTACAACGTGAGAGGTCGCGACCTGATGACTGGTATCCCCAAAGAAATTTCGGTGTCTTATTCTGAAATTGCTCACGCACTGGATAAGTCCATTTCGAAAATTGAAGAAGCCATCATGAGCTGTCTCGAAAACACGCCACCTGAATTATCTGCTGATATCTACAAAACCGGTATCTATCTGGCAGGCGGTGGTGCGCTCCTTCGTGGACTTGATAAACGTATCTCGATGAAAACAAAACTTCCTGTGCACGTTGCGGATGATCCGCTGCGCGCCGTGGCAAGAGGTACAGGTATCGCCCTTAAAAATATCAACCGATTCCAGTTCCTCATGCGTGAGTAATGGCTTTGCCGGAATTATAACCCAATTCTGCAACAGCATAAATTATCCCGTACAGGCAGGCAATGAAGAACATCCTGATTCTCATACAGCGATTCTATCTGTTTCTGATGTTCCTCGCACTTCAGATACTTGCCCTCGTTTTTTTATTTCGGAATAATAACTTTCATCAGGCAGAATTTATTCGCCATAGTTCCGATTGGATTGGTGGTATTTATTCTAAACGAGCTCAACTTTCTGAATATTTGAGGTTGGGTGAAATCAACGATGAGTTGTCTCTGGAAAATGCTCAATTGCGAAGTCAGTCCCCAGATAATTTCATTGCCATTCGTTCCGATGTTGATACATTAACAGACACAACATCACAACAACGATACACATATCGAACAGCGAAAGTGGTGAACGCAACTGTCAATCGTGAAAAAAACTATATCACAATTGATCGTGGTTGGAATGGCGGTGTGGCTCCGGATATGGGCGTCATTTCAGGAGGCAATATTTTAGGTGTGGTGAGAAGTGTTAGTGAACACTTTGCTGTGGTGATGCCAGTGTTGCACGCAGATTTTAAAGCCAGTGTCAGACTCAAAAAATCGGGTGCTTTTGGTTCGTTGGAATGGGCAGGTGGTGATGCATCACTCGCTGATGTGATCGAAATTCCCAAAAACATGCCTGTCGAAATTGGTGATACTCTCGTTACTTCAGGCTATTCAACCTTTTTCCCAGCAAACGTCCACGTCGGTACGATTTACGAAATTGATGATGAAAGCAACAATGATTTTCACATCTTGAAAGTGAAACTTGGCGCTGATTTCAGAAGACTCGATCATGTGCTTGTCATCAGCGATATCATGAAAACTGAGCAGGATAGCTTGTTGAAACAACTCGGAGACGATTGATATGCTGCAAACCGTAATCATCAATATCATCAGAATTTTGTTTTTGATTCTCCTGCAGAGTCAAATTGTTAGCCGAATTGATTTATTTGATGGAATGATTTTGCCCTGGGTTTACATTTTCGGGTTATTGATGTTGCCATTCGAAACACCGAGATGGCTCACCATGATCATCGCTTTCATCACCGGGATGCTGATGGATTTTTTTTCCGGACCGATTGGTTTACATACCTCGGCTTGCGTTGTGTTGGGCTACGCGCAACCTATCGTTCAGAAAATTCTGGCACCACGAGAAGGTTATGACCTTACACAAAAGCCCACTGTACAGCGTATGGGATTAGCATGGTATCTTACTTATGCCGGCATTCTTACACTGGTACACCACAGTTGGTTTTTTTTCATGGAAGTTTTCAGATTTTCCGATTTCTTCTATCAAATATTTCACATACTCCTGAGTTCTTTTGCAACGATTGTTTTGATGACCATTGGTCAATATTTGATCTATAATTCCAAATCATCACAACTGTGAATCTCGACGGTAGGCGAATTACGATTATCCTGATCGTTTGCGTGATCGCAATCATCTTCGTTATTCGTTTATTTTTTCTACAAGTGGTGAACTCTACTTGGAGAGAACAAGCTACAGCGCTCACGGAAGAAGAAATACCATTGTATCCACCACGGGGTATCATATACGACCGTGAAGGAAGAATGCTGGTGACGAATCAAACGGTATATAACCTCATGGTTGTACCGAAAAAAGTACAACCTTTCGATACGACATCGCTATGCAAACTTTTGCGTATTCAACCATCAGATATCACCGCGCTATTTGCAAAAGCTAAGGCGCGTGGCGAATATCATCGTCCCCAATTGTTGGTGGAACAGATCACTCCTGCGGATTATGCAGCCATCAGTGAGCAACTCTACAAATTCGTTGGATTCTATGCCGAATCCCGCACATTACGTGTTTATCCGCAAAGTGTTGGTGCATTGTTTTTAGGTGACGTTGGAAAGATTTCTCCATCAGAATACAAAGCGAATAACTACTACACCAAACTTGAATACATCGGTAAAAGCGGAATTGAAAAGGCATATGAAGAGGAATTGCGTGGCGTGAAAGGAATCAAATATGCCTTTCGCGATAATGTTGGAAATATCAAAGATCAGGAAGGCGACAAGGAAGATAAGGCTGCTATACCTGGCATCGATCTGATTTGCACCATGGATGCAGAATTGCAGAAGTATGGTGAAAAATTGATGCAGAATAAGCGCGGATGCATCGTGGCCATTGAACCGAAAACAGGAGAAATTCTCGCGATGGTTTCTGCCCCAACATACGATCCCAATCTTTTGGTGGGCCGTGTGCGTGGACATAATTTTAATGTGCTCACGAATGATCCACAAAAGCCTTTGTTCAACCGTGCAACGCAAGCTCAATATCGCCCGGGATCAATTTTTAAACTCGCGCAATCGCTCACTGCATTATCTGTTGGTGCGATTACACCTCAAACGAGAATTCACTGTAATCGGGGTATCATTGGTTGCCACGGTAGTCATAGCTATGATGATCTGGAAATGGCTATTGTGCATTCGTGCAATCCATATTTCCGCGAAGTGATGCACAAGGTGGTCGAAGGAAACAGGGATCCAAAAAGCAGGTTCAGAGACGCCAGACTCGGTCTTGAAATATGGCAGGAATACATCAAAAGATTTGGATTCGGATCGGATTTACATTGTGACATACCGGGTGTAAAAACAGGGAATGTTCCAGGTGTAGAATTTTACGACAAATGGTATGGAAAGGAACAATGGGCTTTTTCTACTATTTATTCTTTGAGTATTGGTGAAGGCGAAATGCTGGTTACACCACTTCAAATGTGTAATATGGCTTGTATCATCGCAAATCGCGGATGGTATGTGCCTCCGCATACTGTAAAACAAATTGGCATCGGTGGTAAACCCAAAGATGATTTTCTGGTACGTTATGATTTGGGCATTGACACCGCACATTTTACGACTGTCGTCAATGCCATGGAAAAGGTGTTGCAACCTGGCGGTACGGCATGGAGAGCCGCTCCGAAGGACATTGTTGTCTGTGGAAAAACTGGTACTGTGCAGAATGCAGGCGGTAAAGAAGACCACGCTGTGTTCATCTGTTTTGCCCCCAAAGAAGATCCAAAAATTGCCATTGCTGTTTACACCGAGAATGCTGGTTTCGGTGGAACATGGAGCGCTCCGGTGGCAACTTTGTTGATTGAAAAATATCTCAACGATAGTATAGCGAAATCAAGTGAATCAAGAGAGAAACTAATACTCGACGCAAATTTCCTCGATAGATGAGTAGCCTTGGCCGACAACATCCACTCGCCAATGTAGATTGGCTCACCGTACTGGTTTATGGTGTGCTCGTCATTTTTGGTTGGATGAATATCTATAGCGCAGCCGTTGTGGATACACATCCAAACCCAATGGATATGTCTCAGGAGTACGGGAAACAATTTCTGTTCATCCTCATCTCTTCTTTTCTCGGATTAATGGTCTTGTATATGGAAGGCGAATTCTTCAACAAATTCGCTATCTATATCTATGGGTTATTCATCTTGTTGCTCTTGCTGGTACTGGCCGTGGGTACTACGGTGAATGGAGCTAAGGCATGGATTCAAATTGGCGGTTTTGCATTGCAACCGGCAGAATTCGCCAAAATTGGAGTCGGCCTGATGTTGGCCAAGTATATTTCAAATACCAAGGCCAAGTTCAATAATTGGAAAACAAGGTTGATCGCTGCGGTGATCATTGGAATTCCTGCTTTACTCATCTTGGTTCAGCCCGATGTAGGCTCATTGCTCACTTTCGTAGCTTTCATCCTGGCGCTTTATCGCGAGGGATTGTCGGGCAACGTACTCATCATTGGTCTTGGCGCCATCGTGTTCGGGGTGTTGAGCATCATCAGTGGTTTTAATAAAGTGAACTATCCCTTCTTTGGAGAACAAAGTGGTGTGTTCATTTTAATGACCATCGTTTTCATCATCGGAATTGTTTTCATGGGATTGATCAAAAATTTTGTGGTGCCACGAAATAGAAAAAAACTTTATCTCATCACCATATTGTCAACGGTGGCGGCAATCGGATTCAGTTTCTCTGTGAATTTTATGATCGATAAGGTCCTGGCCAAACACCAGAAAACGAGAATTTATGTGACACTGGGACTTGAGGAAAAGGAAGAAGATAGAAGTGAAATGTCCGGCGATTCGGAAACGGCCGAAGCTGCTGACATGGTTGTGAAAAGCAAAAGTGACGATCCAGGTTACAATGCCCGTATGGCGAAAATCGCAGTGGGTAATGGCGGTTTTTTCGGTCAAGGTTATAGACAAGGTCCAATGACGAAAAATAAATATGTGCCTGAGCGCTGGACCGATTTTATCTTCAGCGTTATCAGTGAAGAATGGGGTTTTGTGGGAAGTGTTGCCGTCATCGGATTATTTGTTTTTCTAATCGTGCGACTCATCAACATGGCAGAAAGACAACGATCGCAGTTCTCCAGAGTCTACGGCTATTGTGTTGCTTCTATTTTTTTCCTTCATCTTCTCATCAATGTAGGCATGGTGATCGGACTTGCTCCTATCATCGGTATACCGCTGCCTTTCATGAGTTATGGTGGATCATCATTGATCGGCTTTACGTTACTGCTGTTTATTTTCCTGCGACTGGATGCAGAAAGATTAAGTGTATTCAGATAGACGCAGACACTCAGATTGCAAATTCAAATCCGTCGTATTTTACTTTGATCTCTTCAAGCTTACTTAGAATTGCTTCTGGTTCGCTGGATGTAACCAACTGCATCCTGTCTTCTTTGAAATGGGGCAATCCTTTGAAATAATTGCTGTAGTGTCTTCTCATTTCTAGAACACCAAGCACAGAGCCTTTCCATTTGAGTGAAAATTCGAAGTGTTCACGACAAGCTTCTGCACGTTGTTGTATAGTTGGTGGTGGAAGTTTTTCTCCTGTTGCGAAAAAGTGTTTGATCTCGTTGAATATCCATGGATAACCGATACTGGCGCGACCAATCATGATGCCGTCAACACCATATCGGTTTTTATACTCCAGTGCTTTTTCGGGTGAATCAATGTCTCCATTGCCGAATACCGGAATTTTCATGCGCGGGTTTTCTTTGATTTTTGCAATAAGCTCCCAATCTGCTTCGCCTTTGTACATCTGCACCCGCGTTCTTCCGTGCACAGTTAAAGCTTGAATGCCTATGTCCTGCAGCCTTTCTGCAACTTCTACCACGTTTTTGCTTTGGTCATCCCAGCCTAATCTGGTTTTTACCGTTACAGGCAATTTTGTTGCTTTGACAATGGCTTCAGTCATGCTCACCATTTTAGGGATATCTTTCAATATACCCGCACCAGCCCCCTTGCATGTAACTTTCATAACCGGACAGCCATAATTGATGTCCAGCAGATCTGGATTGGTGGCTTCAATGATTTCGGCACACCTCACCATGGTTTCGGTCTCACTGCCGAAAATTTGCACGCCAATAGGCCGTTCGTACTCATAGATATCGAGCTTCATTCTGCTTTTCGCAGCGTCCCTGATAAGCCCTTCACTACTGATGAATTCGGTGTACATCAGGTCAGCTCCGTGCTTTTTGCAAACCATGCGAAACGGAGGATCACTCACGTCTTCCATTGGTGCAAGAAGCAGAGGAAATTCAGGTAATATGATGTCGCCGATCTTTGGCATTGTATTTTTCGCGCTGCAAAGATAATTTCTTCTCTACATGATAAATCCACTGATTCGCGGTCTGAGTCCTGTTGTTCAGTTTATCCTCTTTCTTGGTATTCTATTCATTTGTGCAATCATTGGGGCAGGCGCTGCCATGGGTGTGGGATCGGTATTCTTCAACTTGCCTTTGGAGGAACTGCCTCAAATGATTAGCGATCCACAGTCAAAACACGCCCAGGCGTTGATTTGGATGAACAATACGACCCAACTTTTCAGTTTTCTTTTACCCGCTTTGCTGTTTTATGTTTTATTGGGGTCGAAAATTTTACACCCTTTGCTCAAAAACACTGGGGGTATCATGCTTTTGTTTGCACCCGTGCTCATCCTTTTTGCCAATGGCTTGATTGATCTTTCCTCCAAAATCAATCATGTGTTAATACCTGTGGGCTCATCGTTGGAGGCCATGGTAAAACCCTCTGAAGAACTGGCCGAAAAATTGAGTCACATTTTTCTGAATGATGAATCAGGGGTATCCATTTGGTTGTTGGTTTTCAGTATGGCTATAGTGCCTGCTATCAGTGAAGAATTGGTGTTTCGGGGGATTCTTCAACCCCTATTTGCGCGCATGACAAGGAACATACACGTGGGTATATGGACCTCTGCTTTCGTTTTCAGTGTGATCCACATGCAATTTTATGGTTTTTTACCCAGATTGTTTTTAGGAGCTATCTTGGGTTATCTGGTGATCTGGAGTGGTAGTTTATGGACTGCAGTGTTTGCGCATTTTGTCAATAACGCTTTGGCAGTGGTGATGTACAAGACCTATGGTTCTTTGGAAACACCGGAAGATGCGGCGTTATCACAGTGGTATGGTTATCTGATTTCGGGCCTTGTATTCGCTGGTTTGGTCGTTTGGTTCATACGCCACAGTAAATGGCCATGGATGAGTTTTGAGTATTTAGGGATCGTGGAGAACAAGATCAAATCAGCATCTGATCAGAAGTTGAATATTTGATAAGCTTAATCTTTTTCAGCTCTTCTGGTTTCCCTTTTCACTTTCCGCAATCGTCGGTTCATCTTGTTCTGCTCATGCCCGCTGACTTCACCATTTCTAAGCGCTTTGCGGTTCGTCTTATGTAGTTTTTTCTCTCTTCGGGAAATCTCTGCATCCTCGGTCTTGTCAATTTTGCCTTTTCTTTCAGCCTCATCAATGCGTTCATGCAACTTGTCATGTCTTCGCTGATACCTGCGGTATCTCTGAGCTTCAAGTTCTCCGGAGAAAAGAAGTCCGCTCAAGATGAATAAAGTAATGAGTGTCTTTTTCATGTACATGGTGACTATAACAGCAAAGCTTCTGCCATTCTTAAATCTTCGGCTGTTGTTACCTTTAAATTTTCGCGATTTCCTTCTACAAGATGAACAGGATATCCATAACGTTCTACTACCGACGCATCATCTGTGAAGGCTTCTTCATAAGGTTGATCAAATGCCTTTTTGAGAAGTGAAAGTTCAAAACACTGAGGCGTCTGAACAATTCGGAATTTACTACGATCCGCCATCTCACTTTGAGTTCCTTGCACGATACGTATGCTGTCATTGAGAGAAATCACAGGTACGGCAGTGAGCTTAATTCTTGCGGCGCTGTAGCAATTTTCAATTGTTTTTAGACTGACCAATGGACGAACAGCATCGTGAATGCCAACGATACCCTCGGATTCCTGGATACTTTGAATGGCATTTTTAACAGAATAAAACCGTTGAGCACCTCCCGGAATGATCTCATGTGGAATGTCCATCTTCAATGTGCGCATCAGATCTCGCCAGAAGGTGATGTATTCGTCATTTAAGACAACGATGATGGACATGTTGGGATTGAACCGGTGGAATTTTTCAATCGTATGCTGTAGAATAGGCTTACCTGAAAGTTCAAGAAATTGTTTGGGTATTGCAGTTTTCATTCTGCTTCCACTTCCTGCAGCTACTATGATGACAAAATCTTTCATGGTTAGATCAATCCTTCCACAAAGGTGCATTGAATATTTCAGATCGCAATAAAAAACCCTTCCCGGAAAGGGAAGGGGTTTTAGGGTGGTTGAAGGTTTTCAGTTCATTCACACCGCTGTATAGCAGTGTCAGTGAAATGAAGTATCATAGGCGAAATTCTTTGCTGAGAATTGGCATGCCGTGATTCGTAATGATCACAGAAATTTCGTGATGTGCAAACATGGATAAATTGATTTCCGAATCAGATTTCTGTGAATCATGGATATTTTGCGACCACAAGATTTCTCCTTGTTCTGATATTATTTTGATATCTGTCGCAGCGTATTGTAGTTGCCTCAATGAAATGCGCAATTGATCGTTTTCGATGTAAGCCGATGCATAAGGCATAGGATTGCTGGGTGCAAGCTCCGGCAAATCACTTGCGTGTAAACTCAATACTTCGGTCACTCGGCAGGATTCATTTTCTGCCGTGAATAACAACGTGTGGTTTTCAAATTGATCGAATATGGCCACATAATCATCACCTTCATGCGCAGTGCCATCATCCAATTTCCAGGTACAATGTGTCGCATTGATGAGATCGGGTTTTATACTGACATGTATTTTTTGATCATCCATATTCTCAACGTGGATCTGATCGGATGTAATGCGCACGTTGACTTGCTTTTCATCGCGAAGATCAGCTTCTAATTTGCCGGTTGAGCACCCTGTATCGTACTCTACATAGTACACATCACCTTTGAGTTGTTCGAGCTGAAAATGCGATGATGTGATAACGCCATTATGAATTTCTGCTCCGATGGAATTCATAATGCGGCAATCGAAAAACGATGTACCTTCTGTTTTCAATTCCAATGATGCTGTAGATGATGCTGCGCAATCAAAGGGGGTCAATTGACCCAGTGATATTTTTTCTGGTTGTGGTGCGGTAATGGCCACCGCGAGTTGTTGTGTTTCTCCTTCTTGTGGTCCTGTCATACTGATCAGGTAATCTCCTGCGGGTAGCTTGTCGAAGACCACGCTTTCCTTTCCAGTCATCAGTATGCCTGATTTTCCTGAAAGTACCGACGTCCATCCTGGCTCATCCATCTGTAAAGTAATTTTTCCGGTTTCCGCTCCATAACAAGCAAGATTGGTCACAAGAATCTTCCCTTTTGTAAGTTGATAGGTTCGGGTTGTAGCGTTGAATTCATTCTCATGAACGGGTTCAACCTTCTTATCAAAAGAAGCATCAATTTGCAGTGAGGCTGTTGTGAGCATTGCCAGCAGCAATGCGTTTTTGGGGTGGAGTACGTAAAGCATGTCACCTGTTCCAGGCGACTATAGGGTGTCGGAACAGTGGCGATGTTTACGCGGAATCTCTCGTTGGGTTACAAAAAAAGCCCCGGAGGTCCGGGGCTCTTTTCACAAATCGCTTTGACTCTTATCGCTTAAACACACGTGCAACAAACGATTGCTCGTCTGCTGTGATCACATGTATGTTGTAAATGCCTGATGTTAAATTCGCGGTATCGACTGTTATGGTCTGTCCGGTATTCATCGTTGCTTGCTGACTGTAAACCAATTTACCAGCCATGTCATGAATATTGATCATGCCTTTTCCTCCTGAAACGATACCGAATCTCAACTCAACTGAGTTTTCATGATTGATCACTTTGATGTCGTTGCTATTGTTCTGATCATTTAGGCTGGTTTGTAATCCAATTTGAATGACACCTGAACAACTTCCAGCACAATCACCATTGGAAATTACAGTATAAGAATATTCACCGGGTTGTGTAAAGCTGAGTTGAAGATCATTGCCAACTGCAGTGTATCCATTGCTGAATATCCAAGTAAGTTCACTGTTATCGCTGGAGATCCCTGCAAATGGAATAGTTACTGTGCCATTCTCCAATGTCGCAAACAATGGTGCTTCAACACTGATTTGTGTAGCCGATGGATCACGAAGATCGATGGTCATGTTTTCTGTGTTACACGTTGTGTAGAGATGAAGTGTATAAATACCCGCTTCAAGATTTTCTACATATCCAACTTGACCTTCAATTTCTCCGCTGGCCACCATAGCGTTTTGTGCATTGGTAATATCATATGCAAACCAATCAGTGCCCTGCACATTCCACTCAATTCTTCCGTCGTTTCCAGAATTACATGGCACGATACTGTAATCGCTGATCTGAGAAACAACTTCTACGGGTTCTTCAATGGTGAAGCTTGTTGTCATACTTCCGCAACCACCTTCAGTATTGGTTACTTCCAGTTGATAAGTACCTGCCGCAAGGTGATCGAAAGTGATTGATCCACCGCTTACGTATTGATAATCGCTGCCATCACCGGTAAGTGAAATGCTCCAAGAGCCGGCTGGAGAATTGATATCGATGGAACCATCTGCGCCACCATGACATGATGGTTCTGTCACTACCGTACTAATAGGTGCACTGCCATGAATCATCAAACGCACACCTTGATAAGCTGCATTGGTGATAACATTCATGCTTGCCCCTGGAATTAGATTGATCGTCTCTCCTGAAACCAAATCTTCCACATACAAACAAGATCCAAATGGTAAGTTTTGACCCTCTGTAATGCTGAATGTATATGTGCCTGCTGTTGGCAGATCCAGTCTCACCGGAATGTGGATGTCTGATGTAAATGGTCGTGCATCCTGAGCAAGAGCAACAGCATCTTCAGACATGAGGGAGAATTCCACAGCGTCTTCTGATGGACTTTCCAGATCGAATACATCAAAGTCATCGTAGCTGCTATTTGCAGCTTGAGTAAATACCAACATGCTTTCATCGATCATACCATTGCGAGAAAGTTGCATGGCAATGAATGAAGTAGTTTCATCTTCACTTCGCTCGAAAGCGGTGCCCAAATTTGATTTGTAATTTTCCTGATAAACCAGATTTTGAGTTGGTGAATTGGTATTCACCTTTACAAGGAATGATTGGCTATGCGGAATATACCGTGAGGCGGAACCTGTGTTGGTAGTCGCATTTCTGTATTTGTATGCGTTGGTTTCGTAGTCAAATACATAATAAACTTTCGGTCCAGAAAGGCTTGATGATACCAGGTTCCAGTCCACTTCAGATGGATATGGGTTGGTCATGAGATTCCAGCCGTAATCGAAAATTCCACCAGGAGAAGTGATGGTATAGCTCAACGGATGTGTGATGGAGCCGGATTGGATATTACCGGTAACATCAATGTTCTGTGCACTGCCCTGAAGCCATACGAAGTAACCTGTGGTATCAGAAAGTGCATTGGTGACATTGCTTGCGCCGACATATCCTGAGCTCATAGTACCAGAAGCTTGTTCGTAATAGCGACGGATGTTGTTGAATGGATATGGAGGCGGATAATTCGAACCAGTGAAACCAGATGTCACAATATCATCATCCCAATCTGCAATGGTTTGTCCAGTGAGCGGACATCCTAAATTAACCCAGTTTCCATATATATAATTAATAGATGGAATGTAACGTTGAAGAGTAACTTCACCAGATACTATCGCTCCACTCTTTATTTCACCGATAGAAGCCGAGCCTGAAGAATTAGAAACGAGTGTAAGGATATCACCTGTTTGCAAAGTACCTTCTTCCATGGCTACAACTCCGGTCACAGAAGCTGCTGTGAGCACGGTTACAGTTGATCCATCGTTGTCAACAGTCAAATTACGGAAGGTGGTACTGTTTGTACCTAGGATGGACTGAGCGGTTTGTCCTTTGAAAGTAACAGTCGAAGTATTAGCTGTGAATGTTCCATCATTGGCAAAACTTTCATATACCACCAAATTACCTGTGCCGCCTGTGAGAGTGCCGCCACTGTTGATGGCTACTGATCTGGTTAACCAGGTATTGTTGACTGTAACGTTATGCCCTGATTGAATGACAAATCGATCGTAACGTCCAGAAACAACAGTGCCTCCTGTTCCAGAAACAACATCATCCCAAATTGCACCATCAGAATTGCCGGATCCTTGGCTATACCAAATTTCTTTACAGCCTTTTTGAGTAATGCTTATTTGGTCTATACGGAAGAGATCGGAAGCGGCAGGTAAATACTTGAAGCGAATACCTGAATAGTCAAAAGAAGGATAGGTGATTGCACCTCCGCCTAAATCAGTTCCGCTTCCAAGAGTGGTCAAAGCGTCGAATCCGCCATTGGCGTCAACTTTCAAAGTCCATGTTCCTCCATCATTGAGTGAAACTTCGAACGCAACTCTGGTTCCACCAGAAACGTTGGTGATCCAATCAGTGGTGCTTGTTACAATCGGAGTAGAAGCATAAGCGCCATTATCTACACGATAGAGTCTGATATAGTCATTCGGAGAAACTGATGGTAATGAAGTTTGATCCACAACAACCGCATATCCATCCACAGTTGCACTGTAAAGATCTGCTTCACTTGCTGTGAGGAAGTATTGGAAATTGTTGTTGGCTGTTGCATCATTTGCAAAGCTTACTTCGAATCTCCAAGTTGTATTGATGCCGGTGAGATTGGCATCATCCAATGCTGTCGCAAGGCTTGAAGTACCAGTGACTGCTTGTGTACTATGTCTAGCAGAATATGAATCTGCTATTGGCGAAACAGAGCTTGCCGACCAAGCCGTCCCCGTTGTAGTCCAGCTACCAAGGCCTGATTCAAAGTCTTCATCCACCAAAGTTTCATAACCCGTGTTGTCATCGACAATTGTCAATGTGAATGTGTCAGTTGGTCCGACAAAGGCATTGGTTCCGCCAGTTGCATTCTGCAATTGGAATACGAGCGTTGCAATGTCATCGCATAACGCATTGTTGTCCGGATCAATGTAAACATATTGAGTGGCTGTTGAACTGGCAGGCCAGGTTACAGTGATTGTTGTATAGCTTGGTGCATAATCTGTATTGATCGTTGTACCACGACCAGCGCGTGAAGCGGTTCCAGAGGTGAGAACAAGATCAACTGTCGTTGCACTTGCTGATGAATTGGTAAGTGAAATAGCTATTGCGTAATTGCCTGTATTCGCCACATCTTCATTGATGGATGCACTTGTTACTCCTGAGATTTGCAAATAAGTATCCGGTGGAGCAGTCACAAGGCGAAAATTGTCGAACTCCGCTGCTTGCACTCCTTCGGTACTGCTGTCATGAATAGACTGAAATCCGAAGTAATCTCCGGATGCCGGCACATACGTGTTGTCCGTAACTGAGCCATGATTGACCGTGGTAATGGTTGAAGTATTTTCAGGTGCACTGTTTGGAGTTGGCGTCGACTGTGTTGTCAGTGCATTAGTTGGAAGTGTGGAAGTGCGTATCGTCCATTGACCAAGTTGTGATCTCACTACTTTGAACGTAATGCCATAGTCTGTGAGACCATTCGGTATACCTGTTGAAGAAGTGAAAATAGTTGTAGCAACTCCATTGTCTATTCTTTGAAGTCGGATGTATGAAGTTCCCGCTTGTCCAATGAGAATGCGGTATCCATCGCATGAAGCAGACTCTAAATCTGATGTTGTAGAAAGTAAATAAACTGCTTGTTGGTTGGCGTTGTCAAAATCTTGAGGTGCACCACCGTTGCCATTTCTTCCGAGCCAGAAATACCATTCTTGTTGTGATTGCCAAGTTGAAATTTGTGTGCTGATAGACTGAGTTCCTGCACCAGATGCATTCAATCGAATGGTGCTTGTGCGAATGGACTCTGAACCAGTAAGTCCTGACGTGTTGCTGTTGTTGATGATGGTATAATTACCGGTATCACCACCCCATGTTGGGCTGTTGAAATCACCATCAGCAAAACAATCATTGGTGCTGAACTCAAAATATGCTTTGTAGTTCAAACCACCGTTGCTGATGTATTTGTAATATCCCGACGGACATGAAGAGGGATTGGTGTCATCTCCGAAGGCATCCCAATAAATTTCTATCACATAGGTTCCCGGATTGGTCAAACTGCTCAAAATATCTGTGGTTCCTGATGTTGTCGTCCACTTTTGATCACCCGCACTGAACAGGCCACTGCAAGGGAAACTGCACGACCAGGGCAAATTCACTGATGTGAAGGACCCAGGAGTATCTCCTGTTCTGTATACTCGGTAGTACATTCCAGCTGAGCACACATTTGAAGATCCATTCTTGAAGGACTTGAGCTCTCCACCCTTGATCACAAGACTATTTGCACTCGTGAATCGTCCGAAATAGTTGTTTTGAAAATCTGCACCATCGTCGGTACCATCGGCAGCGGCTTCATAGTAGGTATTTGAACCACCATTAACACTGGCGATAAAAAAAGCCTCCCAAGGTCCCCAGGTGGCATAAGAATTGGCTGTAAATGACAATAGAACTACACACAGAAAGAGTCTAGATACTTTCATCTCGTAAAATGTTATTCGGTTTTAAGCTATAGCAGCCCCATAGCAGGGACTGCATCATGGTGGTAAAGATAAGGCAAGTGTGGGTAAACGACCAAGCAGATCGGAAATAAGTGTCTGATTTACACTATTAAGATGGCTTTTACCTGAATAAATACATCTTTCCAAATCCTCGATTAAAAAATCTGGATGCGGTTGTTTCGCTGATTTCCAATGGTTCACCATTCAGTTTGGCCTGTACGCGGTAGAGATATACCCCATTGGCCAACCTGTCTCCGAATTCATCGGTACCGTCCCACCAATACTCGGTGAAATTTCTTCCAATGCGCAGCGGACCTAGTTCATCCTGCGTGATTTCCCGAACAATATCCCCGTTGATGTTCATGATCTGGATTTTTACCTGATCAGGCGGAACAGTTCCTGTGAGGGTAAAGACGAATTGAGTTCTTGTTGTAAATGGATTGGGATAATTCACGACTTCAGTAATTGTCGGCTTGCTGATGATATTAAAGTCGATTTCATAATCAAGCGATCCGGATAGATTACCGCTCTTGTCGCTGCCCTGGACCCGAAGTTGCCAAGTGCCATCCATTGCCAGAGCAGGAGTGTAGTCAATGCGGAATTTATTGGCAGGTGCCGAGGCGGGTATCCAATCCAGGTCGGGTGATGCAAAAAACACCTGGCTCACCACATTGTCTGGGGAAGTCAGATAAATCTTAAACCTGGAAGTGTCGGCTTCTTCGTTGAGAATGAAGTATTCGTTTTCGTCATCAAGAGTGATGACGATATGCGGAGTCACCGACACGATATCTCCCTGCAGAATATGCTGTCCATCGAACGTGACATCCAGGATTGGATTGATTCGATCTTCCTCAATGTGGAGTCTGATATTCGCCAAATTATTGAAATGACTTTGTTCTCGCTGGTGGGTCTGTCCGAAATTGTCGATCACGGGATTGGCCTCGATATGCAATACCACATTTCCAGCGTAATCTCTTGTATCTATTGAAAGGGTATCAAAGAGTATTTCACCCGAGAGCAATGGCGACTGCATAGGATATGGTATCATGTGCAGGTTATGTGCAGCGTCCTCCAAAGTGTACTGAACCATTAGGCTGTCCATATCCAGATCACTGATGTTTTCAATGGCTACTGCCACTTGTATAAATTGACCTTGAACCAATGAATCCGTTTCAAGAAAGAAACCAGCCTGCGGATTGATGGCACATTCCGGAACTCGGTCATATAGAACATGCCATCGGTCCAATTGAGGTGATGTATAATGCGTTGTGTCTTTCAAACGCGTCTCAAGTCGTAAATAAGGAAATTGCGTGCCGGGCGCAAGGGATGAAAGATCATCAATTTCTCCTGATTGATTGATCTCAGCGAGCAAGTGATCTGCACCCTGTTCATCTAAACCATGAAGAATAAACTGACTTTGATCTCCGGCTAAAGGCTCCAAAGATGAAAAATTCCAACGAGCAGAACCCCAGTTTTCAGCAGGTCCGATGAGTGGACTTTGGATGGTGGCATGACCAATCGATCCAATGAGATCGGTTTCTAAGACCAAATAATCAGATGATGTTCCACCAACAATTTCAATCAAACTTTGTGGCTCTCCTTTTCTGAAAAATACAATGAATGGCAACGAATCGGGCAACGCCGTGATCGCATTCGCACCCATGCTGGCAAAGAAGTCATTGATCTCCGGTGCATAATCCTCCCATTGTTGTTTTTCTGCAAATTGCCAGGTGTATATCAAAACATACTGACTATCTGGAATTTGCTCCATCATATTGTTGAAAGCTTGGAGTTGTGTTGGGTCGCCTTGTTGGAAAATGAAATAGCGTTCCGCCCTGCCTCGAGCGTTTGCACTCTCCAGGGTGTTTCCAAAATCGTGATTAGGATTTAGTCCATTATAATTGCTGGCCCAAGGTGTAAAGGTGGAGCTATCCAAAACTGCCACCATCAGCGCTGGGGCATTAAATCCAAAGCCACCGTATTCAAGCACATTCAAGTTGAGTTGATATCTTGTGGCGAGTGCTTCGTAGTTGGTATTTGCTGCGCCATAAACCTGACATTTTAAATGGGCAACCGTTGGTTCAAATTGCCATTCGCGTGATACATTGTTTTGGTCTACACCACTGATCAGGTTATTTCGAAATTGAAAGAAGTGATCTTGTCCCCAGCCATGTTCTCCTGATATGTATTGAAAACTGCTATTGTACCAATTGTAAGTTTGATCCGGACTGATTGAGTCACGACTACAACGCCAAAAAACTACCGTACTGTCTGCCAAAGAAAGATTCAACGGCCATTCAACGACCCCTCCGCCTTGTGTCACTTGTAAGGTCATCAAAAATGGAGAATTGAAAAGATCTGTTGTGTCGGCTTGTATGATGTATTGGCGCTGTTCTTCAAATGCAAACCCTGTTGAAGCTTTGAGAGTGACTTGATTTGTTGGAACGACTTCGAAAGAGTATGGTACAACCGGAAACAAATCTCCACTGGTGATGAGCAAAGATTTTGAAGTGACGATGTTGTTGGTCATGTCATTCAATTCTTCAACAGCATTCAAAGGATAATCGATATACACATCGAAGCGATTGTCGCCTGCTGCAATGCTCGTGTTGTTGGGTATATGAAAAGTGACAGTGTCCCGATGCAATATCTGATCAACCACTGTCACATAAACAGAGTCTGTGCCATCTGGATAATGTCTGATGAGTTCTATGCCGACATCATCATGCGTTGCCTTGCCAATGTTTTCTATGACGATATGTACATCGAATGATGAAATGGAAGCCGTGATGTCTGCCGGTTCAAAACTGATAGACGATGCATTGATGTTGTAATCTGGCTTTTCATGCGCATGCAATCGAATGGCAGGATCACCGTGTAGCGTGAAATTGAGCGCAACATTTTTCCGATAAAAATCATCAGCCACTTGAAAATCACGAACAGCCAGCTTCATGCATTCACCAATGCTTTTGCCATAATTGAGTTGGCAGATTTCTTTATAAAAATTTTCAGTGAAAAGATTGAGATAAACCGGAATACCCAAATCAGTTTTAGCAAGAAATCCAATCATGCCTCGATCTGGAACAAGCACGAAATTTTCACTGGCACTTTGTGCATCGGAAAGATGGATGTTGCCAGTGTAACATGAATTGCCTATCAGCAATGGATACTTACCTTGATTGTCATAACTCTGCGGCGTATCAATGTTTTGGTCAAAACCAGTGCTACTGGCATGTCCGAAAAATGTCATCAACGATACACCTTCATTGATGAGAAGTTGTATGGAGTCGGAGACATTCATTTGAATGGGATCCGACGTGTTTTTATAGAAGGGATAAACCACTCCCCCAAAACTCGTATCTGCAGCAATCTGAGAATAGTTTTCTAAATAGCTTTTGAATAAAGCCTGCTCATAGGCTATGGTTCCTCCCCCAAAATGCATAACGTTTTTTTGCCACAAAGCAGGAGGTTGAGATTCATGTTCAATCACCTTGTTGAGATATTCCAATACCTGTTGTTCTTGCTGCGCTGCGAGTCTTCCGGTCGGAATGGCCACTTCGTACAACGTTCCATTCAATCCTGCTGTGAATAGGGCGTCACTACCTGGATATCCCCAAGTGGGAACGAGATTATGCGCATATTTTTCTGGGTCATTTCTTGCTCCGCTGGTAAATGAAAAATCTGCTTCATGTATAGATTTACCAATGATAAACAAGTGTTCTGGTGGCGCGACCCATGCGTGAATCAAATCATCACAAAATCTTCTGATGGCCAAAGGATTTTTCCAAATACCACAAGCGTATTGCATGTACAATTCTTCGACATTTACTACCAATGAATGTACATCTCCATTGTTGCGCCACGCTCCGTAGTTGTTGGCTGAATTGAGCAATGATGGATGAGTAATGATCAGATAGGTGTGTTCGTTTTCCTGTGATGCATAATCAGAGAAATATCCGGTTTGTGTCACCGGACTTAGCTGCACCTGACCAGGTATTTGATCTCCATCCATCAACCAAAGATGTGTCTGTCCGGATTCTGCAACTGGCACAATTGCTTTGTAATGACCACCCTCTTCAAAGAGTTGAATTTCTTTGGAGGCCCCACTATTGAGAACAAATAATCGTGGATGTGTTGAATTGAAATTGGAGATTTCGATCAAACGAAATGAAGTGCCTAATTCACCATTCCAGAAAAAATGAAATGAAGAATAATTTTCAAGGGAAAAACTGTGGGGGTATGTAATGCTCACAAAACTCACCGCGTGATAGTCGCTGGCGACTCCAAGATCATCTATACTTCTATGGGTGATGACGGTGTTGGAAGTCATTGATGAAGCGGGAATGGAAAATGCGGTATGTATCAATTGATAGCCGTAATAGCTGGTATCCAATTCTACCTGAATAGGATTTCCCCAACCTACTTGCAGGTGATGGTTAGGAAATCCAACGGCAATGGATGCGCTTGCAGCATTACTCCGCACCAACGCTGGCGGCGCATCAAGTCCCTGATAAACTCCTTGAGTAGAAATCGTAGCAGTATGGCTACCACCTTTGGGAAAACGGTTGTCAAACCATCCCTCTGCAACGTCATAACCAGGAAGACCAATACCATTGATGTCTTGAAGACCTAATAAATATTCTTCATGATAACTCTCAGTTGCTTCATGCCAGCAATATGGCTCTGGAGTGTAATCATCGAAGTTGTTGAATCCAATGATCGGCCTTCTCAAGCCATCTTGTGAAGAAACGGTGAGGAAATAATGAATGGTGTCATTGTATAAACTATACGCCGGATTGGCCAGTCGATCGGAGTTTTCATAAACGAGACTGTCCAGCCAGCCATCGTTGTGTTGTGCATAAAATTCGATGTAGTCACTGCTATTGAATATCCCATCGCTTTCTCCTTCTATGTGCAAAGGACATTCAAAGCCCCTGCCGAATAATTGAATTTTTCTGGGGTCGACCGTACTTACCGGAAAACCTCCCATGAGGAGGTCGTTGTAAGTGATTTGATAAAGACCATCAGATGCAATGGGAAATTTCCAATATTGTTGATTGTAATTAATCCATTCATTCCCTGCTTGAGCATGAGATACAAGACTTGTTATCAGGATGAAAAATCCTGCCAGCATACGTTGGGTGTGCCGATAACATAACATGCTGGTAAAGTTGATGAAGTTTTTTGAATGTGGCAAAATTTCAAACATGGAATGTACACACCCACGTGGTAAAATTTTTCTCCAATAAAAAAGCCACCCGTGTATCGGATGGCTTTGTCGAGTGTTATCTGTGATCAACAGTATTCTTCAAATGCGGATTTGAGGTGTTCTGCGATCATGTCTGCAGTGCGTCCTTCAATGTGATGACGTTCTACCATGTGCATCAATTTGCCGTCCTTGAAGAGGGCGATACTTGGTGATGATGGAGGGTAAGGGAGCATGTATTTACGCGCACGCTCTACTGCTTCTCTATCGACACCCGCAAAGGATGTAGTGAGTTTCCCGGGCAATTTGGGCGAATTTTGAATGGCCTTTCTTACGCCTGGTCTCATACTTCCTGCGGCGCAACCACAAACGGAATTCAATACGACCAATACAGTGCCCTGACTATTTACCGCCTGGTCCACTGCATCTGGTGTCATTAATTCTTCAAACCCGATTTGATCGAGTTCTGCACGCATAGGGGCAACTAATTCTGGTGGATACATTTTTGTATGGGGATTATTAATACTTCTTGCTGAGAAATTTTCTCAGGTG
>JAIBBG010000024.1 GCA_019694805.1 Flavobacteriales bacterium | reverse complement strand
AAGTTTTCATTGTTTTGTAATTGTTAGAGAACTGTAAACCCTGTAAGACGCATTTGAAACGGAAAGTCACATTGGACTGACTTTCACTGAAAGCATATTTTCCTTTTGCAGCAACTGATCGACATATTGAAATCATTTCAACCCATTTCACTTGCTGAAATGGACGGTGTGCAACTCATGAACAGAACGGATACCAAGTTCATGTTCAACAACAGCACTTTGCTGGAAATTCTTCCAGACCTTGCTGCACAATACCGTGTACTTGAAGTGGAACATGTAAGGTTGAACAGATATCAAACTTTGTACTACGACACACCGGGTTTCCTTCATTACCTGCAGCATCAGAACGGTAAAAAACACCGTTATAAAATTCGCAAACGCGAGTATGTGGAAAGTAATCTCGCATTTCTTGAGGTCAAAGAAAAAAGCAATAAGGGTCGAACTGCCAAGTCCAGAATTAAACTGCCGGAACTCTCCGAAGTTCTGGATGAAAAAGGTCTTACATTCATAGAGAGAAAAGCCGAATTCACCCATGGTCTGGAGCCTAAACTATGGAATAGTTTCACCAGAACCACTTTGGTTGATACGGTAGCTGGAGAACGTGTAACACTTGATACCAACATCGCCTTTCATTTCAACGGCAGATCCGTGGAGGTTCCCTTTTTGGTGATTGCTGAAGTAAAACAAGATGGAGCCAACAGGCATTCAGGCTTTATCAGACATATGAAAGAAAGACTCATCCGCCCGGAAGGCATCAGTAAATACTGTCTTGGAGTAGCATTGCTTTACGAAGAGATCAAATCGAATACTTTTAAGGAAAAAATTTTGCATATCAATAAACTCAAACCAACCGGATTGTCCGCATGACCATGATTCAGACTATAAATAAGATGAAAATCAAAATTGCACTACTCCTGCTCATTTCTTCCCTTCTGTTGAATGTTTCAGCATTGGCTCAGGAATCAACGGAATCAACTTCAAGTACAGAAATTAGCACCATTGAATCTACATCAGGAGACTCCATAAAAAATCAGAAACATGTTTTGATTAAAATTCCTGCCGACATGGTTGTGGTTGATTCATCAAATGTGAAAAAGAAAGAAGGTCCGGAAAAAGAAAAAAGCTTCAATCCGCTCGGTGGCGTGGATTGGTTTAAAGGTGAAGACTTTCTTGGTTTGGTCATTCGACTTTTCATCCACATGCTTTTTATCTTCATTCTGGTAAGATTGATCTACTACCCCATTGCTAAACGAAAAGACTTCCTCTTCACCTATTTCCTCTTTTCGATTTCGATCTTCACAATGTGTTTCCTGTTGGAAAGTGTAAAGCTTGAAATGGGATTCGCACTGGGATTATTCGCCGTATTTGGGATCATCAGATACCGCACAGATGCGATTGCCATTAAGGAGATGACTTACCTCTTTATTGTGATTGGAATGTCGGTGATGAATGCACTCATCAATAAGAAGGTGACTATAGCGGAATTATCATTTGCGAACCTCGCGATCATTGCGCTTACTTATGGATTAGAAAAAGTTTGGCTTCTTCGCCATGAATCGCAAAAGCTGATTGTGTACGAAAGAATCGACCTTATTCAGCAAGGAAGAAGGGCTGAATTGCTGGAAGATCTTCAGAAAAGAACCGGCATCAAAGTGAACCGCATCGAGATCGGCAAAATCGATTTCCTGCGCGACACAGTCATGCTCAAAATATATTTCTACGAAGACCAACAGGAAGGTCAAATGGATGAGACATTTAGTTCAGGCTTCAACAATTGATATCGTACATGATGAAAACCACTTCTGGATTACTTCTGCTTATACTGGCCTTAATATCTTGCAAAAAAGAAGCGGGCGATGGTGGAAACTCATCCATCCGCGGTGCGGTCAGTAAAGAACTGCGTATCGTGCTGACCAATCCTGCAACCAAAACAGGAACCTATCCTGCCGCAGATCAAGATGTCTTTATCATCTATGGAGATCACATCTCTCCTGATGATCGCGTGCAAACCAACTATGACGGCGAGTATGAATTCATGTACCTACGCCCAGGTAAATACAAGATCTACACTTTTTCTGAAGACACCAACTCTGTTGCCGTAACATGGGATGAAAAACACATGACCATCTTACAGGAAATAGAAATCACCGATAAAAAACAAGACCTGGAAGCTGAAGACATGACGATTTATGAGCAACCATAAGTCATTGTACATATCGTTGCTGGTAAGTCTCTTTTCATTGTCTGGACTTTCCCAATACCGCGATGCCGGGCTGTGGAGTGGTGTTTCAGGCAGTTTCCAGACGTCCAAAAAAATTCAATTGAATTTAGCGGGTGAGATCAGATTGCGAGAGAATCTTTCGCAGATGTCTCGGCTGTTCTATGAGGCAGGCGTTGAATATAAATTGAAGAAATGGTTGGATGGTTCGATCACTTATCGCGGTGGTACTGCAAACAATAATCCTTATTTCGACTATCGCCAACGACTTCAATTCGGCCTTGCTGCCAAAAAGAAATTCGACAAATTCGCCATCACCTTTCAATCGCGTTGGCAACTTGGTATCAATGGCATTTCATCGGAAAGTGATGCCGACTTCTATACAACGCTGCGCAATAAATTCCAATTCAAATACACCGGACTGAAAGGCATTGATTTGTCCACCTCGTATGAAATTTTCAACAATACTGGAGCATATCAATCCTTTGCCATGCAAAACTGGCGGTGGGTTATTTCCGCTGAAAAAAAGCTGAACAAAAGAAATTTCCTGTCCCTTGGTTATATGATTCAGAAAGGGCTTCTAGATTCACCACAGGAATACGATTTTATCATTCTGGTGAATTACAAGTTTGAACTTGATCTCAGGAAAAAAGACACCAAAACGGAGGAAAATCCGGAGAAAAAACCTTGAACGTTGAGAAATTCAGGAATGAGAGGCCTCTAAGCAGTTCTATCTTCGCGGCGCCAAAATTGCCTCAACATGTCGAAAAAAATCTCCAGCGCGCTCATTTCTGTATTTGATAAAGATGGTCTCGAACCCATTGTTCGCCGCATGCATGAACTTGGAATCGTGATGTACAGCACGGGAGGTACTCAGGATTTTATTGAAAAACTCAATCTTCCTGTGATTGCCGTGGAAGAACTCACGGGCTATCCGAGTATTTTAGGAGGTCGGGTAAAAACACTTCATCCCAAAATATTTGGTGGTATTCTCAACCGAAGAGACGACAGTGGTGATCAGACACAAGTAGCAGAATTTGAAATTCCGAATATCGATTGTGTTGTGGTGGATCTTTATCCTTTCGAAAAAACCGTCGCCAGCGGCGCTTCACACGATGATATCATTGAAAAAATCGACATCGGTGGCATTTCATTGATTCGGGGTGCTGCAAAGAATTATAGTGACGTAGTCATCGTTGCCTCAAAAGCCCAATACGCCGATTTGTTGGATATACTGGAAAATCAAAATGGAACAAGTTCTATTGACCAACGGAGACAATTGGCCAGAGAAGCATTTCAGGTTTCCTCTCATTATGATACCAAAATTTACCAATACTTTTTGGGTGAAGAAACGGGCGCACTAAAAATCACCGAACCACAAAAACAGGTATTGCGATACGGAGAGAATCCTCACCAAAAAGGAATATTCTATGGTGATATGGATGCATTGTTTGAAAAGCTCAATGGTAAAGAAATATCATACAACAACCTTTTGGATGTTGATGCGGCCGTGAACCTCATTGATGAATTCAAACATGAACCTGCAACCTTTGCCATTCTAAAACACAATAACGCTTGTGGCATTGCCACGAGATCAAACATGACCGAAGCATATGAAGCCGCTTTGGCTTGCGATCCTGTTTCTGCCTTCGGCGGCGTTCTCATTGCGAATGGAAAAATGGATCTGGCAACCGCAGAAAAAATCAATTCTCTATTTTGCGAAGTAATCATCGCTCCTGAATTTGATGCACAAGCTTTGGAATTACTCAAAAGCAAAGCCAATAGAATTTTACTTCGAAGAAAAGACATCGCTCTGCCCAAAACACAAGTTAGAACTTTGTTGAATGGTTATCTCTTTCAGGATAAAGATTTGGCAACAGAAAAAATCCCTGACTTTAAAATTGCGACAACCAAAGCAGCTTCAGACGCACAATTGAGCGATTTAGAGTTTGCCAATAAAATTGTAAAACACACCAAAAGCAATACAGTGGTACTCGCAAAAAACAAACAACTTTGTGCAAGCGGTACCGGACAAACATCACGCGTTGATGCTTTGAAACAAGCCATAGAAAAAGCACAATCTTTCCAATTTGACCTGCATGATGCTGTCATGGCAAGTGATGCGTTTTTCCCTTTCCCGGATTGCGTAGAAATTGCACACCATGCCGGAATCACCGCTGTAGTGCAGCCTGGGGGTTCTATCAAAGATCAGCTCAGCATTGACTACTGTAATAGCCATCAGGTAGCGATGTACCTAACAGGCACGCGACATTTCAGACATTGATCCGGCATGGTGTCACAAGGAGTCTTTTGACTTATCCTTGCATCAAACCTCCGGAACCCAGATGAAACTGTTACTGACTTGTGTCGCTTTATTGCTGCTCTCGTTCGAGACGCTTTCTCAAAATACCCTGCATGGCGTAATTTCCGATCAGCAAACGGGTGAATTGATCATTGGCGCTGTTGTGAGAAATAAATCAGGCAGCGGTGTAGTATCTGATATCAATGGCACATTTGCGATTGAAAGTAACATTGCAAATGATACGCTTCGCATATCCATGATAGGATATGAAGTATATGTTCATCCTGTCAAATCTGATGACATCCATACAACACTTCAAATCAAATTAAGACCGGTAGAAAATGAGTTGCATGTAGTGGTGGTATCTGCGGGAAAATTTGCACAGGATGTGAGTGAAGTTACCGTGAGCATGGAAGTGCTGCAACCCGAACTCCTGCGCGATAAGAACGTACCATCGGCTGATGAAATTCTTCAACAGACACCTGGCGTAAGTATCGTAGACAAAGAACCTCAAATCCGCAGTGGCAGCGGATATTCATTCGGTGCAGGCAGCCGCGTACAAATTCTCGTTGACGATTTGCCCGTACTAAGTGGTGATGCAGGTAGACCATCCTGGGATTATATTCCTGTCGAGAATGTATCGCAGGTTGAAGTCATCAAAGGTGCAAGCAGTGTGCTTTATGGAAGTGCAGCATTGAGTGGTGTAATCAATGTTCGTACAGCATACCCAGCTGATACAGCTAAAACCATCATCAATTTATATCACGGTGTATACAGCACTCCGGAAAATGATTCGTCGGTGTATTGGAATCAACCGCTTATGCGCTCAGGTATCAATTTCCTTCATACTCAAAAATTTGGTAATCTCGATTTTGTTCTGGGTGCAAACGCCATCGGAGATGATGGTCACCTCGGCCCCATTCGCGATACAACCAACGGCACATTCACAGATGGTTTTAATCCATTCACCGTGGATCGTTATGAGGCCAATTCAAGAGCACGCATCAACCTGAATACACGTTACCGATCCAAAAAAATAACCGGGTTGAGTTATGGATTAAATACCAATTGGAACATCAGCAATTCACTGGCTACCCTGTTGTGGGCGGAATCTGATACTGGACTTTACGCTGCATTTCAAGGTAGTGCAACAAGGACCAAACAACTGTTGGGCACCATTGATCCGTATATCACCTATTTCAACAGCAAAGGAAACAAACACTCATTACGTACACGTTGGCAAAGTCTCGACAACAACAATGACAACAACCAAGGCAATTTCAGCGATCAGTACTATGGTGAATACCAATATCAACTCAATTGGGAAAACCTGGGAATACAGAATATGACAACCACATGCGGGGTCGTAGCTATTCATACCGATGCCCGTGGTGAATTGTTTGTTGGGGGAAATGCTGATGGCAGAAACAAAGCAGATAACTATGCCGGGTATTTTCAAATTGATAAAAAGTTCTTCAATCGACTCAACGTGTCTGCTGGTGTACGATATGAATATTTCGAAATCAATAAAGTCTCCGATAGTAAACCTGTGTTCCGCGCTGGTGTCAATTACAAATTAGGAAAGGCCACCTTTGCGCGTGCATCATTCGGACAAGGATATCGTTTCCCTTCTATTGCAGAAAAATTCATTGTCACCGGTGTTGGCGCGATCAACATTTTCGCCAATCCAGATCTCATTGCCGAGACATCATACAATGCTGAAGTGGGTATCAAGCAAGGTTTTCGTATTGGCCAATTTCTTGGTTTCATAGACTTGGCTGCCTTTCAACAGGAATACGACAATTTTATCGAGTTTACTTTTGGGCAATGGAAATATGTTCGCCCTGTTGAGAGTATATTAGACTTTCCAAGATTTCAAGCTGAGATTCAACAAAGCATTGGTTTTAAAAGCGTGAACACTGGACACGCAAAAATTCAAGGAATCGAATGTTCCGTGATGGGTGAAGGAAACATCAGAAGAGTAAAAACACAATTGCTTGCAGGTTACACTTACACCTTACCAGTAAGCACCACACCTCATCATGTTTACGGCACACCACCCAATGGAGGTAATACATCATTGAAGATTCCCAATGAGTATACCTACATCACCACATCAAGCGATACCACCAACAATATTCTAAAATACCGCATGCAACATTTGGTTCGTGCTGATGTTTCTTTCACCTTCAAAAACATCATGCTCGGTGTAAGCGGCAGATACAACAGCCATATGCAAAATATCGATCGTGCTTTTGAAGATTTGGAAACAGTTGCACTCGCCAATTTCAATCCTGGTATAGCCAAATGGCGCAAAACGCATACTTCCGGTGATTATGTTTTCGATATGCGCGTTGGATACACCTTCGCTCACAAGCATCGGGTTTCACTCATCGTCAATAATCTCCTCAATCGCGAATATGCCATTCGACCTCTTGCCATTGAACAGCCGCGATTTACGATGGTCCAATATGTTCTCACCCTGTAAGTAAAAACTCCGGAATTGATTCTCTAATTTCGTACGCATGAAAATACTCGGCATCATACCGGCACGATATGCGAGCACACGCTTTCCAGGGAAACCATTGGTTGAGATTGATGGTAAGACTATGATTTGTCGAGTGATTGAACAAGCCACTGCTTGTTCCGCATTGACTGATATCCTCGTTGCTACAGATGACGATCGCATTTTCAATCACGTTATTTCACTCGGTAAGAAAGTTGTGATGACATCGCCGCAACATCCAAGTGGGACGGACCGTTGTCTTGAAGCATATATCAAATCGGGCTTGAGTGCAGATGCCATCATCAACATTCAAGGAGATGAACCCTTCGTTGATCCTTCTCAAATAGACCAACTCGCCAACCTCATCAGTAAGCCCCATGTTGAAATCGGCACATTGGTCAAACGCATACATGATGAGGAAACTCTTTTCAATCCGAATAAGGTAAAAGTGGTTTTTTCTCCGGATGGCAAAGCCATTTATTTCAGCCGACATGCCATACCATTTCAAAAAAGCAGAGCCCAGCATGATTGGTTGATGCACCATGCCTATTTCAAACACATTGGCCTCTATGCGTATAAAACCACCACACTTCAGGCCATTTGTCAGCTCGAACCTTCACCTCTGGAGGTTGCTGAATCACTCGAACAATTGCGCTGGCTTGAATCCGGAAAGTCCATTTATGTAGCTGAAACGGACATTGAAACCCCGGCTGTAGACACCCCGGAAGACCTCAAACACATCCTTGACAACCTGCTCTGAATCGGATTTTGTTCGTAGCCCAAAAAGCTAAGCTTTTCACAAACACCTGTGAAGCAATAGTTTGCGACACTTTCGGCGCGTCATAACCCGATCTATATTTGCAACATGAGGCTGGAACCAGTCATATGTGAATTGCTCTATGAACACGATTGTGTTGTGGTGCCGGAATTCGGAGGTCTGGTTGCGAACTATCGTTCAGCCAGGCTCAATCGACGCACACATGTGGTTCAACCTCCTTCTAAGCACATTGGTTTCAACCGTCATCTCAAGGACAATGATGGATTATTGACTCAACATGCCGCACAATTGTTCAATCTTTCTTTTCAAGAAGCTTCTGAGCAAGTAAGAGCAATTGTGACTGAATACCATCAAATTTTAAATCAGAAAGGAAGATTGGTGCTGGAAAGGATTGGTGTGTTTTTCAGGGATAATAACGGTCAATTGCAATTCATTCCTGATGAACAGGAGAATTTTTTGACAAGTTCCTTCGGTCTCCGACCTGTGCAGTTGAGATATATTGAACAAAAAGAACAACCAGCAGAAACCCCCATTATTCCTATCCAACACGAAAGCAGAAAACAACTTGCTGGATGGAAAATTGCAGCAGCGATTGCCATCCCGATTTTGCTCGCTGGTTCTTTTTTGGCAGGTAATCAAATGGGTGGAAAAGAAGATTTCAGTTTTGCTTCACTGAATCCATTCCACAAAGTGCGCATCGATTCGGACTATGAAAGCCGTGAATTTTCTTTTGCTCCTGAAACTGGTGTAGATAAAGATGCATTGACCAACGCTTTGGATACTGCTTCAGGAAATATACGTTTTGATTTTACTCAAAATAAAGTTTCTGCCGAAGGTGTTGAAATTGAAAAACCAGTCAAACAAATTGCAGAAGCTTCCACAACAGAAGTCAACAAAGAAACCAAACCAACCCAACAAATCAGTAAAGAGCATCATGCAGGACATCGCTTTGCGGTAATTGGTGGCGCATTTGCTGTTGCTGAAAATGCTGAAAAATTCGTAACCAAACTTCAACAAGACGGATATGAAGCAGCATTGGCCGGCAAGAAAGATGGTTTGCAACTTGTTGCTTATGGTTATTACTCAACCAAGGGAGAAGCAACTGAAGCGTTGAGAAAAATCAAATCCAGTGGCGGTAGTGCATGGATCAAGCGCGAAGCCCAATAAACCTCTTCGATTTTTATTTCACATCCACATGATTGACTTAACAGGAATCAAAAATGTCATTTTTGATTTTGGCGGTGTTCTATTTGAAATTGACTACCATTTACCCGCGCAAGCATTTGCCAAACTTGGCTTTCACGATTTCAAAACAATTTACTCTCAGGCAAATCAAAACCCCATTTTCGACAAATTGGAGACAGGCAAAGTTTCCAATGAAGAGTTCATGGAATACCTGCACAGTTTTGTACCCAACGTATCTCGCCAAGAAGTAGAAGATGCATGGAACTGCATCTTATTACATATCATGCCCGAGGAAGTTGAGGTTGTTCATCAGGTTAAAAACTCAGGCAGAAGAACTTTTATGCTGAGCAATACCAATGCGATTCATGTTGCAGAATTTGAAAGAATGATTGCAGAAAAAATGGATTTCAATCATTTCAAATCTGCCTTTGAAACCATTTACTACTCCAATGTCATAGGGATCAAAAAACCATATCCGGAAACATATCTTCAAGTGTGCGAGTGGAACAATCTCTTGCCTTCAGAAACATTGTTCATCGATGACAGCATTCAACATGTGAACGGCGCTGCAGAAGCAGGTTTAGTGGCTTATCATTTGAAACCTGGCATCAAACTTCATGAAGCGTTCATAATCTGAACAGCATAACATATTCAAACCATTTATTCAATTATCTTCGATTTATAAAATATCAAGCATGACTGCCTTTAACCACAAATCATCATTGTTGTTCATTTTCTTGATTACCATCAGCCAATGGGCATTGAGTCAGACTGATATGTCTATGGGCGAAGCATCCGCATCTATTGGATGCAATGGCGTTTCGAATTATGATTGGGGGCATGGGGCAGGCACCATCAGCTACATCAACAATGGTAACTTCAATTTCATGAATTTGGGGAGCAATTGTAATTGTACGGATCTCGCTTATTGCACTCCGGTCTTTTACACCAATAACGATGGCGAACCTTTTGTCATTTGGTCCGGAGGAAGTCAGTGGGCCGGACCCGTTTCTTTTGCTATGAATTATTCTCCACAAACGAGATGGCAGACAAATACCAAATACTACTGTGACATCATGGAGGCCTTTCCTGTCTATGCTTACAATAATGGTTTTTTCAAGGGTTTTATTGAGACGCCGTTTATATCTCAATATGCTGACACAGCAGTTTATCGGTACATGTTGTTCGAAATGAATACGCCTTTGACTCCAGGTCTTGAATTCGAATTTGAGATCAGCATGATCAACAGATACAATTCAACCGATCTCAATTCATTTTCCGTGGATCAAATTGGATTTGCTTTTGTGAATGAACTTCCGGATTATCAATTATCTCATGGATCATTTTTAGGTGACTTGATCACGCCCGATTATGTTACCCCCGCTGGTGAATTTATGATCAACAACAATGAGCGTATTACCATGAACATCACCGGAAATGGCCAGAAATACTTGCTGATTGGAATTTTCAACTCTCCGGAGACGTCCAATTATCTTGGAACAATGGACAACAATGCCGTATGCAAATACATCATGGATACAGCCTGGCTTATCAGAACTGCGTGTCCTCAACCCCACGTTCATTTCTATACAGAGGAGTATCAGCATTGTGTTGGTGCGCCCGCAGCCATTACCGCACCGGGTGGATTTGCTCCTTATACATGGACCATCAATGGTGAAGTACAAGAAACAACAACTAACGTACTCAACTATACGCAGGCAGCATTCGATCAGGTCATCACCGTTTCGGTAGACACGGGCATGTGCATGAATAGTGATTCGATTGTTTCCGTTCCTTATGAGTTTTTCCCATTGTGGACAACAGATACCCTTTTGGCATGTGATCAGCCCTTGGTTATGGAGAATACATTTTACTTAGATCACATCACCAATGCTGATGTAACTTTCACTGTAGAAGGTTTGAATACATCGTATACGCAGGAGGTAAGCTTTTATTCAGAGGAGGATCTGGACATCAGCTTCACCACAACAGAGCCTGATGATTACCACTGGATAGTGAGTTTCGATGCGGATGAAAGCTGCACGTTTTCAGATACGATATATGTGCTTCCACCGCAACCACTCACCACAGGAAACGACGATGAAGCGTTGGTCACATATTCTGTAGAAGCTGAACATTGTATCAACATGGACAATGGAGCGATTACATTCCATGATGCAACTTACCCTTTTGAACTCGAATACCAATGGCCTGCTCCCTATGAAGATGTCGATACTTCTTCGATCCATACACTTTCCACGGGAATGTATGATATCTACCTCGTAGACGAAGCCGGTCGTTGTAACCAATACAATATTGAAGTAGAACAATGGTATGATGCCTGTGCAACCATATACGGCGAAGTGATATTTGATCGGGATAAAAACTGTTCCGTGGATTCTGCTGATACACCATTCATCCTTCAAAAAGTGACTGCTCAACCCATAGGAAATTTTGCCTATACGGATTCATCTGGTCATTTCACCATCAATGCGCCGCCCGGAGAATATTATCTCGAGAGGACTTACCCAACTCCTTACTTCAACACCATTTGTAGCGATGCATGGATTGTTGCCTTATCACAAAGTGGCGAAGAAATTGGTCCAGTCCATTTTATGGATACCTTGTATAACCACCGACAAGACATCGAAGTAACCGGTATGATGGTTTCCAATCCTCCTGTCATTCAAAATAACAGCAACATTTATCTGCAAATCGCTAACCTAGGTGATACACTCGCAAGTGGTCATGTTCAAGTTTATGTGAATGGAGGATATACCACTTTCCTTGAAGGTGATTATGCGATCGATGAAGATTCTGTTACATTTTCTTTTTCAGACATCAATCCAACCAGCATACACTATCATCAAATTCAATTCAGTACATTGAACGATGTCGATCACATCGGCGATACACTTTTCATAACATGCATTGCAACATTGGATAATGGTAGCGATGCAGATACCATGTTATACTCCCATGTCATACTTGGCGCCTATGATCCCAACATCAAGGAGGTATTTCCTGAAGGATTCACAGAAATGAAATACACCAGTCTCGACACAGATCGGCTGAAATATGTGATCCATTTCCAAAACACGGGCAATTATCCAGCAACAGATATTACCATCAAAGACACTTTGGACGCATTACTCGATGCCGGCTCACTTGAAATCACCGGCTCGAGTCATTATGTGGAAGTGACAAACGTCAATCACGAAATTACTTTTTACTTTCCACATATTATGCTCGCTGACTCCTCTACTAACGAACCCGGAAGTCATGGTTATGTAGAGTTCGATGTGATGAAGTCGACAGACGCTCATCATTTGGATCAAATTCACAATACCGCACATATTTATTTTGATGCCAATCCCGCCATCGTGACCAACACCACATTGAGCACCCTATATGACTGCTCGTTATTGGCAGACCTGGATTATTCGATCGTCTCATCAACTTGTGATTCAAGCGTTGTAAGTGCGAACGCAAATCCAGATTGGTTTGTTGATGAATCCTGGCAAATCGGATCGTTGAATTTTAATGATGTATCGAGCATAGAATTCACCATTGCAAATCAAGACAATCAATTGTTGCACACAGTAAGTAATCCACTATGCGGATCAGTTACACAAACTGTATCGTTGGAAACTCCTGAAGTTGCAACACCGGCTTTCGTCATCGATGGATCATCTATGACTTTGAGCAACGCCAGCGACTATGCTGAATTTATCTGGATCATCAATGGAGTTGAGCAGCCTGATCTCACTTCGGTGTCGATCCAACCTGCAAATCAAGATGAGGTTCAGGTTTCACTCACCGATATCAACGGCTGCGAACTTGTTTCCGAGCCCATCATTTTCCAACTCATTCAAATTATCGAAACGAATAATTCCGGTATCAGTTGTTGGCCAAATCCTGTTGACAACATGGTTACATTAAGTGGCATTGACACCCCCGGAAACATTGTATTGATAGACATTTCCGGAAAAATCATCCAGAAATGGGCATGCAATGGAACCGGACAACAAGATTTGTTGTTGAATGAAATTGCTCAGGGGAATTACCTGCTAAACATCACAACTGAAAACAAAAGTGCCGTTATTCAATTGAGTATTTCAAGAGAAAATTAAGCCATCCTTTTGCAACTCACCCAAAGCATGATATAGTTGATCCAAATCGCTTTGACTATTGAACGCATTGATAGAATAACGAATGAATACCTTATCATCATGAACCATGACAGGTATTTCGATTCGATGATGGTCATACAACACTGATTTCAATTTCAACGGATCGCTGGTTTTGATCTGAAGACTGCACATCTGCCCAAAGAACTCATCGCTCATTGGGGCCAAAGGAACCGTATTCAATAATTCGCAAAAACGAAGAATATTATCACGAACCAATTTTCTGCATCCAGCAGATACATCACGCCAATTGTTTTGTTTCATGAACTCAATGGATGCTGGTACGGTAAGAAATGCTGTAAAATCACGCGTGCCTTGCTGTTGATGGTAATCCAGAAATTGTGAATGTGATGGCATTGCACTTTGGTATCCCCAACTGATAAGCAATGGATCAAACAAAGATTGCATTTCCCTTTTTACATATAGAAATGAACATCCCTTAGGGGTCATCATCCATTTGTGACATGCCCCGGTATATATATCCGCTTTTAGAGTTGAAAGGTCTAAATCAATATGTCCGGGAACGTGTGCACCATCCACGATGGTTATCAATCCAAGTTCTTTTGCCCTCTCGCAAATTTCTTTCACCGGAAATATCAAAGCGGTACTGCTGGTGATTTGACTGATAAAAACGACACGTGTCTTCTCATGATATCCCTTCCAGAATTCATTCAAAAATTCATCTTTCGATTTCAATGGCAATGATATTTTCTGCCTTCGGTAGATATATCCATTTTTCTGTGCGTAATAATTCCAGGTCTTATCCATGGCACCATATTCCAAATCCGTTGTCAAAATTTCTTCGCCTGGTTTCAGCTTTAAACTTTTGGCGATGATGTTGATTGCATATGAAGGATTCATCACAAAGACCAAATCATCATGATGACAGCCTATGTAATTCCCTAATGCTCTTCTCGATTCTTCCAAATATTTCGGACCTTGTACTGTCATGAATTGCACGGGCTCATATTCAAGCATATCCTGCCACTTGCGGTAATCATGCATCAACACACGTGGTGTTGCACCAAAAGATCCAAAATTCAAAAATGTAATTTCCGGACGAAGTTGAAATTGTGATTTATAATCCATGGTTGTTTTTACGATTGAAGTATACGAATATTTTATAGAGTGGAAATCCAGCGAGAAAAAGGAGAAAACCAACCCACGCCGTTTTTGGTTCCTGGGTAAAAATGACCATGGTGATGATGGCATACACTGCAATAAAAAACCATGGTAAGTATGGATAGCCCCGCATCCTGAAAATGGAATGATCCAATCCTTTCATTTTTTTTCTGAAAATGAAAATGGAATAGGCAGCAGCAATAAAGGCTATGCTATCAAAGAACATCACAAACTTCAACAAATCGCCTATGGATCGTGAAAAAAATAGCGTGATCAAAATGAAAACCACGAAAAGCGTCAGCGCTGATTGTTGCACTTGTGTGCGCGAATGCACCTTCATAAAGGCAGGAGGCATAACGCCATCTTTCGCCATGGCATAATAAATCCGTGGATTGCTCATCACGGAAACATTCACATAGGCCAATACTGAAAAAAACATCACCACTGAAATGATCGGAAGAATTTTTTCACCGAATAACAATACACTGATATCTGCAGCTATGGTTTTCGATCCGGCCAAACCTGCAAACCCGAGCGCGTGGACATATGCAAAATTCACCAATAAATAGATGGTCAGCACTATGAGCATTCCAGTCACTATTGAGCGCGGCATTGTCCTTTTAGCCAGTGCTACATCCCCGCCAAAATTCATCGTTTGCTGATATCCTCCATACGTAAAAAACACCGGGATAAAACACAAACCGAAAGCCTGTAGCCAACTTGTGGAATTTGTAACGACTGTCGATCTCATGTCATGTGAGGTTGGTAAAAGAAAAATAGAGAGGACAATTACAATCAACAACAAAATTTTGACCACCATAAATGCCGTCAGAATTTTTGCACTCACACGTATGCCAGCCAAATTCACCAGAAAAAGGATAAAAACAGAAATGGATGAGATCAATCCTACAGTCACATCATGATCCCATTGCGGAAACAAGAGTGGTGCTAAGTACTCCGATCCCATCACTGCTACCAGCGCCGTAGAGGCGGCATTACTGATCACAGTGATCCAGTTTACCATAAAAGCAAAAGCCGGATGATAGCAATGAGAAAAAATTTGGTAGAATCCGCCAGCCCTGGGATATGATGAACCGATTTCAGCAAATATGAATGCGCCAATCATGGATACAACAGCGCCAAGTACCCAGGCCATCATAAAGATATCAAACGATCCTGCTTTCTGAGCCACTTCTGCAGGTGTGCGGAAAATTCCCATGCCTATCACTAAACTGACCACAATTACAGTTAAATCCAGAAATCGCAGACTTGGGCGAATGGTGGTGGTTTCATCCGTTTTTACCTGAACCATACAATATTTTTTTGTACCCAGAGTTTCTATGCATAGTTTTTCTATGTATACTTGCCCCCGATGCCAACAAATGAACTCATAAAAGGAACACTCGGAACCATCATCCTCAAATTATTGCAGGAAAATGGTAAGATGTATGGATACGACATCACCCGTGTAGTGAAACAACGAACCGACGGAAAAATTTTATTGAAGGAAGGTTCTTTATATCCCGCGCTGCACAAGCTTCTGGCAGAAGGTCTTGTGAAAACGGAAGAAATGCTTATCGGAAACAGACCACGCGTCTATTACAGCCTAACGCCTGCCGGTAAAAAGCAAATAGCAATTCGTACGGAAGAATTGGCCGGCTTCATGGAAAGCATAAGAACCATCATGGGAATTCAAACAACTTTATCACATGGCTGAATTCACACAACAATACCAACAGGAAATCGAACGATTGGTTAAAACTTCGGTTCATGATCCACAACTTCAAATGGAGTTGATTGACCACTGCTGCTGCAGCATAGAGGAACAGCTCAACGAAGGTATGTCGTTCGATGAAGCGTTTGCCATAACACTCCAGGATCTCGCACCGCATGGCATGCATGAGATCGAAGCACAGGTCAAGTTAATATTAACCCCTCAAATACCTTTTACAATGAAAATCACAATGTATTTCTTCGGATTTGTTGCTGCCATGTTCATCTTAATCGGCTTTACTTTCAAAGCTTTTCACTGGCCAATGGCGAGTCAAATGATGTTCATCGGGTTTGTTTCTCTGGCCACTTCAATGCTGGCGCTTCTCACTTCCGCTATTCGGTTCTCAAGCCTGTACCCAAATCGCTTGAGCACGATTTCCGGAGGAATTGGAGGTTTCACTTTTAGCATAGGCTGCATCTTCAAGTTGATGCATTGGCCTGGCGCAAGTATGATTTCCTTGTTAGGCATGGCTGTAATCACCTTGATTTTTGTTCCGCTTTTCTTTTGGCGACTCTATCAAGCAGATCATGGCACACTCAAACGTGCAGAATAAACGTTAAAAGTAAAGGGCTGTCATTTTTGACAGCCCTTTTTTATTGTATCTAAAATTCTTGTTGGATTGATTGATCATTTGAACACACTCGAATGAAGTGACACAACGTGCGCTAGCAATCTACAGTGGCTCAAATCAACTTAAGGCATCCATTATTTATCGGGACAAACCAGCATCGCTACACCTTCATCATTGCAAAGCATTTTTTCCTTATCGGCTTTTCCCATAGCCATTTGCTCTTGATGTGTATCCGCAGACACACAAACCAAATCGTAACCGTGGTTGTATGCATAATTAATTGTCTGTTGGGCAAAACCCAATGACATCAGTTTGCGCTCCTCGTTCACCGTTGAAAAATTGACCTGAATTTCATTGTAGTAGGCTTCAGCTTCTTTGCTGTGTTTCGCTATCACTTCTTCTGTATCGCCGAGGTATTTTTCCATTTCATAGTGCACCACACTTGCATTGAGCGCTTTGGCCACAGTGCCGCAGTATTTCATTTTGGCATAAAACGATTCATATGGACTTGCTGTAAGCAGAATATTCAGTGGTGTTGTATTTCTGACCACTGTATTCTCTTGAACAATCACACTTGGGTAATTGATCTCCTGAACCAATTTCAAAATCGTTGCCCCAAATAAAGTTTGGATCACACCGCGAATACCGTGGGTGCAAATCACCACAAGATCAGGATTGATTTCCGACAATAACTGCGGTATGGATGAAAGCAATTTTCCGTGTCCAACGACCGAGTGTGAAGTGATTTTTTGTCCGAGTATGGATGCTGTGTATTCATCCAAATGATGTTTTACCGCCTCATCATTCTGATTGCCATCGCTCACATTGACAGCGATAATTTCTGCACCCGAAAGTTCCGAAAGGCGCTTGGCCATCAGCATAGCTGGCTTACCACTCCGGGTGAAGTCAACAAGTACTGCAATTTTTTTCATTGAAGTTGAAAGTCTTTGGCCAAATATACTGGATTGTTCTTTCATACAAGGTGACATCTAACACAACAGGATTCCTTGTCAAGATGACAGCAAACCGCCGGTTAATACAGCCATATCAAGATCAATCTACCATGGTGGGAATGGAAGAAGCGAGGAACAATATGGAATTGCCATCCACTATTGAATCATAGGGAGGTCAGCAACTTAGCGTGCCATTTACACACTTCAACTTCCTGATGATGTTCGGAATTGATTCCAAAAAAAAGCACCCATTCCATGGGTGCCATTTCTGTAGTCCCGCCCAGAATCGAACTGGGATCAAAAGTTTAGGAAACTTCTATTCTATCCGTTGAACTACGGGACCAATTTTCCGGGGTTCATCCAAATGATCCTGCAACAATGATGTTGGTTGTCGCTGGACTTCCATTCAGATTTAGCCTTTTGACCTGAACTCTCCTGCCCGATCCAATTTCGTTCATTTGATGGAAAGGGCTGAGTTTTTCAAGGCCCGCAAAAGTAAATCACCGGACTTGAAATCCGATATACTGTTCGTGCGAGGCTCTCCTTTTTCATCCGGTCTCCTTCATTCAGAACCAAATAGGAAATTCCATTTCCCTGAATGGAGATTTTTCTTCAATTCCCCTCAAAAAATTTTGGACAGAACATACCCTTTCATGACCATGGCCATAAAATGCAGACATGTTGATAAGTCCGCATTCCGCGCGGATTCCTTGTCCATCAAGCCTTTTAAAATTCCTGTCGTTTTTTTTTAAATAAACACACTCATTTTTAAAACTTATTGCTGCCGCCTGCCGTATGAGAGCCGATAAAAACGAACATTACAGACTGATACACTACCTTATGGTAATGATCAACCACCCAAAAATCCTGATTATGATGCAACTTAAGAATGCGCTGCGATTCACTGTAATCGTGTGTGGAATGGGCCTGGCTATGCAATCCTGCCAGTCTAATTCCGATCAGCAACACGCACAACCACCCGTAAAAGAAGGAATTGACTCACTGCAAGCCGCAAGGATCAAGGAGTTGGAAAAGATTTTCTTCTCCATTCCGTCTCCGGTTGAAATGTCTTCCCTGATCAAAGAGAAAGGTTATCAATTTGATGTGAAGAAGCTAAACCCTGCGGAAAACGTTAGCAAATACGCCGGCGAAGTGAAGCAGGCAGTAAACCTTGGTGTTTACGGTGCAGACCTCAGCTATGCCGCTATGTTCGATCAGAAACAAGTTACCATGGAGTATTTTGCTTCAGCACAAAATCTGGCGAAACAAATGGGTGTAGATGGTGCTTTAACCAACGAAATCATTGAGCGCCTCGACAAAAATCAGGAGAGCCGTGACTCATTGTTGAAAATCGTTTCTGAAGCTTATGCCGATCTGAATGGTTATCTGAAGGAAAATCAACGCATTGAAGTTTCCGCGCTCGTGGTAGCCGGAGGTTGGCTCGAGGCTTTATACCTCTCTTCTATCTACGCCGCAGACGGCAATGTAGACATGCGCCAGCGTATCGCAGAACAGAAATATGCGCTCAACAACCTGGTAGACTATTTCGAAAAATTTGGCGAAAAGGAAAACCTCAAAGAAATGAAAGCTGACCTTTTTGCCCTGCGCGACATCTACAACGCTGCTCAGGAAAACAAAGGTAAAACCTCTACCAGCAAGGACGCCAGTGGTGTTGTCACCATCGGTACTACAACGACCATTTCCATCGATGATGCTACGCTTAAAGCCATCGCAACCAAAGCGACCGAACTGCGTAACAAATACACATCGTTCTAATAACCACCCAAACTCAAGCATATGAAACTTTATAAAATAATCCTCCCGCTGGTTCTTCTCGCACCATTCGTGGCTGATGCCCAATGCCGAGCATTTACAAAGAACCAATGCCTGCCACAATTGGACGGTTATATTCAGAACGATAACTACAACTCTGCAATGCTCGTTCCTGGTGACGAAGCAGAACTTCTGCTCACTTTCTACGGTGGCAAAGAGTACAGACTTGTGGTTTGCGCTCACCCGATTTTGGGAAGCGTAGATTTCGAAATCACCGATACAGGTGGTGAATCTATCTACAAAGGCAACTCCGCTGAAAATGGCGTCTTCGATTTCAAAATGACCAGCACCCAACAATTGATCGTCAAACTCAGGGTTCCTGAACAAAAAAGTTCGGTATCAACCCATGAAGGTTGTGTATCAGTTATGGCCGGTTCGAAGGAATTGAACTGATCGTCAAGTCAGGATTTATAGCATAGCCGCTCCATACCGGAGCGGCTTTTTTTTGCAGGGCCAAATCGTTCCCAACCATTTCAAACCTAAAATCTCACTTTTACCACTGGTGAATTCGCCAACAATTGCCGGAAACACTACACACTGAAACTACAATCATCATTCAAAATTCACATTTCCAGGATCAAACCTTTGAACCAGGAAAATTGTCTACAGTTCATATCAATGATGGCGTATTTTCGTTACTCGTTAGAATGAAAGTGCTGAGAATTTATCTGATGTTGATTTTGTGCATGTTAATCATGCAAGATTCACTGGCTACACACAATCGCGCCGGTGAAATCACTTACGAACATGTCTCAGGACTTACTTATAGAATTACAGTTACCACTTATACCAAACAAAGTTCTTTTGCTGACCGTCCAAGCTTAAAAATCAGATGGGGTGATGAAGCTCCGGGTACCGAAGAAGAACAACTCGATAGCCTCGATCGCATTGTTGAAGAACTGAATGTAGGTAACGATGTCAAAAGAAATGAATACATCGGCCTCCACACATACAGTGGCGCTGGTACATTCGTGATCTCCGTGGAAGACCCGAATAGAAATGCCGGTGTGCTTAACATCAACAATGGCGAACCCGGTACACCGGAAGCAGAAAAAACATCCACATCGGTGATGTCCTTTTTCGCGATTCGCTCTGTTTTGGTGATTCGTCCGGGCAATGATGGACATAACAACTCTATCAAATTCCTCAATCCACCGATTCAGGACGCGTGCATTTTTCAACCTTGGATACATAACCCTGTGGCATTTGATGCCGTCAATGGTGATGAACTTGTCTTCAGCTTGGTGCCATGTCTCGGTGAAGGCGTTGTTACATTGGATACGTGGGAGTCACCAACCGACTATACCGACAATCCTGACGACACTTTTGAAATTGATCCACAAACAGGAGATATCACCTGGAACACTCCACTTGTGGCAGGTGAATACAACGTGGCCTTCATCGTGGAAGAATACCGCAATGGCGTTTTCGTCGGTTCTGTTGAAAGGGATATGCAAATCACAGTAGTGAATTGCGCAAATGTCCCACCGCAGATTGAAGAAGTGGCCGACTATTGCGTGCCTGCTAATGAATTACTCACCTTTCAAATCAGTTATGATGATCCGGATGGACTTGCAAGTGATGTGCACATCGAAGCACTTGGAGGACCTTTTACAGATGTAGAACATACTGCTGAATACAATCCGCTTACCAGAACATTTTCATGGGTTCCGCGATGCGAAGAAGTAAGAGCTCAGCCGTATATCGTCACCTTTATTGCAACAGATGAAGGCAACATTCCATTGTCTGATGTCGAAACGATTTTGATAACAGTCGTAGCACCACCCGTCGAAAATCCCGTTGCGGAAGGGGTTGGTGATCACATGGACCTGACATGGGATCCAACACCGTGCTATGATGCATTTGCTCCCGATGAACTTGATGAAGTACAATATCTCGTATACCGGCGAAATAACCTCTTTGGATTCGTACCAGACACATGTGAACTCGGCGTGCCGGATTATACCGGTTATCAATTCATCGGTAGTACGGATGGTATTGACGCCACTTCGTATACAGATGAAAGTGTTTATTACGGTGGATATTACTGTTACATGATCGTTACAGTTTGGCCAGATGGCGCTTTAAGTTATGCCAGTGAAGAATTTTGCGACACGATCAATAAAGAAATTCCTGTGATGACTAAGGTCAGTGTTGGTATCACAGATATAATAGCGGGTGTTGACTCCATTCAATGGTCACCACCGGGCGACATGGATACTATAGCATACCCGGGACCATACCGCTATAGACTTTTCCATTCTCCGGAAATCGGCGAACCATCAACACTCATCTATACCTCTCCGGATTTTACTTTTTTAAATGAAGGTGACTCGACTTTTGTACACGAAAACATCGATACCAAAACCATTCGTAACAATTACAAAGTCAAATTGTACCTGGTTTCGAATGATAGTCTGCTATCCTCATCCGCCCCAGCAACCTCGGTATTTATGGAGCTGATTCCCGGCGACAATCAGGTTACTTTGAACATGCAATACGATGTTCCATGGACAAATTACGAATACCATATTTTCAGAAAAGCACCAGAAGAGTTGGACTTCACAGAACTGGATGTCGCTTATGAAGATACCTACGTAGATACAGGCCTCGTGAACAATCAGCAGTATTGTTATTACGTGATAGCAAAGGGATCTTACTATGCGGCAGATGTCCCGGACCCATTGATCAATCTTAGTCAGCAAGATTGCACAACACCATACGATCAAACTCCTCCTTGTCCTCCTGTACTCGAAGTGAATCACGATTGCAGTGCTGCGTTCGATGCATTGTCATGGAGTAATCCAACAGAAGATTGTGACAATGACATCACGGCTTACCATATTTATTACACACCAGTTGAAGGAGGACCATTGCAGTTGCTCGCAACCATATCGTCACCAGGTGACACCACATACGTTTATGAAGATGATGAATTGCCCATAAGCATTGCCGGATGTTTTGCTGTAACAGCATTGGATTCACTCAATTTGTGGCCAGATGGTCAATTGCATCAAAACGAAAGTGCGTTTTCAAATTTGATTTGTATCGACAATTGTCCCATCTATTTTCTTCCAAATATTTTTACACCGAATGGTGATGGATTCAATGATGTGTATGTACCATTTGAATATAGATACATTGAAAGCATAGATATGAAGATCTACAACCGTTGGGGAAATCTTGTTTTTGAAACCACCGATCCGGACATCAAATGGACGGGCGTAAATAAGGACTCAGGAAATCTCTCTTCGGATGGTGTATATTACTATGTCGTCAAAGTCAACACCATTCGTCTCAGCGGAATTGTCACAGAAGAATTTAATGGTGTCATTCGATTAATGGATGGAAAAAAACCAGCGGACACCAACTAATCAGCACTATGTTTTCAGGGATTGTAGAAGCCATTGGCATTGTAGAGAAATGTACTCCAAGTGATGGTAATCTGGATTTGTGGGTGAAATCTCCTTTTACCCATGAGCTCAAAATTGATCAAAGCGTAGCGCACAATGGTGCTTGCCTCACCGTGGTAGAAATCAACAACGAAAGTTATAGGGTTACTGCCATCGCCGAAACGCTTCGCAAAACGAACCTTGGCAAACTTCAACCTGGATCAGAAGTTAACCTCGAGCGATGTTTGAAACTGAATGATCGGCTCGATGGACACATGGTACAAGGCCATGTCGACACCATCGCCCATTGTCGTACCATTCAAGAAGCCAATGGCTCCTGGGAGATACATTTCGATTATCCGCAGGAAACGAATATGGTCACCGTTGCGAAAGGAAGCATCTGTGTGAACGGTGTGAGTCTTACCGTAGTAGATTCTGAACCCGGACATTTCTCCGTTTGCATCATTCCCTATACCATGGAACATACCAATTTCAGAAATCTTCGAGCAGGTAACATGGTAAATCTGGAATTTGACATCATTGGTAAATACGTGCAACGATATATGCAATTCACGCACAAATAATGACAACTCCGCGCACAGATAGCGCTGTTTGAGATCAATAACACATTACTTTCGCATCACATCATTCAACTCATGATATTTGCATTTCAATTACTGTTGAGCCTTTCTATTCTCATCATTCTGCATGAGGGCGGACACTTTTTACCGGCAAAACTTTTCAAAACACGCGTAGAAAAATTCTATCTCTTTTTCGATCCATATTTCTCTTTATTGAAGAAAAAAATAGGAGAAACTGAATACGGAATTGGGTGGCTTCCATTAGGTGGTTATGTGAAAATTTCCGGTATGGTGGATGAGAGTATGGATAAGGACCAAATGGCTCAGCCTGCTCAACCTTGGGAATTCAGGAGTAAGCCTGCATGGCAGCGACTGATCATCATGATCGGTGGCGTTGTGGTGAACGTGATTGTCGGGGTTGTGATCTACGGTCTTATCCTTTGGAATTATGGGAAGCAGGTTGTTCCTGTTGAAAATGCGTCTTACGGCGTACACTGTAACCCGATTATGTATCAGTTTGGATTTAAAGATGGAGATAAAATTCTTGCGCTCGATGGCGTTCGTCCCGAGAGTTTTTCCGACATCAACAAACGGATGATGCTCGATGATCCTCATGAAATTACTATTGAACGTTTCGGTGAAAAACAAATCATCAAATTACCAGAGAACTTCGGTCAGATGATGATTGACAGCGGAGTAAAAACCGGGGCATTCAGCTTGCGTATTCCTTTTGTCGTTGATACTGTTGAAGTAGGAAAAAACGCCTACGCTGCCGGTATCCTCAAAGGTGATAGCATTACTGGTGTAGATGGTCTTTATTCTCCATACTATCAGGAAATCGCACGTGAAATTCGCAACAACAAAAACAAATTGGTGAGACTACACGTCGTGAGAGATGGCCAAACAATTGCCATACCCGTGCGCGTATCGAAAGAGGGCAAAATAGGAGTTGGTCCGAAATCGATCGATCATTTTCTGGATGTGGACACCCTTCACTACAGCTTTGCACAGAGTATTCCAGGAGGTTTCAAAGAAGCCTGGGAGACTGTGACGGATTACAGCAGTCAATTGCGCTTTTTATTTTCCAAATCCGGCGCATCACAAGTTGGAGGCTTTGTCACATTTGCCAAACTATTCCCGGATGAGTGGGATTGGTGGGCATTCTGGGAAAGAACAGCATTCATTTCACTGGTTCTTGCGTTTATGAATATTCTACCGATTCCAGCACTCGACGGTGGACATGTCATGTTTCTGATTTGGGAAATGATAACTGGTAAAGCGGTCAGTCAAAAAATTCTTGAACGATCGCAAATCATTGGTATGGTGCTCTTACTCGGCCTGATGCTTTACGGGAACGGAATGGATGTCTTCCGGTTGTTTACCGGATCGTGATGATATACTAGCTTGCTCAAAAAACCATTACATCATTTCATCGCTGCTCCGGCAATGATGCTGGTGATCTGCTTATGGTGTATGTCTTTCTCGGTCATCACAGCACAAAATCATCTTTGCTCTGAAGAATTTCGCACGGAACGAGACATGAAAGGTGTCAGAATTGTGGGGACCGATTCCTTGCGATTCTATGTGTTGGATGAAAACAGAAAAGAAAACTTCATTCGCATCACGGCTTATGCATGCAAAGACCTCAAGATGATGAATAGCAATAAAATCATCCTGAATGAAAATGAAAAACTGGAATCCATTTCCTTTTGCCATTCCCAATTCCTTGTACTCACCAGTCTGGTCGATCCGAAACACAAGGAAACAAAAGTGTATAGTCGGTTGATACATCCCGATGGTGCAGTGATCTCGGACGTACAACAAGTGCACGAACTGATATACGGCAACACTGCGATACCACCACAAATTGGCATTCAGTTTTCTCCCGACAGCACAAAATTCCTTCTGTATTTCGATCCTCCTTATGAACGTAAAAGTTCGGAAGCCATTTCATTCAAGTGTTTTTCACACAACCTACAACCCATATGGGCAAAAGAAATACTTCTCCCCTACACCCAGGAAATCGTGCAGGTGCATAGTTTTTTATTGGACAACTCAGGGGATGTCTATATGATGAGCGGAAGAAACCCGGTGAAGGATGGTAAACTTTGGCAGAAACCTCAAGGAGCGCGCTATGTGGTATTCTATTACAACGGTTTGAACAACAGACTCAAAGAGTATGACATCAGTTTAAAAGACAAGCAGGTGGTATCCGTTATCTTCAAACTCAACAAAAAGCAAGATGTGGTCATTACCGGTTACTATTCCAGAGATTTTCATTTCAACGTTTCCGGCACCATTCAATTCGTCATTGGTGCTCATGGGGCACCTATGAAATCCGCGAATTTTATGCCTTTCAGCAAAGAATTTCTTGCCCGGTTTGAAGATGCGAACGACAATGAACGCAACCCATCATTGGCGGATTATTACCTAGACCACATGATCATCAATGATCGCGGCGAAGTCATCCTGATTGGTGAGCAATACTATGTAAGTCAGAATACGATCACCGATCCCACTACGGGCAGACAGACCATTGAATACCGCTACAATTTTGATGATCTCATTGTGACCAAAACGGATTCTGCGGGAAAACATCTTTGGAATCAAAAAATTGCCAAGCGGCAGTACACCATCACGGATACGAGAAATTGTGGTTATCTGTGTTTTGAAACAGCCGATTCGTTGTGTTTTTATTTTAATGATGATCCGGACAATTCTGACCGGATAGAGCAGGATCCCAGCGATCACTTGTATGTATTTACAGGAAGTAAAAGCAGTGTCACAACCCGTGTTGTGGTGCATCCTGACGGCCTTACCAGCCGCAATTCCTTTATCAGCAATAAGGAAAAAGACGGACTCCTCAATGTCCAATATGGCATGCAATCCCCAGCCGGTCCACAAATACTGGGTTACGAAGACGGAAAAAACTTCCGGTTTTGTATGGTGCGTTAGGTAAAAAAATATGACTATATTCGCGACCCCAAATTGTCCAATGGGCAATTCAGGCAGTTGAAACCCCGAACACGATCGGGAATACTTCGGCAGGGACGGTAATATGCCTAGATGGCGGAACTGGTAGACGCGCACGACTCAAAATCGTGTACCTTCGGGTGTGTGGGTTCGATTCCCACTCTGGGTACTTAACAAAAGCTGACTTCATGGGTCAGCTTTTTTTTGGCCAACCTAAGGGAGATCACATTCAGACTCTTGAAAATACATAAAACGTTTCCCGTGCGATTTGTCTGCATCGTTCATCGTATTTTTCATCTTGCTGAGCTGTATGGTCAAAAGCTTTGGGATCTGAGTAAGTTGTCCCAATCCGCAATTCAACACCTGGAATAAAAGGGCAATTCTCCTCCGCATCACCACATGTCATGATCGCGGCAAATGACTGAGAAGGATTTTGAGGATGATCATAAACCTTCGAAAAACAAACGATAGGCTCCGCCTTCGCATCAAAACTTAATTGATAGGTGGGATTAGTCCCGCTGCTGATGGGCTTGACCTGAAATCCAATTTTTTCGATCGCGCGAATTGCGTTTGGATGAAATGCAGTAGCTTCAGTTCCTCCGGAATATGTGCTCACATTCCCGATGCCATAATAATGGGCGGCAACTGCTGACCAGATTTGACCAAAGTGACTCCTTCGTGAATTGTGAGTGCAGATATAGATCAATTGTATTGGTTTATTTTCTGTCCTTCGTCTTCTGATGTATTCAGAAATTTTTTCGAGAAGGAGCTTGCGATCCAACGAGATCAAGTCAAACTCCTTGGTGATTTCTGTGCAGTACTTTTCTATCGATTCAATCATGCGTTGGAAATAGGAATTGATGTATCGCAATGCCAAGGATTGCACCCACAAAAGGTGCAGTGAGATATATCCAGAGATGTTCTAAATGTCCAGAAACCAATGCAGGGCTGAGTGAACGCACAGGATTCATTGAAGCACCACAAACAGGGCCAGCAAACAGGGCTTCCAACCCCACCACACTTCCAATGGCAATTGCTGCCGTTATGCCCTTCTCCTTTGCTCCAGTGGTAACATTGAAAATGACCAAAACAAGTATCATGGTCAGTATGACTTCAAACAGGAAGGATTGCCAATCACTTCCCGCTGGTAAAGTTGCTCCAAGCCATTCATTCTGCGGAAAACACACCTTTAGAATCCCACTTGCAGCAAAGGCACCAAGGACTTGCGCGAAGACATATGGAACAACTTGTTTGAAGGGAAATCTTTTGGCAACGGCAAATGACAAGGTCACAGCAGGATTGAGGTGTGCACCTGAAACATCACCCAAAGTAAAAATCATCGCTGCTACAACCAATCCAAAAGTCAAAGCCACCCCAACATGCGTAATCATTCCACCAGATTCCTGATTGATGATGATAGCGCCAGTTCCGCAAAAGACCAGTGCAAACGTTCCAATGAACTCTGAGAAATACCTTCTATTTTCCATAGATCAGCAACAGTTACCGTTGGTTTTTATATGTAATTCAAAAAGTTCATTCAAATATTTTTTCGCGTTCGCCCATTCCTTTTCATCAATGCAATAACAAACTTTCGCACCATCGATGCTTCCTTTAATCAGTCCGGCATCTTTTAGTTCTTTGAGATGTTGGGATACGGTGCTTTGTGAAAGTGGCAATTCATCTACCAAATCGCCACATATGCAACTCTGCCTTCTAATGAGCAATTTTAAAATGGCAACACGCGCCGGATGAGCGAATGCCTTGGCATATTTCGCAATGGTGTTGTCTTTGATCTTAAATTCTTCGGTCTTCGTTGTACCCATCTTTATTCTACCAAATCGTGACAAATAGATTTCATCGCAATATTACGATGTTTCCATGATGAAAAAGTTGACCCACCGTGATGAAACGGTTAAATCAACTTCTACCCCACGCAGGTGCAGAACTTTATCAATGGAAAGCTCTCAAGTTGTATCCGAGTCCTACGGAGCACCTGAGTTCATTCAAACTCATCGGTTGTGGCATATCGCTGCTCAAGTGACCGGAAACTGCCTGTAGCCTAAATAAAAAGTGAAACATAGAACCAACATAGTAGTTGCATCCAATTGAAACCGAAACCAATGGTACGACCTCGACAGCGGAGGTAGCAAGTTCTCCTCGATTCAAATAGTTCGCACGTGCTACGCCAAATCCCGGTTGCAGCGTGAGATAAGGATCAAATCTCCCAGCATCTAACCAATGATATGAACCTCCCCAAAAAATGGAGTGGTTCATGGTTACCCCTGTTTGTCCATTTCTGATGGTCGAAAATGAATACCATGCAGAACCCGCAAAAGAGAACTGATCATCCAAGAAAATATCCATATCGCCAGCGATGTATGCATTCACACGCGACTGATTTTGCATAAGCCCTGGTGCAAGATTGGCTTGTGTTCGCACAAAACCACGTCTGGATTCCCATATATCCAGTGCATACGATGAATGAAATAAGCATAATGTAGCGACCATTATACAGTATTTAGATGCCGCTCTATTCAGCGACTGCAAAAAGTAATTCAATTCTCCGATCTCCATAGTCGAGCTATTTTATAGTTTACACTTAGTATGAGCATGATGTGCCCTTCCCAACCTGCATTTCGATTTCGTTCTATTTCTACTGTATTGGTCGGCGTTAACTCCACTTCAACCTCGCGTCCCAAATGAAGATCATAGAGAGACGAGAGAGTGATATCAAATCTGTTGTTGATGTTATAGTGTGTGCCCAATGACATTTGAACGGCACTTGTCCATTTGCCAATGGTCGGCTGATTTTTACCATGTAGACTTATTCCTGTATAATCGAAACAATGACCCGCAGCCAGAAACGGCGCAAGTGTCCTGTCAAACCCCTTAGGATCAATTAAATACAACATCACATTCCATCCGATGTGTTTGTCAATTCGCTCAGCTCGTTGATAAAGGTTACTGCTCACATAATCTGCAAACCATTCTGTGTTCAATCTTTCACCGATCTGAATTCTAAATGATCCGCCCGCACCTTGACCAATCATATCAGGAGATTCGAAAAAAACATTCATGGTATTGCGAGCACCTAATGAAATGGTGCCAGGCCCTGGTTTAAAAGGATGTCTTTCTTTTCCGAAAAAAAGACCACTTGCGTTGAGGGGCTGATGCAGTCCGAATAGTACAAGCATGGCTGACATAACCTTGAAAATGATTGTTACCTTTCTCATCGAACAGTGCGTTAAAGTGAATAGGTAAGACTCTCTTCATAGGAATGCTTTTTGGGGTAACGCCATACAGAAGAAAATTGTTGTGTATGAATAGTCAATCCATACTTAATATGGCTGCAGCAGGTTGTAAGTAAGAGAAATTATCATTCGCCTACCAACAACACGGCACAACAAGTCTACTTTTGGCAAATCAAATTCAATGAACATGCGTCACGATCTATTGGTATCACAATCCATTATTATTTCCGCATCTGCAGAACAGGTTTGGAAAGGAATGACCGATCCGAAAATCATCACCAAATATCTCTACGGAACAGAAACCATAACCGATTGGCGAGTGGGCAGTGAAATTGTATTTCAAGGCGAATATGAAGGAATGACATACCGTGATCACGGTGTGATTTTAGAAATCGAACCCCTGCAAAAAATTCGTTATTCTTATTGGTCAGGATTCTCAGGAATGGATGATGACCCGGAAAATTATTCAGAAGTCATGTATGAATTGAAGGTCATTTCTGGTAACAGCACTGAATTAACTTGGACTCAAAAAGGCTATGCTGATGAATCCCGATATGAGCATTCGAAAAGTGGTATGGTTGCCTTTTTGGAAAGTATCCGTGATGTGATAGAAACGAACTCGAAGAAACCTTATTCATCAAAGGTTAATCATTCAAGAGAATCACAGGCTCTTCAAATCGATAATGTATCGAAAAAGATCTGAAGTTGCGGTAGCCAGTTTATCTTGTTGTCCATCGCCATAATGGATCAATGCACTGAAGTTATCATGGGTTACACTGCATTTGCCCACTTCAAAACATTTGGAGAGCGGGTCATGATAAATACTATCTACGATCAGTGAGTTATAGTCAAGTTCACCAACACAATTCATTTCACCTTTCATCCAGGCGGAATTATTGAGTCCTCGGGTTCGCAACTCTACGTTCAAAGTCACAATTCCTGTTTGACCAAAAATGACATGCGACAAATGCTGAGCGTGCACTTCAAATAATCGAAACGCATTTTGAGTGGTCACGTATTTAACCAGCATTTTTCCATTGTACATGACACCATTGACTCCGTAGTTTTCAAACTGTAAAGAGAATTGTGTACCTTCCGATTGATACGTGAGTGGATAAACAATCAAAATGGTTCCCTCACGCTTTTTTCCATCAGCATCCGTGTTCGTGGTATCACCAAAATCCAATGTCATCCAAACTGAATCTCCGGCGAACACTTTATCGAAAAATACACCTTGAAACAAGACTGAATCTTCAGTAGAATGCATCAGAGAATCAGATAAACTCAATACATCTGTCGTTGTTTGGGTAATGGTTATATTGCTGTTTACTGCGTTGTAATTTTGCTCATCATACATTTTTCTATCCTTGGTGCAGGAGAAAAACACGATGATTATCATGATATAAATGGATATTCTCATTCTTTAGCTCTTGAAAAATTCAATACAATTCCTGCGCGCGCATTGATATTGGTCTTGTTGTCGACTTCCGTAGAAAAAGCGCTTGGAAGTAAGCCGATGCTCATATACAGTCCGAATAGATATGGAGTGGTAATCACCATTTTCATTTGTACACCAAACTTTCGTTCCTTGATGGGGGTATTCACGTGCAATTTTCTGGGGACGTAATAGCCATATGGGCTGTAAAGAATGTCTGTTTCAGCTTTCACATCCAGGGCATACATCAAATCAATAGTCCCGCTGATAAGCCAGGTAGAACGATACTTCTTCGCATGCGCACGATCGTAATCATCAACAATCAGTTCTGTGTTGCCTGATTCATTGATACTGGAAGTCATAAAATGATATCCGAATAAAGCACTTGGGGCGGAATATGTTATCAAAGGATTTTTAAGTTGATATTGATGGCCATTGTCATCACTAACTGTTGTAATTACATCAGAAAATGGAGATGGCGCTTGTGAAACCCATCTGTTATCAGCATATCCTACGGTAAAACAAATACCATTACCTACACTCAGTCGGTAGGTGTTATTGAAAAATGGTTTGATGATTTGCTGATCATCTATCATGCGATCCATATATGTCATATCAGCAACCAGTGATAGTTTTCTCCATTTTATATGTCCATATAAACCTGTGAAGCCGGAAAACTTTTCTTCGCTTCCATGCATATTGAAAAAATCAGCACCACGATATGCTGCAAAAAGCAACATCTTCTCTGGCATGATCACATTGGGTTGGGCGACGCAGTTTAACTGGAGAAACAATGTCACTACAAAAGATAAAATCGCTTTTTTCAAGATCAATCCTCCATGGCTTTTTTCATGAGACGAAGATTTCTATAACGTTTAATGAGCCTGTTATATGGCAACATATAGGACACCGTCATGGTTCTCACATTGGCGAGTGGTGCGTATTTGTACCTATAATTCTCCCAACTCACTGAAACTGCACCTACTTCAAAACTGATGAAATAAGTGAAAAACGTCGTGTTCTCACCGAAGCGTGCATCATTGGTAGCTGATGTAAGTCTTGTATAATCAGCATTGCTCAGTGAATCCAAATAATATGGTGCATAGGACCGATAGTAATCCGGCGATTCGACCGTTGCATAACCGCCTCCTAATCCACCAATCAATCGGGTGAATTTCGTAGCGGAAGCACCACCGTCCGGCGATCTGTAGAAAAATCTCATCAGGCCTTCTATCACATCAAAACCAACACGACCACCTATTCTCATGGCGTCGTACGTACCTGCAAACAAATAATCCTTTTTGTTGATCTTGTTTCCATCTGGTTTAGGTGAACCAATAACTTCTGGAAGCTCATAGGATGAAGCATATCCAAGTTTTCCATAATCAGCAAAAAAGTCTAGACCATACATGGGCATTCTTCCAGAAATACCAAGTCCAAACATCCTGGTATTTCCAGCATAGTCCAGATTGTTGAAAGTGAATCGCGGACCAATAGCCACGAAAGGACCTATGTTGCGAGCATATGCATCAAAGTTGTAATGTTCAACATGCTGAGTCTCGGTTCTAATTGTCACTTCATACAACTCTCTACTCAATTCATCACGTTCATATGTCGTTTGCACATCGACAGTTTTCCAGCTACGTGTTCCTTCATAGTGGCCATTGGTGACCCATTCCGGATCAAAGATGTTATAGAGTCCATCTATTCGAATTCCCACTTCGGGATAAACACTGAATCCTTTCGCCAAAGCATGATCTCCGCCCTTCACATCCATATTAACGCGTAGATCCACCGAACCATATGGCAACTGTAGGCTAAGGGATGGAAGTACTTTTAGTCCCTTCACATTTTCATCGCCAATGTTCAGAACATTGTAACATATGCCGATTTGTGGGGCCAACATCACACCGCTGATGTCCCAAAGCCTTCTACCAACATTCCATTTAGGAATATTGAAATTGAATCCCAAACTAAAATCATTGAACGCAAATGTGTCTGGTTGATTCAAGACATACTCACTTGATCGTTGATACTTTCCTTGTCCAAAACCAAACAACAAGTAACTGTCATGGTACCAAAAGCTTTGATAGTCGCCAGCTTGGACGGTGTTATTGAGAAATGAAGGCTTCGCTTTGAAATACCCTAAAGATGCCATCATCACTTGTTTGGAGCGGAAAAGGTTTTGCAGTTCCTGCTTATCAGCTACAGATATGCTACTGTCCTGTTGTGAGTGCGCGAGTACAACAGTCATAAACATGAGGAGCCATGTTCCTAACCTTTTGGTCAAAAATTTCATACGGGGCGAAGATGTTCAAAGGACAAAATGACAAACTTCAGGAGCGCTAAAGATTATCAACGGAGAATTTCACAATGGGGTAATTCATCTGAATATTGGAAGCGTAAAACAAAATGTGCTTCCTATTCCATATTCAGAATCGAACCAAATTTCACCGCCTTGCGCCTCAATAAATTCCCGACAAATAGCAAGACCGATACCAGTTCCTGGTTCGCTTCCAGGAACCTGATAGTAACGCTTGAATATTTTTGACGCATGATCAGGGTGAATCCCTTTTCCCTGATCGCCGATTGTAAATTTCACATAGTTCTCATCGTGGGTCAAATGAACAGTTACAGCCGCACCGGCAGGAGAATATCGTATCGCATTGTTCAATAAATTGATCAATACCCAACTTGTTTTTTCCATGTCTGCATTCATCATCTTTGCTTCATTCGGAAAGAAACACTCCAGCTTAACCTGATGCTTCTGCGCAATTTGTTGCACTGCATCCATAGATCTCGATAGCACTTCAGAAGGATCGCAAGCAGACATAGAAATCCTGATATTGCCAGTTTCAGCCTGTGACAAATTCAATAATTCCCCCGTGATTTTGAGAAGTCGTTCACTGTCCTCTTTCATGCTTGCCAGCAAAAACTTTTGATCCGCGCTCAATGTTCCGCCTCTTTCCTTCTCCATCAGTTTTAAACTCAACATCAGTGAAGAAATAGGGGTTTTCAATTCATGCGAAACTGTGGCAATAAAATTTGTTTTGGCTATATCCAATTCTTTGAAAGGAGTGACATTTTTCAGAAGAATGACATGGCCAATCAATTTCTGATCATTTTCTCCAGTTGGCTTGATGGTGATTTCAAACACTTCTTTATTGAAATAGCTTTCCTTGTTATCGGCATAGATCCGCAATGGCTTCTCATTGTTTTTGTTTTCGAATAAATCTGCAATAAGCAATCTCAACAAATCATTTTGAAGTGCGATATCCTGTGCTGGTTTCCCAAGAACTTCCGACTCTTTCAAACCAGAGACCATTAATGCCTCATGATTGATAAATACGATGTGATTTTGTTCATCCAATCCAATGACTGGATCATGCATGTTGTTGATGAGGGTTTCAATCCTTTTCTTCTCGGTTAATATTTCCGCCAGATTGCTGTGTTCATACTCCTGAAGTTTTTCAGCCATGACATTGAATGCATTGGCGAGATCACCAAACTCATCTTGCCGATCAAAATGTAATCTTCTGGAATAATTTCTTGCGGCAATATCACGGATGGATGATGTAAGTTCCCTCACCGGATTTGCAACACTGCCAGGCAAATTCAAGAGCAAGGTGAAAGCCACAATCAACGATAAAGTTCCACTGATGGCAATCCAAATTGTGGCTCTATTGGCCATAACTATGGCCAAATTTTCTTCGCGATGGATGACACTCATGTTGAGATCCATGATGGCATAGGTCGTTTGCCGCAATTCATCCATGAGCAATGCAGAGTGATCTCCATTCTTCCACCTATTTATTCCCTGACCAAGCTTTTGTGTGAGTTCAGCTTCGCCCGATTCTGTGATGTTGTTGCGCTGTTTCTCATAATTCATCTGCAAGTCTGCGAATACCAAACTATCATTCAGGTTTTCATCCAATGCCCCGAGGATATTTCTGCAATACCTCAGCGAATTGTAATTATCAGAAACAGTTCCAATGGCATTGTTCTTCAGCTGATACAAGTTATACATGCCCACTGCTGCAAGCAACAAAACGAGCAAAAACAGGATGCCAACACCGCTGTATAGTTTCGCCTTTATTTTCATGATAGTATTACAATATCAATATCGGAAGTAGTCAGCTTACGCAGCAATTGATTAAATATGCTCGTCGCCACAATGATTCTGAACAAACTAAAATGAGGCTTGCCAACACAAATCGTTGTTACGGATCTTTTCTCTGCTTCGGAAATAATGGCTTTAGCAATATTATCATGTTGAACTTGTACAACATCTGCACCGAGTTCTGTAGCCAGCTTGAAGTGATTAATCAAGTGGCGTTGCCGATCGAGAGGAATCTTTTGAGGGCTCTCTGCAGATGTTTGTACATAAAGTACACTCCATTTGGCAGAATAGTAACTGGCAAGACGTGCTGTTTTTCGAATGACATTTTTGGCTGTCTTTTCATTTGAAGAGATGCACGCCATAAAATTTTCGTGGCGGATGGCAACGTTCTTCGGGACCTCCTGATCCACTTTTCGCTCCACTTGCGCCGCTACTTCTTTGAGTGCCATTTCACGAAGCTGCAGAATGTTTTCCGATTTGAAGAAGTGGTTGAGTGCCTGCGGTATTTTTTCCTGCTGATATATCTTCCCTTCCTTTAATCTCGTGATCAACTCATCCGCAGTAAGATCGATATTGACTACTTCATCGGCGATAGCCAGCAAGTTATCGGGTATTCTCTCTTGCACATCCACTCCAGTAATTTCTTTGACATCTTGATGCAAACTCTCCATGTGCTGTATGTTCACGGCAGAAATGACATTGATACCAGCATCCAAAACATCCAAAACATCCTGCCAACGTTTTTCATGTTGGCTTCCATAAGCATTGGTATGTGCAAGTTCATCAATGATTACCACTTCGGGATGCAGATTGATGATGGCCTGTACATCCATCTCTTCCAATTCTTTACCCTTGTAAAAGATTTTCTTCCTGGGAATTACCGGCAAGCCTTCCAATAAAGCATGGGTTTCTTCTCGAAGATGAGTTTCTATAAACCCGATTTTGACATCAACACCATTGCGCAAGAGTGCATGTGCTTCTTGCAGCATGCGATAAGATTTTCCCACACCAGCGCTCATTCCGATGTAAATCTTAAATTTTCCCTTTCTCGATTTTCTGATGAGATGGAGAAAATATTCAGGGCTATTTTTTTCTTCATCCATTAAAATGAAAGACAGAGTGATGACGTTAGAAAATAATTCTCATTGGCCAATTGGTCATTCAATATAAAAACTTTGTCTTCTCCCATAAAGGTTCTTGCTTCTATTCGCCAGAGCATATTCTCATCTATGGCGTAATCGAAATTCACAGAATAGCCCCACGAAATAAATCCCGCATTTTGTCCCGTGTTAATGATTACACCAGCTTCATCATGATAATACTCAGCACGTGCCGCCACCATATGTTTTTCATCCATCACGTAACGAGCGATCACCACTGGAGAATACCACAAATTGTACTTCGAATTGCTGTGTAGTTTATCCTCCGCGCCCATATCAAAGCCCGCAATGAAACCCAAATGATCATTCAATTTTAAGATCGCATAGAAATTATGAAAATATCGCATTTGATGTGAACTGTCTGGTTTGTCACTGCCAATAAATGAACTGCTGTTGATGGTGATCTTTTTGTTCGGGGTATAAGTAATCTGGTGACCAAAGCATGGATTGTTTTGTCCTACAGGACGTGAAATTCTTTGCCAGCCATTCAACACGAAAAAACCTAAAAACCATTTGCCACTTTCACTGGTGTGGGAAAGCCTTACCCCAGATTCATAGTATGGTGAATTGTCTGCGAGTAAACTTCTTGTCAAATTCCAGCAGTCTTTCCCAATGGCGCTTTCAAATCCAATATGAGAAGAAAACACACCCCCATCAATCCATGTATTGCCTTTACTTCCAAGTTTCACCCCCACGTTAGCTTCATAAACATTACGCATCACTCCCTGTTCTGCAGCGAGATTATCGTTGCTGTAAGTTCCGGCCATGAAACCGAAGTTTCCTCGCACTTTGTCCTTTTGATATCCAAATTTCGCCAATCCCAAATTGAGATTCACTTCATTGTGCCGGTTGTAGGAATAAAGAAAGGGTTGTCGGATGTGATTATCCGGCTCTGCAAAATCATAACTGAAATACGGCTCTAAATATCCACTTACTGTCATGGAAGCCGGTATTTGCAAACTATCTGCTTTTGCCTGAACCATCAGAACAAAAGCGGAAAAAATGAGTGTCCACTTTTTATTCATGTGACATTTCTTTTAATATTTCAAGATTCAATTGTAGAACATTCACGGCAGGTATACCCGTCGTTTGCATATCAACCTGATCGCTTATCCATTGATGCAGTTTATTGCTATCGATACCCGTGTGCGAGGATATTCTCGGAATTTGAAATAGTGCCGCTTCCAAAGATATGTGCGGATCAAGTCCTGAACCACTTGCTGTAACAAGATCTGCTGGAATATCCTCGCGTTTCATATCGGGATTGTCTTGTAACAATTGTTGAATTCGTTCTTCAACTGCCTTTAAATAATCTGGATTAGATGGTCCTTTATTACTTCCAGCCGCTCCAGCTGCATTATAATTTACTGCACTCGGTCTACCATGAAAGTAACCCTGCTGAGTGAATTCCTGCCCCACATTCAAGTAGTGTTTGCGGCTTTGAATGGTAATGGTTTGGCCCATGCCATTTCCTTCACTGAATTGCGCGATAGCCCATATCATGACCGGATAAATCAACGCAAAGATCACAGCGCACACTGCGGTGATCCTTATTCCTTTGAATAATTCATTTTTCATTTTTATAGAAATTATAGACACAATGAAATCAACAAATCAATCACTTTGATGCCCATGAATGGAACAACAATTCCTCCTGCACCATAGACTAAAAGGTTTCTTCTGAGTAATGCGCTTGCTCCGATTGGCCTGTATTTAACACCACGCAGTGCAAGGGGAATCAACGCGGGAATCACCACAGCATTAAATATCACGGCTGAAAGTATTGCACTTTCGGGACTGGTCAATCGCATCACATTCAAACTTTGCAATGCGGGTATCGAAACCATAAATAGTGCTGGGATAATGGCGAAGTATTTTGCAACATCATTGGCAATAGAAAAAGTGGTAAGCGTTCCGCGTGTCATCAACAATTGTTTTCCGATTTCAACTACTTCGATCAACTTAGTGGGATCATTATCTAAGTCTACCATGTTGCCCGCTTCCTTCGCCGCCTGTGTGCCACTGTTCATGGCAACGCCAACATCTGCCTGAGCAAGAGCAGGCGCATCATTGGTGCCATCACCCATCATGGCTATCAATCGACCTTGTGCTTGTTCTTTTTTGATGTAGTTCATCTTGTCTTCGGGTTTTGCTTCCGCGATAAAGTCATCGACGCCAGCTCTCTCAGCGATGTATTTTGCCGTGAGTGGGTTGTCGCCAGTTACCATCACTGTTTTAATACCCATTCGTTTCAACCTTGCAAAGCGCTCATTGATTCCAGGTTTGATGATATCTTGAAGTTCAATTACACCTATGACATTTTCGTTTTCAGAAACCACGAGAGGAGTGCCACCATTTTGAGAAATATCGCGAACTTTCATTGCGACATCTTCTGGAAAATTATTTCCAGCTTTTTCGCAAAGTCGTTTTATGGCATCAGTAGCACCCTTTCTTATTCGAACTCCATTGGCATCAACACCGCTGCATCGTGTTTCGGCGCTGAATTTTACAAAAACAGGATTTTCCAACTGTATGATTGGGGCACCGGCGAGTTCTATGATCGACTTTCCTTCAGGAGTTTCATCAGACATTGAACTCATCACTACCGCCTTGAGAAAATTCCTTTCGTCCACTCCAAATGCTGGATAAAACTTTGTAGCTTTTCGGTTACCAATGGTGATGGTTCCAGTTTTATCCAACAGCAACACATCGATGTCGCCTGCAGTTTCTACAGCTTTTCCTGATTTGGTTATGACATTCGCCTTAAGCGCTCGATCCATACCAGCTATACCAATTGCAGATAACAAACCGCCAATTGTTGTTGGAATCAAGCATACGAACAGTGAAATGAATGAGGCTATGGTGATTGGTGTAGAAGCAAAATCCGCGATAGGTTTCAACGTAATACAGACAATTAGAAACACCAAAGTAAAACCAGCAAGCAGAATGGTTAGGGCAATTTCATTGGGTGTCTTTTGTCTTGATGCGCCTTCCACGAGTGCAATCATTTTATCCAGAAAACTTTCACCCGGCATGGTAGTCACACGAACCACGATGCGGTCTGATAAAACCTTCGTGCCACCAGTTACGGAAGACCTATCGCCACCGCCCTCTCTGATAACCGGAGCACTTTCACCTGTGATAGCACTTTCATCAATCGTTGCAATGCCTTCAATTATTTCTCCATCAGCAGGAATGATCTCACCAGCATGCACGACAAATTCATCGCCGAGATTCAATTGTGCCGAACTGATTTTTTCTCCAGTGACTAAAGTGGCCGGTGTTTCTTCACGCGTCTTCCTAAGACTGTTTGCCTGTGCTTTGCCACGTGCTTCTGCAATGGCTTCAGCGAAATTGGCAAATAACAAAGTGATGAACAATATCAGGAACAACGAAAAATTATAGGCAAAACTCCCTTGTGATGATTCTCCCATGAGTATCCAAATGCACACCACCAACATCACCATGGTGCAGATTTCAACAGTGAACATGATAGGATTGCGAAACATGCGCATAGGATGAAGCTTCACAAAGGATTCTTTGAGTGCACCTCCTAGCATTTCAGAACTTCCAAATAATGATTGTGTTTTCATACTCAATTTATAAATCAATAGATTGAAAAATGTTCGGCAATCGGTCCAAGAGTCAAGGCCGGAAAAAATGAAAGTGCCGACACAATCACGATAATCAGAAACACCATCACACCGAATGTGGGCGTATCTGTTTTCAGTGTCCCAGGACCTTCAGGAATAGATTTTTTTGATGCCAATAATCCCGCGATCATCACTGGACCCATGATGGGTAGGTATCTGGCCAGCAACATCACTATGCCACATGCATAATTCCAGAATGGGGTATTATCACCGAGACCTTCGAAACCGCTACCGTTGTTCGCAGAAGAAGAAGTAAATTCATAGAGCATTTCAGTATATCCATGATAACCCGGATTGTTCAACCATCCTGAGGTTTGATCCGGATGATTCATATAGATATAACTTGCAAGGGCACTTCCGGTCAGTATGAGAAAAGGATGCAGTAGAGTAATCAGCACCGCTATTTTCATTTCACGAGGTTCAATTTTTTTACCTAAAAACTCCGGTGTTCTTCCAACCATCAAGCCGCTTACAAATACAGCGAGGATGATGAAAACATAGAAATTGAGGAATCCAACACCAACACCTCCAAAAAAGCCATTGATCATCATACCGGTGAGTGTAACTAGTCCCGTGATTGGCATCATGCTATCATGCATGGCATTCACAGAACCATTGCTTGTACAAGTCGTACTCACGGCCCACAATGCCGATGGACCGGAACCAAATCGAACTTCCTTACCTTCCATATTACCATATTGTTGATCGATGTTCATTTGTCCGATCAATGGATTACCACTCATCTCTGCGGAAATAGCCGGAAGCAAAAGCATGATGAATCCCACCATCATGGTCATGAAGATCATGGTCGCATGTTTCTTTCGACCTGTAAGCTGACCAAAAGCTATGACGAGCGCAATAGGGATGAGCAGAATACAAACGTTTTCTACCACATTGGTCAATAAGGACGGATTTTCGAATGGATGCGATGAGTTGGGCCCAAAAAAGCCACCACCATTTGTACCCAATTGTTTGATGGCTACAAAAGCTGCAACAGGACCTCTGCTCACATGCATTTCCTCTCCTTCGAGACTTGCAACTACATCTTTTCCATTGAAGGTCATAGGCGTACCACTGAATACGAGTACCGATGCAACGATGATTGATAGTGGCAACAGTATGCGAAGATTCGCCTTCACAAATAGCACATAGAAGTTACTGGAAATTTTCTCCTGTTGTTGACTCATTAATTTGAAAACATAGATGGCAATGGCAATACCACAACCTGCACTGATGAATTGCCAAAGCATGAGTGTCATCTGACCGAGATACGACATGGCTGTTTCACCTGAATAATGTTGAAGATTGGTATTCGTAATGAAACTTACCGCTGTGTTGAATGCAAGATCTAATGACATGGATGGATTGGCATCCGGATTCAATGGAAGCCAACTCATATTCATCAAAACAAATAAGGCGATCAGAAACCAAATCAAATTCATCCATAGCAATGCCTTCAACTGTAGTTTCCAATTCATCTCTATCGATGTATCTATACCTCCCAACTTGAATATGGTTTTTTCAATTGGATTGAACACTTTATCAAAACTCCATTTTCCTGAAGTAAAAACCTGCGCGATGTATTTCCCCAATGGAATCGCCAATAAAACAATGAGCGCAACGGTGATGATGATGATGAAATAAGCGTTGGTGTGCATGGTTTCTTAATTGAATCGTTGTTGTCTGAAATCTGCTGCGTGTTGGGTGATCTTAGAATTTCTCTGGTTTCAATAACACATACGTCATGTAAAGTGTAACCACGATCGCAAGGATGAACAGATATATCATAATTGATTTTTCATCCCTTATGCCAACTTTGATTCCGAAACTCAAAATCGACAGACAACTTATTGTAGATGAAAAGGATAAAATGAAGCCCTAAGCAACATGCGTTCATGAAGCCTTTCAAAATGGTATGGTCATTTTTTCAAAATGATAAGGCCTTAACACCTATTACTCGCCGTTGAAATTAGATGAGCAGGATTTGATGGAGGGGAGCAATCAATTGCCATGATCGTCGCTTGAACAACCACTACTCAAAAAGTAAAAGATCGAATACTCAGACAAGAGCGTTCAGCTAACTGCGATGCCGAATTCTTCTATTTTCCGATACAAGGTGGTGAGGCCGATATTCAATAGTCTTGCGGCCTCTGTTTTATTTCCTCCTGTGTGATGAAGTACCTTTTGGATGTGAAGTTTTTCTGCACTGGCTAAATCAAATGCTGACATGATCTTATCAGATCCATGGACTGTACTTCGAGTTCTAATTTCCTGCGGTAAAGTATCCGTTTGAAGTTGATCGTCTGATGATAGGATGACGCTTCTTTCTATCACGTTTCTGAGTTCACGAATATTTCCTGGCCAAGGATAATGACACAACATTTCTATAAATTCAGCAGAAGGTTGTTTACTCTTCACATTCATCTTATGACAAAATTCTGGCACAAATTCGTTGATCAACGATGGTATATCTTCAATACGTTCACGCAAAGGTGGCAATTCAACCTGAAAAACTGAAAGCCGGAAAAAGAGATCGCTTCTGAATCTTCCTTCAGCCACTTCCTTTTTCAGATCTCGATTCGTTGCTGCAATAATTCGTACATCAACTTTTGTGGTTTTGGTGTCTCCTACTTTGACGAACTCACCTGATTCCAAAACCCTCAAAAATTTCGACTGTAGTTCTGGCGCCATCTCACCAATTTCATCTAAGAAGATTGTTCCGCCGGAGGCTTCTTCGAAAAGTCCCTTTTTGTCTTTGATAGCACCAGTAAATGCACCAGCAAGATGCCCAAAGATTTCACTCTCCAGAATTTCCTTACTAAATGCACTGCAATTGATGGCAATAAAATTTCTTCTCTGTCTTTTAGATGCCTGATGAATAGCATTCGCAAAAATCTCCTTGCCTGTGCCTGTTTCACCAGTTATCAAAACTGTGGTATCCTGGGGAGCTACCTTTTTCGCCAAATCAAGAGCGTTCCTTATGCCTTTTGATTTTCCTGTGATCGCATCGAATGAGTGTTTGCTCTGAAGGCGTTGTTCGAGGTTCCGCAACTTTCTATTTAGAACAACCTTCTCGAATGCCTTATATACAAGTGGTATTATTTTATCATTGTCATCACCTTTTACAAGATAGTCGTATGCTCCATGTTGAATGGCTTTTACGCCGTCATGTATATTTCCAAATGCAGTGAGAAGGATAACTTCAATAGCGGGACTTTCCTTTCGGATCTTATCCAGGATTTCGAGACCATTTTCACCTGGCAATTTCATATCGCATATCACAACATCAACTTCCGCCGATGAAAGCTTCTTCAGGCCTGATTTTCCATCCGAAGCTTGAATCACATCAAAACCTTCGTCTTCCAAAAGCCTGGACAACAACGACCTAAGCTTTTCTTCATCGTCTATGATCAGAAGTCTGTTCATCACTGTAATTAAGTGGCAAGATTAACGTAAACACGTCAGATACGACCGGAAAACCCCTGATAAATCCATTTCCTTCCGGAAAATGACCTTTCGTTGCAAATTCGGAACCGTTCATTCATCGGGTACCGCGCCCCTCAGAAAATCATCAGACCTTTATGTCAAGGTTAAGGTTCAGGTTGATTCTGGACACAACCATTAAAAAGTTGTTTCATTTCTAATACCTGTAATTATGAATAACGCTACTGATAAAGCACTCATCGGACAAGGACTTTGGATATTCAACGATAAATAATCCGCTAAGCCTGTTCTCTATTTTGTTTTGGTTTTGGTTAAGGACAAAAGGTCTTTCTATGAAGGCCTTTCGTCTTTTTTGATCATGATGGGATCATATCTTAAAAACTATTCTAATCCCGGCATATAACGCCAAAAGTCCGAGGATAAGTCCCGGCCATTGAAACCATGGCACCCCTTGATGATGAGCGAAGAAAACGCCCTGAGCAATCCATGCAAAAAGCCCCGCCAAACAAGCACCAATAATAGCCATGATCAAATATCCCATTGCAGCCCAATCTATGGCAATGAATGAAGCAGTGACTATACATGCTATGGCGACCAAAGCAAACACAAATCCGATCAATCCCAGCGCCATGCCAACAGGATGAAGCTCTGCTATTTCAACCGGCGAAGAAGGCCTCACAATACCAGTCGAAAGTGAAGCCAGTGCACCTTTTATGCGAAGCAACTGGTTTTGTTTCTGACGTTTTGGTGATGGCGTTCTATTCTGCTCACCTTCTCTGCAGGCCGAAGGTTCTTCCTGGTTGTTGGCTTGATCGTATAGGATTGGGTCCGTTTTGATACTAACCACGGTATCAATGGCCAGATCAGGGTTATTTGGCAACTGATCAACTTCGTGTTGCCCCATGGAATCCGTATATACTTCTTCAGAAACTACTGTCTGAATATCGTGCGAAGATTGGTGATCATGGTGCCATTCTACATGATAACCGTTGCTGTACCTACGCTTTTCGATTGTGCAAGAAACAAACAAAAAAATCGCAATGAAAAAAATGCTGGAATAGGCTAAATAAACCTTCATAGGTAAAAATAACGAAAGTAAATAAGTTCCCCCATTCATACTTGAGGACGCATTGAATTCATCACATTTCGACGATTTTTGCAAGGCATGAATCTGTACAGCAATAAACAACGTTGGAAAATTTTTCTCTTCATTCTGGCGATGATCATCGTGGGAATTACGCTGTGGTATAGCAAACATATCGCTGATAGGATTCGCGTAGAAGAACGTCAAAAAGTTGAGCTCTGGAGTGAGGCGATCAAACGTCGAGCACAACTGGTCAATTTCACAGAAGAATTATTCGATCAATTACGTTCCGAAGAGAGAAAAAAAGCCGACTTGTTAGGTACGGCATACAACATCATTTCTGATCCGACTTATGATGGTGACTTCACTTTTCTCACCGAGTTTTTGCGCAACAACACCACTATACCAGTACTCTTTTATGACGAACAGGGTAAACTTCTGAACAGTGCGAACCTACCTGAAGGTAAAGAACAGGATAAAAACTACATCGATTCATTGTATAAGGCAATCATCAAAAAAAATGAGCCCATTATTCTTACTGAAGTAGGTCAAAAAATATATTATGATGATAGCCGATTATTCACACAGTTGAGAGCGACTATGGATGACCTGATCCATTCCTTTTTAGATGAAACCGTGAGCAATTCTGCTTCAGTGCCTGTCATGGTAACTGATAGCACACAGACCAGGATCATGAAGGTTGGAAACCTGGATTCCACATTGTACAATACCCCAGAATCGCTGCAGAAAAAACTCGCACAAATGCGAAGTGTGAATGAGCCAATTGAAATCGTGCTGCCCGGACAAGGTAAACAATACATTTATTATGAAGACTCCGAAGTATTGCGACAACTGCAAATGTTTCCTGTTTTCCAACTCATTCTTATTGGCGTATTTCTAGTAGTATCCTATCTCATCTTTTCAACCTTTAGAAAAGCAGAACAAAATCAAGTATGGGTTGGTATGGCGAAAGAAACTGCACATCAACTTGGCACACCTCTTTCTTCACTCATGGCGTGGTCTGCTTTGCTGGAATCTCAAGGTGCAGACCCTAATTCGATCAAAGAACTGAATAAAGATATCGAACGATTGAGTACCATCACAGATCGTTTTTCCAAAATTGG
>JAIBBG010000076.1 GCA_019694805.1 Flavobacteriales bacterium | reverse complement strand
GCAAAGATATTTCGCAAGGCGATGAAATTTTCGCATGAAACAGTATGTCTTCTGCCAGTTTGAAATCTAAAATTCAAAATTTAATATTTAAGATTGCGCTTGAATTTAGATTCAACTCAATGGCGTGTTCGCCCTACAATGGTTGTTCGCAAGGCGATGAAAATCTCGAATGAAACAATATGCTTTCTGCCAATTTTAAATATTGAATTTTAAATCCGAAATATCCAGGCTACCACCCCTCAACTCACAGTCTACTCTCCGCTGCAAACGTTGAACCTTGAACCTTGAACTTTGAACATGGAATTCTGACTATTTTTACGCCCCGAAATGAAATACAAACGCATTCTTCTTAAGCTGAGCGGCGAAGCGCTCATGGGCGACAAACAATTCGGTATCGACAATCAACGTCTTCTTCAATACGCGAACGAAATCAAAGTAGTCTGGCAATCGGGAGTACAAGTTGCCATTGTGATTGGTGGCGGCAACATTTTTCGCGGGGTGCAGGCGGAAGAAGGTGGAATGGAAAGAACCCAAGGTGATTATATGGGAATGCTCGCTACGATGATCAACAGTATGGCGCTGCAAAGTGCATTGGAGAGCATCGGTGTTTTCACGAGACTGCAAAGCGCCATCGAAATGAAATCTATCGCTGAGCCTTTTATCAAACGTCGCGCAGTTCGTCACCTTGAAAAGGGACGTGTGGTGATTTTCGGTTCAGGTACAGGCAATCCTTTTTTCACTACAGATACTGCCGCTTCATTGCGCGCCATCGAGATGGATTGCGATGTGATTCTAAAAGGTACCCGTGTGGATGGAATTTATACAGCCGATCCAGAAAAGAATCCTGATGCCGTGCGTTATGAAAAGGTTTCCTTCGCAGAAGTCTTCGAAAAGGACCTCAAAGTGATGGATATGACTGCTTTCACCTTGTGTAATGAAAACAAACTGCCGATCATCGTTTTTGATATGAATAAAAAAGGGAACCTCAGTAAAGTGATCGCCGGCGATGCAGTAGGCACACTGGTGAGTTTCTGATATTCATGATTGCGCCTTATTTTCGGCACCTGATCAACAATATTGTTATGAGTGATGAAGTGAAAATGGCTCTTGATGAAGCCACTGATTCGATGCAAAAAACCATCGATCACTTAGAATTTGAACTTTCTAAAATTCGCGCTGGCAAAGCGAGTCCTGCAATGCTCGATGGCGTAAAATTGGATTATTATGGTTCACCTGCTTTGTTGAAAAACATCGCGAACGTGAGCACTCCCGATCCACGAACCATCACTGTTCAACCTTGGGAGAAACATATGCTCGATGCCATTTCGAAAGCGATCATCGAAGCCAACCTTGGATTGAATCCGCAGAACAACGGCGACATCATCATCATCAACGTACCCATGCTCACCGAGGAGCGTCGAAAGGATTTGAGCAAACGTGCTCACAGTGAAGGCGAACATGCTCGAGTGGGTTTGCGCAACGCACGCAAAGAAGCCCTCGATTTCATCAAACAGGCACAAAAGGACGGTCTTCCTGAAGACGAAGCCAAAATGGGCGAAACCAAAGTGCAAGACCTCACAGATAAATTCAACAAAAAAATTGATGAGGTGATTGCTGCGAAGGATAAGGATATTATGACGATATAGACTTCGTAGGATATTTCTGGTTCAATGTTCAAAGTACAATGTTGGCGGAATGCAATTCAATTGAAGTTGACAATTGATCGCCTCACTTAGGTTTTGTTTGTCTCATCATTTTATGCTTGATGTCATCTGATTAATCCCCAACTTCAATCCACAAAACCCGATTGTCAGGCGCACAAAAGTTGAATGAATGAAATCAGTCTCCTCCCCACCTTGAACTTTGAACCTTAAACCTTGAACATAAAGCATCTCCTCACAACTCTCCCGCCAATCTCCGCCCTTCTGCATCACTCGCCAGCAAATCATCCAATGATGGTTTTTGAATGAATGTGCCTTGTTCCATCACTTTTTCATTGATGCGAGCGATATCCAAAAAGCTTATTTCATCGCGGAGGAATCTGGCAACACTTACTTCATTGGCGGCGTTCAGCAAACACGGCATATTGCCGCCTTTTTCCAAAGCGATAAATGCCAATTCCAAACAACGGAAAACATCACGGTCGGGTTTTTCAAAGGTGAGTTGCGGGTATTGCATGAAGTCGAATCGCGGGAAGTCGGAGGGAAGTCGCTTCGGATATCCCATGGCATATTGAATAGGTAGTTTCATATCGGGTAATCCCATCTGCGCTTTCATGCTACCATCCTGAAATTGTACGAGACTGTGAATGATGCTTTGAGGATGTACAATCACCTCGATCTGTTCTGGTTTGAGATGAAACAACCATTTTGCTTCAATGACCTCAAGCCCTTTGTTCATGAGTGTTGCAGAGTCAATGGTGATTTTGGCTCCCATTGTCCAGTTAGGATGTTTGAGTGCTTGTGCCCTTGTCACTTGACTCAATTCCTCTTTTTTCTTTCCACGAAATGGTCCGCCAGATGCAGTGAGTATGATCTTTTCAATCGGATTATTCCATTCACCAGCGAGGCATTGAAATATGGCCGAATGTTCGCTATCAACGGGATAAATGTTCACGGCATTTTCCTGCGCATGGCTTGTCACCAATTCTCCGGCCACAACCAATGTTTCTTTATTGGCCAATGCAATGTGTTTCTTGTGACGAATGGCGTTCATCGTTGGCTCGAGTCCTGCGAATCCTACAAGCGCGGTCAGAACCATGTCTACCTCTCCAGACTCAACAACTTGTTCGAGGGCTTTTTTCCCGGCAAAAACCTTGATATCGTGATTCCATAGGGCTTCTTTGACAAAGGTGTATTTGCTTTCGTCTCCAATCACAACCGTATTTGGTTTGAATTTGATGGCTTGTTCAATCAAGAGATCTGCGTTGCTTTGCGCGGTGAGCACTTCTGCGGTGAAATGCTCATGTTGTGAAGCAATGACGTCCAATGCTTGTGTACCGATGCTGCCGGTACTGCCCAGAATGGCTATTTTTTTCTTGTCACTCATGTGAGTGCGCAAGTTAGCACGCTCGGCTGATTCACAAACATTCATGAACTCTATTACCTTGCGCACTGATGAAAAAAATCGAATCAAAATTCAATGGTACCCTTGAAGTCGGCATGTACAAGGGCCGGAAAGTTCTCGATAGTGAAAATGCGAATTATTCTTTTGGCGCGGCACAAGGTGTATGGAATGAGACATTGGCTCAAATTGATCTTGCTCAGGTGAAATCAGTGTTGTTGTTTGGACTGGGTGCTGGCTCAGTTCTGGACATCATGCGCCATGAATTCAAATTTAAAAATCACATCACCTGTGTAGAAATTGATCCTGTTGTGATTGATATCGCAAAAAAGGAATTTGGTGTGAAGCCATCTAAGAATCTGACGATCGAGTGCATGGATGCGTATGACTATGTGTTGTCTACCAAAGAAAAATTCGACTTGATCATTGTTGACATTTCAATTGATTACACCATTCCGGAAAAAATACTCACGGAAAAGTTCTGGAAGGCCATTGTAAAGCTTGGTCATGAAAATGGCATGATCGCATTTAATGCACTCAACTACGGAAGAAAAATTACTCACATTCGTGAGATATTGAAGGGCGCGGGTTACAAATACAAAGTCAAACACAAAGTGAACGGAACGAATTCGGTAGTGTTTGCGAGTTTCTCGTAAGATTTGAGGTTAATTTTATTCTTGGGTGCAAGTGTTTACTTGTCCGACTTGCACTACCAAATTCAGATTTTACATGCGACCCCTACAGGGTTGGGGACAACGGGTGTCTTATTTGCTAGAGAGATGTGACCCCGATGGGGTCTGGCAATCTATAAAGGCGTATTGATGTTTTCCACTCTAAAACGAAACTCAATACAATGATGAAATGTTTGAGTTATGAATGAGTCTATAGCTCTCCACAATTAATCTGTTGCAAAGGCCTCATCCCACCTCCGCAATACACCGCACCTCTTCATTCATCATTCATCATTCATTATTCATCATTCATCATTCATCATTCATCATTCATCATTCATCATTCATCATTCATCATTCATAATTCATAATTCATAAGAATCCCAGCTCCAACTGTGCCTCCTCACTCATCATGCTCTTATCCCATGGTGGATCCCATGTGATTTCGACTTTGCAGCCATTGACTTCAGGTAGTTCGCCTACCTTTTCTGCTACTTCAGGTGGTAACGTTTCAGCCACCGGACATGATGGAGATGTAAGAGTCATCAAGATGGTCACTTCGCCATCATCTTCAATGCCGATGTTGTAAACCAATCCTAGTTCGTAGATGTCCACAGGAATCTCCGGATCATAAATGGTCTTCAATGCCTTGACAACTTTTTCTTCGATGTCTTTCCTTTTCTCGATGTCCATACCTGTTATTTGTCCTTGACGGAGTATGCCACTCCGTATAATTTCATTTGTTTGATCATACTCGCCAATCCATTACTGCGAGTGGGCGAAAGGTGTTCGCTCAGTCCAATGTCATTGACAAAATGTAAATCGGCTGATGCAATGGCCTCCGGTGTTTGATCGTTCAATGCTCGTATCACCAATGCTACCAATCCTTTTGTAATGATCGCATCACTGTCCGCCGTGAATTGGATTCTGCCATCAGCAGCCTGATCGGCATGAAGCCATACCCGCGATTGACATCCCTTGATGAGATTGTCTTCGGTTTTGTATTGTTCATCTATCAATGGAAGTTCTTTCCCCAAATCGATGATGTATTCGTATTTCTCCATCCAGTCGCCGAAAACGCTGAATTCTTCCACGATCTCTTGTTGTCTTTCTTCGATGCTCATTTCAACATACTGATGGATTTATTGAGAGCTGCAACAAACAGCTCAATTTCATCTTTGGTGGTGTACACCGCAAATGAAGCGCGAACTGAACCCGGCACACCAAAGCGATTCCACAATGGTTCAGTGCAATGATGTCCTGTCCGAACTGCCACTCCTTGTTTGTCCAGCAAGGTGCCGATATCATACGGATGTATTCCTTCAACCCCAAATGAAATGACTCCTGTTTTATTCGCTGATGTACCAAAGATGCGAAGCCCATCCATGGTTTGGATTTGTTCTGTGGCATCTAGAAGCAACTCACTTTCGTGTGCCTCTATTTCTGACCATGACATTTCTTGTATAAAATCTACAGCAGCACCAAGTGCTATCACACCAGCGATGTGTGGTGTACCAGCTTCGAACTTGTGCGGAATTTCATTGTATGTGGTCTTTTCGAAAGAAACACTTTTGATCATTTCACCACCGCCTCGCCATGGCGGCATCGCTTCAAGTAATTCACGTTTGCCATAGAGCACGCCAGTTCCGGTGGGTCCATACATTTTGTGTCCACTAAAGCAAAGGAAATCGCAATTCAATTTTTGTACATCAGTTGCAAAATGCGCTACGGATTGTGCAGCGTCTATCAGAATTTTAGCTCCAATGGCGTGGGCCTTTTCAATGAGTGTGGCAACCGGATTGATCGTGCCCAAAGCATTGGAAACATGATTCACAGCCACCAATTTGGTTTTCTTGTTCAGCAATGAATCAATCATTTCTATTTGCCATTCGCCTTGTTCGGTAACAGGTATCACCTGAATTGTAGCCCCTTTTTCTTCAGCCAACATTTGCCAAGGAACAATATTGCTGTGATGCTCCATGTGTGAAAGCAAAATTTCATCTCCGGCTTGGATATTCATCCGTCCCCAGGTTTGTGCTACAAGATTGATGGAGTCTGTTGTTCCTGATGTGAAAATGATCTCTGCTGATTCTCGGGCATTGATGAATGTGCGAATTTTTTCCCGGGTATTTTCAAACATCACTGTTGCTTGATGCGCAAGGTGATGAGCACCACGATGAATATTGGCATTCGTGGTTTTGTAGTAATGATCCAGCGATTCTATGACCGACAATGGCTTCTGAGTTGTCGCAGCATTGTCGAGATAAACCAACGGTCTACCATTCACCTTTTGATGAAGTACAGGGAATTTTTTCCTGATGCTTTCGATATCTGCTGGTGAAATGGTCATAGGATCATGCAATAAGTAATTCGCGGGTTATGAGTTGAGAAACAACATAATTCCGGATATTATCGTTTTCCACTTTGTCCAACACATCATTGATGAAGGCTGAAGTGAGCAGTCTGCGTGCACTTTCCTCTCCCAAACCACGAGCTTTGAGGTAGAATAGTGCATCTTCATCCAACTGTCCTGTTGTGGTACCGTGGCTGCATTTTACATCATCGGCATAAATTTCCAATTCAGGTTTGGTATTCATCTGTGCATCATCGCTGAGGAGAATATTCGCATTACTCTGGAATGCATTCGTCTTTTGTGCATTGGGTTGCACATACACTTTTCCATTGAATACTCCGGTAGCATGATCGTTGAGCAGTCCTTTGTACAATTCATTGCTATTGCAATGTGGCACACGGTGATCTACCAACGTATGATTATCGATGTGTTGTTTTTTTCTGGGTAAATAGATGCCGTGCAGATTGGCTTCTGCATTTTGACCGCCAAATGAAATATGCAGGTTATTCCGCACCCAGCCACCGTCGATAGTAAGTGTATTGATAGTGAATCTTCCATCACCGGCAACATGAATGCGATCTTCATTCATGAGATAATGTGCATCTGTTTCACTTTGTATTTTATCCAATGTGAATGATGCATTTTCGGCAACTTGAATGCGAAGTGTTCTATTGGTAAAAGCGTGATGTTCGCCAATGCTGACAAATGACTCTACGAAATGTGCTTTGGATGATTTTCCTGCATCTATCGTGATGTAGGGTTGTGACAAAACTTGATGTTCTGTTGTCACATGAATGATGTGTAATTTGTCCTTTATTTCAACATGGGGCGCGATATCAACTTGAATACGTGTTGTGATCAATGCGGCACCGAGCGCTTCAAAAAAATGCTGGTACTGGTGTTGCTCATCGTTCACCAATGTTGTTGTCTCAATAGATATTCCTACCAGGTTTTTTAATTCTGAAAGATCTTCGCGGTATTGGCCGTCCACGATCACCAGGTGTTTAGCTTCAAGACCGGGAATCAGGAATGATGAAATGTCCGGATTGGTTTTGGATGTTGCCATTTTCCAATCTTCTGTTCCGATTTTTCCTGTTCTCGTATAGCGCCAATCTTCCATGCGTGTATTGGGCATATCCAATTGAGAGAGTACTTTGCGTGCTCCCACAACATGAGGCAGTTTTTCATGTTGCTCCACCAGTGCAAGGAATTTATCCTTCGCTGTTATTGTGACTGTCGCTTCCATTACGCTCCGGCTTGTGCTGTTTCTTCTTTGATCCAGTCATAACCGCGCTCTTCAAGTTCGAGTGCAAGTTCTTTCGTTCCGCTTTTCACAATTTTTCCTTTGTAAAGGACATGCACAAAATCCGGAACGATATAGTCAAGTAATCTTTGGTAGTGAGTGATCACCACGAATGACCTTTCTGGGGAACGCAATGCATTCACTCCTTCAGAAACAATGCGGAGTGCATCGATATCAAGTCCGCTGTCTGTTTCATCCAGAATGGCAAGTGATGGTTCCAACATAGCCATTTGGAATATTTCATTGCGCTTTTTTTCTCCACCACTGAATCCTTCATTCACTGCGCGGTTGGCAAGTTGTCCGTCAAGTTCCACCAAAGCTGATTTTTCTTTCACCAATTTCAAAAAGTCTTTGGCTGAAAGTGGTTCGAGCCCTTTGTGTTTTCTGATTTCACCTACTGCGGCTTTCAGAAAATTCATATTGCTCACTCCTGGAATTTCAACCGGATACTGAAAGGCAAGGAAGAGTCCTTCTCTCGCACGTTCTTCCGCTGGCATTTCCAAAAGATCTTGATCATTGAAAGTAACGGAACCTCCGGTGACCTCATAATCTTCGCGACCAGCAAGCACTGACGCCAATGTGCTTTTACCACTTCCATTCGGTCCCATGATGGCATGAACCTCGCCGGGTTTGATCTCGAGGTTTAATCCTTTGAGTATTTGTTTGCCTTCAATGGAGGCTTCTAAATTTTTTATCGTTAGCATGATGATATTTTCATTCTCTATTCAGAGATCATTTTCTTTTATCCTACACTTCCTTCCAATGAAATAGCCAGAAGCTTTTGTGCTTCTACAGCAAATTCCATGGGTAATTTATTGAGTACTTCTTTGGCGTATCCGTTTACAATCATCGAAATGGCTTGTTCTTCATCGAGGCCACGTTGCAGACAATAGAAGATCTGATCTTCTCCAATTTTCGATGTCGTTGCTTCGTGTTCAACTTTCGCTGTCTTGTTTTTGATTTCGATGTAAGGAAAAGTATGTGCACCGCAAGTGTCACTCATCAGCAATGAATCACACTGTGAAAAGTTTCTCGCATTTTGTGCACTCTTGTTGATGTGTACCAATCCGCGATAGCTGTTTTGACTATTTCCTGCGCTGATACCTTTTGAAATAATTGTGCTCTTAGTATTTCTACCGATATGCAACATCTTGGTGCCGGTATCTGCTTGTTGCATATTGTTCGTTACTGCAACAGAGTAAAATTCACCAACACTATGATCGCCTTTCAGAATGCAGGAGGGGTATTTCCAAGTGATTGCACTTCCGGTTTCAACTTGTGTCCATGAAATCTTCGAACGATCTCCATCGCACAATCCGCGTTTGGTGACGAAATTGAAAACACCACCTTTACCTTCTTTATCACCTGGATACCAATTCTGCACGGTGCTGTACTTGATCTCTGCATCGCGCATGGATATCAATTCTACCACTGCTGCGTGCAATTGATTTTCATCGCGCTGCGGTGCTGTGCATCCTTCGAGATAGCTCACATAACTTTCTTCATCGGCAACAACAAGCGTGCGTTCGAACTGTCCCGTTCCTCCTTCATTGATGCGGAAATACGTTGATAGCTCCATCGGACATTTTACTCCTTTGGGGATATAACAAAAGGAACCATCAGTAAAGACAGCGGAATTTAATGCTGCATAAAAATTATCTGTGCGGGGTACAACAGTACCTAAATATTTTTTGACCAAATCAGGATGTTCCTGAATGGCTTCACTCATGGAACAAAAGATAATTCCAAGTTCACCAAGCTTTTCCTTGAATGATGTGGCTACGGAAACGGAATCCATCACAAAGTCTACCGCGACACCATGTAATCTTTTTTGCTCCTCCAATGAAATGCCGAGTTTGTCCATTGTTTTTCTCAATTCAGGATCGAGTTCATCCAACGAATTGAGTTTCGCCTTTTTCTTCGGAGCAGCATAATATGATATCGCTTGAAAATCTGGTTTCACATAGCTCACATGTGCCCAGTTGGGTTCAGTCATTTTTTGCCAAATCGCAAAGGCCTCCAATCTCCACTGCAGCAACCACTCCGGCTCATTTTTTTTCGCCGAAATCAACCGAATGATATCCTCATTCAATCCCGCCGGCGCCTTGTCGGATTCGATATTGGTGGTGAAGCCGAATTCGTACTCGCGGTTGGTTATTTCATCTATGATATCATCGCTAGTCATTTAGGTGGAATTTGAAATTTAAGATTTAAAATTTAAGATTTAAAATTGGGCGGAAGTATGGTTGATATCGATGAATGCTATTTGGAATTTAAGATTTGTCATCGGGAATTTTGTGGTTGATTCGTATTTGAGTAATTTGAATTCAGAATCTGCATATTGTTTGATTTTGTGGTGATCATTGAAAATTTTCCTGCATCAATCTTTGGAAAGATCATTTAAAGCTATTTCTAGAAAGTACTCTGTTTGGACTTCATCATTTGGTCTGTTATAAGCAGTATCAGGTTCAGCGGATATGTCATTGTTTGCGGTCTTGTGCTTTGTTCCTGAAATTGTTGATCGATTGATGTAATTGATCAACCCTGCGATTTGACCAGAGATGCTTAGTGTGTTTTGGACCAACACTTCAAATTCTTCCTTCGTAAGATATTCACGATCAAAAGCCCTATACAATTGAGACCTCACTTCTCCACAGGAGGATTTCGATATGTATAGAAAATGTTTGAATTCCTTGTTGTTATTCCGTTCGAATCCCTCGGCAATGTTATCCATGATGCTGGCTGATGACCG
>JAIBBG010000023.1 GCA_019694805.1 Flavobacteriales bacterium | reverse complement strand
CGAAATGTGGCAAGGGCCAGTTCTATTCACGATCTTGAAAATACAGTGCTCAGCAACAAGGACGGACAACCGGTTTTGTTATCCCAAGTTGCGGATATCCGTTTTGGTGCTGCCATCAAAAGGGGAGATGCCGGAGTGAATGGCAAACCTGCCGTTATCCTCACCGTGGAGAAGCAGCCTCAGGCCAACACAGTAGCTTTAACTGAAGAGATTGAAAAAGCACTCCATGAATTGCAGAATGCCTTGCCGGCCGATGTCAAAATCAATACTGAAATTTTCCAACAAAAACACTTCATCGAAAATTCTGTCAGCAATGTAGAAGAAGCCTTGCGCGATGGTTTTTTCCTTGTCATAGTGATCTTGTTGTTGTTCCTGATGAATTTGCGAACTACGTTCATCACCCTTACGGCGATACCGTTGTCGATTGTGATTACGGCCATCATATTTAAGTTCTTTGGTATTTCGATCAACACCCTCACCTTAGGCGGCCTTGCCATTGCCATTGGTGAATTGGTCGACGATGCTATTGTCGATGTAGAGAATGTCTACCGAAGGCTGAAAGAGAATTTTCACTTACCTCAAGAACAACGGCGTCCATTTCTCCGTGTGATTTATGAGGCCAGTTCTGAAGTTCGAAACTCTATTGTATTTGCGACCATTATTGTTGTATTGGTTTTCCTTCCCTTGTTTTGGTTGCAAGGCATTGAAGGAAAAATCTTTGCGCCACTGGGCATTGCTTACATCACCAGTATACTGGCATCGCTGTTGGTTTCGCTCACGGTCACACCAGCGCTTTGTTCTCTGTTACTTCAAGCGAAGAATAACAACAAGCCGGGACGATCATGGTATTTGCGAATGTTCGCTTCTGGTGTTCAAGACGCGGAGAAAGAGACGCGATTGGTGAGGTGGTTGAAGCGACAAGATGAGAAAACTTTGCGCAAAACCCTGGGTAAACCAACCCTTGTTGTTGGCATTGCCCTGGTGATGATCGTCGGCGCGATAGCTGTTGTTCCGTTTTTCGGTACTGAGTTTCTTCCACCGTTCAATGAAGGAAGTTTTACCATCAATCTCTATGCTCCACCAGGAACATCGCTTGAAGAGAGCAACAGGATCGGGATGATTGCTGAGAAAATCATGCTTGAGTCGGAAGGTGTGGCATACGTAAGCAGAAGAACAGGGCGTGCTGAATTGGATGAACACGTTGAACCTGTTTCCAATAGTGAAATTGATGTGGTTATCGAAAAAGGTACCGATCGAAGTCGGCAAGAGATCATCACTGATCTGAGGAATAAACTGAAAATTTTGAAAGGTGTCAGTGTGGAAGTTGGTCAACCTATTTCTCACCGGGTTGAACATTTATTGAGTGGAGTAAAGGCTCAGGTTTCTATTAAACTTTTTGGTAAAGATTTGAATGAAATGAGACTGACCGCTACACGCATGGCTGAGGTAGTTCGAAATGTTCCAGGAACTACGGATGTGCAGGTAGAGCGGCAGCAAATGGTTCCTCAATTGCTCATCCGAGTAGACCGTGAAGCGTTGAAACGGTATGGTTTGCAAGCCGGAAAAGTGGCACGTGATCTTGAGGTTTTTTACAATGGCACTCGCACAGGACAGATCATAGATGGACAGAAATCATTTGACATTGTGCTTCGAACCACTGAAGAGGGGAGAAGTGATATAGAACAAATCCGACAAACTCTCGTGGATGCTCCCGATGGCACGCTTATTCCTCTGGAAAGAATTGCTGATATCGAATACACATATTCGGTGAACAATATTTCTCATGAAAATACACAGCGCAAAATTTATGTTAGTTGCAATGTTCAGGATCGTGATCTCGGAAGTACGGTAGATGAAATTCGAAAGCAAATAGATGAACAAATACATCTACCCGAAGGTGCATACTTGGTGTATGGTGGTCAGTATGAAGCGCAGAAGCAAGCTTCTTCGCAGATGTTCTGGATGGCGGTGTTGGCATTGGTGGGCATCTTTGGAGTATTATATTACAATTTCCGCACTTGGAGAATTGTATTGCAAATCATGCTCAATATTCCATTGGCGTTGGTAGGCAGTGTCGTTGCCGTTTGGTTGACAGGAGGCGTTTTCTCTGTAGCTACTATGGTAGGATTCATCACCCTTACCGGAATTGCATCTCGCAATGGCATCATGATGATATCACATTATATTCATTTGATTGAACATGAGGGCGAAAAATTTTCTGATCAAATGGTGATCAGAGGTTCACTGGAAAGATTAATCCCCGTGATGATGACTGCACTTGTGGCTTCGTTGGCGCTTATTCCACTTACACTCGACCCACAAGCACCCGGCAAAGAAATATTGTATCCTGTCGCCACAGTAATTCTGGGCGGTCTCATTTCTTCTACATTACTGGATGTGATAGTGACACCAGTAGTATTTAGAGCCGTCGGCGAAAAAGCTTTGAAAGAATATTTTCATCAAAAAAATCAGCGAAAAGATGACCTTTGATCAGAAAAAAAATAGAGGAATGTCATGGATGATGTTGATGTCCGTGATGATCATAGCTGCACAATCCCAGGCCCAACGAATCTTGCAACGGGATGAATTTTTGAATGGCGTGAAAGCAAACCATCCATCCATCCAGGCAGAACAAAAACTGGTAGACGCTGCATCATTCGAAAAGCAAACAGCATGGGCATTACCGAATCCTTCCATCGGAGTGCAGAGTCCAACCGGACAATTTTATGCTTTAGGTATCAATCAGAATTTTGATTTCCCCGGCGTCTATGTTGCGCGGAAAAGAATGCTGGAGGCCAATTTGGACTTACAAGAAAACGTGCAAAGTCTGCAAGCTGAAATGCTCTTGTATGAAGCTTGCCAAGCTTTTGATGAAGGAAGGTACAGATCCACGAACCTTCGCATTCTTCGCGAGCAGGATAGTTTGTTGTATGCTATTCTGCAGGCTACTGAACAACGTTTTCTGGCTGGAGATATTGATCTCATGGAAAAGAACTTCGCCATGTTGGAGTATGGACAGGTGCATCAACAATACATACAGGCACAGGTAGAGTACGAAAATGCTTTGAGATCCATCAAATATTATTTCCCTACCCGTGACAGTATCGTCATGCAGCCATTTGAGGCCTCTGCATTTGACTTGAATACGCCTGAATTAACACTCATGCCCAATCTTTCGTCATACCTGAAAGTGGCAGAAGGAGAAGTGAACCTCATCGGACAACAATTGAAGGTGGAGAAAAACAAAACATTTCCGGGCATTCAATTGGGCTATTTGAATCAAGCAGGTAAGGATACACCCATGAATATGAGGTGGCAAGCGGGTATAACTATTCCCCTTTGGTTTTGGCAATATTCGGGAAATATCAAAGCGATGAAAGCCAGAGAAGAAGCGATTTCAGCCAAAGCGGATCAGGCGAAATTGGCATGGGAAAAAGGTCGCGTTAACGCGGTTTCTGCATGGTCGAGCTCGAAGGATATACTCCAATATCATTTGAAATCAGGCTTAACAACCGCACAATCATTGGCAGAAGCTTCAGAGCGATATCTCTTTGCCGGAGAGATCGATTACATCACCCATTTAAGAACATTGAAGGATGTTTTACAATACCGTTTGGCTTATGCGGATGCTGCTTATCGGTATGCATTGGCAACAGATGAAGTGAATTATTACTACAATCAGAATCCATGAAATCCATGAAACAAGTATTATCTTCTCATCAACGCATACTGACATCTATCGTGATGTTGGCATTTACCATCGGCTATGGTGGAATCTATGCCCAAGATGAACATAACCACTCACATGACCATGGCGTTGAGACATCAGAAACGCATGGCACAGGTGTGATGGAATCCGTTACTGAAGGAGCTTCTGAAAACTATGAGGTACTCATGAAGTTTGTTCCGGTGGAAACGACAGAACCATTGCGCATGACAATTTATCTGAGCGATTTTCATACGAATGTGCCCATCGACTCAGCCCACATCAAATTGAGGAATATGGCATTTCCGGAACAACCTTTTGAAATCAAACAAGTGAAGTCTGGTATTTATGAAGTGAATACCATCATGCCCGCGGAAAAGACATATGATTTTCATATTGAAATTCAATCAAAGGATAGTGTTGAGTTGGCTGAACTACATGATGTTGATTTTACACATCATCATATGGAGTCAGCAGACGATCATGAACATACTCATACCAACATGTACCTTTTGGGAATTGGATTGCTGATTGCTGGCGTCATGGGTGGATTTTTTATCGGAAGAAGAAGAAGCAGAAAGGTCCTTTCGCTCTTGTTTTTAGGCGCATTGACACCGACGGTGCATTACAATCGATCCCATGCCCATGAAGGACATGATCATGGTGCTGAAAAAAAGAAAACCGATCTCAGTAAAAACTTTTTGGTGGAAAAGGAAACACAATTCCTGTTGAACATTAGGACTGTTGTTGTTGGAGAAACATTGTTTAGTAAAGGCAGCAGACTGTATGGCACCGTGATACCCGCGCCTGAAGGACATGCTGAAGTGATTTCACCACAAACAGCAAAAATTTTGAGCATCAAAGTGAAGCCTGGTGAGTATGTAAATCAAGGACAGCCGCTTGCTGTGATTGAACGCATCATGGATGCAGGCAATGACATCGCCTGGCAGGCAGAAAAAAACAGACTGGACACCGAATACGAGACCGCAAGGAAAGAGTACGAACGAAAAAAATCGCTGGAGAATATTGCTTCAAAAAAAGAAGTCGAAGAAGCATCAGCACGTTTTGAAATTGCGAAAAACAATAGAGAACTCTTTCAATCCGGAGTCAAAAATGTGACACTTACTGCTCCAATTTCGGGCATTGTAGCTCCGTTTGTTTTGAGTGAGCGTTCATCTGTCAATGGTAGCCAAACATTGTTTGTGATCAACCAACTGAATAAGGTCTACGTGGAAGCGCAAGCCTATGAAAAGGATGTTGAAGCCATCGAGTCATCGAAAAGTTTCCGGGTGCAGTGTATGGAAGATTTTCATACCAATACCGACGTGAAATTGGTGAGCCTCGTTCAGGAATTCAATGCATCCAATCAATCGCAACGTGTTTTATTTGAAGTCAACAATAGCGATGGCAAATTGAAGCTTGGTGAATTTGTTAATGTGTGGACCATCAGTGATGAAGGTCATGATGTGCTTGCATTACCAGAAGAATCGGTGACGGAAATTGAAGGCCGACCTGTTGTTTTTGTCAAAAATGCGGCTGAGCAATACGAGCTCAGGTACATCTCCACTGGCGAACGTAATGGCGATCAGATCGTGATTCGAGATGGGATCAAGGAAAATGAACGGGTGGTGAGCCTCGGAGCTTACCAAACCAAATTGATTTACCTCAATCAATAACCTTTGATTCCTGTCGCAACAAAACCCATGCACGCTGTGTCAAAATCCGATTTTACGGTACAGAAATAGCAGTTCAATCAGAGGAAATTTGTCACGCAAATCGACACACACTGATTAGCTGATTACTTGACACAACCAAAACACAAAGCAGGCACAAAATTGCCTCTTTGAAGAAATGAACAGACAGGACTCATGCATGGCAGTCATTTTGCCGGAAGACTGTTATACATTTTGTCCTGTTTGTTTTTTTCAAAAAGATTTTAAACCTCTAATCGCATAGGATACTGATTGATGATCTTATGAAAGAAAAAACAACGGGTCAAATTGGCCCGTTGTTTTTTTTAATCAAGTCTTGCATTTGAGATCATCATAGGGGGCTTTTAGAGTTGTCAAAGATTTCGACTCCATGCTCCGGGTTGATGTCGCGATACCAATTTTATGGCCCAAGCACGATACGTATTTCTGACTCGAAACCTTTGTGACTTCTTTCGATGCGGCGATATTTGTATGGTGAAAACGATACGCACTATATTCTTGGTCATTTTTCTGGTAAGCGTTTATTCGCGCGGGTTTTCGCAAAAAGATAGTCTTTATCGCAAAGCACCGAATGCCTTCTTCATCAATCCACTTGGCTTATTTGACCTATTGAATCCATCAATTCAAGTGGGATATGAACGATGGTTGAATAACCAATTCGCTCTGCAAGCGGAAGCAGGTCCTGTCATCCGACACAGCATGTTGGGCTATCTTTTTGAAGCGATGGACCGCGGAGCTTATTGGTATACCAATAAAGGATACAAAGCCAAAATGGAATTGAAGTACACCAGATCAAGAAGAAAGTTTGTATTGGGTTATCCGGTTTATTCATTTGAATTGTTCTACACGAATAATCACAGTTATGTGAATGATCTCTTCTCCGTTGCTGATACCAATTTTGTTTATGACCCGCCGCGAGATACCGGATATTATTACTATGAAGATTTTTTTACCATTCATAAACAACGCATTGGATTCAATATCAAATACAGTGGTAAATCCTTCTTCAATCATCAATGGTATTTAGAGCCCGGAATTGGTATTGGTTTGGCTTACAGGTATACCACACATTCAGGTCGTGCGAATATGAAAGATGAATTTTACGATCCCGTTTCATCTTCTCACAATGCTGCCGGTGAAAGATGGCTTCCCAATTTTACCATCAGCCTCAAGGTCGGATATGTCTTCTGGTAGCGAACTCTGATGAATGTCAGAAGTGCCCAAGCAATGCCCCATAACACGGTATTGAGCATAGAAAAATCTGATGACATGTATGAAAGATCGGATATTTAAGAGGTTCAATCTGAGGGGATTTATCTGACTTAGGACCTTTGAAGTTTGTCATGGTGAAAGTTCTCATTCTCGTTTTGGAATAGCCGCTGTTTGTGCTGGAATGTTGACGCCTCAGCCTGAAATTGGGATTTTGTCATTTCGCAACGGTTCACATGATTATTTTCGCGCCAAATTCCTTACAATGAAACTATTTCACCGTTTGAATATTGCCGTTTTCGTCTTCATCATTGCCACGGCTTCACAGTGCACTCCGCCGTCCAAATACAAAGGGTTCTCGACGCCATTGGACCGTGTGAATATGACGGTAAGTGTTTTGGCAGATGACATGATGGAAGGCCGTGCAGTGGGTACAGAAGGTGAACGCAAGGCATCTGAATACATCGCGGGTAAAATGATGACCATGGGACTTCAAGCCAAAGGCGACAGTTCCTGGTTTCAGTTTTTCAGTTTTGTGCCTCATTCTCCGGCTCAGGTACATCATACAGGTGACAGTGCGTCATTGGGTATGGCACTCGTGAAAGAAATCAAGGGCCGCAATGTGATTGGTTATCTTGACAATGGCGCAGCGACGACCGTAATCATTGGTGCTCATTATGATCATTTGGGTATGGGTGATGAAAATTCACTTTGGACTGGTCCTAAAGCCATTCACAATGGCGCTGATGACAACGCCAGTGGTGTTTCATCTTTGTTGGAGTTGGCTTATTGGTTGGTAGAAAAACCAGCAGGAACAACACACAATAACTATCTGTTCATGGCATTCAGTGGTGAGGAAAAGGGACTTTGGGGAAGCAATTACTTTACTAAAAATCCAACGATTGATTTGAAGACTGTAAGCTATATGCTCAATATGGACATGGTCGGTAAATTGAATGCTGAAAAATCGCTTGCGATCAATGGTGTGGGCACATGTCCGGATTGGATGCAAATACTCCCGGAAATTCAAGTGGATGATATCAAAATTGTCACCAGCGAAAGTGGTGTCGGAGCGAGTGATCATACCAGTTTTTACTTGTCTGATATTCCTGCGATTCACTTTTTCACCGGACAGCATGAAGACTATCACAAGCCGTCAGATGATGCGGATAAGCTCAATTATGCCGGCATTGTTTCCGTCACCAAATACATCCAACAGGTGATTCTGAAAATGGATGGAAGAGGTAAACCGCAATTCACCAAAACAAAAGATGCAACACCATCTTCGAGTGATTTCAAAGTTACATTGGGTGTGATTCCTGACTATCTCTATTCAGGCCCGGGATTGCGAATTGATGGCGCCAAAGATGGAAAGCCAGGTGCTAAAGCTGGTTTGAAAGGTGGAGATACCATCGTGAAATTGGGCGATTATGATGTGGCTGACATCTACGGCTACATGGAGGCGTTGGGTAAATTCGAAGCGGGTCAAACTGTAGATTGTGTAGTGGAAAGAGCAGGCGAGAAGATCGTGCTGCATGTGACTTTCGAATAAGTCAGGTTACTATTTCAACTTCCACAATGTCTCATGCTGGTTCATCGACCATGGCGAGTCCATGGAATGGACATTCTCTGCTTGACTTCATGACCTATTCTATGGGATCAAATGCATGAATGGCCTTTATGGCTTGAAACAAAAAGCACATTGCATGCTTATTCTCAAGAATGCCGACCATTGAATGAAGTCCGTTAAATTCTCAACGTTCGAAAGATCAAGAACGTGTAAGGATAAAACTCCGTTCACTGAAGGCCGGCAATGAAGTTGGTGCTTCATAGAAGTATTTCATTTCATCGGCAGTGTCCATCAGTCCCAGACTGTACAACACAGGAACGAAATGATCAGGTGTTGGTGCTGCCAACTTGCCAAGCTTGTGACTGGTTTCGTATTGGATGATGTTCTGCACATTGCGCTGATCCAATTGTTGTTTGATCCATGCATCGTATTCTGCTTCCCAACCATATGGATTCATATCGTTCGCCTGCATTTTTTTGATAGCCAGAGAAAGATTATGAATGAGTGATCCACTGCCGATGATCAATACCCCTTTTTGACGAAGGGCTTTCAGTTGTTTGCCCAATTCGTAATGGTATTCTGGTTTTGCATAATAATCGATCGACATCTGGAATACCGGAACATTGCCTTCAGGGAAAAGATGCATCAACATAGGCCATGCACCATGATCGAGTCCCCAATCGGTTGTTTCCGTGATAGAAGGAACGATCTCTTTCACTTCATGCGCAATTTCCGGTGATCCTTTGGCTTTATAATATACTTCGTAATACTCCTTGGGAAAACCGTAATAATCGTAGATCTGTTCTTGTTCTTTAGATACGTTGACAAAAGTTCCTCGTGTACACCAATGCGCAGAAACAACCAATGCGGCGCGCACGTCATAATTGGCTTTCAGCTCACGTCCGAGATTGAATAGTGTCATCCAGAAAGCACGTTGTTCTTTTGGAAGTGGAATATCCATCGGATTACCGTGTGATGTAAAAAGTACAGGCATGATTTTATCCTGATGTGGCAGTTCATCTGTGAACCTGCTAAAACTGGTCAATGGTCCCATAACGGCGAGCGCAGCGGCTGATTTGAGAAAATCTTTTCTTTTCATTGGAATGTCAAAGTTATTCTCAGCGATTCCCATTTTCCATTAGCATGGGTCAATGAGGTGAAAATCGCTTGCTGGCGATTCCATTCAAGGCTTTTGGAATAGACAAAAAAGCAGGCAGATCAATACATGGCTTTGCGCTGCTCAGCGACGCTCTTATCGGCGAGATAGTCGTCGAATGACATGCGTTTGTCAATGACTCCTTTCGGAGTAATTTCAATGATGCGGTTGGCTACTGTATGCATGAATTCATGGTCATGTGAAGTAAACAAAGTGATATACTTCCAATCTTTCATGGCATTGTTGAATGCAGTGATGGACTCGAGGTCGAGGTGGTTGGTAGGTTCATCCATGACGAGACAATTCGCTCCTGATAACATCATCCTCGAAATCATACAACGCACTTTTTCACCTCCGCTCAGGACATTCGCTTTTTTCATTACCTCTTCACCACTGAACAACATTTTACCCAGAAATCCACGAACGTAAGTTTCGTCTTTGTCTTTGGAGTATTGTCGCAGCCAATCGATCAGATTGTCGTCTGTATTGAAATAAGATGAGTTGTCGTTTGGTAAATAGGCTGATGTGATGGTGCTTCCCCAATTGTATTCCCCTTGGTCTGGTTGCTGATGACCAGTGATAATTTCGAAGAATGCGGTGATGGCACTATGTTCTTTGGACAGAATCGCTACCTTATCTCCTTTGATCAAAGTAAAGCTTACATCCTGAAAGAGCACAACACCTTCCGGAGATTTTTTCGAGAGTTTTTCAATGTTCAAGATCTGGTCGCCACATTCTCTTTCTGGTCTGAAAATGATACCAGGATATTTTCTCGTTGAAGGCTGAATCTGATCCACCACGAGTTTATCCAGAAGTTTTTTGCGACTTGTGGCTTGTCTGGATTTGGATGCATTTGCACTGAATCGCTCAACGAATTCTTGCAATTCTTTTCTTTTGTCTTCGATGCGTTTGTTTTGATCAGCGCGTTGTCTCAAAGCCAACTGACTTGATTCATACCAGAAGGTGTAGTTACCGGTGTAAAGTTGAATTTTACTGAAGTCAATATCTACGATATGTGTACAAACGGCATCCAAAAAGTGTCGGTCGTGAGAAACAACAATCACTGTGTTTTGAAAGTCTGCCAGGAAGTTTTCCAACCATGAGATGGTTTCAACATCAAGGTCGTTGGTAGGCTCATCGAGGAGAAGAATTTCCGGATTACCAAACAAAGCCTGAGCGAGCAATACGCGAACTTTATCCTTACCATTCAATTCACTCATCAACTTGTTGTGGTCCTCTTCGCGAATACCCAGGCCACTCAGCAGATTCGCGGCATCGCTTTCGGCATTCCAGCCGTCCATTTCGGCAAACTGTACCTCGAGTTCCGCTGCTTTTTCTCCATCTTCATCGGTGAAATCGGGCTTCGCATACAAAGCGTCTTTTTCTTTCATGAGGTTCCACAACACTTTGTTTCCCATCAGCACGGTGTGCAGCACAGTGTAGATGTCAAATTCAAAGTGATTCTGTTTCAAAACACTCATGCGTTCGCCAGCACCCATCGAGATCTCACCTGTCAGAGGTTCAATTTCACCGGAAAGAATTTTCAGGAATGTCGATTTGCCTGCGCCATTGGCACCAATCACACCATAACAATTGCCATGTGTGAATTTGACGTTGACTTCATCAAACAAAATTCGCTTGCCATAACGGAGCGATACATTCGAAACATTGAGCATTCCTGAAAAATTTAAGCGCGCGAAGATAAGGCCTGATGATGCCTTTGCACCTGTTCTTCTGCTAACCGCTCAGAGATTGTTGATCAGCAGCATCCGCCACCCGGTGTGCAGCATGCACTTTTCTCTGGGGTCAAAACTGCGAGATTGACCCGGAGTTTGTCGGTTGGAATACCGCAATGATCTTTGGCGAGGCAATCGGTTTCTTTGGTCGTCATCCTGAAATTTTCACCATCGAAATCGATTCCATAACGTCCAATGGTTTCTGATTGATATTCCACTTCGATGTCCAGATCTTCCTGACCAAAAAGTGGAGAGGCAAGATCCATGATCTTTTTCATCTTCACCGGACTGAGCCTGTGATCCGTGTCTCCTGCTACCCAAATTTGAAGATTGATGGCTTTATCGGTGCGTATGGTACCACCGCAATCGATGAAATGCCTGGTGGTCAAACCTGCTTCTGTGATATGAAAATGTGCAGGAACCTGCTGTCCGTCTGGGCGAACAAACGTCAGTTGTTCGATTCCTTGAAGTGTCTGAATAAATTGTGTGAGTTTCATTGTTGTATGGTTATGAGCAGCATTTGCCTGCTCGTTTTTCTAATTGTTGTGAGATTCCACCGAAGTATTCTCGCATGGTTTTGATGGCTTGTTCATCCACACAATAGCAGATCGAATTGCCTTCAATTCGTCCTTTGATGAGTCCGGCTTGTTTCAATTCCTTCAAATGCTGTGAAATTGTGGGCTGTGCCAACGGAATTTCATTGACAATATCTCCACAAATGCAGGTATCTACTTTGAGGAGGTATTCCAGGATGGCGACGCGCGCCGGGTGACCGAGTGCCTTGATCATGCTGGCCATGGCATTCTGCTTTTCTGTGAAGTGTTCTGATTTGGTAGCGCCCATCTTTATTTTAATATTGCAATATTACGATATAGGTGAAATAAAAAACAAATTTCATTTTTTAAAAAGGGTTAACGAAGTGTTTCGTCAATGAGATTCAAAGGGAATTTGAATCAGAATAGAAATTCGACGGTATGAATGAGGTTCAATTCAGATTGGATGGTTGTGAGCATGATGCAGCTTGGTGTGCGTTGGTCTTTCATTCATTTCACCGATTATGAACCATGAAGGAGTGAAAACATCAACGCGGATCATGACAAAAGGCATTTTCTTTACAATTTGCAAATACCATTTTTGTGGTATTCAATAAAAGGCTCTATTCAAAGCATCTTTACCGCGTGAAGTATGTACCGCCCAAACACATGGATCTTTCTAAACTGGAAACAGGCGAGTCCGGCATTGTGAAGTCATTGCAACCACACCAACTTTCAGTGAAATTGTCGGAAATGGGTTTGCTCCCGGGAAGAAAGATCACGGTTTTGTTTAAAGCGCCCTTTGGTGACCCAATCGCCATAGACGTCGGTGGTTATGTCTTATCACTTCGAAGGTCTGAAGCACAAATCATCACGTTGATGGATTGATCAACAGAATCAATGAAAATCCATGCGGAAGATTGCGATCACGGGGAATCCGAATACAGGTAAAAGTTCATTGTTTAACCAATTGACCGGATTACGGCAAAAGGTGGGCAATTTTCCCGGTGTGACTGTAGACAAAAAGACGGGCTTTTTTAAGTTGAAGAGTGGAACCGATGTCGAGGTGATCGACCTTCCCGGAACCTACAGTATTTTTCCTCAATCTGATGATGAACGGGTGGTTGCTGATTTTGTGCAGCAACAATTGCAACGGCCGGACATTGATCTTTTCGTCTATGTTGCTGATGAAATCAACCTCGAAAGAAATCTCCTGCTTTTTACCCAATTGTATGACCTCGGTCTGCCTTTGGTCGTAGTGTTGACCATGCCGGATATCGCGGCAAAACGTCAATTGAAAACAGATAAGCAGTTGTTTTCTCAAGAAATAGGCGGAATACCTGTTATCGAAATCAACGGTCGTACTGGTGAAGGTTTGGACCAATTGTATCAAGCTATTGAGAGCCATCAGGCGGTAAAAGCTACCCGCAAGTTTGGCGAACATTCTCCTTTCGATATTCTGAATCAGACAGAAGCTCAATTGAACGATACCGGTATCAGGTACCAGGAAATCAGAAGAATGTTGGCTCATATTCAGAGACCAGCCGAAAACAACAGGGAGAATATTTCGAGAAGAATAGACCGAATTGCTGTCCATCCCGTTTGGGGTTACGCCATTTTTCTGTCTATCCTTTTCTTCATTTTTCAAGTCATTTATCATATCGCATCATATCCCATGGATTGGATCGATGTAGGTTTTCTCCAATTGAGTCAATGGACGAAAGACATGATGCCTGAAGGTATTTTCAGCGACTTGATTTCACAGGGCATCATACCAGGAGTTGGCGGTGTCCTCGTTTTTATTCCACAAATAGCATTGCTCTTTTTTTTCCTTTCATTGTTGGAAGAATCCGGATACATGTCCCGGGTGGTTTTTATCATGGACAAATTGGTAAGGCCATTCGGCCTCAATGGTAAAAGTGTAGTTCCATTGATGAGCAGTGTGGCTTGCGCCATTCCCGGTATCATGTCGGCGCGCGGCATCAGCAGTTGGAAAGACAGGATCATCACCATCATGGTCGCTCCATTGATGAGTTGTTCGGCACGCATTCCAGTTTACACTTTATTGATTGCCCTGGTGATTCCGGATTATCAATGGCTCGGGATCATCAATTTGAAAGGGATGGTTTTACTTGGTCTGTACATGCTGGGTTTGATATCTGCTTTGGTTGTGGCGGCCATCATGAAAATATTCATCAAAAGCACTTCCCCCGGTTATCTCATCATGGAAATGCCGGAGTATAAACTTCCAGTATGGAAATATGTCTTTCTTCATTTGTGGGAGAAAGTGAGAATTTTTGTGGTCGATGCGGGAAAAGTCATTCTGGCTATTTCTATTGTGCTTTGGGCACTTGCATCTTACGGTCCCTATCATCGTCCATCGGAGTATTTGACGGAACAGAACCCGACGGATTCATCTTCTCCTGGGATTTACAAAGTGAATGATCTCGAACATTCTTTTATTGGTAAACTGGGGCACGGGATCGAGCCATTGATCAAACCTTTGGGTTATGATTGGAAAATAGGAATTGCATTGATCACCTCATTTGCTGCACGTGAAGTTTTTGTTGGAAGTATGGCAACCATTTACAGCGTTGGTGAAGATTTCGAAGAGGATCACACCTTGTTGGAGCGCTTGCGTCAAGAGAAAAAAGTTGAATCCGGTGAACCGCAATACAATCTTGCAAGTGGAATATCCTTGATGTTATTTTATGTCTATGCCATGCAATGTATGGCCACATTTGCAGTAGTGAAACGCGAAACGCGATCATGGAAATGGCCTTTGATTCAATTGGTGTACATGGGAATCATGGCTTATCTTGCAGCGTTCACCGCCTATCAATTGTTATCATGATTCAAAATATCCTGGTCATCATAGCTGTCTTGTTCGCTTCAGTTTGGCTGGGGAAAAAAATCTGGCTGGAATATTTTTCAGGAAAAAGCAAATGTGATGGTTGCGTGATCCACAAGATTTATATGGCTAAAAACGATAGCCCAGCACCAAAGTCTACCAATCACTAATCCTCTTTTTTCAAGAGAATTTTTCCTTCCGCGTCTTCGTTCACCAATTCCTGTGGAATATACCCTTCTTTCGAAAACCAGATGACAATCGGTTGACACTCGCTGACGCATCCACTCATTCCATTGCATACATCGAAAGAACCTGTTGAGTCTGTGACCCATGTGATGTCAGCAGTTTTGACGTAACACGTAACCTCGTGCAATGGTTCCATGTTTTCCGCATCCACCACAATTCCTTTCGCGCAACGATATCCTTCACATGCACTGATGGTCAGGACGGAGAGCGCAAGCATCAAAACATACGGGTATATCGAAAGTTGGAATGGCATGTTTGTAAGCTTCGGGGAGGATTTTTATGCAATGATATATCGCTGCAAATCAATTTGTATATATTCATTTATGCCATTGGGGCATATTCCTGTGACGTCCATATTCACAAGGACTCCGTTGTTTTGACGGCGATAACAACAAGATGTCAGGGAGAAAAAACAACGGTGTTCATCGGATCAGCGAATGGTTTGAATGGAATAGAGGAGAGCAGCGCGGCATGTTGGTGATGATCATATTGATTGGTCTCACGATCGTTTGGAGGTTGACCACCATAGCTTTTCACCGGAAGGAATTTGCTGAAGTTGGAGCATGGGAAATTGAAGTAAGGAATTGGTTGAAAGAACAATCATCATCAGCAGGGAAGTCAGGGGAGCGCGACAACCCGGTTGTGACGCAGGAGAAGACTTCTTTGTTTCCATTCGATCCGAATACGGTTGATGATGATGGATGGACAAAACTTGGTTTTTCCCCCGGCCAGATCAGGAGCATCCGTAAATACCTCAACGGAGGGGGTGCTTTCAGGGTGAAAGGAGATGTAGCGAAGATGTATGTGATCGATGAAGATGACTTCGCCCGCATTGAACCTTTCATCCTGCTTCCTGAGGGCGATGCCTTAGTAAATATGAATGAAAAACCTGCATGGCAGCATCAGGAACGATTGCGGGAGGACGTATCGCAAACGTGGCCTCATTCGGATGCTGGAAACAAGTCATATCGAAAGCAAGAAATGATCGTTGAAATCAATGCTGCGGATACCAATCAACTGGTTCGTTTGCGTGGAATTGGTCCCTGGTTGGCGCGAAAAATCGTAGAGCATCGTGAAAAACTCGGCGGATTTTACGATTTGAATCAGCTTTTAGAAATCTACAGAATGACCCCTGAAAAACTGGATACGCTGAAGCCATTTTTTACTTTGGATCCAAGCCTCATGAAAATACGCGACATCAATACGGTTGAGGAAGAAGAATTGCGCAAATTCCCTTATCTCGCTGGATCACAGGCCAAGGCTTTGGTGGCCTATCGGGAAAAACACGGACCATTCCGCAACATGTTGGATGTGAAAAAATGTGTGGCCATTGATGAAAAAACTTATGAAAAACTGGTGATTTACTTCGTGGTTCGTTGATTTTTGCCGCCGTTATGGAAGCATTGAGTCAGAAGATTAAAAACACCATCATTGATGTCCACGATTTCCCGAAGCCAGGAATTGTGTACAAGGACATCACGCCCATATTTCAATCAGCAGAACTTTCGAATGAAATTCTCGACACGTTGGCGGAGCATTATCGTGGCAAAAACATTGAAGGTGTTGCCGGACTGGAGAGCCGTGGCTTTCTATTTGGTATGCCTCTGGCCATGAGGCTTGGTGTTCCTTTTATCATGATGCGAAAAAAAAACAAGCTGCCTCGCGAACGCTATTCAGTGAATTATTCTCTGGAGTACGGACAGAATGTGATCGAAATGCACACCGATGCAGTAAAACCCGGACAACGAATCTTGATTCATGATGATGTGCTCGCAACGGGCGGAACCGCGCGTGCTGCAGCCAATCTCATTCATCAGGCCAACGGTGTGGTGGCTGGATTTTCATTCTTGGTGGAATTGAGTTTTTTGAAAGGAGAACAAACACTTTCGGAATTCACTGACGAAATTCTTACCTTCGCGCGGTTTTAAATCAGTAAGATACGGATACAGGACCAACAATTCTGATTTCCATGTGTTTTACCACTGACTTTCCCCAACCAAACGAAATGAACAAAGACTGAAAACATCAGTCTCAAGACTTATTTATAACTGAGAGACAAAGCCATGAACTTTGAAAGATCAGAAAATCAAAAGATGATCGCGCAAATGGTGCGTGATTTTGCAGAGAAAGAAATTCGTCCGAATGTGATGAAGTGGGACGAATCGCAGGAATTTCCGCGCGAGCTTTTCCATAAAATGGGGGCGCTCGGCATCATGGGTGTGCTTGTTCCTGAACAGTACGGTGGCGCAGGTCTCAGTTATTTCGAGTACATCAGTGTGATCGAAGAAATTGCAAAAGTTTGTGGTTCTATCGGTTTGTCTACTGCAGCACACAATTCACTTTGCACCAATCATATCCTCGAGTTTGGCAATGAAGAACAGAAACAGAAGTATCTTCCTAAGCTCGCTTCCGGCGAGTGGATCGGTGCATGGGGATTGACTGAAGCGAATACTGGAAGTGATGCCATGCGTATGAAATGCACTGCCGTGCAGGACGGCGATTATTGGGTCATCAATGGCACCAAGAATTGGATCACACACGGTATCAGCGGTGAGATTGCTGTGGTACTCGTTCGCACCGGTGAATTGCTCGACTCAAAAGGAATTACTGCTTTCGCGATCGAACGCGGCACGCCTGGTTTTAGTGGTGGCAAAAAAGAAAACAAACTCGGTATGCGTGCTTCTGAAACCGCAGAGTTGATTTTTGAAAATTGTCGCGTACACAAGAGTCAGGTTTTGGGCAAAGTGGGAGAAGGTTTCCAGCAAGCCATGAAAATTCTGGATGGTGGACGTATCTCCATTGGTGCGTTATCTATGGGTATCGCCAAAGGCGCTTTCGAAGCATCTGTGAAGTATGCGAAAGAACGCGAACAGTTTGGTCAGCCAATTGCAAATTTCCAGGCCATTGCTTTCAAACTGGCAGATATGCAGACAGAAATTGAAGCATCAGAAATGTTGTTGTATCAATCTGCACATTTGAAGAACAACAAGATGAAGATGACCAAAGAATCTGCCATGGCGAAATACTATGCTTCGGAAGTTGCGGTGCGTGTGTCTACTGATGCCGTTCAAATTTTCGGTGGTTATGGTTATACCAAAGATTTTCCGGTTGAAAAATTCTATCGCGACTCTAAACTGTGCACCATTGGCGAAGGCACAAGTGAAATTCAAAAATTGGTCATCTCACGTGAAATTTTGAAATAATTTCAATGGAATATAAGGTCATGTTGGCCGGCCGAGCGAAGCGAGGCCGGCCTTTTTTTTGATGATCTCATCATCTTGATTTGATGAACAATGGTTTCCATTTTGAAAAGAAATCATGGCATCGCGAACACGTTTTGTGTTTGGCCTCGACACCTCTTCTTCAACTTTGATTTTGCTTGGCGTTTCTATATGGATTGGCTACTGCTCAAGGACTTCTCCTGCTCATGCAAGTTTTGGGAACGCAGGCGTGTTCACCACTACCGTGAGGACTTGTATTGTGAAATAAGCGAAAAATCTGTGGTGTTTTGGATCGGAACAGAATGGCACTACATGATTTGGGTTTAAATGCTTTGAAGTAGTTTTGCCGGGTATTCAATGAACATGGAATTTCAAATTGGGGATCGCGTAAAATTTCTCAACGACGAAGGAGAAGGCAAGGTGGTGGGTTTTCCGCGCACCGGTTGGGTCTTGGTTGAAGACCGAAGTGGTTTCTCCTATGAACATCCATCCACTGAATTGGTGGTAGTGGGCAATTGGAACAAGGAATACGATCGTTACGAGTCAACTCAACCGGACATCATGGATGTGGTAGAAAGAAATTTGGATAAAAACGTGGCAAAAAAAGCCAACGAGGAATTCAAAGTGCTTTATAAAAACCGCGAAGCCAACAGTGTGAAACGCAAAGGCGAAACCATGGAGGTGGATCTTCACATCCATGAATTGCTGGACCGTCATGAAGGCATGTCGAATAGCGAAATCATCCAGGTTCAGTTACAACATTTCGAACGCACTTTGCGCATTGCTGAAGAAAAGAAAATGCAACGTGTTATTTATATCCATGGAATAGGCCAGGGTGTTCTTCGCGCTGAAATCAGAAAGATGCTCGTGCACTATTATCCGAATTGCGAGTTCATGGATGCCCCATACAGCACGTATGGTTATGGCGCAACGGAAGTGAGGATCAAGACCCGATAACGGAACTATTTTTTCCTGGGGTCTCTGAATGGTTTATCATCACCATTCACAAACTCAGAAATATCAGCGTTTTCAATCAGTTCCCATTTTCCTTTTTTCATCATGAGAATATCATAACTGCCATCAGGTCCATAGTCGGCGTATATACCGGTCATCATGGGGTTTTTAGGAGAGAGGTGATCGATCACGATGCATTTTTTCTTCGGATAATACTTCACCGACATGCTCACTTCCTCACTGTATTCGAAGATCATTCTTTTTCTGGTGCCATCGTCGAGCCGATAAAGTCCTGCGCCAAGTCTTACTTTGGAGCCCATGATGGTGATGGCATCCACAATTTTTCTGGTGGTTAAGTTGTCTTTGCCATCCCAACCCAATAACGTATACGTATCACCTCTGCCTTTTTTATCCATGGGAATGATTTCGTAATACAATGCCCCCATCCATTTATCGGCATTGAGAAATTTGTTCTCAATTTTTTCTGGCTCATTCTCATTGTCCTTGAGTTCGTACCAAACAAAATCTTCCTGTTTTAGATTTTTCACCAGAACAAAACAATAGTATTTGTGTGTGCCATCGAGATGTGGTTGATTCCAATTGAATAACCTTATTCGTCCATCTGATGACTTCACTTTGCAGAATTGCAATTGATCGAAAGCATAGTCGAACACCGAAGGTTGATCTGACTCCTTTTGCTGCTCGAACATTTCGAGAAAAATGGCGCGCATGGCATTGCTGAGAGAGTCCGATTTTTCGTCTGATGATGAACCAGCAAGTTGTTTGTGTAACAGCGCAATTCTTTTCTCGGCATCTTCAGGATGCATTGCTTGAAAAGCCGGAGATAAGAATAAGAGGATAGCAAATAGAACACTACGCATAATCCACGAACGTAATTTCTTAGGCAAATAGTGTGGCATCGGAATTTTCAAATTTTCAGGACGAACATGTGAATTTCACCAAATGAGACTTTCTTCATCCATCCACATGCCTTTCACTTTCAATGCTTGTTCGAGTACATCACGCACACAGCCTGCACCACCATTGCGAGGTGAAATATAAGCTGCAATGCTTTTAATTTCCGATGCGGCATCAGCCGGACAACATGCCAATCCGACATGCGACATCACAGCATAATCAGGAATATCATCGCCCATGTAACAAACGTTTTCCGGCAAAAGGCTGTGTTTTTCCAAAAAGGACTTGAAGACATCTATTTTTTTTCCTGCACCGAGATAGACTTCGGATACACCAAGACCTTCAAACCTTCTGCGCACAGCTTCGCTGCGACCACCACTGATGATGGCAATGAGCAATCCTTTTTTGACTGCAAGTTGAACAGCATAACCATCGCGCACATTCGCTGTGCGGAGCTGCTCGCCATTGTCAGACAAAATCACAATGTTGTCGGTAAATACACCATCTACATCAAATACGAAGGTGTTGATCTCTTTCAGTTGGGTTTTATAATTCTTTACCATGGAATTTTCTAAGAATACTATTGGTCAATACCTGATAAATTTCTGCCATGTGAGGTTGGTCTTTCAACAATTCCATCTGCCTTTTTAGGGTCTGTATATCACCGCGTCTGGCTGGTCCGGTTTGAGCTTCCTCTGCTGACATCACTGAAATTTTTTCCATCTCTTCCCGAACAATAGGCATCATCAGGTTAAAAGACAGTTTGTAATTTTTCATGTAATCTGCCGTCAAGTCATACAGGTGATTTACAAAATTATTGACGAATACTGCTGATACATGTGCTGCTACTCGTTGTTCGAAATTGCCACTCACAACCGTATTTGAAATAGGTGTGAACCAACTTTTGAGAAGGTTCTGATACTTTTCGTTATTGGCTTCAATCAGCAATGGAAGAGATTTGTAATTGAGTTCTTTCGAAGCCGACAATGATTGTATAGGCCAAACCACACCATGGTTTTTTTGCGAAAGGACGCTCAAAGGGGTCATTCCGGAAAGATGAATGGAGAATATGGATTTGCTAAGCTGCGATGAAACCTCGGCGATGGCATCGTCATTGACAGCAAGAATGACAAGATCCAATGTTGGGTCAAATTGATCGACCGATGAAATATACTCCGCACCGAACCGACCTGCGAAGCCATTGTCTTTTCTACCACAAACCTGACAGAGTTTATGACCAGCGCCAACGAGCATCCATACGAAATGGTGCGCAGCATTTCCTGTTCCTGTGATACCAAATCTCATGGGCTGCAAGTTATCCTCCCATCTGTAAATCCGACAGCCTTTTTCAACTTTCTTTGCACCCTATGATGGAACTTCTTTCGCCCGGTACTTTCTCCGACTACGAATTGCTCGATTGTGGTGATTTTGAAAAGCTTGAACGCTTCGGTGAATTCATCACCATCAGGCCGGAACCTCAGGCTGTATGGCCACGACTACTCACGGAATCTGAGTGGAAGCGTCAGGCCCATGTGCGTTTTCAGCAGAAAACCAGCAACAGCGGCGAATGGCAAAAGCTGAAGAAAATGCCCGATCAATGGAAGATTTCATACAGGTTGCCCAACAATGAAAGCATCACATTTCGATTGGGTTTGACGTCGTTCAAACACGTTGGTATTTTTCCCGAACAAGCAGTAAACTGGGATTATATCGTAGATAGCGTAGGCACGATGAAGGTTCAAAAGCCACGGGTGTTGAATTTATTTGCCTATACCGGAGGAGCTTCCTTGGCTGCCGCCAGCGCCGGAGCAGAAGTAACCCATGTCGATAGCATCAAACAGGTGATAACGTGGAGCAATGAAAACATGCAATTCAGCGGTTTGAAAGACATCCGCTGGATGGTGGAAGATGCTTTGAAATATGTGCAAAGAGAAGTGCGCAGGGGAAATACATATCATGGTATCATCTTGGATCCGCCGGCATTTGGCCATGGTCCCAAAGGTGAGAAATGGAAGCTGGAAGAGAATATCGCTGAAATGATGAATGGTGTGCTTCAATTGTTGGATCCTGCTGAGCATTTCCTCATCCTCAATGCTTATTCACTGGGACTTTCAGCACTGGTCATTGAAAATTTGCTCAAACAAAAGGCCGGAAAAAAACTTCATATCGGTGAATTGTATCTTCAGGCTGGCACCGGTGTTAAACTGCCTCTCGGAGTCTTCGGCCGATTCTGCACCAACGAGAAGTAAGTGATCGATAGGTTGAGCTGCTCGATGGCTTCTCTCGCGCACCATACATCCATGGGATGTACCGCTTCATAAATTGCATTCGGAGTAAAGGATAGCCTCTGTGTAGATTTACCCCCATGTTGAAGATTTCTAAACTCATCACTCTATGCTGCATCTTGTTTGTTGTGGCCTGTCATGAACAACCAGCGCCGCAGAACAACGAACGCTCTGAAAGATCCAAAATGCTTATTGCCAATATGAAACTTGCACGCGACCCGCATACATGGTCCAAACCGAATGATGCCAGAGTAACTCATCTCCATTGGACGGCTTCTGTGGATTTCAAATCGAAAGTGATTACTGCCACGGCGAAATATGATATTCAGAATATCTCCGGTACAGATTTGATCATTTTCGACACCAAAGGCCTGCAGGTGAGCGCCACCAAAGTGGATGGTCAACCGGTACAGTTTAATATGGGTGAAGATAAACCGATCATTGGACAATCATTGAACATTCCAATCAAAGCTGATTCTAAATCGGTTGAGATTGATTACAAAACATCACCGGATGCTGAAGCCTTGTTATGGGTAGAAGGGGAGAAGCCTTTTCTTTTTACCCAATCACAGGCAATACTTGCACGCACCTGGGTTCCTTGTCAGGATAGTCCGGGCGTGCGCATCACTTATCATGCTGATGTAACTGTGCCATCGGACCTGATGGCACTGATGAGTGCTGAAAATCCACAACAAAAATCTGCTGATGGTAAATACCATTTTGAAATGGACCAACCTATTCCAAGTTACCTGATGGCCCTCGCTGTAGGTGATGTGGTATTCCGTGAAATTGGTCCGCGTACCGGTGTGTACGCTATTCCTTCACTTGCTGACGCAGCGGCCAGCGAATTTTCTGATATGCAAACCATGGTGGATGAAGCAGAGAAATTATACGGCCCATATGTATGGGGTAGGTATGATTTACTGATCCTTCCTCCGGCATTTCCGTTTGGTGGTATGGAAAATCCGAAACTAACTTTCGCTACGCCAACCATTATTGCTGGCGATAAATCGCTTGTATCACTTGTTGCTCACGAATTGGCTCATAGCTGGAGTGGCAATCTGGTAACCAATTCTACGTGGGATGATTTTTGGCTGAATGAAGGTTTCACCGTGTATTTCGAACAGCGCATCATGGAAGCCGTTTACGGCAGAGAACGCTCTGAAATGCTTGCAACATTGAGTCGACAAGATTTGGATGCGACCATTGCTGATATCAGTTCTTCAGAGCATCCTGAAGATTCTAAACTCAAACTGGCGCTAGAAGGTCGCAGTCCGGATGATGGCATGACGGACATTGCTTACAACAAAGGATATTTTTTCCTGAGATTGATTGAAGAAACAGTTGGTCGTGAGAAATTCGACAAATTCTTGAAGGAGTATTTCACGTCGCATCAATTTCAGGTGATGGATACAGAAACCTTCCTGGATTATTTGAGAAAAAATCTTGTGGATGCTGAAACCGAAAAGAAGATCAATATTCAAGCTTGGGTGTATGAACCAGGACTTCCATCCAACATACCATCCGTGCAAAGTGCACAACTTGAAACAGTAGACAAGATTCGTTTGAACTGGGAAAACAAAAAAGTTTTGATCGCGAACATTCCATGGAACAATTGGTCATATCAGGAGCGTTATCGTTTCATCTCTAATTTTTCTGAAGATGTAACTGCAGCGGATTTGTCTGATATGGATAGGGCTTTCGACATCAGCCACACCGGAAACAACGAAGTATTGTTTGCTTGGCTACAACAATCGATTTTGAAGAAGTATGAACCCGCATATCCGGAATTGGAAAAATTCCTGGTGCATGTGGGTAGAAGAAAATTCGTGGCGCCTTTGTTTGAATCTATGATTTCTTCCGGACAGATTGAGCTTGCTAAAAATATTTACACCAAAGCAAGACCAAATTATCATGCAGTGACGATTGGAACTGTAGATGAAATGTTAGCCGGGAAATGATCTAAGTTGGTTTTCATGGTGCAGGTCTTACACCAATGCTTAGCACCGAATGACCCAATTGCAAAACAACCATGCTTTGTGAATTGAGCAAGGTGCATGCTGGTTTGTGGCAGATGCGAATACGTCTTCTATGTACTCTGCAATGCGACGGGCAAAAAGCTGATTGTAACCATTTTTCGATGACCGTCGTTCAACCCATCAGATTCTGTCTTTGTTGATCATTTCACATCGAAGAATCGGAAAGAAATCATCAAACGATGGGGTGTACTTGTAATTTGAATCCTCCTGAACGGTATCGCCGATGAGAAAGGCGAAGTGATTCTACACTCAAGAAACTCACTCCTCTTTATCGATTGATCATAAAAGCCGCCTGAAACTCTGAAAGGAGATTCAGGTGGCTTTGTTCTTTGGAAACTCCTTTTTTGAATGATGAGTTATGAATTATGAATTATGAATTATGAGTTGAGAGTTTTGAATGGTAAATGTTGGGGTGCAATGTTAGATGGGTAGAATTTTGCTTTCGTACTCACTCACGCTCCAATTCATAACTCATAATTCATAATTCATAATTATTAATTTGTTTGCTTTTTTTCTTTGAACTTCTTAAAAGTATATGTCATCGACAACATACCATAGCGTTGCAGACTTTGGGAGCGCGTATCTTCAGTAAAAGTGGCATTAACTGTTCTGTTTAGACTCACATTTTGTTTCAGGATATCATAACAAGAAACCTTGAGTTCAAAAGATTTTGATTGTCCGAATTTGTAACCCAGTCCGGCATTCCACAATGCAAATTGCTGTCGGTTCGATTGTGACAATCCAAGATAATAGTTCATGTTGATATCACTGCTCAACACGAGTGCATCCAAAAATATCCAGTTGAGCTTGGCAGTTAGAGTTTGTGTGGTATAAGTGTTGTTGCTTCTCACATTCAAGCCGTTTTCAACTTTGTTGTAGGTTGTATTTCCAGACAACATAAAGTCAATGTCTTTGCTGATATTGCTGCTCATGGAAACTCCACCACTTGCGCTATTGTTGCCAGTATAGTACAAGAGGTTATTCATCATGGCTGGCGTTTGTGAGTAACTGTAAGATGCTGTGAGATTGATATTCACTTTGAGTTTCGTCACCGGAAAGCCATATGAACCATGGAATCTGGCTGTATAATAGTGATCCATATTCGCATAAGTACTCAGTTGTGCTCCTCTCGCAATATTCACCCCTTGTAACGTGGTATCACTGCTGAGGATATTTGTTACTCCTCCGATAAAATTCTGCACATACGAACCACCGATGGATATCATATAATGAATTTCACTTTCGGGTATGCGTTTATTGAAACGGATATCGATGGTATTATCGCGTGATTGCACCAACGACGCATTTCCACTTCGAACAAATAATGGATTAGATACATCGAGTACATCCTGCAATTGATTCACGGATGGTGATTGCGTTGTAGATGTAGCATTCACACTTAAACTTGCTTTCGATACAAATTTTCGAACATAATTGATCCTCGGGAGGATATTGAAAAATGTTCTGTCGGTTGTATCAGACACCGGAAATGTTTGCAACCCTGCCAACTGACTTTGTTCCGCATCAAATCCCGCAGTGAATTCTTGTTTGGATGTGAAGTAGTTATAGGCTATGCCGCCCGCAGTTTTGTTGTATTGGTAACTGTATTTGTTCGACAATGCTGCATAATCTTCAATGTCTAAAACCAAATCGTCTGTTAATCTGCTCGTGGTATTGATCTGCCAGGATGGTTTAAAGAGCATAATCAACATGGAGCTATCACCCAGTGGTTCAGTGTAGCTGAGAATCGGACTGAGTGACATGGTTTTGGTGATCGAATGATATGCCTGATGCAACTCCACCAATGAATCCTGATTGATGTAATACGTGGAGATCGCCTGGTAATCCCCGTGGATATTTCGTTTGTTCAATTGTGCGTTGATGTCTAATGACGTTGTTCTTCTGGCTTTTTTGAAGCGATGCTGATAAACAACATTGCTCACCATATTGATGGCATCGCTTGTCGTGCTGTTTTGATTGTGGAGTGCAATGGCCGTGCTGTCGTGTGGCCAAAAACTGGTTCGACCTGTGGTAGAGGAGGCTTGCTGATTGTCTTGCGATGTCAACCTGAAATTCCAATTGATTTTATTTACAGTATCAGGCCTGTATTCCAGTTTGAGATGCCCGCGATGATTGATATTGTTGGCGGATGAAAGGTAGTTTTCTTCATACCGCTGACCATCATCCGAGAAATAATTCCGTATGGTGTTGGTTTGATTATTATTCTCAGATTGATTGTAAAAATAACTACTGCTGATGGTGATTTTTTTCCCCCATTCATCACTATAGTTCAATCCTCCGGCGTGGGTTGTGGTTATGCCATTCTGATTGGGCACTGCGAAGTTCATGCCTCGTCCGCCCATTTGTTTACCTCCTTGACCGCCACCTCCAGATCCCGAAAGATCTTGAGGGGAAAAATTTTGCATGTTGATGTTGTTCGACATGCCAAGCAAGGCTATTCTTCGCACATTTTCGAAGTTGTTGACGGCAAAACCGGCTTGATATTTTTCATCGGTGCCCACTCCCGCATATACCCGTCCAAAATTTCCGTTTTTTCTGTCCTTTTTCGTCTTGATATTGATCGTCTTTTCTGCATTCCCATCTTTATATCCACCAAAATCTGCCTGATCACTTTGTTGATCGTATACCTGGACACTTTCAATCATATCAGCCGGTAAAGTCTTCAGGGTTGTGGTAGGATCATCACCAAAAAATGGTTTGCCATCTACGATGACTTTTTTGATTTCTTCCCCATTGGATTTTACAGTGTTGCCATCCACTGAAATTCCAGGCATTTTTTTTACTAAATCTTCTGCGGTTGCATCCGGATTGACTTGAAAAGCTGCAGCATTGAATTGCACGGTGTCACCTCGAATTTCCATGCGTGCAATGGTTTCGGAAATGGTGACCTCGTTGAGAAAGGCTGCAGATACATGCAATTGAACATCATGTTTGATATGCTCTTGCGACAATAGTATGAAGGCAGTGTCGGGTGCAAAGCCCGACATCAAGGTCAATAGTTTGTATTGGCCTTGTGCTTTGGTCTGCATCGAATAATGTCCAGTAGAATCCGATTGTACTCCGTGGATCATCTGGAGACTGTCTGGTGTACACAGCATAACGACCGCTCCGCTTACAGGTAGTTGGTTGTCCTTCTCAAGGATATATCCACTGATGGTTATTTCTGGTGATTGTGCATGGATATTGCCGACCAATAACATATTGATCAGCATACATATCCCTGTGATGATATTTCGTGGTGAGAACAAACACATAAAATCGACCGTGAAAATAAGCAGGAGAAAGGGGTGTGCGAGAATATGGGGTGTGGTTATAACTTTTCATTTTTTGGGAATATCACGGTCAGATAAATGCTTTGATGATCTGGCAGAAACCAAAAAAAAGCCACCCATTCCGGGTGGCTTTTTTGTCAAGTGAAATTTCGATCAGAGTTCAGTGGCCTGTACCTGATATTCCGTCAACTGTAGTTTTCCAGTTGCCTTCAAAGCGTTGAATCCACCTTGTACATCGATGAGGTTGTTATAGCCCATGGTTCTGAGGAGGGAAATAAATACCATGCTGCGATAACCTGCTGCACAATGCACAAACGTGGTTGTGTTTCGGTCTATTTCCGCCAAGTGTTGACGGACGTAGTCCAGAGGCAGGTTCTGAACACCTACGATATGTTCTGTTTTATATTCACTTTCTTTTCTTACATCTAATAGTTTACCTTCTTCTTTTCGTTGAAGGTATGTTGTAGCGGCAATTTGTTCAATGGTATCAACCGCTTTGCCCGAGGCTTTCCAAGTTTCAAATCCTCCCTGCAGGTAACCAATACAATGGTCATAACCAACACGCGACATCCTTCTTACCGCTTCTTCTTCTTTACCCGGATCACCAACAATCAAAATCTTCTGATTCACATCCGGAATGATAGTTCCAACCCAAACAGCGAAACTTCCTTGGATTCCAATATTTACACTACCGGGAATAAAGCCACTTGCGAAAGTTGAAGCGTCACGAATGTCCAACACAAATGGTTTTTCCGTCTCCATCATGAGTTGGAATGCATCGGCCGATAGTGCATGCAAACCACGCGAAATCACTTCATCAATGTTGTCATAACCTTTGATGTTCATGATGACGTTTTGTGGAAAATATCCGGGTGGTGGAGTAAGTCCATCGAGCAGTTCTTTCATGAATTCTTCGCGGCTCAATGATGGATTCAATGCGTAGTTGGTTTTTTTCTGATTGCCAATCGTGTCTTGTGACTCATTGCTGAGTTTTTTTCCACAGGCGCTACCGGCACCGTGACCGGGATATACGATGATGTCATCAGCCAATGGCATGATTTTTTGACGCAATGAATCGTATAACATCGATGCGAGTTTTTCCTGTGTGAGCTCTGCAATTACTTTTTGCGCGAGATCAGGACGACCTACATCTCCAATGAATAATGTGTCTCCGGTATAAATGGCTTTTTCCTGACCATTTTCATCAATCAGCAGATAGCAACTGCTTTCCAGGGTATGTCCAGGAGTATGGAGCAATTTCAATTTTACATCGCCAAGCGGGAAGATCTGTCCATCAGTGCCGGATATAAAATCGAAGCCTGTCTGCATGGTTGTTGGACCATAAATGATTTTTGCACCTGTTTTGCGTGCAAGATCAATATGACCTGAAACAAAATCTGCGTGAAAATGCGTCTCCAAAACATATTTGATTTGGGCATTTCTGGAAGCGGCCAAATCGATGTACTCCTGTACATCGCGCATAGGATCAACAATAGCTGCCTCACCGTTGCTTTCAATGTAGTAAGCACCCTGAGCAAGACAATTGGTGTATAACTGTTGGGTATACATGTTGTTGGAATTATAATATATGCCTCTCTTTACCTAAGAGTAAATGCAAGCGCATCAGCGTGTTGAGCTCGGCTTTGTTTTTAGAATGAAAACTTTCTGCTATTCTATTTGAAGTGTGATAAATCCTATCGATCACTTCATCGGAAAACAACTCAAGATTGTCCTTAAAATATTGCTCGAATTTTTGAAACGCCTTTTCAGCGTCCATCGCTTGTTCAGTTAAAAACTCGAACAACATTTCAATCTGATAGGCTGCATCCGAACCGAATTCATCCTGAGAACTTTCGAGGGTAACCCAATCTTCTACAACCATCTGGTGCAGCATCTTGCGTTCGTCTTCTGCTACATGACCATCACTGGCCGCTACAGCATAGAAGGCATAACCCAATTTGCGAAAGAACTTTTCGTTGTGGTGAATGTGTTTCATTACCATTACATGGTTTTGCTCAAAAATCGATTGAATTCATGGCGAAGTTCATTGATGATCTTCTCTTCGGTGATGTATTTATCACGCATTTTATCATGCTCAGCCAAAGTGCTGTTGCCTAAATGTTGTGCATGAACTTCAACATCGTTTTCCATGTGTTTAAAGTGGTTGTTGATGTCATGTTTCAAGTGATTCAGGTTTGATTCCTGAACCATGAACTGGTTCTGATAATGTTCAACTTGAGACTTGATCTCAGGATTGGTGTATTTGGATGAAACCTCCTGAAGACGGTGCTGCATGATTTTCAATTCATCATTGTAAAAATCAATGCCGCGAAGCCATGAACTGTGTTCAGCGCTCATGTGTGAAATGTGGGTGAGGACGTGTTGTGACATGGTGAATAATTTTAATGTTTGTATTTATGTTCGACGATTTGTTACACAAATGTGCCGACCATGTCTTCAATCACAACTGACCATCATCACGGCCAATTGTGAGAAAGATCATCGTGATAGTTATCACCAAAATGGACTGTTCCCTAATGACTTAGCGCTGTATTTGATACTTCACATGTATACCGGCAAACCAGTTTTGCGGTGCTGATGGGTTGTAATACTTGTCACCGACTGCATTGAGGTTAAAATTGGAGGTATAGGACACATCCATGATGTTGTTGATGGCCGTGTATGCTCCCGCTTCCCAATGGTCGCCGATTTTTTGATGGTATCCGATTTTCACATTGAGCAAATGATAAGCGGAGGACCAGGCTGTATTCGCATTGTTCAGAGGAATTCGATCAAACCAGAAATCTTGAATACTCACATCAATATTCCTCCAAATTGTCGCATGTAATGACTGCACAGCATTCGCCAATGGCACACCTGCAATGTGTTTGCCTGCCCATTGCACGTCATTGATCTCATAATACTTGTATTTGTAGAAATAGAGGGAACCCGAACTGGAGAATTTCAAGGCGAGTAATGGATGGTCTTTTCTGAACTCCCAATCCAGCGACCATTCCAATCCCTTCTGTGTTGTTTCACCGGCATTGTGGTAGTAATTCCTGGTATCGCTTCCATTGGTCACAGCATAGGCGAGAATGGCGTCTTGAAGTTTGAAATCATAATAGTTCAATTCATACTTCAAACCCATGGTCTTGATTTGATGTTTGATTCCAGTTTCATACGATACGCCTCGCTCTGGCTTCAATCCAAGATTGTATGCATTGTTTTCATAATCGATCATTTCGAAAACGGTAGGATTGGCATTGCCAAAACTGATGGAGTGGTATATCAAAAATTCGGGTGACAGGTTTGCCGATATAGCCAATCTGGGCAGCCATGTTCCCGGCCAGGACGCAATCGTATCAAATGCAAAACCATCGGCATTCATTCCACGAACGTCTTGCGAAGTCTGATTGTAGCTAACGCCAAGATCAACGAAAAACATACGCTCGAGTTCATAGTTGAAACTGGCAAATCCCATGGTTGTGATATACCCGATGTCATAGAGGTATTTGAATTCCCCAGGTTGACCACCAGAGATTTTGGTCTCTTCAATATTGAATTTTTCTGTTTGCCATTCACCTCCAAAATGAACCTTGAAATGTTGGGTTCTGAAGCGTCGCGCATAGGTCCAATCGGTTCGTCCTCCATAACCATCAGCACCTTCGTCTTTATATCCACTGTTGAATGCGGATGTACCGTATGGATTCAATTTTCCGGTAGAATAGGCATACAAGGAGGTGGTTTCCGTAAGATGAGGTGAAAGTTTACCACGGTGAGAAAAACCGCCGAACAACCTGTTGCGTTTGAGGTATGCATTGTTGATCAGAGAAAAAGGGACCGCTTGCTGCGGGTCTTCTTCCACTTGTGTACGATTGAGCGCTCCCGGTAATCCCCAACTTCCTGAATAATAGGTGCCATAAAATGTTACCTTTTGTTTATCAGAAATGTATTGATTGAAATGAAGTGAAACTTGATGCTTGCGATTGAATTCCTGCTCCCTGTATCCTGCATAATCCTGCCATACATGCGAGATGCGGAATCCACTGGTTTTTGTTCCTATTTCTGCAAATTCAGACGATCGGTATCCATCATAAGCACCCATTTGAAACATGGCGCCGGTCACTGTTTTTCCCGGTGTGGCTTGTTTGAGTTTAAAAGAAAGTACTCCACCGTTTCCACTTCCATACACACTGCCCGATGGACCTTTCATCACTTCAATATTTTCTACATCTGATGCATCGATCATTTCAAATGGAGCTTGTCCATCAGGTGATGTCAATGGAATGCCATCAGCATACATTTTGATATTGCGAACAGCAAATGGAGATCGCAAAGCACTGCCACGAATACTGATCCTGTGACTGCCTCCATATCCGCGTGATTCCATGATTACACCAGAAACGCTATTCAATGCTGGTTGAAGTGAATACTGATCCGTAGTGCTTATCTTTTGTTTGTCCACATAACCAATCGATGCCGGTACGGATTCTAAATTTTTTTCATTGCGGAATGCCACGACTTGAATTTCTTCCAATGTGTGTGGTGGCATTTTGATGGTATAAATCCGGATATGCCCGCAATCATTCTGTTCAAAGGGGAATATGAATGCAGTATCACGTGTTGACGCGGCAATCATCTTCGGTGTTTCGGCCAATTCTACTCTCAGATATCCTTCAGGATCGGGAACGAAAACCAGAGTCCTTTCATTTCCGGTGGAGATCATAAGGTCTTGTACGCCCATGCCTGTTGCTTCATCAATGAATCGACAAATGACTTCACAACCTGTTCCCTGTGCAAGGGATTGAAAAGGCATCAAGATCAACAACATCAAAATCTTACTCCATTTCTTCATCATCATACTATACTGACTTTTGGATTGAAATGATTTTTTCTCGGGTGTAATGTGCCAGTTGGTCAGAATCGAGATCAGCGAGTTCATTTACCCTGATCACGTCGCCGATGTAAACATGAATGGTACCCGGAAAAATAGAGTAGGTGCCACTTTTCAGCACCTCACGCGAACCCTTGATGGCAATGGGCACTATGTCTATTCCTCCTTCTTTGGCAATGACAAAACTACCGCGTTTGAAAATGCCTATTTCACCTGTTTTGCTTCGGGTACCTTCGGGAAAAGAGATCACGTTCCTGCCGCTTTTGATTTTTTCTGCCGCAGCGATCATACTTTTTTTCGCTGCCTCTTTGTTACCTCGATCAACAAAAATATGCCCGATATAACGCATGTATTGTCCCATCACTGGCACTTTCGATAGTTCTTTTTTGGCAATAAAGAACAGACCAATCGGCATGACGCGTGATAATGCAACAATGTCATAATGTGATTCGTGATTGGCAACATAGATCCGGGCTTTGGTAGGGTCAATATTTTCTGCACCATGAATTTTTACCCGAACAAAAGAAACAGCACAAACCAGTGGCGACCATAAAATCCTTCCATCAAACCAATGCACCCACTGACCATTGCGGGTGATCAGCATGAGTAACATGCCTAAAATACCGCATACCGCAGTCCACAGGACAATGATGAGGATTTGAACGATATTGATCGGAATGAGCAGGTATTTCATGCTTTATGCGCCATTTTTGCGCGCAAGGTGGTATGAAAAGTCTTTACTCAGGAAATAAAATTTACAGGATCCTGATCCTCGGGCTGATGTGCGCATGGAGTTGTACTTCCGGTATTTCGCAAGTCAACAATGGTGGTGATTCACTCTCCATGAAGGCTTTGGTCTATCCGCTTGGATATTACTCACCAGAAACCAGGCTTGGACTCGGTTTGGCTGGTGCCATCAATTTCCGTTTGAATCAGGATTCAGTCACACCTTCGAGTCAAATCGGATTTGGTTTCGGTTATACGCAAAACGACCAATACGCCATTGGAATTCCGTTTGCCTATTATTCACGACATCGTCGACATTCTATTTCTGGTGAACTAAGTTTTAACAGGTTTAATTATCTCTACTATGGCGTTGGAAGAGATAATGAAAAGGGAAAACAACTGACCTACGATCTTCAATATGATCTTTTTCGCATCAATTATTTGTGGCAGATAAAAAGCCATGTATTCATCGGTGCGAGATGGTGGTATGAAAATGATCAATCCATTGATTTTAGAGAAAAGTTGGTCGTAGGAGATCGTGTTTCCGGAATGAATGGCGGCATCAGCAGCGGACCAGGCTTGGTCTTTAATTTTGATAATCGGGATAATATTTACTTCAGTCGAAAGGGTTGGTACATAGAACTCGTTGCTCAGGATCAATCCAGCATATGGGGAAGTGATTTTATGTTCAATCGGTATCGATTCGACTTGAGACAATTTACACCTATTCAAAGGAACCTCATTTTGGCAAGCCAGCTCTTTGGTGATTTCACAACCGGTGATGTTCCGTTTGGTCAACTTGCTATGTTGGGCAGTGGCAGAAGGGGAAGGGGATATTACATGGGACGTTATCGAGATCATCATATCCTCTTGTATCAAGGCGAATGTCGTTGGTTGTTGAATCAAAAATGGGGATTCACTGCGCATTGGATGTATGCTTTGTTGTCTGATCGGATTTCAGACTTTTCTCTTCGCTATGATCATGCTGCCATGGGTTTCGGAATGCGCTACGTTTTTGATGATGCTTCCGGATCTACTATCAGGTTGGATATGGCATTGCCTATTGATCGTGGTGTTTTCATTCATGAACCAGATAATGCATTGAAGTTTTATTTTTCGGTCAATGAGGCTTTCTGAGTAAATGGAAATGTCATCATAGAGGTCATTCAATAGTAAAAGTGTTTGATGGATTTTGCGGTATTTCACCTATTTCATCTTCGGGTGTGAATCATCCTGTGTGATCCATATCTTTTTCATACTTTTACACGACCAGATCTAATACACATGAGTACTAAACTTTTGCTTGCTACGCTGGTTGGAACCATCGCAGCATTTCTACTTGGCTGGCTCGTATTCGGCATGCTGATGGATCCTTATTATCAAGCCAACATGGTACAGGTCAAAGGCCTTTACCGTGGCGAAGAGGATTTTAAACTTTACGGCGTATTCATCTCAAATTTTTGTCAGTGTTTATTGCTGGCTTATGTTTTTGATAAATGGGCCAACATCCGCACACTGGGAACAGGTTTCGCAGGTGGATTGATCATTGCAGGATTGTCTACCGCGGGTTTTGATATCATGCAGTGGTCGCAAATGAATTTTGCACCATACAAAATGTATGTGGTTGATATTTTGGTAAGCGCTGTTTTTGGCGGTGTCATTGGATCTATTATCGCATTTGTTCTCGGTAGATGGAAGACAGTGTAATGGTATAACAATTCAAGTTCCGCGTGATCATATTCAATTCACGATGGAACAACATGGATACACGCAAAAGGATCGTTCCTCACTGATTGTTCATCAACCCAGATCATGCAGTGCGTTTCGTCAATGAGATTCAAAGGGATTTTGAATCGTAATAGAAAGGCACTGCATAATCTGGGTTTAAGGCAATGGCAATGTGTTTCTGAATCGCCATGGAAATTTACTCTGATGATGATTCGCATATTGAATGAGGTCTTGGGTAATTCAACAGACGCATTGAAATACGAACAAGAGGCACCATTTAAACCATTACTGTACATTAGCACCACCATGAAAGTACAGGAACAAATCAAATCTCATCTCGCTTCACTTAGCGAACCGAAACGATCGGAGATGAATGAATTACATCAATTCATTCTTCAAACACTGCCGGGTTGTAAACAATGGTTTGACAACGGACTGGATGAAACCGGTCGCACCATGACCAATCCTACTATTGGTTATGGTGAACAGACTTTGCAATATGCCAATGGCAAAACCCGCGATTTTTTTCAAATCGGTTTAAGTGCAAATAGCACTGGCATTTCTGTTTACATTTTGGGAATCAAGGATAAATCCTATTTGAAAAACACCTATAGCAAGCTGATGGGCAAGGCAAGCATCACAGGTTATTGCATCAAGTTCAAAACGATTCAGCAGATTGACATGACCATCCTCGGATCAGCGATTCAGGATGGCGTAAAACTCACGTCGAAGAATTAATTCATTCGCATGGATATCTGCAGCTTCGACTGAATTTGGATCTAAAGAATGAATTTTAATCTACACTTCATGAAAGATACGAGATACTTGTATGGTGTTATGATGGCAGCTTGTTTCTGTATCTTGCTGTTTTCTTGTTCTGGTCAAGCTTCGGAAACCATAGACCAGCGTGCTCAATCACACGCAGTGCATCGCGAAGGTGATGTGCATGTGTTGAGCAAGAATATCATGTCAATCTATCATGACAGCAAAGGAAATCATTGGTTCGGTAGTTGGGTTGATGGATTGTACATGTTGCGCGATTCCACATGGTACCACTTCAATACTGAAAATGGATTACCTGCAAATCGGGTCGAGGAAATCAAAGAAGACAACTTTGGTCATGTAATCATCAATACGGCTCAAGGGTTTTGTCTATTCGATGAAGAAAAACTCAGGATGATTGAAACCATTGATGGATCAGAGCGTGATTGGAAATTATCTCCTGATGACTTATGGTTTAAAAGTGCAAGCAGTGAAGGATATGTATTTCGCTATGATGGTAACCATTTGATTAAACTTAAACTTCCAACCATTGGTTTTGGGGAAGATTGGATTACGAAATATCCGAATGCATCTATTCCTTATTCGGTCTATTGTACCTACAAAGACAATCGCGGAAACATTTGGTTTGGAACAGCCGCACTTGGACCATGTCGGTTTGATGGACATCACTTCGACTGGATCACAGAAACGGACTTACATGAACTTCATGATGGACCTTCAAACGGTATTCGTTCTATCATCGAAGATCGACAGGGTTTGTTTTGGTTCAATTCATCTTACAAGTATCAAATCGATGATAATCTAAAGAAAAAAGCGGGTACAAAGTTCTATCGTCGATTGGAGAGTATCGGGAGTCTGGATGGTATTGAAACCAATAATATGACAGAGTATTTATCCATCTCCAAAGATTTTAATCAAGACCTTTGGATCGCTACTTATCGCTTTGGTGTCTGGAAAATTGAAGGGAAGAAAGTCATCCATTATCCCATACAAGTTCATGGTGAAGACGTCACATCATTTTATATCTATTGCGATCATGATGGCTTGATTTGGTTGGGAACAGAAGAGAACGGTGTTTTCACTTTCGATGGAAATGGTTTTGTTCAATTCATCAAGTGATTAGAAGGTATCGATCCGGTTTAAACCGGTATTCCACGAATTGCAGCGTGATAGGATAGCCTAATTGAAATACTTCTGACACACTCCTCATGAATGCAAAAAAAAGTTAGATAGAATCACACATTCAATGTCTTGAATGCATTGCATAACAACAAGGATGCGAATTTTTCGCATCCATTCGAGACCAACGTGCATGTTTTGGACGTACTAACCTGGTCATTTCCATCGTGAGTACACGAAGCAAGCCAATCCCGCCAAATCGGGATACGAGTATTCAAAGGTGTTTTGGAAAAGAATAGCCATTCGACTACGTGATTCGGGTTCAATGCTATTTTGATGCTCATATTCGAAAAAATCATCCAAAAATCATCCATTTTCTTTAACCTTTCTTCTATACCATTGTTCTAAATATTTTGAAATTGTTTAACGCGGATTATGCCATGCGTTTTTTAAATAAGATTCAATAGCCCAAAGGATTCTTGCGCACAAGTGTTGGCATGATGAAGGAGAGCACTCGAAACAAACGAATGCGCGAATTCTTAGGCATGAAGTATCGGAATAGAAATTCGACGGCATCATTCAGGTTCAATAAAAATAAAATGAAAGGATGCAACGTTTGCTGTTGCCATTTCGACTTAAACATGAATCATGCAGTCGGGATCGTTATGAAGCGCTGAAAGCCAAAAAAGGAAGGGTACTCCCGAAAGATTTTTATTTGAAAGTGTATCATTCATACGGTGAAAATGAAAATCGAGGAAGTGTCTGTCATGGAAGGATTTGAGTGCTGCAATAGATTCGACGGCATGATTCGGGTTCAAACAAATACAATGAAAACCTTTAACCGGATGTATTCTGTTCGTTTCAGATAAGAGAATCAAAAGCCCAATGAAGTCGCGTATTCACTCAAGTTTCCAGCACGCTGGCGTAGTTTTCAAGTCAGCGAGCACCCGAAACGAACAAGTGCGCTAATTCGGAGGGATTTTAATTCGGAAATGAAGCACACTGAATAGTTTGGTATTAATACCATACACATGAAAAAAACCTTTATTACCATGATGCTGCTACTTGCGGCGGCTACACAAGACATCTTCGCGCAATTGCCTACTGGCAGCATGGCGCCACAAATCGAAGGTGTTGACCTTAACGGCAATCCCTTCAATCTTCAGGAATTGTATTCTTCTAATCAGGAAGTCGTCATCATGTTTTTTGCGGCTTGGAGTCCACCTGATTGGAATTATATCAATACCAACGCACTTCAGGAATACGATTTACTCTACGGTCCTACCGGCGCAGGTGAAGTGCGCATTGTACTCATAGAAGCCGATCTGAATACTACGGTAGACGATATCATGGGCTTAACCGAGACATCACAAGGTGATTATTCAACTTTGGTTGATTTTCCAATCATCGATGATAACATCAATGTGGTTGAACTTTATCAATTGTCTTATTATCCGACCATTTATCGGGTTTGTCCCAATGGTACACTGAGCCTCATTGATCAACAAAATCTTGATCAACTCATCGATCAAAGTAGCAACTATTGTGTGAATACAGAAGCGGATATCAATCCAAAACTGAGCGAATTGGAATTTGGAGGTGTTTGTCAAAGCACAGATGCCACCATCAAACTTACCAATTTGGGTACTCAGACATTGACGTCCTGTGATATTGAAGTAACCACAGAATCGGGATATTCTAATGTGATCAACTGGACTGGATCTCTGGCGACAAGTCAATACGTTGTCATGAATGTTGGAACTTTCAATTCTTCACAACCGGATGTTTTGAGCGCTTCGGTGATCAGTACCGATGAGGTCGCAGATCCTCCTTTATATACCAACCTGTACACCTCTCCTGAAACCACTTCGCATATTCACATTGATTTGCTTACTGATAATTACCCGGATGAAATATCCTGGGTCATTTACAATTCGAATTTTGAACCTGTCGTGACAAGCGAAATGTATACCTTGCCGCAAACGCAATACATCCATGATATCTTCTTGTCTAATGAAGATTGTTACACCATCACCATCGATGATTGGTGGGGTGATGGTTTGGCCTGGCCTGGTGATGTCGCTGGCTTCATTCATATTCAATCGGTGCAAGAAGACGGAGATCTCGTTCCCATCTATACCTACAATGGCGATTATGAATTCACGCATGAAACTGCGAGTTTTGAAGTATCAGTCATTGTCCCCATTTCATTGATAGGACATGTATTTCATGATCTCAATGAAAATGGATATCCGGAAGAAAGTGAGCCTGGTATCGGTGGAGTAGAAGTTCACCTGGATAACTTGATCACTTATACCGATGAATTTGGTAATTATATATTCAATGATGTGGATCCTACTTTAAGTCAGCTTTGGTTTGTTTATGACAATACCAGTTATCCGACTTACACCACTCCAGTTGCCTTTGATCTCACGGAGACCGTTCAGTATAACTATAACCTTGGATTGAGTAACAATGAACCGTACTTCAATATGGAATATTATTTGGAGGATCCGTGGTTCTTTTGCGGATCCAGCGGCCATATCTCGAATGTTATTCTAAACAATGGCAATCAGGTTGTCAATGGTGTTTTCAGCATCACATTGGATCCACTCTTGCAAGCAACATATTCTGATCCACCAGCAACCAGTGTGAATGGAAATGTACTCACTTGGAATCTGAATAATCTCGGTTTGGGTGAAGCTGTATTTTTCTACATTATTCTTCAGAACCCGGGATTTGAGTACATGGGGAATAACATTACAAATTCATACTTTCTGCAAACTACTGACCTCGATAATAATGTGGTGGATGTAGATGAATTATCGGTGACTTCCGAACTTTATTGCAGCTACGATCCTAATGACAAAACGGGTATGCCGGCAGGTGAAACAGACGCTCATTTTATTCCGAACGGAACGGATTTGGAATATGTGATCCGTTTTCAGAATACGGGGAATTATCAGGCTTTCAATATCCATGTTAAGGATGTCATTGATGAAGACCTGGATCTTAGCACACTACAGATCATAAGTACTTCTCACTATTGTCAGCCAACCATCAATACGGAAACGCGTGAGGTCGATTTTTTCTTCCCGGATATCATGCTTGCCGATAGTGCTACCCATGAAGAAGCTAGTCATGGTTTTATCCGCTATAGGATTTCTCCATGGCAAAATCTACCTGAATTAACGACCATTGAAAACACGGCATACATCTACTTTGATTTCAATCCGGCAATCATCACCAATACAACTTTACATACAGTGAGTGACTTGTATTTTGGTATAGGCGAATGGACTGCATCACCTGTAACAGTATATCCTAATCCCACAACCGATAGGGTGGCAATTCAGCTACCGGCGGATATCAATCAGTTCGATGTTGTGGTTATGGATATGCAAGGCAGAATGGTGACAAGCATATTGAAAAACAGTGGCCAAAAAGCGATACTTCCATGCGAGTCACTTCCTGCGGGATCATACATGATTCGCATCTTGGTTGATCAAAAAGAAATATTTAAGCCGGCGATGTTAATCGTTGGAGAATGATCACTAAGTCCTAGTGGTGTTGGTTTTTGATTATCTTCACCTTCTCTTTGGTTGAATTCAATACAAATGCTGATGCCACTAAGACTTCCCTTTTTGTTGCTTCTATTACTGATGATATCCAGGCATGGATATGCTCAGGAAATTTGCGATAATGGCATCGATGATGATGCGGATGGCCTCATTGATTTGAATGATGACACCGATTGCATTTGCAATGCCGTAATCAACGGTGAAATTGAATCGTTGATCCCCAATCCATCATTCGAAGAGCACTCATGCATTCCGCTGGATTTTAGCTACCTGGATTGCGCCTCCGGTTGGGTTCAGGCGACTGAAGCAACTTCCGATTATTTTCTGGTAGAAGGCAATAATTTTTCCATGTTCAATACGCCATTGCCTATCCCTGATGGCATTGGAATTGTCGGATTCATCGTGAGCTATTCTGTGATACCCGGAATGCCTGATTTTTATTACGAAGAATATGTGGGAACGTGTTTGTTGTCGCCCATGGAGGCAGGCACTCAATACACCATCATGATGTATCTCGCTGGTTCTTCTATTGACGGTTCTGGTGTGGCTGAAACGAATGGCGCTTTTTACGGACCTCTCGATATCACCATTTTCGGTTCAGCTTCCTGCCCGGATTGGCCGGTTGTCAATGACTTGGGCTGCCCTGTTGGCACTGATGATTGGACAGAGCTGGGACATGTATCCTATCAGGCTGATGAAACATGGCAACAGGTGGCCATCACTTTTACACCTGAGTTCGATGTGCAATCGGTCATGATTGGCGGCCCTTGCACATTACCTGAGTCGTTTCAACTGGGGAAATTTTCTTCTATTTATCCATACTTCTGGATCGACAATCTTATCCTCAATACTTCTGCAAGTTTCAATAGTCTGGTGGTTCAAACGGGAAGTTTCTGCACAGATGACGTTGTGCTTCACGGACAGCCGGATAGTTTATTTACGTCGTTTCAATGGTACTATCAGGGTGTAGCATTAGCAGGCGAAACGGATAGCTTGTTGATGATTAGTGACCTTGGACTTACAACAGGTACGTACCAATTTATGGCCATGGATGATGATACCACGTGTTCTACTTTCGAGTTTGAACTGTTACCACCAACTGAGGTCATTCCTGAAATCACCAACAGTGTTGACCAGGGTTGTGCGCCACTCACCACAACGTTTGAGAATGTGAACAGCGATGAAATTGTAGGTTGGTTATGGGAATTTGGTGATGGTGGTTCTGATACCGCTCAATCACCAACATATACGTATGAGGTCCCGGGTATTTATGATATTACACTCACTGTCACCACCCATGAGGGCTGTGAATTTCTGGAAACATTTGATGATGTGGTCAACGTTTTGGAACCTCCAATATCGGCTTTCACACTCACTCCCGAAGTGGGATGCAGTCCAATGGAAGTTGTTTTTACCAATCAGAGTCAATTTGCGGATAACTATTCGTGGGAACTCGGTGACGGAGATGTATACAACATCGATCACACAGATGCTTTTTCACACGAGTATTTGGCATCGAATCAGGAATTTGTTTATACTGTTGAATTAATTGCCATGCGTAATCCTGATTGTGCTGATACTTCATCAGCAACATTGGTGACTTCAGTGTGCGGCTGCATGAGTCCAGATGCTCTTAACTTTAGTCCATTGGCAGGTATCGATGATGGCAGTTGCATTTTTCCCCAGGCAAGTATACTTGTGCCCAATGTATTTACACCCAACCAGGATAGTCAAAACCCAAGATTCGAAATCTGGAATGAATACCTAAAATACATCAGGCTGGTCATTTATGACAGATGGGGTAATCTTGTTTTTGAAAAGGAAAGCAATAGTCCGGATAGCAGCAATCCCGCTTGGGATGGCACCTATGGTGGAACTGAAGCATCGGCTGGAGTATATTATTTTCTGTATGAAGCCAAAGGTTTGAGCAATGAAACTTTTGAAGGCGAAGGTTTCTTTCATCTGTTGCGTGATTAGTCAATAGGTATTGACATGCATGCCATGTGAAATAAATTTCGAATGCATGATCTGGGTTTAACCCAAATTTCACGATTAGCAACGTGATCTGAAATCCCAATGAAGATACTTTTGACTTGCCGAGAATACATGCAATGAAACAAGTTAGATATAATTTGCTATGAAGATTCCAATTCCATTTCAGACCATCGAATGGTCAAAGATTGATCAAACAATACATACAGGTGAAAGTGGAGTGGCGTATTGGAAGACCATTCAATTCGGCGGACTTCGCATTCGTATGGTGGAATATTCGCCGGGATACGTAGCCGATCATTGGTGCCAAAAGGGACATATTGTTCATTGTCTCGAAGGAAGTTTCATCAGTGAGTTGAGCAGCGGTGAAAAAATTGAATTGGTTGCCGGACAATCTTACGTGGTTTCTGATGACTTGAGTTCTCACCGTTCATCTTCAACGGATGGTGTAAAGTTGCTGATCGTAGATGGCGATTTTCTCCAGACAAATGATGCTTAACGCAGATTCCAAGAATTGTGGCTCGATAGATTAGCCGGTGTAACTTGCTTCCATAGATCGTTACTTTATAACGAATCAAAAACAAGCTAGAGAAAATTCAGAACACCTGTGACTCTTGGTGAAACATCTTATGTTGGTGCTTTCTGCCCTTCATAACGATCCCGACTGAATAATCCGGCTTTAATCATCATCCAAATGGATGATTTTATATGAACGAGAATCGTTGAATCCCTTGAACTGTCGGATTTTCGCCAATATTTTTTGGATATCTACGTTGAGTCGGGCAGCAGTCGAAATGGATGTGTTGTCTTGAATGTATGAACCAACAAAAGCTTGAACATGAATAGAAAAATATACTTCTTCGCATGGGTTGTGATCATGGGTTTTGCCTTGGTGCAATGCAAAAAGGATCGCTTGGCTAAAGACACTCCCGATTGTATTCGTAGTAAAATTTCATCTATTCAATCTGAACAGGTTCGCAATCCGCCCGCCAGCGTGTGGCAGTATGATTACAATGGCAAAACCGTGTATTACATTCCATCATATTGTTGCGACATGTATAGTTAATTGTATGATGAAGACTGCAACTTGATCTGCAATCCTGACGGCGGTATCTCTGGTTCAGGTGATGGTCGTTGCAATGATTTTTCTTCCAAACGAAAAAAAGAAAAGTTGATTTGGAAGGATAATCGATGATACTAAAGCCATGGATAGTTCCTCTTTGGGTTGATGGATTCTGTCATGCTATTACTTGCTCCATGGCTGAATCTTCATGTGAACTCACTATGCGTAATAAATGATCAATATGGCATGGTGTCAATCTCTGAGCTGAATGCATAGGGTGATAAAATGGTTGGTTTCGGTTTAGATTTGTAGGGTGAACCTATTGATTAAAAACCACCATGAATCCTGTTGTCCATTTTGAACTGCCATACCATGATGGCAAACGTATCGCTCAATTTTATTCCGGTTGTTTCGGTTGGAATGTGACGGATCTCGGTGAACAATCCGGAAACTACATACTTGCTCAAACTGCTGTGACAGATGCAAAACCAGGGTTTCCCGCAGGGAGTATTGATGGAGGTTTTTTTCCGGTGAAACCTGATTGGCCTATGCAATATCCTTCTATCGTCATTGGCGTCGAAGACATACAGGCTGCGATGCAAAAAATAAAAGATCATGGCGGTAATGTGTTGGGTGAACCGATGACCATTCCCGGTTTTGGGATATACGTCTCTTTTACCGATACAGAAGGCAACAGAAATAGTATCATTCAACCTTCTGGAATGTAAAATTGAGTACTTCATCGCTGTTGGATGAAGGAAAGACCAACACATTGAACACTGAACGTGACCAACAAAAGCCATAAATATCTGGGCGCATATCACCTGATCGTTTTGTTGGTCTTTTTGGTGACAATCTTCTTGACCTTGATTTACAGGCTTCCTCAAGCAACATATATCTATATCGTCGCTTCTGTTCTCTTTTATGTGCATCTCGTTTATTTGTTTTTAATTATCGCTCAAAGAAAATTTGTAGGCGAATTCATCATCAGAAAACAAAGACATGGGAGAAGACCTATCGCTGCATTCATCTTTTTGATAGCAGTCTTGGGTGCCATGATCAATGGAAAGGTATCATACATGATATTGACTGTTTGGGGCATGCTTTTGATTTATGATCTTACCGTTCGTTACTATATCAAACGCAACAAACCCATTGGTATCGTTGTAGATCAAGGAAAAATCATCTTCAATCAACTTCATTTGTCTACAAGAAATCTGGAAGAATTAAATGGATTGAGCATGAATCGGATGCAGAGTTATCTCACCTTGACTTTTGTCCATGAAAAAAAAGCCATCATTGAAATGAGAGAGTACTCCAAATCCGATATGAAATCTTTGGTAGAAATATGTCTTGCCAATAGTCTGTATCCCCCTTTGGTTCCTGATAACGTGAAGAATGCACTTGATTTGGAAACTTGACTTTATATCCAACTTTGATATGCTGATGATCAGACCAACAAAACAGTTCACTTGCATACTCATTTGGGTATGTCTGGCCATGGTGAGTGAAGCACAAGTCGCTGCGGGTAGGAGTAAACAATTGGCAATAACCATCGATGATCCGAATACTTATATGACTCCCATGATGACATGGGAAGAACGGAACCATGCCATGTTGAAAGCCTTGGATGAAAATGGTATTCAGGCTGGACTGTTTGTTTGCGGTATGCGCGTGAACAATCCTGCTGGTCAAAAACTATTGCAGGCTTGGGACAACAAAAATCACCTGATTTGTAATCACACATATTCTCATCATTATTATCATAAGAGCTCATTGTCGGCGGATGAATTCATCCGTGATTTTGAAAAGGGAGACAGCATTATTCGTGGTTATAGGCATTATACCAAACTTTTTAGGTTTCCTTTTTTGAAAGAAGGCAATACAGATGGTAAGCGAGATTCCATGAGATGGGCCATGCAAAATATGGGTTACAAAAATGGCCATGTAACCATCGATGCTTATGATTGGTACATCGACTCTCAGGTTTCTGAAGCATTAAAAAAGAATCCTGATGTGGACCTCACTGTTTACCGCGACTACTACATCAATCATATTTTGAATCGCGCTGAGTATTATGATTCGCTGGCAGTTTTGGTTTATCAACGACCGATCAAACATACTCTTTTGATACACCATTCTTTGCTCAATGCTTTGTTTCTGAATGACCTGATACTGACTTTGAAACAACATGGCTGGGAATGGATTGATGCTTCTGAAGCTTTTCAGGATGATGTCTTCAATCTTCAACCATCCATACTGCCTTGTGGAGAAAGTATCGTGTGGCAAAGTGCCAGCCTTGTTCCGGAGATCGCGCCTACATTGCGCTATCCGGCAGAAGATCAGAAGTATGAGGAAGGACCGCTGAAAATGGCCATAGATCGTCAACGTAAACAAAAGGGAAAGTTGTAACAAAACTTTACTCCGACATCGTAACCTGCACATTTGTTCTCTATGATATCGATAACTTTATCAACTGATCGTCTTCTTCTCAAAGGCATTTCCTCTGAAAACATGTTCGATATCTTCAATCAACTTCCAGAAGATGAAATCAAAACTTTACTAGGTCATCGAACTCATGAGTCTTTTCTGAAGGAAAAACAAAAACACCTCGATGGTTATTCGAGTTACAACAGAAGGTTTATGATGTTTCTGTTGATCCATGAGCCTTCGGGTTTGGTCATTGGTAGATGTGGCATTCATAATTGGAATAAAGAAAATCAGCGAGCAGAAATTGGATATGTGATGGAAGATGAAAACTATAAAAGACAAGGCTTGATGTCTGAAGCTGTGAAGGCCATATTGAGTTATGGTTTTCACCATCTCAACCTCAATAGAATTGATGCACTGGTAGGGACAGGAAATATCCCTTCTATCAAAATTTTGAATTCAAATGGCTTTATACAGGAAGGACTTTTGAGACAACATGTTCGGGGTGCAAATGGTTTTGAAGATTCACTGTTATTCTCATTGCTGAAACAGGAATTTGATCGGGTTTAGACCCAGGTTCCGAGTATTGGGGCTCGATAGAATTGCCCATCTACCTTGCTTCCATATACCGCCACATAAAACGAGTAAAAAATCAAGTAAGCGAAAAATCAGAACACAGGAAATCTC
>JAIBBG010000022.1 GCA_019694805.1 Flavobacteriales bacterium | reverse complement strand
AAAAAAAGCGGTCAAAACCTCTTTACAGGTGTTGACCGCTTTTTTTTGATGAGAATGCAATCACTCCTTGATCAACGTATTGTGCACGGTATTTACGCCATCGTGATAAACGATCAGGTAAGTTCCATTGCTAAGGCCATTCAAATCCAATAAAAGCGGATTATAACCAGTTTGCACCACCAGGTTTTGTGATAGCACAGCACGTCCCATCATATCGGTAATCATGATTTGACCTATGGTTTCGCGATCCGATTCAACTGAAATCATGACCTGATCCTGTGCAGGATTAGGCCATGAACCAATCATCACGGGTTGAGCGATTTCTCCTTTTGTAAAATCCAGCCATTCTTCTTCTTGTTGAGCCATCGCAGGTGCAACCGGAGTAAGGTTGTTGAATTGAATATTCGCTACCCATTCTGGATGATCGATAAAGGGATTTCTGTTTTGCTGAATACTTTGGATATAATCATTGCGCGCTATTTCATAACTATCAGGTGCATCCTGATTGTGCCATGCAATCAACGTAGCCAAATCTTGAGCGCTTTCACCCATTGCAGGTAGTGTCACGTTGTTGAGATAATCAAATGTCCAGTCATAACCGTTGATACCATTGTATCGCAACGACATGTATAACAATGCCCTCGCAGCATCACCCTTTTGAGCATTGCGAGGTTCATACACAAGTTGACCATTGGCATCGTAGCCATATTTTCCATCTACAAAAGAACTGATGAGTGTAGTTACCACACCCAGTGGATGATTGCTTCTCACAGCATTGGCTTCGTTTTGATAAGTTGGGAAGAGATGATGCTGATCGCAGTACTCATTGGTTCCAGAAGTTGCATTGGAAGGAGTCCATGAAACACACCAGGTATGTTCTCTGCTAAAGGGTGTTGAAGTGTACCAAGTAAATGGAGGAGTATAGTTGTAGTTCTGTCCGGAGTAAACACAAGTTGCCGTGCGCTGTCCACCAGGTGCATCAGTGAATGCAAAGTGGGTCATCATGGTCTCGTCGTAGTTGTCATAAGTTACTTTGGTATACGGACTTCTGATTCTGTTCTGAAGATCATCAATGAAAGTAGCAGCATTCGGATCAATGGCATCATAATAAGTACCGATTTCATGGGCATTACTGATCACAGTGCCACTGAGCGGCGAAGCCTGACGATAATTGATGTTGGCGCCCGTTCCGAGATAGCTGAATACACTCACACCGTATGTAATGCCTGCTCTTACAGATTCTTGTAATGATGAAGTGGCAGTTCCATTGGAGATGACAGTGGCATTGCCAATGGTTTGACCGAGAGTATAAGTGACTCCATCAACGGGAGCAGTATTTGGGAGACCGCCTTGCGCGCGCAATACGATATAACCATCCGGAGCAGGAGAAGCAGCGGTAAAACCAATATCGAAGCGATAACTTTTCACATTGGAGAAAACAAGTGAAGTAGGTTGAGCAACTGGTTCCGGTGTTCCAGTGTTCATATTGAAAGCCCAGGAAGGGAAAGTTGTAATGCGGGTATCTGTGCGCACCCAATTTGCAGTGTTTCCGATAGAAGCAAGCAGCGTGGCTTTATCACCTGTGATGGCCGTGATGTTGTACTTGCCATTATCACGTTCCGGAGTAAATGCAATAGCTGTTGTACCCGTTGTCAAAGCTGCAGGCTTCCTTGAAGATGTCGACGAGATTGAACCTGTTACCCAAGGATTAGAGCTCAATCCATAGATAAAAGCAGGCGCTGTAGCCGTTCCTTGGTATGCAAAAACCTGATCACCAGAAGTGCTCAAAGCCATGGTTCCCATTCCAATGGTGACCACGGTACCCTTTGCAACTGCAGAAGCTGCAGTCCAAGTAGCAGTGCCTTCAGAAGTTGCCAGCGCTGTGCCATTCCAACCATTATCTGTGAACTTGATTTGTGTACCCGTTGCGATATCCGTCAATGCGACAAATTTGACCACATCCGCATCATCGGTGTTGAATCCGATGATCGCAATATCACCAGGCACCAGCGTAGTCTGGGCGAACAAACTGCTGCATAAAAAGAGGCATGCAGCTACCATCATGTAGAGTTTTCTCATGTATAGTTAAGCGTAAAATTGTTTGAGTAAGGAAAAGGAAAAAGGGTCAGGCAGTGGAAGGACGTCATGTCCGCCGGAACATGAACACTGCAAGGATAATCAAAATTGGCTATCACACACAGCGGGTTTTCGACAATGTGAAGGTTTCAATTGTTGATGGGGAAAAAGATGTCGACGTGCAGGAATTTCAATAAGACCTGCTGCGATGTATTTTGCACCCCGATAACATGGCTATGACGGTTACATTTCTTGGTACAGGCACCTCACAGGGAGTTCCGGTAATTGCTTGTGAATGCCCGGTCTGTTCTTCGAAAAACCCAAAAGATAACAGGCTGAGGTCATCAATTATGATCACAAGAGATGGTCAGAATGTAGTCGTAGATAGCGGTCCGGATTTTCGTCAGCAAATGCTCCGCGAAAAAGTAAAAGCCATCGCTGGAATTGTTTTCACCCATGAACACAAAGACCACATTGCAGGATTGGATGAAGTCCGGGCTTTCAACTATTTCAATCAATGGCGCGCCCAGGTTTATTGCTCAGCTTTGGTTGAAGCTGCCTTACGCAGGGAGTTCGCCTATGCATTTGCCGAGATGAAATATCCGGGTATTCCGGAAATCGATCTGAATCACATCACGCTTCAGCCCTTTGAAGTGGCTGGCATTCCGTTCACTCCGATTGAAGTATTACACTTCAAGCTACCTGTTTTTGCCTACAGAATAGGCGATTTCACCTATATCACCGATGCCAATGCCATTACTGATGAAGAGAAAGCGAAGATCAAAGGCACAAAAATTCTGGTCTTGAATGCGCTGCGCAGGGAAAAACATCCCAGCCACTTCAATCTTGAAGAAGCCATAGCCCTTTCGAGAGAAATTGGAGCAGAAACAACATGGTTAACACACATCAGTCATCAACTCGGCTTGCATGATGAAGTGCAAAGGGAACTGCCATCCGGAATTCATCTTGCGTGGGACGGATTAAAAATCGAGATACCCACATGAGTGCAATATTATATTGGTTGGTGATTAAGCCCGTGAGTCTGCTTCCCTACCCGATTCTGTATGGGGTATCAGATTTCTTTTTTGTGATTTTCTATTACCTTGTTGGCTACCGCAAAAAAGTGGTTACTGACAATATCCGCGGTTGTTTTCCTGAAAAAACAGAGGCAGAAGTTGCGCAAATCAGGAGAAAATTTTACCGACACTTCTGTGATTTGGTGCTTGAAAGCCTGAAGAATTTTTCCATTACCGAAAAACAAGCACACAGGAGGATGCGGCAGGTTAATCCGGAGATATTCGCTGATTATGCCAAGAAAGGGCAGGGATTGATCCTTGCTGGTGGACATTATGGCAATTGGGAATTGTGGGCTGTGGCGACACCGGCCTTCTTTGATCACAAGCTCGTGGCCATTTACAAGCGGCTGAGCAATGCCTATTTTGACCGAAAAATGCGCCAAACGCGTGGAAAATTTGGATTGGAGCTCATTCCAACCAAAGAATATGGAACATTCATCAAGGATCATCACAAAGAACTGATTGTCAGTGTTTTTGGATTTGACCAATCACCTTCCAATCCTAAAAAGTGCCTTTGGGTTACTTTTATGGGGCGCGAGACTGCAGCGCTGTATGGCGCTGAGAAATACGCCAAGGAATTCAGTTTGCCAGTAGTCTACGGCCTTGTACGCAAGGTGAAACGTGGATTTTATACCGTGGAATACATCAAGGTATTCGAGCATCCAGAAAATACGGCAATGGGTGAAATCACTCAAAAACTGCATGATATCCTGGAAGGAGAAGTACGTCGTGCACCGGAATTTTGGCTTTGGAGTCACAAAAGATGGAAGCATAAGCGGCCTTTGGAGGAAAATTTTACTCCGGAAGCACCGAATGAGTGATTCTCTTCGTAATATTGCGCCCCCAATTTTGGGATTTATACGTAATTAATTGCCATTCAACATGAACCGCATTAAAGAACTCGAAAAGAAGCTCAACCCGGTGAAGGATATGCCGGATTTCACAGCTGGTGATACCATTACCGTTAGCTATAAAATCGTAGAAGGAAACAAAGAGCGTATCCAGGAGTTCTCTGGCGTTGTGATCCAGCGCAAAGGTTCTGGAGCTACTGAGACCTTCACTGTTCGTAAAATCAGTGGTGGTGTTGGTGTTGAAAGGATTTTCCCGGTATCTTCACCATTCATCGACAGCGTGGTCGTAACCAAGCGTGGTCGTGTGCGTCGTGCACGTATTTTCTACTTGCGTGAGCGTACTGGTAAGGCTAGCCGTATTCAGGAGAAAAAACGTTTTGGCGTGGTTGAGCAATCTGCCACTGCAAACGCAGAATAATATTAACGGTTGATCATTAAATCGTCAGGCCGTCCGGATCTTCCGGGCGGCTTTTTATTTGACCAAAGTCCATCATATTCAAGGATTTCACATCACAATCTTCCAACGACGCAGTATCGCGTGACATAAATCATACTGAGATTTTTGTCTCATATGACCTATGTCTTTTAAATATCCGCTTCCTTCAGCTGACCTTCGTGGCGTCTCATCCACGAGATGCCATGAAACACGAGATTATTAAAGTAGAAAATATCAAATGTGACGGATGTATGAATACCATCCGCAAGGAGATATTGCGTCAACCGGGAGTATTCGCCGTGCATATCGATGAAGAACAATCTACCGTGCACATTTCAGGGGATGATGATATGGACCGCGCTCATCTTGTAGCTCGTCTTGAGCATTTGGGTTATCCGGAATCCGGGCACAACAACTTAGCCATGAAAGCTAAATCATATGTGAGTTGTGCCGTAGGTCGATGGGGTGAACAGTCTAAACAGTAATTTATCCTTCCAAGAAATTCGTTGGGTCAAGAGTATCACTTCAGACATGGAAGATGATGCTTTGATGTTTTGCCATCAAAGTTTGCCATTTACTCTATCGAAATAATTGCGCACTCCTTCCCTCCCGCTATTGATCAACAACTCCTTTTCCTGGACAGAAAGTTTTTTCACCTTAGGGCTCATATTACAATCACTCAAAGAAACAGTTCGACTCCAGTCTTCTTCACGCAGTGATTGTCTGTTCATGGTTTCTTTGATGATATAATAGAACGCACCAATGAACTCTGAAGCTGAACCAATGTCTTGATAAGCCAAATTCCTTTGTTTCAAATCCTCAGCAATTTGTTCATCCGAATCGAGTCTCAATCCAAGTGTTTTCGCAGCGATCCATTCACCATTTTCTTGTCGAGTATCGAATTGAGCAATGATGAAATTGGCGGTGAATCCTCCATCCACGCACAGATGATCCTGTGTAGACATTTTTTTGAAATCGACCACCTTGCCTTCTGGAGTGATGGCAACCGGCTCGAAGTAAAGCGGTATCGCCATGGAAGCATGCACCGCATCCACGATGCGCATGTTCGGATATTTTTCACAAGAAAAAATAACAGTACATTGATGGTTCAAACTTGTCGCAGCAATAGTCAGTTCCTTGATTTTGCATTGATCCTGCGAAGCCCTCATCATTCGCAAATCCTGAAATGTGGTATTGGTTGAGCCTGTCTTTTTCGCAACAAGATCTTCAAGCCAGGACAGAAATTTTTTGCCTTTGTAGTATCCGAGTTTTTTCTTCAAGCGATGCACACCACCGATGAATCCCCATCCTCCATCATTGAATTTGCCGAAATCTGTATTGCCGATGATTTCGAAAGTTTCTTGAGGAGTATATCCAATGCTCACCAAACACGCAGTAATCGCACCGGACGAAGTCCCTGCAACCTGATCGATGCAGTCGAGGTAGCCACGTTCATCCAATTCCATCAACGCTCCACAATAGGCAATACCACGAATTCCGGCGCCTTCAAAGACCAGGTTTTCAATCACCAATGAATCCTGACCATGAGCGATGTTCACGACAAGAAGTGAGGATATCATCAAGAACAAAAACAGAATATGTTTCATACGGAATACATTTGAAGCGGCCACAAAATAGTTCCATATGCATTCATTTACCATAGAAGTTGTAGCGTCATCGGTGTTGTCGTGCATTCGTGCAGAAGCAGGCGGGGCGCACAGAATAGAATTGTGTTCTGCATTAGCAACCGCCGGAGTAACGCCGAGCAGTGGATTGCTGGAGATGGTCAAAAAAAATGTATCGCTTCCAGTGTATGTCATGATCAGGCCTCGTGAAGGAGATTTTTGTTATGACAAAACTGAGGTAGATGTGATGAAATCTGAGATAGAAAATTTGCAAAAATCAGGTGCAGATGGATTCGTGTTTGGGGTTCTGCATCCGGATGGTCGTGTAGATACGCGAATCACAACAGAGTTGGTGAATTTCTGTAAACCCTATCCGGTTACGTTTCACCGGGCGTTTGACTGTACACCTTTTCTTACGGAATCACTGGAAGCCGTCATCGATTGCGGGTGTGAACGTATTTTGACTTCCGGCGGAAAAGCTACCGGGCCCGAAGGTATAGAGCACATTGCAGAATTGGCCGAATTGGCTGGAGATCGCATCTTCATCATGCCAGGCGGAGGCATCAGACCAGATACCTTTCCATGGATGTTGCGACAACACTTACGCGAGTATCATCTCAGTGGCAGATTGCCCGTGCATTCACCTATGCCATCTCAAATGTTCGATATGAATTGGGCAGAAACGGATGAAGCATCTATTCGTGAGGTAGTGACCAAAGCAGAAAACTTTTTCTCCGGATTCTAACGTTGAAGCAATTCTTGCAGTCGCTTCAATTCCTGTGTAAACTTTTCATCGTAAACAGACCTTTGAATCTGTTGCTTCTCTGATTTAGTCAGATGCCACGATAAAGAAATATGCGAGTCTCTGCTCTGCTCCAACTCAAAAGTCACGAGGTGGATATGCTCTCCAAACCAACCTTGCAAATACCTAAGCGACTGTTCGCTGTTGTAATCGTGAGTTTTGGTGATGTTGCCATAAATCCCACCAATAGGTCCTGAGAATTTACCAAAGAGTGTATTTTTCTTATCACTGAGATCTTTGTTTTTGGGTAAATCTCGAACCTGAACGATGATCACACCACTTGTATTCAAGTTAATCCATTCCCTGAAAGTATACAGAAACTGCATGGTGGTCTTCATACCAAAATTGTCGCGAATACCAGCATCGAGAACTTCCAATTCAGGTTCGCTGGGTAAAGTGGTCATCGGTGTGACATAGGGGAAAGTAGCATTCATACGCAATGCTGAACTAAAATGCAGATTCATGGGATCATGAGCGGCAAACATTCTTGTGAATTCGATGTCTTCCGGTTGATCATTGTGGTTACCATTCGCGTGAGATGATGCGGTGAGATAACTTACTGGTTGAGATGCGATCACAAGCCTTCTACCATCATTTACAATGGTTGGAGTAAAGATCATCATTGGAATGATCGCTTCCTTTTCAGGATGGGTATAATCGCCAAGCCTACGGTTAAATGCCTTATGCGTGTTACGCGCCAATTGCTCTTCGAAGGCTGTAGCACGGTCTTTTGAATACGCATACTGTCCATCATAAAGTCTTTGGTACCGAATAAACCAATCATTGGTGGTTGCCGAAAGGAGTATAGGATTCAGGAGATCCTTTGACATATTGTCGGCGTATTGTTGGTCATAAATATTCACTGTCGGATCCCAAGCATGCTGCAACATCAATTCGCGCAGATATGCTGCACCGACCATTCCACCTGACGCTCCGGTGACCATAAAAGTATTGTTGAGCAATTCACCTTGACAAATGCTATCAGCGAATGTCACTGCGCGCATGGTCCAATATGCAGACCTCGATCCACCGCCGCTATGGTTGAAGATGATCAATTTGGGTTTGATCACATCCGTGGTATCACCAGTTTTCAGTTTCCACTTATTGAGGATTTCGATGGTAGCAGCTTCATCTTTTCGAATGGTTTGGCGATCCGGTTCGAGCTGAGCGGGATCATAGATAGCAGGTGGCGCTTCATAATTCAGTCCGTAGGCTTTGGTGGATTGTCGCGCAAATTTGAGTTGATCATAGCCAAGATTGAGCAAGGCAAAAAACAAAATAAACACTGTGAGTGTCCAGCCGCGAAACCATGAATGCAATGCCGAGATGGTCATGATAAGCATGGTGAAAAACAACATTGCGCTTGCGGCAGCAGGTATGATAAAAACTTCGAAAGAACGCAGCGACCCTAACAAGAGGAATGAAATGAGAAGCACCAATTCAAAGCGCGAGGCATTGATGTGATTCTGAGCGAATACTTTTTGCAATACCTCACGACTATAGTGTTGGCAATCGCGGGCGAGGCTGATTCTTCGGAATGAGGAGACATAGGTCTCCACGTACCACTTTTTCACCACCAAACGCTCACGAACCCATTTGATGGGATGATGAATTGGTGTATCTACCGGTGAATCGTCCCTTTGAGGATTCCTTCTCCTTCCTTTGCCAAAATTTTTCGCGTCTTTATTCGTGTACATGAAATACACATAAGACATGGATTGAAAAATGGTAAAAGCGACGAGGAAGCTGATAAGATTGAGTACGACTTTTCCCGGAGGAACCAATTCCCTTTCGTATTGAAATTTTGCACTGAAGAAAATAAAGGTGATCAGAAAAATTCCCGGTAAGAGGAAATTGTTCATGCAAAATTTATGAAAGGGTTTACTGAGAGTCGCGATGAACGGGAACCTATAACCATGCATGATATAGGTGTAAAGATTGTAACCACTCACAAAGCCGCCGAAAGCGAATCCAAGAATGGCAAAGGAGAGTATTCCGGTCGCACCGAGGTATTCAGGAACCAGAAATTGTTGAGGCACACCTATGCTTTTACCAAAGCCGCCTGTGATGATGGAAAATAGAAATACCCACACAAAAAGCAGGAAGTGATTTTTCTTGAGATGCAGCAGCAAGAGCTGTATCGGGAAGAAATAGATCACCCTGTTTTTCCTCTTGTTACGAGATACATGGGCATTCATGGGTGGTACAATTTTGAGCGGTTTTCATCCGCTGTCTTTGTTTACGAAGAAAACTATAAAAGGTGACAATACAACTTATCAAAGGAAATACCCGCAAGTGCAAATACTCTATGGGTGATTCATGATTCATATCAACGCGGTCAAAAAGAAAAAACCACCTTCGATGAAAGTGGTTTCTCCAATTAACCAAAAAACCATGAAACGTAAACTCTACTTCAACGTGCTTGATATTATTATTCTCCTTAATATCCTTGTCTAAGAGACTGAATAGTTTACTGTAGAAACATTACAGCCTTCATGGTCAAATAATGTAGAATTAAGTCAGGTATCGGCTACAACTGGTCTTCTGCGTTTCAAAAAATCAATCTTGCTTTCCCGCAGCGTCAACTTCGAATGAAGAACTTATTAGAACGGGTCGAATTAAAAACCAATTTTTGAATTGACAAAAAATAAATTGGTCAGATTTCAACTGTGCAATGTTAACCTATAAACATGATTAAGCGCACATTAACTTAAAATCAGATGATGCAGTGCCTTTCTATTCCGAATCAAATTCACTGGGAATTTTCACATCCCGATTTATCGGGAATGGCTTGGCTCGTTTCAAGGGCTCACTTTCATCATGACTATGCTTGTGCGCTAGAAGCTTGTGTGAGATCGCTAATTATTCGAGCTTTTGAATCTCATTTACGCAACGCATGGCAACATTCAATCTTACATGTTTTAACCAACTCAATGGAAGGTCATCAAGAGTATGCCAGCCTGGCCATTCAAACTTGCCATCATGATTTGACTGTTAGCAGAGATTTGATGATTCTCGAATGTGACGTTGGGATATCCACGAATTGCTTCAAAGGTCGAAAGCACGAAGATGAAGTGTTTCGCGAAGAGATCAAAGGTGTTCTGATTATTCTCTTACCTGTTTTCTCCTCGCTTTTGAAGTTGCAGTATGTGGAAGCATGTCGGACTGGCCATTCCATTGAGCCACCATTCGCGGGATCTCGGTAAAAAATCACCTTGAGCATGAAGCTCATCAAGCAAATAAAATGTCATCCTGAGCGATAGAAACATGAATGCTATTGAATATGCAACTCGATATACACCATCAAGTCATTTGTTGCATGCCTCGCCATCATTCACGATGCGTTATTGATAACTCTGCATGTGGTGTTCATTTTTCGCATTGGGATGACACCATCTTCGCCGGCTATGAACCTTATTGCGCTGAACGTATTTGCTACCAAAACACGGAAGTGGTTTTTTGTAGCCTTTGGCATCGCAGCACTATACCTGCTGATGCATTGATTTGCTTCGCGCCTTGACAGATTCTTAACTGAAACGAACCGAGAACTAACTGTTGTGCAGATGTACAACACAGGACATTGTCACCTCTATTCAACATGAAAAATTGGATCAAGAAATACCTCGAGTACTTTCCATGGTTCGTGGATTTTTGGTACTACATCGTGATGATCATTGTCTTCATCATCCTCGTTGCTGTTTTTCTTTAGTCGCTGTACTATCGGAATCATGGGCACGTTTATTCCGTCGTTGAAAACTGGAAAAATTCCGTAGATCAGATGTGATTTTCTCCCCTTTCATTTGTCATATGAAAATTTTTCTCCCGATCTTATCCCTCATGTTGTGCCTATTTCAAGGCAAAGCGCAATCGGGATTTCTCAAAAATCAGGAGAACATTTTCCATGAATCCACTTCGCAGTTTATTGCAGTAAAACTTCTTGAAGCGGATGCGCGAGCATTTCAATGCAATACCTGGCCTCAAGGATGGATATATCCTACTGCAGGCGAATATGATTTGTTAGGCACAAAAATCAAATTGAATGAATCAGACCTTGCTCCATTCAAATCCATCTATTTTCCGAATGGAGATTGTCAGCGATTTCTTTCATTGATGTCGCTTTGTGACCTGTACTTCCCGCTCTTTCGCAAACAATGTGAAGATCAATCCCTACATACTGACTTCAGGTATTTTCCTTTAATCCTATCAGGATGTAATCAATCATATCGAAGTGTAAACAATCAGTCTGGTTTATGGGCTATGGATTATCTCGTTGCACGTCGTCAACATTTGCGGATCGATTCGCTTATAGATGAAAGAAATGGTGGCGATTTTTCTTCCAAGGCAGCCATTCTTTATTTGAAGGAACTCAACAATCGTTATCAGGGAGATCCATTGCGCACAATACTCGCCTACTACACCGGCGTTCCTTTTGTAGAGAACATTCCTGCTGCGGTTAATGGACAAGATCTCATAGATGGATTAAATCCGGATGCCAGAGCCGTTATTACCTTTTATGCATACACCAAGGCCCTCATCGAATCTGCACGTGTAGGCAATCACCTCAATAGTTACTTCGATATACAAGGGCAATTCGATGCGATTGTACCGCAACAAGAAATCAAAAAGGAAGCACTTTATGCTGTATTAGGCAGCAATAAAAAAGCAATAGCCGGGATGAATCCCGTTTACATCGGCAATACCATTCCAGCGGGTTATCGCAAAGTACCTTTCATGCTCGATAAAGTTGAGTCTTTGAAATTCGAGGCCATGTCTGATAGCGTTTACCGTTGGGCGCCACCAGTGATGATCAACGAAGTGAAGGCTACCGAAGAAGTGGAGGAAATCATCTATTACAAAGTGAAGAAAGGCGATTCCTTGGGCAAGATTGCTGAAAAGTACCATGTTACGGTGAAGCAAATCAAGAAATGGAATCATCTCAAAAGCGATCGTATTTCCAAAGGAAAAAAACTAAAAATCATTCGCACCAAAACGGTTGTTGTCAAAGATCCCGCACCAAAACAAAACGATAGAGTTGAGCCCGAAGTGGAGACCCAATCTACAACATTACCTAAGCCAGAAGTACAGCCTTCTGTGACCAATCCGCTTGAAGAGCAAATTGGTAAAATGGAACAGCAGGCGACGGCATGTCTGAAAAAGAAAGATTACGATTGCGCGATTCACCAATACGAGGAAATCATTTCTTTAGGCGGTGATAAGGAAGTCTATGAAAAAAAGATCGCCAAAGCCAGAAAAGACAAAAAGGCCATTTCATCCGCTGACCATAAGATAACCTATACTGTGAAATCCGGGGATTCATTATGGAGCATCGCCAGAAAATATCCAGGCGTTACAGAGCAGGACATTATGAAATGGAATAAGTGCAATGAGAACATCAAGCCGGGACAAAAGCTCATCATCCACACCAAGTCCAGTTCCAAGTCTAAATGATATAGCTTCACTCGTATATTGCGCCAACTGATCATCATGGCATTGGCAATCATCACTATTCTTGCGCTCATTTTTTGGTTTTTCGTGGTACCTGATCTTGCCACGAAAATCAGATCCCGCCTTTCGCGACGTCATTCATCCGGCCTGACAGATTATGAATTGAACACGCCTCCAACCGGGGCGGAGTATTTCGCCAACATTGTCAACACACTCAAAAGTGATTTTCCCTGGTACCATACACTCACGATACAGGAGCGCATAGAGTTTGCCAACCGAACATTCGTCATTCGTAAAAGCAAGGCCTTTTATGGCATGGAAGACTTTGTGTTGACAGACAAACATGAAATCATCATCAGTGCCACATTGGCCAGACTAACGTTCGGATTAAAAAGAAGATTTGAATTGCCATCCTTTGAGTTGATTCAAATTTATCCCTCAAGTTTTCATTCCAGACTACTTGAGCGTGAAGTAAAAGGCCTTACCCTGGGCAACGGCCGTATCTTCATATCATGGCAACATTTTGAGGAAGGCCATGCCGATCATGATGACAAGATCCATGTTGGATTGCATGAATTTGCCCACGCGATGATGATCGAATACGAGCACTTTGAAGCAGTCCCACAATGGAAAAACTGGCTTGTTATGGGCTGCGCGATGATGATTGAGATCGACACTCAGGATGAACATTTTTTCAGAAAATACGGAGCCACCAATATCCATGAAATGTGGGCGGTGACGGTGGAAACATTTTTCGAACAACCCATAGAATTTAGAAGACTTTATCCAGAATTTTATGATGCCACAGCAGCGATGCTCAATCAGGACCCGTGTGCACGAATGGAGATTCTGGAATTGATGTAATGCAGTTATGACTTCAACCAAAAATACCATTTGGCTTACCGTACTGGTGGCATCGTTGGGCTACTTCGTAGACATTTACGATCTTCAGCTCTTTAATATCGTTAGCAAACAAAGTATTCGCGGACTTGGCATTACCGATCCTGCATGGGTAGATAAGTACGACTACACCCTCTTTTTATGGCAGATGACAGGTATGCTCGTTGGAGGTTTGTTTTGGGGAGTGATTGGTGATACCAAAGGAAGAAAGAACATTCTCTTTGGATCTATTCTGATCTATTCACTCGCCAATCTTGCGAATGCTTTTGTGGGTGACATGACCCAATATAGCATCGTGCGTTTCATTGCAGGACTGGGACTCGCCGGTGAACTCGGTGCCGCAATTACATTGGTGAGTGAAATCATGCACAAAGAAAAACGTGGTTATGGAACCATGTTGATTGTTACCATGGGCGCTCTGGGTGCAGTAGCAGCGGCGCTCATCAGCAAGATGAAACTTGAATGGGCAGGTTTACAAAACTGGCAGGTGATGTACGTGATTGGAGGATCACTTGGTTTATTGCTGCTGGTCTTACGCATGGGAACATTTGAAAGTGGGATGTTCGATGAGGTCAAGAAATCGAATGTCAGCAAGGGCAATTTTTTCATTCTTCTTAGACAAGGTAAAAGACTCAGGAGGTATATCGCATCCATTTTGATTGGTTTACCGGTGTGGTATTCCATTGGCGTGCTCATCAAATTCAGTGAAAAATTCGCGATAACCAATCAGGTTCAGGGTGAACCTGTCAACATTGGCTTTGCCATCATGTATGCATACATTGGACTTTCCTTCGGTGATTTGTTGAGTGGATTGCTCAGTCAATTGTTCAGAAGCAGAAAAAAGATTGTTTACCTCTATTTGTTTTTTACCGTAGTAGTCACCTTGCTTTTCCTCTATCTGCAAAACATGAGTACTTCAACTTACTATTTGTTTTGTTTTCTCATCGGCACGGCAACAGGATATTGGGCGTTATTCGTGACGATGGCATCAGAGTCCTTTGGCACCAATATCAGAGCAACAGTTACGACCACGGTTCCAAATTTTGTGCGTGGCGCAGTTGTGCCGATTACACTATCCTATAAATCACTCGAATTGTCCATGGGCAATATCAACTCAGCATTGATTGTCGGCATCGTTTGCATCGGACTTGCATTTATCTCCCTTTCCTTTATTCCTGAAACGTTTGGGAAGGATATGCAGTTCACCGAGACGTGAAGGAGGTATTGAACAGGGAGAATGGTAGAATTGACCTTGATGATGATAAGTGTTGGAATACGAAAGTCTTGTATCGCCATTGAAGTCTTTGATCCAATGACTGGACGCAAACCAATAGAATAAGGCAGTGTCGCGGATAGCATCCGCAAAGGGAAAAGACACAGAATGAGAATGAGATGGGAATGAGAATGAATTTTTTCAACCCCCATTCACACCATTTCCCGCACACCAACACATCTCGACAACGGCGCTACTATGCACGAATGTTTCTAACGTCGATGAGACTTGATGAATAAGGTTGGATTAAGATATCCTGTAGTGTCTTTTCCATAACCAGCGCCAAGATCGCGGCCGGGGGCATTTCTGATTTCATGATGCAGATGAGCGAGATAAATTCCCTCCGCATTGCCGATAGTTCCAATGGCCTGACCCTTTTTAACCCATTGTCCCTTTTTGACCAACATATCATTCATGTGTGCATAGAGTGATTCCACCATGTCAACTTGTTCCTTGCTGCGGAAGACAGAAGCAATGCGCATAACCTTTCCCCAGCCCCCATAAAACTGAAACGCTTCTGTCACATAACCATTGGAAATGGAGTAAATGGTATCACCAAAATCAGTATTGCCTCCTCCTCTACCATTCCAATCGTCACCTAAGTGCTCATTTTTTTGAAAACCCTGAGCATTGTAATAACCTTTCGCATCAGGTTTGCCCACCGGAAAATCGAATCCATCCGACCAGAATTCCTGGTGTTCATGAAACAGCAACATCAACGAATCCTTTTTGGATAACGGGTATTGAACCTCAACAACATGATCTTCAGCACCAGGTTGAATCACAGCGCCACATGCTGCAGAGGCAGCAATGACAACAAATAAGAGTAAATTCTTCATATCAAGGTTGAAGTCAAGAACATGATTCGCGAATGAACAAATGAAGTCGAACACAAGCAAAACATTGCACCGTTAAACGTTAATCACTCAAAATTATTTGGCGGCTTACTTCAGCATTGTACACCTTCATAAAAAGCGAAAGACCTTTCTACTCATACATCCACAGACTGGATACCATCCCTGCTTCTTGTACATCTTCATCGCCGCTTATCACAAGCCAGATGTGCGATTTCGAGTGAAGGCATCAATATTGCATATTTTCGCGCTATGAAGAAATTTTTCCTGACCACGACGGCATTATTCATTGCTGCAGCGATATCAGCGCAAAGCGCTTCATGGCAGCAGCGTGCAGAATACAAGATGGATGTTGAGCTGAATGATGTGAACCATCAATACAAAGGCAAACAAACCCTTACCTACTATAACAATTCCCCTGAATCACTGAATAAAGTGTTCTTCCATCTTTATTTCAATGCCTTTCAACCAGGGAGTGCCATGGATGTGAGGTCAAGAACCATAGTTGATCCTGATGGACGAGTTGGCGATAGAATTTTCAACCTCAAGCCTGAAGAATATGGATACCTGCATGTAAAATCATTGAAGATTGATGGTCGAACATTGAAGACACTTGAAAGTGAAACCATCTTGGAAGTGACATTGGACAAACCCATTGCTGCAGGAACAAAAGCTGTATTCGAACTTGAATTTGAAGGACAGGTTCCTTTGCAGATTCGTCGTTCAGGTCGCGACAATAATGAAGGTATAGATTACAGTATGAGTCAGTGGTATCCGAAGATGTGTGAATACGATGCTCACGGCTGGCATGCCAATCCTTACATCGGAAGGGAGTTCTACGGTGTGTGGGGTGATTTTGATGTCAACATCACCATGGCAAAGAACTATATCATTGCGGCGACTGGCGTTTTACAAAATCCCAATGAAATTGGTTATGGTTATGCTGATGATGAAACCAAAGTGAAAAAGTCTGCCGGTGAGAAATTAACCTGGAGGTTCAAAGCGCAAAACGTGCATGACTTTGTTTGGGCGGCAGACCCGGATTATGCGCACGACAAGATTCAGGTTCCAGATGGACCGATGCTCCATTTTTTCTATCAGAAGAACACGGATTATGTGCAGTCATGGAAAGATGCACAACCCTTGATGACCAAAGCTTTTGATTTTCTCAGTAAAAATTTTGGCAAGTATCCTTATCCAGTGTATTCCATCATTCAAGGTGGCGATGGAGGTATGGAATACCCAATGGCCACATTGGTAACCGGGAATAGAAAACTGCCAAGCCTGGTTGGTGTCTCTGTTCACGAAGCTGCACATTCCTGGTATCAAGGTGTTTTGGCTACCAATGAGAGTTTATACGCCTGGATGGATGAAGGCTTCACCAGTTTTGCATCACAGGAAACCATGGATTATCTCTTTCGTTCTGGTATGCCTACTGGTCATGAACCAGCATACAACAGTTACATCGATATTGTGAAAGAAGGAAAAGAAGAATCACTTGATACCCATGCTGATCATTTTGAAACGAACTATGCATATGGCACTGCGGTATATAGTAAGGGTGAAGTATATCTTGCACAATTAGAGTACATCATTGGCCCATATCACTTCAGAACGGCATTGCTCAACTATTTCAATACTTTCAAATTCAAACATCCCGACAACTACGATTTCATCCGTACCATGGAAAAACAAAGCGGAATGGAACTCGATTGGTACAACGAGTATTTTGTGAATACTACCAAGACCATCGACTATAGCATTGCCGGTGTGATGGGTGAACAAAAGCAAACCAAAGTGGTGATCGAACGCAAGGGATTAATGCCCATGCCACTGGATGTAGAAGTGAAATATAAAGACGGCACATTCGAAACATTTGTAATTGCCTTGGATATTATGCGTGGTGAAAAACCTGCAGATGGTTACAACGGCAAATGGACCATTATGCCTGACTGGAAATGGGTAGAGCCGGTATATGAACTTATGATTCCGAAAGGTATCACTGATATCGAAAGCATCACCATTGATTCTTCTGGACTCATGGCCGATATCAATCGAAAAAACAACACCATTGTTCCTGCGAATGCCGTTCAATTCATCATTGACAATAGATAAACAGTGCTAAACCAATACATCCGCTTTCATCAGCGCAATGCTGTAGATATGCTGATCAAGGTCTTGATCAGTTGTGTCCTACTCTATTTTCTTGGACCAATTGTGATCTCGATGCAAGAAAACATGCCAGTGACACTTCAATCGTTGGTGATTCTCTTTTCGGCCATTGCATTTGGATGGAGAGTTGGATTGGTTTCAACTGTGTTATACCTCATAGCAGGTGGCATGGGATTGCCTGTTTTTGCTGGTTACAAAGGTGGCTGGCAAGCATTCGGCAGCATTTACGCGGGATTCTTTTTTGGATTTCTTGCTGCTTCCTTGATCAGTGGTTATCTGACCGAACTCGCTGCATTTCGCAAAACCATTCCATCCATTCTGAATTGGTTTATTGGTCATTTGATCATTCTGGCTTTCGGTGCTATCTGGATGATTAGATTAGATCTTCCAGAGTGGCAAGACAATATTGAAAAGGTCATTCCCGGAGCCATCATCAAATCTGTCATTGGAGCACTTGTGATCGATTTGATCGTCAGATTCATGACACGAGGCCCGAGAAAACAAGCTTTTGTTGATTGAAGTCCTTTATCTCATTTTACGTAAAAAACTAAGAATAAAAACCCTTGTCAGGGTTGACTAAAAGGCATTGCACCATTTCAGTATTGCCAACCATCTAAAACCCTAAACTCTCTTTTAATTCGACAAATACAATGATTCAGTGAAGCTCAATCCATCGTGTTTTAGACGAATCCGATACACTCCGGAAGCCAATGTTGTAGGCAAATCGATGGATTGTTTTTCTGCTGTGATGACCATGTTCTTATTCAAAATACACTTCCCATAGGCATCAAAAATCTCCACTGATGAACTGCCTTTTAATGCATTGTTGGCATCACTGATCCATATCTCTCCCTTCCCCGAAGTAATCATGACACCATCCATAAGTTCATCTTCCAATACATGATCGAAGTCGGTGAAAGTGATGACAAACGAGCCCACGTTATTGGATTCCACCATTTCATTGATATCAAATTCGCCATCCGCTACATAAAACACATAATACACTGACTGTGTTATCGGCGTAGGATATTCTACCGAAGTCATGGCATTCAATGTTGCACCATTGGCAATGGGCAGTTCATCTAAAGTTTGAAGTAAAATATCATTTGCATCCAATACATCATCTGTCGACCAGTAGAATGTTGTTCCTGTAGGTAATCCATTTGCCTCTCCCGAACAAGAGATACTGTAATTCAAATCGATGTTGGCATCAACAACAGATAGGTTTAAGGGCACTAAAACATCATTGGCCACATAGTCCAATGCCCATGATTCCAACATAAAATCATCCAGACGCATACCTTGTACATTGCCCACTCCATAATAATAGTGGTTGCTTCTATACTTATATCTGAACACAACATGCGATTCACCACCAAGGAATGAAACATTTACATGAACAGTGTCAAAATCCGGTACGCCATAAGCCAGCGGAGGACCAGTCCATCCGGGTTCATTATCCAGTTCACTCAGGTTATTGAAATCATACCAATTATCTGCGGTATTGTATTCATCATCGAGCACAGACCATGTATTTCCACCATCCAAAGAATATTGCATATTGCCGCCATCAACTTGTTGAAAGGCTTGGCCTGTGCACATCAGAGCAAAAGTCAACTGGACAACACTGCTCCCGGAAAAATCGAAAGCAGGAGATTCCAAATAAAATGTAGGTCTGTATGACAAGTTTCCGCTGGCCACTGGTTCCGTAAACCATTGTCCAGAAGTGATTGCAGATTGATATAGCGCTTCAGCAGGAGCCGTCATGTTCCTCCAACGATAGCGAATGAGATTGTCGTCGAAAGGACCAACAGCATATTGATGCCAGCCATGCACTATACTCTCATTGAATTCATGTGCGTAAGGATAATCAGAAATGCTATCCAGTGATAGCGTCCAGAAACCGATGTTATTGAGTTCATCTGTTTCTTCATTCGTACCGGTGTAATCAACATGATATAACAAATAAGCGTATGTAGAAAGATCACCAGGTCCATCAAAAGTCACATTCACATAACGGTTCAGATCAGGTCGAATAGCAGTCAAATTGAATTGTCCCAAAGGAAAATCAGCGCCATCCAAAGTTGGATCAACGGAAAGATAATACTGCACAACAGCTGGATTGCTGATGTAGTTCCCGTTATTTTTCACATGCATAAAAAAGCGCAATTGATCTGACATGGAGCTGATCATAAGATGTTTGTGGTACTCAACAGTGAGATCAAGAAATGCCTCACGAATAGAAAAATTATCGATCAATAAACCATCAACTGACGCATCAGTATAGGAATCACCTACGTATTTTGTGGCGAGATTATAACGGAATTGCACGGCAGTATAGGATTGCAGAAAAGTAAGATCCAAGATATACCTTGTATTTCTGGATGCATCGCGGCTATTGTATTGGCCAGTGGTCACGAAGCTCTTTTCACCTTGATCAAACATGAGATAAGTAGAATTGGCCAGGTAGTAGTTTTGGTCAACACCTGACTCATATTCTATTGGGTAATACCATCGGTTGTAAGAGGTATTCGTGGTATCGAGAATTTGCCATGTGGCTCCTCCATCAATAGAATAACTCATATTTAAATCAGCAAGTTGACACTGACAATCCGGGTGAAGACCCAGGATCATATCAAACTCCAATACTGGATGTTCGAGTGCAGTCATATCAAACACCGGAGTGTATAAATGCATTCGGCTCATAGGACTCACCAATCCACTATCCGATGTCATCCAAGCGCGAACGCCAGAGAATGCCATACCGGTGATATCACCTTGCGGTTCGCCATAAAACCAATCATCACTTCCGAGTGTGGCCTCGTGTCTCCAGTTGCTGATGTCACTCTCAAAATCATTGACATAAGGCAAATTGGTGATGTCATATTGAAAGAGGGTGAAGTAGCCGTCATTGTTGTATTCCCTCATTTCATCCACCACATTTGTTTCGTCAATCACATAAAAAACATAATAAGTACCTGCATCCAAAGTCGGCTTTTGAAAATTGAATGAAGTCCACAAACGACTCTCCGGAGAAATATTGCTCTCAGTTTTTACACCCAACAGTAGATCACCTGCATCCCATACGTCATCCGTAGACCAATAAAATGAGGTGGTCACTTCATCGACACTTTCAACTCCCGCATTGAAGAAGTAGTATTTCAGTTCATGATCCAAGACTGATGAAGAAGCAAACCGATCAGATTTATCTTGCTCAATAGTCAGATCAGGTTTTGCTCGACCGACGTATACATCATCGAATATGATTCCTTCAGGGCCGATATAACTCGATGTGAACTTCACACGAAATTGCATCGTGTTATATTCTACCCAAGAATTGAGGGGTTTATTGTAAAAATCCCATTCATCTTCAGCTTCACCGGGAAATGTAAACAGCGTTGACCAACCCACATCACAAGCAATTCTGCGTTCCATCAAATAAGCATTAGCCTGAATATCATTTTTAAACCAAACATTCATCACGATATTTCCGGTATCACTGGTAAGATCAATCGTTGGTGATAAAAGGTATTGAACATGGCTATTGCTATTGTTGATGTCGTCCGTGTAATACATCGTTTTCCCGGTGTGCCAAGCATTCGATCCGGAGTGCGCACCTTCGAGATGATGTCGGTAGCCGAATCCATATTCCCAAACTGAACCATAGTTTTCACCAGGTGCTAATACCTTCCATGGAAATTCCAGATCTTCAAAGTCCTCCACATAAGGCATTGGGAAAACAGTATCCACCTCCAGTACCGCATATCCTATGTTGTCCAGTTCATTCGATTCATCGAGCGAATCCAAGGCATCATGTTGATACAAGATATAATATTCACCCATATTGAGTTCGTCAGCAAGATTCACCTCATAGGTGTAGTTATCCATTGAAACCGGCGTATTGGTGTATCCGGTTCCCAGAAACATATCCTGTTCATCCAACACATCATCATAGGAGAAATAATAGTGGGTTGCGTTGTAGAAAGGATCAGAATACTGGTTGTAAAAACCAAATACCGATGACACATTAAACTGCAAACATTTTTGGGAGATAAAAATGGAATCACCTTGATAAGCTGTCACATTATAACTTTCCTCTGCAATGGAAAAATTATCAATGGTCCAACCTTGACCATTGGCAGCACCGGATTGAAAACGAAATCTGAATTTCACATTACCATTGCCCTGTATGAAACTCAGATTGATAGCAGAATGCTGGAACGAGGAATAAAAATTATTCGTAAATCCTCCCGTGGTTTGCCAATTCTTCTTCTGTGTGGTAGGATTATCCAACAATGTCCAGGTAGCTCCATTGTCCAGAGAATATTCCAAGTAATAATAATTGTTTACCACTACTGCCTGTCGCTTGTGGTAAAAAGACAGAGAATAATCCACGTCCAAATTGGATAAATCAAAAGACGGTGTTTCTAAAGCCCGATTTGAATTGCCTTCAAAAGACCCATCAATTCCTGTAACAAAACACCCGGGAGCTGAATAGGGCGGATACAGCGGAATGCCCATTTCCCAATCATCCGTACCAGCAATGGCATAGTGACTCCAACTGAGATCATCACCCGTTGCATCAAAATTGTTGTAATAAGGAACTGATAGCTGAGAAAAAACAGACATTGACTTCAATGTGATCAGCAATATGAGCACGCATCTCATAACATTCATCATTTGATTTATTGATCATAGTATGGTTTGGACATTCAACATCCAAGCCCAATGACCCATAGGGTAAAAATAATATGATCAATAGAAGTAATCCGCTCCATTTCCTATTTTATTCAAGGAAAACGAAGAAATTTTCAGATGTCGAATAGCTTCGCATCAGTAACCTTGGAAACTTTTGCCTTTTTCCTGGAAAGAAAAACCATCAAGAATATCCAAATGATTGGTATTCCCGTAATGACCAACAAAGTCATTTGGTGTACGATAAATATCGCCAAAAAACACAACAAGTAACAAGTCAGAGCCTGAGAAATTCCCTTCCTGGTATTGCCTTGAGAATAGCCATCCCAGATGAAAATCAAAGGACACAAAAAAGACAATCCAAAAAAAATAGCGAAGAACAACCCCATGACATTGAAGGTAATGAACAAAATCGCAACAACCAAATATTCTATTCAGAATCAGCAGATGACGCCACAACATCCTATCATTCCATCTTCAATACCGGAATGACCTTCATACCGTTTGCTGTTCTCATGCACACATGGTAATATCCATTTTCAAGATGACCGATGTAGAGTTTATCATTTTGGTTTGCGTTTCTCCGTGATTGATTAGCATAAACCAATTGACCCGACATGTCAGTGATTTCAATACCCGTGATGCATGCTGTGGAAGAAAAATGGATGACGTCAGTGACCGGATTTGGATATACACTGATCATCCCATCAGCAGCCATCTGATCATATATTCCAGTGACCATGTAAACATAGATGGTATCGGTATCACTGCAACCGTATTCATTGGTCATGGTCAACCATACAACTGAGGAATCTTCCTCAGGTATAAATTCAATTTGCGGAGTAGTTTCACCGGTGCTCCAGAGATATGAAGAAGCAGTGACATCCGTACTGATGGTAACAGATTCCCCATCCATACTGATTTGATCATCACCCAAAGAAAATTCCAAAGTTTCACCAATGGTAAAAGTGATGATGCTCGTATCAGCGGCACAACTCATCAATGGATGAATATACTCTTCAAAACGAAAGTCGATATCCATACCAGGATAAGCATAACTCGATGTTCCAGCGGCATAAGAATTTGCGAAATCAGCATTGATCGTCGTATTGAATGATTCTTCGAAAATGACTGCCACCGTGTACATAGAATCTTCTTCGACGAGAAATGTAAAATCTGGAAAATCAAAATCCTGGATATAAGTAGACTCAGCACCAAACTCAGTAGTACCGGCATAGAGTAACGGCCCCCCTACACCATTTCCACTATACAATTCGTAATTCACTTCAACAACGTCGTTGGAGTAAAAACCAAGTTTGAAAAGGTCGAGATAGCCATTGGTTGATGCAGTAAATGATTGCCACAAGGTATCATAATCGTTCAAACCCCAGGCCCAAAAAGGATTGGATGGAGACCAAGACTGGTCTAAACTGGTATGCCATGGGTATTCGCCGGGCGTGATGTACTTCAGTTCATGTTCGCCAAAAGCCAAATTATTGAGTTGAATTGGTCCTTCAGAAACAGGTGTATCATCCAATAACAGCAATCCACCTGAAGGACTGAGATTTACATCCAATAAACTATCAGCGGAACAAATCAAAAGACCATCTACTATACCCGTTTGAGCAGTTGGTCCAATGAGAATATCAAATTCGGAAGTTTGAGCACAACCAAAAGTATTTTCATAAGCATAAGCAGCAGTATGCAGTCCACTTCCCAATTCAAGAGGATCAACCCATGAATTAACCATGCCATCCAAAGTGATCACACCACCTGTAGGCAAGAATGAAATTTCAGAAGCAGGAGCACTGGCACAATAAATAGGTAAAACATCCACAGGAGAAATGGGTGTATAATCTCCCACAGAGATTTCGATGGAAGTTGAATTGCCACAATTGAGAGTTGTTGGTACAACGTAAGAAATAAATGAAAGATCGAAAGTCATATTGCTTTGGCCGGGCACATAAGCATTGCTTTTCATTCCTCCAATTTCATAATCAGATGATCCAACAATTTTCACTGTATAGTGATTTCCGGCAGTTATTTCGATCGGACTTTCAAACATCACTTTCAACCAATCGAAATCGTCATTGGCAGTAGTAAGCAATGATCCTTGTGTCAGGACATTTCCTGCATCACCAATACCTTCCATTATACTATAGGAAATTTCTTGATCTGTAGCATGCTTCATCAAAAATGAAAACGCAGAAAAACTGCCTGAGGTTGTGGCCAGGAAAGATTGCCAGGAAGCAGATTGGATATATGTTGTATCATGGTAGGTATAATAAGCATCTGTCGTTTCCACAATTTCAGCGTTGACATTTCCAGTATAGGTGATCACGTGATGACCTGCACCGGCCATTGCCGGATCAAAAACACCGTTGACCACACCATTTCCGGTAAACACGCCATTCGGATCAGAACCCTGTAAGGTGATAGGGTCATCGGAAATGCACATCAAACGCGGGGCTTCTTCAACCGTGAGTCCGTTACCACCCGATTTTAGATATGCACGCTCATGGTCCAGACAATAGGCCATCCGGCTCAATTGCAGAGGAGTAAACGACGTGATACAAACTGGATTGGTGGCACACATATAATTGTTGGTGAGAGGTTGATACAGATCTCCATTGGCATCAACACTCACCGTATCGATATATTCACAAGAAGGTGCTGGAGCGATTCTACCATAAAGTCCGGGATCGGCCGGAGTATCACAAACAAAATCACCTTCAGTGTCGCAATTAGATCCATCCACCAATTCGAGTGTATAGATATTGGTAGAATAACCATTGAATGCGTGTGTATGCCAAAGTGAAAAGTAATGTCCTAATTCATGGATAAAAACATATGAAGGGCCAGCATTCATCAATACCCCATCCCATCCCCAAATACCAGGTAAACCAGCCATAGGACCACCACCAGATCCGTAAAAAATATTGAGGTAACCGGGAAGCCACGCTTCATTCATGAGATGATCCTGGACCTCTTGCGACCACATCGGATACCCTTGTATATAACTCAATTCGTATGGATAGTCCACATATTGTATCTGACAGATACTCAAATGGAGATCAATTTCAGCAAAAACTGCATTGGCATCATCTACGTGTTGTTGCACATCTTGAGGCGTCACCAGCGGACCCTCAGTGTAGTTCACAATGATGATATTCAAAGAAACATCACGAGGTTCTGTGCGTTGCAAATGACCTTCATAACGGGCAGCCATACCCGCAGTTTCGATCATATGATTCCGATAAAACGGAGTATAATGATTCATGGTGCAATGCTCATGTTGTGCCAACAATCGAGAAGAAATCAAGAATGAGAATATCCAAACAACGGAACAAACTACATGAAAGATGCAGCGGTTATAGGTAGGTAACATCATGTATTGATAGTTAAGCGGTACTTAGCAAATGGTTCTTTTCCCTTGATGCAATCCTCATTCATTAGGTTGCATCATCAAGCATAAAATGAGAACCCGAATACGTTGTGATAATTGATTCAGAGGGAATTAAGAATTCCACTCCAATTCTACAGTAGAAATTTAGCACTGTGCTGATCTCACAGAACATTTATTCAATGAACAAATTCAAAGCTTTTGGGAAATGTTTCGCCAGCAAGACGAAGTTTATTTTTTCCGTTTAAAATACTTGCGGAAGGGCCATGACGACTTCAATGCCACCATGTTTTCATTGAAATTGTGTGATGCGCTATCGATGTTCACCATGCTTTGATTCAGATGATGAACGAATGTCGTATCTGATATCAACGTGCCAATGGCTCCTTTACCGTTTTTGATGTCAAGGGTGAGTCCGCGGAAATCGCCCGAAATGATGGCCAATGAATCGCTCACGGCTTGGATATTCACAATGGTCTGGCTCAATTGATCAAAGATGAGGGTATCAGTAAGTAATGCGCCAACAGTTCCTTTGCCCCTTCTCAAATCGCCAGTAATTCCAGCGATATCACCAGTAAGCACGGCGGTATTTTCACCAGTAAGTTTAAAACTTACCACTGCGCTTTTCACATCTTCGCTCAGTGTGCTATCATTGAGTATTGTCCAGAGAGAATTGTTTTGATCAAATTCTTCCAATACATGTCTGAGGTGTTTGGTAATTTCAAGGATATTCTCATTGGTCATATTCAATGTTCGCAATGCATCTTCCATTTCAACCGGATTCATCGATTGTAATAAATCACCTTCCTTTACTCTCGGGCTGTCCGTGGTTCCCGGAGAAATATTCACCAGTTTATTTCCAAGTAATCCATCAGTGCCAATAGACACGGTGGCGTCATTGCCAATGAATTCAATGGTATTTTCATCAATAGCAAATTCCACTCGAATCAAATTATCTGAAATTGGATAAACCTTCGATACGGTGCCAACGTTGATTCCGTTGAAGCGAACGTTGTTTCCGGGCATCAGGCCGCCTATGTCGGAAAAATCTGACATGACATGAATGGAACTGTGAAAAATATTTTTCTGACTTCCTATATAATACAATCCGAGCACGAGCAACAGAGTTGCTATCAGCACAAATGCACCGAGACGAGCTTTATTGAGTGTTTGTTCTTTCATGTTTCAGTCAAAAAATTCTTTGATTTTTTTATCCGTTGAAGCCTTCAATTCTGCATAGGTTCCTGTAGCATAGCACCTGCCTTCAATGAGCATTACAATGCGGTTGGCAGTCATTTTCACACAATTCATATCGTGAGAAATGATGATAGAAGACGTTTCATACTTCGATTGCACATTCAACATCAGTTGGCTGATTCCTTTGCCGGTGATTGGATCGAGTCCGGTTGTTGGCTCATCATACAAAATGATTTTAGGTTTCAGAATTAATGTTCTGGCCAATGCTATTCTTTTACGCATACCACCAGATAATTCTTCCGGCATCATGTCCACAGTATCAGCAAGCCCGACATGTTCGAGTACTTCCATCACAAGCCTATCTACCTCTTCCCGACTCGTTTTACTCCAATGTCTTCTCAGGGGAAATTCAAGATTTTCGCGAACCGTCATGGAATCATAAAGCGCATTGCTTTGAAAAAGAAAACCGACTTTCACGCGCATCTCGTCCAATTCGGACTGTCCCATTGTGGTAATTTCATCGCCCAATACACTGATGCTACCTGATTCCGGACGCATCAATCCAATGATGCATTTGATGAGCACTGATTTACCTGAACCCGATTTTCCCAAGACCACAAGATTTTCACCTTTTGTCAAAGACAAACTGAAGTCTTTCAACACGGTATTATCACCAAATGATTTATACAAATGGCTCACCGTGATGGCTGCATGGTTTTGATATGTTGTTTCATCACTCATGTGATATCAATGATGTCAGCAATTTGTGCTGCGATGAGATCCAGAATAAACACCACAAAGGTTGAAGCTACAACCGCAGAATTTGCAGCTCTGCCAACTCCCTGAGTTCCATTTCGAGTATAATATCCTTTGTAACACCCAATGATTCCGATGGCAAATCCGAAGAAAAAAGATTTGATGATCGATGGCATCACATCGCCGAAGGTGAGCTTCTGAAAAATTTGATTGGTGTACAAGTCAAAGCTCACTTCCATTTTCATGTTCACTCCGATATATGCGCCCCACAATCCAACAGCATCTGCAATGATCACCAAAAGTGGAAGCATGAGCATGGTAGCAAAGACCCTGGTCACGACCAGGTATTTGAAAGGATTCGTTCCCGATACTTCCATAGCATCTATCTGTTCGGTCACTTTCATGGAGCCCAATTCAGCACCAATGCTTGATCCAATTTTACCGGCACAAATCAATGCGGTGATAACAGGGACGATTTCTCTGACGAGCGACACCGACACGACTGCGGGGAGCCATGACTCTGCACCAAATGCCTGCATAGATGGATGAGATTGAATGGTAATTACAAGCCCCATGATGAAACCAGTAACTCCGACTAAGCCAAGTGTTTTATTCCCTATGTTGAAACATTGATTAAAGAGTTCCGCAAATTCGAAGCGCGCACGAAAACCTTCTCGGAAAAACCGGGCAGTGAATGCAGAAATTTCACCAGTTTCCTGAAGAAAATTCTTGAAGAAGGAATTATTCATGTCAAATCTGTCGTGTTTACAGCGTGTATTGCGTCAATGTCATCTATGACAACACACTGAAGACTGCAATGTACACATGAATGGATCGATGAAAGCAATTCTGATAGGTATCAGAATCAAGGCTGTCCGAAATCAATCTCCAGGATGGAAAGAAAATGGTTATTAGTTCCTGATTGGCTGTTAGCATCATCGAGCGCAAACCATTCCTCCCTGCTGCGAATACCATTTAGACCGGATCGTGCAGACGGAGAGTAAGATTCTATCTGACTTGTTTTGTCCTATTCAATTTTAGAGAGTCAAAATGACCTTTTGAGGCTATGCAATAGAAAGGCACTGCATAATCTGGGTTAAATACATCTCAAGCAGAACACCAACAATCAGACTGAAAAGTGATATAAATCAACTGGTCATATGTCAAAATAGGGATTGAAACGGCAACAGAATCTCCACCTTTGAAAAAAATAGCACATCATGAAATACCAGAGTAAAAAAGTAGCCGGAGTTTGGATTGATCATCAACACGCGTACATCATAGGCAATGCAGATCTAAAAAGTCAGGGCGACTATGGTGTCATCAAAAAAATTGTTTCCAAACATCATGCTGATCACTCCAGCAGTGAAGATGCGCACCACCACCGAATTGCTCAGGAGATCAAACAGATGTATGAGCATGTAGCAGAGCAGATTCAGGCTGCTGAAGCTATTTACATCACTGGTCCTGGCAATGCTCAGGAGGAACTTCGCAATTATTTGATGAAGGACAGAAAATTCCAAGGAAAAGAAATTGCATTGGGCACTTCCGACCATCCAACAGACAACCAGCGTGTAGCTGAGATTCGGAAACATTTTACCGTATAGTCTTTAGTTACCGAGATAGTGTCCACGACAATGTTGTTCATACTTAAGAACTTGAAGGATAGGTGTGCTTGCATTTTTTTTAAGCTCGTTAAACCATCGCATCACAGGGGTGTCTATATTGCTATAACAAAAAAGAAAAGTATGCTCAAAAAACTCATGATGATGCTCACCCTTCTGGCCTTCGCATTGGTCGTTCATGCGCAAGAAGTAACCCAGCCTGCTGCTGACAAGAAAAAACCACAAAAAGAATTGACTCACGAAGAGCGTGCCGACAAACTTATATCTCGTCATGCATCCGAGTTGAAACTCACTTCTGAACAACAAACACTTTGGAAAGCAGCCCATATCAAGCACCTTCAGGAGCGAGAAGTCATCAAAAAGAAAAAAGAAGGGCCAACCACCAAAGAAGAAAGACAGCAGCTCAGCCAAGATGCGAAAGCGAGTGAAGAACGCTATGAGCAAGAGATCCTGAACATTTTAGATCCACAGCAGGAAACACAATGGCAAGCGATCAAAATTCGGGAAGAGGAAAAAAAACAAAAAAGACAGGAAGAAAAAAAAGCTGCGAATAAATAATCAGTTTTTCAAATGAATACTGGGACACCCGAACTCATCGTTCGGGTGTTTTTCATTGTTGTCATGACGTGCGACACGTTCATCGGAAAGGAAAACAGCAATCCGTTACTGATCTTTGAACTTTCTCATCTACCAGAGGCTCAATAAATACACGTTGAATCAAAATGAAAAATGCTTCGGCAATTGGCCCTTTACGTTTGGTCGCAAATCAAAACTCACATGACCAAACATTTATCCATCGCAAGCTTCATCGCCTTTCTGGCTATCATGAATATGACTTCTTACATGAATGCCCAAGCCAGTTTTCAATTGGTGAAAGACATCAATCCGGGAGATAATAGTGCCAACGTGGTGGAGCTCACCAAAACTGGATCAGACTTTCATTTTTTTGCTACCGATGGCGTTCACGGTACCGAATTGTGGCGTACAGATGGAACCGATGCAGGAACCTACATGATCAAGGACATCTATCCGGGAGAACAAGGTTGTGGATCCAGCTATTGGTTACCTTCCATCACCTCGCTCAACAATGAAGTCTTTTTTATTGCGAATGATGGTGAGCATGGTATGGAACTTTGGAAGACAGATAGAACAGAAGCCGGCACCATCATGGTGAAAAATATCAATGGCTCATATACCGATAGCTTTTATAACATTCAGATGTCATCCACCTATATGACAGCAATGGGTGATCATGTTTATTTCTGTGCATTCACCAACACCTATGGCACCGAACTGTGGAAATCAGACGGTACAGAAGCCGGTACAGTGCTGGTCACAGATATTATGCCGGGTACAAATTCATCCAAACCACAGTTTATGACCGCTATCGGCGACCGCATTTATTTCGGTGCGAAAAGTCCAGAAAATCTTCTTAGCATATACGTTACTGATGGAACAGAAGCTGGTACCATTCATCTCGCTAACGCGAAAATTTCAGAATCGGATCATGAAGATTGCAAACATTTTGTTGAACTGAATGGATACGTCTATTTCGCAGCAAGTCCAACCAGTGATGGCGACATATTAAACAAAGAACTTTGGCGCACTGATGGAACCCCTCAGGGAACAGGATTATTCATGGAGTTCAATCCCGATCAGATTGATGATTCCGATCCGCGATATCTCCACGTCATCAACAACAAATTATTTTTTGGTGTCACCAATACGTCCAACGACGTTTACTATATCAGTGACGGAACCACCAACGGAACCATACCACTCACGGATATCAATGGCGACGAAGTTGAAACGGCCGGCGATTTCATTGGAACCAGTTCTGTAGCATTTGGAGATAATGTGATGTATATACCATCGACGTGGAATGGCAATCCTGTTATTTACAAAACGGACGGCACACCCACAGGGACGATTAGGGTTGGTCAATCGCCAGATTATATGGGTAACTATTCTTCAGTCGGTAGGAGAAACCATGCTGTAGTCATAGATGGCAAATTACTTTTTGACAGTTATGATGAAGAAAATGGATGCAACGCGATATTCCAAAATGACGGGACAAGTGCAGGCATATTTCGCACAGCGCCATGCACCGAATATGAGAGTCCAACTGACTTTGAAAATTTAGGTAATCAGGCATTGGTTTATATGGTTAGTCCACTCAATGAATTCCACGGTGAGCTGTATACCGTATTGCCAGATTTTACGTCCACCATTGGAGAACAAAAGCAAAGCGAATCGATAACCTGTTATCCCAATCCGACAGAAGGTGAATTCGTCATCAAAACGACTTCGAATCAAATCAAACACATTCAAATATTTGATATGACTGGTCATTGCGTGTGGCATAACACTTCGTTCGATGCGACAACACGAATCGATATTTCCACATTCGCCTCAGGACTTTATCTCGTCATGGTGCTGGATCAACAATCGACGACATCTTTGAGGCTCGTCAAGAGATAGTTTGATGCTGTGTAAACCATGAGTGCTTTTTGTGAGTAATCAGCATGATGCCCCAATCTGAAAATTGGATGTCATCGATTAAATTGCCGCCGATAATCGATACATCCAATTTATGAGCGACACCATTCAATACGAACAACATGGCGCAGTAGCCGTAATCAGACTCAACCGTCCGCAAGTATTCAATAGTTTCAACCGCGAAATGGCTTTGGCATTGCAGGATAAACTCGATGCCGTATCGACAGATGTTTCAGTTCGCGCTGTGATCCTCACTGGCAATGGGAAAGCCTTTTGCGCCGGGCAAGATCTTGCAGAGGTAACAGGACCAAATCCTCCTGGCTTTCGCACGATATTAAGCGAACACTACAATCCCATCATCACAAGACTCAGGACATTGCCAAAACCAGTCATTGGTGCAGTCAATGGTGTAGCAGCCGGCGCAGGCGCCAATATTGCATTGGCTTGTGATATTGTGATAGCTGCACAATCTTCCTCATTCATTCAGGCCTTTTCAAAAATTGGCTTGGTTCCAGATAGCGGCGGTACATTTTTCCTTCCACGCATGATCGGTTTTCAAAAAGCATCGGCACTCATGATCACCGGAGATAAAGTGAGTGCAGCCGATGCAGAGAGAATGGGTATGGTGTACAAAGTTCTTGCAGATGAAGAATTCAATGATGGTGTGATGAAACAAGCGACCGAACTCGCAGCCATGCCAACTCATGCCATTCACCTCATCAAACAACTGCTGAATACATCGATGACATCCGATTTGAATCAGCAACTTGATCTAGAAGAAAAATACCAGATTGAAGCTGGCCAAACCCAAGATTATCGTGAAGGTGTGACAGCATTCATGGAAAAACGCAAACCCGTTTTTACAGGAAAATGACCATGACCGAATCACACGTTTATCCCATTGGGAGATTCAATCCTCCTGTCATGTTCGATGCATCAGAAGCACAGAACAACATTGCTCGTGTTGAAAAGCTTCCTGAAAATTTGTTGAGCATCATACAAAGTTTCCCGGAAAAATGTTGGGAGAAATCATATCGGGAGAATGGTTGGAATGCGCGACAGATCGTACATCATCTTGCCGATAGCCACATGAATGCACTGATACGATTCAAACTTGCACTGACAGAGGATAATCCTGTGATTAAGCCTTACGAACAAGATAAGTTTGCCACTTTGCCCGATTCATTGGAGATGGATCCGAAAATTTCATGGGGCATTATTGAAGGAGTACATTATAGATTGGTACACTTACTAAAACATATGACATCTGAGGACTTTCAGCGTTCTTATATACACCCAGAATACAATAAGACCTATCCCCTATTCATCGTTCTTGCCTTGTATGCTTGGCATGGAGAACACCACGCGGGTCAGTTGGAAGTCATCAAAACATTACATGGATGAGATGGAAGTAATTTGGAATGATATTCAACAATTATTGCCCGAAGATGGACAACGCGTTCTTGGTTTTATACCTGACAATAAAGTCTTTTTACCGGGAAAAACCGGTGAATTCGAAATGCGCGAAGTGATTGTGTTGAAATTCTGCAAAGACTTTTATCCGGAAAATTCCGAAAAGTGCCAAAAACATGGTCCACATTTTTGGCAAGGAGAAGGCAATAGCAATCATTTCTTTGGCGATGTGACCCATTGGATGGCTATGCCATCAGGACCTTCGCGTTAATACAGACATGATGACAGCAGCGGCAATGGAAGCATTGAGAGATTCCGCTCCTCCTCTACCCGGAATGGTCACTGAACCATGCAGGTGTTTCTTCATTTCTGGTCTTATTCCGTGACTTTCACTGCCAATGACGAGGGCCGTTTTCTGTTCAAATTTTGTATCGTATAGATTTTCTCCATCCATTTCCGCACCTATGAGTTTGTAACCCATTTGTGTGAGCGAGGAGGCGATGGTATCAGTGTCATCGTACCGCACATCCATCCTGAAAAGGCTGCCCATCGTGGATTGTACAGTTTTGGGATTAAAGAGTTCAACGCAATCACGTGTGCAAAAAACATGATGGATACCAAACCACTCTGCTGTGCGGATCATGGTGCCCAAATTTCCCGGGTCAGCCATGCCATCCATCACCAAAACAAAACCAGACAATTCGCCAAGATTTTTTGACTTTTGTCGCAGCACTGCGAGATGTTTGGACGGCGTATTCAAAGCTGATACCTGTTCCATCTCCTGAGCTGAAATCCGCATAGATCCTGGATTATTGGCGATCCACTCATCATCCGTAGAATACACAGCAACCTTTTCAAAGGAAGATTGCAGCGCCTCTTCCACCATTTTCAAACCTTCCACCAAAAAGAGTCCGTGTTCCGATCGGAACTTCTTTTGATGCAAGGATTTCACAAGACGAGTATCTTTTTTCAACGGCCTCATTTTTGCAATTAGATTTTCACCGCCAACTTTTCTGAGCAAAATTGCGCTGCAAGATAACGTGACCAGAAAATTCCTTCTATCCATCTTTGTTTTCATCCTGCTTTTCAGCACCGGATGCGAGCGTTTGCGCAATGTTCCTGCAGGTGAAGCTTTTTTGCGAAGACATGACGTCATTCTCAAGAACCAACCAGAAGGCTTTGAAGTGAGTCGCGATGAACTTCTTTCTTTCACCAAACCGAAGACCAACAGGAGGGTTTTATGGTTCAGGTTCAACCATACGGTCTATCTCATGGTGAACAAAGAAAAACTCCGCATCAGCGAGCAGAAGACCAGGGAGAAATGTGCGCGCAAGAATGCCCGAAGAAGAGAACGTGGCAAATCAGATAAGGACTGTAAAAGCTGGAGGATGTTTTGGGCTTATACAGTTGGAGAACCTACGGTTCTGATGGATTCTTCCAAAATGAAAAAAGGTGCAGAACAGATCCACGTCTATCTCCGGAAAAAAGGCTTCTTTCACAACAAGGTCGAAACACAGGTGATCTACAATGAAAAGAAAACCAAGTGTCGCATTGAATACATCGTCTATCCCGGTGAAGCCAGCAGAATTCGGAATATTCAATACCGCATTCCTGATCCGGAAATGGCCAAAAGCGAAAAGCTACTGCGAGAAAATTCACTCATCGATACCATGTCCGTTTTTGACACGGAAGTATTCGATGCTGAACGTGAAAGAATTGCGAATTTCTACAATAACCGTGGTTTCTATGAATTCAATAAAGAATACATCATATATAAAGCCGATAGTTCTGTAGGTAAAAACCTGGTAGATGTTACCATGGTTCTTCAATTGCAGAAGGAAGCCATCAAAGAATTTCCTGACAGTATCGCAGAAGTTCCACATAAGAAATACTTCATTGGTGATATCTATGTCCACACCAATTACGACATGACCAATCCGGATGCAGTTCCAACCGATACTTTGGAATACGACGGATACAAAATCCTAAGTAATGGTCATCCAGAAATCACTGAAAGGGTTATCTCATGTCTTCAGGCATATAGTCCCGGTGATTTGTATCAGAAAACCCTGCTGGACAAGACATACCGCCGATACAGTCAGCTTGGAGTATTCAAGGCATCTACTATACAATTGGTACCGAGAACTGACGCTGTCGGTAAAAACATCTACATCCTCGATACGCATGTAAGACTTACGCCAGCCAAAAAACAATCATTCACCATTGATCCTCATGTGACCAACCGCAGTGGTAACATGGGTATCTATGGCAATCTCACTTACACGCACCGCAATCTTTTTCGGGGAGCTGAAGCGATGGACGTGAGGATTATCGCGGGTATGGAGGCGTCACAAACATTGGTACAAACTACATCAGCAACAGACGCAGCCGCACAACAGATCAAACGAAGTTTCAAACTCAATACATTCGAATTCGGTCCTGAGATCACCTATCGTGTACCCAGATTGTGGCCATTCGGTTGCGATTTCACATCGCAAAGCAGTGAACCACAATCGGCGGTAAGTGCGGCACTCAATTATCAAAGACGCCCCGACTATGAGCGCACATTATCACAAATCAGGTTTACATACAATTGGATTGAAAATCCGGATGTGGTTCGTCGTGTGAATCTTGATGTGGTTGAATTCAGCATCATCAAAATTCAGAAAAGTGAAGCCTTTCAGGATTTTTTGAACTCGTTGAATGATGCCTTTTTGGCCAATAGTTATCAGAATCACCTTGTGCTTGCAACCAATGCTGGATATACGTGGAATACTCAAAAAGCCAAATACCAGCGACATTATTATTACTTGAGACTTGGTGCAAGTGGAGCTGGCAACATGCTCAACGGAGCGTTACGTTTGGCAGATGTACAAACCGATAGCACGGGTTATTACAATATTGAAGGCATCCGATTCGCGCAATACTTCAGAGGTGAAACCGACTTCAGGTATTATTGGAACGTCAATGAGAAGAACTCATTTGTATGGCGTGCCTATGGTGGCATTGGTGTTCCAAGAAAAAATGCCATTACACTTCCATTTGAAAAGAGCTTTTTCTCTGGTGGTAGTAATGGTGTAAGAGCTTGGCAAGCAAGAACACTTGGCCCGGGTTCATATCGCAATCCCGATGATCCACAGACCTTCAACAATATTGGTGAGATCAAACTTGAAGGCAACTTAGAGTATCGATTCAAACTCACGAAGATGTTCAACTGGGCATTTTTTGTGGATGCAGGAAATATCTGGCTCATTCATGAAGATGAAGTGCGTCCAGGTGCTGATTTCAGTGGTGAGAGATTCATGAGTGAAATTGCCATTGGTGGTGGACTTGGAGTGAGGCTCGACTTCGACTTCTTCCTTGTGCGGATTGATGGCGGATTGCAATTGAAAGATCCTGCAAAAGTTCAAGGTGAAAGGTGGTTATGGCAACCTAAAGACGAATACCTCATGTATCTCGCATCCACCGGTAATGCTCAATCTCGCATTCCACTTCGATCTAATTTGGTATTCAATCTTGGAATTGGATTTCCCTTCTGATTCCATACTCGTCCTCTTTATTTCCACTCAGTCATAAACCTTACCTGTTCGACCTCTTTCAAATGGCATGAAGTAAAAGATGGCTGCACCTTCGTTTTCCAAATCAATACAGTCGAACATTATGAAACAATTCTATTTTCTCATTTCGATGCTGTCATTGGAATTAAACCTATTAGCCCAGCATCCACCCGAGTGGTCCACCAATCCAACCGACAATTACCAAAGTGGTAGCATGATGACCAAAGACCAGGAAGGAAATATCCTGATGACCTCCTATCGTTCATCATTCATTGGCGATGCTGATATCTTCACTTATAAATACAACCCACAAGGGGAATTACTGTGGCAGGTACAGGATTCAACGGGCATACCAGGCGTGTACCAGAAATCAAGATGGATCAATTCAGATTCCAACAACAACGTTTATGTGACAGGATATGTCTATGCAGGCACTTCATCTGAGTACACCAGTGAAATCGTTGTCCTCAAATACGACCCCATGGGTCAACTCATTTGGAAGAAAAACATTGGCAACATTTTTCCATCCGCATTGAATCTTCGCTCAGAAATTGATGCATCCAATCGACTATGTATTGGCACCGTGAGTGTCGCTCCCGGTTTCCGATTACTTAAGCTGGATACGAATGGCGATGTTCTGGTGGATGTCTCAGATGCCAGCTCCGAAAATCAAAATTTCGATTCAATGAGATTGAAAGGTGATCGAATTGCGATGTCCAGTTACGCCGGCAACGGCTTTCAGGCTTCCGTTGCGGTTTTTGATACTTCCGGTAATATACTTTGGTCAGAACACTTCGAATCAGACGGTGCTCCGGATTTGGAAATGGATGAAGAGAATCAAGTTTATGTGTTGAGCAGAGAAACCAATTTGGTCAGCAGTACAAGCAATTACGATTTCCAAATTAGCAAATTCAATGCTACAGGTGATCTCATAGATACCTTCCATTTTGACTTCGGTTTGTCGAATGACTTTCCTTCAAAGCTTGTCTTATCCGGCTCAAGACTCACAGCTATCGGCTCAACAATTGCTCAAAACGAAGCCTATATGGATTGGGTCATTATGCAATGTGATTTAGAAGGCAACTTACTGTGGTGGACGACCTATGATGAAGTAAATGCGAATGATGAAAAACCAAGATGGCTCACTGTTCTTGATAATGGAACTGCATTCGTGAGTGGTCAGGGAGGCCCTGGATATAACCAGTTCGGAAATACCTATCTACAGTATGTGACCGCAAAATACCAGAATGGTTCTTTGATTTGGAGCGATGTTCATCCCTTCCAAGGTTACATTGGTATTGTGAATATGGCAGATGAGATGTGCGGGCTCTATGTCTTAGGTGAAACATCCGCAGTCATACATCATTACGACGACGATTGTCTTATGGATGACATCCAAGAAAGCAATGCTTATCAGGAAGCCCCGTATTTTCAAGTCTTTCCAAACCCAGCATCAGATCAAATAAACATTCAAATGGTATCCTCACAGAATAGCATACAAGACATGATGATCTATGATATGTCTGGCAGGAAAGTGTTGATGCTTCCGCAACAGGCTATTCAAACCGGAAGCAATCACTTTGAAGTTTCAACTTCTTCCCTAAAGCCTGGTGTATATTCTGTTTCCATCGGTACACAAACCATGGCATTGGTGATATTCTGATTGGGCGCTCAGGCATCCTCCCAAAAAGAGCCACCATCACCCTTCATAGAAGGTGTAAAATGCCGTTGAAATTGTCAGCCAAACAATAGAAAACCAGATTTTTTGTGCCTTTTTTGGACGAATAGCAGCCAAATCCATGTTGCATAAGGTCAAGTCAGTCCGAGTTTTAGTTAAAAACCGATTTTGATCATGTGATTGAAATCTCATTTATTATATTTCTATATTAAGTTGAAATTAAATAGTCTTAATTTCTCGTTTGTGATGAACAAAGGACTGATTTATGTCACTACGATACAACTTTTATGAAACCCTTTAAAACCGTACGATTCAGAACATGAGGTTCATTGCGTTGTATACATTTTATGTGTATAATCACAAGAACATAGCATGATCATATGCGGAAAGTCAAGTTAAAAGAAAATATCCGCGAATGCACTGACAACTAGTTTCGTCCCGCTTACGTAACATCATCCACCTAAGCATTTTATAATTACCAAAACGCAGGACTTATTCCATGAATAAAGAATGCATTTGAATTAACCAAAAAAGTATGACGACATTTAGTAAAAGCCTCGACAGCCAGATTTTTGAAAGCCTCATGGAAGGATTTCAAGTGATTGGATTTGACTGGACTTACCTGTACATCAACGAGGTAGCCGCCAGACATGGTAAATCAACCCGCGAAGAACTCACGGGTCAGGATATGCGTGAAATGTATCCAGGTATTGAAACGACGGAATTATTTCGTCAGATGAAGTATTGCATGGAAACACGCACGGCCACCAGATTTGAAAATCACTTCCAACATAATGATGGAACACAAGAGTGGTTTCATATCTGCATCTCGCCGGTGTCAGAGGGGTTATTTGTACTATCACTGGATATTACAGAAACAAAGTTAGCAGCACAAAAACTGCAAAAAGCCAATGATTCATTGGAGGAAACGGTGAAAATCAGGACTTCTGAACTTGTTGAGAAGAACAAAGAAATCACTGACAATTTGCAATATGCGAAACGAATTCAGGATGTTATGTTGCCGAATAAAAACGAGTTTTTTCAGCGTTTCCCGGATGCATTTATTCTTTATAAACCAAAGGACATTGTCAGTGGGGACTTTTATTATATGCATACTTATCAGGACACCACGTATCTGGCTGCAGCCGATTGCACAGGTCATGGTGTATCAGGAGCCTTGATGTCAATGATCGGTCACGAAAAGCTCTGTGATTCATTGATACGTCAGAAAAATACCGGGACTATATTGAGTACATTGAATCAAGGTATTCGCAGATCACTGCGCCAGTCAGAAGGTAACTATTCTACGCTGGATGGTATGGACATTGCCCTCTGCGCCATCAACCATCATAATAAAACATTGCAATACTCCGGAGCCAAAAGACCACTTTGGATCATTCGCAAAGACAGTCAGGAAGTTGAAATGATCAAAGCAACTAGACAATCCATTGGCGGACTTACTGCAGGTGATCAGTGCTTTGAAACCCACACCATCCAATTGAATCCTGGCGACTGCTTTTACATCTTTTCCGATGGATATGCCGATGCGTTAAGCAAATGCGGCAAAAGAATCAAAGCTCAACTCTTCAGAAAACTATTGTTGAAAGTCAGCAAACGCAACATGAGAGAACAAAAGAAACTTCTCGATCGTTTCGTACAGCGATGGATTTCCGGTTTTGAGCAATTGGATGATATGTTGGTTATTGGTGTTCGTGTCTAATTCGTCTTTTCAATACAATACCACATATCAGTAGCGTTGCACCAATGGTCAGCATAGCACTGTGCAATGCATTGAAGTCATGAACCATCATCACCTGAATCAAGATCCAACCACCAAGCAAAATGCCTTGTGCCATGATCATCAATGGGTAAAATGATTTCCTTTTGATGCACCACATAGCAGACCATATGCTCAATACACCTTGCACCAGAAATAGGACCAATCCGGGAATCAGATAATTGTTGAATGGCGAATACTGCAGGTTGTCCTGTTTCATGCCCATCATACTGCCTGATGGATCATACATGAAAAGAAATCCGGCGACTATTGCGTTGATGCCCACAAAAATGAGTAAGGAAACAGAAATGATCCTCAGCGTTTTCATGGTTCAAATGTAGCACGATAGGTACTTCTGAAGTTTGATGCTGGAAGTATCATTCCCACATTTGAAGCCGAGAATTGCGAAGACAATTTGGCTATGAAAGGCTTATCATTCCCGTTCAGTTTGTGAAAAATCCCGATCAGTAAATTCAGTCTTCAAAAAATCGCTGAAGCCCAACCTTATTGAATCTTTCACGTATCAAACCCCGAAACTCGATTACCTGTGAAGAAGACCAAGACGCTGCCGCTGATGCTATGCTTTGTAGCCATGATCACCGTATATCATGGGCATTCTCATTTTAACCCTTTGGAAATCAACAACACATCCGAATCTGAATTGGCTGCAGGCGAAGAAATAAATCCGGAAATCTTGCCAGAAGTCGAGCACCATAAACAAGTGATTTTCGATTTGTCCACATCATCAGATAAGACCAATACTTGTATTTTATCAAACGGAGAAGGTGATGGCAAAGAAAATGGCACACCGAAAAGTCCAAGGCCAGTAAAGTCACCCGGCTGTAAAGTCATGTTCAAAGACAATGAACTCGTTACTGTTTCCAAAGGAAAGATTGTACATAACGATGCGCAAGCACTTCAACAGGCGATCAGAAAAGGACAACAAAACAGAAAAGTTGAATTCAATGTTCAGCCTTCGATAGAAAATGAAGAGCATCCTGGTGGTATTGATCCAAGGGTTGAAGAAAATTCAACCCCGAATCAAAAGTCTGAGACCAATTATATGCTTCCAGATTCCACCAACGTGATCATCAAAAGCAATAAGCCGAAAGGCCACAATGGCACTCCGGGACAATAAGCTTAACACGTAGAAAAGTAAATCCTCCTCCATCTAAACTTCGGGGTTAAACGACATTCTGTGTCTGGTATCGCCATGAATGGGCGAACACCGATCATGACAATTGTTTACTGATCAAAAAGTAAATGCGCTACCAGATCTTTGAAAGTAGCAACAATCTTTGATGCAATCAAAAATCAATGATGTCCATTGATGATCCAAGATTCGACCTTTCGATAAATCCATGATACTACCGAACAATGTGGCGATTCCAACCAAGGAACACATAACGAAAAAAAATGCCGATGCAGGAATATTTGCTCGATCGCTGTATGAAGAGGTGAATAGCTTGTTTCGAACAACTCGATGATGTTTTGGTCATTGACCTTCGTAAGTGATTTCAATCATTAAGTAACAAGTATCTCCATGCATGATTGTAGCAATTTATAGACTTACACAAATCCAGATCATGCGATGCTTCTCCACCCAGAAAAAATCCCACCTTTATGAACTGTTCCCACATTCTTTCTTCAAAGTGCTGCAACAAAAAAGGCCCCCAAAATGGAGGCCTTTTTCATCTATGTCGATTGTATTATTTCACCACAAACATTTGTGAGTTGTAACCCAAGTCAGTGCTTACACGCACGTAGTAAACGCCCGCAGGATAAGTTGACACATCAAGCGCAACTCTGCTCGAACCGTTGGATTTCATGTTGGAAATGATCTGACCAACAGCGTCATATACAACAATATCCGCACGACCATTCAAGCCATCGTTCATCGCAATATTCAACACGTTATCTGTAGGATTTGGGTAAACTGAGAAGGCAATGTCTTCATTTTCCTCAACTCCACTCACGAGGTAAGACGGAAGAATGATATTGTCTACCCATGCTGCGTCCGAACCATCTGAGTAAATTTCATCTTTCACATAAATCCACTTCAAAGTATGTGTACCACTTGTCAGGTTATAAGATGCTTCAGTCCAATCCACTTCCCCACTCCATGAATCCATCATCGTATTGTCAATATAGAATTGAAGAAAATCCCAATCCTGTTCTGAACTGGTTTTGTACATAAACGATACTGGACCTGCTTGTGTAAAATCCAGAGTCAACTGAAGGGTTGAAGATTGGTTGTTGTTGATATCACCACTCTGCATGCTATATGTTCCTTCATAAACAGTTGAAGTGGTGATGAACCAATCGGCATTTCCCGCATAAGACCAAGGATAAGATTGATCGTTGCCCGTTTCCCAATCTTCGATGTTTTGATTGATGGTCTTCGGATAACTGCAGTTAGAACTATAATAGTCACTTGTAGTGCTGAAATCGAAGTCCACATTGGTAACTGCAGTTGTTGTTGCGTTTATCGATACGGTGAATGAAGCATTTACAGTTGCACCAGCGGCAATCACACCCAGATTGTCAGGAGAACCGGTGATAGTAACCACATTGTTCATTTCTGTCAACCATGCCATAACATCCACTGCTGTAGCTGCATGACCCGAATTGGTGACCGGTACCGTGATGGTCACTGTTTCGCCAGCATCCAAACGGCCGTTGTTGTTGCCATTGCTATCATCAATGTCCATCAATGTGCCACAAGTAAATGCTGGAGCATTGATGGTTTGATTCACAGTTGTAGACCAAGTATTTCCAATAAAATCTGTAAACGTGATGGTGAATGTTACCACAGTTTGATCTTCGATATATCCATCGATGTGGTAAGTGAAGGCGCCATCGCCATTCACTGTTGTTCCAGCAGACACAGTTCCGTAAGCATGATTATTGACGTCGATCACAACGGCATCATTGTCACAAGTTATTGTACCCACAACATTCATTGCCGGATCAATACCACTGTTTACTGCAGAAACATTGAGGTCAATGGATTCATTGTAATCAGGTTCGCCATTGTTATTGCCTGTGCTATCATCGATACCATCGACAAGCCCAGTGACATAAGGTCCATCAGCGGGAGTTACTTGCACATAAGCTTGATATGGAATAGTATTGAAACTGGTTACTGTCACCAGAATTGGATCCACACCTGTCAAAGCAGGGAAGTTCAATGAAGCCTGACCTCCGCTGATAAACCCGGTAGCGATGATTTCACCATTGATGGTGAGACCTACCATGGCATCGTTCACATTGCAGCTAACAATCAAGTTAGAAGTTCCAATGAAAACAGAAGCCGGATGCGATGCCACCAAATTGGTCGGCATAGCGGTACGCAATTGCATGGTCGGATCGGCCATCAAAATCCAGGTATCGGTCATCTCGTCACCATCTGCACCATAAGTATCATTCATACCTGCGCAACCATGGTAGTGAATACTACCCAGTGTATGACGTGTGTTGATGCCCGCATTTTCCGTGATGATGGCATTCATTTCATCTTGTCCCTCCATCGGTGGAGCCCAGCTTTGATAAACCGAACTGAAAGCACCGCCGATACCACCTGTGAGGACATCCGCGTTTGGACTCTTGATCCATTTTTCACCGAAAGTATCCCCACTAGCATCGTCATCATCATAGTCACCGGTACAGCAACCCACAATGATGAAGTATGGATATTTACCATTGTTGTTCAGTGCATTGATGTTGGTACCTGTATAACTGCCAGTTACAATAAGATCGTGAGCACCGTGCCCTGTGTAATTGATGAGGGAGCAACCAGTGTTGATCACTGAAGACAACGTACTTGCCGCAGGACTTCCGGATGCATCCGCTGTGGTACCACCTGAAGGCGAAGCGGCAGCATGGCTACCATCATAACGCTCATAAACGGCAGTATAAGTGAATCCAAGCAATTGTTCTTTGATTCCGTTTTCATGTTGCCAATCGGCCTGACCATCATCGCCGATCCCATCACCTTCATTGGATCCGATGCCCATGGCCACGCTGAACCAATCCGTATCCGTGTAGGGTGTTCTTTCATATTCCAAAACTTTGTTGATGAATGGCGTCAATTCATCATCGGTGTGAACAAGAAATCGTCCAATGAATATTTCGGAATAACTGTCATTTCCTGAGATATAACCATAGCAAGCATCGCAATAACCCTGTCCACCACTGTTGTTCAGCAACTGTACAGGAACCTGATCTTCATCACCGACTACAATCAGGTAAGTGAGACCATTGGTATTATAATAATTTTCGACGTAATTATTGATGGCATTGAGGTTACCGATGGTAGCTACATCAACCACTTCCGTTGGGAAACCCTTTTCCTTCTTCCACTGAACCCAAGGCTGCAATTCTTCCATGTATTGAGCATGTGTAATCACGAGGATATTACCCATTTCCGAGATCTGATCATAACGATCTGCATTGCTCTGATAATTGATAAAACGATCGTTATAAGCCTCGCGCCAAGTGGCGTTGATGGCTGTAGGCGTATTGGATGGAAGCACATTGGCGCCTTCCGCTTCGGTAGGGCGAACATTCACTTCGATGTTCGAATAGACCCGAAGTGTGTGTGTCATCGGATTGTATTGTACCGGATTAAAATGCACACTCTGTGCGCGGAAATGACCTTGTACATAAGGGTCGCCCAACGTTGCCAAATGGCCTGGATAAAACTGATCGTGCATATACTCGCTTCCTTCCAAATAAGGAACAGTAGAAGGATCAATTGATCTGTTCAAATTACCTTTTGAGGGCAACATATAAATGTTGGTGAACTCCTCATATTCCGATGCGGTGACATCGAGACTCATGGCTTTGGTATCATCGACGATGATAGCAGAAGTTAGGTTCTCCACAGCCGGAGCACCCGACTTGAGAATTTCTGTTCCTTCATCCAAATGGATAGTGGTAAAATCGCCAATGTGTCTTACTTGATAATCACCGACAGAACACTTCAAAGAAATGATACCGTCGGTTTGATTCACAAATTCGATTTCTGATTGTGAAAAAACCGGAGCTGTTAACATGGACAGCATAACAACGGGTGCGAGTAGTAATCTTTTCATGTGATGAAAATAGATGGTAATAAATTTTCCTTATGGTTTATAAAATGAATATTCGGTTTGATGAATTCGACAGAAGTAAATCCCTGATGGCCAATTCGCGGCCGTTATTCCGTTTTTTCCCGGTGATAATGACGCAACATGAATCAACGATCCATTGGCGTTGAAAATGGAAATCTGTTGCGGATTGGATATTTCAACATTCAAGTTTATTCCGTCAAAAAAACATGTAGTGCGATCCGTTTGAATGTCGATGTTGGTAGCAGTCGTCGAAAAATGAAAAAACACGTCAATGTGTTCATCTGAAAAACCGGTAGGATAAACCCAAAACTGAACAATTCCGGAACCGGGGACATTGAATGGGTTCACAATAAGTCGCAGGTTTCCTGTCTGTCCGGGTGCAAGTCCACTCATATCTCCAGTGGTGGGCATTCCGCTGTAACAATGCTGAAAATCGCACATTTGAAAATCCCATTCATCCGGACACGTATTATCAACCAAACGCCAGGTAAGATAGGTGCTATCAGCAGTGCCGTCGTGATTGACGTAGAGATAATGTTCGGTGTACATATCCATCTCCAGCGTCCCATACACATCCGTACCCGGAGAAAAGCTCAGGGTTTGGGAAAAGGCATTACAGGTCGCAAGAATGAAGGCGATTACAGGTAAAAATTTCCTCATTGCTGTGGCAATATGCAGCGGTTTAAAGATTGAATACAAATATTTTACTTCAATCCTTGGTTACCTGTTACATATCCTGGGATAAAAACCCTATCGCCCGTTGGATTTCTAAACATGAGAGATCTTCGTGCTCCATTTTGTGAACATGGTTAAAACCATTTTAAACATAAAGAAAACGACACGCAAAGGACTCAAAGTTGCGTTAAGCTTATCGGCAAATCACTTGTGAACACAGGGGGTTCAATCATATTGCACGCACAACAAAACAACAAGCAGATTCAATCCAAAATCACAACCGATGTTTCAATATTTTTACCCTCATGAAACTTCATGCGATAGAAACCGGCATGTTCAAACTGGACGGGGGTGCCATGTTTGGCGTTGTGCCAAAGACGATTTGGCAAAAGACCAATCCGGCAGATGAAAACAACATGTGCACATGGGCTATGCGATGCTTGCTGATAGAAGACGGCAACAAGCTCACGTTGATTGATACAGGAATCGGAAACAAACAGAGCGAAAAATTCTTTTCCCATTATTATCTCCATGGCAACGATACCTTGGACAGCTCGCTCCAAAAACTTGGCTTTCACCGCGATGATATCACGGATGTATTCCTCACGCATTTGCATTTTGATCATTGCGGAGGAGCCATAGAACTTGATGGTTCAAAGGAAAAATTCGTTCCTGCATTCAAGAACGCCACGTTTTGGAGCAATCAAAGGCATTGGCAATGGGCCACCCAACCCAATCCACGGGAAAAGGCCAGTTTTTTATCTGAGAATATCCTTCCAATCCATCAAAGTGGTCAATTGAAATTTATCGAGCGTCCGTCTGACTTCACTTCTACTCCACTTGGCTTTGATGTATTGTTTGTCGATGGCCATACCGACAGCATGATGATTCCACACATCAGCTATAAAGGTCGCACCATTGTGTACATGGC
>JAIBBG010000075.1 GCA_019694805.1 Flavobacteriales bacterium | reverse complement strand
GCATTTTGGAACCAAAGAACTGAAATGCGTCTCGATGCCAATGTCGCTGAAAATGAAAAATTTTTCTCTCATGATTCATCTATGACCAATGAGGAATTGTTCAGGCAACAATCTGAGATTCGCAACCGGTTGCTCCGATATCAATATGTACAATGGTCAGATCGACGAATTCTGTTAGGTGGTGTAGTGGACGACACCATCTCGCACATATCGGATCATGTTCCACTTGCAGAGCGTTATCGACTCAAAGCGCAAATTTTCCTTGATGTCAACGAACTTGGCGACTCTCTTGTCGTTACAACAAAAGCCATTTTCGATCCCTATCAGAGTTATTATTATTTGCCGCAGGATAGTGTCACAAATGCATTCATAAACATGTATTTTGATTTGGCAGAAGTACAAAGAAGAAAACTTGAATGGAATTTGAGTACTGGTATTCAGAATAAAGAGGCGATGTTGCTAGAGTATCAGAAATCAATGGAAGAATTTGATGGGGTGACAGAACGATTTTTTCGCGCTGTTGACAGAGGCACACAAAAGGAAAAAATGATGGAATGGAATGATAGGCTGAAGGCAGAAACCGGCATAGACAATCTGAAGCTATTCGGTGTTTATCAACACGAATAAATTGTTCATTTGTACGCGTAGTTTTTATCAAACGACATAAAAAAAGGCCCTCCGTGTTGGGGGCCTTTTGATGTTTTATCGTTGAGCTTATAATGTTTGCTTCACTTCAACTTCTTCGAATGCTTCGATGTTATCTCCGACTTCGATGTTGTTGAACTTCTCTACGTTCAAACCACATTCATAACCTTTCACCACTTCTTTCACATCGTCTTTGAAACGTTTGAGTGAACCCAGTTCTCCGGTGAATATCACGATACCATCGCGGATGACGCGCACTTTGCTTTGGCGATTGATTTTTCCATCGAGGACCATACAACCGGCAATCGTGCCCACTTTGCTGATTCGGAATACTTCGCGAATTTCTGCGGTACCAATAACTTGTTCTTCAATGCGGGCTGAAAGCATGCCTTCCATGGCTTCTTTCACTTCTTCGATGGCTTTGTAGATGACAGAGTACAACTTGATCTGTATCTCTTCATTCTCCGCCAATTTGCGTGCTGGATGACTTGGTCGCACCTGGAATCCGATGATGATCGCATCCGATGCGCTCGCCAGAAGAACGTCTGATTCACTGATTTGTCCGACGCCTTTATGAATGATGCGAACTTGTATTTTTTCAGTTGAAAGTTTCTGCAATGAATCGGTGAGTGCTTCCACAGAACCATCCACGTCACCTTTAACGATGAGGTTAAGCTCTTTGAAATCACCCAATGCGATACGGCGACCAATTTCTTCGATGGTGAGGTGTTTCTTCGTACGAAGACTTTGTTCGCGCTGAAGTTGTTGACGTTTTAAAGCAATGTTTCTTGCTTCGCGTTCATCCTCCATCACATTGAATTTATCACCTGCATTCGGCGCACCTTCGAAACCGAGAAGTGACACTGGCGTTGCAGGACCTGCTTCATTCACTTTCTGTCCGCGTTCATTGAACATCGCTTTTACGCGGCCGCTGTTGTGTCCCGCAAGAATAGGATCACCAACACGGAGTGTTCCGCCTTCAACAAGAAGGGTGGTAACATAACCGCGTCCTTTGTCAAGTGCCGATTCAATAACGGTGCCCACTGCACGTTTTTTCGGATTGGCTTTCAGATCGAGTAAGTCGGCTTCGAGCAATACTTTTTCCAACAGAAGATCTACGTTCATGCCTTTCTTGGCAGAAATTTCCTGACTCTGGAATTTTCCTCCCCATTCTTCTACGAGAATATTCATTGCTGAAAGTTGCTCGCGGATTTTGTCCGGATTGGCATCAGGTTTATCTACCTTATTGAGGGCAAAAATCATGGGAACTCCCGCGGCTTGCGCGTGAGAAATCGCTTCTTTGGTTTGTGGCATCACACTGTCGTCCGCTGCAATCACAATGATGGCAAGGTCAGTTACCTGAGCACCACGTGCACGCATGGCTGTAAAGGCTTCGTGACCCGGTGTATCAAGGAATGTGATTTTTCTTCCGTTAGGTAACTCAACACTGTATGCACCTATGTGCTGTGTAATACCGCCCGCTTCGCCGGCAATAACGTTGGCCTTACGGATGAAGTCGAGCAAAGACGTTTTACCGTGATCGACGTGACCCATTACAGTAACTACTGGTGGACGTGTGATCATGTCTTCAGGTGAATCGACTTCTTCCTGAATTTGTTCGGTTAGGTCTGCGCTTACGAATTGTACTTCAAATCCGAATTCTTCGGAAATGATGTGAATGGTTTCTGCATCAAGTCGCTGATTGAGCGAAGCAAAAATGCCGAGCTGCATGCAGACCTTGATGATTTCCGTTGGCTGCTTGTTCATCATGGAAGCAAGCTCACTAACGGTTACAAACTCGGTCAACTTTAGCACGCTGCTTTCAGCTTGCTGACGCTGCATTTCTTCTTCGTTACGACGGGCAACAAAATCGCGCTTTTCTCTACGGAGTTTGCTGGATTTTGATTTACCCATACCACCAAGTCGGGCGAGTGTCGCCTTCACCTGGTTTTGAATATCTTGTTCGCTGAGTTCGGTTTTCTTCGGCTCGGCAGGTTTGGTAGTACGCTGCTGTCTGCGGTCGATCTCTTGCTGGCGCTGGATATCTACTTTGCCTACACGTTTACGTTTACGTTTTTCTTCCTGTTGACCACCTGGTTTTTGAGGTTCAGGTTTTTTCTTCTCAGCTTCAGTAGGAAGTTCAATTTTACCCATCACTTTCACGCCAGAAAGTTTTTCAACTTTTACGCGAATCAGTTCTTTTTCTGGTTCACGTTCTGGTGCTTTTTCTTCTTCTGGTTGTACTGTCTTTTCTACGATAGGCTCAACAGGTATTTCAACTTCTTTGGCCTTTGGAGATTTTTTCTTAGAGGCTGGTTCTTCAACAACAGGAGTCTCTTCTTTTTTCTTTTTACCCTTTGACTTAGGTTTTTCGAAAGCATCCAGATCAATTTTGCCAACGACTTTGACTTCATTGGTTTTTTCTTCCGGCTCAGGGGCAACGACCTCAGGTTCTTCTTTCTTCTTGACTGTTTTTTTAGCGGCAACCTTTTCTTCTGTTTCAGCTGGTTCTACCGGAGCAGGAACTTCTGCAACGGGGGCTGGCTCCGGTTTTGGGGGAGCTACAGGTTTTTCCTTGACTTCAACCTTACGTTTGAATCTGGAGTAATCGATTTCCGGCTCTTCTTCGTCCTTTTCGCCTGTGCGGCTTTTTCTGGAGTCTTCGAGTGTGATGGTAGAGCGCGATTCGCGCACTTTCGCTGTGGTATCTGCAGTTTTTTCCTTGGCTGCTTTATCACCAGCGAATTCCGCAAGAAGTAAGTCGTAAGCTGGACCTTCGATTTTAGCCATCGGGCTATCCTCGATTTTTTCTCCTTTTTTAGCAAGGAAATCAATGATTGTACCTGTGCTAACGCCAAGCTCTTTTGCTGCTTTACCTAATCGTGTTGCCTTTGTTTCTGACATAAATAGTATTTGTCTGAAATCACACAACCATGCGCAGTTTTGGCGAAGAAGGAGCAATATGTCTGTCTCTGCTTACTGCTTCATGGGATGGTGCTTTAGACGGTTGCCTTTTTTTGGGTATTAATTTTCGTGGCGAAGGTAGTTGTTTTTCAGCTAGAAAAGGCAATCGTTCCGAGAATTCAACCTTTTTACATGCATGTTACCTTCCAAAACGCTCTTGATCGATTGTCTTTTGAAGTATAGAATGACCGCCATTTTTGACCGAGTGGCCACATCGCACATGCGTATTTACTCATTTGATGTTGGGCATAAAATGAAAAGCCGCTCCAGAATTGAAGCGGCTTTTCAGAGGTATTGATCAATGTATTATTCGAATTCAGCCTTGAGGATGCGGATCACTTCGTCCACTGTTTCCTCTTCGAGATCGGTTCTTTTCACCAGATCTTCTTTCGGAATGTTCAACACTGAACGAGCAGTATCGCAACCAATGGATTTGAGCTCATCGATGATCCATGCATCGATTTCGTCTGAAAATTCTTCCAAATCCACATCATCGATATCAGTATCTGTTTCTCGGTAAACGTCGATTTCAAAGCCGGTGAGGCGACTGGCGAGTTTGATGTTATTACCGCCTTTACCAATAGCGAGAGATACCTGATCCGGCTTCAGGAACACATCCGCCTTGAGGTTTTCTTTGTCGAGGTTGATGCTGCTGATTTTGGCTGGTGCCAACGCGCGGGTAATCAACAACTGCTCATTGTTGGTGTATTGTATCACGTCGATGTTTTCGTTGCGCAATTCACGCACAATGGTGTGAATACGCGCTCCTTTCATACCAACGCATGCACCTACTGGATCCACGCGGTCATCATAACTTTCCACAGCGACTTTAGCGCGTTCGCCTGGTTCACGAACAATTTTTTTGATGGTAATGAGTCCATCGAATACTTCAGGAACTTCCTGTTCGAAGAGTTTTTCGAGGAATTCTGGCGCAGTGCGGCTCAGGATAATCTGAGGGGTGTTGTTGCGCATATCTACTTTGTATACAACGGCACGGATGGTATCGCCCTTTTTGTAAAAGTCCGATGGAATTTGCTGGTCTTTCGGAAGAACGAGTTCATTGTCTTCGTCATCCAACACGAGCATTTCTTTTTTCCACACCTGATATACTTCACCGGAAATGATTTCTCCGACGCGCTCTTTGTACTTCTGATACAAATGGTCTTTTTCAAGATCCATAATGCGGGCCTGCAGATTCTGGCGCATCGCCAGGATATTGCGGCGACCGAAATCTTCGATCTTAATTTCTTCGATGAGTTCTTCGCCCACATCGAGGTCATCAACCACTTTGCGTGCCTGACTCACTTCAATCTGTGCAACTTCGTCATCAAGCTCGCCATCCGGAACAACTTCCCGGGTGCGGATGATCTCGAGGTCACCACGATCCGGATTGATGATGATGTCGAATCCATCATCAGCACCCCAGCGCTTAAGGATCATACTGCGGAATACATCATCGAGTATTCCATTCATTGTTTCGCGGTCAATGGCCTTCAGTTCTTTGAAGTCCGCGAATGCTTCCATGAGGTTAATGCCTTTCATTGCATGAACATGTATTAAGTATGAGGAATTAGGTATAAGGTACCGCTATCCTGTTCTGTGTTGTTTTTGATCTTTCTTATCACCTACCTTTTGTTGTAGAGTGAAATTTCTATTTTGTAAACTTCTAAGTTTTTCTATCAATTGGTCTGCTTTCGCCAAGTCCAACAGACTTATTTTTTCAGCCAAGTGAATGAGTGTAATAAGTTCTGCTGTTGATCCCGCTGCTATTCCTAAAAAGTGTCTGAACTCTCCAACATTATTTCTGCAAGCTCCTTCAGCAATATTGGTAGGAATAGAAACAGCACTGCGTCGCATTTGTGATGTCAGACCAAACATTTCCTCTTTGGGAAATGTTTTGGTCACTTGGTAAATCTCTGCAACCAATTCAATCCCTTCTTGCCATATGTGAAGCTTTTCAAACTGGTGCATATATTACATATTCCTTTGATCAGCCATTTCATCCTTAACACTTGATCTTCAATACTTCACCCTCGCTGTCTCATTCCAAGCGCAACATATTTGTCATCTATCACCTTTTGCCGAACTCTTAGAGCCAAACGCCTTGTACCTCATACCTACTACTTAATACTTAATACTCACTACTCAATACTCACTACTCACTACTCACTATTTAAACACAATCACAATCTTCGTCTCCGCGATCTCCGCCATAGGAATGAGCACATCGCGTTCAACCAGTTTTTTGCCTTTTTTTCCTGGTACTTCTTCTTTTTGCGAGGTTTTGATCACAATGCCATTGTCGTCTGCGGCCAGCAGTATTCCTTCGTGTTTGGATTTGTCCTGTTTTTTCACAGCAACAGTTCTCCCGATATTTTTGGAATACTGACGCAAAACCTTGAGTGGTTTTGTGAGGTCTGGGGAAGAAATTTCCAATGAATAATCTTCCACTTCACGGTCCATTTCTCGCAATAAATGACGATGTACCTCGGTGCAGTCTTCGATAGTTACTCCTGAATCCGCATCCAATGTCACATCGATCACATTTCCCGGACGCACCGTAACGTCTACGATAAACATATCGCTGCCGGCGATTTTGTCAAGAATGAGAGATGTAACGTGTTCTTTTGTAATCATGTCAAATTTTATCCAATAAAAAGAGGGGCTTGAGACCCCTCTTCACATTGATTAGTACCAGTGCCAAAAGCGAGGCAAATATACTAAAAATCATTTACCTGAAAGAAAAAGTGGATTTTGTGACTGAAAGTGAGAAAGGTTAAAAATACAGAAACGAGAAAAATCATGATTCTCCACTTGAGCAAGTGTTTTGAAAAAATGGGGACTTCATAAATGATGATCTTTTTCAAGCGGCGTGGAATGTTGTTTAAAATTCCAGAAGGCTGTCATTCAGGTTGATAGGTTGAGATTTTCACCAGAGGATGCCTTGGTCGAATTTCTTCATGAAGACCATTGGAGCCGGCAAAAGTCATCCAGCTGTTGCTTTGACCCGGATCATACCGTTGTGATCGTCATAAACTACTGAAAGCCACAAATGACGGGCGCTCCATGACTTCAGCGGGACCGGCCGCAAGATTTTTATTTGAAATCAGATCATTCATTCATGGGGACCAAAATCTCCTGGAAATGCTCGTCATTACAGGCTTATAAAGCAATATTGGATTTGGAAGCCATGGTCCGGGTTTAATCCTATGGACGTTTCATAAACCTGTTCAAAAACAAGTTCTATGAGAAAAGCTGCTGAAATGCCCCTGTTTGTTGAGTTATCCGGGTGTTTTCTTCTACAAGAAATGGGAACGGCCTATCATGTGGCGATTTCGGCTCGTATGGGAATTGCCTGAGTCGGTCGTACCTTGCGGCCGGCTGAAATTAAAGCCACAAGGAAAATAAATGGCATTTGTAACATTCAACACCAAGGAACACCCTTTTTTCGATGAGTTGAAAAAGAGAGTGGACGCGTACTTTGAAGAAACCGGAAAAAGTCACTGGGGAAACTGGAAAATCTATCTCAAGACTTTTATCCTATTGTCTTCATTGGTAGGCTTGTATATCTGGCTGGTCTTTTTTACACCAGCTGTAATCTGGAGTATCCTGCTTTGTTCTCTGTTGGGTCTGACGCTCGCCGGTGTCGGATTCAATGTGATGCACGACAGTGCTCACGGCAGCTTTTCGAAATACCCATGGCTCAACAATATGATGGCATACTCACTCAACCTTTTAGGTGGCGATGTGCATCTGTGGAAGACCAAACACAACATGATCCATCACAGCTTTACCAATATTGAAGGGCTGGATGATGATATCGACATCAAACCGGTTATGCGCCTGAACGTGCATCAGAAACGTCTGTGGATTCACCGCTTTCAGCACATCTATGGATTTATTTTTTATGCTACCAACTACTTGTTCTGGGTTTATTATTTCGACTACAAAAAGTATTTTCTGGGAAGAATAGGTAACACCAAGTTCAAAAAATTCACGCTGAAAGATCACATTATTTTTTGGGTGACCAAATTGGTTAACCTGTTCGTGTTCCTCGTCATTCCAATGTGGTATGCTGGCGTTGTACCAACTATTGTGGGTTACGTCATTGCAACTTGCGTTTGTGGCACCACCATCGCCATCGTATTTCAGCTTGCACATATCGTTGAAGAAACGAGTTTCGTGGAAGAGCCTGGTAAAAATGCCAAACTGGAAACCGAATGGGCAGTTCACCAAATTGAAACGACTTGCAATTTTGCAACTGGAAGTCCAGTAGTGCATTGGTTGACTGGTGGTTTGAATCATCAGGTAGAGCACCACTTGTTTCCGCGAATTTCTCACGTTCACTATCCTGCAATTAGCAAAATTGTGAAAGAAACTTGTCAGAAATTCGGGATTACATATCACGAACATAAAACCGTATTACAGGCAGTGCGCTCACACGTGGTGCACCTGCGTGATATCGGAAGAGCATAATTCGACCTTATTCCAATCCACAAAAAAGCCCATTCCTTTGAATGGGCTTTTTGCGTGTTAGTGTGTACCGGATTTTAGTTTTTAATCCAGCGGGTCGAAAAATTCTCTTGCTCTCCTTGGAGAACAATGGTGTATATGCCTGATGGTAGCTTAGTCGAATCCATATGGATCAAATCAGCGTTTACGCTGTTGAATGAAGCACATTCTGCTCCTTGCGAATCAAAAATTTTGATGATACTTCCTGCATGAATCTCTGGCGACGTAACCACGATGAGGTCTTCACCTGGATTAGGATAAACCTGTAAGTCGCGCAAGTAGCTCTTTTCCTTGATGTCATTGACAATTACGGTCACGCACTCCGAAGTAGCCGCGCATTCTCCGGTAATGACATTCACCGCATATGACCCATTTTCCATTGGGGTAAATGATTGGCCTGTTTCACCCATCGGACTATTGTCACTACAATTGATCCAATTGTACTCTGAGTTGGTAGCCTCGGCCGTGAGGGTAGTGCCATTCAATATGACGTTGGTGTTCACATCACCGATGGTCAATGTCAATGTGAATGTGCTGTCGCATCCTGCCGTCGTTGTCCCTAGAAATGTATATACGCCTGAGTTGGTGTATGTGGTGCCATCGTATAGGTATTCAAAACATGCAGAAGCATCCATCGAGGTTGTCATGCTGTAATGGATGGTAAGATCAAGCGTGAGAACAGTGTCCCCGATTTCTTGAATATAGATTCCACTGCTGGTGAATGTTTCACCATTAGAAGTGTAGCTATCACAAGCCGATACTTCTTCTGAAACATTCACAACATTCATATTGACAATTCTGGAAATATAGATGTCATCTGAACCACCACTGGAGGATGCTCTTGCCCATGCTACAATGATGTTCCCATTAGAATTGATCAGTTCATAGTCTTCATAGAAGGGCAATACATTCGACACGATGACTGGTTGTGCCCAACCTAAGGTTCCATCTGCTAGCACGAGTGATGCATTGAAATAGTTTGACGCACCAGCTTCATTCATGATGATCATATTGCCATCGCCTGTTAATATGATACCTGGTTTTGGAAGGTAGGAATTCACGTCTTGAACTTCTACTCCGTCAGTTGTCCACATCACCTGTCCTGTGAGCTTGTCGATTTTTTGAGCGTAGAGTGCGTAATTTCCTAGGACACCTGGACGTCCATCTGCCCAACAGATGTAGTAATAGTTTTCGTCTTGTGTGATATCAAATGAATCCTGACTTCCTTCTGCACCGCATACAGTTGTCGTGGCTCCGCCCCATGCCCATGAGCCATCGCTATTCAACTTACGAAGAAAAATGTCTTGACCGGAGGAAGCGCCGCCGTATGAAATATAGCAAATGGCTAATCCAGCTTCATCACTCAATGCCCAGAACTGGTAGCTCAAGCCATTGGTTCCGGATAACACATCAAGCGGTGCGAATACAGTATCGCCTGCTGCACCAACGCGCATGGCAGAGGCATGCGCTCCTGAACCATTACCATTGGTGTAAAATAAATAGATGTCGTTCGTTCCATCATAAGTTTTATCAATACCTGCTCGGCCATTGTAGTATTGGTCACCTTCCATCGAACCACTCATTTGACTTAAAAGGTTTCCGTCTTCATCAAACTTAGAAATCCGATTTCCGTTGGCACCACCACAATAAGTTACGTTGATTCGTGCTACATATACATCGTCAAGTGCCAGGAGTTGAACGTTGTTTGTCCCGAGAATGTAGTAACCGCTGCATCCGTCAGATTGAAGGATGAGGAGGTTATCTGACCATACGGCAGAACCATTGGCGTCTATTCTCTGCGCCTTGACTTTGCCGGCATTGCCACTATCTACCGTGTACCAAATCAACATGATTTGGCCATTGGGCCCGGCTGTGACATCATATCCCCAAATTTTAGCAGCATCGTTGATGATCAATCGGCCATCTTCTTCCCACAGCGCTACACCATCGGCATCATAATGCTGACCATAAATGTCACTTTCTGTATTGCTGCTGCAGTCTACCCGTGTATCGAGCCAAAACACATAGGTGCCCCCATTGCCATCACCAAATTGATTGACCGCACTTTGTGGACAGCTTAAATCGCATACCGGTAGTGGATTGGCAGGATCGGTGCTCCATTGCCCAGTCA
>JAIBBG010000021.1 GCA_019694805.1 Flavobacteriales bacterium | reverse complement strand
GTGTGCGGAATCCAGAAGTCGCCTCCTCAATTCCATCGCAAATATCATAAAAACCATCCCACCAAAACCTGACAATTCTCAACTCATAATTCTTAATTCATAACTCATAATTCATAATTCATAATTCATAATTCATAATTCCCAATCAAATCCTCCCCCCAATCTTATAATTATTCCGCCCTGGTGCATTGCGCGTTATGAGTTCACCGAGAAATCCGGCGAGGAAAAGTTGAGTTCCGATCACCATAGAAGCGAGGGCAATGTAAAAGACTGCTTGATCGGAGAGAAGAGGAGCTTTGGTTTGCCAAACGTAGAGATGAAAGAATTTATTGATGATGAGATAAATCGAAATAAAGGAACCGATGAGGAACATGGCTGCGCCGATGGTACCAAAAATATGCATCGGTCGTTTGCCGAATTTCGAGATGAACATGATGGTGAGCAAATCGAGTGGACCATTGATGAAACGTTCAAGTCCGAATTTGGTAACACCATATTTTCTGGCCCGATGTTCAACCACCTTTTCACCGATTTTTCTAAAACCTTCACGATGCGCCATCACAGGAATATACCTATGCATTTCACCAAAAATTTCCAATGACTTCACCACCTCGAGTCGGTATGCTTTGAGACCACAATTGAAATCATGCAAATAGATGCCGCTCATTCTTCGTGTCGCCCAGTTGTAGAGTTTAGTGGGAATGGTTTTAGAGATCGGGTCATGTCGTTTCTTTTTCCAGCCACTTACGAGATCAAACCCATCTTCACGAATCATCCTCACGAGTTCCGGAATTTCGTCGGGTGAATCTTGCATATCTGCATCCATGGTTATGACAACGCTTCCGCTGGCAGCTTCGAATCCAACATGCAAAGCAGCGCTTTTCCCATAATTCCTTTGGAAACGAATGCCGGTGATCATGGGGTCATGGGCTTTGAGCGATTCAATGATTTCCCATGATTTGTCCTTTGAACCGTCGTCAACAAAAATGATTTCTGTAGAAAGTTGATGCTGATCAGTGACACGTCTGATCCAAGCGTGAAGTTCACGAAGCGATTCATCTTCGTTGAACAGAGGTATTACGATAGAAACGTCAGTCACTGTGGTCATTAGTCTCGTTTAAGGATAGCACCAATGATGAGTCCTGCAATCAGGTTAAAGATGACAGAAAATATTAGAGTCATGACGCCCATGAATACCGGATTCATGAAAAAGGACATCATTTGAAGACTTTGTTCAATTTGCTCATCACTCAAGCCTTTTGATTGCATCTCTTCAATGGCGACGTTTTCTATTTCAGCTAAAAAACCAGGATTGATATAGGTGATAAAGAAGTAAAACAGGATGGCACCCAATATGCCACTCACCAGTCCGATCAACGCTCCAAGACCGGCACCTTGTCCTACTGTTAGTTTTTTGTTGTTGCGCAGATCACGGTAATCTTTGATACAGAGAAACAAAATCGCCGCCGTAAGTATCCAAATCGCCGCTTTATACGAGCCGCTATTCATGTCCCAGCCGGTCCAGGTGGCTGTAATCATGATCATAAAGGTGAGCAGTGAAATAACACTTCCGTAGATAATAGCAGGAATCAATTTGGGTGAATTCGGATTCTCAGTACTGGTATGGTCAATTTGTGTCATGCGGACTTTTGTTGGTGGTCAAAGATATAAGTTCTGTGCGGGGAGAAATTTTCCGAGAATTCAATTATGCACGTTGTTTTTTTCAAAACCATATTAATTTCGCGGCCAAAGAGCAAGTCTTTTACGACCAGCTCCTGTCCAATCCTCCAGGGCCGGAAGGCAGCAAAGGCAGACGGTTGTAGCGGTGCGATAAGAGTCGCTTGCTCTTTTTTCTTTTTTCAACGATGAAGGTTCCAGAACTTCTGGGGGAAAATCTTGCAAATCATCTCAATCTTCTATTTTAGCCGCCGTCAAATTTGAATATGAAAAAACTCAACTATGCGTACTACGTTCGCAGGGCACATGCCAAGAAGAAGAAACTTGCTGCCAGTCTGAAAAAAATCCTCCGAAAAAAACCACATGGTTTATTGAAAGAAGTGAAAGCTGCATCAGATGATGCCTGGAAGGAAATTTCCTGCGTTGAGTGCGGTCATTGCTGTCGGGAAATGACTCCGACCTGGACAAAGCCTGAGATCAAAAGAATCGCGGAAAGATTCGGGATGACCTACAAACAATACTACGATAAGTATCTCTATACAGAAGAAGAAACTGGCGATATCATGAACGCCAATACGCCTTGTCAGCATTTTGACAACCGCACGAGAATGTGTACGGTTTATGAAATTCGACCGAAAGATTGTGCGGAGTTCCCGCATTTCCACCGAAAGGATTTTAAAGATCAGGTAGATGATGTCTTCATTCCCAACATGCCACGCTGTCCTGCCACACTTGTGATGGTTGAAAAGCTCGAGCAACGAATGAAGGACAAAGGAGTGATCTGATCTCCGCCGTTGGCCGTTATTTTTGCACCATGAAATCACTGCAGCATCCATCTCGTGTGCCATATATGGTATTTGCCGATGCCGAAGGCAATATTTTCGAAGACACGCGATATGAAGCAGTGGGCCGTTCAGGATATAATGTCTATCCCCTCAAACCGGAAGATTTTATTGAAGTCCCATTTGGCAGTGATATGCTCACCTTGCCGGGCAGAAGACCTTATGGTTTGAACATTGAAACCGGTGAATTCGAAATCCGAGAAGATGTACAAGCCGTTGCTGCGCTCAATGCTCCCGCATATACTCAGTTGTATATGGCCGCTTTCGGAACGGAAGAAGAAGGAGCACCAGTGTTACCGCTTTATTGTTATACAACTGTTGGCTGGCTCGATGGTAAATTTTACACCACAGCCGTGCGTATTGATCCGGACGAAAGACAGGATCTTGAAAACTTCGATCGTGAACTCATCATCGAAGAAACCAAAAAGCGGTTGTCAAAACATCCTGACAATCGACTCATTCAACATCTTGGTCAAAATTGCAGTATTCAATATTGTTGTCCAGCTGCCCGCAATTTTTTTATGGGTAGATGGGAATGCCCGATCCCTGTTTCACCGGCGTGCAACAGCAATTGCTTAGGCTGTATCTCTTTTCAGCCGGAGGAACATGAATTGACTTCACCACAAGATAGACTTTCGTTTATTCCAACCGTGGATGAAATTCTGGAGTTCACTGTCCCTCATTTAGAAACGGCTGAACGTCCCATTGTAAGTTTTGGACAGGGATGCGAAGGAGAACCTCTTTTGGTTTGGCAACTCATACGTGATGTGATTGTGAAGATCAGGCAAAAGACCAATCGCGGTATCATCAATCTCAACACCAATGGAAGTCGTCCAAAAGCTGTTGAGGAATTGATGAAAGCTGGTTTGAATTCCATCCGGGTCAGCACCAATTCAGCTCAGAAGCATATTTATGAAGCTTATTATTTGCCCAATAACTACGCATTTGAAGATATCCGTGAAAGTTCTCGGATTGTGCGTCAATACGGTGGATGGGCGAGTATCAACTATTTTACTTTCCCAGGAATGACTGATCAGCAAGCAGAGTATGAGGCATTGCGGGATTGGATCAAGTTTGCAGATCTGAGTATGATCCAATGGAGGAATTTCAATATTGACCCGGATTGGTATCTGGGAAAATTGTCTGTGACTGATCTGCCAGAAGGTATGGGCATCCGTCAAGTCATGTCAAAAATCAAAGAAGAGTTTCCTCATTTAGCTTATGGATATTTTAATCCTCCTGATGTCGTTCAGAAGAAATACAATGATCTCAGGATTACGCTTGGGCAAAATCGTTGATATCATTACGAATATTCATCTTACAAATTCTTTGATTGGTCTACCCAGATGACGGGTTAGATCACCTGAATGTCAAATCATGTTGATTTTTTAAGAAGGGGTGTTGATTTTTTCAATAGAAATCATCATCTTTGAGCAGCCTTAATTAACGTTGACGATATGACTTCAAAGATCTTTTACTGCTCGCGGCAGCGTGCAATGCATTTGGCACAAGAAGTATTGCGTGAAATGAAGTTACGTAAAGAGCTTGTAGACAATGCAAATAACAGAATTCAAGCAAGTAGAGGTTGGCGTTTCCTTTCACCAGCCAGCGAGGTGGAAATCACCATGTACGCAGATGACAACAGGGTTGAAGTGGCTGTAAATGTGGAGTCCCATTTCAAACCTCTCGATTTTGGTGCAAGTGAATACATCGAAGAAGAGATTCTTCTGCGACTCAGGGAAAGGCTCAATTGATCCTTTAGGGTTTTGTTGGTTGTGGAATTTCCTTTTCGTAAATCAGTTTTCCCGACGCATCCCATGTAGCGATTTTCATCACACGTTTTCCGGCTGGACCTGAAAACTCAAGTGTGGCGAAATGTCTCTGTGGAATGATGGTTTGTTCTACCCGCAAGGTATTGTTCTCCTTGGTATTGTCGTATGCTGTACTCGTAAGTGGCGACACAGTGAGATCGTAAATGACATTGTCATCGGCGATTTTCAATTCGCTCAATTCACCACAGTGGCGATCGCCAGAAAGGAAAACAACACCCGTGATGTGATTGGCTTCTATGGCATCTATGATGCGCTGGCGTTCTTTTTCCCACACCGCATAGTTTTCGAATTTTTTCTCGGTATTGAGAAATTGTCCACCCATGGTGATGATCTTGAAAGGAGCTCTGCTGTAACGCAAGGCCTCAATCAACCAATTGATTTGGTCATCTCCCAAAATGGTAGGCTCATCGCTACCTACCACATTCATGGGTATGCGATAGGACCGGTTATCCAGAAGGAAAAAGTCGATATCACTCCATTGAAATTGTGTAGTGATTCCTCCTGAATTTGGTTTGCCGGGTATGCCATATGATGGATTGGCCCAAAACTGTTTGAAGGCTTCAAAGGTCCAATCTTGATGCACATAAGAACGATCGGCATCATTGGGACCAAAATCATGATCATCCCAAATGGCATAATGTGCACACGCACTGAGTAATTTCTGCATTTCTGGAAGTTCCCGAGCATGGGAATAGCGATGTGCAATGCCTGATTTCGCAGCAAAATCAACCTCCCTGAGATAGATGTTGTCACCGAGCCACAACATCAGGTCCGGATCTTTTGCGGCGATAGATTCGAATATTTCGTAGTTGCCGCCATAAGGTTTGCCCGGACGGTCGTATGCTTCTTCATTGATAAAAGCACAACTGCCGGTTGCCATGCGAAAAGAAGGGGGATCAGTCCGGTATTGCCATAAAGCTTGTGTGGTAAATGAATAGGGCTCGCTGGCTTCACCATAATTTTCACCATTTGCAGCAAAGGCAAGTGTGTATTGGTAAGTGGTCGCCGGTTCCAGGTTGGGTACAATCATATGTTTGACATATGCAAACTCGCCCTCTGTTGCGGTTTCATAAATCGTAGATTTCGCTTTACTGCCTTGAATGCTAACACTGAGCATGACTCTGCAAGGTGTTTCGGTTTGAACCCAGATACATGCTTCACGCATGTCGACGTACCCGAGCATCACATGATGTTTGATTGAAAGAGCGTTGATCTGAATCAGACAACACGAAACGAGAATGGCTAAGGTTTTTAGCGATGTTGTCAGCGTGAAATTGCGTACATTCATGGCGTGAAAATAATTCTGGTCGGCCAAGAGATGACCCCCAAGGTCGTTTTTTTCGTTAAATCACCATGATGAAAGCAACGCACACCACTATATCCAAGTCATGTAGTTGCAACCCTATGCCGGATGGTCCGGCAGACCTCAACTACTTTGTAACGAAGACTATGCGTAAACTGCTTTTCTCTGTTTTTATAATTTTCTCCTTTGCTCAAGCTATTGGGCAGATCAGCAGCACCGGCTGTCAGGGAGAAACGCAGTACACCAACGGAAATCCCAATGATCCGATTTATTATTTTGAATTGGGCCAAACAGGCGATCTCACAGCTACACCTCCCGGAGGAACACCAGGATGGAATTTCGTCTGGTCAAAATTCACAGTAGGTAGCACGGGTTGGTCCTTTTATTCTGCCGAAAACAATGTGTCATCATCCACAATTTCGAATCTCACCGGTGGTGCATATACCGTAAGCATTATTGATGGAACTGGAACCGTTGTGGGTTGTTACATCGCATGGGTGTCGCTTACCATGGCAGAAACCAGCGTTGATGTAGCTCCGATTGCTCCGGGCTGCACTGGTCCGGTGTCGTTGAACGGAACCATTAATTACGGCAGCATTACCCCATATTCAAATCTTCCCGCTTTTCCGATGTTAATCGATGCCAACACACAGATCAGCGTGTGTTACAGCGGTACACATACCTGGGTGAGTGACCTGGCATTTTACATGATCGGACCTGCAACATGTGGTAGCCCAACATTGTTATTGATGCCCAATCCTGGGGCCATAGGTCAAGGATCTATTTGTAATTCCGGAAACAACATCAGTAATTTATGTTTCTCTACGGAATCATCGAACAACATCAATGTCTGCAACCCGGCTCCAGCCACTCTTTCAGGTACGTATGGCACTTATGGAGCAACACCAACTGCGATCAACTGGAGCGCACTTTATGGTTGTGATGCCAGCACTGCCGGTTGGTCTGTACAGATTTATGACTGTATCGGTGGTGATGTCGGCGCTTTGACGGATGCTACAATCACTTTCACAGGTACAAATTCATGTGGTGATCCGCAGACTGTGTCGTATACAACGCCTGCAGGTTATAGTTCAACGATAGCAGACAACTCTTGCTCTGCTGGAAGTGCTTCCATTTTTACTGTGCCTTCTGCCAATCCTCCAACACCTATTGTGTGTGAATATGGTTACGAATGGAATAGTACGCCCTACGTATACATCGCCGATTCGACCACTTCTTTGAATATTCAATTGAATCAACTCATTGATGCATCCGGCAACGTGATGCCGTGGCAAGATGTGGTGTTTTCTCTTTCGATCACAAGCTCATGCGATACAGTTGCCCCGGGTGAATGTTTTGGTGGCGATGGTTATGACGAAGAACTTTTTGATTTGCTTCCAACTGGTCAGGTAGTGATTGATCCTGTGCCGGTACTGTGCACTTCATCGGCTCCTCAGACATTGATCGCAAATCAGGTTGGCGGTACATGGTCTGGACCGGGAATCACCGACGCTGTGAATGGCATCTTTGATCCACTGGTCAGTGGGGTTGGATTTTTCACGATCAATTATGAGGTGAATAATCCTTGTATTTCACCGGGATCTATCACCATTGAAGTTCAGGAAATGCCGGTGTTGTCTTTGTCAGGACCAGCAGGATTGTGTATGGATGCTTCTCCTGTAACATTGGCCAATACGAGCATCAACGATGATGGAGGTATCTATTCAGGCAACGGGATCACAGACGGCATCAATGGCGTATTCGATCCGGGCGCTGCAGGCATTGGTCAACATTTGATCACACTCAGTGTCAGCGGAATTTGTCCGAATATGGTGGATATGACCATCGAAGTTTATGATCTGCCTATAATCAATGCCGGTCCAGATGCAGATGTATGTTATGATACACCTTACCCGTTGCTCGCAACTGGTGCTGCCGGTGGCAATTACATTTGGTCTCCAGCTACTGGATTGAGCAATGCATTGGTGCCGAATCCAACAGCTACCATTACCTCGAATCAAACCTATTTCGTTACAGGCACTGATATTCATGGCTGTTCAGCTCAAGATCATGTTGTGCTCACGGTGCTTCCATTGCCACAAGTGAGTACTCAAGCCATTGCACAAATTTGTCCGGGTTCTTCAGTGTTGCTCATTGCGAGTGGATCTGCAGGTAGTTATGCGTGGACACCTATCACAGGTTTGGATACACCCAATGATTCTACTACGCTGACAACCCTCACTGAAACGATGGAGTACACCGTAACGGTAACAGATGGATGTAACCTTCAGGCATCGGCTACACTGGAAGTTCCTGTGGAGGAAATCTATGAGGTGGATGCTGGTGTGGATGTTGCAATTTGTGAAGGCGAAAGCACTGTTCTTTATTCTACCATCATTGGTGCTTATCCGGGTATTGAATGGTCCACAACCGATGGACTCATCGGCGGCAATCCTGCGGATGCCAATTTGTATACCGATGTTGAAGGTACTTATACGTTGAAGGTAACAACTCCTTTAGGCTGCGAATACAATGATGTGGTTCATGTCGATGTTATTCCTCTTCCTCAACTTACTTTGGTAGATCAGGTTTATTTGTGTGAAAATGGCGAAGTGATTTTACATGCCGGATATAGCTGGGATCAAGTGAGCTGGTCCAATGGACTCAACACCGCAGATATCATCGTGACTTCACCAGGTACATATGATGTGGTAGTCACCAACAACGGATGTCAGTCTTCCGGATCCATTGATGTTATTCCTGTGATTTTACCTATGTTGGAACTTGGTCCAGATGTTTCCATTTGTCAGGGTACTACCATTGAATTCTTTTCACCGATCGATGGAAGTTGGAGTACCGGTGACCAAGACAATCAGATTGTCGTGAGTTCAGAAGGAACCTATTCCGTGACCATCATTGAACAGAATTGTTCACGCACGGATTCAGTGCATGTGGTGGTTCTTCCCCTGCCATTTGTTGAATTGGGAGAACCTATTGTAGGATGTGTCGATCAGCCGGTTTACATTTCAGCGTACCACGAAGACAATCTCTATTATGAATGGAGCACGGGTGAAGTAGGAGATATGATCACTGTGTATGAACCAGACATGTATTCTGTCATGGTAGGCAATGAGTGCGGTACGATGACAGACCATGTAGATGTCTCTTTTCAGGATTGTAGTTTCTCCATCTACATACCCAACACCTTTACCCCTGATTATGATGGGATCAATGATGAATGGAAGATCAGTACTTTCAATGTGATGAAGTTCCATCTCAAAATTTTCAATCGATGGGGAGATGTGGTATTTGAAACTGAAGACCCACAGGCTGTGTGGACCGGTGGTGTTGACAATGGCGAATACTTCGTACCGGATGGTGTTTACACCTTCTTCTTGAAATACGAAACGGAATTGCACGAAACAGGTGAACGTTCCGGAACCATCAACGTCATTCGTTGATGTGTTCTAACCATTTTTCTTCGTGACTTGTTTTTTCCGAATGTAGAATTTTCTATCGTCGATGAGTAGTCGATCGTCTATGGGATGATCTACACTCAAGCTTTTCCAGGACGTACCTGGTTTTAACCTGAAGTGTTCATCGCCAATATTTACATCGATAGGCATATCAAAACCTTCTACTTGCGCTTTCCATCGGTAACTCACAATCATTTTTCCTTTCTTCTTTTTGATGCAGTACTCCAATTCGGGCACTGATGGATGTTTTACATATTGTTCAAATACCCGGGTCAAATCCAAGCCGGATTTTTGATTAAAAAAAGTTACCACGTCGTCGTAATTCACCGCAGTCATTTTGAATGTGGTATCGCTCATGTTTTTGATCATGGGCCACCAGATATCATCGTTATTCACGACATGTCTCAGGGTGTTGAGGAAGAGCATGCCCTTCACATACATGTCTCCGTGCCCCTCACGGTTTACGCCATAGACACCAATGATCGGTTTGGTATTGGAAACGGAATTGCGAAGCGCATTGACGTAAGTCATGGCTGTATCGTAATTGTACATACACTCCACGTAGATGGCTTCAGTATAAGTGCAGAAACTTTCATGGATCCACATATCAGCCAGATCGCGACATGTCACACTGTTTCCCCACCATTCATGACCTGTTTCATGAATGATGATGTAGTCGAATGGTAGGTTCATTCCGGAACGGTCCATTCCAGCATAACCTGTTTTGTAACGATTGCCATAAGCAATACCGCTTTGATGTTCCATGCCGAGATATGGAGTTTCTATCAAAGCATAACCATCATTCCAGAAGGGATATTTCCCCAGGAATTTTTCATAGCAAGCCAGCATAGGTTTTACTTGCCTGAACTGACTGATGGCCTTTTGCCTGTTGTCGCGAATGACATAATAATCCAATGAGAGCGTATCACCGTCTTCTGCCCGGTATGTGTCATGCAAATGCACGTAATCTCCAATATTGATCGACACATTGTAATTGTTGATGGGATAAGAAATATTCCAGTGATAAGTGGTTGTGCCATCAGCACTCGTGGTAGGATTTTCTTCATTGCCATTGGCAACACACCGAAGTCCATTGGGAACATTGATGTGCAAATTCATTTTTTCCGGTTCATCAGCCGGATCTTCTTTCGTGGGCCACCAAAGACTTGCGCCGATTCCCTGACACGATACACCAATCCATGGAAGACCATGATTGTCTTGAGTCCATGTGAATCCGCCATCCCACGGGGGATTTTTAGCAATAAGGGGTTTACCTGAAAAATAGACGGTGATGTTTTCTGTTGAACCGGCCACCACATTCTCCGAAAATTCCACAAAAACGGCATCGAATTCTCTTTGGTATTTCAGCTCAGCACCTTTGAATGTGATTCGCTGAATAGACATATTGGCAAAAAGATCGATCTGAAGCTTCTTAAAATCTTGCACGGCTTGAAATGAAATCCGATTGCTGCCAGAGATGGATTGATTTGTCGTATCCACTCGCAAATGCAGATCATAAGATTTGACATCGTAACAAGTCCTTTCTGGACGGAGCGATCCACGCAGACTATCGGCTCGTGTGAATTCAGCGCGCTGGGCATGCAACAGCATGGAGCCGCAAGCCATGATGAAGGAGAAAAGTATTTGGAGAAATTTCATAGGAAAAGATAAACCCTGCGGTGCAAGATGGTACCGTTCAGGGTAAAATCGGTTCATGAAATGATGAACGGCTTCATGCGCATAATCCTCTGAGATTGTGTGAAAGATTGAGAAGTCTGTGTTTTCTTCGCGTATTGTGTATGAGTAACGAATCGAAAAAACAAATTGTGGTGTGTTTCGGACCGGGACCACGGTTCAAAGGCGGAATACAGAATTACAATACCTCTTTGGCATTGGCTCTGGACAAGATCGAAAACACTGAAGTGCACATTGTGAGCTGGACACAACAATATCCAGCGATCATTCCGAGAGAGTTCGTGGACAAAAGCAGTAAAACGGATCTCCTTAGCGGAAGTCAGGTTCAGGTGAAATACATCACCAATTACAACAATCCATTCACCTGGCAGGAAACAGTAAATTATATCCGTTCGCTCGGTGCTGCGAAAGTGATCTTTCAATGGAGCATTGCATTACAAGGATTGCCTATTGGTTATATGGTAAAACGACTGAAGCGGTCTGGTATCGAAGTCATCCTTGATTTGCATTTTGTCATACAGAAGGAAAACTCTAACGTCGATAAATTCTTCACGAAACGAGGAATTCAGCAGGCTTCAACTTATATCGTTCATGCCCTGAAAACCTGGGAAGAACTCAAGAAACTTTTTCCTCATAAAAAGATGGAGTTGTCTTATGATGGCGTTCGAAGTCAGCAAGCCACTACAGTGATCAAACTTTTTCATCCGATTTACGATCTTTTCAAACCCGATCCGTCTTTTGATACTGAACAATTCAAACGCGAACACGGATTGCGAAAGCATGTTTTTCTTTTCTTCGGTTTTATAAGAAAATACAAGGGTTTGCATCAAACCATTGAAGCATTTGCCCAAGTCGCCGCTCAACGAGATGATGTCTCGTTGCTCATTTGTGGTGAAAGTTTCTGGCATACACTGGATCAATCAAAATGGTCTACACGCTTGAAGAATGTATTGTTCGGAACGGCGAAAAAATTATTTCTGAAAAAATCGGATGATGAGAAGAACTATCGCCCGCTTGATTTGATCCAACAATTACATCTTGAAGATCGCTGTGTGGTATTCAATCAATTTATCCCCAATGAAGATGTACACAAGTATTTTCAAGTGAGTGATGCTGCGATTTTGTATTACCTCACAGCAACACCTTCGGGCATAGAATCTCTGAGCTACAACTTCGCATTGCCGCTACTCGCCACGCGTGTGGGACATTTCCCAGAAACGATCAAAGATGGTTTCAATGGTTATCTGGCCAATGATAGGGATCTGGATGACATGTCGGCAGTGATGTTCAGATTCCTGGAACAACCCATAGATCGGAACAATGTAACGGCATCAACCAAAGAAATGAGTTGGTCGAATTATGCCAAAGCCATCATGAAATAATAGACATAAAAACCATGAAATCGGGTTTAATCGTATTAGCCTGCATCTTGTTGTTCAGTGCTTGCCATGAAAACAAACAGGAAGTCCATGCACCATCGCAAACAGTGCTGAAGGATACACCATTTCAGCTTGGTGTGATTGATTCCATTCAATCTACTATTCTTGGCGAAAAACGAATCCTGAACATTTACCTCCCGGATGATTTCGATCGCGATTCTATAGCCTTTAAGAAGTATCCGGTTATCTATTTGTTGGATGGTTCGAAGGATGAAGATTTCATCCATACGGCGGGTATCGTACAATTCATGAATATGATGGGAAGGGCACCTCGGGTGATTTTGGTGGGTATTGCCAATGTTGATCGAAAACGCGATTTTACTTTTCCTACGACCATCGAACAGGATAGAATCGATTTTCCGACGACTGGCAAGTCAGAGCCATTCATGGCTTTTTTGAAACAAGAATTGAAACCATGGATTGAACAGAAATATGGTGGAACCATGCATACAACACTGATCGGGCAATCCCTTGGTGGTTTGTTGGCCTCTGAAATTCTTTTCAAAGATCCATGTATGTTTGATGATTACCTGATTGTTAGTCCAAGTTTATGGTGGGACAATCAATCCCTGTTTCAGTATGCTGATGGAGTGAGGAAGAATACTTCCTGTTATGATCGATGTGTTTATCTTACCGTGGGAACGGAAGGAGAAGAAATGGAAAAACCCGCAGAAAGATTGGCGGCCATTCTTGATAGTATTCCAGATGAAAGATTGAAAGTGAAATTTTTCCCACTCAAGGATGAAGATCATCTCACCATTCTGCACAATGCCATTTACAGCATGATGGAAATCCGCTACGAAACAGAGTATAAATGATTATTTCTCGTCTGGTTCAGGTAGATCAACACGGCGCATAAAATGATGATCAGGTTGGCTGTTCCCAGCAAACCTCCTTCATCAAAAAGAAAGCGGATTTTTTTTCCAACGATATCAGGAGAATTCACACAATAGGGTATGAATGCGAGGAACATGGCGATAGCATATTTCCATGGGCCTGCAACAGGCTGGGTCAAAAGTGAAATGATGACATATGCAATCAATGGCCAGCTCCACATGAAGTGCTCGGTGTCGGTGTGGGTAAGATTTGGAATCAGCGCAATCAATAAGAAGTATTCAGAAAATCTGATTTCTTCATGCTGTTCAATGCGTTTATTTCTGATGAGGAAATAGGCAAACAATCCTGCGACCAACATCAAAACGGCAATCACCAACCACAAACTTCCATGATGGTTGAGCACGAAATGATTGAGTATGCCATAAATGGTATTTGGACTTTCTTCCAATTTCACATTGTGGTCTTTCATGGCCATGAGCCATTCAGCATGGAGTTGTACGTTGCCATCATAACCCTTGATCAATGTCGGAATGAGCACACCCATAAGGATGGTTCCAAATCCTGCGAAAAGGGTTGTCCATTTTTTCTTCCAAACGAAATAGGGGAGCAGGATGAGAAAATGAGGTTTGAACAACAACAGGATGCCCATGAATATCCCGGCGCGGATCTGACGATTCGACCGCAATGCCAGAAAAACAGCATAACCGAGAATCAGCAGAAACAGATTCACATTTCCCAGATGAAGTTCACGTTCTAAATGATCTGCCATGAAAAGCGCAACCAGAAACAGAGCCCATCCATATCGTGAGGACTTCCAATCGCGTGAGGGATGCAATTCATGAAACAACTTCACCATGAACCAACAAATGGCCGCCATGATGAGGAGGTAGTATATGAAAGACGCTATCGGATATGGAAGTATGGCCAGTGGAATAAAAGGTATGCAGGCAAATGGTGAATACTTATAAAATCCGCTGCTCACACCGAATGCTTTTCCATAGAGTTGGGTGTCATGAATGAATGCATTCGCCGCGTCATAATACACACGGAAATCCGCCATTTGTGCGCGGTGATTGGCGAGTTCGAGAAAATAATAACCCAGACATATCAACCCTGTAATCACCGTGAAAGAGGCAACGGTTCGATCGTTGCGCAGCAGATATACGAAGGAGGTTGAACGGTCTTTCACGCTTATTTTCTCAGGACAAATGAAATTTGTTCGGTCATTGTTTTACCTTCAGATGATGCCGATTTCTGCAAAGTAAGAGATTCCACCATACGTGATAACGGATTCATTTTATAGTTGGTCACCAGTTTCAATTCCAGGTCTTCAGGAAGACCAAGGCCGGAAAACCATGGTTGCGGATCACCGGTATATTGTTCTTTGGCATTGGCCAAAACCTCTTTGTTGTAAACCTGATTCAAGTTGACTTCCATCTTTTTCGAAGGAATATTCGTCACGGTCACTTCAGATTCAAAAGGAATACTGCTACCGATACCGGCTATCTCCATGATGTCTTCTTCGATGTAGTAAACACCATTGTTCCATGTATTGGCATAGATATCAAAATACTGTCTGATTTCCGGGAAAAAGACACGCAGAAAAGTTTCAACATCCTCACTCAGGTTATCAATCAACTCATCTATTTCAGATGTGTTTCCAAATAATGGTTTAAGCAATGCTCCCATGGATTTGATATGAGCTACACAAGCATCATAATTTTCTACTGCGATAAGTGATCCTTCTTTATCTAAAGTGATTTTAACTTCAAAGTCTTTGTTGATGTTGAGAAAAGGCTCGACCTCTTTTTTTTGTGCTTCTGTTAATCCTGAAATCACCGTTGCTCCGATCTTCCATGTAGCATGGATGCCACCGGCATCTTCTTTATCAATGGTCAGATAAAATGGAGTGACATTGGTTGGACTTGTAGTACCTGTCCCATCATTTTTGGTTTTGCTATACTCAAAAGTGTACTTTGTTCCTGGTTTGTATCTGTGCCAAATTTTTAACTGCGCCTGTGATTGCTGAAGGCAAAACAAGACGAGCAGTTGAGTAAGAATGAATCTCATGGAATAGTAAGTGTTATTTCAGCGTGCAAGATATAAAACCGGATTGAGAATCGCGGTTATTGGTGCATGGTATAGGTTCTCAATCCGAATGGATCTACCTCTTTCAATTGCACTGGAATGGTTCCATCTTCGATTTGGGTACAGATGTTTTCAATCCATACATCTTCGCCTTCGGCTTCGTATTCATCCTTTAAATTATGACCAAAGACACGGGCGACGCTTTGCCACATGAAAGCTGAAAAACTTCCTTTGAGTTCTTGTACCAATTTATAGCTGTTATCACCTGTTTGTCGGTCGATGAGTTTGATGAGGATTACCCCTTCAGAAACCGTCATATCCCTCAAATCTTTTTCAAATTGCTTCTTCATTTCCGCCTCTGCTTGGTCGAGCAGTCGTTCCTGCGTTTTGGGATCGGTTATGGTAGCACAAACGGCGTCATACATTTTCATAACATCTGCAGCAGCTTTGGCATACGGATACACCCTGATCACTTTTTTCTGAAGCTTATCGTATTGCTTTTTCTTATGGCGATTACCAGAGTATGCAGAAACTTCGATAGGAGAGTGGGTGGCTTTCACCATGGTATCACCGTTGATGGTATACCAGATCGAGTTGTAGTATTCGGTGACGATCGTATCAATGATGACATACTTCGCTGTCGGTTCAGTCTGTGTGAAACCACAAACTGAAACCAAAAGACTGAGGGTAAGAAGTACGGCTTTCATCACTGAGGCTCTTTATGCCAATTATCATGCACAAATCATAAACGTCCGGAATGATGATTTGTTACTGTCCACGAAGATAATTCATCAAATTTTCATACTCCCAGCCTTCGTGCTTTCCATGCGGAATTTTTACCATTTGTTGGCATCACCACTTCTTGCTTCTTTTCCTGATTCACATAGGCCTGAAGAGCTGCAAGGGCTGCAATTTCCATCTCATGCTGATCGGCAATATTCAAAACATCCGGTGTAAAATATTTTTTCACGAAATGGGTATCGAAATTGCCACTGACAAAGGCTTCATGTTGGATGGCCCAACGGCAAAAAGCCAAGGTAGTTTGACAGCCTGTTATTTCGTAATCATCGATAGCTCTCACCATGCGTAGAATCGCTTCCTGGCGGTCTTTCCCATGCGTGATGAGTTTGGCGATCATCGGATCATAATAGATAGGAATATCCATACCTTCTTCGAAACCGTCATCCACGCGTACTCCCGGTCCTGATGGTTTTTTGTAAGTGACAAGTCTTCCGATATCAGGCAAGAAATTATTCGCCGGATCTTCCGCATATACACGAATCTCAAGCGCATGTCCATTGATCTTGAGATCATCCTGGTTAAAACTTAGCTTTTCGCCGCGCGCCACTTTGATTTGTTCTTTCACCAAATCGATACCGGTAATCATCTCTGAAACCGGGTGCTCCACCTGCAATCGCGTGTTCATTTCCAGGAAATAGTAATTCAGGTTTTCATCCACCAGAAACTCTACAGTTCCTGCACCTGAGTAGTTACAACTCCGAGCCACATCGCACGCGCTTTTGCCCATGGCTGCGCGCATTTCAGGAGTGAGAATTGCTGATGGCGCTTCTTCTACCACTTTCTGGTGACGACGCTGGATACTGCATTCCCTTTCAAAGAGGTAGACCACGTTTCCATGATTATCCGCGAGCACTTGTATTTCTATGTGCCGTGGACCGGCAACATATCTTTCAATAAATACCGAACCATCACCGAAGGCACTTTGAGCTTCGCTGATGGCACGCGTCATTTGTTCTTCCAGGTCTTCAATTTTTTCGACAATACGCATGCCTTTGCCGCCTCCGCCAGCACTGGCTTTGATCAAAACAGGAAGTCCGACCTCCAACGCAGTTCGTTTCGCTTCTTCAACGTCACTCACAGCACCTTCAGTGCCGGGAACCATGGGGATATTGTATTTGCGCGCGGCATTTTTGGCCGAGAGTTTATCGCCCATGATATCCATGGCTTCAGGACTTGGTCCGATCAAGGTGATCCCCGCTTCTCGCACGGCGGTTGCAAAATTGGCATTCTCAGAAAGAAAACCATAACCGGGATGAATGCCATCTACTCCAAGCTGTTTGCAGATTTCGATGATTTTGTCACCGCGCAAATAACTCTGTGCAGAAGGCGGCGGACCAACGCAAACGGCTTCATCAGCATATCGAACGAATGGGGCATTGCGGTCAGCTTCACTATAGATAGCAACTGTAGCGATACCCATCTCTTTCGCAGAACGCATTACTCGCAACGCAATCTCTCCGCGGTTGGCAATCAGTATTTTTTTCATGAGAAAATTCAGAATCTTGTCGTAGGCAAATAACGCTAATTTCTTGTGTTCAACTCCTCATGTTTCTGAGACAATATTGCTGTTCTTTGCAACCCATTTTAAACATGGAAGAGAAAAACAAAAATTTGATGACTTGGTTAAAAAGAATCGGTGTAGCCGGATTTCTTTTTTTCCTGATCAAAGGTTTGATCTGGCTCGTTGTGTTTTATTTTGCTGGTTCCACCATTTTTGAATCTTGTAACTGATGAAAAAAATAATCATGATTTTTTCCGCGGCCATTTTATTGGCATCATGCGGAAATAAAAACAATTCCAACCCGGACAATACTGCTGCAAATCCGGAGCAATCCACCCCGAAAGCTGAAATGACTCCTCAACATCCAGAACCATATTTTAACGGTTCAGGTGAAGGCGTGACAGTAGCCATGGCATCGGCTCCTGATGGAACTTTTCCGGTGAAAATGACCTTGGCGGACGTGGCTTATGAAGGTAAACTTTCCAAAGAAGGATTGGCGGGAACCGGAGGACCAAATGTGAAAAGTGGCGAAGCCAAATTCAGTGGCGTTCTCGAGAGCGCAGGTAGCGGTCAAAGTGCCACACTCAGCATTGTTGCCGGAGATTGTGCCGTAGCAGGTTCAGATACCAAGTCACATTCTTTTGTAATTACCCTCGGTGAAAAGTCATCAAAAGGCTGTGGACAGTACGCTGAATAAGCGTGATAAACATCTCTGAATTTCTCCAGGACATATCAGTAATTTCGCCTCCCAATTAATTTTTTTAAGTCATGCCAAAAGGTGTATTTCAAGTTCCAGTACCCATCAATGAACCGGTTCGTTCTTATGCGGTTGGAACCAAAGACCGTGAAGATCTTCTGAAAGCATATCAAACACTTTATGCTCAAGCTCCAATCGATGTTCCGATGTATATCGGCAGTGAATTGGTCCGCACTGAGAATAAAAAGAAGATGTCTCCACCACAGGAACACCAAAAGGTTTTGGGGTATTTCAACTATGGAACCAAGGACCATGTGAAAGCGGCCATTGATGCTGCTTTGTTGGCACGACAGAAATGGGCAGCCTTATCTTGGGAACAGCGCGCTGCGATTTTCCTTCGTGCTGCTGATATGTTGGCAGGGCCATGGCGCATGCGCATGAACGCTGCTACTATGCTGGCACAAAGTAAAAATGCATTTCAGGCTGAAATTGATGCAGCATGTGAGTTGATCGACTTCCTGCGATTCAATGTGGCTTATATGCAACAGATCTACCGCGATCAACCGGGTAGTCAACCTGGAATTTGGAATCGTTTGGAATATCGTCCACTTGAAGGATTTGTTTTTGCCATTACACCTTTCAATTTCACCGCCATAGCAGCAAACTTGCCTGCAAGTGCAGCTTTGATGGGAAATGTGGTGGTGTGGAAACCCGCAGACAGTCAGGTTTACAGCGCTCATGTCATCATGGAACTTTTCCGCGAAGCGGGATTGCCAGATGGTGTGATCAATATGGTGACGGTCGACGGCAAAGACGCAGGAGATGTGGTATTCCAACATCCTGATTTTGCTGGTTTGCACTTCACCGGTTCAACCGCCGTATTCAAACACCTTTGGAAAGAAATCGGTACCAACATCGATAAATACAAGACCTATCCGAGAATTGTTGGTGAAACAGGTGGCAAAGATTTCGTCGTGGCACATAAAAGTGCCAATGCCGATGAAGTAGCAACAGCCATTTCACGCGGGGCATTTGAGTTTCAGGGACAAAAATGCAGCGCGGCAAGTCGTGCCTACATCCCTAAATCTCTCTGGCCAGCAGTCAAGGCTAAAATTGTTGCCGACGTAAAATCGTTTAAGATGGGAAGTCCGGAAGACTTCGGAAATTTCATCAATGCGGTGATCGACAAACGAGCATTTGACAAAATCAAGGGGTATATCGACTACATCAAAACCCAAAGCGATGCCGAAATCATCGCAGGTGGAGTATGTGACGACAGCGTGGGATATTTCATCCAGCCAACGGTTGTGGTGACCACCAATCCAAAATTCCGCACCATGTGTGAAGAGATATTTGGGCCGGTGATGACCATCTTTGTTTATGAAGACGATAACTGGGCGGATATGCTTCATCTGGTGAATGAAACCAGTGAATATGCGCTGACCGGAGCCATCATGTCTCACGACAGATACGCAGTTGATCAGGCGACCAGAATTTTGGAAAACGCTTGTGGTAATTTGTATATCAATGACAAACCAACTGGAGCCGTAGTCGGTCAACAGCCATTCGGTGGTGCCCGTGCAAGCGGTACCAACGACAAGGCCGGAAGCTATCTCAACCTCCTGCGTTGGGTTTCTCCTCGCACGATCAAGGAAACTTTTGTTCCACCAACAGACTACCGTTATCCTTTCCTCGGTTGACCAACCCGCTCAGCATCAGTGATTGCGGAGAAAACAGACACTTTGGTTCACAACCATTGTGAATAAATTGTTGCCGGAATTGTTATCATCCGGAAAAATGGCTTACACTTGCAGCGCCCATTCGGGACTTTCTGACGGAATTTTTTCCCCTTTAAGTATCTCATTTACCTGCAATAAGACAACGTATTTTATTTATTCATGTATAACCTCCTGCAACTCAACAGCATGAAGGTGGCCGAACTCAAAGAAGTGGCGGACCAGCTTGGAATCAGCAATGCTGATAAACTGAAGAAACAAGACCTCATCTATAAAATCCTGGATGAACAGGCTGTGCAAAGTGCAGCCACTGAGCCAGCAGCAGAATCAGCTCCATCAGCAGAAGCTGAGGCTCCTGCAGCTCCTCAAACTGAAAATCAGCCACGCGGTAAGCGCGAACGTACCAAAAAAGGTGCTACTCGTGCTGAAGATGGTGAACAACCAGCGGCGCCTGCACAAGCTGATCTGTTCAAGGAACCTGAAGCCCCTGTTGCCAAACAACTGAGCGCACCAGGTGAAAATCCACAACCTTCTCAGGAAGGCCAGGAGCAACGCCAAGATCGCCCTCAGCATCAACATCAGCAATTCCGCGAAAAAAGGAGATTTGATCAACAAAATCCTCAGAATCCACAGAACCAGAATAATCCGCAGCATCAACAGCATGGCCAAAATCAGCAGAATCCGAACGTATTCCGTCCGGATAGAAGCAAAAGAGGTCAGGCTGATGAACACGGATACAATTTCGACGGTATTGTCATCGCAGAAGGCGTTCTGGAAATCATGCCGGATGGTTTTGGTTTCATGCGTTCTTCGGATTTCAACTACCTCAATTCTCCGGATGATATTTACGTATCACAACAGCAGATCAAATTGTATGGTCTTCTCACAGGTGATACCGTACTGGGCGCTATCCGCCCACCGCGCGAAGGTGAAAAATACTTCCCCCTGATCCGTGTAGACAAGATCAATGGCCGTGATCCGAATTTCGTTCGTGACCGTGTTCCTTTCAAGTTCCTCACACCATTATTCCCTTACGAACGTTTTCACCTCGCTGATAACAACAACAATTTATCCATGCGTATCATGGACCTTTTTGCCCCTATCGGTAAAGGTCAGCGTGGTATGCTTGTATCTCAACCTAAAACAGGTAAAACCACCTTACTCAAGGACATCGCCAATGCGATTGCAAAAAACCATCCTGAGACATACTTGATTGTATTGCTCATCGATGAACGTCCTGAAGAGGTAACAGATATGAAGCGCAGTGTGAAGGCTGAAGTGATTGCTTCAACATTTGATGAACCTGCAGAGCGCCACGTGAAGATCGCGAACATCGTTTTGGAGAAAGCCAAAAGGATGGTAGAATGCGGACACGATGTGTGCATCCTGCTCGATTCGATCACGCGATTGGCACGTGCCTACAACACTGTAGCACCGGCAAGTGGTAAAGTGCTTTCCGGAGGTGTGGAAGCCAATGCATTGGAAAAACCAAAACGTTTCTTCGGTGCTGCCAGAAAGATTGAAAATGGAGGATCACTTTCTATCATAGCCACCGCACTGGTAGATACAGGTTCCAAGATGGACGAGGTGATTTTTGAAGAATTCAAAGGAACAGGTAATATGGAATTGCAGTTGGATCGTAGAATTTCCAACCGCCGCATATTCCCGGCAATTGATATCCTCGCTTCAGGAACGCGTAAAGAAGATTTGTTGCACGACAGAGATGTACTGCAGCGCATGTGGATTTTGCGTCGTCACCTGGCTGATATGAACCCGGTAGAAGCTATGGAATTTGTGAAAGACAGGATCGAAAAGACCCGCAACAATGAGGAATTCCTCGTTAGCATGAATTCGTAATTTGCATCGAATAAGCTTTGCTCATGAATAAACTTCCCTGGATCATGGCCGGAATGTGGCTCGCTGCAAGATTGATTGCCGCGCAGTTCATGACCATTGAAAATGCCAAGAACTTCGGTGTGTTGAGCAATGTATTGCTCATCCTGATCCTCATCTTCCTCACTGTTTTCTTTAAGCACAAAACACTCGGACATAAGCTTCCTACATTTCTCGAAGACCTCAAGGATTGCATGAAGTCTGCCATGAAGTATGTGTTGGGTGCTGTAGCTGCCATCGCCTTGTTTTATGGTGTTCTGAGCGATGATGTGCAGAAAATACGTGAGACCAGAATCAATACCTTCAACACCGAGATTCAGGATGAAGCCAATTTCAACAAAATCAGGACAGAACATCCGGAATTGAAGGACATGACGCGCGAACAGCTGATTCAAACCAACACCGAAAATGTTGAAAGATATGTCTCTGTGCATATGCAGATCATCGGCAGTTTGCTTGCTTTGACCTTTGTAAGTTTTGCTTATGCGTTGCTTGCTGTATTGTTGTGGAGAGGTTTTATGTTGAGAAACAGCAACATCAAGGGCGCTTAAGCCGTACAATATTGCCGTTTTTTCCCGTTAAGAGCGCGGACTTCAACATTCAATGATCCGTTTGAAAAAAATATGCTTCACCCTCTTCGTATGTGCATTCGCTCATACAGCCGCCTTTTCGCAAGCGAAAGACAGGGAAAATCTGGGGAATTTCGACAAACGTTTCTATCATTTCGGATTCCTGCTTTCAGCCAACCAATCATCTTTTTATGTGGATTACAAACCGGATTTCACGTTTGGTGATTCATTGCTGTCGATAGAAAATGTACCACAAGCCGGATTCAATTTGGCGCTGTTGGCATCAGCCAATCCAGTGAAAAATGTCAATATTCGTTTCGTTCCCGGTCTTTCTTTCCAGGACCGTGGCTTGAACTATACTTTCATCGAAGATGGTGAAACCAAATCATACCTTAAACGCACTGAATCCGTATGGCTGCAGTTTCCATTGCTATTGAAACTGCGCACCAACAGGGTGGGAAATTTTGCGGCTTACGCTCTCGCCGGCAGTACTTACGGTATCGATATGCAATCGCAAAAAGACGTGAATGAAAATGTAGCGGGAAAAATCATCATCAAGCTCCAGAAAACGGACATCACACTCGATGCCGGTGGTGGATTCGATTTCTTTTTGCCGTATTTCAAATTCGGCCTCGAGATGAAAACCTGTTTTGGGATGAAAGACATCCTGATCCATGAAGTCAACCAGTTCGCTGATCCCATTTCCAAGCTTCGAAGCAGAACGTTCGTATTCTCCTTGACCTTCGAAGGATAATCAATCGGTCTTTCCATGATCCATTGCCCGCTAAACTGAGGTAGTAGCGGTAGATTTTCGATTTTCACTTCCATAAGTTCTCTTGCGTAATACCCGGTGTAATTTCTCCGATGTAATTGAAATGACAAGACATCAAACCATAGGCGGCCACATTATCTTGCAGCCGTGTTTCTCCCCAGAAAAAATACACCGCGTTGGATCATTCTGCTGATCGATATCACGATCTGTTTTGTGGCCTTCATCCTCGCGTACCTCGTGCGTTTCGAATTCAAGCCACCCAAAATCGAAATTGATCTTGCGAGATTTTTCCTGCCTATACTCCTCGGTGTAAGAATTGTATCATTCTATCTGGGTAAAACCTATGCAGGCATCATCCGATACACCAGTTCGCAAGACACTGTGCGCATTTTCTATGTGATCACTGCCGGCAGTGTGTTTTTTGCTTTGCTCAATCAGGTGAGATTCTACTTCTTCGATCAACAATATTTCATTCCGTATTCAATCATTATCCTGGAATATCTGCTCACCTTGTTTGCCATGATTGTGAGCCGTATTGCCGTGAAAGTTCTTTACATGGAATTGAAAACACCGGAAAAGGCAAGACGTCGTGTTGTCATATATGGTGCAGGCGAAAGTGGACTGATCACGAAACGAGCGATCGATCGTGATTCTCGTTCTGATATGGAAGTATTTGCTTTTGTCGATGAAGATCACGGCAAAAGCGGTAAGACGATGGAAGGTGCTGAAATTTTTCCATTGAAAAAACTCGATGAACTTTTTTCATCTGGAAAAGTGGATGAGGTCATCATTGCCATTCCTTCTTTGGATAAAAAGAAAAAGGCGGCTTTCATCAACAAAGCTCTTTCGTACAATGTGCGGGTATCGAATATCCCACCGGTAAAACAATGGATCAAGGGCGAACTCAGCTTCAGACAAATTCGTGATATACGCATTGAAGATCTCCTGGGAAGGGAAACTATCAAGCTGGACAGCGCAGCCGTGAGTGCTCAGGTGAAGGGAAAAACCGTTTTGGTGACAGGCGCTGCAGGAAGTATCGGCAGTGAGCTGGTGAGGCAATTGCTCGCCTATCAACCCGCGTTGGTGGTTGTGCTTGATCAAGCAGAGACTCCAGTATTTCAACTCGAAAATGAATTGAATGCCGCCGGATATCAAGGAAAGTTTGAAGTGGTGATGGGCGATGTGCGACAGATCGACCGGATGCGCAGGATGATGGCGCATTTCAAACCGAATATCATTTACCATGCTGCTGCCTACAAACATGTTCCGCTGATGGAAAACAATCCGAGCGAAGCGGTGCTTTCCAATGTGTTGGGTACTCGCATCATGGCCGATTTGGCTGAAGAATTTTCCGCAGAAAAATTTGTATTTATCAGTACAGACAAAGCCGTGAATCCCACGAGTGTGATGGGCGCGACCAAACGTGCAGCAGAAATTTATATTCAATCGAAAGACAAACATTCGAAAACGGCGTTTGTGACAACCCGCTTCGGAAATGTTCTTGGATCTAATGGATCCGTGATCCCCATCTTCAAAAAACAAATTGAAGAAGGTGGGCCCATTACCGTTACCCATCCAGAAGTGACCAGGTTTTTCATGACGATTCCAGAAGCAGTTCAATTGGTGCTTGAAGCCGGAGCGATGAGCGAAGGTGGCGAGATCTATGCATTCGATATGGGTGAAAGCGTGAAGGTGATCGACCTCGCCAACAACATGATCAAACTTTCCGGTCTCGAACCTGGTCGGGATATTGAAGTTGTTTTTACCGGACTGAGACCTGGCGAAAAATTGTACGAAGAAGTTTTGAGTGATGCAGAGAATACCATTCCTACGCATCACAAAAAGATATTGCGTGCGAAGGTGAGAGAGTATGGATTTGATGAAGTGGAGCAGGACATAAGCGGTTTGATTGCGCTTTTTGATGAGCAGAACAATGAAAAAATTGTTTCGCGACTCAAGAGATTGATACCGGAATACATCAGCAGCAACTCGCAGTTCGAAGCTTTGGACAAGCATTGATTTTATTCTTTGACTGAAACATGAAATTCAAACTCACATCGGAATTTACACCATCTGGTGACCAGCCCACTGCCATCCGTGAATTGACAGAAGGTGTGAACCGTGGTGATAAATACCAAACCCTTCTCGGTGTTACCGGTTCCGGAAAAACATTTACCATTGCCAACGTGCTGGAGCAAACACAACGCCCGGCATTGATCCTGAGTCACAATAAAACACTCGCAGCTCAGCTCTATTCTGAGTTCAAGAATTTTTTTCCTGAAAATCTGGTAGAGTATTTTGTGAGTTATTACGACTACTATCAACCTGAGGCTTATTTGCCGACAACAGGCGTTTACATCGAAAAGGACCTGAGCATCAATGATGAAATTGAAAAGCTTCGCCTTGCCGCAACCAGCGCCCTCCTCAGTGGTCGTCGCGATGTGATCGTGGTTGCGAGTATCTCATGCATTTATGGTATCGGAAATCCCACAGAATTTCACAAGAGTGTGATTCCATTGAAAAAAGGGGAGAAGATGAGCAGGCAGGGATTACTGCATCGCCTGGTTGAATCTTTGTATAGCCGTTCTAGATTGGAGTTTACACGCGGTACATTCAGGGTGCAGGGTGATACAGTGGATATCTATCTGGCCTATGCGGATCATGCTATTCGTGTTCAGTTTTTTGGTAATGAAATTGAAAGCATTGAATCTATTTATCCGGATACCGGAAAAAAAATCATGTCATTTGAGACCATCACGATTTATCCTGCCAATCTCTTCGTGACTTCGAAAGCCACCATGAATGAGGCCATTTGGGAAATTCAACAAGAAATGGCTCAACAGGTAAAGGCGTTCGAAGCTGCCGGAAAACTCATTGAGGCCAAACGTTTAGAAGAGCGTGTGAACTACGACGTTGAGATGATGAAGGAATTGGGATATTGTTCAGGTATCGAAAATTACTCACGTTATTTCGACCGAAGAAAACCGGGACAACGCCCGTTCTGTCTGTTGGATTATTTCCCGGATGATTATCTCATGATCATCGATGAAAGTCACGTCACCGTATCACAAGTTGGTGCGATGTATGGCGGTGACCGCAGCAGAAAAGTAAATCTGGTCGATTTTGGATTCCGACTTGGAAGTGCCATGGACAATCGTCCGCTCACATTTGACGAATGGGAAGGATTACAAAACCAAGTGATTTATGTGAGTGCAACACCGGCGGAATACGAACTCAATAAGTCAGAAGGGGTATTGGTGGAACAAGTTGTGCGACCGACAGGACTCTTGGATCCACCTATTGAAGTGCGTCCATCACTCAATCAGATCGATGATTTGATTGGAGAAATACAAGCAACCATTGCACGTGAAGAACGTGTGCTCGTGACAACACTTACCAAACGGATGGCTGAAGAATTGGCGAAGTACCTGGATAAACTGAGCATTGCTTGTCGCTACATCCACAGTGAGGTTCAAACTCTGGATCGCATAGAAATCCTTCGCGACTTGAGGGAAGGCAAGTTTGATGTGCTTGTTGGTGTAAACCTTTTGAGGGAAGGACTTGACTTGCCAGAAGTTTCTCTGGTGGCCATCATGGATGCCGATAAAGAAGGCTTTTTGAGAAGCAACAGATCACTGACCCAAACTGCAGGACGCGCAGCCAGGAATATCAATGGCCGTGTAATCATGTACGCCGATCAAATTACGGATAGCATGCAACAAACCATTGATGAGACTGCACGAAGACGGGAGAAACAAATTGCATACAATGAAGCGAATGGCATTGTTCCGAAACAAGTGAAGAAGGGCAAGTCCACCATATTCGAACAAAGTGGTGTCATCGACAAAAGGAAGAAATATTATAATGAAGAAGAGCATCAGGTTTCAGTCGCAGCCGATCCTGTATTGCAATATTTGAGTAAACCACAACTTGAGAAAGCAGTAGCGGATACCAAAAAGAAAATGGAGAAAGCGGCCAAAGACATGGATTTCATGGAAGCGGCAAGGCTGCGTGATGAAATGTTCAAAATGAAAGCACTCCTCGACGAGAAGGAATAAACATAACTTTGCAACTAGATGGCACACCTTATAGCACCCAGCATACTATCCGCAGATTTTGCAAACCTGCAGCGTGATATTGACATGATCAACCGATCTCAAGCAGATTGGTTTCATGTCGATGTGATGGATGGTCTTTTTGTTCCCAATATTTCATTCGGTATGCCGGTGATCAGCGCAGTGAAAAAGCATGCTACCAAACCATTGGATGTCCATCTGATGATTGTAGATCCTGATCGCTATATACCCGCATTCAAGAAATGTGGCGCTGATATCCTAACTGTACATGCGGAGGCATGCACGCATTTGCATAGAACCATTCAATACATCAAACAGGAAGGAATGAAAGCGGGTGTGGCGATTAATCCACATACTCCTGTTTCTGTACTCAGGGAAATAGCCCATGATATGGATCTGCTGCTTGTGATGAGTGTGAATCCGGGTTTTGGTGGACAGTCATTTATTGAAAGGTCTCTCGCCAAGATCAGCGAAGCCAAAACCATGCGTGAAGCTTGCGGTGCATCTTTCGTGATTGAAGTGGATGGGGGAGTATCACTCAACAATTATCGTAAAGTCGTCGATGCAGGTGCGGATGTTCTCGTTGCTGGCAATGCGGTATTTGCAACGGCAGATCCGGTGGGGACGATTGAGGCGTTGAAGAAATGAGGTGTGAATTATGAATTATGAATTATGAATTATGAATTGTGAGTTGTAAGTTGAATGGTGAATCTTGAGGTGTGGAGAAGGCGGTTTGATGGTTAGAAGCAAACGATTGATTTGAGGAAGGCGAGGTTATAGAGTCTTAGATACAAGTGCTTTTCTTTGTTTGACAACGCTTTTATTCTTTCTGTGTTGCCAAAAGAATTCCATAAATTGATCAAATCGGGCAGACGATGATCTGGATATCAACGACGTTGATGGTTGTTATGAAGTCGCGACTAAAAGCAATCACGAGGCTTTCACCAGTCGATATTTCACGCCGAGACAAAAGGCAATAGCGTAGTGTTTGATGGTCTCGTCTTTGAAATATGTATCGGTGGTGATGGATGTCAAACTTTTCTGATAAGAAAGTCCTCCACAAACCATGATTTTTTCACCAATACCAAATCCGCCGCCGATTTCAGCCATACCGCCCACGTCAAATCTTTTGACATCACTGGTAAAATCATCCGTTCCTCCTATGATCACTATACTGCCATCTGCATTGGGAGTAACCGATTTTGCAGTCAGCAAATAGGATGGTGTGAGTCCCAGGTTGAAGTAGAAACATCCCTTTTTCCCGAATTGAACGCCGCCTTTGGCTACTAAAGTGAGATAGTTATAGTGATATTCTGTTGTAATGAGATTCATATAAAAAGGAATGGAGTATACTTCCTTTAGACCTCTTTGTTGATATTGTAACTCCACTCCGGCAGTCAGTTTTAGGGGTGAAACATATTCGTATGTCAATCCACCAAAATAGCCGAATTGATGAGTTCCATAAGGGATATCGAATGAAGACTCAATCATGGTTTTAGCGATGCCACTTTTGATACCAAATTGATGCATCTGGGCTTTTGAAAAAAGGCATGAAAGAAGCAGGAGGATAGTGAGTGCGCTTTTCATCATATGGATGGGATCATGTTCAGTTGTTCAAATATAGTCTCATCACGAAGCTTGAGCAGATTGAAATTTTTTAGACATGGTTATAAACCGGATTCTATGATACGCGTCTCATAAGAATAGCCTTTCCAAATAGCCTCGTTCACTGCTCGTTTAAAACCAACAAAAAACAGGTAAGAGAAAAGTCAGAATCCCCACAACCAAAAGGAATTGTTGGCTGCCAACTATCTCTTGTCATCGGCCATGATTGATAACATGGTGACCACGAAGAGACTTCGCACAAAAAGCCACCAAAGCAAAACCAGAGCACCTGCTATGTAATGACGAAACCGACCGCATGATCTGGGTTGAAGTTGGTGGTTTCGGCCTATATGAAAATCTATTGAAATCATATCATCACCTTCGAGAACATTCCACTCGAAACCCAAATTCTAAGAATGACGACAGTGCAGAATAACCGTATGAATATCCTTTTGATGCACTGAAAATGAATGCAATAAAGCAAATGGAATGGATGGCTTTCGATATCGCTATAGAATGGTTTCATACATGTAGTAGATTTCGACCGCATGATCCGTGATTTTGGAAAGTATACGATGACACAAAACCTGATGAAAAGATTCGCAGTGCTCATTTGCCTCTCTATTTCAGTGACACTGATGTTCGTCGCGGTATCATTGTATCCGGGAGGTTCGTTGTTCGATCATCACTCTTCAGGTTTTGACTGGACGAAAAATTTTTTCAGCAACCTTTTTCAAAAGACAGCCTTCAATGGCATGGAAAATCCGTCCAGAATTTGGGCCATCATTGGCATGGCATTTCATTCTATCGGGTATGGTATCTTTTTCATCCATATGTCTAAGAAGATTCCAAATGCCCATGCAGCATGGGTTTTGAAGATTGTGGGATATGCGGATATCATCTTCAATTTTCTGATAGCAACTTCGTTGCATGATATCATGATCACCATATCGAGCACCTTATCGATGTTGGGTTTGTTCTACATCACTGTTTTTTCTTTCAAAACAAAATTGAATGTGGTCAAAGCAGCTTGTGTGATCTGCATGCTTACTTTCTATTATACCATGTTTCTATACGGTTATGGTGATTGGGTATTGTTGGCCATCATGCAAAAGGTCGCATTGGCTTTTTCTGTGTTGTTGATTCTAGGGCTTGAGTATTTCACCAGGAAAGAACATTACGCGACAATCACATGACGTATTATCCAATCGAGGAGCGTGAATGTGTTGTGACAACCACGGATGGTGCAGTGGAAGTTGCGTCTGGATGCTGAAATTTGTAATCAAACTTTACGTCATGAAGAACTTTACCAAAGGTTCTTACAGGCATCATAACCATGGATCAAGGTGATAGTATTTGAATGTCAGATTTTATGGATAGTAGAATGAAAAATATGAAATGTTTGCTATGGATGGTATTCGCTGGATGGTGCTCTTCCATGATGAGTCAAAATGATATTAAATATCCACAGTTCGATGAATACTCTAAAATTTTGCATGTGAATTATACTGCCGACACATCGACTTATACAGTTTTGTTTGATTCCGTGTTTTATGATGGTGGAATTTTTGTGAAAAAGCATTTTCAGCGAGGGAAAATTCAATATTCGATTCATCCTTATTCAACAAAATCAACTCATCTTTTTCCGGAAAAGGGTGTTGAATTGGTTTTGAAGAATGGTACATTGATTAAAAATGACACCATTACAGCAAATTATTTGGAAAGTAAACTAACCCCTGGGTATGCGAAAGTGGCTGATATTGAATTGTCGGAATCTCAATACAGAAATTTGTGTGAATCCGAAATTGAATTCATTAAAGTGGGCAATGAAGTGATCTATTTTGAAAAGTGGCAGAGAAAATTGATGCTGAATATTTTTCGAAACATTTGGAATCGGGAGTCAGCTCGACCGTATTTCCAGCCTAGGAACCAGTAACTAAAAAGGACATGTTGCACGAGTTTTCATGATTTCAAGACTCTCCTCAAGAATGGATTTTTTTCCGAATTATGGAATGCGAAACACCGCCCGGATCATCTTTCACCAAATTTTAATTCATTGATTGAACAGCTAATACCACCACCGATCTTCTACTAAAGTTTTGAATCGACGAAGTTTTGAGGTTGATATACAGTGTGTTATTTCTACCTTGAGTGAATGCTGCCTGTGCGTTGTTTTCGATGAATCTATCAATACTTTCCATAAAACAGAAAAAATGTCGATAAATTTGGAAAATTGTTAGATGTGTGTATATTTTTGCCTGACTAAAAACTAGACTGTCCCCTAAACATTCTAGCCTGACTTTTTAAACAAACTCTATTTTACTAACCAATCCAAACGTCTGATGAAGCACTTTTACGCTTTTTCTTCTGTCTGTAGTCGGTTTGTATCCAGCGCGATTTACGCCTTGATATTCACGACTGCATTATTGCTTTCTGGCACTGAGACATCGGCTCAGTGTAACAACGTCACTTATGGAGGATCTATCGGATCCAACCAGACAGGAAACGTTGGTTACAACCCGTCTATGTTTCTCAATGTTACCAGCCCATCTGGTGGTTCAGGTTCCCTGGAGTACATGTGGCTCTACAAGAACTCCAGCACAGACTGGCAATTCGTTCCAGTGAGTGGGGCAAGTTCAAACACTTATGACTGTCCTTCAATCAATGAAACGACCACATTCAGAAGATGCTGCCGCAGAAGTGGCTGTCCGACGTGGGATGGAGAATCCAACGACTGTACAGTTACCATCAACTGCAATACATGCAACAACCTGACTAGTGGCGGAACAATCGGATCCAACCAGTCAGGTTGTTCTGGTTTTGATCCAGCCCCTTTCACCAACGTGGCAAGTCCTGCTGGTGGTTCTGGTGCGCTTGAAATCATCTGGATGTACTGGAATGCTTCTACAGGCTGGAACATGACCCAGATTAATGGCGCAACTGGTTTGACATATGATGCGGGTCCTATCTATGAAGATACGTATTTCCGCCGTTGCTCCAGAAGACAAGGTTGTTCAAACTACGTAGGTGAATCAAATGATATTTTCGTTGAAGTAACTCCATGTTGCGATGCCAACATCGATGATGTAGTTATTTACAACATCACCAATGGTACTAGCACTGCTCTTACCAATGGTGCTACTTATAACTTATCTGGTTTACCAACCAACTGGAATATCGAAGCAGTAGTATCTGGTACTACTGCAGAAAGCGTTGTATTTGATTGGTCTGGTTCTTATACTACTGACAATACCCAAAACGCAGTTCCTTTTAGATCACCAGATGACAACACTGGTTTGAATTTGGGTTCTGGCTCTTATACATTGATCGTGAGTCTTTATTCTCAGGACAATGGTGCCGGAATGATGTGTGATCAGGAAATTTTCAATTTCAATATTGAATCATGTTCAATTTTTGTGAATGCTGGTGAAGACAGACAGCTTTGCGGAAATGAAACCATTACTTTGACTGCAACAACTACCGGCGCATCAACTTGCCAATCTGGTGGTGATTCTGATTGCAATCATTCTTTGGCCGGACAGGGTGGATGGTTAGAAAGCCCATCAAGTTCTGCAGTTTGTGGCGACAATGCCGGCACTAAGCTTTGGACACAGAGTGGACAAGGAACTTCATACATCATTCTTGATCTCGGTGCTGATTTGCCAGCTGGTACACAGATTTGTGCAAACATGAAATTGGAACATTGCAGTAACACAGGCACAAATTATTCGAACGCAAAAATTCAAGCTTCTACCGCTTTGAATGGAACTTATGTAAGTCTTACCAATTCTGTGACATTCACTCAGAATTACTATCAAGAATTTTGCTACACATTGGCTTCTTCTGCACGTTACATCAAAATTTCAGACAATGGTAACTGTGCATTCCGTGTTGATTATGTAGAGTACACAACTCCAAGCATCAACAACAGCGGCATTTCTTATATGTGGTCTGGTGCCGGAATAGTTGGCGCTAACAATGGTCCAAGCATTCAAGTGAATCAAACTGGTGTTTATATAGTTACTGTTACTGATTGCAATGGCTGCACAGATACTGACGAAGTAATCGTACATAACAACGGATGTTGCGCATTGGATGTAACTGCTGGTCCTGATCAGCAACTTTGCTATCCACAACAAGTGCAATTGACCAGTACTGTTACTGGTGCTTCAAATTGTCAAACACAAGGCACTTCAGATTGCAACCATACATTGGCTGGACAGGGCGGCTGGTTAGAAAGCCCATCCAATTCTGCAGTTTGTGGAGACAATGCGGGTACCAAACTTTGGACACAAAGTGGTCAGGGTACATCTTATATCGTATTGGATATGGGTGTTGAACTTCCTGCGGGTACTCAAATTTGTGCAAGCATGAAACTGGAACATTGCAACAATTCAAATACGAATTATTCCAATGCTAAAATTCAGGCTTCATTGGCTTCAAATTCAGGCTTCACCAATTTGACTTCTTCAGTTACTTTCTCACAATCTAGCTATCAGGAATTCTGCTATACTCTCGCATCTCCTGCGCGTTATATCAAAATTTCCGATAACGGAAATTGTGCTTTCCGTGTTGATTATGTGAAATACACAACAACAGGTTCAGGCAACAATGCCGTGTCATATTTGTGGTCGGGTCCTGGTATCGTTGGTGCTAACAACGGTGCAACAGTGACTGTAAATATGCCTGGTACATATACTGTGACAGTGACAGATTGCAATGGTTGTACAGATTCAGACACAGTAGTAGTTACTGGTGATGATGTACCTCCTGTATTCGATCAACAACAGTCAACTTATGACTTGGGTTGCACAGAATCTGTTCCATATATCCAACCGACTGCTACAGATAACAATGGTCCGGTTACCTATACTTATGTGGATGTTGAAACCTGCAACAACAATAGCCAGGCTTCATGTGACTTCCGCACATATACTCAAGGTGGCTGGGGAGCTCCTGCTCACGGTAATAACCCAGGTGTTTATAGAAATGCGAATTTCGCCGGTGCATTCCCTTCTGGTTTGACTATCGGTTGTAATCCTGGAAATACCTTGACACTCACCAGTGCTCAGGCAGTTCAGGACTTCCTTCCTTCAGGAAGCACTCCTTCTGCACTTCCATCTGATTTGGTAAATCCAGGTAACTCTTACAACAACGTATTGGCTGGCCAGTTGGTTGCTGTAACGCTCGCTCTCGGATTCGACGCTTATGATCCAAACTTTGGTGGTTCTACAGGATTCTTGGGTAACCAAACCATTGCCAGCGGAACATTTGCTGGTATGACCATTTCTCAAGTAGTAGCCATTGCAAACCAAGTTATCGGTGGTTGCAGCAATGCTTACACATACAGCTCTTTGAATGAAGTGCTCACCGGTATCAATGAAAACTTTGATGGTGGTTCAAATCATGGATTTGTGAATTGCCAGCAGCCTGATGCCGCTTGCTCTTGCACTCATCACAGAATCTGGACTGCACACGATTTGTGCGACAACATCGCAACATTTGATCAATACTTCATCACAGGCGATAATGAAGGCCCAATTCCAAGCGTTCAGCCTGAAAACACTTCAGTACAATGCTTAGATGAGGTTCCTGCTCCTCCAGTTGTTACATTCACTGATGAATGTGGCACAGTGGAAGAAACTTGGATGACTGAAGAAGTGACTCCAGATGGCTGTGGTTATGTGGTTACAAGAATCTGGATGGCAACTGATGGTTGCAATGTTACCTACGTATATCAGGTAATCAATGTTCACGATACTACTGATCCAGTATTCAATAATCTTCCTAATAATAATTCAGTGGAATGCGGCACATTGCCAATGAGCTTTGATGTGACTGCTTCTGACAATTGTGATAATGACCTTGAAGTTGAAATGAGTTATGCCGATCAAGGTGAAGGTTGTAACTTAACCAGAACATTCACTTTCACAGTTTCCGATGATTGTGGTAACACTGCTACAGCAACCCGTGTTTATTCTGTTTATGACAATGAATATCCTGTTCTGATCGGCGTTCCAGCCAACACAACTTTAGAATGTGACCAATTGGCTCCTGAAGCTGTGGTGACCGCTATTGACAACTGTTCTGAGAACATGATTGTTAGCCATAGCGCCGGAACTGACTACAACGAGTGTGGTTTCGTATTCACACGCACTTGGTCAGTTACTGACGACTGCGGTAACACTACGACTGCAACTCAGGTGATCAACTTCGTTGATACAACTGATCCAATCGTAACACAAGGTGTTCCAGCTGAACTCACCATCGAGTGTGATCAGGATGCACCAATCTATATGCCTTTATTCTCTGACAACTGCGACGATTCATTGACTGTTACTGCAATCAGCGGTATTAACAACGTGAACGCTTGTGGTTATGATATCGAACGCGCTTGGACTGCAACCGATGATTGTGATAACAGCACAACTGTTTATCAGATCATCCATGTTCGCGATACTACCGATCCAATCCTCGTGGGTGTTCCTGCGAATACACAAGTTGAATGCGACGCGGTACCAGCTCCTGCTGAAGTTACCGCTACTGACAACTGTTCAACTGCTACTGTGTCTTACTCACAGACTGCAACAACTGGTTGTCCTTATACCATCACACGCACTTGGACTGCTACTGACGAATGTGGTAACCAGTCTACAGCTACACAAACCATCGTAGTAGTGGATACGACTGATCCAATCGTTGTATCAGGCCCAGCCATTCACCTGACCATCGAGTGTGGTACAACTGCAGAACTCATCGCTCCACAGTTTGATGACAACTGCGACGAAAACCTCGACGTGGTATTCGAAGAATTCGAAGTGAGTGGTGGTTGTGTAAATGGATTGATCCGCAGATGGACAGCTACTGACGACTGCGATAATTCTACCATTTTCGAACAGATCATTTCTATCATCGATACAACTGATCCAGTATTCGATAACCTTCCACAAAGCACAACTGTTGAATGTGATGCTGTACCTGCTGTTCCAGTGGTTACTGCTTCTGATATCTGTGATTCAGAAGTTGATGTTACTTTCAGCGAAACTGCTACAGAAGGATGTCCTTATACCATCACCCGTACCTGGACTGCTACTGACGATTGCGACAACGTGACCGTTGGTGTTCAGGTGATCACTGTAGTTGATACCACTTATCCAGTTCTTTACGGTGTTCCAGCAAGCATAACCCTCGAGTGCGATCAGATCGCTCCAGAGGCTGTTGTTACTGCAAGCGACAACTGTACTGAAAATCTTGTGGTGAGCCATGAAGCCGGCACAGTTTACAACGAGTGTGGTTTCGTATTCACACGTACATGGTCTGTAACTGACAACTGTGGTAACACAACTACTGCAACTCAGGTGATCAACTTCGTGGATACAACTGATCCTATCGTAACACAAGGTGTTCCTGCTGAACTCACCATCGAGTGTGATCAGCCAGAACCAATCTATATGCCTTCATTCGCAGACAACTGTGATGATACATTGGCACTTTCAGCCATCAGCGGAATCAATAACGTAAGCGCTTGCGGTTACGATATCGAACGCGCTTGGACTGCAACAGACGACTGTGGTAACAGCACGACTGTTTACCAGGTTATCCACGTTGTAGATACTACAGACCCAATCCTCGTTGGTGTTCCTGCGAATACTGAAGTGGAATGTGATGCTGTTCCAGCTCCTGCTGAAGTAACTGCTACTGATAACTGTTCTACTGCAACTGTGTCTTACTCACAGACTGCAACTGAAGGTTGTCCTTACACCATCACACGCACTTGGACTGCTACAGACGAATGTGGTAATCAGTCTTCAGCTTCACAAACCATCCTGGTGGTAGATACTACCAACCCAGTTCTTCATGGTGTTCCTGCTGATGCGCAGGTTGAATGTTCAAGCATTCCTGCTGCTGCTGTAGTTACTGCAACTGACAACTGTGATCAGGATATGGAAGTAGGTTACTACGAACAATTCATCCCAGGTAACGATTGCTACTACACATTGGTTCGTCATTGGGAAGTAACTGATGATTGTGACAACACAACTTCAGCAACTCAAATCCTCTACGTAACAGATACTACTGATCCATCATTGGTTGGTGTACCTGCTAACGTAACGGTTGAGTGTGATGAAATCCCAGCTCCAGCATTGGTTTACGGAATGGACAACTGCGATCAAAACGTTGCAGTTTCCTTCAACGAAACTCAGAGCGAAGGATGTCCATACACCATTACCCGCACTTGGACTGGTGTTGACAACTGTGGTAACGACGTTACTGCTACACAGATCATCACGGTTATTGATACTACATACCCAGTTCTTCACGGTGTTCCAGCGAGCACAACCCTCGAGTGCGATCAGATCGCTCCTGAGGCTGTTGTAACTGCTACTGACAACTGCTCAGAAAACCTCGTGGTTAGCCTCGAAGCTGGTACAGATTACAATGAGTGTGGTTTCGTATTCACACGTACATGGTCTGTTACTGACAACTGCGGTAACACAACTACTGCAACTCAGGTGATCAACTTCGTTGATACAACTGATCCAATCGTAACACAAGGTGTTCCAGCTGAACTCACCATCGAGTGTGATCAGGATGCACCTTTCTATATGCCTTCATTCTCTGACAACTGCGACGATACCTTGGCAATCTCTGCTATCAGCGGTATCAGCAACGTGAATGCCTGCGGATATGATATCGAGCGCGCTTGGACTGCAACAGATGACTGCGATAACAGCACGACTGTTTATCAGATCATCCACGTTCGCGACACTACTGATCCAATCCTGGTTGGTGTTCCAGCGAATACTGAAGTGGAGTGTGACGCTGTTCCTGCTCCTGCTAACGTAACAGCTACTGATAACTGTTCTACTGCAACTGTGTCTTACTCACAGACTGCAACTGAAGGTTGTCCTTACACCATCACACGCACTTGGACTGCTACAGACGAGTGTGGTAACCAGTCTACAGCTTCACAAACCATCCTGGTGGTAGATACTACCAACCCAGTTCTTCATGGTGTTCCAGCTGATGCACAGGTTGAATGTTCAAACATTCCTGCTGCTGCTGTAGTTACTGCAACTGACAACTGTGATCAGGACATGGAAGTAGGTTACTACGAACAGTTCATCCCTGGTAACGATTGCTATTACACATTGGTTCGTCATTGGGAAGTAACAGATGATTGTGACAACACAACTTCAGCTTCACAAATCCTCTACGTAACAGATACAACCGATCCATCATTGGTAGGTGTACCTGCTAACGTAACGGTTGAGTGTGATGAAATCCCAGCTCCAGCATTGGTTTACGGAATGGACAACTGCGATCAAAACGTTGCAGTTTCATTCAACGAAACTCAGAGCGAAGGATGTCCATACACCATTACCCGCACCTGGACTGGTGTTGACAACTGTGGTAACGACGTTACTGCTACACAGATCATCACGGTTATTGATACTACATACCCAGTTCTTCACGGTGTTCCAGCGAGCACAACCCTCGAGTGCGATCAGATCGCTCCTGAGGCTGTTGTAACTGCTACTGACAACTGCTCAGAAAACCTCGTGGTTAGCCTCGAAGCTGGTACAGATTACAATGAGTGTGGTTTCGTATTCACACGTACATGGTCTGTTACTGACAACTGCGGTAACACAACTACTGCAACTCAGGTGATCAACTTCGTTGATACAACTGATCCAATCGTAACACAAGGTGTTCCAGCTGAACTCACCATCGAGTGTGATCAGGATGCACCTTTCTATATGCCTTCATTCTCTGACAACTGCGACGATACCTTGGCAATCTCTGCTATCAGCGGTATCAGCAACGTGAATGCCTGCGGATATGATATCGAGCGCGCTTGGACTGCAACAGATGACTGCGATAACAGCACGACTGTTTATCAGATCATCCACGTTCGCGACACTACTGATCCAATCCTGGTTGGTGTTCCAGCGAATACTGAAGTGGAGTGTGACGCTGTTCCTGCTCCTGCTAACGTAACAGCTACTGATAACTGTTCTACTGCAACTGTGTCTTACTCACAGACTGCAACTGAAGGTTGTCCTTACACCATCACACGCACTTGGACTGCTACAGACGAGTGTGGTAACCAGTCTACAGCTTCACAAACTATCCTGGTAGTAGATACTACTAACCCAGTATTGGTAGGGGTTCCAGCTGATGCTCAGGTTGAATGTTCAAACATTCCAGCACCAGCCATGGTAACTGCAACTGACAACTGTGATCAGGACATGGAAGTAGGTTACTACGAACAGTTCATCCCTGGTAACGATTGCTACTACACATTGGTTCGTCATTGGACTGTTTCTGATGATTGCGACAACACTGCTTCAGCTTCACAAACTCTTTATGTTACTGATACAACCGATCCTTCATTGGTAGGTGTACCTGCTAATGTAACCGTTGAGTGTGATGAAATCCCAGCTCCAGCATTGGTTTACGGAATGGACAACTGCGATCAAAACGTTGCAGTATCATTCAACGAAACTCAGAGCGAAGGATGTCCTTACACCATCATCCGCACATGGACTGGTGTTGACAACTGCGGCAATGATGTTTCTGTATCTCAGATCATCACTGTCATTGATACTACTTATCCTGTTCTCGTAGGTGTTCCTGCTAATACAACCCTCGAGTGTGATCAGATCGCTCCAGAAGCGGTTGTGACTGCTACTGACAACTGCTCAGAAAACCTCGTGGTAAGCCTCGAAGCAGGTACTGTTTACAACGAATGTGGTTATGTATTCACACGTACTTGGTCTGTAACTGATAACTGTGGTAACACTACCACTGCAACTCAGGTGATCAACTTTGTTGATACCACTGACCCAATCGTGACAGAAGGTGTTCCTGCTGAACTCACTATCGAGTGTGATCAGCCTACACCATTCTACATGCCATCATTCTCTGACAACTGCGACGATTCACTCGATGTGAATGCGATCAGCGGAATTGCTAACGTTTCAGATTGTGGTTATGATATCCAGCGTGCTTGGACTGCAACAGATGACTGTGATAACAGCACAACTGTTTATCAAGTGATTCACGTTGTAGATACGACTGATCCAATCCTCGTTGGTGTTCCTGCGAACGCTGAAGTGGAATGCGACGAAGTTCCAGCTCCTGCAGATGTAACTGCTACTGACAACTGCACCATCCCAACTGTTGTAATGGTTGAGACTGTTACTGAAGGTTGTCCTTACACCATCACACGCACTTGGACTGCAACAGATGTTTGCGGTAACGAAACAACAGCTACACAAGTAATTACTGTGGTTGATACACAAGATCCATACCTGGTGAACAATCCTCCTGTATACTACACCATCGAGTGTGGTCAGGAAGTACCAGTAAACAATCCAGTATTCGGTGACAACTGCGATACCAACCTCGATGTTGATTTCAACGAAGAATGGTCTAGCGGTGGTTGCCCAGGTACTATCATCAGAACATGGGTTGTTACTGACAACTGTGGCAATAGCTTCGAATACACTCAGTACATCGGAATCCACGATACTACTGCTCCGGTTGTAGTAGAAAACGTTCCTGCTGAATTGACTTACGAATGTGATCAGATCATTCCTGAAATGAACCCATCATTCGCTGATGTTTGTGATGATAACTTCACAGTAACTCCAACCGTTTCTATCGAAAACGAAACAGCTTGTGGTTATGACATCGTGAAAACATGGACTGCTATGGACTACTGCGAAAACGTAACAGTAGTTAACCAAATCATCCACGTAGTGGATACAACTGATCCGGTTATCGTTTCTTCACCAGCAGACCTTACTTTGGAATGCGGTCAGGAAATTCCTGCTCCTGCAAGCATCGAAGCTTATGATAATTGCACTGAAGAAGTGAATATCGAATTCAACGCTGATACAACAGCATTGGAATGCGGATTCTTCATCGAGCGCACCTGGACTGTATCTGACGACTGCGGAAATTCATCTGTAGCTACTCAGTTCATCTACGTGTTGGATGAAACTGCTCCAGTGATCTTCAATATTCCTGGTGACATCACCATCCTTTGCAATGAGCCAATCCCAGCTGCTTCAGATGCTGTTTATGCAACTGACAACTGTGATCAGGATATCACTGTAACTGTTGTTGAAGATATCATCCCAGGTAGCTGCTACTATCAGATCAAGCGTTACTACAACGCCATCGATGCTTGCGGTAACATGACTTCATTGCCACAAATCATTACTGTGACTGATACCATCGCTCCGGTGATTGAAGTTCCTGCTGATTTGAGCGTTCCTTGCACTCAGATCCCATCAGCTCCAGAGCTCTCTGCTATGGATAACTGTGACGACGAAGTGGTTGTAACCTACAATGAAGTTGTTGAAGAAGGTTGTCCATACAACATCATCCGCACATGGACTGCTACTGACGATTGTGGTAACACAACAGTTGGTACTCAGATCATCAGCGTATATGATGAAGAGAACCCAGTATTCGATGCATACCTCCCATATGTAACTGTTGAATGTGATGAAGTTGATGCTTACATGCTCACTGCAACTGACAACTGCGACGCAATGGTTGATGTAGTGATCATCGAAGAATCTCAGGTTTCTGGTCAGTGCTACGGAAGTCTCCTCCGCACTTACCTCGCAACAGATAACTGCGGTAACACTGCAACTGCGTTCCAGATTGTAGATATCGTAGACAGCAGCGCTCCGGTTCTCAACAACCTGCCTGCTGAAGAAGTAACTATTGTTTGTGGTGGTGATCTGCCTTCAGTTCCTGAAGTAACTGCTACAGACAACTGTTCTGAAGGTCTGGTTGTGAGCTTCACTGAAACTCAGACCAACGACTTCTGTCCATACGATGTAATTCGCACCTGGACTGTAGTTGATGATTGTGGTAACGTAACGACTGCAACCCAGACAATCCACGTTATTGTTGACGTTCCAGCCATCGTACACGTGTTGGCTTATCCAAACCCAGCGCATGGCAACTTCACACTGAAAATGAGTGTTCCTGTGGATACTCAAGTTTACGGTGCGATCTACGATGCAACCGGTCGTGAACTCGTTCCTTTCTACAACGGTGTTGCTGAAGGTGGTCGTCTTTACAACTGGTCTATGGATGCACGTACATTCGAATCTGGTGTTTATACCATCATGGTGAAAGCCGGAAATGATGTGTTGCACGAGAAACTTGTTATTAGCAATAAATAATCTTAGTGTCTTTTAGGTTGAAAAGCCGCTCCGAAAGGGGCGGCTTTTCTTCTTGTAACTGAATTGTTTGCATGAGTTAACGGTCCGGAAATGGCTCATTTCCTGTCTGGCCGTAAATTCGCCCTTTCAATTTCTCAACATCTTATGGATCTACATCCACTTTCTGCCATTTCGCCCATTGACGGCCGCTATCGCAATCAATCTGAAGTTCTCGCGCCTTACTTCTCCGAACAGGCACTGATCCGCTACAGAATATGGGTAGAGGTGGAGTATTTCATCGGTTTGTGTGAAATTCCACTGCCGCAATTGCAGGACCTCAATCACAACTTATTTCCCAAACTGCGGAGTATTTATCAAAAGCTGGAACCAGCCCATGTCATGCGTGTGAAGGAATTGGAAAGAACCACCAACCATGACGTCAAAGCCGTTGAGTATTTTATCAAGGAACAATTTGAAACCCTCGGACTATCGGCTTACAAAGAGTTCATCCATTTCGGACTCACGTCACAAGACATCAACAATACCGCTATTCCGGCTTCTTTCAGAGATGCCGTGGAGGAAATCTATATTCCGGGAGTAGATAAAATTCTCGAAAAACTCATCGATATGTCGAAGCAATGGAAAGATGTTCCCATGCTCGCACGTACGCACGGTCAACCTGCTTCTCCAACTCGATTGGGTAAAGAGTTTTATGTATTTGTCGATCGACTCGATGAACAACTGAATCAACTCGAAGAGATTCCTTACAATGCCAAATTTGGCGGTGCTACAGGAAATTTCAATGCACACTATGTGGCTTATCCGGAAATTGACTGGGTGGAATTTGCCAATGGTTTTCTTTCCGCCAGATTGAATCTCCGTCGATCTCAATTTACCACACAGATTGAACATTACGATAATATGGCAGCGGCTTTTGACACACTCAAAAGAACCAATACTATTCTGATCGATTTGTGTCGGGATATCTGGACATATATCTCCATGAATTATTTCACCCAAAAAGTGAAAGAAGGTGAGGTGGGATCGTCTGCGATGCCTCACAAGGTGAATCCAATCGACTTTGAAAATGCAGAAGGCAATCTCGGTATTGCCAATGCATTGCTCGAACACCTGGCAGCAAAACTCCCGGTGAGCCGATTGCAACGCGACCTTACTGATAGCACAGTATTACGCAATATTGGTGTTCCCATGGCGCACACGATCATTGCTTTGAATTCCATTGAAAAGGGTTTGAGTAAAATTCAATTGAATGAGAAAGCCCTTGCCAATGACCTCGAAGACAATTGGGCTGTCGTTGCAGAAGCCATTCAAACCATCCTCAGAAGGGAAAACTATCCGAATCCATATGAGGCATTGAAAAGTTTAACCCGCGGTAAAACCACTATTGGCAAAAACGATATCCAACAGTTTATTCAAACACTCGATGTATCGGATGAAGTGAAAAAGGAATTGATGAGGATTTCACCTTCCGGCTACACAGGTGTTGATCTATTGGCCAACGAGTTTTGATGCGAAGCATGAGCCTATGCAAAAGTTCAGATTAATATTCAATCTTGTCAAAGGCTATAAGAGCAGCCTGATATCGAACTTTTTGTTCAATATTCTCAATGCCATTTTTTCATTGTTCACTTTCCTGGCTGTTGTGCCTTTTCTGTATGTCTTGTTCAGGGTGAACAGCACAGGCACTACATCTTCGGGTAAAGGAAATGCACTTTGGGTGTGGGCAAGTTCAAGCCTCGATGCTTTCATCGCTCAACACGGTCAAGGCACCGCACTTGCGCTGATGTGCGTCTTCATCGTTGTTCTCGCTCTCTTGAAAAATGTAGTCAACTATTTTTCTCTTTTCTCTATCGCCAGAATCAGGACTTCGGTCTCCAGAGATATCCGCGAAAAGATGTATCAAAAAGTGCTCGATCTACCCGTAGCATTTTTTAGCAATGAAAGAAAAGGCGACATCATTTCACGTATGACGAACGACCTGATGGAGATCGAGTTCAGTGTGATCGGAACACTCGAAGCATTGCTCAAGTCTCCTATCATGATTTTGATTTCACTTGTGACACTCATCGTGATCAGTTGGAAACTCACTGTTTTTGCTTTGCTCTTTTTACCTGTTAGTGGCTTCTTGATATCGCGCATTGCCAAAAGCCTGAAGAATGCGGCAAAACGCGGCAAAGGCGGACTCGGTGAACTCATTTCCATTATTGAAGAAACACTTACTGGTAACCGCATCATCAAAGTTTTTAATGCTGAAGGTCAATTCAGACAGAAATTCGATCGGATGAATGATTACTATTTCCGACTGATGCATAAGTTGTACAGAAGGGAATACCTGAGTTCACCGATGAGTGAATTCATCTCGTTGATCGTCATCACCATCTTGCTTTTTTTCGGCGGACGGATTGTTATATCGGGTGAAATGGGAGGGGAGATGCTCATTGGTTATCTCGTGGTTTTTTCGCAAATCATCCAACCTGCACGTGCATTCAGTGATGCCATTTTCAAGATCAATAAAGGTGTGGCTTCTTTGGAAAGAATCAACGAAATACTCGATGCACCGATCACGGTATTTGATAAACCTGATGCCAAATCACTGGATGGATTTCACGATTCCATTGAATTCAAAAACATCCGCTTCGGTTATTATGGTGATGAAGTGATCAAAGGCATTTCCTTTCAAATCAAAAAAGGACAGACTGTGGCGCTTGTTGGTCCGAGTGGAAGTGGTAAAAGCACATTGGCTTCATTGCTCGCCAGATTCTACGATCCCATCAGCGGCGAAGTATCCATCGATGGACATTCGCTCCGCGACACACGCATTGCTGATATCCGCAAACTCATGGGATTCGTTTCTCAGGAATCGATCTTGTTCAATGACTCTATCAAAAACAACATCGCATTGGGTGCTACCGGAATCGATATGGACCGTATTCAGCAAAGTGCACGTATCGCCAATGCTGAGGAATTTATTGTGAAGATTCAGGAAGGCTATGACTTCAACATTGGTGACAGTGGCAATAAACTGAGCGGCGGACAAAAACAACGACTTGCCATTGCAAGGGCATTGTATAAAAATCCTCCAATCCTCATCCTCGACGAGGCCACATCCGCATTGGATACTTATAGCGAAAAATTAGTGCAAGATGCCATCAACAAATTGATGGAGAATCGCACGTCTTTGGTCATTGCTCACCGACTCAGCACGATTCAAAAGGCAGATATGATCATCGTAATAGATCACGGTAAAATTGCTGAACAAGGCACGCACGACGAATTGATGGCGCGCAACGGTGTTTACCGCAAGCTGGTCGAGATGCAGAATTTTACCTGAAAACGGTAATCGTTCCTCTCATGTGTTTTTTATCAATCAGGCTTTCGTTCTTTTCATTCAATGCCGTGATTTGATAAACATAAACTCCATCCGGAACATAATAATCGTCTTTTCCACCCGTCCAAACATCATCGGGGTCTGTGCTTCGAAAAACTTCATCGCCCCAGCGATTGAAGATGATGAACTCATAAATGGAAACCCCACGCGCTTCCACTTTGAATACATCGTTGATTCCGTCTTCGTTAGGAGTGAGACTATTCGGTATATAGATCGATACACAGTCTGACGTGATCATCATTTGGTCTTCAGAAATGCATCCGTCCAATGTTGCCTTCGCCGTATAGGTGATGTTGTTAGAAGGCGCTTCCACAACCACAACGCTGGAATCAATGAGTAGAGTTTCATCCAGCCACCAGGAAATTTCGCCTTCTCCCGTAGCGAACATTTCCATATAACCTTCGCAAGTACTTTCTAAATCCAAACCGGCATCGATGGTTGGAAGCGGAGAGAAAAAGAGCACCACGCTCGAATCAGCTAAACACCCTTCCTTTTCTGCAATCACGGAATAAACACCTGTTGAGGTAATGCTTCTGGTCAATGAGTCACTGCCATTTTCCCAAGTGAAGCTATCATAATCACCTGAAATGGTCAGCGTGATGATATCACCCGCACACACTGAATCATCACTCGCTGTGATGTTGATGGTCGCCTCAATGCCCAATGCTATTTGAATGGGATCGGAAAGTGTCGCACAACTTCCACCGAATGAAGCTTCGAACCAATACGTACCGCTGGAGGAAACGAGGAGCTGATCACTGGTTGCACCGATGATCGGATTTCCATCCAAGTACCATTGGATATCGCCGTCGGATTCACCAACGATGAGCATCGAATCATCACACAAGAATTGGTCATCATCAGGAAGGATCGCAGCATAAGGAGTTAAACCGCTACTGATGGTGATCGTTTCGGAAACAGCAGCGCACGGGCCATTGGTCACCACCACTTGATAGTCACCAGTCTCCGTTGCCTCATATACATTTTGAATGGCGTCTATGATATCATTTCCATTGAATTGCCACTGATATGTGCCCGGTGTATTCACACTCAGTTCAACCGATTGCCCTTCGCAAAAGGTAAGCGGACCATCGGCAATAATTACTGGTTGAGCCACATCTAACACTTCAATGAAATCATCAAAAGTGAAGTCGAAGGTTCCGCAACTATTCGTGATGGTGAGGATCACATCATAAGTACCGGCAACATCGTAGCAGATATTGGTCGGATTCTCTACGGCCGATGTTGACGTATTGGCTCCATCGAATTGCCAGGACCAGGAATTAGGTTGAGGAGTGGTGAGGTCAGTAAAATCGATACAACTTCCCGTGCAAATACTTTGATTGCTCGCTGCGATATCGAATAGGAGGGTGATACCCGAATTGCTTTCTCCCGCTGTAATCGACGCACCGC
>JAIBBG010000020.1 GCA_019694805.1 Flavobacteriales bacterium | reverse complement strand
CCCGTACTATCTGCAGAACAATTTCCATTGTGATCTCCATTTTGCAGATTGCTACCTGAGTTATTGCCTCCGGTTCCAAGACATGATCCGGATCCATTGCCCCCACTTGAGTTATTACCGGAATTATTACCGGAATTATTACCGGAATTATTACCGGAGTTATTTCCGGATTGATTGTTAGACTGGTTATTGGAGCAATTGCCTGTGTTTGTTTGCGCGGTAACTTGTGCAAACTGTAAACAACAAACTATGACTAAGTAGGAGTAAAACTTTTTCATCGCTGTAGATTTTTGGTTAAAATCCACATGCGGACATTAGACTAAAAGTGTTTTCGCTACAGGATGAAGGATTTCTAAGGGATAACGGATTTAACGGGAGTTCAAATTTTTCTGTTACGAACAATGCGTGACAATTAGTCCAAAAGGAAAATAGTTTCGCTGAATGAGAAAATGCGAACGTTCAAACGACAATAAATTTTGTCGTGACAAGAAGACCGAGCATCAAATCACACCACATTCCATTGGAATAGGATGTCCATTGTAATCGTTAAACCCGAATCATGCACAGGGTTTCGTGCATGAGATTCAAAAGCCCAAAAGAATTCGCATGGTCGCACAAAAGGTTGAATTCACACGGATTTTGAATCGGAATTGAAAGGCCATGGATGATCAGTGTTAAAATAATCACTCCACAATAAAGTGAACGGATTCGGATAAGATACCATCTGCCAATCTCAATGTATACAAGCCTGGTCGCAATCCGGATAAACTCATGGCATGAATGCCTGGTTGGATATTTTGCATACCAATATCTACAATTCGTCCATCTGAAGACACCACTGTTGCAACAGGATTGGCATGAAATCCATCTCCCAATTTGATAAAGAGTTTGTCGTGTGCTGGTACCGGATAGACTGAACTTGATGTTTTCACCGTTTCATGCACAGAGGTATAATGTCCTAAAATGCCGGTACTACCATCCGCGGCAGCATACCAACATTGCAACATTTGACCATCACTGTTATTTGTAGGATTCAAAAAACCATTGAGGAGAACAGTGACGGATTTGCCGTCCCAATCCGGAGTGAGGATATTTAAGGCATATTGCCCAAGGTTCATATCACCCATACTGGTGATGAAAGCAATCCCATGTTCCGATCCGGGCTGAAGCGACATGTATTCAGTAAAATCCTGATGTGCCACTTCGGTTGCCCAAATACTGAGATCTGATTGATCTTTGATCATCACTGAAGGCATATCTGTGCATCCTTGATAAACGATGACATCAGTTTCGGATGCATTCACGGCCTCCATGCGTGCCCCTTCATACATTACAAATTGAAAATCCGGTGCCGGATTATAGCCAGTCATGCTGTAAATGCCGTCAGCAATAAATAGGTAAGACTCATTTTCATTGAGTACATAGGTAAAATTGATGAATGCATCTTCCACAGAATTGCTGGTAGATTCTGCCACAGAAATATCAATAGGAACACCGGCTTGCAAATTCAAATACGGACTCGCAGCATGGAATGACAGATTGTTGAGGATGAGTACACCATCCGCATAGATGTCCATTTCACTTAAAGCAGCATCCGCAGAATTATGTATGAACTGAACTTCGGTATAGACGGGTGCTGGTGCTGGTGGCTCTAACTCTGTCATCATTCCACCTTCATCAGTGGCCAGCCACAAACCTCCAGCAGGTCCTGTGTTGTTTTGTGATGGATCAGCATATCCATTTAAGACCAGTGTAAGAATTTGACCTTGTGAAGTTGCAACAGGAAGGACATTCAAACCGTAGCTGTACGTGCCATCGGCATTCGTGAGTTCAATGACATAGTCCTCAGCAGGAATCATGATGAGTTCTGATGTTTCACCGAAACTCAGGTCATTGACCCAACTGTTTTGTGTGGGTTGGTTCTCCGTGAGATCAGCAGTCGGATAATCCGATGCCGCATGTACGAACATCAGTGAAACTTGTCCAGGATCCGGCATACGGTTGAGGTAATTCATCTGCAATGGAACCTGCGGATTAAATCCAACATCCGATGTGTTGCCCATGATCACTGCACATTGTAAACTTCCTGACCATAACGCGATGGTGTCTCTATAAAAACAATCTTCTGACGATGTGCTATTCGAAGGTGCAAATCCTATGATGATATCTCGTGATGCCTGCACATTTTGCAATGGAGTGGCATATCTGAATTCAAGATTGTCTGCGAATATTTCATCATCGAAATAAACATCTACAACATTCGCTGATGGATCAGAAATGCTATGGATGATTTGAATTCCTGCAGAAACGCCCAATTCCAATACTGGTAACTTGTACATTGGACCACCAAGTGGTTTCGCCAACCAAAGCCCAATACCTTCTCCACCTTGGTTCATTTGCTGATTGAAAAATCCTGAACTCACAATTGTCACCGGAATTCCTCCGAGTGCATTCTGTGCAAAAGGCGCCTGAAACTTTCCAATCGATGTTCCAGATGTATGGTCTAAAAGTTCAAACACGTAATCTGCTGTGAGAAAAGGCTGATACCCGGCATATCCTCCAAAAGGGACATTTTCGAATATGGGTAAGAGCAATAATTCTGATTCGTTAAAATCCACATAGCCAACATCAGTGTTTCCATGGCAAAACAGCACATCAATGGACGATGTACTGGTGCCAGCTTCCAACGCGCCCGAATGAATTCCCAACTCAAAAAAGACCTGAGGGTTATAACCACTTTGCACCATGCCATTGGCAATGGCTACATACTTTTCAGAAGCAATGAAAGTGTTTTGAAGTGTATAGAATGATTCACCTGCATCGATACTTGTTCCAGGACAGATTGCAATGGTCACCTCAACACCCCCTGTGATGTTCATGAATGCCGTAGCTTCATGGTATTCGAGACTGTCTGCAACAAGACTCCCATCTACATAAATATCGATGGCTGAAATACCCGGATCAGGGCTATTGTGAATAAATTGAATTCTTGCTGTCTGTGCGACCGAAATCAACGGGCATAACATGGCAAGGACCAGTGTTGGCAAATACTTCATAGGGTGTAAGACAAATTCTTTTTCAATGATACAACGGCTTTGTACGTAAAATCCACACAGCGGTTGCGAATTCATCGATCTTTAACGCTGATCAGAAATTACTCATCCCGTGACGATTGCTCACAGGAATCCCTGAAATCCCATCGCTCATAGAAAGGTATCGACAACCCGATGGAATTGTGTGTGGCAATTTTGTGCATTGATCATAATCCTGTTCATTTGTCATACGTTTGGACCAAAGGCAGGAATAAATGGTCATATTCCGGTTTTTTGCTTACCCGGATGAACAATCTTGAGATTGCATTGTTATGGCTGAAGACATCAAAGACTTTATGCAGGAGTTCAGTATCAAGGATCTGGAGAATTATACGGGAGTGAAAGCTCATACCATCCGTATTTGGGAACAGCGCTACGGCTTACTGAAACCCACGCGTACCGATAGCAATATCCGCAAATACTCGGACAAAGAATTGAAAACCCTGCTGAATGTGTCCTTGCTCAATCAACGGGGCCACAAGATTTCGGAAATCGCCCGCATGCCGGAGTCGAAAATTTCCGAGCTCATTGAAGAATATTCCATATCAGGACAAAACGACGATACGATCATGGCCACCTTGAAACTGGCCATGCTCAATTTCGACGAAAAATTATTCTGCAGCGTGGTCGATTTGCGCATTGCAACCAATGGCCTCGAACATACCTACCTCAATATTCTCGTGCCTTTTCTAAGAGAGATCGGTGTGCTGTGGATGTCCAGCTCTATCTGTCCTGCACAGGAACACTTTATCTCTAATCTGATACGCCAAAAACTCTACGCACAAACCAACCGCATTCTGCCCGACGAATCATCTCCAAGTGCAGAAACCTTTGTGCTTTTCCTTCCTGAGATGGAATTTCATGAAATTTCAATGCTTATGCTCAATTTTTCACTGAGATCCAGAGGGCATAGAACAATCTATTTGGGACAAAGTGTTCCTTTGGAAGATTTACATCAGGTTTTCCTTCGTGTTGGTCCGGTGAAGTTCGTGAGTATTTTCACAACACACCCTAATCAGATCTTGATCGATAGCTATTTCTCCAAACTCCGCGATCACTTCCAGAATACTGGCTGTTCTTTCTACATCAGCGGTCCATTGGTGAAGGGTAAAAAATCTCCTGAAATCGGAATGTTCTACCTCTACGACGATCTCAGTCAGTTCATCCGGGAGTTCACCCCTTCGCCTATCAACTGATCCCATTTTATTGACCACCTTTTTAGTCTGCTCCAAAAAGCACCTTAATGCTTTGGCTTCTTGCTATTTACCTTATTTATGATCACAGGTAAAGTCAAGTTTGAATGCGGTCAGAATCTTATCAAAAATCATTTTGTTTAATTTTTACATATTTTAATTAAACAAAATAGTGCGAAATCCAATTCTTTGTTTAATCTTTGCAGCACATTATTAAACAAACATCATGAGCACACTGGAATTCAATGAAATGCTGATTTCATCCCGCCCCGTAATGAAGAGTTTTGCACTTAGCTTCACCAAAAACAGCGATGATGCAGATGACCTGCTCCAAGACACCATGCTCAAAGCGTTGAAGTACCGCGAGAATTTCGCTGACGGAACCAATTTCCGGGGATGGCTCTACACCATCATGCGCAACATCTTCCTGAACAGATGCAAACGAGAACAATCCGGACACAAGATTTTCTCAAGATCAACAAAAGATGTTTCTGCCGATTGGAGAAGCATCAGTGCAGACAATATCAGTCAGGAAATCAATGAAAAGGACATTTGGAAACAGATCAACCAGCTCAAAGATGATATCCGCAAGCCTTTTATCATGGCCTTTGAAGGTTATCTCTATGAAGAGATTGCAGATCAGATGAGTATTCCAACGGGAACTGTCAAAAGCAGGATATTCAATGCCAGAAGACAGTTGATGGCTGCCTGCTGATCCGCGGAACAACTGGTGTGCAATCCTGAATATTTCTCTGGCCCGGTATGTCTGGGCAGATCCTCAGATAAATAGAATAAGTATGAAATGAAAAAGGCCGCTCCATAGGAACGGCCTTCTTCTTTACCTGAAAGGCAATATTATTTCTTCTTATCGAATTTCGCGTAGCGTGATTTGAATTTATCGATACGACCAGCGGTGTCAACCAACTGCATCTTACCAGTGAAGAATGGGTGTGAAGTGTGAGAAATCTCAAGTTTCACGAGTGGATACTCAGTACCGTCTTCCCATTTGATGGTGTCTTTGGTTGGCGTGGTTGATCTGCCGATAAACATATATTCATTCGACATGTCTTTGAAAACCACGAGGCGGTAACTTTCCGGATGTATTCCTTGTTTCATCTTCTTTTTTCTTTAAAACGGGCGGCAAATATACATAGGGGAATTGGTTCTGCAAGGGCCAAATGTGATTTTCTCTCACAATCAGCAGATTTTCCGAAAAATAAGCGCAGATCAACCGGTTTTCCCCTGATTTCCAACAGAAGCAGGCCAAATTGCACTACAAATTCCCCAAAATCAATTGACGGTTACGCCCTGAGCATCAACTTTCACCTGTACCACCTTTCCACGAAACAGCACATTGAAAGAATATGACTTCCATTGTTTCGGAAGCATGGCTTTGAACTCCAATTGGTCATTGACAACGCGCATACCTCCAAAGCCCTGAACAATACTCATCCAGGTGCCAGCCATACTGGTAATATGAAGTCCTTCATGTGCCTCATGATTGTAGTCGTCCAGATCGAGACGAGATGTTCGCATGTACATTTCATAAGCCTTTTCATCATAACCCAATTTTGCAGCAAGAATGGAATGCACACAAGGCGAAAGTGAACTCTCGTGTACGGTCATCGGCTCATAGAAATCAAAATTGGTTTTGATTTCAGATAGAGAAAAATCTTCTTCGAAAAAGTATATGCCCTGCAACACATCCGCTTGCTTGATGAAACAAGAGCGAAGAATGCGGTCCCAACTCCAATGTTGGTTAATAGGTCTTTCAGCAGGTGAAAGTTCCGACGCTTTCATCAGAACTTTATCCATAAATCCATCTTGCTGAAGATAGATCTCCGTGCCCTCCAGTTTTCCATAATACATATGGTCAATGATATGACGCCAGCTGACACTCTCATCACTTTCGTCATACGACAATGAAGCAAGTTTGCTTGAGAGGAAGCTTGGATTCTCCTTGCGCAAGTAATCAATCACCTCCAAACAATACTTCATACACCAGGTTGCGATGTAACTGGTGTACCAATTGTTGTTGACGTTATTTTCATACTCATTTGGACCAGTCACTCCGTGCATGACATATTGTTTCTTCGATGCACTCCAATGCACGCGTTGGGCCCAAAACCTGGCGATACCGATCAACACATCTATTCCACCTTCTGAGAAATATGTAGTGTCGCCGGTGTACCTCGTGTAATTGTAAATCGCATACGCTATGGCACCATTGCGATGTATTTCTTCAAAGGTGATCTCCCATTCGTTGTGACATTCTTCGCCATTCATGGTCACCATCGGATAAAGAGCGGCACCATTGGTAAATCCAAGTTTCGCAGCGTTCTCAATGGCGCGTGGTAACTGGTTGAAGCGATACGTCAAAAGTTGACGAGCAACTTTCTGATCTTTGGTACTCATATAAAAAGGAATACAATACGCTTCCGTATCCCAGTATGTAGAACCACCGTACTTCTCACCCGTGAAGCCTTTCGGGCCAATGTTCAATCTGGAATCCTCTCCGGTGTAGGTTTGATTCAGATGAAAAATATTGAATCTAATTGCCTGTTGTGCTTCATCATCACCTTCAATAACAATGTCGGCAAGCTTCCATATCTCTGCCCATTTCTCCCGCTGAGCCGCTAACATATTCTCAAAACCTAGGTTGAATGCTCTTCTCGCGGCATTCGTAGCAGCCTGTGCCATATTCGATTTGTCGTAATTCAGCGAAGAAACTACACCTACATATTTATATAGTGTAATCGTTTCACCAGGATTCACACCCTTTTCAAAATTGTTCTCCGCAAAAAATTCATGTGATGAGAAATGATAAGAAGGTATCACTTCTTTACCCTTTAAAAATAGCTGCACCTTCATGGCAGTAGCCACGTCGAATTCTGTTTTGCGGGTGCGGGTGACAACGATGCCTTCTCCAGCTGTGGCAGCATGATGAATAGGCTCCCAGAATTTCTCATCATAATTCGAGTCATGATTCTTGACATCTCCATCGAGATAGGGTTGAAACTTGATCATCCCCATAAAATTCAATGGTGTCACTGAATAGCGAATGGCAGCCGTTTCATCATCTGCCATGGAACAGAAACGCGTTGCCTCAATGTGAACTTGTTTTCCGGAAGGCATTTCAATGTCAAAACTTCGTTGAAGGTATCCTTCCTTCATATTCAACTCTCGTCGAAAATTCGAAGTGATGCAAGTGGCAAAATCCACTTCCTCTTCATCCACCCAAACATGTATGCCAATCCAATTGGTGCTATTGAGCACCTTAGCGAAATACTCCGGATAGCCGTTTTTCCACCAACCAACTCGTGTTTTGTCCGGATAATAAACTCCAGCTACATAGCTTCCTTGTAGCGATGGTCCTGTGAACTTTTCTTCATGATTCGCACGTTGTCCAAAACGTCCGTTGCCGATAGAAAAAATACTCTCAGACGAACGATGATGTTTGCGTTTGAACCCTTCCTCAACGATCTTCCATGGATCTGTTACCAAATATTTTATCATGAATGTGGAGATGCTTTTGTTTATACCCGAACTATATAGCCGCTTACCTTCATGCCTCTGTTTTTCTTTTCCAAGGCAAAATTGATGGTGACGGCAAAATTCAGGTAAAATAATTGGGTGGCAAGTTAACTAAGTGTACCAAATACACCAAGTAAGTTATGACTCGGTTTTTTCGCGTCGATCTGATCACCATCAAATAGCGAAACCTATGCGCATTCCTTCTTCAATGGCTCTTTTGGCATCCAGCTCGCCAGCACGCAGTGCCCCGCCAATCACATGAACAGGTTTGCCAGTGGCCTTTAAATTTTCCAACATCGCTGTATTGCTCGTCTGTCCCGCACATATCACAATCTGATCTGCTGGAATCATGACATGCTCTCCGTTTCTTTGAATTTCTATGCCATCTGGAGTGATCCTTTCATATTGCAATTCATCGAAAAACTTTACTCCGAGAATTTTCAATTCTTCGCGATGAATCCATGCAGTAGTCTTTCCCAGATGTTTTCCCGGTTTCCCTTTGCTTCGCTGCAGTATGGTGATGTTTCGGGTTAAAAACGCCGCAGCTTTATCCTTCGACAATCCTCCACGTTGAGTCCATGTTTCATCCACCTTCCACCGGTTTAGAAATTCATGTTTGGTTTCAGGTTCACAGCCTTTGATGAGAAACATGGCAGTATCGATACCAATACCACCGGCGCCAATCACAACAATGTTTTTACCAGGAACAACGGAACCACTCAGCAAGCGGTCATATGTCACTACATGAGGAAGCTGACTTCCTTCGATATCGATTTTTTTGGGTATGACTCCGGCGGCATAAACGATTTCATCAAAAGCAGTGGCATCATCAATTTGGAAGGTCGTTGATGTCTTGATGTGGACCTTGAATTTAGCAAGCATAACTTGATAATACCTCAGTGTTTCCCTGAATTCCTCTTTGCCACTCACTTGGGAAGCCAGACGCAATTGGCCACCAATCTCTTCTCCTTGTTCAAAAAGTGTAACGTGATGTCCGCGCCTTCCTAAGATGAGAGCAGCTGATAAACCAGCCGGACCGGCACCTAGGACAGCCACATTTTTGACTGTGACATGATTCCATTGCGGCCATTCGGTTTCACGGCAAGCGAATGGATTCACCAAACAAGTAGCGACTTTGCGATTGAAGATATGATCCAGACATGCCTGATTGCATGCAATGCATGTATTGATTTCATGGCTTGCCCCTTGTTTAGCCTTGTTGACGAAATCAGGATCAGCTAAAAATGGTCTGGCCATAGAAACCATGTCGGCTTCACCATCGCGAAGTACAGCCTCCGCCACTTCTGGCATATTGATGCGGTTGGTGGTGATCACCGGTATTCGCAATTCCTTTTTGATATTTTTTGTTACCCATGTGAATGCCGCACGAGGTACCATTTGAGCAATTGTTGGTATTCTGGCTTCATGCCAGCCTATCCCTGTATTGATCAAACTGGCGCCAGCAGCTTCGATGGCCTTGCCCAATGTCACGATCTCTTGTGGTGTTTGCCCATCCTTGATCAGATCGAGCATAGAAAGTCTATAGATGATGATAAAATTTCTGCCGACCTTTTCCCTGATACCTTTCACTATTTCCAGTGGAAATCGCATGCGATTTTCAAAGGATCCTCCCCATTCGTCTGTGCGTTGATTGGTGTGTGTGACCAAAAATTGGTTGATGAGATATCCTTCGCTTCCCATGACTTCTACGCCGTCATATCCAGCCTGGGCAGCTAATTCAGCAGCACGGATAAAATTCCTGATGGTCCGCTTGACCATCCATGATGGCATGGCAAATGGTGTGAAAGGTGTGATGGGAGCCTTGATACGCGAAGGAGCGAAGGAGATTGGCTGATATGCGTATCGCCCCGCATGCAAGATCTGCATGCAGATCTTCCCTCCCTGTTCATGCACTGCATCAGTAATCATGCGGTGATTTTGCACATCCCGTTGGCTGGTCATTTTTGCAGCACCAGGTGTAAGTCGTCCGAAAAAATCAGGTGAAATACCACCTGTCACAATGAGTCCAACTCCGCCACTGGCGCGGGTGGCATAGAATTTTGCCAGTTTACGAAATCCGTCCTTTTCTTCTTCGAGTCCGGTGTGCATTGATCCCATGAGGATACGATTTTTGATCGTGGTAAATCCGAGATCGAGCGGCTCGAAAAGGAGTGGAAATGATGAATTCGTCATTGCTGATAAATAGCAGATTATTTTTTACGGAATGTCCTTGTCCACTATTCACTGCGAATATACCTTTCGGCCAAACTTTTCGACATGAGTAACGAATCACTGATCAACAGACTGCGCGATGCATTTATCGCGAAAAACATCCCACACGACGCCAAAGAAATGTTTGGCGGTGTAGTATTTATGGTACGCGGCAACATGACCGTTGGCGTGACAAACAAAGGAGAATTGATGGTACGCATTGATGCTGCCGATCAAGAATCTGCACTTCAACGTCCCGGAGCAAAAATGATGGAAATGGGTGGTAAAGTCATGAGCGGATTCCTTTCTGTGGATGAAGCCGGATACACCAATGACAGTGACATCGATTCATGGATTTCGATGGCTTTGAGCTACAATTCAACACTACCAGAGAAAACAGAAGAAGTTTCTGCACCTGCTAAACCAACGGCATCAAAACCTGCAGCCAAGAAAAAAGCAACCAAGAAGGCTGCTAAAAAAGCGACCAAGAAGGCCGCTAAGAAAGCTGCTAAAAAAGTAGCGACTAAGAAAAAGGCTGCAAAAAAGGCAACGAAGAAAGCGGCTAAAAAAGCAGCTACGAAGAAGAAAGCAGTAAAAAAAGCAACGAAAAAAGCTGCACCAAAAAAGGTTGCTAAAAAAGCCACCAAAAAAGCTTCAGCAAAGAAAGCAACGAAAAAGTCGGCACCTAAAAAAGCTACCAAAAAGGCAGCTGCTAAAAAGGCTACCAAAAAAGTGACTCCTAAAAAAGCCACTAAAAAAATTGTGAAGAAGGCGACGAAAAAAGCCGCAGTGAAAAAAGCAACGAAAAAAGTGGCTCCTAAAAAAGCTACCAAAAAAGTGGCACCCAAAAAGGCCACGAAGAAGGCTACTAAAAAAGGAGCGCGACGTAAATAATTTATTTCGGAATACAAGAAAATGTGGTCGGGAGTTGAACTTCCGACCATTTTTTTTTGTTGGAGAAGAGTGAAAAGTGAATGGTATGCGATGATGATTGGCCTCATGAATGTTGATTCAAGTATTCTTGACGCGAGGCCATGTCTATGACAAATCACAAACAAGGGGTATCTCAAGATATATAGTTGATACATCAATCACAAGACGATCATTTCCCAAACCAGCATCACACCATGATCGCCAATATTGAATCTTTATCCCATATGCTGCAATGCCTTCCTCATGACAACAATCTCACCGTCTCACCCACCCAAAAAACTTTTTATGGATGAATGGTAGAGCAACAAAAACCATGAGTGGAACCAGAATGAGTGTAAGCAAGAGTGTGCGGAGAAAAGGAGGCCAATCCATCATCCATGGAGATAATACATAAAACAGGATGGTGATGACTGGATAAATGAAAAGCCAAATCAGCAAGGCCATTTTCCATTTTTTAGGCTGCTGTGGTACCGAAGATTGATTCATCATGCCGCAAAATTCGGCACAACAAAACTGCTCAATCAATGAAGAAGGTCAACCATTTTAGCAATAGTCATAGATTTCATATCCGGAACAACAGCATGTGCTTTGGAGAGCACTGATGAATCACCAATTCCGATGCAGTAGAATCCACCACTCAAAGCCGCATCTACGCCACTGATGGCATCTTCAAATACAACAATTTGTTCGGGAGGAATTCCGAGTTCAGCAGCGCCACGTTCAAAAACTTCCGGATGTGGTTTTGACATGTGAATTTTGTTCCCATCCATGATGGTATCGAATAAATCATAGATGCCAAGTTTTTCCAAAATCAGAATACTATTCTTCGATGAACTACCCAATCCTATGCGGATTCCTGCTGCCTTCAATTCCTTCAAAAATTCATACACACCGGGTAACATATCCGAAGGATTGACTTCCTCAACATATTCCAAATACCATTTGTTTTTGAGATCCATCAACTCAATTTTTTTGGTGTTGTTGAGCATGAGATTTCCCCAAGACAAAATTTTCTCGAGTGAATCAACGCGTGAAACACCCTTGAGTTGTTCGTTATCCTCTTCGGTGAATTGAATCCCAAGTGAATCAGCAAGTCTGTGCCATGCTTTAAAATGAAATCTGGCGGTGTCTACAATAACGCCATCCATGTCGAACAGACATGCCTTAATTTCTGTCATGATGATGAATTATTTTCTAGATGCCTCCATCCTGATCATGCCGATGATCAATAATTCTGCACTTGCAGGATTGGATGCCAATGGTATGTTTTGTTTGATACAAGCTTTGACCAGTGCAATAATGTCTGCCTCGTAATCTTGAACAATTTCAGGGTCTCTGAAAAACAGTACGAGTCCTATTTCGCCTTGATTCACCTTTTCAGTCAACTCCCTAAAACCTCCTTCTCGTCCCGGATGAACATGCTCAACTTCCACTTTGATGTCTTCATGCTCCATGAATTCTGCTGTCATTCCAGTCGCGATCAATTTGCGCCCCCACAACCAGTCTTCACGTTCTTTTAAAAATGAAACCAATGCCGGCTTCATTTTGTCATGTGCAATGACACAGATTTTTTTTTCCATGTTACAGTTGATTATGCCTGAATGAGCGTTGGAATTTTATACTTCACATGATACTCCACCAATCCATCAATCGGCTTGTGTATAACACGTCCAAGTCTGATACCTGTTTCCTGAGCAGCTCGCTGAAGACAATCATAAAAATAATGACCAATGCTTCCCACAAAATGAACAGGGACCTGATTCCAATCTGAAAAACATTTCACGTGTATATTGATGAAGTGAATCATGCCTTGGGTTACCCAATCCTGAACATGAGGATGATCGCGGTGCTCACCAATGAATTTCATGAAAGATGCGAGATAAACATTGGCGTTGGGTTCGCGATAAATCTTGTTGATGATATCATCTTTAGATGGCGCATATTTTTCTTCGAAAGATGCGCGTAAATCTGCAGGGAGTTTCTTGTAAAAATATTCTTGTAGAAGGATTTTACCGAAATAACTACCGCTTGCTTCATCGCCCAGGATGTAAGCTAAAGACGGAATTTCTTCGTAGACCTTTTGACCATCAAAATGACAGGAGTTACTTCCTGTTCCGAGGATACAGGCAATGCAAGGCTCGCCATCGTAGGCGGCCATACCAGATCCGAGCTGATCATGTTCGACCAAAATTTCAGCATGTTTAAAAACGCGCTCGAGTCCTGAATGCATGATGGAACACATTTCAGTTGTGCTGCTTCCTGCTCCATAGAAAAAAATATGCTTCACCTGATCGGCAATTTGAATGAGTGCAGAATTTGCACGCAGTGCTTTCTCGGTAATTTCAGGACTATGGAAGTAAGGATTCAGTCCCATCGTTTCAAAGTCAGAAATTCTCTGACCTTTATCGTCCAACAGTGCCCAATCGCATTTAGTGGACCCGCTGTCTGCTATCAGTATCATATCTCAATAATATAAAAATCTGAAGCGCAATCATTGTACGCTTCTTGTTATTTACACTTTAGTTACAAGGTCACAAACTCTTTCGGAATAACCTGCTTCATTGTCGTACCATCCCATCACTTTCACCAGATTACCATTCACGGATGTCAACGCAGCGTCAAAAATGCAGGAATGACGATTGCCCACAATATCAATAGAAACTATCGGATCGGTGCAATATTCTAAGATTCCTTTCAATTCTCCCTGTGATGCTTCTTTCATCGCAGCATTGATTTCGTCTTTGGTGACTTCTCTTTTCAAAATCACGACAAGGTCTGTGAGTGAGCCATCAGGAGTTGGTACACGAACAGCTACTCCATCCAATTTTCCTTTGAGTTCCGGCAACACTTCACCCACCGCTTTTGCTGCACCTGTAGATGTTGGTACCATGCTCAATGCTGCAGCGCGCGCGCGGCGAAGATCCTTGTGTGGTGCATCTTGCAAGCGCTGGTCAGCGGTGTAAGCGTGTACGGTTGTAATGTATCCTTTTTCAATGCCGAATTTATCATGCAGCACTTTCGCCATGGGTGCAAGACAATTGGTCGTACATGATGCATTGCTGAGGATGGTATCTTCAGCTACAATATGATTGTCATTCACACCAAGCACGATGGTCTTTACACCTCCGGTTGCCGGCGCACTGATGATGACTTTTTTTGCACCCGCAGCAAGGTGTTTAGATGCTCCATCCTTGTCTGTAAAAATGCCTGTGGATTCAATCACCACATCAATGCCCAAAGACCCCCAAGGCAAGGTGGATGGATCTTTTGCCGCGTACACTTTTACAGCACGGCCATTCACCACAATACTGTCTTCAGTTGTTTCAATTTTCACTGCAAACTTGCCATGAACGCTATCGTATTTCAGCAAATGGGCCAATGTCTTAACGTCGGTAAGATCATTGATGGCCACTATTTCGACGTTTTCATTCTGAACAAGACTTCGGAAGCACATACGTCCAATTCTTCCAAAGCCATTGATTGCTACTTTTTTCATGTTGATGTTTCTTTTGTGTAGTTCCTCTTTCGCTACACAGGTTATATTGTTTAATTCTTTTCTCTTAAATAGACAGGATTCTGGCAATTCGCAATTCGTCGCGATTCGGAAGATTGCGCTGACCGATGGCATCTTTGAGAGGAGTATAAGTCTCTCTATCATTGATGATACCAATCATCACATCTTTTCTTCCTTCCAATAGTCCTTCCACTGCAGCAACACCCATACGCGATGCCATCACTCGGTCATAACACGAAGGAGAACCTCCGCGTTGTAAGTGTCCAAGCACGGAAACCCTCGTTTCGTACTCACTGTATTTTTCGGTGACCTGTCTGGCAATTTCATATGCACCGCCACTTTTTGATCCTTCTGCGACAATGACAATGGAACTTGATTTCCCACTGTCTTCACTCGCACGAAGTGTTTGTACAAGATCATCGATGCTCATTTCATCTTCAGGCAATACAATGGCAATAGCACCTGTAGCAATACCTGCTTTGAGTGCAATGAACCCACTGTTGCGGCCCATGACTTCTACAAAAAACAACCGGTTGTGAGATGTTGCTGTATCTCTGATTTTGTCCACGGCATCCACCACAGTATTGGTTGCTGTGTCAAAACCTATGCAGTGATCTGTCCCATATAGATCATTGTCGATAGATCCCGGAACACCAATCACAGGTATTCCAAACTCTTCGTAAAACACATGGGCACCTGTAAATGTGCCATTCCCACCTATTGTGATCAGCGCATTTACACCGTTCTTTTTCAAATGATCGAAAGCCTTTTGACGACCTTCTTTCGTCATAAATTCCTTGCTGCGCGAACTCTTGAGTATGGTTCCTCCTCTTCCAAGAATGCGGGATACTGAACGTTCATTCAATTTCTTGAAATCGCCATCAATCATTCCCTGATACCCTTGAAAAATACCATGAACTTCGATGTTGCGGTAAACACATGTACGAACAACGGCTCTGATCGCCGCATTCATTCCCGGGGCATCGCCTCCGCTTGTAAGTACTCCAATTTTCATTTTATTCAAATCTGGTGATCCCAGTGTAAAATTCAATGTCGGTTCAAATGTAAGTGTATTTTGTACACTAAGGTAAATTTTTTCCGATCTTTAATCCAGAAGATGCCATATGTTTCATAACTGAGTTTCAAAAGCCATAAGAATTCTTACGTTCACGTAAGTTTCGAATGCACAAGCGCAGTCATGAATACGGCGAACACTCGAATCGAGCAAATGCTCGAATTCACTGTGATTTTGAATCGGAATAACAAGGCACTGCATCATCTGGTTTTAATGTCCTGAAGGCATGGAAGCCTTTTCAATATCCACTCCCTGGTCCAGTAGAACTCTCCTCACCTTCCATGCAAACCATGTAAGATAAGCAAAGCAGGCAATGCCAATCGCATAGGAAGCGTGTATACCAATGATGTCGGCCAGTTTACCCTGAATAGGAGGAATGATAGAACCTCCTAAAATCATCATGATCAAAAATGCACTGCCCTGGGTAGTGTATTTCCCAAGTCCGGCAATGGACAAAGTAAAGATGGATGGCCACATGATAGAACATGCAAGACCACCGCTTAGCACCGCATAAACAGATACCATTCCGGTGGTGAGAACACTTACAACCAATGCCAGCATCCCCATCACCCCAAACAACAACAAGGTTCGTGCGGGTTTATCCTGACCGAGTTGTGCAGCGATAATCTGAACCACAACACATCCGGCATACCACTTCAGTTCATGAATTTGATGCCCGGCTGCTGCCGTACACACATAGATGACCAAAAGCGCTATGAAAGGCACAACATATTTCAACATCTTTTTGGTGGAGTCTTTGAGATCAAAAGCGGCAATTGCGCCAGTCCATCTTCCAATCATCAACGAACCCCAAAACATGGCGATGAAAGGCGCTGTTTCCGATGATTGTTTTCCGCCAAAATCGGGGTGTTTCAGTAACTCAGCGAGATTGCTTCCCATAGCTACTTCCACACCAACATATACGAATATGGCAAGCATACCCAAAGCCAATTGAGGGAATTGCATGGCGCCCCAACCTTGAGGACTTTTTTTAGCCATCGACCAATTCACAGGAATGGCAACCACAATCACCAACAATGCTCCCAGCAGCCAAAGTAATCTTTTATGTTCAAGAGGTTCTTTCAACGATTTGATTTCCGCATTCAGTATTTCAACATCCGCAGGGGTGTATGAGGAAACAACATTTTTTTGGATGTCGGATTCCATGCTCTTCATGCGCGTTTCTTTCTCTACAATGGTTTTCGCTTCGACACTTCTGTAGCTTGAAAATACAGGGGTAAAAACAAGAATGAGTAATCCGGTGATCAGCAACATGCTCCCCATTGCCTTTCTTGCCTTTTCAGGTTTTTCAAGACTGATACCGGCAGGAACCTTTTTCGAAAATCCGAATAACGCGGCAGCACCAACGAACAATAACCCGACAAAAATGTAAAGGCCGATCACTTTCCCCAATGGCAAATTATTGATCTCATCATCTCCTATTGCCCGCGCCGTGCCGAATAATGCGAGTGTCACGACCAAAGGTCCGATGGTTGTTCCAAAGGAATTGACACCGCCTCCGAGGTTAACACGGGTAGCACCTGTGTTTGGATCACCAAGTGAAATGGCCAATGGTTGAGCTGCTGTTTGCTGAAGTGAAAATCCCAAAGCCACAATAAACAACCCCAACAACATACCGGTGAAACTATTGCCATTGACAGCGAGAATCATTGCAAGAGCACCCAACGCGGAAAACAATAATCCGTATACAATACTCTTTTTGTAACCCCATTTGCCAACGAGATCAAGTCCTGCGAGATCACCATAAATGAATAGCCCCAAGGCTCCTACGTAATAAGCGAGATAAAATGCAAAGTCGATCAACTGACTTTGAAATTGATCCAAATGAAAATAGTGTTTGCAAAAAGGAATAAACACACTGTTTCCAGCAGCGATAAATCCCCAAAAGAAAAAGACGACAACAAGCGTGCTCAACGCACCTTTGGCAGTTTGTACAGGTTGATTCATATGTGGAGGATGATGCCGCTTGGTTTGTGGCATCCGTCGCAATTTATTTCATGGCGACGTCATGAAAGCCAGCCAGAATTCACAACTTATCCTCCTAAGGTGTTGATGACTCGAAAAACTTCCGGAAAAAGAGCATTTGAAAATCTACACTATCGAACCAGTAAGCACTGTCATGTTTGCCCGGGCGTTCGATATAATCATGATCGACACCCATTTTAAGGAGTTTTTCATGAAGATTTCGATTCACTCCGATGAAAAAGTCATCGACTCCGCAATCAATCATCAATTTGATTTGACCATTTCTGAGATTTTCAACCACGTTCATGACAGTGTGATCTTCCCAGTTTTGTTTGCAACAAATGGTATCGCCGAGAACTTTTTCTTTCAAATCCCATGAAGCAGTGTATTGTCTGATATCTACACCACCACTCATTGATCCTGCAGCTCCAAACAACTCCGGATGGCGCACGCTGAGGTACAATGCACCATGTCCGCCCATACTCAAGCCCGTGATGGCCCTGTGATTTCTATCCGGTTTGGTGCGATAGGATTTGTCTATCCATGGTATCAATTCCTCAATCAAAAAAGTTTCGTATTTCATGGTTGAATCGATAGGACTATCCAGATACCAGGACCTGTAGCCTCCATCCGGGCAAACGATGATCAACTGGTTGAGATCCGCGGAGTTTGTGAGTCCTGGCTTCAGTTTGAGCCATGATTCCTCATTGCCCCCATATCCGTGCAAGAGATAAAGGACCGGATAATTTTGGTGCGTAGAGTCATAACTATCGGGCAAGATGACTACACAGGCCGACTTGAGCTTCATCGATTCACTGAACACTTCTGACCTCACGACTTTGCCCGCCAATAAAGGCACCGACATCAATAGTGCGAGTGCAAGAGCAAGTTCAATTTTCCAGTTGAATGGATTTATCCTCATAAGGCAAATGAAAACTTCAAAATAGAACCAACAAAATCATTACCAAATCAATAACATCGGTCATAAGTTTGCGCATATCCAAAACTGAAGAAAGTGAAAGAGGCATCTCCCATGGACATATCAGTCGATTGCGTCGTTTTTGGTTTCGATGAAAAGAAACTGAAAGTGTTGTTGATCGAACAAAGACAACCTGGAAAAGACAAAATACTTGCCCGGCTGCAGCTCGCTCTGCCGGGTGACTTGTTGAAAGAAAACGAAAGCCTCGATGGAGCTGCCAAACGTGTTTTGAGAGAACTTACCAGCTTAAAAGGAATTTACCTAAAACAATTCCATGCATTTGGTGATCCTATGCGTGTGAAAAACCTCAAGGACCAGGAATGGCTAAGAACCTTTCGCGCCCATCCTGAACGCAGGGTAGTTACCGTAGGGTATTACAGTCTCGTGAAATTAGAAGACTACTCACCCAAGGCATCAAGTTTTGCCGGAAAGACAAAATGGATAGATGTTTACGAATTGCCCGAACTTGCCTTCGACCACAATGACATTGTTGAACACGCTCTCGAAGTCTTCAGACATGAATTGATCGCAGACAATATTGGGTTTGAATTGCTGCCTGAAAAATTCACTCTTAGTCAGCTCCAACATTTGCATGAAATAGTGCTGAACAAAAAATTAGACAAAAGAAATTTCCGTAAGAATGTTTTGAAAATGGATCAACTGAAACCCTTGAATGAAAAACAACAAGGTGTATTGCACAAACCTGCGCAATTGTTTCAGTTTAAAACCAAGAAAAAAAGCTGAACATCTGCATTGACGTTTGCAGGTGTTCTAAATCTGATCACATGAATAATAGGCTTTATATTTTTTCACTCACGTTTGTCCTGGTTTTCTTATTCGCTTTTCCATGGTTCAATCAAGCACAGGTGTTGCCTGATTTTGGTCCGGCATTCCCACAAGATCAAGTAACACGCATCGATATCAGTATCGACCCGGATAGTTTGATGGAAATGTTGATCAACCTTGAAACTGAACATTATTATCCGGCGACATTCACCTTCACCAGCAATAGTCTCGTAGAATCTGTTGACACCATTGGTTTGCAATTGCGTGGGAATTCAAGTTTATCTGCTGCAAAAAAATCTTTCAAAATTTCGTTTGATGCCTTCGACAATGGCTTCGAATGGCAATCACTTCAAAAACTCAATCTGCTTGCTCAACACAATGATGTTTCTATGGTGCGCAGCAAATTGTCATTCGACATGTACCGCCATTTTGGAATTCCGTGCGCAAGGTCATCTTACACCGAGCTTTACATCAATGGTGAGTATGGAGGATTGTACCTGAACATCGAACAAATTGATGATCATTTTGCGAAGACTTTTTTCGATGGTGAAGGTGATGGCAACTTATTCAAGTGTACTTATCCAGCCGACTTCGACTACATCAGTGAGGATCCTGATGATTACAAATTTGCCAATTGGGGAACACGACATTACGATTTGAAAACAAATGAATGGAAGGATGATTATGCTGATCTCGCCAATTTCATCAGTGTGCTCAATAATGCACCGTCGACAGATCTCCATTGCGAAATTCCATCGGTATTCAATATTGAGTCTTTTCTGAAAGTGGCGGCGATTGACATTTTGATTGGCAATTGGGACAACCACATCTATAACAAAAACAATTTCTATCTGTACCACAATCAACAAACCGGATTGATGGAATACATCCCATATGATTTTGACAACACCTTTGGAATCGATTGGGTAAATGTGGATTGGTCTTTACGCAACATCTACAGTTGGTCACCTTCAGGTGATCAAAGACCAGCATATACGAGGATGATGAATGACCCTCAATACCGCGATAGATTCAGTTATTATATCGACACCATGATTGATGAGTACTTCAATGAAGATCACATTACAAGTGTTGCTGAATACTGGCACAATCTCATTCAACCCTATATCTACAACGATCCGTTCTATTCCGCCGACTATGGTTTTACGCTCAACGATTTCGACAACTCGATTCAATCAGCATGGGGCAATCATGTTGACTTTGGCATCGTACCTTATGTTACAGCCAGAAAAAATTCAGCATTGAATCAACTGGAGGGTTTTGACACACAAGGTGCCATCGTTCACTGGATCGCTCCGCAGAGAATCCCAGGACAAATTCTGCTCGAAGCCTTGATCACCGGACCTGATGCCAATGGTTGTACATTACTCATTTCGGTAGATGGTATCAATTTTACTGAAGTAGCGCTTACTGATTTCAATGGTATCAATCAAATAGCAGATGATGGAATTTTTACCTACTTCGATGAACTTTGGCCAACTGCTACCAATCAATTCTATTATCAAATTCAACTTCCCGATGGAAGTTTCTTCCCTTGTGAACCCGCATATTTTTATACCACTCCATTCAATACCGGATTGTATCTGAATGAAGTGATGGCTGTCAACAATACTACCATCAATGATGAGGAAGGAGTATATGAGGACTGGGTAGAATTGTACAACGGCACCAATTCCGTAATCCATCTTTCTGAGTACTTCATCTCTGATGATTCGTCCAACTGGAACAAGTTTCCGCTGCCAGACTACTATCTTCAACCACATGCTTTTGCTCTCGTATGGCTGGATAATGACGAAGAAGACGGCATGTGGCATGCCACATTCAAATTGGGGGCAAGTCAGAACGTATTGCTTACACATCTATCTGATGGTGTCCCCAGAACTTGCCATGAGATGAATGGAATACCTTATCAGGCTGATATTTCCCTGGAACTTACCACAGATGGCGGAAGTACCAGTGCGTTCGAAAACAATCCAACCCCAGGATTCTCTAATCTCGACTCTCGTGTGGAAGAAAATGCAGGTGTCTTCATGAGCACATACCCTAATCCTGCTGACAATTTTATCCTGTTCAGCAGACCAGTTCAAGAAGCCTATCTGATAGACATGAATGGCCGAATCGTAGCCCAAACATTCAATTCCAGCGCCCTAAATACCTCTTCTGTCACAAATGGCACATATCATTTGAAACTGGATACTATTATTGTGAAGCAAATCATTATCCATTAGACATCTTTATGTCCAGCTCTAACTATTCGCACTGTATTCCTTTCCTCCCTGTGCGCAATCTGGAAGAAACCATTCAATTCTACAGAGATGTGCTTGGTTTTCACTCAGAGTGGTATTGGGGAGATCCGCCAACAGACGCCGGCATTGGCCGCGATGGTTTGAATCTTTTATTTGTCAAGAATGAAAAATTCGCAGAATTACTCACCAACAGCGGAGAGAGGCTTGAAATATGCCTTTTCGTTTCCAACGTTGATGAAATCTTTCGCGAATTGAAAAACAAAAATGTGCAAATGGTTTCTGAATTGCGGAATGAACCTCGGCAGGTGCGCGAATTTTCAATCATCGACTGCAATGGCTATTTACTCCGCATAGGTGAAGGCTTGGAAAATGAACCATTGGAAACACATAGCAGCACCCAACCCAATTCTTAATCGCTTGGCGAAAGCGATTAGTAATGCCTGATAGCTGATTCAATCATTTTATGATGTTCTTTTGCCACCGCAAATTTGAGGGCACCATCATACTGTGAATCTTTCGCAACATATCAAAGCGCCATTTTACCGAATCATTGGAGAAGAAGCTGAAAAGCTTGGCATCGAAGTGTATGCCATTGGGGGATTCGTGCGAGATATTTTATTGGAAAGGAAAAATGATGATGTTGATTTTGTAACCAACGGTAAGGGTATCGAACTGGCTAAAGCATGTGCCAAAGCACTTGGCATTAAAAAGGTTGACATCTTCAAAACCTATGGCACCGCACATTTCAAATATCACAACCTCGATCTCGAATTTGTAGGAGCCAGAAAAGAATCATATCGTGAACATTCAAGGAATCCGGAAGTTAGTCCCGGAACACTCGAGGATGATCAACGAAGAAGAGATTTCACGGTGAATGCATTGGCCATTTCTCTTCAAAAAAATAATTTCGGAGATGTCATCGATCCATTTGATGGTATTGGTGACCTGGAGAAAAAAATCCTGAGAACGCCGCTGAATCCGGATATCACTTTTAGTGATGATCCTCTGCGGATGATGCGTGCGGTCCGTTTTTCAAATCAACTAGGATTTAAAATAGCGGATGAATCCTGGCAAGCGATTAAACAAAATGCCGATCGCCTCAAGATTGTTTCGATGGAACGCATCATCACAGAAGTCAATAAAATTGTGATGTGTGATAAACCATCCATTGGTTTTGATCTGCTTTTTAAAACCGGCCTACTCCACCAGTTTTTTCCAGAGATGGTGAGATTACATGGTGTGGAGAAAAAAAATGGTATTGCGCACAAAGACAATTTTTACCATACCATTCAGGTTTTGGACAATCTCTGTGTGATGTCCGATAAACTCTGGTTGCGTTGGTCGGCGATCATGCATGATATAGCTAAGCCACCAACAAAAAGATTTGAAGAAGGCGCCGGCTGGACATTTCACGGTCACGAAGACCTTGGCGCCAGAATGGTTCCGAAAATTTTCTCAAGACTAAAGCTTCCACTTGATCATCAAATGAAGTATGTACAAAAAATGGTACTGCTTCATCTTAGACCAATTGCACTCACCAAAGAAGAAATTTCTGATAGCGCCATTCGCCGTTTGTTATTTGAGGCAGGAGATGACATCGATGATCTGATGCTGCTGTGCAAAGCGGACATCACCTCGAAGAACGAAGCCAAGGTCAAACGTTATCTGGCCAACTACGAGATAGTCAAGCAGAAACTCATCGAACTGGAAGAAAAAGATCGAATCAGAAATTTCCAACCTCCGGTCACCGGTGAGCACATCATGGAAACCTTCGGAATCGGCCCCGGACGTGAAGTTGGCATCATTAAAAATGCCATCAAAGATGCTATTCTGGATGGCATCATTCACAATGCTTACCAAGAAGCATTTGACTTTATGCTGGCTGAAGGCGATAAGCTTGGCCTCAAGCCAAAATCATCGGACCAGTAAGTCTCCATGTCACTCACCGACAAAATCGGTAGATTCACCTGCATTGCCTCAGTTTCAGCCAATTCTCCTTATTTTGCAGTGAAGACTCTTTGAATATTTGCATGTACAATTCAAGTTTAGCATGAATATCATCGAAGAAAAAACTCAGGAACAACAGGAAGCCATGATGAAAGAATGGGAGAATACCAGTAAGCGTGGTCGTCTTTTTGGCGGATTGTTCATCGTTGCCATTGGCGCGCTATTTCTGATGCGTGAAATGGGAATCTGGCTACCGCAATGGTTGTTCACCTGGCAAATGTTGCTCATTGCGATTGGTGTATTCATAGGATTGAAACACTCATTCAGGAATATTGGATGGATCATCATGATCCTGATCGGATCCGCCTTTATGTTGAAAGAGTACTATCCATATCTCGATATCAGTAAGTATATCTGGCCTGTGGTGATCATACTCGCAGGTATTTTCATCATTTTCAAACCCAGGAGAAGGGAATATTGCGGCCGCATGCAATGGCAATATGACAAAACAAAACATCATTGGGAATCTGCAGGGTCCGAATCACGTGAAGACTATCTTGATTTCAACGCAATCTTTGGTGGCATTCGAAAGAATGTGATTTCGAAAACCTTCAAAGGAGGAGAAATCAACGCCATTTTTGGTGGTGCTGAAGTGAATCTCATGAATGCCGATTTCACAGGCACCATTGAACTCGAGATCAACAGCATTTTCGGAGGATCGCGTTTGATCATACCATCCCACTGGACGGTAAAATCAGAAGTAGCGGCAGTCATGGGTAGCGTTGAAGATAAAAGAATGGTAGTCAAAGATGCTCAACATGATCCCAACAAAGTACTCATATTAAGAGGCAATGCCGTATTCGGCGGTATCGATATACAATCCTATTCCTGACCACTATGAACTGGTATAGCGCAAGATTAATTTTTCAAATCCGTATTCATCAAAATGGAAATGCCGAACAATTCGACGAATCCGTACGACTGTTTCATGCCATCAATGAAGAGGAAGCTTTGATTCAGGCACGTGAAGCCGGCATGGCTGATGAGACGAGTTTCATCAATGTACACGGTGAACGCGTACTTTGGAAGTTTATCGACGTGAATATGATTCACGAACTTGGCGCCATTCAACCCGGTGTAGAAGTGTTTTCCAATACCAGAATGGAAGACAAACCCAATCACTTCATCAGTGCAGTAAGAACTTACACCAAAAAGAGAAAAAGCGGAAACCCATTTAACCGCACCATCACCGTTGAATAGGGTTATTGGTACATACAGACAGATGATTATCATTACCATCTCATGGTGGTTATTTTGGTCGTTTGCACAAACCATGGTGTATCATAGAATCGGATTGTCATGGCATGATTCAATTCAGGAATCGATCATCACTACAGTGGTGCTTGCGCTAATAGGAATCATCATATCCAACACGTTTCGTTTTTATCAGCCTGTCAGTAAAAATTTCTATTTGCTCGGTGGTTATATCATATTGCTGACAACCATCACGGGACGAACTCTTTATCTCACCTTTTCTGCACTTCATCCTGATGATGTTTTTTACCATAAGACATATCTCACCATCATGCCACTACGCGGCATATATTACTTGTTGATGGTAACACTCATGACTATTTTCTATTGGTTCAGAAATAAGATTGAAGATCAAACCAGAGCAAGGCAAAGAGAAGAGGAAGCCGAAAAACTGATGCGTGAAGCAGAGCTTGCCAGATTGAGGCTTCAATTGCAGCCTCACTTTCTATTCAACAGCTTAAACTCCATCAGTGCATTGGCTGGAAATAAACCTGAAGAAGCCAGAAGAATGATTCAACAACTTTCAGATTTTCTGAGAGGAACCCTTCGTAAAGATGATCAACAATTGGTTTCAGTCCGCGAAGAATTGCGTCACCTTTCACTGTATCTTGAAATTGAAAAAGTTAGATTTGGTCACAGACTCAACACAGAATTGATCCGTGATGAGAGAACAGATGAACTTAAAGTTCCTTCCCTCCTCCTCCAGCCCATCGTGGAGAATGCTGTAAAATTTGGATTGTATGATACTACGGAAGCCATCATCATTCGAATCGAAACATCAGAAGAGTCGGGCATGCTGATCGTTCGTGTTCAAAATCCATACGATCCTGCAACAGCCCGACCCAACAGCGGAACCGGTTTCGGATTAAGCTCTGTACAACGCAGACTTTATTTGCTTTATGGACGAAATGATCTGTTGCTGACCAATCATCAGGATGGCATATTTACCACTACACTTAAAATACCCCAACACAAATGATCAAAGCAATTCTCATCGACGATGAACCATTGGCGAGAAGCATCGTTGCAGAATACCTACAATCTTATCCGGATATAGAAATTGTAAAACAATGCAATGATGGCTTTGAAGGAGTAAAAGCAATCGGAGAACACAAACCGGATTTGGTGTTTCTGGATATTCAAATGCCTAAACTCAATGGATTTGAAATGCTCGAAGTAGCAGAACATATTCCTTCTGTCATTTTCACTACAGCGTTCGATGAATATGCTATGAAAGCATTTGATGCCAACGCTATCGATTATTTATTGAAACCATTTAGCAAAGAACGTTTTGATCAAGCCATGCAAAAGTGGCTCAATCAACACCATGGTTCAGGAGTTACAGAACAATTGCTGAACTCACCAATGAAACATCCTGAAGAACAGAACAGGATTGCCGTGAAATTCGGAAGTAATATTTCCATTATCCCTGCTTCAGATATTTTCTACATTGAAGCATATGATGACTATGTGAAAATTTTCACAGAAAAGGATTATTTCCTGAAGAAGAAAACCATGAATTATTTTGAGCAAACACTTAATCCCACCGACTTCCTGCGCGTTCACAGATCATTCATCGTCAGATTGCAGCATATTACAAGGGTTGAACCTTATGAAAAGGGAAGCCATGTGGCTCTGCTGAAGAATGGTAAAAAAATTCCATTGAGCCGATCAGGATATGCCCGGTTAAAGGACGAACTCGGGCTTTAAGGTAACTGTGAATACCGAGCTGAAAAGGCCGATATCAGCCCATTTTGAAGTGTTTTGATTGTTGGCATTTTCATGAGTATCATCTGTTTGGTTTGGTTAATTTCGCATGACCAAATCAATCAAAATCATGAGAATATTTATTATCCAGAGATTCATTTTATGTTTTTTCATCCTCACGGGTATTTCCGCATTTGCACAACCGGGAAATGACACTCCTTGCGCTGCCGAAGTGATTGCCGTAGATGGCGGTATCATTACCGGCGATAACACTGGCGCTACTGCTGATGCCAACGAAATAGTACCTCCTCCGGGAATGCCTCCTGAACCTTGCTACACTGCATGGTGTGATGGAGATCCTGATGTTCAAACCAGCATCTGGTACACATTCGTAGCTCCAGCGAACGGTGCAGTAAATATCACCACTTGTCTGGAAGGTACCAGCTTGGATACTCAAATTGCAGTGTGGGAAACAACCGACTGCGCGGACTATGGCTCATATACTTACTTCGGTGCAAATGATGACATGCCGGACCCTTGCACCCTCGGCAATCAATATGCTTCTACTCTTGCTGTTGATGGACTGATTCCTGGCAACACTTATTATTTGCAGGTTGATAGCTATGATGGAACGACAGGTGTGATTGAAATCGAAATTACAACGGGTGTTCCTACTTCGCTGGTGAACTTCATGCATAACTCAGGAGATGCTATGCTCGCTACTGTCGACATTCGAGTGAATGGAGAACTCGTTGCCGATGATCTCGCATTTCAAACTTGCACGGGTTACATCAGTATACCCGCTGATGTTGATGCCTATGTTACTGTGAATCCTTCTACCAGCGTTGATGACAGTGCACCGATTTTTTCAATGAACACTACACTGATGAGCGCTCTCAATTATGTTGCAGCGCTTACGGGTATCGCTTCAGAAACAGGCTACAACCCAGCTCCGCCAGTAGATATTGCTTTCTATGCCGGTGCCGAATTGAATGCCGCAAATCCGGGTGATATGGCTATCATGTTCCAACATGGCATTACAGATGCACCAGCTAACATCGACGTGTTTGATGCCAACGGAGCATTGATGCTCAATGATAATCTCGCTTATAACGGATTCAGCGCTGAAGGTTTTGTCAATATGACTGCGCAGAATATGACCATCACAACTACTGATGGTACCAATGACCTCAACCTCACTTTCTGTGCACCATTTAATTCTGTAGGTCAGTTCCAAGTTGCTTTCGTGTTGGCCTATTCGGGCTTCGTTGATCCTGCCAACAACTCCGATGGAGTTGCTGCCGGTCTCTATGCAGTAAACCATATCGATGGCACATTTATGCCGCTGATTCCAGGTCCATGTCCGATTCCTGACAACGATGACATCTGCAATGCAACTACTTTGGTGGTGAATGACACACCAACTGACTTTGATAACACATTTGCATCCATTCAACCGGGTGAAAGCTCACCAGCCAACCTCAACAACAACGATCCTGAAGCCGATTGCCTCACTCAATGGTGCGACGGTGTGCTGAATGGATCACTTTGGTACAGCTTTGTTGCACCATCATCCGGCAGTGTGATTGTGACTACGTGTTTCGATGTCACCTTTGATACACAAGTAGCGGTTTGCACTGTTGGCAACTGTGCCGATTTCAATACAGTGACCTACATCGGACAAAACGACGATATGGAAAATGGCTGCACTGGAGGTGATCAGTACGCATCAAACCTTGTTCTCAACGGGCTCACTCCTGGTACAACTTACTACGTGCAGGTTGATGGTTGGGAAGGTGCAACCGGACTTTCTTCCATCCAGGTTTTGGACAACAGTTCAGTTGCGGTGATCAACTCTACCTCATTGAAAGTTTATCCTGTGCCAGCTTCAGAACAAATTAGAATTGATGGCATTCGCGGTACAGCTTCTGTGCAAATAACAGACATGACTGGTAAAGCGATTCTTCAAAGCAACTACCAGCAGGGTTCTTCGATTGACATCAAATCATTGTCACCAGGCATTTACCATGTTGTGGTTTCCACTCCAACTGGTTTGCAATCGTTGAGAATGATCAAAGAATAATCAATGACAACACTGATCAAAAAAGGCTGCAGTAGCAGCCTTTTTTTATGACATTTTCCAATGTGCTTTCGGTGCCCAATTCAAATCAGTAAAATCCTTGAGTTGGTATTGGTGATATGCTGCAATGCCAATCATGGCCGCATTATCCGTACAAAATTGAAAATCCGGGATGAAGGCACGGCAACCTTTCGTTGAAGCAAGTTCATGAAATCGTTGGCGCAAATAGGAATTCGCTGATACTCCACCGGCAAGACAGATATCTCGTATTCCGGTTTCGTCGATAGCCCTGGAAAAATTTTTGAGCAAGTACGTTACAATCGTATGCTGATATGAGGCACAGATGTGATCCATTTCTTGCTCGATAAAATCTACTTGCTCTTTTTTTCTATCTCGGAGAAAATAGAGAAGACTAGTCTTTAATCCGGAAAAACTATACCTCAATCCTTCCAAGCGAGGAATGGGGAAATGATATTTCAAAGCATCACCATGGGTTGCATGCCGATCAATCATTGGTCCGCCGGGATAAGGAAGACCAAGAACTTTGGCAGCCTTATCGAATGCTTCTCCTGCTGCATCATCTATCGTTTCGCCAATCACCTCCATATTCATCGCATCATGCACAAGCACGATTTGAGTATGTCCACCACTTACAGTAAGACACAGAAATGGATAAGCAGGGACTTCCTGATCAGCAGATTTGCGAATGAAATGCGCGAGTACATGAGCCTTCATGTGATGCACTGCTATCAGGGGAATATTCAGGCCTAAACTCAAACTTTTGGCAAACGAAACGCCGACAAGCAAGGAGCCCATCAACCCTGGACCCTGCGTAACAGCAACTGCATTCAACTGATGGCGTTGAACACCTGCTTCTGAAAGAGCCTGATGAACCACGGGGAGGATATTTACCTGATGAGCGCGACTGGCAAGTTCAGGAACCACTCCACCGTATTTTTCGTGTATCTTTTGAGTAGCGATGATATTGGATAAAACCTGTGTACCACACATCACCGCAGCAGACGTTTCATCACAACTTGATTCAATGGCCAATATGTAAGGCTGCTGTACGATAGTCGGATGCATTTATTCTTCCACCATGGTGCTGTCGGGAGCAATCAACATGCTATCGAAGCCAATGGTAGACGCGCTGTGCAATATAGAATCGCTCATATAAAACATGAAAGATTGCACCCGCGTTTCAGGATTTTCTGTATAGTATTCTCCGGCCTTTTCCAACCCCATCATCATAAAGGTTTCGGAATAAACTGCTGCTTCAACCATCGATGGAGCCGCAACAGCAACATACACCATTTCATTTTCCACAGGATAACCGTATGTCGGATCAATCATCCCGGGCTTATCGTTGTTGTTTCTTGATGAAAAAGCCATGTTCTGCAATCGAATCGCTTGATCCGTAGAATCCTGTGCAACACCGAGTGTAACAATGTTCAGAGAATCCACATCGGCACCGTGAGTGAGAATATCGCGGCCATATCGGATGCGATATTGTTTTACTCCGTGACCTTTCAAATATTCACCAATATGATCGATGGCAAGGGCGGCGGCTATTAGTGTAAAATCCGCTTCAATGCGGGGATCAGCCTTTCTCACCTGACTTTCCTTGTAATGAAGACTGTCATCAAACATTTCATTGAGGTCGAGTTTAGCGCCATCAAATCCCACGAAATTGTAAATAGAATCAAGATCAGGTTCCGGCAATCCACCACTCTTGGCCACAATCCATGCCCGCCGCAATGGCCCCATGGTTGGATCATAATACTGCTGAGTTGCGGCATTCAAATCTCTCGTCAGATCGTAGACCATACCGAAGACTTTCGTAGAGTCGTTGAAACAGAATACACTGTCTCTCCTGGTATAGGCATTGATTCTGGAAATAACACTTTGAGGACGATTCACATCGAAAGCTTGTTCAAAAGCCTGAATGATGGAATCAATTCCGTGCCAATGGTCGGTTGAATCCCCGACAGCATCAATAGATATCGGTTTGCCGAAAAGTGCACCCGTATAGTATTTTCCAATAAGCGGTGTGGGCTTTTTACCGCAAGCCGCTACCAGCAAAAGGAACAGGAAAATGACAATAATCCGGAAGTCTGATTTCACCCTGCGAAACTACATCCGGAGTCCAGTCCCGACAAGTGTTTTTTAGTGTCTTCTCCACAAAACTCAGCCACATTTTCGCTGTTCGCACTTCTGGCCTGATATTCGCGTTCCAATCAGAAAATTTCCGGATTTGAAAGTCGCTTCCTGCCTCATCATATTATTCTTCTGCCCGATGGTATATTTCGGTGCAGAACATATTTCGAATACCGTTTACAGGGAAGACATCAAAACCATCCAGGTTTATCCTGAAGACAATCCACTCGGCTATCCATTCATCGCACTGCATTCATCAGAGAAACTCGAGTTTCACTTCGATATCATGACGAATGAAATGGAAACCTACAGTTATGGCATTGTCCATTGTGATCATAAGTGGTATACAGACGATCTTCCCTCCAATGAGTATATCCAGGGTTTCCAGGTTCTCAATATTTCTGATTTCAATGCCGGGTTTAGTACCATGTTCGATTACGTGCATTATTCTTTCATATACCCCAATGACATGAGTAAGCCGCGATATTCCGGGAACTATGCGATGATCGTATTTAGTGGTCAGGATATTTCCGATAAAAGTTCATGGCTCATTACATATCGATTTATGATTTATGAAAACAATGTCTCGGTGAATTCCGTGGTGAGTACCCCATCAGTTATTTCACGACGTTTTACAGGTCATGAAGTAGATTTTGATATTGGCTATAAAGGTTTCACCATATACGATCCCATGAAGGATATCAACGTGGCCATCCTTCAGAATATGGACTGGACATCCGCCAAGGAAGAACTCAAACCCATTTTTATCAAACAAGATGTCCTCACTTTCGATTATTCCACCGGAGAAAATATTTTTGATGGTGGCAGTGAATGGCGCAACTTCGACGTAAAAGACATCCGGTATATTTCCGCAGAAGTAGCTGGAATCATGAAGGAACCCGATGGCTACCATGTTGTGCTTCGTCCGGACATTCCGGAAGGAAAAAAGGCTTATGCAACATGGGCAGATTTGAATGGAAATTTACTCATCAAAAATGATGACGCATCAGATTCAAATTTGGAAGCAGATTATGTGTGGGTACATTTTCAACTCAATATGCCGGAAATTGCAGAAGCAGATGTATTGGTTGAAGGAATGTTCAATAGGTTCCAAAAGTCCCAGGATAAATGTTCATACAATAGGCTAACTGGTGCGTACGAATGTCAAATTCTTTTGAAACAAGGCTACTACAATTACCGGTACATAGTCCGCGATAAATTCTATGCCCAGTCCGATTTATCAAGGACTGAGGGTAATTACTCCGCCACACAAAACGATTATCACATCATTGTTTACATGTATGATCGCAACCGAGGTTGTGATCGCATCATTGCGGTAAAGGCAGATGCCAGCGCCAGATGATGGTTAGATTGATCTTGATCATGCAGTTCTTCTACGTTGATCATCATCAATGATAAATTTAAAGGATCGCTTGAACATTTGCATCCTCAATCAAACAAGCTATATGAACTGGAATCTCGATCCTTCACACAGTGAAGTAACATTTAAAGTAAAACACATGATGATCGCCAACGTTACCGGCGTCATCGGAAAATTTGATGTAAAAGTGACTTCTTCAGATGAAAATTTCTCTGATGCACAAATTGAATTCAATGGCGACCTCAGCAGTATTTCTACTGGAGATGCACAGCGCGATGGACACTTGAAAACACCTGATTTTTTCAATATTGAAAAATATCCTCATTTGGTTTTTCGTTCGACGTCCTTTGCAGGAAACAAGCTGAAAGGTGATCTCACGATCAACGACGTTACCAAACCTATTGAATTGGATGTAGAGAATGGTGGCACAGGAAAAGATCCATGGGGTAATGCACGTCAGGGTTTCACTGTAACGGGTAAAATCAGCAGAAAAGACTGGAATCTTGTATGGAATGCTCCACTCGAAACAGGTGGTTTTCTTGTAAGCGACGATGTAAAAATCAATGCTGAAATTCAATTGATCAAAGCCTAATCAACGTTTGAATAAGAATTTTGTGTTTGAATAGAAGGCCTGGATGTAGTTGGACTTTTTGAAATAAGGGTTTAAAAAGAAGGATGGCAATGCCATCCTTTTTTATTTCATCCGGTATAAATCACTACCATAAAAAAGGTATTTTATGTGTTTACCCTCGATATCCACCAAACAAGGTATTGAATGCCTCTTTGGATAAAAACATTTTTGCGCTTTCATGACGACAATGAAAGCAATGACCAAAATTTCACTTACCATCTTCGTTTGTATCATAAGCCTGGTGCGCTCTGGAGCGCAAATTCTCACTGCCGAAGACAGTTTGAATGCCGGACTTCAACGTAAATTTCTGTCTACCTACATCAGTGGATATGGCGAAGCACTTTACACCGCCGACCTGCAGACCAAAGTGAATACTGCTGATTTGCGAAGAAACATCCTTTTCGTCGGTCACAGATTCAACGACAAAATCCAATTTTTCTCTGAAATGGAATTGGAACATGCCATGGTTACTTCAGAAGAAGCAAACTCCGTAGGCGGCGAACTAGCCATGGAACAGCTTTTCCTCAAATTCAATCTGAACAAAAACAACTACATCACAACCGGTCTTTTTATTCCCCGAATTGGCATCATCAATGAAAATCACTTGCCAACAACCTTTAACGGAAATGACAGGCACCAAGTAGAACAACAAATCATACCATCAACATGGCGTGAAATAGGTATCGGTCTTTACTCCAATGTGCAGAAAGTTCCAGGCCTTAACCTCTCCATTGCCGTCATGAATGGGTTAAACAGTGCCGGTTTCGAATCAGGATCTGGTATCCGCAAGGGCAGATCCGGCGGACATCGTGCAAATTCATCGAACCTTGCCATTACTGGAGCTGCGCTTTATTACATCAAGAACTGGCGTTTGCAAATGAGCGGATATTTTGGTGGAAGCGCCGGAATCACCAAACGTGAAGCCGACAGCCTTCAACTGAGTTATGGTACTTTCGGAACACCTGTGGCACTCGCCGAAATGAATGTGCAATACCTTTCTCAGGGATTCACGTTTAAAGCCCTTGCTACCGGAGTAAGTATACCAGATGCATCATCCATCATCAGAGCTTATGCATCAAACACACCCGAGTTGATGGCGGGATGTTTTGCTGAAGTCGGATACAACCTCTTCCACTTGTCAGAAAAATGGCGCGAGAAAAACTTAACCGTCTATGGCCGCTATGAATGGCTTGATCTGAATGTGAAAACTCCTGATAACGGTATCATCAATGATGCCTTCAAGAAAGCATATATCGTCGCAGGTGTCAACTATGCGCCTGTAAGAGGTATTGCTTTAAAACTCGATTACACGCATCGATTTACAGGTGAACCGAATCCAGTACTGATGCAAAATCCCTTTCCTCAAACCATTCCATACTACACATCCAATGGTTTTGTAAACCTTGGAATGGCTTATAGTTTTTAATATGGAAAGGAGAGCATTCATCAAACAAACTTGTCTTGCATGCGGAGGTATGCTCGCAGCAAGTGCATTGCTTAGTTCATGTTCATCACTTCCACTTGTTCAAGCCAAAGCTGATCAGGACAAACTTTTTCTTGCCAAATCTGAATTCGCTGCAGGCAATCTCATCATTGTAAGAAACAATAAAATCGACACGGATATTCTGGTTAGAAAAAAAGACAATGAATTCATTGCCTTGCGCATGATGTGCACTCATGAAGAACAACCTTTGACGGCTACCACAGATCAATTGCATTGTGCGTCACACGGTAGTTCATTTGACCTCAACGGAAATGTAACCAGAGAACCAGCGACGAAACCACTTCGCAAATACAAAATCACCACAACAGAAGAAGAAATCACCATTCATCTCAATCAATTTCTATGAAAAACAAATTCACCATTTTGATGACTATGGTATTGTTCATCACCATCAGTTCATGCACCAAAGAACCTGAAACATCCGATGATGTTGTGACCACCCCAGAAGACCTCGGTCAAAAAATTCTGGACGATTTTTCCAATGTCGTTGCTTCAGATATCTATCATGATCTCAGCGAAAACACCAGTCTACTCTATGAGCATGTGCTTGCCCTGCAATCTGCGCCCGATGAAAATCTCCTGACCACTTGTAAACAAGATTGGAGAAATGCAAGGTCATCTTGGGAAAAAAGCGAAGCCTTTCTTTTTGGTCCTGTTTCCACGGAAAACATTGATCCACGAATTGATACGTGGCCAGTAAATTTCCAGGACCTGGAAGGTGAGTTGGCAGGTTCACATGCTTTCACTCATGATTATATCGATGGGCTCCAAGATGCTTTGAAAGGATTTCATCCCATAGAATACCTGTTGTTCGGTCAAGAGGGAAATAAAACCCACAGCGAATTCAATGCACGCGAGTTTGAGTATTTGGTTGCGCTTTGTGAAAACCTGAAAGAACTCACAAGCTCTCTCAACGCTTCATGGAACACAAACAGCACTTCGAGCTATGCATCCACACTGATGAGCGCTGGCCCAGGGAATACAGTGTACGGCTCTAAACTTTCTGCCTATGAAGAGATGGTTAATGCCATGGCAGGAATCTGCAGTGAAGTTGCAGAAGGTAAGATGAATGAGCCATTCGTTTTGCAAGATGCTTCACTTGAAGAATCACCGTTCGCATTCAATTCCATCACAGACTTTACCAACAATATTCGAGGTGTTGAAAGTGTATACCTGGCAAGTTTTGTTGAAGATGGAAAAGGATTGGAAGATTTGGTACGTCAACACAATCTGTCGCTTGATTCGACCATCAAGTCAAAAATTCAACAAGCAATTGCTGCATTGCAAAACATCACAGTTCCTTTTGGCCAAGCCATCATAGAGCAACCTGTGCAAGTGCAGAATGCCATTGATGCTATTACATCTTTGGAAGAAACAATCAGTACAGATTTACTTCAGCTTGTGCAATTGCACGGCAATTTGTGATATCCTTTTCGACGCGCATGAAAGTAAGATTCCTGAAGAAGTCATTGGCATGGTGTTGCCTCCTATTGCTCTTCATCATCAGTTGTAAGAAACCCGAAACATGGGATGCAGAAGCGTATAATGAATGGTATTCCGGTGGACAACAAACCATTTGGGATCAAAGTGCCGGCGCCTTCAGTTCAATGTTTCCGGTTATCAGCAATAGAAATGCATTGATTCACGAAGTTGGTGACAAAGCTTTTGAGGCCACTTTTGTAAGTAGTGGAAATCTGAATCCAGGATTAGGACCTCTATTCAATAGTGTGGCTTGTACATCGTGTCACATCAATGACGGAAGAGGAACACCCATCGGTCCTGGAACACAAATGGTGTCCCTTCTGTTTAGGATGAGCATTCCAGGGGAAGACCCACATGGAGGACCACTTGGAGTTCCTGGATTTGGAGGACAACTTCAGCAGAATGCAATTTTCGGCGCTCAGCCTGAAGCAGAAGTTGAAATCAATTATTCAGAACAATCTGCATCCTACGCAGATGGAACGAATTACTCCCTTCGTGTACCAAATTATAGCGTTGTCAATGCATATGCACCACTCCCCGGAGATGTGATGTTTTCTCCACGAATTGCACCTCCTGTATTTGGACTCGGGTTACTTGAAGCAGTGAATGAAAATACCATCCTTGAATATGAAGACGAATCTGACGCGGATGGTGATGGCATTTCCGGAAAAGCAAATTATGTGTGGGATGTCTTGGCTTCAAAAAACAAAATAGGCCGATTTGGATGGAAATGTGGGCAGCCAACAGTTTTACAACAAAGCGCTGGTGCTTACAATGAAGACATGGGCATTACGTCATTTCTTTTTCCCATAGAAAGCACACATGGACAAACACAACATATTGATGCAGTGCCGGAACCTGAAATCAGTGATAGTTTGTTATATGCCGTTGCCGACTATGTAAGAACACTTGCGGTTCCTGCAAGAAGAAATGCAGATGATCCACAGGTAAAGTATGGCAAACAATTATTCCATGATGCCAACTGTTCGTCATGTCATCGCCCCATGATGCAAACCGGCGTAGATGTATCATTTCAGGAAGTATCTGCACAATACATTTTTCCATATACTGATTTGTTATTGCATGATATGGGACCTGACCTCGCAGACTTTCGACCTGATCATCGTGCCAATGGATATGAGTGGCGCACTCCGCCTCTTTGGGGAATAGGACTCACGGATATCGTAAATGGTCATGCCAATTTTCTTCACGACGGTCGAGCAAGAAACCTGGAGGAAGCCATTCTCTGGCATGGTGGTGAAGCACAACAGTCCAAAGAAATCTTCAGGAATATGTCTGCTGCTGATCGCGATGCATTGATCACATTCCTCAAATCACTTTAACCCAGATCATCAGACACGGCGAAATGAACCGCGAACTCAAAGTACCACAGTTCATTTCCAACGGCAAATGTGATCAGTGAAAAACGACACCCGAACTGATGATACCAGCGCTGTACGTGGCCACAACTTCGCCATTGGCTCGGCGCTGTGTGATGATGGATGGATTTACATAATCTGACACATCACTTGTCCAAACATCTCCAGATACTGGGTCAACATCAATACTTCCAACAGCTTCGTTGATGAATGTTGATTCCACAGGTTCTTCATTGCTGAGTGTAACGGAACGCACGCCATTCAATTCATAATAGATCACCGTGCCCGTAGAATTGGAGGCCATATTTTTAGGATGAACACCAGCAGATCCAATGACAACGGCCGATTCCACTGACAGCGATCCAACATTAATTCTATGCAATGACGCCATGGTTTCACCACCGGTCATCCAACTATCATTACCACTGCACAATACCCAGATATCACCTGTATGATCTCGCACCAAATCCATAGGACGATCGCCAACGGATATGGTGTTGATTACCGTATTGGTATTGATATCAATCACAGAAACGGATGCATCCAATTCCCAACCACCGCTGTTGCACACATAAATAAGATCACCATCGCGAAGCATTTTTTCTGGCCCCTTACCTACATCAATACTGCCAGCCAAAGAGTGATCCGTCAAATTCATCATAAAAACTTGACCAGAGCCGCTTCCATTACTTATGTAGGCCATGCCATTGCCTCCATCCACCATATACCTTGGGTAATCCAACCCAGAAATGCTGGTGATGTGTTGCATGCTTTTGAGGTCAACAACGACAATTTTTTGTGAATTGTTTAATACAGCATATCCATTATCACCAATGATTGTAAAGGACTGCAATACATCGCCGAGTTCAACACCATTCACTGCTTGGTAAACATCGTTGATCAATCCCTGATCACCGATATAACTGATCGATGCGTTATTGCTCAAAAAGTTACCTTCATTCACGACGAATTTACCATAGAGATATCCTGTATCGGTAGGTGTGGTATTGGTTTCAGGTTTATCTTCTTCTTTCTTTTTACAAGAAAAAAGACTGATGGTAACAAGTGCAAAAATGAAGATTCTTGGATTCATGATTTAAACATTATCGTTGATAAGAAATTTGAAGATTCATTTGAAAAACTCGACCCGGCATGGCATAAGAGCGAAGTGACTGATAAGCCACGTCAAAAACATTATCGATCGAGATGGATGGCTTGAAGATGATTTTTTTTCGCATCACAGTCGTTCCAACTTCAGCATAACACAATTGATAGGACGGCAATTCACGATAGGAAGTATTCATTTCATCAGAATACCTTGAATCCACGTAGTTATAACTGAATAAAAAATATCCTACTCCACGCATAATCTGCAAGCCAGCATGAATGGTATGTTCCGGTGTGTAGGTGAGATGTTTGGCTTCTGCATCATTCCAGACATCCTGATTGACAAACAGCGCTTCCAGGTGGATATACTTAAGTTCGAGTGTGTACCGTGTTTTATCCTTTTGATGATCAAGAACAACAGGTAAATCGTAACCGAATGTTTTCACCGTCTTGTAATTGACCGGAGACCAAAAGCCATGTTCGGTTGGAATCCACTGTATCCAATCTTCGACGTTTCTGTAAAACAATTTTCCACCAACATTTAAATGGAGGTTCTCAGAAAAATTCCACTGTGTATTTAAACACCATTCTAGCAGTTGTCCGCGTTCAGGTAATAATTCAGGATTTCCTCCGGGTACCCAATACAATTCATTAAAGTCTGGAAACCTCAATTGTTCAGCCCAGGTCATCCCAGCATCAACCGATATTTTTTTCAAGGTCAAATAATAGCGATAGGTTAAAGCATAATTGGGCACGAATGAACGTTCGCGCGTATCATGTCGCGTTTCAGCATTGAGTGTATGAGATTTATGATTCCATTTCAAGGCGGTGTTGAACTGAGTCCAGACATCACGTTGTGCACCGCTCTCATAATTGGTATTGCCAATCTTCGGAGCTAAAACAGTTATTCCTTGCTGGAAGACGAAGTATTTGCCAAGTTGAAGTTCCCCTTTGGTGTCAACAAACAATACCTGCGATTTGATTTTGGAATCTATCATCCATTTTCCAGGTTCAAGATTTTTATCACGATAGTGCATGTTTTCATCCATCCATGCAATTGAGGTAGTCAATCGTGACTTTGATCCAAAAAAACGATAGACACATTGCGAGCGAAAAACATCATCGGATTGCTCCGAAGTTCCTGAGCCGACAGATCCCATCAAACTCGGAATTTGAATTTGTTTGTTCTGATACCAAACTGCAGAAGAGAATTCTGATCGCCCGAATAAATACCTTAATTCTTGCTGAACACCACGATTGATGCCATCATTGTGTGTTTGCAACAATACAGGATGTTCAAATTGAAAGTCATCTTTGTATTTGAATTCATTACGTATATCCTGATAAAATATCCGAGTTCGCAGGTATAACTGAGATGAACGTACCTCTTGTTGTTCACCAAATGGATAGGCTATATCAATACCTGTGAATGTGTTTCTTAGAGTATTTACAGAATTCAAAATTCTTGCACTAAATGTTGGTGCCATTTTTCTGGACCCAGCAAATCGAATGCTGCTGCCAAGGTTGGAATAGGCGTGTGATGACAATGTCGTGGATTGATCTTGCGATACATCATCGAAAAAAAACACCGGTATCATGGACAAATCGCACGTCCCCAGTGAAAACGAGTTGATCGGAACATCATTCCAATACAACACAGTATGATCTGACGACAAACCACGGTTTCGCACTGCAGAAGCCGCACCCGTTGATCCGTTGCTCAATACTTGTGCACGCCCCATCCTGTCCAGGTATTGGCCAAGATCACCGCTCATGAGACCATGCACGATATCCAACTTCCCGTGCTCCGTGTTAGGCTGAGACTGAACTTCCGCCTGAATTTGCACTTCGTGAAGCAATAAAGAATCTTGGAACACAAGAAGCTCTTGTGCATTCAGCCCATAAACGGACCGCAAAATGGATATGATCAGTGCGATGACCTGTAAGCTTCGTTTCATGTCTTTTCCCGGACAATAACTTCTATGTTGCTTCAGGCAGGTCTTCTGACTTACATCTTTCGAAAGCCTTCCCGTCTTTGCTTAAAAGACAGTGGCATAGATTTTTCGAAATAAAACGGATGCTTACAGCTGCGGGTACAGTCCCGGATTTACACCGGAGTTCCCTTTTCATCCCGCGTATAGCGGGAACCAAAAGCAGCGCAAAAATAGAGAAGTCTTATGACCTTTACACCACAATAACGATTTTTGCATCATTGTTGCCATAGTCAGCTCGTGAGGTACAAATTCATCATCATCGCCCTTTTCAATTTTGGAATTCTTTCCTCCGGCTGCCTGTTTTCACAAACCGATACGGTTGTTGTATCCATTCAGGATTCGGTTCTCTTGGCCAATATGCACAGCCAATTGAATCTTAGCGCAGATCAAATCAAAATCATCGACCGGATCATTGCGAAAGATTCAGAGGAAATAGATCTTCTGGACAAAGAGCATCAGAAAATCGCAAGAAGCGAGGCACAATCGGAAGAAAGAGATCAGAAGCTCGCCGCCATCCGAGAGAAAAAGAAGAATCTCAAAGAGATGCGCGAACTCAATATCAGACTTGCTCTCACTCCAGAACAATGGACCATTTATCAGGAAAAAATTAAACCTGGTGCTCCCGCCGTTATTCATATGGGCATGAATCACGACCGATCCACCTGCAAAGTCTGCATTCCAAAGTGATCTGCTGATCACATTTCCTTATGATATTTGACCATGCTTAAAAAAACTGCATGGTGGTTTTTTCCACTCTTCCTCCTTTTGTCTTGCGGTATCGTGAAGGAATTTCCGAATGAATCTGATTTTGAACCTATCAAATTCAACCCGATACATTATGTGAACCCGTTCATAGGCACGGGCGGGCATGGTCATACTTATCCAGGCGCCACTTCTCCATTTGGAATGGTTCAACTTTCGCCCGATACCAGACTCGAAGGTTGGGATGGTTGTGGTGGCTATCATTATAGCGATAGCATGATTTATGGCTTCTCCCATACGCACCTCCAGGGTACTGGTGTTCCCGACTACTGCGATATTCTCTTCATGCCTACTAACTACCATATCAAAGTGGCAGACACATGGAAAGATGCTTACAAAAGCAAATTCAAACATGAATCTGAAAGAGCACATGCAGGATATTACAGTGTTCATTTGGATGATTACAACATTCAGGCAGAACTAACCACCACCACACGCACTGGAATACATCATTACACATTCGCAAAAGGTGATTCCTGCAGATTGTTCATTGACATGATGCATCGCGATGAATTGTATTACTATGACATCGGTACCGAGGGTGATTCTGTTGTGTGGGGTTATCGTGTTTCTAAAGGTTGGGCCAATGAACAACATTGCTATTTCTACGCTGTGTTTTCAAAACCTTTCAAAGAACTGACTCAACTTGATATTTCTTATCCACTCACAGATAGTACCGGAAAAAAATCTACGGTGTTCGAACAAGTGCAAGTGTTTTCACTCGCATTCGGTAAACTGGATGATCTCACGGTTCGTGTTGGAATTAGCGGAACGGACGTTGAAGGAGCTAAAAAAAATCTCTATGCAGAAGCACCTGTCCCCAACTTCAATCACTATGTCGAAAAATCAGCTCAAGAGTGGGAGACTACCCTGTCAAAAACCCCTATTGCAGCAAATGATTGGAATGAACATGTAAAATACTACACTGCACTTTATCACTGCTACACCGTGCCTAATACATGGAGCGATGTAGACCACCGATACCGGGGAATGGATAATAAAATTCATGTCGCAGACGGTTATACAAGGTATACCGTCTTTTCACTTTGGGATACCTTCAGAGCTTATCATCCCCTCATGAGTACTATTGAACCAGAAAAAACAAGAGATTGGATTCAAACATTCTTACACATTTACCAGGAACGCGGTGAACTTCCTGTTTGGGAATTGGCAGCCAATGAAACCTATTGTATGATTGGTTATCACAGCGTGCCTGTGATCTACGATGCTTACATGCGAGGTGTGCGCGATTTCGATCATCAAATTGCTTTGGAAGCTATGATCGCTTCTGCAACCGGACCTCAAGATGAAAAGAGACGCTATGAAGAACTTGGATATGTTCCTTCAGATGAATTCAGTGAAAGTGTTTCTAAGACTTTAGAATTTGCCTATGATGATTGGTGCATTGCACAGTTTGCTCAAGAAATTGGTGATGTGAAAACCTATCAACGATTTATCCAACGATCACAAAATTGGAAAAACGTTTTTGATCCAGAAACAAAATTCATGCGCCCAAGAAGAAACGGAGGGTTCCCAACACCATTTGATCCATATCAGGTTGACTTCAATTTCACAGAAGCTAATTCATGGCAGTATTCATTTTTTGTACCTCATGACATCGAGACTTTGGCAGACTATCACGGTGGTGAAGACCAATTTTACCACGATGTAGAAGCACTTTTTTCGGCAAAAAATCAAACTACAGGAAGAGAACAATCAGACATCACCGGATTGATTGGTCAATATGCACATGGCAATGAACCAAGCCACCATGCAGCCATGCTATATCGCTATGGCTCTGCTGGCGTGAGGGGTAATCAGGATAAAGCTCGCGAACAAATCAATAAAATCTGTAACGAATTGTACAGCAATTCTCCGGATGGATTATGTGGAAATGAAGACTGCGGACAGATGTCTGCATGGTATGTTTTAGCGAAACATGGATTCTATCCTCTATGTCCAGGCAATCCAACTTTCCTGGATCTCCGTAGCGATGAAAATAAAAACAAACCTGCGATGATCGGTAACCATCCTGTACTCGCCGCGGATCGTATAGTAAGTCGTGTCAATGATTACCTCATCATTCCACAACCCATCATTCATGGTGGGCAACAGAGTTTTCGCGATAGTCTGACATTGCATGTCACCTGCGCCGATCCAACAGCCAAAGTAGAATTGACCATCGAAAGAAATTATGAAGACCCAACTACTGGGGATCGACTTTCTACTGTCACCATAGATGAATTTTCAAAAGTTTGGACAAATGTGCTGACATCCCATGGCGAAGAGCACCTGAAATTTCTGGTGAAAGCAGAGGCAAGTTCGACAAATGGAACCTCAAGCAAAACATCTACCGCTATGTTCATTCATAAGGACAATCACACACAACTCATTGCGCTGAGTCCATACAACAATCAATATACTGGTGGAGGTCCGGATGCATTGGTAGATGGCATTCGGGGCGGTAATGACTTCCGCACTGGACCTTGGCAAGCGTGGCAAGGACAGGATGTAGAAATGATTGTAGACCTTGGATCATCACGACCTATTACGACTATTGGTTTAGGGTGTTTGCAGGAGATCAAATCATGGATATGGTTTCCGTCGCAAATTGACATTTATCTGAGCGATGATGGTGTCAACTTTCGATCCGCAGGCTACATCAAAAATGAGAAGCCCCAGGATGACTACAAACCTCAGACCAATGACTTCGTGAAAAATATGCGTGGTGTCGGTCGCTATATCAAACTCATCGCTCATCCCGCATTCCAAACGATTCCAGCATGGCACTTGGGAGTTGGAGGTACTCCATGGATTTTTGCAGATGAAATCATCATACGGTAATTGAAAAAGAAGTGAAAGAAAATTCTATTCTCCTCGATCAACATTTAGCCCAAACTACCATGTATCCATTTGCATTGGAAATAGTGCATGCTGATGGAGTTTGGCTTACTGAAAAATCAGGTAAAAAATATATGGACCTGATTTCTGGTGTTGGTGTAAGCAATCTCGGACATGGCAATCAGTACATCAATAACGCCATCAAAAAGCAGATTGATCAACACATGCACGTAATGGTCTATGGTGAGTATGTGCAACAAAGTCAAATCGACGCCGCGCGCGAGTTAACGGATCTACTACCCGATACATTAGACACATGCTACTTCGTAAATAGTGGAACAGAAGCCAATGAAGCTGCTCTCAAATTAGCCAAAAGAATCACCGGCAGAACACAAATGATTTCATGTATAGGTGCCTACCATGGCAATACACATGGTAGCATGAGTGTGTCGTGGAATGAAATGAAGAAATCTGCATTCCGACCTCTTCTTCCGGGTGTGGAATTTATCCATTTTAATGTGATAGAAGATCTCGAATTGATCACCGATGATGTTGCATGTGTGATCATGGAAACTATTCAGGGGGATGCGGGAATTCGTATTCCAGATGAAGCTTACATGAAAGCACTGAGGAAGCGATGCTCGGAAACAGGTACGCAACTCATCTTCGACGAAATACAATGTGGACTTGGAAGAGCGGGGACAAATTTTGCTTTCGAGCAATTTGACATTGTCCCTGATATCCTCACTTTGGGTAAAGCATTGGGTGGTGGCTTGCCTGTAGGTTGTGTTGTTTCTTCCAAACAAAAGATGCAACTCTTCACTGTGAACCCCATGCTTGGACACATCAGCACGTTTGCCGGACATCCCGTGATTTGTGCCGCTGTGGCCGCAAACCTTCAATGGATGAAAATGCAACAGGTGGTAGCCAACGTCCATCGGAAAGGTGAAGTCATCTCGAAAATACTGGGTGAACATCCTAAGGTAAAAGCCATAAGACATCGCGGATTATTCTTCGCCATCGATCTATCCTCGGCTGATGAAGTTCAACAAGTAGTGGATTACTGTCTATCTCATGGCATCATTACTTTTTGGTTTCTTTCTTGTCCGGCTTCTTTCCGCATTGCTCCACCACTCACAATTTCGGATGAAGAAATTCATTTCGCATGTCAAATCATTTCAGATGGACTTTCAATCTTGAAATGAACAGAAAAAAAAACACCGCAGTTCAAAGGACTATGCAGAATGTAAAATTCAATTCTGTAGAAGATCTCCTCGAATTTCTTCCACCAGATGAAAAAATAATCGTTGAAGCATTGCGGAAAATCGTGTTAGATCACGTGCATGGAGTCAAAGAAAAACTCTCTTTCAACGTTCCATTCTATCACCGACACAAAGCCCTTTGTTTCATCTGGCCATCGTCCGTTTTGTGGGGTTCAAAAAAAACATTCGACGGTGTACAATTCGGCTTTGCTTATGGCAATCTGATGAGCGACTATGCCCATGTCCTGGAAAAAGGTAACAGGAAACAAGTTTACCTCATGTATTTCACCCATCTGCATCAGATCGATCCTCAACTGATTCGAAGCTACCTCACCGAGGCAGAAATGGTTGACAATGAAATGGCGTTGATGAAAAAGAAAAAGTAACTTGTCTATTTCGAAATAACCACTTTACCATTGTACAAAGAGGTTCCATCCATTTTCTTCAGCACGAGCATATAAATACCATTCAGTTCTAAGCCGAAAAGTTGAACATATCCTGACTGTGAGACAATGCTCCTTTGATCAACCAAGCGGCCTGACACGTCAAATATTTCCACCACATACGGAGCATCTTCAAGGTTTCCCATTACCTGCAACAAATTTTGTTGCTTGAAGTATTGGATGATATAATCGTCAGAAAATCCTTTGACAAAATGTGTTTGTCCAATGATCCTTGACTGACCATTGATGTCCGTTTGCAACAATCGATAATAAGCATCTTCCCTTCGTCTGGTATGTTCAGCCCGATATTCATGATGCTCGTTGGTGGTGAAATGTCCTGGGACTTCTAAAATGGCTTGAAAGGAATAGCCGTCGATTGACTCCTCGATGGTAAAAAAATCATTTTGCCACTCACTGTAGGTTGACCATTCAAAAAACAACTCATCGTGAAAAGTCTTGACTTCAAAATTTGCAAGGGAAACGGGCAGGAAAAAACATGCCGGACCAGAAGTCAGTACGTTCACTGTGACTTGTTGTGTAACGGTGGTGAAACAAAGATCAAGGTAGCTTACAGTATAGACTGTTGTTGTGGGTGGTGATGCTATGGGCGATGCAATATTGGGATTATTCAAATAGGTTGCCGGAGTCCAATTGTAAATTCCATTCACCGATGTGCCTGCACTCAACATGGTACTTGCTCCAGGGCAAATATCCACTTGATCGGTAATCATGGCATTCGGAACAGCGCAAATACGTTGTTGGTTGAACATCTCTCCTGTAGCACCAGTGAATCCCCAAAATACCAATGGTTCTCCTCCGAAGACATTATTGACGAGATCGTAAGTAGCCTGCGCTCGCAAAGTGCAATCAAAGTAAACACGCAAGGTTTGTGTTGTTGAATCCCAGTTTATCGTGACGATGTGTGGAAGTCCGTCTTCCGTATTCGCATTGGTCGGACTCATTTGCACGGGCGCACCAATACATTCAGGAAAAGCATGATTAACCTGACCATTGATTTCGATCGCGATGTGATCGTATGTAGGATCGTTATAACCTGCATTGTAAAATGTATCGAATTCTACACCCAGTGAAGTACCAAAACTCGAATATCCCATTCCTCCCCCATTGGCGCCTATCACAGCACTTCCCAATCTCTGAAGCACAAATACAATTCCATCGGCTCCGCCTGCATCATTGGTTCCAAGATTGATCACAAACTGAAGACTGAAATCCATGTTCAAATCAATCTGGGTATTGCTCCAAATAGCACCGTTTTGCCATTGAAGTCCGGGAGTCACATTATAGCAATTACTTCCCAGCGATGTGGCATTTCCATTCATCACAAAAGAAGCCGGTTGACATACATTGCATTGACCAAAACAAACTGCTGGCAATACCACATCCGCACTGATAGTTACGAAACGATTGATATTCCCCATTCCATCGTCTATTCCACAAGCAATGGGTACAATTTCATCTGTACCCCAAGTATCACCGTTGATGAATTTGTATTCATAGACACCAGGCGGCAGGTCAAGTGTAATACTGTAAACTCCTCCTCCAATGTCCGTCATTAAAGTCGCTGCTGGATCCCAAGCCTGAAAATCACCCGCCAGATGTACGCCTTGTGGACTGATGACCATCTGCGACATATCTACCTGAAAAGTGACCATAACCGCCCTGGATGATAAACTGAGCAACCAAAACGAAATCAATAAAGCGAGAAACCGAAACTGACGACTTCTTTTCCGGGGATCAGGTTGATGAGGGTGATATAGGTACTTAGTGTACAAAATACGCTTTGTTGCTTACGCAATAATAATCCAAATTTTGATTCAACCTGAGAATCAGATGTTAAGCAGCTTCAAAACAAAGTAAACCCCGCACTCGATTTCACCTCACCATTGATCAGAATGTGTAGTTGATGTTTGCCGGGATAGTGTTTCCGCGTCGTGAGATCGGCCAATGGAAGCCTTTTGGAAACACGCAACTCTCCTGTTGCGAGTTGTGATTTCGACACCTGAAATACTTTTCTGTTGTGACTACCATTTGACTTCATGTAGTCGACTGCGAATTCCACCCGACATGATGCTTTGCGTTTTCTATTGTTGTGAATGTTGAAATGGAATTGAAGTGTTTCACCTATGCGGATTTTTTGCGATGATAATTTCAAACCAGAAACCTCTATTCCATCTGCATTGTGATGACCGAAAAGAGCCAATGCACTTTTGTTTCCCTTCTTCAACAATGTTCGCATTGCATGATTAACAATCCAATCTGTTTCCGGACTTTTTCCCAGCCAGTT
>JAIBBG010000019.1 GCA_019694805.1 Flavobacteriales bacterium | reverse complement strand
ATTTCGTCAATGAGATTCAAAACACCAATGAATACGAACAAAGCCTGTCCCACCAATGCGGGGTGCGAGTATTCAAAGTTGATTTGGATCGGAATAGAAATTCGACTGCATGATCTGGTTTTATTGAAATGATCATCTGATGGATTTTACTCGATATCAGCATCGGAAATATAGTAAATGTAATTCCATTCTTCTCCGGACTTTCCTCTGATTTTTTGATACAGTTTATACCAGTTAACAGATAGATTGATGTCTTTTGTAATGAGTAAATTGCTGTCTACTGGGTCAATGGACATTTCTGTAAGAAATGTCTGAATTTCCGGTGCATCGGGGATATTACCCTTGGTGTGGAATTCCGTTACTTCCACACTTTTGTTTGCCGGGATTTCGATGGATGAAATGGATTGATCATCCATTTGACTGTAGTGAAAAGTAACAGCTTTAGAAGAAAAATTCTGAATATGGACCCGACCATGGTATTGTGAATCGCATGAGGTGAAAAGTGCAACCAACAGGAATAAGATGAGCCTATAATGGTCTTGTTTCATGTAAGCCTAATTTTAGGTCAATTGTAGCGAACATAAACTGAACCGCAAGAATCCGTCGAATTTCAGTGAGAACTGTGGTCATTATGGTTTCCAAAGAGACATTTTTTTTAGGCGAATTGGTTGCATCATCTGCCTAATCTGGGTTAAACATTGTCCTACTTTTTCGACCTCATTTTGTAGTTGGCTTCACGCGAGGATTTCATCAATATCTTCTTTTCATCGGTTGATAATTCTTCGTATTCCTGCGTTTGATGCATCAACCCGGAATTCAAAGAATCCATCCGTGCTATTTCAATACTTGATCCGCAATAGTCGGTTACATATTGGATGTCACTTGCGTTGGAATGGAGCAAGTTATAGCTCCGTTCATATTCGCCATTTTCTGTGGCTTTCATGGCTTCTTCAATTCTTTCATTCATCCGATATAGGGCAACTTGCTGCATGGCGCATGCAACTAAGCTTGCATCGTAAGCTTGTTTGTTGGGTGTTGGTGAAATGCTGCTATGGATAAACAACGTTTGGTTTGTGGTCTTGAGGACGGCATCATCATAGTGAAGTTGAGCTTGCAATGCCATGACCTGCTGGTATCCATCTTCAATCCTGAATTTGAGAAGTATGGCTTTGGTCTCATCGGAATAAATGTCCCTAAAATTGATTTTGACTTGATTGCCATCCAATACATAATGACCTCCGAATGCTTTACTCACATGAATTCCTTCTGGAAGATCCAAAGTGATATGGGCATTTTGTGCAACCACTTTCAACAAACCTGACAACTCACGGTCAAAAATGGAAGGGATTTTTTCTGCATCGGCAATGAAATAGTAGTTGCCATTTCCTCTTTCTGCCAACGCCGTCATCAACTGCTCGTTGAAATCAAGCCCTATACCGAAAGTTGAAATTGAAATGCCATTTTCCTGGTCTTCTTTTGATGCTATGCCCTCGATGGTCGCCGCGTCAGTGATGCCTTCATTGACCAAACCATCGGACAATAACAGAACTTTGTTGACGTACCGTTCGTTTTTATTTTGTGCTATTTGGTGGTATCCTTCCATCATACCTCCGCAAAGGTTGGTAGCGCCATCTTCATAGATGGCATCAATTTTCTTGAGAATCTCCCTTTTGTTACTCACCTGTGTTGATTTCACCACCACATCAACTTCCTCATCATACATCACAATCGAAATGAAGTCGCGATCCTCAAGCATATTCACGACAAATTTTGCTGCTTCCTTGGCGTACCGCAATTTTTCACCTGACATGGATCCGCTTCGGTCAATGACTATGGCAAGATTTACTGGTGATCTAAGGTCTTCAATCGGTGGCACATAAGTATCGGCTTTCACTTCCAAATAGACATAACACTCCTGTGCTGCGGAATCTGTTCTGTAAAGTGTGTGGTCGGTTGCCATGGAAAAGTTGATCAAATGTTGATGAACTTTTTGCCCGCAATCTGTGGGTATCACTTCCACAGGTATTGTGTTGGAGCTAACTGAAACGGCGCATGATTCGGCGGTGCAAGTTTTGTCGGCATGCTGGCTTATTGCTTCTTGTACATAGAGGATGATGGAAGCTACTGTAAGGGCAATAACGGCGTAAAGAAGATTCTTCATGGGTTGGAAGTATTTGGTAAGGTCCGGTACAAACGATGATCTGCATGGTTCATTGAGGAATTAACTTATTTTGGTTTCTGCGCCGGAATTGGCTTTCGACGAAATGGTGGCGATACTTCTTTCGCTGGATTGAATACAGCATTATTTTCGACACCAAATTCTTGTTACGATGAAAAAGCTACTTTTACTGATCGCGGCCGTGGCCTTATTCTTTTCTTCATGCACCATTGAAAAACGTCGCTACACGGATGGATATCATGTAGAATGGCATCACAATCATGATGGTGCTTATACCCATCATCAGAAATCGGAAGTTGCAAATCCTGTGACCATAGAAAATGAAGCCGTCGCCGAATCCGTGACTGTCGAGAAGGCGATCACTGAAGAATCTTCCTCGGAAGAAATCAAAACACAGGCTAATATTCCGACTGCTGCGCCAAATTCAAACCCCGTGGTAGCTAAGTCGGTATCAGGATATTCAAATAAAATAAAAACGCCAACGGCAGGTGCAACAGGTAGAAAATCGCATAGTAAGTCAATACGAAATGGACAATGGGCAGCTCAAGGCGCAGTGAACATCACTTCTGAACAGCATCAATCGAATGACCCAGATACTCTTCTTCTGATCATCATTGCCATTTTCATTTCTCCTTTGGCTGTCTATCTGCACGAAGGTTCATGGAATACCAATTGTTGGATCAACCTGATCTTGTGGTTGCTTTTTGTTCTTCCAGGTTTCATCCATGCTCTCATTGTTATCCTCGGGTGATCTCTGTTAAATAGGGCTGATCAAGCCAATTCTTGAGCAAGGTCACGTTAAATGGCCTTTGCATTGTTATTTATTTGCTTCATTCAAAAATGAAACACCACGCGTGGTATGGCATAGAAAATTGCCGTTGTTTTATGGTATCTCGCAGATCAATGGTGTACTATTAAGATGAAAAAGACAAACTTTCTTCTCATATCTCTGCTTGTCGTTTTGCTCGCTTCTTGCGATAAAAAACAAAACAACGCGCCTGCTGCCGGAGGTGCTCCACCTCAGGTTGACATCATGATCATTCAACCGGATACCTTCGTATATCATTCAGAAACTGGGGGAACTATTCTCGCTAATGAATTTGTAGAATTACGTCCGGAAGTGAACGGTAGGTTGATTCAACTCAATATCCAAGAAGGTACTTCCGTGAGTGCTGGTAGTCTCATCGCTAAAATTAATGACGAAGATCTTCAGGCACAAAAGAAAAAAATTCAAGCGCAACTGGATATCGCCGAAAAAACAGTGCAGCGTCTGAAAAAGCTTCTTGAAGCGAATGGCCTCAATCAGCAAGAATATGATGCGGCTGTCAGCACCCGTGATGGCTTACTTGCAGATATTGATTTGGTCAATGCACAGATTCGTAAAACGGAAATCAGAGCGCCATTCGCAGGTTTGATCGGCCTTCGCAATGTGAGCCCTGGTGCTTATGTCACGTCAACTACCGTTCTGGCTACCCTGCAACAAATGGATCAACTCAAAGTGGATTTTTCATTGCCTGAAACTGAAGCTGCGGATTTGCGCACTGGTCAGTCGGTGGAGATCAAAAGTGAAACTGGAATTATAGCCACGGCCGTGATTCGTGCCATTGAACCACAAATCAATACTGGGACAAGGAATATCAAATTCAGGGCTATTGTTCAAGGCGGTGGAAGTGCTTTTCAGCCTGGCGCTTTTGTCAACGTTGTGGTATCTCATCAACCAGACTACAATGCCATACTGATACCGACCAACAGCATCATACCGGATAGCAGAACAAAAAAAGTGGCTTTGATTCATCATGGTAAAGTGCAATTCAAATTGATCGAAACTGCTCAACGCACGGAAACGAGTGCGCGTGTCATTTCAGGACTTAATCCGGGTGACAGCATAGCCGTAACCGGATTGTTGTTTCTCAAGCCTGAAGTTCCGGTAACCATCAGATCTGTTCAACATCAATCAACAGAATTGAAATGAATATTTCTGAGTTAAGCCTGAAACGGCCTGTATTTGCAACAGTTTGCAGCATCGTCATCCTGATTTTCGGAGGCGTTGCATTCAAGTTTTTGAGTTTACGCGAGTATCCGGCCATCGATCCGCCAAATATCACCGTGCGCACCAGCTACACTGGGGCCAATTCGGATATCATCGAAACACAAATCACCGAGCCATTGGAAAAGGCCATCAATGGCATTCAAGGTATCCGAACCATTTCTTCTCAAAGCAATCTGGGATCAAGTGTCATCACTGTTGAATTTAACCTTGATATTGACCTGGAGGCTGCAGCAAGCGATGTGCGGGATAAAGTAAGCCAGGCATTGCGAAATCTTCCTGCGGATATTGACGCACCACCGGTGGTCTCTAAAGCTGATGCCAATAGTGATGTCATCCTGATTCTTTCTGTTCAAAGTGAAAAAAGAACCATTCTCGAGCTTTCTGATTTTGCGGAAAACACACTCGCTGAGCAGCTTCAAACCATACCGGAAGTGAGTGGCGTAAATATCTTCGGTCAACGAAAATATGCCATGCGTATTTGGTTCAAACCAGATCGGATGGAAGCTCAACAAATTACGCTTGCAGATATCCGTTCTGTGCTTGATCGGGAAAATGTTGAACTACCCGGTGGTAAAGTCTATGGCACAAATACAGAACTCGTGGTAAGAACCATTGGACGACTTTCAACTGAACAGGATTTCAGGAATCTTATATTGCGGGAAGATGCCAATGGCATAGTGCGACTTGCCGATGTGGCTGATGTGCATCTGGGAAGTGAAGTTGAAGAAATTGGCTTTCGTTTGAATGGCATCAACTCCGTTGCTTGTGGCGTCGCTCCTCAGCCCGGGGCCAACTACATCAATATTTCCGAAGAATTTTATAAACGTGTTGACCAAATCAAACAACAAAAAGGAAATGAAGACATCATATTCACAGTGGTGTTGGATAGCACGGAAAACGTGAGGAAGGCATTGAGTGAAGTTGAGGAGACGCTCATTGTTGCGCTGATACTGGTGGTGCTGGTGGTTTATTTCTTCTTCAGAAACTGGTCGATCGCATTTCGACCCCTCATCGATATTCCGGTTTCGCTGGTGGGCGCATTTTTTATCATGTATGTCGCTGGATTCAGTATCAATGTGCTCACCTTGCTCGCGATCGTTCTTGCTACAGGACTTGTGGTGGATGACGGTATTGTGGTCACAGAAAACATCTTCAAAAAACTGGAGTCGGGCATGAACATCTTTGAGGCGGCTAAGGCTGGTTCCAAGGAGATCTTCTTTGCGGTGATTTCAACCTCCATCACACTTGCTGTTGTTTTTCTTCCAATCATTTTTATTCAAGGATTTGTCGGAAGTCTGTTTCGAGAATTCGGTATCGTTATCGCAGGTGCAGTGCTGATTTCGGCTTTCGTCTCGCTTACGCTAACTCCTGTCCTCAATGTATTGCTCACCCGCAAAAACGCTTCTCATGGATGGTTCTATCACAAGACGGAACCCTTTTTTCAAGGAATGGAAAATGGCTACAGAAGAATGCTGAGTGCTTTCCTGAAAGTGCGATGGATGGCATGGGCCATTTTTGGAGCGAGCGTCACCATCATAGTTCTTCTCTTTGGATCACTGCAAACTGAACTCGCGCCTGTTGAAGATCGCGGACAATTCAGGTACAATGTGACTTCGCCCGAGGGAACCTCATTTGATTATATGGATCAATATGTGGTCGGACTTGCTGGCTATTTCTACGACAGCATTCCTGAAAGGAAATTCGTTTTCGCTGCTACCAATCCATCTTTTGCCGGAACAGGCGCAGTGAATAACGCATTTGGTCGTGTGGTGCTTGTGGATGCTGAGGATCGCTCAAGAAGTCAAAACGATATAGTCAACGCTACGAATAAGGCATTGGCTGCTTTCAATGATGGACGAGCATTTTTGGTGCAAGAACAAACTATCAGTGTCGGATTGGGTTCACGTGGTGCTTTGCCGGTGCAATTCGTTTTGCAGAATTTACAATTCGAAAAAATCCGCGATGTCCTCCCGAAGTTCTTAGCTGAAGCTCGCAAAAATCCAACCTTTCAGACGGTTGATGCCAACTTGAAATTCAATAAACCAGAACTTCAAATCACCATAGATAGAATCAGAGCTAAAGACTTGGGTGTTTCCACTGCCGAAATTGCCTCAGCATTGCAAAGTGCGTTGAGTGGTAACAGAATGGGTTATTTCATCATGAATGGAAAACAATACCAGATCATTGGTCAAATGGAAAGAGAAATGCGGGATGATCCGGCCGATTTATCTAAGATCTATCTGAAAAATAATCGCGGTGAAATGGTACAGCTTACACAGGTGGTCAATCTTACCGAAAGCAGTGCACCACCTCAATTGTTTCACTATAACAGGTACAAATCTGCGACGATTCAGGCTTCACTAGCAGCAGGCAAAACTATTGGCGATGGGGTGGAAGTCATGCGTGCTATTGCTGATTCGTTATTGGACGAATCATTCAGAACGGACCTCAGCGGACCTTCTCGAGATTTTGCGGAAAGTTCGTCAAATACGTCTTTCGCTTTCGTCCTGGCCCTGGTGTTGATCTTTCTCGTGCTTGCGGCACAATTCGAGAGTTTCGTGGACCCACTGATCATTATGGTAACCGTGCCTCTCGCATTCGCCGGAGCTTTGATTTCCCTGTGGCTGACCGGTAATACCATCAATATCTTTTCTCAGATTGGTATGATAATGTTGGTGGGATTGGTGACCAAAAACGGTATCCTCATCGTTGAATTCGCCAACCAAAAACGAAGAAGGGGAGAAGGTAAACAGGAAGCTGTGCTCAATGCTGCGGTTGCGCGTATGAGGCCGATCTTGATGACCAGTCTGGCCACAGCACTAGGAGCACTACCCATCGCATTGTCCTTGGGTGCTGCAGCGACAAGTCGCATTCCGCTTGGTGTTGTGGTAGTGGGAGGAATATTGTTCTCCTTGTTGCTCACTCTATTTGTGATTCCTGCTGTGTACACTTACTTATCATCTGCTAAGAAACAGGTTCATGATGAAGCTTAAATATAATATTCTGTTGTGGCTGTTTCTGTTTTCCGGAAAGCTAATACTCGCGCAGGAAGTACTGAGCCTGCAGCAGGCTATTGATTCGGCATTACTGAACAATTACCGAATCGCCGTTGCAAGAAATGAGGTAGAAATTGCTCAGAACAACAACCATCCAGGACAAGCTGGTATGCTGCCAACGGTTGGTTTGAATATTTCGGATACACCGGCCAACAACAATATCAGACAGGAATTTGCCAATGGTTCTGAAATCGTAAGAAACAACGTCAATTCAAACAACCTGAATGCACAAATTGCGGCTTCTATGACCTTATTCGACGGTGGTCGGATGTTCGCTTTGCGCAACAAACTTGGAGAACAACAGTCTTTGGCTGAATTGACATTGAAGGCTGAAGTACAAAATCTCATCAGCGATGTAGTTACCGCATACACGGCTTTAACAGCGCTTCAGCAAAATGAAAAGGTGTTGGAAAGACTGAAATCAAGCGCTCAGGCTAGAAAACAGCTCGTTGAAATCAGAATCTCCGCTGGTATGGCAAATCAATCCGATTTATATCTGGCGGAATTAGATCTTGAAAACGCGAATCAGGCGCTTATATCGATACAGCGACAGATACACCGTTCATCTACGGCCTTACTTTCACTCATGAAATCAACTTCAGACCGGACCATTCTGGTATCGGACAGTTTATCATTTGTAACAGTACCTGAGAAATGGAAAGCGGACCAGTTGTATCAGAATAATCCGGAAATCCAGATGTCAAACACCTCGGTAAGAATAGCCATTCAGGGTGAGAAGGAAATGTCGGCTTTGAGATATCCCAAAATTACCCTCACTGCTGCCTATGGATATCTCCTGAGCCAATCGCAAGCGGGTTTTTCACTCTATAACCAGAGTTATGGTGCTTCCGGGTCGATTGGAATCAATATTCCATTGTTTTCCGGACATGTTTTCAAGAACAATTACGAAAATGCCATTTTGACCAGAAAAAATGTCGAACTCACCGCTGAGCAAACCAAAAATGATGTTTTACAGCGGTATTTTCTCGCATGGAATCTCTATGAATCCGCTCTGGAACAAAAGGCAGTACTTCAAAAAGGACTTTCAACGGCAATGGCTTATTTGGACCTCATGACGCTGAGATTCAATGAAGGGCAAAGCACGGTCCTTGAGCTTCGAGAGGCCGAAAGAAGTTTTGAAGAGGCTAACTTGATGAAAATCAATAATGATATTACACTCAAATTGGCCGAAACCGACATTTTGAGGATTTCCGGTCAGCTGATTCATTGAAATGGTCTATTCAATTTTTGAATAACAATCGGATGGGATGAAAATTCGGGAAATTTCACTTTTTCAACCTTTTAGATAGAAGTCAGCACATTTTTGTAATCTCTTGATTTTCAATTAGAGTCCTAAAACTGCGGCTTTGAGCCATTTCCACCATTAAAAAATTTCATCCAAAATCTTCGAAATTTTTCTTTCCTGAAACCCTTATCAGACGTGGATTTTTGACTTTGATAAAAAATATTTTGAACAATTTTTTGTGCACCTCTTGTATGAGTGAAATGACGACGTACATTTGCCGCCCGTTTTTTCGGTTACCTGAGTTGTACCGAAAGCGGTGAAAAAAAGCAACTTAGAGACAACAGATGCCTACCGTTCAGCAACTTATCAAAAAGGGACGTACCCCTAAAACTTACCGCAGCAAGTCTGCAGCCCTTGATTCCTGCCCACAGCGCAGGGGTGTTTGCACCAAAGTGTATACAACTACACCTAAGAAGCCGAATTCGGCTCTTCGTAAGGTGGCGAAGGTGCGTCTCACCAACAAATTTGAAGTGATTGCTTACATCGGTGGTGAAGGACACAACCTGCAAGAGCACTCAATCGTGCTTGTACGTGGTGGCAGGGTGAAAGACCTTCCAGGTGTTCGTTATCACATCGTACGCGGTGCTTTGGATACTGCCGGTGTTAACGGTCGTAACCAACGTCGCTCGAAATACGGAACTAAACGTCCTAAAGCAGGTGCTGCTGCAGCTCCAGCTAAAAAGAAATAATACCTGATAAAGTTTTATAACCAGGAACAATGAGAAGAAGAAAGGCCAAAAAAATTGCCGTACTGCCAGACCCAAAATTCAACGAGGTGGTAGTAACCAAATTCGTGAACAACATCATGTTGCAGGGTAAGAAAGGTACTGCATTCAATATCTTCTATGATGCCATCGATAAGGTGAGTGCTAAAACCAGCGAAGATGGTCTCGAAATTTGGCGCAAAGCTCTGGAAAACGTGACCCCAGCCGTTGAGGTGAGAAGCCGTCGTGTTGGTGGTGCTACTTTCCAGATCCCGACCCCAATTCGCGATGAGCGCAAAAGCTCAATGGCTATGAAATGGTTGATCGGTTACGCACGTGCCCGCAATGAGAAAAGCATGGCTGATAAACTCGCCGGTGAAATCATCGCTGCTAGCAAAGGTGAAGGCGCTGCTTTCAAAAAGAAAGAAGACGTTCACCGTATGGCTGATGCTAACAAAGCTTTCGCTCACTTCAGGGTGTAATCAATAATCTGACTTAAAAAGAGAAACAAGATATAATGTCACGCGATTTAAAATTTACAAGGAATATTGGGATTGCTGCCCACATCGACGCTGGTAAAACAACAACTACCGAGCGTATCCTCTATTACTCTGGTGTTAACCACAAGATTGGGGAAGTACACGATGGAGCGGCAACCATGGACTGGATGGCGCAGGAACAGGAGCGTGGTATCACCATCACTTCTGCTGCAACTACCGTAAACTGGAACTATCGCGGAAATAAATATCATATCAATATCATCGATACTCCTGGTCACGTGGACTTCACCGTTGAGGTGAACCGCTCACTGCGCGTACTCGATGGTCTCGTTTTCCTCTTCTCTGCCGTTGACGGCGTAGAACCTCAGTCTGAAACAAACTGGCGCTTGGCTAACAACTACAATGTTGCCCGTATCGGTTTTGTCAATAAAATGGACCGTCAGGGTGCTGACTTCCTCAACGTGTGCAAACAGGTGAAGGAAATGCTCGGTAGCTACGCTGTGCCACTCCAGCTCCCAATCGGTGCTGAAGATGATTTCAAAGGTGTAGTTGACTTGATCAACTGGCGCGGTATGATCTGGAACGAACATGACAAAGGAATGACTTACCAAGTGGTAGACATCCCTGCTGACATGCTCGACGAAGCACTTGAATACCGCGAAAAACTCCTCGAAGCTGTTTCTGAATATGATGATGCCATCATGGAGAAATTCTTCGAAAACCCTGAGTCTATCACTGAACGTGAAATCCTCGACGCTCTGCGTAAGGCTGTGCTCGATATGAAACTCGTTCCAATGGTGTGTGGTTCATCTTTCAAAAACAAAGGTGTTCAAACCATGCTCGATTTGGTGATGGAACTCATGCCAAGCCCACTCGATAAAGAAAACGTGAAAGGTACCAATCCTGACACTGGCGAAGAAATTACACGTAAACCTGATTACAAAGAACCATTTGCTGCTCTCGCATTCAAGATTGCAACAGATCCTTTCGTAGGTCGTCTCGCTTTCATGCGCGCCTACTCTGGTGTTCTCGAAGCTGGTTCTTACGTCCTCAATACACGTAGCGGCAACAAAGAGCGTATCTCACGTATCTTCCAAATGCACGCGAACAAGCAGAACCCAATCGAGCGTCTCGGCGCTGGTGATATCGGTGCTGCTGTAGGTTTCAAAGACATCAAAACCGGTGACACATTGTGTGATGAAAAATCGCCAATCGTCCTCGAAGCGATGAACTTCCCAGAGCCCGTTATCGGTCTTGCTGTTGAGCCAAAAACTCAGGCTGACTCTGATAAATTGGGTATGGCACTCGCGAAACTCGCTGAAGAAGATCCAACATTCCGCGTTGCAACTGACCATGAAACTGGTCAAACTGTCATCAGCGGTATGGGTGAGCTTCACCTCGAGATCATCGTAGACCGCCTGAAGCGCGAATTCAAAGTGGAATGTAACCAGGGTGCTCCTCAGGTTGCATACAAAGAAGCTATCACAGGCACAGCTTCTCACCGTGAAGTGTACAAGAAACAGTCAGGTGGTCGCGGTAAATTCGCAGATATCAACATCGAAATTCATCCGAATGACGATCCTGAAAAACCAGGCCTCGTATTCAACAACAATATCAAAGGTGGTAACATTCCTCGCGAATTTATCCCTGCGATCGAAAAAGGATTCAAAGAAGCCATGAAGAACGGTGTTCTTGCTGGTTACCCAATGGATTCTATGCGTATCGAACTCAATGATGGTTCATTCCACGCAGTTGACTCTGACGCTCTGTCGTTCGAACTCTGCGCGAAAATGGCTTACCGCGAAGCGCTTCCTAAGTGCCGCCCGGTAATCATGGAACCTATCATGAAACTCGAAGTAGTTACCCCATCAGAAAACATGGGTGATGTAATCGGTGACCTCAACAAGCGTCGCGGTCTCATCGAAGGTACTGGTGAGCGTAACAATGCTACTGTGATCAACGCTAAAGTTCCACTTTCTGAAATGTTTGGTTATGTGACTGACCTCCGTACCATCACTTCCGGTCGTGCAACATCAAGCATGGAGTTCAGCAATTACTCAATCGCTCCGAACAACATCCAGGAAGCTGTGATCGCCAAAGTGAAAGGTAAAGCCAACGCATAAACAACAGCGAATAGAATAAAGACAATATGGTCGGTTAAACCCGCCCGACACAAGATAGAAAAGATAAAATGGCCCAGAAGATCAGAATCAAACTCAAGTCTTACGACCACAATCTCGTAGATAAGTCTGCTGAGAAAATCGTGAAGACAGTGAAGTCAACCGGTGCGGTTGTGAACGGTCCTATTCCGCTTCCAACTCACAAGAGAATCTACACCGTTCTCCGTTCACCTCACGTTAACAAGAAGGCCCGTGAGCAATTCGAACTGAGTTCTTACAAGCGTCTTCTGGATATCTACAGCTCTTCTAGCAAGACTGTAGACGCTCTGATGAAGCTCGAACTCCCAAGTGGTGTCGAAGTAGAAATCAAGGTGTAGTTGCCGCTCTGCTGAGCAGAAACCCGATTGGTGTAGGGTAAATCACCAAAAAACAAGACAAGATTCCACATTGTGTGGATCTATATAACAAACAAACAATAACAAACACATGCCAGGTATTATTGGTAAAAAGGTCGGAATGACTAGCATCTACAGTGCCGCTGGAAAGATGATTCCATGCACGGTGATAGAGGCTGGTCCATGTGTGGTTACACAGATCAAGACCAAAGAAAAAGATGGTTACGAGGCTGTGCAAATCGGTTTTCAAACGAAAAAAGAGAAGCACACCACAAAAGCCATGATGGGCCACTTCAAAAAGGCCTCAGTTGCTCCACAGCGTTTCCTCGCTGAGTTCCATGACTTCGAAAACGAAGTGAAACTTGGTCAGGAATTGAAAGTGGAAGAAGTATTCGCAGAAGGTGAAAACGTAGACGTAATCGGTACCACAAAAGGTAAAGGTTTCCAGGGCGTTGTTAAACGTCACGGTTTCGGTGGGGTAGGCGAAAGCACCCACGGTCAGCACAACCGTCTCCGCGCTCCAGGTTCTATGGGAGCTTCTTCTGATCCATCTCGTGTATTCCCTGGTAAACGCCTCGGTGGTCGCGATGGTGGTGCTCAGCGCACTGTTGCTAACCTCCAGGTCGTAAAAATTCTTCCGGAAGAAAACCTCATCCTCGTGAAAGGTGCTATTCCCGGATTTAATGGTTCAACCGTTTATATCGTTAAGTAACATGAAACTCGAAGTACTCAATACCTCAGGCCAGAAAACTGGCAAGACCGTTACCCTCGATGATACGGTGTTTGCAATCGAGCCAAATGATCACGCGATCTACCTCGATGTAAAACGTTACCTCGCTGCTCAACGCACAGGTACCCATAAAACCAAACATCGCGGAGAAATCCACGGTTCTACACGTAAACTGCACAGACAAAAAGGTACCGGTGGTTCACGTAAAGGTTCTATCAAGAACCCTCTGTTCCGCCAGGGTGGATCAATCTTCGGTCCAAGACCTCGCAATTACGATATCAAAGTAAATAAGAGCACCCAGCGTCTCGCCCGTAAATCTGCGCTTTCTTACAAAGCGAAAGAAAACGGTATCATGGTTCTCGATGCGATCGCTATCGATAAACCAAAAACCAAAGACTTCGCTGGTCTGCTGAAAAACCTCAACCTCGTTGGCAAAAAGACTCTGGTACTCATCCCAGAGAGAAACGATAACGTATTCCTTTCTTCAAGAAACCTTGAAAAAGCAAACGTTCAGATCGCCAGCTTGGTGAATACCTACGACATCATGAATAGCCACAATGTGGTTTTCGTAGGCAACGCTCACGAAATGGTTACCGAACTCCTGAAAAAATAAGAAACCATGAAAGAAATCCTCATCCGACCACTGGTTACAGAGAAAATGACAGCTCTCACCGAGAAGCTGGGCAAGTATGGTTTCATCGTTGACAAAAACGCCAACAAGATTGAAATCAAGAAGGCTGTTGAGAAAGCGTATGGAGTTGATGTGCTCAAAGTGAACACCGTTCGCTATGATGGTAAGCGCAAATTCAGATATACCGCAAAAGGTATTATCGAAGGACGCTCACAAGGCTACAAAAAAGCTATCGTGAAGCTCAAAGCAGGTGATACAATTGATTTTTACGCCAACGTATAATAGACTGACGCGAAATGGGTATTAAGAAATTAAATCCGGTTACAGCAGGTACAAGGCACAAAGTGGCTCTCACATTCGATGAGATCACCACAGATAAGCCGCATAAGCCTTTGCTGGTGCCAATGAAAAAAACTGGTGGCCGTAACAACCAGGGTAAACGCACCATGCGTTATATCGGTGGCGGACACAAACAGAAATATCGTCTGATCGATTTCAAACGTGATAAACACGATGTGAGCGCTACTGTTCTCACCATCGAGTACGATCCAAATCGCTCAGCCCGTATCGCTCTCATCGAGTATGCGGATGGTGAAAAGCGTTATATCCTCGCTCCTCAGGGTTTGAGTGTTGGCCAGTCTATCATGAGTGGTACCAAAGCATCTCCTGAAGTTGGTAATGCACTTTTCCTGAAAGATATTCCTCTCGGAACAACCATACACAACATCGAAATGAAGCCTGGTAAAGGCGGCTCTATCGCTCGCAGCGCTGGAAGCTACGCTCAACTGACTTCACGTGATGGTAAGTACGCGGTGATCACCATGCCTTCTGGCGAAAACCGACTGATCCTCGGTGAGTGTATCGCAACAGTTGGAGTTGTTTCCAATGCGGAACACAACCTCCAGGTGTCTGGTAAAGCTGGCCGTACACGTTGGCAGGGTCGTAAGCCTCGCGTTCGTGGTGTGGCTATGAACCCGGTAGATCACCCAATGGGTGGTGGTGAAGGTCGCCAATCTGGTGGTCTGCCACGCTCTAGAAAAGGTACTCCGGCGAAAGGCTACAAAACACGTCACCCGAAAAATTCGTCTAACCGTTTCATCTTGGAACGCAGAAAGAAATAATATAAGAAATGGCAAGGTCGCTTAAAAAACCACCGTTCATTCACTACAAGCTCGCGAAGCGCGTAGATGAAGCACAGGCTGCAGGTAAGAAGAACGTCATCAAAACATGGAGTCGTTCATCCACAATCTCTCCGGATTTTGTTGGTCTCACCATCGCTGTGCACAATGGCAAAACATTCATCCCTGTTTACGTCACTGAAAACATGGTTGGTCACAAACTCGGAGAGTTTTCACCAACACGCAAATTCAGCGGTCACTCAGGTAACAGAAAAGAAGGCAAATAACCAGGATAAGCATTAACGAATCATGGGAGCTCGTAAAAAAGAAATGGCCGATAAACTCAAGGAAGCACGTAAATCGTCTGCTTTCGCGAAGTTGAACAACGAACCGTCTTCACCGCGTAAGATGCGCCTCGTGGCTGACATCATCCGTGGAAAGGATGTGTTCGCGGCACTGAATATTTTGAAATTCACCCGCAAGCATGCTGCTGCACCTATGGAGAAACTTCTCCGTTCTGCCATCAGCAACTGGCAGGAGAAAAACAGTGGCAGCGATGTGGCTGAAGCCAATCTGATTGTGAAAGACATCCGGGTTGACGGTGGCCGTACGTTGAAGCGTATTAGCCCGGCTCCTCAGGGTCGTGCTCACCGCATCCGCAAGAGAAGCAATCACATAACCATCATTTTGGACAAAAAATAATAGAAGGCACAAAGCATGGGACAAAAATGTAACCCTACAGGATTAAGACTGGGCTTTATTAAAGGCTGGGACAGCAATTGGTACGGCGGAAACAACTATGGCGATAAAATCGTCGAGGATGATAAAATCCGTAAATACCTCATGGCCCGACTCAAAAAGGCTTCTGTGTCGAAAATCGTTATCGAACGCACACTCAAGCTCGTTACCGTTACGATCAATACAGCCCGTCCGGGTGTGATCATCGGTAAAGCTGGTGCGGAAGTCGATAAACTCAAGGAAGAGTTGAAGAAGATTACTGGTAAAGATATCCAGATCAATATCTTCGAAATCAAACGTCCTGAGCTCGACGCTCGCCTCGTTGCTGATGGTATCTGTCGCCAGATTGAAGGTCGTATTTCATACCGTCGCGCTGTGAAAATGGCTATCCAAACCAGCATGCGTATGGGTGCCGACGGAATCAAGGTTCTCGTTGCAGGTCGCGTGAATGGTGCTGAAATCGCTCGTACTGAAAGATTCAAAGAAGGTCGTACTCCACTGCATACACTGCGTGCCGACATCGACTACCATCACTCAGAAGCTCATACTGCATACGGCCGTATCGGTGTGAAAGTATGGATCTGCCGTGGTGAAGTGTATGGCAAACGCGATCTGACTCCAAACTTTGGACAGGCGCAGCAAACCAGAAGACCAGGCGCTACAGGTGGTGGACGTGATGATCGTCGTGGTGGCGAACGTCGCGAAGGTGGAAGAGGTGGTGATCGTCGCGGTGGCGGCGGAAGAGGAGGAGAGCGCAGAGAACGTCGCTCGTAATCCGGAACTCAAAATGAACTGATGCCGAAAGGCAAAACTGATAGAAAGAATTAAAAGGTCATGTTACAACCGAAAAGAACAAAATACAGGAAGCAGCAGAAAGGCAAAATCAAAGGAATTGCTCACCGCGGTTCTCAGCTCGCCTTCGGAAGCTTTGCGATCAAAACACTCGATGAAGGCTTCTTGACATCACGTCAGCTCGAAGCAGCTCGTGTGGCCCTCACCCGTTTCATGAAAAGGGAAGGTAAAGTGTGGATCCGGGTATTTCCTGATAAACCACTCACCCGCAAACCTGCTGAAGTACGTATGGGTAAAGGTAAAGGTGCCCCTGAACTTTGGGTAGCCGTCCTGAAACCAGGCCGTATCATCTTCGAAGCTGAAGGTGTGCCGCTCGCGACTGCTCAGGAAGCTTTGCGCCTCGCAGCTCAAAAACTCCCATGCCGCACTAAATTCATCGTACGTCCTGATTACACCGAATAATTGCTGAAACAATGAAAGCATCAGAATTCAAAAACATGGCCGACAAAGATCTCTTTGAAAAAATCAACGAAGAGAAAGCTGAACTGGCTAAAATGAAGTTCAACCACAATGTGGCAGGAACAGAAAACCCAATGAAATTGCGTCATAAGCGCCGTGACATTGCACGCATGAAGACCATCATCAACGAAAGAAAAAATAACGGATAATAATTTTCACCATGGAAAGGAACCTCAGAAAAGAAAGAATTGGCGTAGTGACTTCCAATAAAATGGAGAAGTCTATCGTGGTGACCGTTGAGACAAAGGTTATGCACCCGAAATACGGTAAGTTCGTGAAGCACACCAAAAGATTCATGGCGCACGACGAAAACGGTGAATGTGGCGTAGGCGATAAAGTTCGTATCATGGAAACCAGACCACTCAGCAAATTGAAGCGCTGGAGAATGGTTGAAGTGATCGAAAAAGCGAAATAATTTGTCGCTCATGCAGGGTTAACCGGTTACCTGCTGCCTAAAATGAACCCGGTTGAATTGAAACAATAGAGTTTAAGCAGGATCTTAGGATCCAAAAAAGATAAAAAAATGATACAGAACGAATCACGACTGAAGGTAGCTGACAACAGCGGTGCACGAGAAGTACTCGTTATCCGTGTACTCGGCGGAACACGCAGAAGATATGCATCGATCGGCGACCAGATTGTGGTGACAGTAAAAGATGCCCTGCCAAGTGGTAACGTAAAAAAGGGTACTGTTTCAAAAGCGGTTATCGTTCGCACCAAAAAAGAAGTTCGTCGTCCGGATGGAAGCTATATCCGCTTCGATGACAACGCTGTGGTGTTGCTCAACAACGCTGGTGAATTGCGCGGTACGCGTATTTTCGGTCCAGTGGCCCGCGAACTCCGCGAGAAGGATTATATGAAAATTATCTCTCTCGCCCCTGAAGTGATTTAATCTTTTTCGCCCAAAAGCGTAAAGCATAAAAAGACTGACCTGAAAGGTCAAAACAACAAACGACATGTTCAAGAGATACAAAGTAAAGAAAGGCGATCTGGTGGTGGTAACCACAGGCGACAACAAGGGCAAGCAAGGCCGCATTGTTGAAGTAGATCGTAAGAACGACCGAGTGATCGTTGAAGGCGTAAACCTGGTGAAGAAACACCGCAAGCCTTCAGCTCAGAATCCACAGGGTGGAATCGAAACAATCGCTGCAGGTATCAACATCAGCAATGTGAAACTCGTTGACAACAAGGGTAATGCTACCCGTGTTGGACGCAGAAGAAATGCTGAAGGTAAACTCGAACGTTATTCTAAGAAATCTGGGGAGACCATCAAATGAACTACACTCCGCGCTTAAGAACCAAGTATTCAGAAGAAATTGCTCCAAAGCTGAAAGAACGCTTTGAGTACTCTTCCATCATGCAAGTGCCAAGAATCACCAAGATTTGCCTCAATCAGGGATTGGGTAAGGCAACTGCAGACAAAAAAATCATCGATGCTGCTGTGGATGAGATGACTCTCATCGCCGGTCAGAAGGCTATGCCAACCAACGCAACGAAGGATATCTCAAACTTCAAACTGCGTAAAGGTGTTGCCATCGGTGCGAAAGTGACACTCCGTGGTGACCAGATGTACGATTTCTTGGATCGTCTCATCTCTGTGGCTCTTCCACGTACCCGTGACTTCCGCGGCGTAAAATCAAGTGGCTTCGATGGTCGTGGTAATTTCACCTTCGGTGTGAAAGAACAGATCATCTTCCCTGAGATCGACCTTGACAAAATCAAGCAGATCAACGGTATGGATATCACTTTCGTGACCACCGCAAGAACAACTGAAGAAGCGAAAGCCCTCCTGGAGGAATTCGGATTCCCATTCACTAAGTAAGCAAACGGCAACAAAAAAGATAAAAAAGAGCAATGGCTAAAGAATCAATGAAAGCACGCGAGCGCAAAAGAATAGCACTCGTTGAGCAATATGCCAAGAAGCGTGAAGAGCTGAAAAAAGCTGGCGACTGGGATGCACTCCAGAAATTGCCTAAAAACAGCAGCAAGGTTCGTGTTCGTAACCGCTGCCAGCTCACCGGACGTCCACGTGGTTACATGAGACAATTCGGTATCTGCCGTAACCAGTTCCGTGAATTGGCACTGGATGGAAGAATCCCTGGTGTTAAAAAAGCAAGCTGGTAATAAAAACAGGAGAGGATAAGAAGACCTTTTCGATAAAAGAAAAAGACAATGTTTACAGATCCAATAGCAGATTATTTGACCCGTATCAGGAACGCTCAAACCGCTCGTCATAAAGTGGTTGAAATTCCAGCGTCTAACCTGAAAAAGGAAATTACCAAAATCCTTCATGACAAAGGATATATCCTGAACTATAAGTTCGATGAAGGCAAACCTGGTATCATCAAAATTGCTTTGAAATACAACGCAAAAACCAAAGCTCCGGCTATCTCGAATATTGAGCGCGTCTCAAGTCCGGGTCACCGTAAATATACCGGTGCTGACGAACTTCCACGTGTACTCAATGGACTCGGTATCGCTGTGGTTTCTACCTCCAGAGGTGTGATGAGCGATAAAGAAGCCCGTACACAGGGAATCGGTGGTGAAGTATTATGTTACGTTTATTAAGATTAACAGATAAAACTCTCTGACAAATGTCAAGAATTGGAAAAGCTCCGGTAACTATCGCAAAAGGTGTGGAAATCACCATGAATGATGGTATCGTGAAAGTAAAAGGACCAAAGGGTGAACTGACCCAGCAAATTGATCCGTCAGTTACTGTCGAGATCAATGGCAATGAGGTGGTTTTCAGCCGCAACAGCGATCATCGCGATGCACGTTCTAAACACGGTTTGTACCGCGCTCTCATCAATAACATGGTGACAGGCGTAAGCACCGGATGGACACGTAATTTGGAAATGATCGGTGTGGGTTACCGTTGTAAGGCTACTGGCCAACAACTCGAACTCACTCTCGGATTCAGCCACCCGATTATTTTCGAACTTCCGAAGGAAATCAAAGTGACTGCTAAAGCAGAAAAAGGGGAGAACCCATCTATTTTGCTCGAGTCATTCGATAAACAACTCCTCGGTCAGGTTGCAGCTAAAATCCGCAGCCTCCGCGCACCAGAGCCTTACAAAGGAAAAGGTGTAAGATATGTAGGTGAATTTGTACGCAAGAAAGCTGGTAAGTCAGCAGCTAAATAATAATTGAATTAAAGCAATGGCATTCAGCAAAGAAGCTCGCAGAGCTAAAATACGCACACGAATCAGGGCTAGTGTGAAAGGAACAGCTTCAAGACCACGTCTTTCAGTGTTCCGTAGCAATAAACAGATTTATGCCCAGATCATTGACGACCAGAAAGGTGTAACACTGGCTTCAGCATCATCCATCGTGATGAAAGATGCTCAGGCTGTTGCGAAACTGGATCAGGCGAAACTCGTGGGTAAAACCATCGCAGAACGCGCTCAGGCCGCAGGGATCAACGAAGTGGTATTCGACCGCGGTGGATACCTCTATCATGGACGTGTAAAATCATTGGCCGAAGCTGCTCGTGAAGCAGGCCTCAAATTCTAAAAAAGAAATGGCAGATACAAGACCAGTTCGCTCCAGCGAAACAGAATTGAAAGACCGCTTGGTTGCGGTGAACAGGGTAACCAAAGTTACCAAGGGTGGACGTACCTTCGGCTTCGCAGCTATCGTAGTTGTCGGCAATGAAAATGGTGTGGTAGGACACGGACTCGGAAAATCCAAAGAGGTTTCTGAAGCTGTGACCAAAGCTACCGAAGATGCGAAAAAGAACCTGATTCAGGTTCCAATCCACAAAGGCACTATCCCGCACGAACAAAATGGTAAGTTCGGTGGTGCTCGCGTTTTCATCAAGCCAGCTTCTCACGGTACAGGTGTTATCGCCGGTGGTGCGATGCGCGCAGTACTCGAGTCTGCAGGTGTGACAGACGTATTGGCTAAGTCAAAAGGTTCTTCAAACCCTCACAACGTGGTGAAGGCTACTTTGGATGCACTTTCTAAACTTCGCAATGCTGCTGATGTTGCTAAAACCCGCGGAATCAGCATTCAAAAGGTTTACAACGGATAATTGAATTGACACGGTTCGCCGCAAACAGTAAAATAAAATGGCAAAAGTTGTTATCACTCAGGTTAAAAGCGCAATCGATCGCCCAGCCCGCCAAAAGGCTACGATCCAAGCGCTCGGTATCAAAAAACTGAATGTTCCGGTTGAGAAAGAACTCACTCCAAACATCAGTGGTATGATCCGCGCGGTATCTCACCTCCTGAAGGTAGAATACCATTAATAAATCACTGATCAGCACCGGCGTGCTGTAATCAGTCAGAATAAACAGGCGAAAGCCATACTTATAGAAGACAAGATTCCGAAACGGAATCACAAAAGAAGAAATATGAAACTCAATACGCTCAAACCAGCAGCAGGCTCGACTCAGACTCGCAAACGCGTAGGTCGTGGTCCAGGTTCAGGCCTTGGTGAAACCTCAGGTCGTGGTCACAAAGGTGCAGGTCAACGTTCAGGTACAAAACGTAAGATCGGTTTTGAAGGTGGTCAAATGCCACTTCAGCGTCGTCTGCCTAAATTTGGCTTCAAAAACATCAACCGTGTTGAATACAAAGGCATCAATCTGGATCTGATTCAGGCTCTGGCAACTAAACTGAACATCAGCGACATTACTCCTGAAGTCCTTGTAAAAAATGGTATCTGTGCTAAAAAAGACCTGGTGAAAATCCTCGGTCGTGGTGAACTATCTGGCAAAATCAACGTAACTGCCCATGGTTTCTCTGCCAAAGCAAAAGCAGATATTGAAAAGGCTGGTGGAACTGCAACTACACTCTAATCAATCTTTATGAAAGGATTCTTTAAGAAAATAACTGACATCTGGCATCACGAAGAACTGCGCAAGAAAATCATTTATACCCTCGCGCTCCTTCTGGTATACCGTATCGGATCGTTCATCGTTCTGCCTGGTGTTGATTCTTCAAAGCTTGAAACAGGCGCTCAAGGTGGCCTCCTCGGATTCCTCGGACTCTTCACAGGTGGTGCTTTCAGCCGTGCTTCGATTTTCGCTTTGGGTATCATGCCTTACATTTCTGCTTCGATCATCATTCAGTTGCTTGGTCTGGCAGTGCCTTCTATCACCAAAATGCAGAGAGAAGGGGAGAGCGGTCGTAAGAAAATCAATCAGTACACTCGTCTCCTGACCATTGCAATTGGTCTGGTGCAAGCACCTGGTTATATCAAATCAACTTTACCTGCCGGTTCTTATCCTGATCAATTCTCTTGGTTAGTTGGCGCCGTAATCATCCTCATGTGCAGCACCTTGTTCGTGATGTGGTTAGGTGAGAAGATTGCAGATAAGGGAATTGGTAATGGTATCTCTTTGATCATCATGACCGGTATCATCTCTGATATCCCTCGTGGTTTCATTGCGGAATACAAACTCCAAACTGCTTTCTTCTTTGTGATTGAATTGGCAGTACTTCTCATCGTAGTAGGTGCAGCTATCGCAATCATTCAGGCTGTTCGCCGCATTCCGGTGCAAATGGCTAAAATGCAGACAGGTGGCAGTCACATGCCTTCTGGAGAGGGTGCGCGTTCGTATATTCCTTTGCGTGTGAATTCTGCGGGTGTTATGCCGATCATCTTCGCACAGGCAATCATGTTCGTTCCGCTGTACCTCCGCAACATGGAAACATTCCGTGATAGCGATATTCTCATCAGCCTTTCGAATTTCCAAGGCTGGGGATACAACATCCTATTGTTCTCTTCAATCATCCTGTTTACCTTCTTTTATACAGCGATTGTAACAAATCCGAATCAAATTGCTGATGATTTGAAAAGAAATGGTAACTTTGTGCCCGGTGTGAAACCCGGTAAACCTACCGCAGACTTCATCGACGAGGTGTTGTCCCGTATCACACTGCCTGGTGGCGTGTTTGTAGGTCTTATTGCGATTTTACCTGCTTTGGTGATGATGGTCGGCCTGACTAAATCACAGCAGTTTTCAATATTTTACGGTGGTACTTCACTGCTCATTACTGTAGGTGTGATCTTGGATCTGCTTCAGCAAATTGAGAGCCACCTGATTTCGCGCCATATGGACGGACTGATGAAGTCTGGTCGTGTGCGTGGAAGACAAACCACAGCAGTGAGCAGCGGCTATACAGCTTAAGAGCAATGGCAGCTGGAAAACCGGTTTACAAAACCGAAGATGAGATAGAACTCATCAGAGAAAGTTCTTTACTTGTTGGAAAAACTTTAGCAGAATTGGCGAAAAGAGTCCGCCCTGGTGTTACAACCAAGGAATTGGATAAAGTCGCTGATACATTTATCCGGGATCACGGGGGTTACCCTGGTTTCTTAGGATACAATGGCTATCCGAATGCAATCTGTGCCAGCGTCAATCAGGCGGTAGTGCATGGTTTGCCAGGAGATGCTCCCCTCGTTGAAGGCGATATCGTATCACTCGACATCGGGGTAGTAAAAAATGGATTTTGGGGCGATTCAGCCTACACCTTTGGTGTGGGAGAAATCAAACCAGAACTCCGTCAGTTACTCAAGGTCACCAAAGAATGTCTCATGCTTGGTATTGAACAGGCAGTGGCAGGAAAAAGAATTGGTGATATCGGATATGCAGTGCAACATCATGCAGAATCTCATGGATTTGGCGTGGTAAAGGATCTGGTAGGACATGGCGTGGGTAAAAACCTCCATGAAGCACCTGAAGTACCGAATTTCGGTCGAAGAGGACAGGGAATTCAACTGATGGAAGGTCTGGTCATCGCCATTGAGCCGATGATTAACCTCGGAACCAGAAATGTGAAGCAGTTGAAAGATGGTTGGACCATCGTCACAGCCGATCAAAAACCCAGTGCGCATTTTGAGCACACGATCGTTGTACGCAAAAACGGAGCTGAAGTTTTATCCAGTTTTGAATTGATAGAAAAGGCTGAAAGCCTGAACTAAAAAGAGATATGGCAAAACAATCATCCATCGAATTAGATGGAACTATTATCGAGGCTCTTTCAAATGCGATGTTTCGCGTTGAATTGGAAAATGGCCACGTGATTACAGCCCATATCTCGGGTAAGATGAGGATGCACTACATCCGAATTCTGCCAGGAGACAGGGTTAAGGTGGAAATGTCACCTTATGATTTGACAAAAGGAAGAATTAGTTTTAGATACAAATAAGTAGTGAGTTAGGAGGGAAGATCCATTGCAAAAGGAGTAATCCAAAGCATGAAATCCGAAATCTGAAATTCACCACTCAATACTAAGAGAAATGAAAGTTCGCGCATCCATCAAAAAACGCTCAGCTGATTGCAAAATCGTCAGCCGCAAGGGCAAATTGTACGTGATTAACAAAAAGAACCCAAAGTTCAAACAAAGACAAGGATAATCTTGTCCGCCGAAGCGTAAGCCGAAGCGGTCAACATATACACAAAAGAAAAAATGGCCAGGATAGCAGGTATTGACTTACCAAGAAACAAAAGAGGTGAAATCGGACTCACCTATATCTACGGTATCGGACGCAGCACAGCCCGCGCAATTCTCGAGCAGGCAGGTGTTAGCTACGATAAAAAAGTACAGGATTGGGATGATGCCGACCTCGGAAAAATCCGTGGGTACATCACCGAATCCCTCAAAGTTGAAGGTGCTCTTCGCTCTGAAGTGCAAATGAGCATCAAGCGTCTGATGGATATCGGTTGCTACCGCGGTGTACGTCACCGTGTGGGTCTTCCGGTTCGTGGTCAGAGCACCAAAAACAACTCACGTACTCGTAAGGGTAAGCGTAAAACAGTTGCGAATAAGAAAAAGGTAACCAAGTAAGATAGACGGGTTAGATCGCCGGTAATACGGCTTCTTCCTCAAATCCAAATACAATGGCAAAAGTCGAAAAGAAAAAGAAAAAGAATGTGGTGGTTGAAGCCGTGGGACAGGCTCATGTGCAGTCTACCTTCAACAACATCATCATCAGCCTTACCAACAATACCGGACAGGTTATTTCCTGGTCTTCTGCAGGTAAAATGGGTTTCAAAGGCTCCAAGAAAAATACTCCATACGCTGCTCAGCTCGCTGCTGAACAGGCTTCAAAAGAAGCAATGGATCTTGGTCTTCGCAAAGTGAAAGTGTTTGTGAAAGGTCCAGGTGCAGGTCGTGAATCTGCTATCCGTACCATCCACAACACCGGAATCGAAGTGCTCGAAATTATGGACATCACTCCGCTTCCTCACAACGGTTGCCGTCCTCCGAAGAAGAGAAGAATCTAATCCAATTTTCAGAATTCATTTAAAATGGCCAGATATACAGGACCCAAGTCAAAGATTGCCCGTAAGTTCCGTGAACCGATTTTCGGTCCGGACAAGAACCTTGATAAACGTAATTATCCTCCAGGACAACACGGACCAAACAAGCGTCGCGGAAAGCAATCTGAATATTCTACTCAGCTTACTGAAAAACAGAAAGCAAAATATACTTACGGCATTCTCGAGCGCCAGTTCGAAAATCTGTACAAAAAAGCTTCTGCTCGTCCGGGTGTAACCGGTGAGATCCTGCTCGCTCTTTGCGAAGCTCGTCTCGACAATACCGTGTACCGTCTCGGTCTTGCTGCAAGCCGCATGGGTGCACGTCAATTAGTAAGTCACAGCCACATTACCGTAAATGGTCAAGTGGTGAATATCCCTTCTTTCCAACTTCGTCCAGGCGACAAAATTGCTGTTCGTGAGCGCTCAAAATCGCTTCCGACCATCACTTTGGCTCTGGCAAGCAGAAAGAAATTCGACTGGCTCGACTGGAACGAGGCAGATAAGCAGGGTGTATTCCTGAATTATCCTGAGCGTGTACAGATTCCTGAAAACATCAGGGAACAGCTCATCGTCGAATTGTACTCGAAGTAATAGTTCTTTTTGAAACAATAAAAACCATCATAACATCCCAATGGCAATACTCGATTTCGTAAAACCGGACAAAGTCGTGATGCTTGAAAGCAACGATTTCGTAGGATCATTTGAATTCCGTCCTCTTGAGCCGGGCTTTGGAATCACCATTGGCAACGCTCTCCGCAGGATTCTTCTTTCCTCGCTGGAAGGCTTTGCTATCACCTCCATCAAAGTTGACGGAGTTGACCATGAGTTTTCTACCATCAAAGGTGTTGTTGAAGACGTTACAGAAATCATCCTGAACCTCAAACAGGTTCGTTTGAAACGTCAGATCGAGAACACTGACTACGAAAAAGTAACCATCAGCATCTCCAATCAGGAGCAATTCAAAGCTGGTGATATCAGCAACTTCACAACAGCATTTCAGGTATTGAATCCTGATTTGGTGATCTGTAACATGGATCCAAAAGTGAAGTTACAACTGACCATCACCATCGGAAAAGGCCGTGGTTATCGCCCAGCTGAAGAGAATAAATCAAATAGCGCCTCTGTAGGTACTATTCCGATCGATTCCATCTTCACCCCAATCCGTAACGTGAAGTACAGCGTGGAAAACTTCCGCGTTGAACAAAAAACTGACTACGAAAAACTGTTGCTCGAAATTCAAGGTGATGGAAGCATCACTCCGAAAAACGCGCTTCAGGAAGCTGCGAAAATTCTGATTCACCACTTCATGTTGTTCAGTGATGAGCGTATCACACTCGAGCAGGAAGCGAAGAAAGAAACAGAAGAATTCGACGAAAGCTCAATGCACATGCGTCAGCTCCTCAAAACCAAATTGGTTGATATGGATCTCTCAGTGCGCGCATTGAACTGTCTCAAAGCAGCTGATATCGAAACCCTCGGTGACCTCGTATCTTTCAACAAAAACGATCTTTTGAAATTCCGTAACTTCGGTAAGAAGTCACTCACGGAGCTCGAAGAACTCGTTGAAGGTAAAGGCCTGCAGTTCGGTATGAATGTAAGCAAATACAAGCTCGACAGAGACTAATTGGTACTTGGCCGACAGGGCATTTCAATAACCCTGGCGCGCTTGATAAAACAAATTATTGAAAGAATCTGAAGTAGTTGTAAAAGAAAGTGGCGGTTGCGATGAAAAATCAGTAATGCAGCCAATGGCCAACGCTTCACTACCAAAAAGAATATGAGACACGGAAGAAAAGTAAATCACCTGAGCAGAAGATCTGAGCACCGCGCAGCTTTGCTTATGAACCTCGCTTGCTCACTGATCGAGCACAAAAGAATCAATACCACATTGGCGAAAGCGAAAGCTTTGCGTGTGTATGTTGAGCCTCTGATCACCAAAAGCAAAACAGACAGCACTCACAGCCGCAGAACAGTATTCAGCTATTTGAAAAATAAAGAAGCTGTAACCGAATTGTTCCGCGAAATCGCTCCAAAAGTTGCTGATCGTCCAGGTGGCTATGTTCGTATCATCCGCACAGGATATCGTCCTGGTGACAATTCTGAAATGGCGATGATTGAACTCGTAGACTTCAACACCATCTATGGTAAAGACGCTGCTAAAGGCACCGGAGCTACCAAAAAACGCACACGTCGTGGTGCTGCGAAGAAAAAGGGTGAAGAAGGAACAGAATCTGGAGCTGAAGCAACAGCATCTGCAACAGACGAAGCACCAAAAGCAAAAGCTCCTCGCAAAAAGGCAGCTCCAAAAGCTGAAGGTGAAGAGAAGCCAAAGGCGACCAGAAAGAAAAAATCTGACGACGAGAAATAAGTCGCAGAACAATATGCTCAAAAAGCCATCCTTCGAGGTGGCTTTTTTATTTCAAGGCATATGATCATTTTCATCGATGATTGGTACGAATCGACTTGCATCTGTTTGAAGTTGTCCAACATTGTAAATCTCAAGATTCGCAACATTTCTATCACGTCGAATCTGCGTGTTGTCCATAGTTACGACGAAAATCCCAAAAACATAGAGACAATCTTTGAATTAGGCACTTTTGGGTGCAGCCTTGGTGTGTTGATTTTCTATGACACTTAAATACTTGTATGGAATTTTTGCCTAACTTTCGTCTCATATTCAAATCCCTATCTCATGAGAACTATTGGTCTTTTTGCCCTGTTGTTGGTCTCATTTCAGGTGCAATCACAAGTAACGGTGAATGTTGTTGCAGTAGCTAACCCTATCCCGCCCGCGATATACCAACAACTGGATGCGATCATGGGTGGTGAAGGACCTATTCAATCGGTAAGGCTATATGCTGAATTTCCGGAAGGCTTGCAATTGAGCGCTATCTATGGTTCAAGTGCAGAAAATACCATCTTCAACATCCAATCGGGTAATACATTCTACCAGCATCCTGCAGGAGCAGCTACAGGTTTGGAATTGGTCGACAATGGTGCTGATCCATTACTCGCTTATGATTCATGGTTTACCATCGGTGCTGCCAACGCGACTGAAGCGGAAGCCTACAGCGCCCAACTGGCGTTGGAAACAACGCCCTTTTTCGAAAACTTTGAATTGGGATATGATGTGGAGGTAGACACTGCAGCATTATTGCTCAATGAGGCGGGCGTGTTTGTTTTCAATGGCTTTGATGAATTCGGAAATTCTACTGCATTGATCAATCAACCGGATGCCAATGGCAGGGTATTGATCGGACAATTCACCACACGCCAATTCGTGCAAGGATGCTTTACATTTTCACTGGATGATACGGTCGTTGGTCAGATTGCACAATATCAAATCGAAACTTGCTTCTCTTTTTCGCCTTCATTTGTGATTCCAGATTTCAATGAAGATGGTTTCGTGAATATGGAAGACCTGAACCTGATCATGGCTGATTTTGGATGCATCAATGGATGCAATTCCGATCTCACCGGTGATGGAATGGTGACTGTGGACGATCTCATCAGTTTTATCTACTATTATAATTATTACCTCGGCCCGCAGTAGTAGCGGTGATCAGAAAATATTTCTAAACCCAAAACTCACCTTGGCATTTCGAACCAAAATCGGGTTGTCAAATTGTTGCCCTATGGCATAGTTGAATGTGAATATTCCTGCTTTGGTTTCAAAATTGACACCTGCCCCAAATCCCAATGGAGTATCGGTTAAAAAGGAATTGGCACTTTTCTTTTCGTACCAGCCCTGATCGGCGAATAGATAAAGTGCTGAATTCTCTTCGTACAACAACCTGTATTCAATGGTCCCAATGGCATAGGATGTTGCATTGATTGTTTCTTCGTCTATGCCTCTTAATGTTCTTAATCCACCGATGCGACTCATTTCATTTTCATAAATGGATGGTGTAATCATGGCCGCTGATTTCACGCCTATGCGAATGCATTGCTTTTTCCACGTTGGAATATATCCATCTATTTCTGTAGAGAAACGGTGAACAGTATATCGAATGGATTGATTGCTTTCAGTATCGATGATGAGATTACTGTTTTGGACTTGTCTGTATCCTGTTGCCCCTTCAGCATTGATTGAAAAACCTTTTCTGGGATTATACCGATAATCTAATTCCTCATATAAAAATCCCAATCCATAGAATGTTGCATTCACGTTGGCAAGGGCTTGAGCTGTGAGGTATTGTGCGATCTGATTGCTCGTGTTTTTTTCTACGAATAATCTGATCCTGTTCATGCCACCGAAATTGAATACAATTCCTCCGGAGCTTTTTACACTGGTAAAAGTTGAATCTCTCTTGTAAATTTTGAGTTGTCCTTCTATACCTATTGGTGTATTGAACAAATACGGAAGAAGTAGCTTCGAAGTGAGGTCTTGGGTTAAAGCCTGCATTTTGCGCCAGTTCAAATAGATTTCTTCTCCTCCATTGAAGGCGTTCAGCAGTTTGATTTCGGCATCACCCGTAATGTTTACTTTGCCGGTTATATCATCAGGCCGAAGTCCCAAAATGCCATTGAAGTAATTCGCTTTCTTTTTTTCTATGAAAACAAATAGGTCTGCTTTCCCCGGTTTGAATCGGATTTCGGGAGATTGTCGGATTGTTACAAAGGGTATTTCGCGCAAGCGACGCTGAGTCTGTTGAATTTTCGACTCATCATAAAGATCACCTTTTCGTATGTCGAAATAATTTCTCACATATCGTTTTGGAATTTTACTTTCACTTTGAAATATAATACTATCCATGACGATCAAAGGACCACTTTCCAATGCAAAGGTGATATCCGCTGCTTTTCCTGAGATCGATAGCTTTGTTGGACTCAGGCTTACAAAAGGATAACCGCGATTTTCATAGTCCTCTAAAATGACATTCACTTTGTTGTTGAGAAGATTCAGATGGAGTGGTTTCGGCTTTTTCCACTTTTCAGTGTAGGACGTAATCTGTAAAGTGTCTTGATGCAGTTCAAAGGAACGTATGGTGTATTGTTCGCCCTCATTGATGTTGACTACTATGATGGAATCATGGGTGATCGTATCCAGCGTGGCATCGAAAAAACCATTCGCCAGAAGTGATCCGTAGTAACTCTGAATGGATGTGATCGCGTCTTTACGGCTACTAAAACTTTTGCTTTCCTCTGTTTGGGCATGAATGCCACGGTACTCAACCCGCCAGCCGGTTTGAGCACGGCCAGATTCCGCCCAGGTCATGAGCAACATGAGGAATAAGATGACTGATCGGAACATTTGATGCAAAAATGACACGAATAAACCCAGATTGAGCAGAGCCTTTTGAATCTCAAGTAAAAACTCCACAAAATCGAGGTCTCAAACCTGAATCCTGCAGTCGAATTTCTATTCCGATCTCAAACACTTTTGAATCATTGTATCCTACTTTGGCGGGACCGGCTTTGCTCGTTTCGCGTGTTTGACAAGGAAGATACCTTATCTGCTCGCCTGAATCGTGCGCTTTTGTCCGAAATTTATACTAGGGGTACTCCTATTCTTTGGTGATTTGAATCTCATGAACGAAATCGCCTGAAAGATTCGGGTTGAACGGAACCTATCACCATTTATTGGATCCAAAGGCCGACAAGCTACTGGCTTAAAATCGGTAGCTATGCCGGCCTTTTAGGTCATTTAGATGTCATCGTACATGCACAGTTCAAATGCATTGATCACCTAACTTCTATGGAAACAACTCATTCAATGATCAGTTTTCCGGTGAAAATTTCTGATTGATGATGGATGATTTTGTAGCTATAAACACCAGGCATCAAGCTTTCACGATTGATCGTGATATTCTTGGAGGTGATATTCATGTGTTGCACCATGCGGCCTTGCGTATCGCAGATCATCAGGGTAGCATTTTCCCATGAATCCAAATTGAGTTGTATGGTTGCCGATGTATGGAATGGATTCGGATAAACCATCGCAGTCGGTACAGCGTTGTTTTGTGTGATGGTTGTCGGTGAGGCATTGTTGTATGCCACAACGACATCGCCATCGTTTTCTGCATAATAGAGTAGTTGATTGCCGTTGGTGATGTCATACCATGTATAAGTAGTGGAATTTGGGCCCAAACTGTTGGTTCGTTCTGTGGCAATAAGAGCTACTTGGCTGAATGTCCCTTGAGGCAATATCAATGTTCCATAACCGCTAAATGTTCCTGTTCTGGTGCCAGTTTGGTAACTGCTCACCGTTGTTGCATCACTGTAATTTGTTTTGGCATAGGTGTCGAAAAAGGTCTGACCATAGTCGAACGGAAACACCAGTTTTTTATCATAGTCTGCAAAAATCTCATGTTGAGTGGAAGGTGCATAGTTGCCCACATCTACCACGCTGTCTTCATTGATGAGGTAATATCCGTATTCAAGGAAGGCGGTAAGGTCTGGATCGTATTGCACATAATTCGCCGCAGGAAATAAGTTTCCATTTGGCGTAAGTGAAGGTTCTCCAAAAACGAAGGAAATGGTTGGAGTTCCGCTTTGTTGCACCAATGAGGAGGCATCCCAGGTAACACCATTGCCGGTAGTTGTGGCGAGCCCGACATTGAAAGTTGAAACATCTGCTATCTGAACATGCAGGGTAGCGGATAAGCATTGCGAAAAGTTGTCGTACGTCAGTGTTTGTGTATGACTGTAGATCGCAGAAAGAAAGATGGCTAGAGTAAAAATAATTTTCATCAGGTTGTTGTTTTAAATGGTTTGACTTTTGAATCCACGCAAGCTCACGCTTGCATCTAGTGCACAAAAGACCATCGTAAACAACAAGAATTCCATACTACATAAGTAGTAGTGGACGCAGCGGTAAGGGTAGCCATGGCCTGCATTCTCAGGTGAATGGACGAAATGAACGAATGGAGTGGTGGTAAAGGCTACTACGTTTTGGTGAGGAATAATGCATGAGCTCGTCATGAAATCAGCAATCAAGTGTATTCCTCTTCAATTACTCAAGTATGATTCTATTTCTCGTCGATTGTAATGTCAAATTTCTTTGTTGGTTTCCTTCGAAGAATCAGCAATTTTCTTTACTTCGTTTTCGAGAGCTTTCACCTACGCTGTCATATAATCCAAATAATTCTCTGGATGAACAACTTCAAAAATGGCATTTGGATAATGATCCGCAAAAAACTTTGGAATTTTGGTCTTGCTTTTTTCTGACCATTTGAACTCGAAGGCGCGCAGGTGGGTATTGTCCTTTTCGATCATGTCTATTTCTTGTTTGTCGTAGGTCCGCCAGAAATAGTATTCGGTTTTTTTTCGCTTGTAATGCATGTACTTCATGCGCTCATAAAAACAGAAATTTTCCCATAGTTGACCAATGTCATTTCTTGATTGCAATGGCCTGAAGTCGCTGATGATCGCATTCCGAATGCCGTTATCCGTGAAATACCACTTTTGTGATTTGACAACTTCCTTGCGCAGATTGGTACTGAATCCTCCCACTTTGTAGATGATAAAAACTTTGGTTAAAAGGTCAAGATATCTTTCAACAGTGTTTTTACTCATACTCAAATTTCGACCTAACTCCTCAAGCGAAACCTCTGATCCAACTTGAAACGCCAGAAGTTTTAGCAGGTCGAAAATTTTGGAAGAATTTTGAATGTTCTCGTAAATGAATATGTCTTTGAGCAGGTAATTCTGAACAAGGGATTTGAGATAGAGTTCTCGTTCTTCTCTATCAGTCATTGTTATCACTTCGGGATAGGATCCGAAAATGAGACGATCATCAAATTGTTGTTTTGTTCCCAAGGTACCATAACTCATCATCAATTCTTCTTGTGAAATGGGATAAAGGATATATTGGAAATTTCTACCTGTAAGCGGTTCACCAGATTTGTTCATCAAGTCGAAAGAGGATGAACCCGTTGCAATGATGGTCACTTTTGGAAATGTGTCAATCATAAATTTGAGATGTTTGCCTATATCAGGAACATTCTGTGCTTCATCAATCATGATGAGACTATGTTTTCCAATCAACCGCTGATAATTGGCAGATGTTCTTTTTGCAAGAAGTTGTTGTACATCCAAATCTTCACCATTCAAGATCAAAGGTGTTTGTTTTTGGGTCGAAGCAATGGATTGTAACAATTTCGTTTTTCCGACACGCCTGCTACCAAACAACAAGACGACCTTGTTACTGCCTATTCTTTTTTCAATTTCCTTTTTCAATGACCTTTGAATGGAATCCATTTCGTTCAATTTGAACAAAAATAACCAAAAAAACATGAATTCCGTCAGTCCACTGACGGAATTAACGTTAATTCCGTCAGTGGACTGACGGAAATTGGGTTTTCAAGTGTTTTCGGGAGTTCGTTGGAAAAATTGCTGGGTGTGCTGATGAAGTTGTTTTTTTCGATTTGATTTGGCGAATTTCGCGGAGCCATCTGCAATGTTGAATCGCACGCTTAGCGGCTCTAGACAATTGATCACCCTAGCACCTGATAGATTCACATTCTGACACATCAACTTGCAATCCGAATGAAAGGCGTTGGCTTTGATGAGGATCAGTAGCTTTTGGAATTCGAACAGAAGCCCTGATTTAGGAGTTCAAACCTGCTATTTGACGTTGGCTTCAAAAGGAAATCAAGTTAGTTCATATCATGGAATTATTGGGCTTGTCTATTTTGTGCAAAATCACAACTTGGAAATCTCTGTCGTCGAATGATGCTATTCGCGAGAAATTGATTTGTTTTCAAGGCTTGTGGAATTTTGAATGCTCTGGCATCTCTATCATAGTGAGATGAACGCAGTAAACTTTAAAACCTTACCCATGAGAACTTTTTTCCTCTTTGTTTTGACAATATCGGCGATTTCTGAATTGAATGCTCAGTTTTATCCTGCGGTTCCGCTTACAAATACATTTAGTGCAAGCTACAATCTAGATGCCGGCTATGGAGATGTTGATGCGGATGGCCATGTGGATATTGTCGATTTTGCTTACAACAAGTTGTGGGTAATGTACACTGAGCCTGATGGAAGCTACAGCGAAGTGGGCTATGACAGTGGTCTGGAGCAAATGGATTTCGTCGAAGCGAAGGTGCTTGACTTCGATGGCGATGGCGATATGGATGTGGCAACGGGCTCCGGTTGGCTGGAAAATCAAAACGGTGTTTTTCAAGGTGAACACTATTTTACTTCAAATCACTATAAATCTCAATACGCCATTTTCAAAGATGTCAACGCTGACAATTTGCCGGATGTGCTTTTGCCGTCGAATCAGATTTGGCCGTCTCCTTACAATGTCGTTGTTATCCTCAATGACGGAACGGGCGAGTTCCTAAGCGAGAATCTAAGTGTTTTAGACGACAACGAAATCTATCAGGCCGTACTTGAAGATTTCGACAATGACGGAGACTCAGACTTGTTTGGCTATCAAGGTGGAAACATATATGTATACCTAAATGATGGAACAGGTCATTTTAGCAGCGGTAATTTGATCGTTACAGACAGCTACTGGGTTTATTTTATCAAAGACCTCAATGGTGATGGCTATGCGGATTTGTTCAGTCCACAAGGTTATGAGTTTGTTTTCCGATTCAATGATCAATCTGGTGGCTTCCTTCCGGATTTTGTTATTGCAGAATCGGAATACCTAAGTTGGTGGGATCATCTTTTTACTGATAATACTGCGGATTTCGACAATGATGGTGATATGGATGTTCTTTATCGAACCGTTGAAAACGACGTGTATTTTTTTGAAAATATCGGTAACAATGAATTCCAAGACAGTGGTATCCTGAGTCAGGGAATTCATTATTACACACGTGGGGCATTTATCATTCAGGATATGAATGAAGACGGTTGGCTTGATTTTGTTCGGCCAATGCAGGATATTTATGTGGAAATTCAAAAGGGCGATCAGCGGATGGTGGCATGGTCTATTTATTCGCCTGGAGTGAATAGGGATACTGCAGAACTTACTTCATTCGACTACGATCATGATGGTGATGAGGACATCATATCTTCTTTGATGGATGGCATTGGCGTATATGAGAATCTAGGTAACAATCAGAATTCTGCGGTTCAATTCCTGGCTAATTATCAAGCCCATAATTTTCTAGGAATGGATGATTATAATAATGATGGATTTGACGACATGGTTTCATTTATACAAGAAAATCAATATACATACATCACAATAAACTATTCCATAGGTAATGGTGAATTTGATCTCGCACAAAACCCGATTGACCAAGATATAACACTGATTAATCCTTATTTGGCAGACATTGACCAAGATGGTAAGAAGGATCTGGTTCTGGTAAGCAATCTAGCGCCTGTAACTGTTACATGGTATTCCTTTTCGGAAGCAGGATACAGTGGACCTTTCACGCTTGGCACGTGGAATAATTCGGGAACAATCGGGCAGAGTTCAGCAGCTAAGTCATTCCGTGAGGGTGATTACAATGGTGATGGACACGTGGATTATTGCGTAGCAGCATTAAATGAAATCCGAGTGCTATTGGGCGATGGAACTGGTAATTACTCCATTTTGGATCCATTGCCATCCAACTCATTGCACGTTCGTCTTAACGATGGCGATGCCGGCGATTTTAATCAAGATGGGATCGATGATATTGCTTACGTCACCAATAATAGTAGCAATGGAACTGTAGCAATGGGCATTTTGACCTTTGATGGTATTGGTTTCGTGAATCACCCAGTGGCTCTTAATAATGCACCATCACTGATCTTTTTTGGAGACTTGTTCCACACAGATTTTGATCAAGATGGCGATGAAGATATCATTTGGTATTATTCAGAATCCGCGCATATTCTACTAAACTCGGGTGATGCAAGTTTTACCGAAGCTTATACCACAACTTTTGGATTCATTGACGTTGAAATTCGTTCAATAGAAGTAGTCAACCTGAACAACGATTTCTTGCCAGATCTCATTGTTGGAATCGCGAATCCTGCTGGCACAGGGGATCAGGTATTTTACAAAATGATCAACGCACTGGATTCACCTTACCAGGTTCGATGTCATGTATTCTATGATACCGATGGAAATGGTGTTCAAGACCCAGGTGAAGTTGGAATTCATGAACGTGAAATTGCTTTTTCATCACCTTATGGATATCATTATACCAATTCCAATGGCATGTTTACGCTTTACTGTCAGGAAGGATCGATAGAAGCTGCCATCAGTGAAAATGCGTTGATATGGAACCCTTCCACGCCTTGGTCACAAACTGTCATCATCGATGCTTCAAATCCTGTTGCTGATATTTATTTCGGAATGCAACCAAACGGCGCTCAACCTATAGTTGAATCGGCGATTACAGTTGTGAGTGGTCCATGCGACGCTATTGGCAATCATGTCCTCACGATTACCAATACAGGAAATACAATTGCTTCAGGTTATATTGAATACACTTTTGATTCGTTATGTACTTTTGTAGAAGCAAGTATCAACCCCGAAATTTTAGGTACGACGAACCATATTCTAAAATGGTATTTCAATGATCTTTATTACGGCGAAAGCTTTACAGTTGAACTAAGTTTAATAGCTCCTGACTATACACATATCGGTGAAATGATGTACCATGAATTGAATGCAACGATCACCGATGCAAATGGAGATGTTGTATTCACCAATATGGTCGTTTACGATGAGGAAGTGACATGTGCCTATGATCCAAATTCATTGGATGAACTTCAGGGGCATACAGATTCGGGATATGTTTTGGCGGGAGATGATCTTGAATTTGAGATTCAATTCCAAAATTTGGGTAATGCACCTGCTACAAACGTGCGTATCGAAGATCAGCTTTCGTCACAGCTTGATTGGACGAGTCTTCAACCGATAGCGGTATCGCATCCGTATGAAATCATGATCGATGAAACCGGATACCTCACCTTTACTTTCAATGGCATTAATCTACCTGCTGCGGCCAGTGATGAGTTGAATAGCCATGGTTTTGCGCGATTCCGTATTCGAACTAAAGAGAACCTAGTGGCCTGGGAAGTGATCGAAAATACAGCAAGTATTTATTTTGATTTTAATCCTCCTGTTCATACCAATACAACCATGAACACGATATATGATTGTGCTGATCTTTTGCAAGGTGTGATCAATACTGATACGCTTTGCACTGGCGATGACCTCGTTGGATCTAATGGAGCAATTTGGATGGATGAGTTGGTATGGAATTATGGGGGAGAAGAAGTCTCTGTCGGAAATCTCACGTATGAACCGAACGCCAGCGGTAATTTGATTATGCATGCATCAAATGAACTGTGTGAAGCCGAGTTGAGTTGGCCGATCTTCGTCGATCAACCTGTATCAGAATTCACACAGGAAATCAATATCCTTACTGCAACTCCTGCAATCGACTATCAGTGGTATTTGGATGGTGATCTTATTGATGGCGCCACAAATGCCACATATCACATAAGTACTACAGGAAATTACAGCGTTATGATTACCGATGAAATGGGTTGCAGTGCGATAAGTGAAGAAATACAAGTGTTGTACACGGATGTAGCAGAGGAGATGAACATTCAATTTCAATTTTCACCTAACCCGGTGACCACACAATTGACCATCCGTACAGGCAATTCACATTTTTCCTCATTCTCCATTTTGGATATGCAGGGCAAGGTGGTCATGAAACTTGCTATGTTCAGTGATAAAACAAAAACGTTTGATGTGGGAGCATTGCCCAATGGTAGTTATGTATTGCAATCTTCGGATCAAACCATAAGCAAAAGTTTCATGATTGTCCATTAGTTTGAGTAGGCTTCATGGTTGATGCTTCGTATTGGGATTTAGTGGGAGTGGGATTATACATTCATATTTGAATATGATTCTGCCTTCGTATCTCCTTAACACGCTTCCCATTTGTATCAGGCAATACACCGCATGAATGTTTCCAATGAGTATCACACATGCGCTGAAAATCAAAATGAAGGAAGGCCTGCTACATGAGTTTCAAAATAGGGTGTGCGTAATGGCACCCTTTCAATGTTGACATAGATTTTGACTTTATCATTGGTGGTTCAGGGCATTGAAATCAAATTTCTAATTGTCAACACACACAAGGCATTTTTACATCCTCACATATTCACAAGCAGAGTAGGTGCACTCCGAAGACTACATTTGGACATGCGAATGAATATCTTGCGCTTATGTCTATCGATGGCCATTAGCTTCCTGCCCAATTTCTTGTTTGCCGGCGATACTATTTCGGTATTTATGTCAAAAATCGTCGGTGAGGACATCAACTATTTTTCTCCGATGCGGCAGTTTGCTACTAAGGCGCTGCTCACGCGGGCCAACGGTGCCATGCCCATCTCGTGGAGTTCGCAGATATACAGCGGAACAGAAGCAACAGTCACGTATGAATTCCTGATCGGTCATTCCACCGGCACGAGTTCCGGTGTTCGGGAATTCGATTTGAGCCTGAATGGTGTCCCTCTTTTTACCATCACCACGACTCCGAAAAAGACCGACCTCGATGGATACGGTGGCGGCAACAATGAGGGTATCTCTTATGAAGTTTCACCCATCGAGTTCGATGTGAATGGCGATCTGTTCGGATTTCTCCACATAACACTTCCTGCTTCACGGGTGCGTAAAAAAGCCGATTTCAGTTTGACAGGCCGTGATGCACAGAGCCGCGATTGGATGATGGTTTTTATGTACAGCAGAAACCTCAAGTATGAAAGCGAAATAACCAATCTGGTACTAAAGCAAGATCGACGGAGGCAGTTGAATGTTTACATGGATTATCCGCTATCAGGCCGACATTTTTTGGAAATAGTGACCAATGACAGGAAGACAGTAGCTACACTAAGTCAAGGCTACAATAAGATTTCTGTGTCCGCATGGGATGATCGATTTCACGGTCCCGACACGCTGATTTATATACTGGACTCGAAGGATACAATCAGGCAACCAGTAGTGATAACTCCGGTGGCGAATTATGAGTTTCACATCATTCACCATTCGCACAACGACATCGGGTATTCTCATTTACAAACTGAAGTAGAAAAAATTCAGACAGAAAATATTCGTTCGGCGTTGCGATGGACATCGGTTTGCGACCAAAAGGGTATGAAGCCTGTCTGGCACATTGAATCGCTGTGGGCTGTCGAAAATTTTTTAAGATCTGCTTCTGATGTCGAGATCAAAGCCTTTGAATCATCCGTGAATGATGGAACCATCGTGCTCTCGGCGAACTACGCGAATATCCTCACGGGATTGTGTCAACCGGAGGAGCAGCGCTGGACGTTGGAATATGCGCGACATCTCGAAGTTAAATTTGATTTCGATATCCGCAATGTGATGATCACAGACATTCCCGGAATTACCTGGTCGGCGCTGAAGGCTTATGTCGATGAAGGAATTCCGTACCTGAGCATTGGGCCGAATTACATCGAAACACAACCCGACCATGGCGATCGCGTTGGCGGTGTCATCCGTGAACAGGGAGATCAGATTTACTACTGGAAGCCAGATTCAACCAGCGAAAAGAAACTGCTTGTGTGGACAGCAGGAAAGGGTTATTCCTATTTCCACAACATCACCGAGCAAGCCAAAGAGGCAAGTTGGGAGAGTCGTATATCCCGCTATTGCGGTGAATTGAGTCAAAAGAATTATCCATATAAAATCGTCCAGTTGCGCTACACCAAAAACGCGGATAATGGTCCCGTGGATACGAACCTTTGCGCTTTTGTAGAAACTTGGAATGAAACATACCTGACCCCGCGTCTTGAAATTTCCTCCATCGACAAACTCTTTGCCCGAATGGAAGCAGAACATGGACATGAGCTTCCAGTAGTAACAGGAGAAATCACACCGTATTGGGAAGATGGTGCGTGGTCGACCGCAGCGGAAGAGCTTGAAAACAGGGAACTGGCCTTGCGTACTATAGCCATGGAGCAATACGCAAAGAAAAAAAATCTCTTCAAGAAGTATGCGCAAGAATTCTATAACCTGCACCGCAATATTGTCTTGTTTCATGAACATACCTGGGGCTCATGGTGCAGCATTTCGGATCCTGAAATTGCCTTTACGACGGCACAATGGGAAATCAAAAAGTCGTTTTTGGATTCGGCGCGAAGTGCTTACAGCGAATTATCGCGGGCATTGAATTTTCACTTTGTGATGCCGGAACAACAAAACAAAACAAAGGATTCGTTTATCACCGACTTTGAAATTGATCCGGTGAATGGAGGCTTGAAGAAGATTATGGCTGGAGGTAAAAATGCCGTTGACGTACAAAAGGAATTTTCCTTTTTCGAAATGATTTATTCTACGGGCACGGATCCATCCGTACTACACAGGTCGTCGCAGATAGTCGTCGGAAAGAAAATAGAAAACGAGAAGGAAAAACAAATCACTGTCACCTATGATCTGTACAATTTTTCGAAGGTAAGTGTTACTTATACTTTGTTGAAGGATACCGGTAAGCTCAAAGCCCATTTTAGTTTTGATAAAAAGGAAGAAAGAGGAAAAGAATCCTTGCATATCGCCATGCCTTTTGCCATGGATAAACCCGAATTGAGTTATGGTTCAGCGGATAAGTGCATGACGTATAATCGCGATCAACTGCCGGGCTCCAACAAAGATTTTATTTGTGCCGAGGATCGTGTCGCGTTGCAAGATGCACATTTCTGTGCGCTCATTCTTACGCCGCAGGTCAATCTTATTGAAGTTGGTGCGATCATCGATGAAAGCCGCACTACTGGTGCAAAGGTTTGGAAGACGCAGAATGAAGAAACCTCCGTGTTATTTCTTTACGTATTGAACAACTATTGGCATACCAATTTCAAAGCTTGGCAATCGGGACATTTGGAATTTGACGTGGAATTAAGCATCCATCATCAGCATCCATGAACGCATCTTATTATAAAGAAAAATTACAACTCATCCAACATCCGGAAGGAGGACATTACGTAGAAACCTTTCGCAGTGAGCGGGAATTTATTCCCGAGGGCTGGGATGGAAAACGATCTATGGCTACGAGCATATTATTTCTGCTTGAGCAAGGTGAAACCTCCTCTATGCATCGCATCAAAAGTGATGAGATTTGGTATCACCATGATGGAGGATGTTTGCACATCATAGAATTGAATGAAGAGGGAAATGAAATCATCACCCGATTGGGTAAAAATCTCGAAGCCGGAGAAGTACTTCAGCACGTCGTTCCAGCAGGTCGATGGTTTGGAGCCAGGCCGGCATCAGATGCGGATTTTGTGCTCGTCGGTTGTCAGGTCTCACCCGGATTTGATTTCAGGGATTTTGAGTTGATGGGGGGGTGAGGTGAGGGTGGTGTTAAGGAATTCAAGTATTTCTGAGGGACCGGTCGAAGAGACCGTCCCCTCACTTTTTGAACGTACTCGGTGTTATTAATGTGAGAGAAAACGTAAATAAATACCTAGTGAATTTCACACATGAGGTTCATATAGATGAAGACCTCATCATACGAGGCTTTGTGACATCTGCATCAGCGAGAAAGATTTTGAGAATAAATTATGATACAATATATTCGTAAAAAAAACAATGCGACAATATAAGACACTCATATTCTGCTTACTCATATTATCCTGTGGTCAAAAGAATATTTCTCTTGAAGGTGAATGGGTAGTCACAGGTGCAACTTTTACAAACGGAAATGGCATTGAACTCTCACTTGATTCTTTGCAAGGTTATCGTCAAAGAACTACAACAACAAATGAGAATGCCTTTGATAGCGTGATGTCAGCCTATGGTTTTAATTGTCTTCAGAAGTATGCATTCAGTTTTTTCCAATATGCAAAAGAGCATCCAAATAAGAAGAAAGGCGCTTTCATTTTCAGAGGCGATACCCTAATAACTGGAAGAATTTCAACGTCAAATATTTTTCAAGATGAAAGCTACTGTCCTTGCAAATTTGAAAATGATGTTTACCGTTGTTCTTTGGATCCCAATGACAAGGAGTTAGGGATGTTTTTGGTAAGTAAAGAAGGTTGTGATTCCAAATTTCATTTTAGAATTAAGGAAATCTCAGATCAGGAAGTTACTTTGATTTATGATGCCGGAATTGCCACGATGACGGTTTATGCACAAAGAAGTATGTTCGATAAACCAAAACAGATTGAGCAAATTGGACCACAAACAGAACCATCGGCGGATAGTTTTATTGGTGGTTGGATCAACTCAAAACAGGAAGAAATCATAATAAGGCAGTTCGGAGAAAATTATACAGTTCAGTTTATTTCGTCACCTGGATTAATTCGAGCCACTGACCAATTCAATGCAATCTTAAAAGACGGTATTCTGATCGAGGCTGGTGGCAGAGGAAGATCTGTTCTATTTTCAAAAAACCAAATAAGCTATGATGGAAAAACATTTAATAGAAAATGAACTCGCTTCATGTAGAAATAAGTAAGTATAAGACCCAGTGAAATTCACTCACTGGGTTCATTCATAAAAGGAAGCGCCGCGACCCTTGCAGCCGCGGCACCCCGAATGAAAACAACCTAAAGACCTCACTGGGTCTCGATGTCTCAAATTTGTATATTGGCTCCAGATTGCTCCACATTTATCTAAAGCAGGTCCTGTTAATCCACCATTTATTTTTAGTTCTTCAATAAAGATTTCTTTGGCAAAATCAATGTTTGTGACCTCCGTTTTCTTTAGTGTACCTCTCATTTCGGATTTCTTCATACACTATTTATCTTCACTATATTCGTGGTTATGAAATGGTATGAATATGTTTTAATATTACTCGGTAATTCTGCTTTCACAGGATTGATAGTTTGGTTTTTAAAACTTCGAATTGAATCATCTTTAAAAAATCATTACGAAAAAGCTCTTACCAGATACGACAGGTATCACGGTAGAATTTCTTATTGGGTTGAGGAGTTAAACAGTTTGGTTGTTGAAGTAGAAGAAAAAATGGCGGGAATGACTTCAACGGCGAATACCGCACGACAATATAGAGAAATTAGTGAAGAGATGTCTGAACGTATGCTTATACTTCATAAATCTTACAGAAAAGCATTTGTATACCTATCAGAAGATTCAATCAAAAAATACAATGAGTTTGTTGAAAACATAGATCTTATGAAACGTGAAGCTTTGGCTTTAAGCTTTGCTATGAATAGACCTGACGGATCAGATATTGTTGAACGTAAGATGAAGCTCAAATCAAATTTTATTGAAGCTACAACCCAAATCATTGTAGCGTTTCAACAGTCATTGAAAGATGATTTAACAAGGGAATAAATATCCCAATTCTAAAAAAAAAGTGACGACAATAAAATTAAGAAGAAGTTATATACTCATAATATCAAGCCTTGAATCCGACACTTATTCTAGAGCAACATGACACTGCTAAATTCAAGTATTACAACTATTTCATCATCCTATTTCACAAGCAATATACTTTGAAATTCTCAGTTGAAATCGAGGGATCAATTTGGACAGGACAAAGGGGCCAAGTCAAATGGAATCTCCACTTAATCAGTAAAAACGTGAATACAACCCAATGGTGTCAATATATTTGAGAAGTTAAATAATAGCCGCCTTGACAATTAATCATTATGCCTGTTCGAGAACTTATTGAGCAAAACTTGAAGTATTGGGTTGAAAAACTCGTTGATACCTCTCGCCGGAATAATCTTTTGTTTTTGATTCCCGAAAACAGGGACAAGGTGCTGAATTTTGGCAATCTTGATACTCCAATCGCCAAGGCGATTTTTCAAAACACTGCCATATCACTGAAATCATTTTATTCCGGCGACAATCTTGAAAAGCTAAATGATTGTTTTCAAAAAATCGTTCAAAAGGCCAAAGAAAACGAAGAAGAAAGAAGCATTCAAACACTTTTTCTAGGCGTTGGACTATTCAAATGGAAGGCAGATGATGGTAACAGAGACTTTTGCGCTCCTGCTCTATTAATGCAAATAGAAACTTCTGCGGAGGTCGGTAATAGAACAAAAATAAAATTCTCACTGACTGGTGATGTGGATCTTAATAGATCACTCCAAGTTTATTGGCGCACAGAACATAATGTATCGCTATCAGAGATAGATGAATATTTAGAGGAGCTCGCAAGTGATGATGGAGTATTTAGTATTGATGGAATTCGATTAGTTTTAGACTATTTAATTAAATCATCACGGAATATCCCAGGAATCGATTTTGATGAAAGGGTTGTCATTTCGAACTTCGCATTCCAAAAACTGGCGCTGCTTCAAGATTTAGAAGGTTCTTTGGAGGCTCTTGTTAACCATGAAATAATTGGAGCTCTTTGTGGTGATCAAGAATCAATTGCAGCATTGAGTAATAAAGGCACAACCTTTAGTCCAGATGAAATTGACCTCCTAAATGCCGAAGATGATTACACCTTTTTGCCAACGGACAGCAGTCAATTTACAGTTATTCGTAACGTTCTTAATGGCAAAAACGGAGTCATCCAAGGTCCACCCGGCACGGGTAAATCTCAAACGATTGCCAACCTTATAGCCGAACTTGTTTCAAGAGGTAAAAAGGTACTTTTCGTTGCCGAAAAGAAAGCTGCGCTTGAAGTTGTTCATGACCGATTGAAGAATAATGGACTCGGCGATTTTGTCCTGGACCTTCACGGTCAAGCCAATCGAGGACAAAAACTGAGTGATCAATTGAGAAATGGACTCGCACTGCAGATGTCAAGACTGGCGGCCAACGAATCGGAGTGCTTTCATAATTGGCAACAATTGCGAGATGCCTTGAATGAACATGGTAAGATATTCCACTCAATTCGGGAACCTTGGCAGATCACCGTTTATGAAGCAATTTGTCAAAATCTATATTTCGAAAAAATAGGATTGCCTCATTTCATTTTGAAAACACAAAGAATTTTCGATTATACCAAACCCGTTATCACCGAAGCACGACAAACCTTCAGTTCATTTCAAATTGATCTTAGAAATGTTTCTGAAAAATCCAAATACTCATGGAGAAATACTGAAACCATCCCAGATAAAGGTGTCGAGGCATTGCGCAATCTTGCAGAAAAGCTCAAATTGGATAACTCGACGTTCAAGAACCAACTAAAAATTGTAGAACAAAACATCGGAAAATCTCTCTCGGACTCCATTAATACGATTCAATACGAAATTGGTATTTTGAAAAAGCATAATGATGTAATTGCGAATTCAACACCGGCCATATGGAACGAAAATTTGGATTACATCATTACGGAACTTACACCATATAGAAACACACAATCCAATCATTTATGGAGAATGCTATTCAAAGGCCGCTACCGGAAGTCTTACTCAAAAGCAAAGAAAATACTGCGGTCAGATTTAGCCCCCCTGAATATTGGAATTGACACTATAGCCGCTGCCAATAAAGTTCAAGAATATTGGGCTCCCAATGAACCCAAACACAGCGAACTCGCAGGTATTGACCAATTGCAACTGTGCAATGAAGTAATGTTACAAACCTGGAATCAACTTGCCATTCATCTACCTATCCTCTCAGAAATTGAATCTTTGGAAGAGTTAGAATCTGCAATTGAAACCTTGAACAATACCAAGAGCGAATTGCTCTACATACAAAGCTTTTTAGGCAACAAAAACAAATTGAAGGAATTGGATTTGCTAAGTGAAGCCTATTCATTAGAAAACTTGCATCTCGATTCCAGCAAATGGGCCGATGTCTTGGAGTACTCATGGAACAAGAGTATTCTTCAATATCTGTATCTGAATGACATTCAACTTTCATCATTTAAAGGTGAAATTCATGAGAGTAATCAGAAATCCTTCGCAGAATTGGATAAAACGAAACAAAAAATTACCAAACAAAAAATTCTGCGGTCGCATGCAGTGCGAATGACAGAGACTTTAGGAAAGTATCCATTGGAATTTCAACACCTGCAATCACAATCCCTTCGAAAACGACCACAAAGTTTTAAGAAAGTATTTTTGCAAGCACCGAACGCGGTACTCTCAGTTTTTCCGTGCTGGATGGCAAGTCCATTAACAGTTACGCAACTTCTTGATTCAAAAAGAACCTATTTTGATGTAGTTCTTTTTGATGAGGCAAGCCAGATACAACCCGAAGATGCGATCTCGTCTATCCTCAGGGCAAAACAAATTGTAGTGTCTGGAGACACACGACAACTGCCTCCCACCACATTCTTTGCAGATACCACGTTAGATGATGATGGTGATGGCGTTCAAGCACAATCCTCCGGATTTGAGAGTTTACTTCAAATGATTATGGCCAAACTCCCAAATCATGGTCCTATGGGTGATGGATGGTTTCTCGAGTGGCATTACAGGAGCAAAGATGAATCTTTGATAGCCTTTTCAAATCATCATATTTACAACAATAGGATGATCACTTTCCCAAATCAAAGAAATAATAAGCCAGTTGATTTCATCGAAGTCAAACCAATGCAACTTCTTAATCTTTCAAGTGAAAGTGAATCTGCGGAAGTAGAAAAAGTTGTAGAATTAAGCATACAAATCGCAAGATCAAATCCGAATAAAAGTCTTGGAATTATTGCATTAGGAATTAAACATGCACAAAGAATCGAGGCATCTCTAAATAAGGCAATTGAGAAAGACAAGGCGGTTTGGAATTTCTTTTCCGAAGACAAAAAGGAGCCCTTCTTTGTAAAGAACTTAGAAAGGGTGCAAGGAGACGAAAGAGACATTATTGTTCTCTCCATTGGATACGGACAAGAACGCACCGGAAGTTTGAGTCACAACTTCGGGCCAATCAACAAATCAGGAGGGGAAAGACGACTAAACGTTGCCATTACAAGATCAAGGGAACGAATGCTGGTTGTGGCCAGTTTTAACCCCAGTGAATTGGACCCTGCTCGATGCACAGGAAAAGGCCCTTCTCTTCTCCGCAAATATTTGATGTATGCGAGCAGTGGAGGTCGAAATTTAGGTCTTGAAATTCAAACTGAAACTCAAGAGAACATATTTGAGTCAATGGTTAGAATGGCACTTGAACCATATGGTTTGAAGATGACTCCGCAATTGGGAGTTTCAAACTTCAGGCTTGATATAGCGGTTCACCATCCTGATAGACCAGGCGAATACATCATGGCAATTGAATGCGATGGAGCCAGTTATCACAGCTCGAAATGCGCTCGAGATCGAGATCGTCTTAGACAAGAATTCCTTGAAACACTCGGTTGGAAATTCCATCGAATATGGAGCACACATTGGTTCCATCGCCGAGAAGAAGAAATTCAGAAAGTACTGAAGAGATATCAAGAATTGTTAGATGAAAACAATGCAGAGGCGGATGAATTACAATCTAAAGATACTCAAACAAATGAATTAGTGCAATTAGTATCCACAACTCGAACCGTGAAACCTAGAATAGAATATTTTGAAAGCATTCAGGATTATCGCATTCAAGACTTGATTTCAATCGCCAAATGGATTTTGAGCGACGGCATTTTGCGAACAAAAGAACAGTTGTTCGAAGAACTATTTTTAGAACTCGGTTTTTCGAGAAGAGGCCCAATAATCGTTCAAACGCTTGAAAGGGTAGCTATAATGGCTTTGCAATAAAGAAACCCAAACTCTTGTGTAAGAGCCGCAGTAATAACATTCTAATTTCATTGTACTGCTCTCACCCCTCCAAATTCCTGATCATCGTAAATAGCATTCTCAATAATTCGTCTGCATTTAGCGCATAGTTTGCGAATTCCCCTTTTGTGATTAGGTTCTCATCCATCAGGATGTCAAGAATGGCAACACATTCGAATACCGATCCACGCGCTGTGATGAAATAATTCTTTCGATCTGCTTTGGAGAATTTGGCGGAGCCTTCTGCGATATTTAATGGCACGGTGAGCGAGGCTCTTAAGATTTGATTGAAAAGGGGGACCATCATTTGAACGATTGACCAATAGTTCTGAAGTCGGAATGAGACACTATTGCAAATGCATGTTTGCGGAGAATTCCTTCTTTCTCCATCTTTCTTATTTTTGAAATCAAAATTCTGAATGTTAAAATGAAATTATACATAAAGCACTTATTCACTTCCATTTTTTTGTCGGCAACGGTTGCGATTTCCGCCCAGAATCTCACTTGGGCCAAACAATTTGGTGCTCACAATTTGGTGACTACAGAAATGGATGCCGAATACAACCTGATCTCATGTGGGCAATTTGCGGGCACTGTCGACTTCGATCCGGGTGCCGGCACCACGAACCTGAGTGCTTCCGGTCAGTCGGATATATTCATTCAAAAAACAGATTCGGCGGGTACTCTTCTTTGGGCCAAAAAAGTAGGTGGGTCCGTTGCGGATGAGCCTCGAGATATGAAAATTGACAGTGACGGAAACATATATATCACCGGATTCTTTGCCGGAATTGCTGACTTTAATCCCGGTGCCGCAAATACCAACCTCACTTCCCTCGGCAATCGCGATATCTTCATCCTCAAACTCGATCTCAATGGCAACTTGCTTTGGGCAAAAAGCCTGGGCACTACAGCCTTTGATTATGGACAGGGCATCGCAGTCGACAACGAAGGCTCTGTTTATGTTTGTGGCAATTTCGGAGGAGAAGGCGGCGCTTTTGGTGTGACTATGGACATGAATCCAGGAAGTGGTATTTATAATGTATCAACAACAGGTAATCCGCAAGACGCTTATTTAGTAAAATTAAATTCCGATGGTAATTTTCTCTGGGGCAAACATTATGGTGGCGCAGGATATTCGGATATTGGCTGCGTCGGGATAGACTCCAACAACAACGTGATCTTTGCGGGATACACTTTTGACTATATCGATTTTGACGAAAGCGATGCAGTCGAATCTGTCAACAATGATATATTCATCTGTTCATTTACAGGGGATGGCACAATCGTATGGCTCCGCACAATTGAAGCTAGCACTAGCAACATTGCGCCAACAGTGCTGACTTTAGACGCGCAGAATCACATTCACATTGCTGGAAACCTAACCCTGCCGGCCAATTTCGCTCCACAAGAACCATTGGGCTATAACGTTCAGGGCGGCACGCAGGTAAGTTATATCTGGGAATGCAATCAATTTGGCACATTTGAAAGCGTTGGTGTATACAACAACTCTCCTTACATCCATGATATCGCCTTTGATGGATTAGGCAACAAGTATGTCACTGGGAGTTTCTATTTGCCATTGGATGTCGATTTTTCTGATTCTACCTATACCATAACATCCACAGGTTCTACTTACAATATACATCTTTCAAAATACAATCAAGAAAATGAATTGCAATGGACCTATAGCTATGGCTCGGTAAACACGGGCCTCTCAGGCATTGCGGAGGCCGGAAGGAAAGTCCTATTCACAAATAACAATACCATGTATGTTACCGGTTCGTTTGTGAATAGCGTCGATTTCAATTTGCAGGAAGGTGAGTTTTCATTGAACGGGTCCAGCGGAAATTCATTCATTACAAAATA
>JAIBBG010000074.1 GCA_019694805.1 Flavobacteriales bacterium | reverse complement strand
ACTTTTTCTTCTCCCAAAATTAAACCTTCTCTCCCTACACTTGTCTCACCATTTTGATGACCGACCAGGAAATACTTGAACTCTTTCGCACCCCCGAAAAAAGGGAGGTGGCTTTCGGTCATTTATTGGCTCAGCATCAGAAACAAGTTTACTATTACATCCGTCGGATGGTATTGAGCCATGATGATGCGGATGACATCACCCAAAATACTTTTATCAAGGCATGGAAGGCTTTGGGGGATTTCAGGGGGGACTCGAAAATTTCGACATGGCTGCACCGTATTGCTTACAACGAGTCCATCAATTTTATCCATTCTTCCAAAAAAGTTCACAAGGTGGCCATTGATGACGCGGAGAGAAGTTTGGGAAGCGCACTGCAGGATGATGAACTGTATCATGGAGATGAAATCCAGCGAAAGCTGCAGACAGCGCTTGCTTTGCTTCCTGAGAAGCAAAAAGCCGTATTCATCATGAAGTATTACGAAGAAAAAAAGTATGAAGAAATAGCGGAAATTACCGGAACAAGCGTAGGTGCACTCAAGGCGAGTTATCATCATGCTGTTTCCAAAATCGAATCTTACCTAATGGGCGGACATTGAGCAACAACGATTCACATACACACCCGGACTTGCCTGAAAGCTTGTCGACATTGCTCAACCAGAGGGATCACCTTAGGGAATTCGCAGTACCTGAAAATTATTTCGTTGAATCGCAAGCTGAAATGTTATTGCGCATTCGCCATGAAAAGAACACAGGTGAATTCGCAGCACCAACAGGATATTTTTCTGATGCCGCCAATCGAATATTGTCTGCTGTGGAAATTGGAAAGGACCAGGAAGCGTTTTTTTCCAACCAACAGTCTCAAATTATGACCGAAATCCGCTTGCGCGTTATGATCGGCGATCATGAAGAGTTTGTTGTTCCTGAAGGTTATTTCGAACATGCCTCGACAAAAATCAAAGACAAGATTTTCGGCGCAAAGGTTTTTCAATTGCGTAAATGGCTCAGCTATGCGGCTGCAGCATCTGTGTTGATCGCTTCCCTCTTCTTCTTTTTACCCAAACATGATAGGGTAGAGGAAGAGTCATTTGCAGCATTGATCAACAAGAATCCCGTGGATGAAGATGATCTGGAGTATTTCTCCGATGAAGAAGATGTATTTGATCTCTACATCACGCTGATGGAAGACGATACCACCATTGTCGATTCATTGACATTGACAACACCGAATCAACAATTGATGGTGGCGGATTCGTTGACAAACAAGAAGATAAAACTGGATCCTAAAACGGGTTTGCCAATAGATCCCTCTGGAAAAGGTAAAGCAGTGTCTTGGGAAGATTTAACTGATGAAGAACTGATGCAATATCTTTTTGAAGAAGGTGACGAAGAAATATTAAACGAAATTGAATAAATAGAGTCCAATGAAAAATTTTACAATGATGAAATGGATCGTACTCACATTGCTCTCACTGTCATGGATGCAGTTGTCAGCACAGCCGGGTGATTTTCCCGACGAAAAACGTCGCGAGAAAATCGACGCGTTGAAGCGTGCGTATATCTCTGATAAACTGGAACTCACTGTTGCAGAAGCAGAAAAATTCTGGCCAGTCTACAATGAGTTTGATCAGAAAAAAACGGAAATCAAAAAGGCGATCAACAAATCGTATAAGTCCGTGAAAGAAGGTGGCAAAACAGAAAAGGAAGTGACGCAGTCCATCGATTTCCTCACAGCAAAAAGAAAAGAAGAAGCGGAATTGGATGCCAAATTCCTCAAAGATTGTTTGCCGATTTTGGGTCCGGATAAAGTGGTGCGGTTAGCAGGCTTGCAAAAAGAATTTCAGAAGGAACTCGTACAGAAAATCAAAGAAAGAAGACAGCAACGAGGAGGTGGACCGGGAGGCAGAAGGTATTGAGGATTATATCCTCCATGCTTTTAGTCTGGTGCCTTGTTCTATCAAACTCACACCGGCTGGTATTTCTACAAAAACATCAGCACCAGATAAGCTGGCAAAGTCTCCAGAACCTCCAAATGACGTAGGATGTACAACTACGTCTCCGTTTTCATGGGTACCATGAATCTTTGCCGGTTGGAAAAAAGTAAGTGGTGATTTGTTCGACATTTTTTCTCCTGCTACCACATGTAAATTCATCAAACTATTTCCAAACAATCTTTTTTCAAGCCATGGTAATAAATACCTAACTGCGCACATCATGGTTGAAACCGGATTGCCGGGAAATCCAAATATGACTGTGTGCTCGGTTTTGCCAAACCACATCGGTTTACCTGGCTTCTGTGCGATGCGATGGAATATTTTTTCTGCACCCAAAGCGGCCAATGTATCAGGAATCAAATCGTATTTTCCTTTTGAAACACCACCGGACATGAGGATGATGTCGTAGTCATTCAACGCTTTCTGAAGCTGCGTTTTGATTATGCTTTCATCATCCGGTAGATGGGCGGTATCCGCTTGAATGTCTCTTTTACGCAACATAAATTCCAGCACAAATACATTGGAACGCCTGATTTGATGCGGCAATGGTTGATCATCTATACCGATCAACTCTTCTCCGGTGGAGAAAATGATGACGTTCGGCAGGTTTTCCATCAGCAAAGTTGTTTTGCCGACTGATGCGCATATACCGGCTTCTGCTGGACCGAATGAAGCGCCGCTTGAGATGAGTTTGTCACCACGACGAAAATCTGTTCCACGGAAATGAATATGTTGTCCACGTTTGATCTGATCCAACTGAACAGTGCACATTCCATCGCTGATGACACATTGCTCGTAAGGAATCACAACATCTCCACCATCGCAACACACTGCACCGGTCATGATTTCCAGGCATGTATCGGCTTCATGTAGTTTTAAGGGTGACATACCCGCGCGTTGAACGCCAACAATGCGGAACGTCCTTGTACCAGCTTCAAAATCCTGCGATCTGATGGCAACACCATCCATCATCACACGATCAAAAGGAGGCAAATCGCTGTCAGCAAAAACGTCCTCAGCGATACGACCGCCGGATATTTCATGCAGAGCCATCACTTTCGTGCGGCGGGTATAAACGTTACCTGCAATGAGATTTTCTGCTTGTTCTGGAGTAATCATCCGCCAATGGTTGACATGGATTCAGTTACAGGATCGGCTTTTCTCATGGATTCTGCGGTGATTCCATCTTTTGCTTTTTTGGATACCACTTGTCTAATCACAGCGATGATGTCATCATGTGATGCTCCATCACGCAGTAATTTCATCAGGTTGGTATTTGCTTTTTCATACAAACATGATTTAATCTCACCGGATGGTGTAAGACGAATACGATTGCATGTGCCACAGAAACTGCGGGTATAAGCCGGAATGATGCCAACGTTTCCAAGATGTCCTTTGATGGTGTAATTCAATGACGTCGAATGTGGTTCGTCTATCATTTTCACGGTATCTGGAAAAGCACTTTGTATTTCTTGCAGAATGGCGCGATGGTTCCACTTCAGGGGATGATGTCCGCCATGTCCATTAAATGGCATTTCTTCGATGAATCTCACATCAACCGGATGGGTTTTGGTGAGAGCGGTCAAACTGTATATGTCTTCTTCATTGACACCATCCATGATGACCGCATTGATTTTGGTTTTGATGCCATGTTGAAGTAACAAATCGAATGTCTTCATGACCTCGACAAAATCATCACGTCTGGTCATTTGGCGAAAACGATCGGCATCCAGTGTATCAAGACTGAGGTTGATGGAATGAATGCCAAGTTCTTTCAATCGTCCAACAAAAGGAGCAGTGAATGTTCCGTTGGTGGTGATTGTGATTTGACTGAACCATTTTTTTTCGAAAACTGCTTCCACAAGGTTCATGAAGTCTTTACGGAGAAATGGCTCTCCACCGGTAAATCTCAGTTTGGTAATACCAAGTTCATGGAAAATACCAAGTAAAGTCATCATCTCTTCATAGCTGAGCAACGATTCGCGGGGTACCCATTGCAGGCCTTCTGCAGGCATGCAATACCTGCATCGCAGGTTACAGCGATCTGTAACTGCCAGCCTGAGATAGTCGATATGCCTTCCGAATGAATCTGTGAGCATGGTGATTCGTCAGGCAAAAATCGTCATGAATCTTTGTCGCGTTTTAAAAGATTTTTGAATCCTTGGAGGAATTCATCAAAAGTGTCGAAATCTTCCCGATAAATTACACCAACACCCTGTGTATATGGGCTTTGTTGGGTGTACGCCATGCGGAAGTCATTGCTTTCATTGTACACCACAAGTCTTATTTTTCCATCACTTGTGATTTTGTATTCTATACGGATGTCACCAATGAGGTTGGTCGTGTTTTGGCTTGTATTGGTCTGACTGGTATTTCGGGAAACACCGAGGTTACTGCTGAGTGACAAACGCTCATTGAATAGCTGCGTGCTCAATGCGAGCGCTATTTCTTCATTGCTGATGTCATCGCCCGGACTATAATTGAAACCAAGGTTGAAGTCATCGCTGATCTGACTCAGCCAATTGGAAATCTGGCTTGATAACAATTCGGTACCATTGGCAGCGAGGGCATTGGTATTGTTATGCACTGCCGCAACGTTGGGCGGACTTACAAATCGTCGCAATACAAGCAGCGCGAAAGCTTGTCTGTTGCGTTCTTGTTCAGTACTGATGATGGCATCAACACGACTTCGGGTCACCTGATCCACGTTGGGTAGTGCAATACTGAATTCTATCCCCGGACTGAACATACGTCCATTGAGGTGCATGACCAGGTTGATCGGAACGCGCTGACCATTCTGGTAATTCGGATCGGGTATCAAGTCATAGAGTGAAGCTGAAACTTTATAAATCGCATCGATGTCAAGCTCCGCAGCAAAGGGATCTCCAAACCAATTGATGGTTCCACCTGGTTTGATGTCAAAGTCTTTGTTGATGAGGTTTTTCAACGTGAAAAGATAATTTCCGGAAAGAAGTTCAACCGTTCCGTACATATTGAACGTAGAAAGATTGTTGATCTCCATATTGATGTGGCCTTTGCCAGTGCCTCGCATCACATCACCAACGCTTTGGTCGAAAATGATCTGAAACTCTGCATCCGGTGTGATTTCCATGCTCATGTTGAGTTTGATGCCACTCAAGTTTAAAGGTGCATCTTCAATCGTATCATTGGCATTCACGAACTGGATGAAACTGTCAAAGGTTTGTTCATCGGTATTTCCCATGGGCATCGCCAACGTAGTCCCCTTCTCAGATTTCAAGGCGATATCGAATTCGAGTTTGTCTTCGTATCCGTATATATTCACATTGCCTGTCGAATAAGCCTTTCCATAGTACAATGAATTGAGTTCTTCATTGGTGTTGAGCACCAACATCGGTTCCTCTGCATCAATGGAAAGGTCAAAGTTCCAATCACCAAAATTGTTGTGAAGCATCTGTCCGGTGAGGAATCCTTTTTTGCCTTCCTGGTCATGTATACGAATATGGTCAAAAGTGAACATGTCTGGGTACACACCAATTTCTTCTTCGATATAATAACGGGTATTGAGGTAATTCACGAAAATGGAAGCATCTTTCAATAATGCATCTGCCCGCATCTGCGGTGCTTCCGGTTTACCGGTGATGATCATCGTACCGCTTGTATAACCTGAAATGTCGAGTATTCCTGGTTCCAGAAATGCATTGATGAATGAAAGATCTAGGTCTTGTATGGTAGCTGAAATATCCAATGGACTTACTTTATCTCTCGGACGATAATATCCCGCGAAGCTCAGCGGTGTGTATTTGCTGATCTGATTGTCGGCTTGAAGGTCCTTCTCCAATTTTCCATCGATACGAAGTTGATGCCGCGCTTGATCCCAGGCACTGATGAGATCGAGATTCCCAATATGATATTCGTTGAGTTTGAAATTGTCCAACCGGATGTTATTTGAGAATATCATGTCCTGATAAGCATCACGGATGTTGGCAGTGCCATTCACCACACCATAGAATTTGGTATCGCTACCTGTGAATGGGTTGACATTCGACAGGTCGAAATTTTTGATGTCCATCGACAATAAATCGGTTGGTGTATGACTGATGACACCCGAAGCACTTATTTGCTGATTGCCGCTGTACACCATAAAATTCTGAATGGTGAAAAGGGAACTATCCATAGAAATTTTACCCAATTCCTTGAATTGCCAATTTTGATCCAACACCTTCACTGAACTTGTATTGAAGGTAAAATCATACTTGTCATAATCTCGTATGGTGAGTTTTCCATTGACATCGCCACTGTGTTGTGACGCCGTATTACCCCATGCAAAGGAGGTATACATGGTGTCTTTTTCTGTTCGTGCATCGAGCGCAAGGTCAGCAAAAGAAATGCCCGTAGAGGTGTTGATCTGATCACTCGCCGCAGTGATGTAAAAAGATTCATCTGGCCTTCTCACATCCAACGTAAGTGCATTGGCACGGTTTGAACCATATTGAATACTGTCGCTCACAAGTAAAACCTCAAAATAGGATTGGGGTTCATCCATCTGGATATGGATCAGAGAATTGTCGGCAATTTTCAAATCGGGTGCGTACACTTCTGTGATCTGACTTAGGTCGAAAATCCGTACATCCATATTGAATTGCTGGCTCTTATGCGAACGCACCGGTGGGTCGAAACTTGGAATGAACTTGGAAACAATATCCAGTAAACTGTTTCCAATTTCTGAAATTTCAAAATCACCTTCAATTTCAGCAGCAGCAATATCTGAGTTGAGTGTCATTTTGGGCATACCATCACGTGTGGAGGTAAGCTCAAGCAGATTGAGGTTGTATTCGTTATCACCTGCGCAATAGGTGAGATCTTCCACCAGCACTTCACCGCGGAATTTGTCAAACTCAAACCCTTCACTGCGAACACTTACATCACCACTTACACTGCTGTAGTTATAATTTTCCAGGATGTGCACGGCCTTGAGGTTGAGGTTTTGAATGCGGGCATCAAAAGCAAGTACCGGATCTTTTTTGGTAAAATCGAGACTGCCATTGAAGTCCATCGTCACATTGGGATCATCGATGGAAACAATCCCACTGAATGCGTGATGCTTGAAAACACCATCGAGTTTGATGCCGGTATAGTCATAATGATTCAATGTCAGTTGCGTGATGTCTCCCTTCACGGATGCATCTACTTTTTTCAATTCAAGACCTGTTCCTTCAATATTGAGATCACAACTCATTGCGCCGAGAGTTTCGCTGGAATAGAATTTTCCCAAGTTGAATTGTTCCAACGCCAATCCTCCGGTATATCGGTAATCGCGAATAGAAGGGTCTTCTTTCAAACTCAAGTCAGTGCGAACTTTTCCAATGGCTGTATGAATGGTACCATAGGATACAAAGTCATTGATGAAGCCCGTGAAATTTCCTTTGTACTCAATCGATCCGAGATAAGCAAAATTTTCAGGCGTTTGGAGATAGTGAAGTGAATCGTACGGTGGCAATTGAATCCTGTCGAGTTCTGTTTTATTGCTTGTGAGTGATTTGATGTCGAGCGAAATAAATGTCTCATCAATCTCGGGAAGTCCTTCCATATCAAAGTTTCCTTTGAAACGGGTGTTTTCATCGTATTCAATTTCAATATTCCTTCCTTTCAGATTACTTACTAAACCTTTGACTTGGCCAGTGAGTTTGACTTTTTTCTGAAAGCCATGTAGGTCGCTACTGAAATAAGCCAATTCATTCATATCAATTTCGGCACGATCGAATTGATGATTCATTTTAACGATGTGTTCGAAATCATCGAAGTCATCCAGTGATTTAAAGAAAAAGACCATATCACCCTGAATGGCAGAATGGTCTGTAGCGATATCGGCATCCATCAACCGGGTTTCACCGCCGACCAGAAATAACTCGGTCCTGAGATTTTGTATACCGAATCCTGTTTTTTCTCTGCCCGTCAAAGTATTGATCATGGCATGAATGGAATCACCCACAATGCTGAATTTGCTTACATCTAGATTGAGGCCGGTAGCACCCAAATGATTCCAATCGATGCCGTACACCTCTCTGAATGCCCGGTTTTCATTGTTGTAGTTGAAGCGCCCATTCACAAGTTTGAGGTGATCGATGTAAACCAGTGTCTGAGATGAGTCACTGCTTTCTCCGATATAATCAAGAATGAATTTGTGATTGAGGAAAGTATCGCCTTGGTGTCTCACCAGATTGAAAAATGGTGAATCCAACTCGATGTCGTCGGCGAAGATCTTACCACTAACCTTGTCGTACGAATAGCTATTTACCGTCAGTTTTGGAATGAAAGCCAAAGTGTCTTGCTTTTGATCTTCCACATACAAATCGGTGATGGAAAGTTTAGCCCATAGGTCAATTTCAACCCTCCCGATCGTCACTTTGGCCCCAAGTTCTTCACTCAAATACGAAGCCACGCGCTGCGAAACCCATGTCTGAACGGCAGGGATAAACAGGGAAAAGTAGATCGCGCCGAACAATAAGATCAGCACAATCAGCACATTTCTCAATATTTTAAGGGTTTTCCTGAGCACAGGGATACTCCAAGTTCGCAAAATACCGAACGCGGCCATACGAAAATGATGCCTTTTATCCAGATTTCAACAATGAAAAGGCCATGAAAGGGTTGAAAACTCTACCCGGCTGGGAAAAATGGTTCCCGATGATTTGGGGATAAAGAAAGAGGGCTGCCTTTCGACAGCCCTCTTTCATATAAAAATGAATGATCAGAGTTTCACAAACTTGTGGATGACTTGCTCTGTGCCGTTGTTCACGGTGATAGAGTAAGAACCTTGAGAAAGCTTCGAGCAATCGATGAGATTGACCACATGACTTCCATTCAATTTGGATTGAATGACAAGTCTGCCCATCGCATCATGGATCGTGTAATCCATCATTCCTGTTGCACCCGAAACAACCACATTCAATTGATCATGTGCGGGGTTTGGATACAACTGTACCGACCATGAAATATTGATTTCTTCAACCGAATCAATGCAATTGTCGTCAATGGCGCCGTTACAGTCGTTGTCAATACCATCGCAAAATTCAATGGCGTCCGGATTGATCGAAGAGTCACTGTCATCACAGTCATCGCTGTTATCTACATACCCTGTCGGGTTGCTGCAAGCGAGTACCAATCCTCCGATGTCGCCATAGTTGTCGCCATCAGCGTCTTCATAGTATGAATTCAATACGCCTTCGTCCACTGCTTCATTGCAGTTGTCATCTTCACTATTGCAAACTTCATCGGCACCCGGATACACATTTTCATCACTGTCATTACAGTCGCCGCTGATGAGTGAAGAATTGGCTGGTGGTGAACAGAAATCACCTAAGAGATCGCCACCCACAGCATCACCATCATTGTCGGCATAGTAGGTGAAGGTGATCAATCCCTCATCGATAGAGCCATTGCAATTGTTGTCTGCATTATCGCAGAATTCTGGTGCATTGGGATGAACGCCGGCATCGGTGTCGTCACAATCTGTAGAATTGATCACCGCATCAGCAGGTGGTAAACAGAAATTACCGAGGTAATCTGCGCCATAGCCATCGCCATCGAGATCACTGTAGTAATCGAAATAGCTAACGTCGTTATCAATGGCTTCATCACAGTTGTCATCCACTTCATTGCAGAATTCAACAGATCCTGGGTTGATATTGGCATTGTTGTCATCGCAATCGCCTGCCGTCGTGGATGTGTTCAATGGTGCTGCACAGAATGATCCAACAAGTACATCGCCATAGCCGTCTCCATCATCATCTGAATAGTAATCGGCATATTCCAATCCTTCATCTACCAGCTCATCACAGTTATCATCTGTGTCGTTGCAAATTTCCGTAGCGTCAGGATTGATTTCTTCATTGGAATCATCACAGTCGCCAGGAGTAGTCACACCGCCAATAGGAGCAATGCAAAGATTTCCCAGGAACAAATCACCGAAACCATCACCGTCATTGTCGTCGTAATAGTCAACGTAAACGACATCATTGTCAATGTTTCCATCACAGTTATTGTCGATTTCATCACAAGACTCAGAGGCATCTGGTGAAATGGAAGCATTGTTGTCATTGCAGTCACCACCTACGACAGATGAATTGGCAGGTGCTGAGCAGAAGTCACCGAGAATCGCACTTCCATATCCATCTCCGTCTTCATCAGCAAAATAGGTGATGAACTCTAAACCGTTATCTGCGTCGCCGTCGCAATCATTGTCTACATTATCACAAATCTCTGTTCCTCCCGGATAAGATGAATTGTCGTTGTCGTCGCAGTCGGTATTGTCGGTTACATACCCGGCAACCGGTTCACAAGATGAAATGGAAGTGTTGGCATCACCGTAACCATCCCCATCGCTATCGGCATAATAGGTGGTGAATGTTACACCATCATCAATGCTCTCATTGCAATCATCATCCATGTCATTGCAGACTTCAGTTGCAGCAGGATTGATGTCAAAGTTGGTGTCATCACAATCTTCATTGTTGGACACATAGCCCAATGGTGGGGTGCAATCGTAGAGTGACATCAAAGGATCACCATATCCGTCACCGTCGGTGTCAGCATAAAACTCCAATACAGGTGTTTCATCGATGGTGCCATCGCAGTTGTCATCTGAACCATTGTTACACAAGTCTTCAGCACCGGGGTTGACAAATTCATTGTTGTCATCGCAATCTGTGTTATCAGTAACATAACCATCAGGTTGCTGACACGCCGTGATGGCATCTAACGGATCACCATATCCATCACCATCATTGTCATTGTAATAAGTGGCAACAGGAATGTCGTCGGTGTTTCCATCACAATTGTCATCGACACCATTGTTACAAATTTCATCCATGCCGGGATTTACGTTGGCATCACCATCATCACAATCACCATCGTCGGTCACATATCCTGTTGGTTGTGTGCAATCCATGGTGGTGTTGGAAGCATCACCATAACCATCACCATCGATGTCGGCATAGTATGTATTCATACCTACATCATCTGTATTGCCATCGCAATCGTCGTCGGTTCCGTT
>JAIBBG010000073.1 GCA_019694805.1 Flavobacteriales bacterium | reverse complement strand
AACTCAAGCAGGCGCAAACCATCAGTGATGTGAATGTATCATTCAAAATCAAAGATGGTGTTGTGAATGTCGATCCATTCACCGTAAAACTGATAGATGGTGTGCCGGCTAAAGTGTCTGGATACACTACTCTTGATCAGGAGATCAATTACAATGTGGATATGGATATTCCAATGGATAAATTCCCTTCGGGTGCCGTGAATCAAGCCAATTCGTGGATCGGTGAAATCAACAAAAAACTTGGAACTAATGTGAGCATTGGTAATAAGATCAATATGATCGCTGTGATCACAGGAACTGTAACTGATCCAAAAGTTGGAGTGACCAGCAAAGCGCTCGGTGAAGATGCCGTGAACAGCTTGAAAGACCAAGCCGTTCAGGAAATCAAAGAACAAGTAACCAATCTCAAAAATGAAGCATTGGAAAAGGCCATTGCAGAAAAGGAAAAATGGGTTGCCGAGGCAAAAGCACAACGAGACCGTGCTTTGGTCGAAGCTGCACAGGCCAGAGACAATGCCAAAAAGCAAGGTGAAGCTTTGGCGAAGAAGGGCAAGGACGAAGCATACAAAGCTGCTGATGATTTGGTAGCTAAAACTAAAAATCCTTTGGAAAAAGCTGCTGCAAAAGTTGGTGCAGATAAAATGAAAAAGGAGGCTGACAATGCTTACAACAAGGCCGTTGAAAAGTCAAACAAAGAAGCCGACAATGCCTATGCCGCTGCAGAACAAAAGGCAAATAAGCTTGTCACTGATGCGGAAGCAAGAGGAGATAAGATGATTCAGGATGCAAATTCAAAAGCTGATCAACAGATCAACAAATAGGATGAAGTATGTGTTGGCATCATTCTTCCTGCTATTCTTCAGTGTGAAGAATGATGCCCAACACTGCATCGAAGAAAGGTACGCTGAATCTCCGCTTTTCGATTCAGCGCAGATTATTTCTCAATTGAATGTGCCGTATGGCGTGGCCACACAATTCTTCACCGGAGCGGAGGTTGAATTGGTGATGGACGTTTATTATCCCGACCCGAATATTGATCCAATCACAGAGCGCCCTTTTATCCTGAATATTCATGGCGGTGGATTTATCTCTGGCGATAAAAATGAATTGACCTATCAGTCTATCGAATTTGCAAGGAGAGGTTTTGTTGTCGCCAACATGAACTATCGTTTGGGATGGAACTGCGACAACGTGATCTGTGTGAATTGTTATGGCAGCAACATGCAGCGGGCCATCTATTGTGCCGTACAGGACGCGCGAGCGGCATTGCGTTTTGCCAAAAGCATGCAAGCTGATTGGGGCATTGATGAAAATTTTGTTTTTATGTCTGGAGAAAGCGCGGGTTCCATTACAGCCATGCTTTGTTCTTTCTGGGATCAGGATGAAGCCAATGCTCAGGTAGCTGATGGATTTAGTGATTTGGTGGGCTCTTTGGACAGTAGTGGAAATGCGCTTACCGAAACGTTTGATATCAAAGCAGTCATTGATCAATGTGGTGCTATTCCATTGGTGGAAGACATGTATGACAATCCTGAAATTGCATTCATTGGTTTTCATGATAGCAATGATTGTGTTGTACCTTACGACACAGGTCCGCTCATTGCATGTTTATGTAGTGGCTTTCTTAGTTTTCGCGGTTCACACACGATACATACAAGTCGCATTGCCAACGGTCTTTGCAGTGAATTGCATACAGCTCCTCAAATCTTGCCGAACCATTGCACGTATCCGGATAATGGCATTGTCGCCATGTCATCCTGCTTTCTCAAGAGGTATATGTGCGGTTTCTGTATGAATTTCGAAGACGATCAGATTTATGCAACACCAATTTGTTCTGCTTTGCAACAGACCATCACTTCTGTGAGTGGTTGTACATATAGTTCAGCCATGAATTACAATCCACAAGCCACAACGGATGATGGCACATGCACTTGGATGGGTAATCAAGATTGTCCTGCCGATCTGGATATGAATGGGGTCGTAGGTGTTGAAGATTTGATCATCTTGATAGGATCGTATGGAGTTGTTTGCGATTGATTTTTCCTCAATCGATTTTATCCTTTCCGGAACGCTGATTTGTCTTGATGGTGTAACAGATCTATGCATAAACTATGCTGATTTGGCATATCTGTTCTTTCAACTCGCGATGATGTGAATTTATCTTCGTCGGAGCAATCGTTGGATGGTTGCCATTAAACCTAAACCCATGACAGTCATCAGTAGTCTTTATGTTCACATGTCATTTTGTGTGAAATCACAACAACCGGTTTTGACGGATGAAATTTCAAATCTCCTTATCGATTTTTTTGCGCTTCGTGCCAAAAGGTGCCAAGCCCTTTTGGTGGATGCGTGTTGTATGCCCGATCATGTTCACCTCATTGTAAAATATTCTCCTTACGTGAGTGTTCAGGAGGTTCATGATGAATTGAAGGCGGCATCACATGCATTTATCAATACGTATCAGCTCACGGCGGAACCATTTGCATGGACAGATGACGAAGTCATGATTTGTATTGGATTCAGCGATTTGGAAAGCTTGAAAAAGTATTTCAGAAAACAAAAGGATTATCATGTGGTGAATGGAAAAACGTGGAAAGATGAAATACTGGATCTGCTCGATACCCATGAATTTCCTTTTGCAGAAGAAGAATGGATGCCATTGGTAAAGATCTGAGATCAGAGCTTTCCGGACTCGTAATTTTGCTTTGCATATGTCAACCGCTCCTTTGATGAAACAACTCCGCCTGTCGGATTTATCCAGAACCATTGAGATTCTGCGACAGGATTCTCTTCGTTATTCCGATGGAAATTATCCAGAAGAAGGATGGATCAGTCATTTCCTCACCGATGAAAGATGTGTTGCACTTGGACTTTGGGTTCAACAATCATTGGTTGCTGTGTTGATCACTGAGAAACTCTCGTTGAATGGGTGTATCATGTGGTTTATTGCTGTTGATCCCGAACACCAGGGCCATGGTTATGGCAGCATCTTACTGGAATATTTCGAAAAACATGCACATGAATTTGGTATCCAATGGGTGTTTCTGAATGCCACTAAGAATTCCCTGAACTTCTACAAGAAGCACGGCTATATCACCGGCGAAAGCGCTGTGGTCTATGAACATTATAAGGATTTGACATAAAATAAAGACCTCAATTTCGAGAGAAATTGAGGTCTTGAATCATGTCTTATCCCATGATCAGTGAGCCAGTTTTTCGAGATTGGCTTTTACGAATTTCGTCAGGTCTTCACCTTTCAAAAGTCCCTTGGCCAAAAGCGCAAGATCAATGGCTTGTTTTACTTTTTCTTCGTTGAGTACAGGTTTGCCTTCCGCGTCGGTTATTGAATTGCTGAACATCGGGTGATTGGCGTTCGCGACAAGATTATAGCTATCAGGCAATGTTCCGTAAAATCCTCCGCCACCCATCATGCTTTGTTCTTTCATTCTGCGCATGAATTCATTTTGTGTCACCACAAAAGGAGCTTCAGTTGGTGAGAGGCTGGCAAATTCAACCTGGAATTTTTTCTTGTCGACAAAATTTTCCAATGCCGTTTTGAGATTGTTCTTCTGATCATCTGAAAGCGTAGAAGGCATCTCATCGGATTTTTCAATGAGTTTGTCCATCACATCGGCGTCGACACGTTTGAATCGCAAGCCTGAATTTTTTTGTTCAGCCTGAGAGATGAAGTGCGGTGCCAATGGACCATCCAGAATGATCACTTGATAACCTCTTTCTTTCGCGGCATCAATCTGTGCATGTTGTTCTTCTTTGTTGTTGGCATAAAGAACAACCACTTCACCTTTCTTGTCTTTTTGAGTATCCTGAATTTTTTCTTTGAGTTCCGAAAGAGTGAGGAATTTGTCTTCAGCCGTTTTCAGCAATGAGAATTTTTCTGCTTTTTCATAAAACTTCTCATCGGTGAGCATACCGTACTGAATAAAGGTACCAATGTCATCCCATTTGCCTTCGAAATCTCCGCGGTCATTGTTGAACATGCTTTGCAACTTGTCCGCTACTTTTTTAGAAATGTGCGATGAAATCTTTTTCACGTTGGCATCTTCCTGAAGATAACTTCTTGACACATTCAAAGGAATATCCGGTGAATCAACCACTCCATGCAGCAGGGTGAGGAAATCAGGCAGGATATTCTTGACTTCATCTGTAATGAAAACCTGATTGCTATAAAGCTGAACCTTGTTCTTTTGAATTTCAAAATTGTTCTTCATTTTCGGGAAGAACAAAATGCCAGTAAGGTTAAAAGGATAATCTACGTTGATGTGAATATGGAACAACGGCTCATCAAAAGTCATGGGATAGAGCTCGCGATAGAACTTCTTATAATCCTCATCTTGCAGATCAGCAGGTTTCTTCAACCAAAGTGGTTCGGTATTGTTGATGATATTCGGAACCTTGACTTCAACTTCTTTTTTCTCTCCTTTTTCATCTACTTCATCACTTTCTATCCAATCTGATTTTTCACCAAACTGAATTTCATTCGGCATGAATTTACAGTATTTGTCAAGGATACCCTGAACACGGCTTTCTTCAGCAAATTCAAGGGAATCATCAGCTAGATGCAGAATGATATCCGTTCCAGGAGTGGTTTTATGACCGGGTTCCATGGTGAAATTCGGTGAGCCATCACACGTCCAATGAACCGCAGTTGCACCTTCACGCTGTGACAAGGTTTGAATTTCTACTTGCTTGGAGACCATGAATGCAGAATAGAATCCCAGTCCAAAATGCCCGATAATTTGAGCGTCTTTGTATTTCTCAACAAACTCTTCTGCACCGCTGAATGCGATCTGGTTGATATACTTTTCAACCTCTTCCTGGGTCATTCCAATACCGTTGTCACGGATTGTCAGGGTATTGGCATTTTTGTCAGCAATGACTTCAACACGGAGACCTTTTCCATCGTGTTTGATTTCGCCAGAAATGCTCAGGGTTTTTACTTTCTGACAAGCATCCTGCGCGTTGCTGACCAATTCTCTGAGGAAAATTTCATGGTCGCTGTACAGGAATTTCTTGATAATCGGGAAAATATTCTCGGTGTGTACCTTAAGAGTACCTTCGGTCTGTGTTGTCATATTCTTGATAAAAATGGGTTTGAACGTCACAGCGCTTTCAACGCTTGTGCCAATGGGTGAATAGTGAAAAGTTGTCAGTCAACAGGCTGACGATTGGGTAGGGATGAATCAGTATGTACGATAATTCACTATCGGTTGAACTCAATCAATTTTCACAATTCGAGTGACTGCGCCATCGCATGTAAAGAAATAAACGCCTTGTGGTAGATCGGCAATTTCGAGGTTCATCATATGAGAATTGATCCGACCATTTCGAACAATTTCTCCGGAAGTATTGGTCAACTGCCATGGGCCGCTCATCCGAAATCCTGATATCTGAATCGAACTTGTAGCGGGTACAGGATATGCCGATAAAGACTGAGTGTGCATGGAGTGTAATGAGATGTTATCCGTTGGATTGTCACTTTCATTTTCAAGATTTTCCGCCACATAATACACAAGCACCGCGGTTTCTGATGATGGACTGGATACTCCCCAATTCGGAACATTGCTGACTGGAATATCATTTCCTTGAGCAACACCCAAGTCATCGGCTTTCTGTTTTCCAACGCCAATAATGCCGAGCTCAGTTTTGAAAATGCCATAAATCTCCACATTGTCACCACCAGCTTGTGTGAGCGTATCCCATTGTCCCACCACCAAAGAGCTATAGAGTGGAAGCGACAAATCACTTTTGTATACACGGATAAAATGATTCCAGCAACTATGACCTCCATTCCAAGGTTTGACCATTTTCTGATAGGCATTTGCTGTTGTAATGGTCCTTCTGCCAACAGCTGCAATGCATACATCTCCTTGTGCAGAAACACGTATGGCATTTTTCGCCAGCCTTGTGGTGTTTACATCAGGCCATCCTGTATTGGGATCCGGCCATCCATCTAAATTGGGATCAGCATGTGGAGTGCCATAATTACCTCCGCCATCGGTCATCTCAGCAAGATAGGAGCTATGCATGAGTGTACCATCAGATAATTTCAATTTACCTAACCATGATTCATGAATGTCTCCATTTGTTCCGGTAAATTGATTTTGAAAGCCATGCGCATTGGCGTTGGCCGCTATAGCATTTCCTTCCCAAAGATTTTCGGTGTTGTTGCCGTGTGAACGCGCACCGACAACCAACATTCCTTGATCTGCTGGCAAACTGTAATCGATGGCAAGCGCGTCTACATACTGATCCGGTACTGATATCATGGTGTCTCCAGCAGGTATAATTTCATGATACAATCTGCTCCACCACAGCAATGCCCCTGTTTCATCCATGGCAATCACAGCGGGTTCGAAATCCGGAGAGATACCATAACTTTTCATGTTCATCCCGATATACAGGTGATTGTTACGACGGTCAATAACCACACTCGATGCTCCCCACACAGGGCAACATGATTCAGGTGAATAGCCGGTATATCCAGGTCCATTTGCTGTTGGCGCATCTGGATTGCATGGGCCACTGAATAAAATATCTACTGGCCATTTGCCTTTTTTCATACCTCCATTTCCATCTTCCTGCATCAAATTGTAATCGTCATATGTCCATGATCTGAATTCACATCGACCGGCCGATTTGAATACTATTCCGCTGAATGAAACTTCATTTGGACTGCTACTGGCAGGCGTTCCGTGCCATTCGCCACCCGCTGTAAGCCAGTGTGTGCGCCAGTTTTCTACTACTTTTCGTTCTCCAAATTGATCAAGGCAATACATCGCACTCCAATTGTAATCGTGAGCATGTCCTGATACGTAATAGACTTCACCATCACGTGTGACATCCCAAGGGTGGTAATCTTTGGGACCGGCTTCTGCCCAAACATTTCTCGTCCACAACAAAGCGGTGGGCATACCATCCACAAAGTTGTTGTCGAGTTTTCCCAAAAAATAACCACCGTCCTCATCGTAGGTATCACTGGTATTCCCACTGATGTAAATGTCTCCAGTGGTTTCGCCATGCAAATTTGTCAACTTGATAAATCTTATGTCTTCAGCTGATCCTTGAGGTAGCGTATAAACCCCAAGCATTTGTGTGAGGTTATGATTAAAAAGTATGAGGAAGGCATATCTATTTGTACCAAGAGCATTGTGTATACCGGATGTGCCACCAAGCACGACAATGGGTACTTCTGAAGATACCCAATTGAGGTCGTCGGCATAACCGCTCACGAGATAATGACCATTGGACAATCCCGCGATATCGAAGAAAGACTCTTTTCCGTAATTGCCGGCATAGGTGACCATATTTAATTGTGAATAGGACCATTGAATATTCAGTCCCAACAACATGATCATCAGGAATTTTTTCATAACGAAATGGAAGGTTTTGAATACTTCAGAAAAAGGTGCGATCCTTTTTTGATCTTACTTGTCTACTACCCGAATGCCAGGGATGCTATCATGCCATGCGCGGTCGCCTATGAGCAATGACAGTGCATCAAATGGAATCAGTCGGCAAAATGATCTGCCGAGAACATTTAAAGCCGTAGGAGCACTGCCATCTTCTTTGATAATACGCATACCAAGAATCATCTTGCCGATGGTTTGTTGTGTTGTAGCTTCCAAAATCCAGTAATAGAGCACAACAATAAAATAGTCCAGTGCAATTTCTGCCAAGCTCGTATTGAAGCCAAAAGTGATGGTGTCATCATTTGTTGCTGCGATGGGGAATATCAATACAATGACAAAAGTGATCGCAATTCGGGCGACATAATCGATCAAAAATCCACCGAATCTTTTTCCTTTGGAGCTATCGGAATAAACCGGTTGTTCTATGTCTAGTGCTTGTGAGGTGTAATTTTCCTGCATATAAATAGTTTTGGTTTCAAGTCCGAATGTATGTCGCATTTTTCACCCAACAAACAGGATAAATAAAAATTCAAATTGAATTAAAGCTTCGGTTCAACCAAAATTTGCCACAAGCGACTAACTTCCCCACCAAAATTATAACCCTTATGTCATTTCCTTCTGATCTGGAAATAGCCCAGAATTGCAAGATGCAGCATATCAATGACATTGCTGCCAAACTGAAAATTGCTGTTGATGATCTAGAACATTACGGCAAATACAAAGCGAAACTTCCACTTCACCTGATCAATGAAGATTCTGTACAAAAGAACAAATTGATACTGGTGACGGCCATAACTCCTACACCTGCCGGTGAAGGAAAAACAACAACTTCCATTGGTTTAACGGAAGGACTGAACAAAATCGGTAAAAAGGCTACGGTAGTTCTTCGTGAACCTTCACTTGGTCCGGTATTCGGAATCAAAGGCGGAGCGGCTGGCGGTGGCTATGCACAGGTCGTTCCCATGGAAGACATCAACCTGCATTTCACAGGTGATTTTGGCGCGATTGAAAAGGCGAACAACCTGCTGTCCGCGTTGATTGATAATAACCTTCAAAATAAACAAAACAATCTTGGCATTGATCCTCGTCAAATTTATTGGAAGCGAGTGATGGATATGAACGACCGTTCGCTGCGAAATATCACCATCGGTTTGGGAGGCACAGCGAATGGAATTCCTCGTCAGGATGGATTCAACATCACCCCCGCAAGTGAGGTGATGGCGATCCTCTGCATGAGCAAGGATATCGATGATTTGAAGACCAAACTCGGGAATATTTTTGTTGGATTCACTTATGACAAAAAGCCTGTTTACGCAAGAGACCTCAAAGCACAAGGCGCTATGGCTCTGCTGTTGAAGGATGCCATCAAACCAAATCTTGTTCAAACATTGGAAGGTAATCCAGCCATTATTCATGGCGGACCTTTCGCGAACATCGCACAGGGTACCAATACCATCATTGCTACAAAAATGGGATTGACACTTTCTGATTATGTGGTAACTGAAGCTGGTTTTGGCGCTGATCTCGGTGCAGAAAAATTCATGGACATCAAATGTGGTTATGGCAAACTGAAACCGGATGCCATTGTCCTGGTGGCAACCATCCGCGCGTTGCGTCATCATGGTGGTGCAAAGAAGGAAGAGTATAACACCGCTTCTATGGAAAGGGTGACAAAGGGATTTGAGAACCTCGAAAAACACATAGAGAACTGCAAAAAATTCGGATTGAATCCAACAGTTGCGATCAACCATTTCCCAACGGATACGGATGAAGAATTACAATATGTGATTTCGAAATGTGCTGAACTCGGCGTTCAGGCTGTAGTGGCGCGTGGTTTCGCACAAGGAGGTGAAGGCATGAAAGATCTTGCTCAGGCTGTGGTGAAGGAAATTGAATCGGGCAAAAACGCATTCAAACCACTTTACGATTGGAGTATTCCAGTAAAAGATAAGATCAGAAAAATCGCAACTGAAATTTATGGTGCTGATGATGTTGTATTCACCAAAGACGCGGAAAGTGATCTCAAGACTATTGAAAAACTGGGATTGAGTGGCTTGCCGGTTTGTATGGCAAAAACGCAAAAGTCGTTCAGTGATGACGAATCGAAACACGGTCGTCCTCGAGGTTTCAAAGTGACCGTGCGAGAATTTGAATTCGCCGTTGGTGCAGGTTTCATCATCCCGATTCTGGGTGAAATGATGCGAATGCCAGGATTGCCTGCAACACCTGCCAGCGAAGGTATGGATATCGACAGCCGAGGTGTGATTACTGGTTTGTCATAAGACTGAGGTCATGGCAACACGACGCTATCAGGCCATCAAAATAAACTCCAAAAGGGTAGAACATGTGGAGGATGCTCTTGCTTTAGAGCATCCTCTTTCTGTTTCTATCAATGGTGAAAGTTTTACCCTGACCATGCAATCACCGGGACATGAAAAGGAACTCATCCGCGGTTTACTTTTTACCGAAGGTGTCATCAGGAAAAAACAGGGAGAATTAAGTATGGAGGTCATAGAGCGAAGTGATGAAAATTTCATATCTAAAATGAATGTTTCTATCGATGACAACGACCTGGATCATTCACTCATCAACAAACGCAATTTGCTTTCTGTTGCGAGTTGTGGCATATGCGGCAAAACCGAGTTACAGATTCCTGTTGGCGAAGTTTTGACAGCTTCACATGGCTTGCATGCGGAGCAAATCACAATGATGTTCAACGCCATGTCAGCGGCGCAATCCTCATTTCATGAATCCGGGGGTTCACATGCTGCCGCGGCATTTTCAAAACAACACGAAATGCTTTCCATCATGGAGGATATTGGAAGACACAACGCTGTGGACAAAGTTGTTGGTGATCTTTTGAATCGTGGAATTTTGCGTGAAGCAGGTTATTTGCTCGTGAGTGGAAGGGTATCCTATGAAATTGTCGTGAAGTGTTTTTCAGCAGGAATTCCATTTCTTTTGGCGGTTTCTGCGCCGTCATCTTTAGCAGTTGATTTCGCCAAAGAATTAGGTATCACTTTGGCGGGTTTTTGTCGGCAGGATCGCGCAACCATCTACGCGCATCCAGAACGCGTATTTCAGAAGACATCATGAGCCTCAATTTTTGAGCATGAAAAAACCCCGTTGCCGGGGCTTTTCAGTATTTAGTTTATCAGTTAAAGTATAATTTCATACCGTCATCCACGGCGGAAGAATGTTGCTTCTGCGTGCATGGATCAGCATTTGATTGTACGTATGTTGAAGTTGTTGATGGTAGTTCGGAAACATATTTTTTACCCTGGCCATTTTAAATTGCATCGATGCTAATGATTGCATCAGTTCGACCAGTTGGTTGTGCTCTGCGGCTGACATTGCGGGTTTTGACATGCTTAAAGTTTTATTGGTTAAAGACCTTCAACGGCCACTTCCAACAATAGGTTTCATTTTATCCAAAAAATAAACGGCCAATCCCTCAGCCGTTTATCATTTATAAAAAATGCTATTGAGTATTCTACAAAAATGCAAGGTCGAAATACCCCTCACCCCTCACTATCGACCACAATAATTCATAACTCATAACTCATAATTCATAATTCATAATTCATAATTCATAATTCATAATTCATAATTCATAATTCATAATTCATAATTCATAATTCATAATTCATAATTCACCATCAAAGATCCCCAAACCTCTCCACAAAATCATCTCTCTTCTTTTTATTGTTGACGAAAAGGAATGTGTACTTGTTTTTGCCTTCTTCAAATTTTC
>JAIBBG010000072.1 GCA_019694805.1 Flavobacteriales bacterium | reverse complement strand
CGGTCATGTCCATCCTGACCCATTTTCGCGACCAGTATCCTTGGTCTGCGGCCGGCCAACACTGCAACTTCATCGCTTAGTGTTCGTGCTTTTTCAAAATCTTTATCCATGGCAGATTCACTGGAATAGACACCGGACACACTTCTCACTGATGCCGAATACCTTCCATAAATTTTTTCCATTGCGTCGGAAATTTCTCCGAGACTTGCTCTTTGGCGAGCTGCTTCCACTGCGAGTTCAAGCAAATTGCCTTCACCTGTTTCAGCGCAAGTTGTAATCGCTGCAAGTGAATCCGCGCATGCTTGTTCGTTGCGTTCAGCGCGTAGTTTTTTCAATCTTTCTACCTGCGCTCTTCTCACTTCTACATTGTCTACTTCAAGGATGTCGATCGGTGTTTCATCTTCAACTTGAAAAATGTTGACACCAATGATTTTGTCCTTTCCGCTATCTATTCTGGCTTGTTTTCTGGCCGATGCTTCCTCGATACGCAGTTTAGGTAATCCTGCTTCAATGGCGGCTGTCATGCCTCCCATTTCTTCAACTTCAGAAATAAGTTTCCAGGCTTTTTCAGCAATATCGTTGGTCATTTTTTCTATGACTTCAGAACCTGCCCAAGGGTCAATGGCTTTGCAGATATCTGTTTCATCCTGGAGATAGAGTTGCGTATTTCGAGCGATGCGAGCACTAAAATCAGTTGGCAATGCAATGGCTTCATCCAGTGCATTGGTATGGAGCGATTGTGTACCACCGAATGCTGCAGCAAGCGCTTCTACACAGGTACGTGCCACATTGTTGAAAGGATCCTGTCGTGTTAAACTCCATCCGCTCGTTTGGCAATGCGTGCGCAGTGCCATACTTTTTGGATTCGAAGGATTGAATGATTTGATGAGTTTTGCCCAGAGCATCCTGGCTGCGCGCATCTTGGCAATTTCTTCAAAATGATTCATGCCAATAGCCCAGAAGAACGAAAGTCGTGGCGCAAAATCATCGATACTCATACCGGCATCAATACCGGCGCGAACGTATTCGAGTCCATCAGCAAGGGTATAAGCCAACTCGATCTCAAGAGTAGCTCCTGCTTCTTGCATGTGATAACCACTGATGGAAATCGGATTGAATTTCGGCATGTGTTGCGAAGTGTATCGGAAGATATCACTCACAATACGCATGCTGGGACGCGGAGGATAGATGTAAGTATTCCGCACCATAAACTCCTTCAGAATATCATTCTGAATGGTTCCTTGTAATAGTTCTTTGGAAACACCTTGTTCCTCTGCAGCTACAATGTAAAACGCCAAAATGGGAATCACAGCGCCATTCATGGTCATACTCACGCTCATTTGATCTAGAGGTATCTGATCAAAGAGAATTTTCATGTCAAGAATGGAATCAATAGCCACCCCAGCTTTTCCAACATCACCTTCTACACGAGGATGATCACTGTCGTAACCACGATGTGTTGCAAGGTCAAATGCAACACTCAATCCTTTCTGACCAGCGGCAAGGTTTCTGCGGTAAAAGGCATTTGATGCTTCAGCTGTGCTGAAACCGGCATATTGACGGATGGTCCATGGCCTGATGGTGTACATACTGGCATATGGGCCACGCAAAAATGGCGGCGATCCCGCTCCGTATTTTGACTCTTGATTGGTTTGCTGAAACTCAGGTTTCACCTGAGTAAAGTCCTTTCGGCTCATCAGATTTTATGATTCCAATGGTGTTTGTCTTCTTCGAGACCGCGTTTGAGGCGATCGAGATAAGTATTCATGCGGCCTGCGAAATCAGAACTTTGATCGCGTGTGATTTCATAGTCAGTTCCGTTGTGATGGATGATTCGGATAGGAGCAATGGTCGCAGCAGTGCCAACGCCAAATGCACCATCCAGTTTTTTTGCCTTCAGCAGTTCTACAATTTCAGCTACAGATACTTTTCTTTCTTCCACTTCATATCCCCAATCTTTGGCTACCTGCAACACGCTGTTTCTGGTGATACCATCGAGTATTGAATCACTGATTGCAGGAGACATCACTTTATTTCCTGAAAGGAACATCACGTTCATCGTGCCGCTTTCTTCGAAATATTCGTGTGTTTGGCTATCTGTCCAAAGCACTTGATCGAATCCGGCATCTTTGGCGATTTGGGTAGGGAAGAGTGATGCACCGTAATTGCCTGCTGCTTTTGCACTACCTGTTCCGCCTTTGGTTGCGCGTGTATAATTGGTCTCAATTTTTACTTTCAGCTCGCTGGTGTAGTATTTACCAACCGGACAAGTGAAAATCACAAAGAGATATGTTTCGCTGGGTCGAACTCCAACAAATTCATCAATCGCAAACATGTGAGGACGGATATACAACGACTCACCTTCACCTTTCGGAATCCATCCGCTGTCAAGGTTGATCAGTTGCGTGAGCATATCCATAAAAGTCTCCACTGGAAGAGAAGGCATGCACATACGGTGTGCAGAAATGTTCAAGCGTTCTGCATTTTTTTCCGGACGGAAAATCAGGACTTCACCCTGTTCATTTTTGTACGCTTTCAGTCCTTCAAAGATGGCTTGTCCGTAGTGTAAAGCACTGATGGCCGGGCTGAAATTCATGGGGCCATAAGGTTTGATCACGGGTGTATGCCACTGGCCATCGCGGTATTCCACATAGGCCATGTGATCAGAAAATATTTTACCGAAACCGAGATTTTCCCAATCAACCTGATCGAGTCTGCTCTGTGCAGTTTTGGTGATTTCAATTGCGTTAGTATCTGCTAGCATTGAGCAAACGTTTTTTTAATAAATGAGATGCGGAATTTCCATTGATTCCGGCGATATCCGACAAAAATAAGGAAATGCCTATCGGTTCTTGGTACCCTGTGTGAATAATCACATGGTTCTGACTCATAATTTCAGACGCCAGTACTGAAAAGGAATTTGTTTGGACTTACCAAATTGGTTTTCACAGCATACATCACAATGGACGCCGTATTGTTCACTCCAAGCTTTTGAAGAATGTTTTTGCGGTGGGTGTTGACCGTATGTGGAGAAAGAAACAGCTTATCCGCGATTTCCACGTTGGTATATCCTTCGGCAATCAAGGTGATAATCTCCAATTCTCTGTCGCTGATACTGATGGGCTCACAATTGAATTCCTTGATGTGTAAGTCATCAACATCAATTGATTCCTTGCGGATGGTGTTCAGTATCTGGCCGCAGAAAAACCTTCCTCCATCTGACGTTTCGCGTATGCTGGCTACGATTTCATGAGCGTCACAATCCTTTTTGATATAACTGCGAACACCTGCACGAAGTGCATTCACAATGGTAATTCCCGACTGCTCACCGGTGATTGCTACAAATCTGGTCTTCTTGTGGATTTTAAGAGATGCCGGTACAACATCGATATTGAAGTGCTTTGCAGCAAAATCCACAATCACTACATCCGGTTTTTTGTTCTTCACCAACTCCAGCAATTCCTTCGAACTACTGGCCTCGCCGCATACATCCATATCAGGTTGCTGGCCCAACAAAGTGTGCAGGCCAGTTCGGATTAATAGATTGCTGTCAGCGATGATGATTTTCATGCCGTGCAAATATCGCTATTAAAAACGGTTCTAAATAAATTTGAAGGTGTCAATTGACCATTCTCTGACAATCTACCGTTGAATTACATACGCTCAGGCATTTGAATGCCCAGTAAATTCATGCTATTGCGGATAGTTTCACCTGTTTTCGCTGTAAGAGCAATCCGGAACAAACGCAATTTTTCATCTGTTTCGCGAAGAATTTGATGGTCATGGTAAAACGAGTTGAATTCACGAGCCAAATCATAGCAATAATGAGCGATGTCTGCAGGGTTATAACCTTGAGCAGCTCCATGAAGCACTTCAGGCCATTCATAGATTTTCCTGATGACGTCAAACTCAGCTTTACTGATCGACGCTGGATCAACATGGGTGATCATTTCCGCCTGAATATTGTAGCCCGACTCTTTTGCTTTGCGCAAAACTGCAACCGTTCTCACATAAGTATACTGCACTGAAGGACCTGTATTGCCGTTGAAATCGATGCTTTCCTTCGGGTTGAACATCATGTTCTTCTTGGGGTCGACGCGCAGCAGGAAGAACTTTAATGCAGCCATGCCAATGGTGTGATAGAGCGATTTTTTCTCTTCCTCAGGAAGTCCTTCCAATTTACCTTGTTCTTTGGAAACCTCTTCTGCAACAAGCGCCATTTCTGACATCAGGTCATCGGCATCCACGACTGTTCCTTCTCTGGATTTCATCTTGCCTTCGGGCAATTCGACCATGCCATAGCTCAGGTGATAACACTGATCGGCCTGCGTGAAACCGAGTCTTTTCAGAATTTTCAGCAAAACCTTGAAGTGATATTCCTGTTCATTACCCACAGTATAAATCTGATATGCCAGGTCAGGAAAATCACGGAAGCGCAGGATAGCCGTTCCGATATCCTGAGTGATATACATTGCGGTTCCATCTTTTCTCAAGACCGCTTTTTCATCGAGTCCTTCATCTGTAAGATCTATCCAAACCGAACCATCATCCTTCTTGAAGAAAACGCCCTTCTCCAAGCCTTTTTCGACTTCTTCTTTACCATTGATATAGGTATCGCTTTCGTAATAGAGTTTGTCGAAATCCACACCCATGGCTTTGTAGGTTATATCGAAACCTTCATAAACCCAACCATTCATTTTTCTCCAGAGTTCCATCACCTCAGGGTCTTTTGCTTCCCATTTGCGCAACATATCCTGGGCTTCTTGCATCACCTTCGTTTTGTTGGCCGCTTCATCCGGATTTATGCCTTGGGCAATGAGTTCAGCACTTTGTGCTTTCAGGGCTTTGTCGAATTCAACATAGTATTTGCCGACAAGCTTATCACCCTTCATGCCGCTGCTCTGTGGAGTTTCACCTTGTCCACCGTTTTTCCAGGCGACCATGCTTTTACAAATATGGATACCTCGGTCATTGATGATTTGAACCTTGGTCACTTTGTGTCCAACGGCTTTCATCATTTCCGATACCGCATAGCCCAAAAAGTTATTTCTCAGATGGCCCAAGTGTAATGGCTTATTGGTGTTCGGTGACGAATATTCGATCATCACGTGTTTACCGCTATCTGGTTTTTCAAATCCGAATTTTTCTTCTTGTAGAATATCATGGAAAAAAGAAAGCCAGAACTGTGGAGTGAGGGAAATGTTGAGAAACCCTTTCACAACATTATACCCAACTACTTCTGCAACATGGTTTTTCATAAAATCACCAACCAGTTCGCCCGTTTGTTCAGGACTTTTTTTGGAAATTTTTACCAGAGGAAAAACCACCAGGGTAACATCACCTTCAAATTCCTTGCGGGTTTTTTGCAATTGGATTTGTTGTTCTGTTGCTTCGGTTCCAAACAATTCCAAAACGGCCTGCTGAGCGGCCTTGGTGATCATCTGCTGAATGTCGTAAGAAGGATTCATATCGGGCGCAAGTTACGTCCGTATGATTTTTGGGCAAGGGTCCTTTGTGTACAGAAAAAATCTTTTTCAATCAAAAATATTTCCAGTCAATTTCCGCTTTAGTGGGCATGAAACCCTTCCTCTACCTGCTCCTGCCACTTACATTTCTTTGTTGTGGTAGTGTTTTTCATCCATCGGATTCCAATATATCTCCGGCCATCATTCATCCGGATGGTCAGAATATTTCCACCAGAATAGACTGTCCGGAAGGATTTCATCGCACGTCCGCTGACTCTGGTTCTTTCGCATTTTTCCTTCGCCAACTCAAATTGAAACCTGATGGTAGTCCAGTCCTATTGTATACCGGAGAGGAAAAGCTTTGGCAACACGTTCACTGCGCTGTTATTGATATGGAAATTGGTACCAAAGATTTGCAGCAATGTGCTGATGCATGCATCAGATTGCGTGCAGAATATCTGTGGCAGCAAAAGAAATATGATGATATTCACTTCAACCTGACCAATGGTTTTCGGATGGATTACCGCACCTGGCGTGAAGGCAACAGGTTAAGTGTTTCTGGGAATAATACTTCATGGGTGAAAAAAACAAATCCGGATTATTCTTACCAGTCGTTCCGGGAATACCTGAACACTGTATTTATGTATGCCGGTACATTATCCGTGGAAAAGGAAATTGTACGTAGGGATATCTTAAAGATAGAACCAGGCGACATTTTTGTTGTAGGAGGATCGCCCGGTCATGCCGCGATGGTGATCGATGTGGCTGAAAATGCTGCGGGTGAAAGGGTATTTCTATTGGCACAAGGATATATGCCAGCGCAAGAAATTCATATCATCAAAAATCCACAGGACGAGCTTTTAAGTCCATGGTTCAGCAATCAGTTTACCGGAGAGTTAGAAACCATGGAATGGACATTTCCCAATTGGACATTGGGCCGGTTCAATTGATCTAAAAAATTTCGGCAAGCATACAACGGGCACTTCCCCCGCCGTGTATTTCAATATGGTGCAATGGCGCATGAAGTATGGTGCCAAATTCACGCAACTTCTTTTTTTGCACTTCATCAAAATGATGGTAAGCGCGATCTGACATCACAATGAATGTCTCACCGTTTTCATTTTCGACTTCAAGAATATTTCCGCAGAAATGATTCACCTGTTCTTCGCTGATTCGGATGATAGTGCGATCGTCACGTTCTATTTCCAACATCACCCTGGTCCTGGAATCTGAGTCATCGATACTCTGATCGCAAATGACCACGAAATCAGTTCCCATCGACATCATCACATTCGTGTGATAGATCGGCAATCGATGTTCGTTCACCGTTTGAAATGCTTCGAACAATATGGGCTTATAGTCGAATCGTTTGCACCATTTCAGCACCAAATCAGGATTTGTTCTCGGTGAAATGGCCGCAAAAGCTTTGTGATTGATTCTATCCAGAACCAAGCTACCCGTGCCTTCGAGAAATTGATCATCCTTTTCATGAGCCGTCAAATCGAAAACATCATAAGAATGCGCATGTTGCCGTTCGATTTCGGTAAGAACCTGAAGATTGCGTTCAGCGCGTCGGTTTTGCGCAAACATGGGGTATAAGACCGCAGCTTTTTCATGGAAACTGATCCAATTATTGGGGAAAATCCTGTCGGGTGTATCCAAATCACGATCATCATTCCAGCTTAACACCCGTATTCCATGATTTGTTAAAACCTCCATCAATCCGTTGTATTCTTTTTCTGCTAACACATCAATGGCTTCGGAAGAAGCATCCGATTGATAGTAATTGTTGACGGCAGTTTGTTCGTTTTTGCGAAACAACCGTGGACGAATCATCAATAGGCGATAGGAAGACTGTCTTTTCATGCGAGCACAAAAATGATGTTTTATCGATGATTTATGGCGACCAAACAGCTCTAATACTTATTTAATTCCTGAAATTGAAACATTTCAATGATACGGGGCGTTTCAAGGCATGAGAGAAACTAAACGCAAAACTTGACCCTTTTGAACTCCACCCGTAGGTATATCTTCTTTGGCGCCGCAATAGCGGTGATTTGTGTTGGAATATGGTCCTGCGAAAGTGTGCAGAAGCTCGGTAAAGGTCTTGAAGGTAAAATCGTCTACGATCTCACATTTCCTTATGAAGAAAAATCGGTTTTGATGGATTTGTATCCAACAGAAATGATTTTCCATTTCAAAGATGAAATGATGCATTCTGAAATCAAATCGAGTTATGATTTGCTTACCACCGATCTCATCATCGATCAGGATGAAAAAACATTTACACAACTCTTGAAAAATATGTCGAAACGATTCGCCATGAAGCTCGGTGAAGAAGAAACCCGAGCATGGTATAATCGTTATCCGAAATATACGTTGGAGCATACCAATGAAACCATCAACATTGCCGGATATGTTTGCAGTAAAACCATTGCGCGTTGCACAAGTGATAGTTTGCCGCCGATAGAACTGTATCACACCAAAGGTTTGGGATTGGAAACATCCAATTGGTGGAATCCATTTTCACAGATAGATGGTTTTTTATTGGGCTATGATGTAGAACAATACGGAATGTGTATGCGACTCAGGGCAAGAGAAGTAAGCTTCGAAAAGGTGGAGCCTGAAAAATTCGTCGTTCCTGCTAACTATGAAATCATCTCAGCTGACTTGATGAATAAGGAACTGGATGAAGTCATCTCCGAATTTGTGCACTAATCTTTCTTCGGGCACTGTGTTGTGCCTCTTTTGGTTATATCCGGATCTTTCAATTCAAAACTTTCGAAATTTTCCTTTCCTCCTGACGCAGGTTGAAACACCAATCCATGCACTCTGGGCTTCAGGGTCTTTCCAGCTTCAACACAATAAGAATAAACCTGACTCTCTTCAACAAGTTTCATGGAGGCAAAGAACTCCACGCCTACGCTCAACTCTGCTGTGGATGAAGATGTATTGACCACCTTCACCAATAAAACGTCACCGCTTTTTTTACTATACCATTTGGCATGACTCCATTTGGTGTAGAACTGCAAGCTGTCAATTTCTTTGTAGAGTTGGAATTGTGCTGAAACATTTGTTGCAGCCAACATCAATAAAGCAAGGATTGAAATTTTCATCTGGAATAAAATGCAAAAATATGCGACCTTTCCGAAACCAATTCACGCACGAATGCGTTTTAAACCCAACTTTCAAAATAACTGAAAGCAACGCGGCGATATAAGAGTAGAGAACTTACGTCCCGCGTTTTTTTTATGCCCGAAAATTCGCATGATGAATAATAATTTTCGAGGATTGTCAGCACTTCGATTACTTTTTTTATCTCCGATTGAACCTGCTGCGATGTGTGATGTACAGCACTTCAAATTCACACATTCATGGCACTTATCAAAACCAAATGGATCGGATGGCTGCGTTTTGATGGCAGGCATTTCCAAATCATTTCCCAGGTAACTTTTCTCTGTTATGGCATCATCATGCTTGGATGGGATGCTGATTGGAAAAAATACCTTGCGGCTTTTTCCGGTAGTATTCTGGCACAAGCACTTGCCATTCGATTTGGCGGAGCGCCGGGACATTCTATGAAAAGTGCCATCATCACATCACTCGGCATTTCTCTTTTATTCAAGGCCAATTCGCCATGGTTGTTTTTGTTCGCAGCATTGTTTGCCATTGGACAAAAATTCTTGGTTCGAATCAACGGAAAACACATTTGGAATCCGGCCAACTTTGGCATTGTTGTGATGATTCTGCTCAGTGGTGAAGCATGGATTTCACCCGGACAATGGGGCAGTAGTGCTGTATTGGTATTCATCATTGGCACAGGTGGACTTGCTGTACTCAGTCACGTGAAGCGTCTTGAAACGGGCTTTGCATTCATGCTCACCATTGCTGTTCTCGAATACTTCAGAACCATTGTTTTTCTTGGTTGGGAATGGGACGTCTTATTGCTAAAACTGAGCAGTGGTTCACTTTGGCTGTTCGCTCTGTTTATGATCACCGATCCGATGACGATACCAAATGGAAGAATAACACGAATCATTTGGTCGGTAATCGTTGCCTCTGTTTCATTCTATCTCACCAATTTCAAATTCATCAACGCGGCTCCATTTTGGGTTTTGTTTTTTGCCACACCGTTTACTCCTGTATTCGATCTCATCCAACGACAGCCTGTGTTTCAATGGATCAGTAAAAAGCAATCTCCTCAAACAATTCAAACTCCAGTTATACCTTAATACCCAATTCCCATGTCTCATTTCAGAAAACACTTATCGAAAATCGCAGGCTTGTTGCTTGTCTTTTTCACCTTCACAGAAGCTCATGCATTTTGTGGTTTCTATGTAGCCAAGGCGGATGCCAAACTGTTTAACAACCGCAGTGAGGTCATACTTATAAGAGATGGCAATAGAAATGTAATTACCATGAGCAGCGATTTCAAAGGCGATCTGAAAGATTTCGCCATGGTAGTTCCCGTTCCTACTGTTTTGAAGGAAAGCGATATCAAAGTTGTTGAAAGAAATGTGTTTGATGTCCTCAATGATTATTCGGCACCGCGACTGGTAGAATATCATGATGAAAATCCATGTGGTTATCATGTGGAATCATTGTGTTATTCCACCATGTCTGATTCCTTTGATGAAAGGGCACTTATGGGATTGTCCTCTGTATCCATGGAAAAAAAGCATGGCGTCACCATCGAAGCCCAATACACCGTAGAGGAATATGATATCCTCATATTATCGGCAAAAGAATCTGTTGGATTGAAAATTTGGCTCAATGAAAACGGCTACAAAATTCCAGAAACTGCATCAGATGTTTTGGATCCATATATCAAAAGCAACATGAAGTTTTTCGTCGTGAAGGTCAATTTGAAGAAGATGAAAGACCGTAAAGACGATTACCTAAGGCCCATTCAGATTTCTTTCGAACACGCCAAGTTTATGTTGCCTATCAGACTTGGAATGGCCAATAGTCAAGGTTCTCAGGACATGATTGTCTATGCATTCACACGCAGTGGTAGGATTGAATGCACCAACTACCGCACAGTGAAACTTCCAACCGATCGCAACATTCCGTTGTACATCAAGGAAAAATTCGGAGACTTCTACAAATCACTTTTTGATCGTGCTTACAATCATGAAGGCCGGAATGCAGTTTTTCTCGAATATGCATGGAACCTCAGTCCATATAACTATCAGCATTGTGATCCATGTGTAGGTCCTCCTCCTGTCAATCAGGATTTCGTGAATGCGGGTATTTGGTGGCTCAATGAACCCAACCAAAGTCAGCAAACCATATTTTTCACTCGCCTCCACGTGCGTTATACACGTGATAAGTTTCCGGCTGATCTTCAATTTCAGGTTACTCCCAATTCTGAAAATTTTCAATGCAGGTATATCCTCACTCATCCTGCCCAAGGTGATTTCAGTTGTGATGCAGGTCAGGAATATTTAGGTGATTTGTTCAATAGAAGAAAGCGCGAAATTGACGAAGTGACAGCTCTTACAGGATGGAGCAGAAGTGGCAGTGCCACATATCAGAATGAATACAATCAGTTTATTCTAAAGAATAAAAAGGTAGAGGATAAGGAAGAAGGTCCCGCTGTTTGGATAAATGATCAAACCGGAAATCCCTTCAAATGGATTCTGGTAGCTATGGTTTTATGGGTTGTTGTATTCGGCCTGCGTTATAAGACATCAGTTCATGCCGGAATGATGTTGAAGAATCACTGATTCTGATCGCAGAAAAGGGGAGAACCCGCTGTCTCTTTTGCAG
>JAIBBG010000071.1 GCA_019694805.1 Flavobacteriales bacterium | reverse complement strand
TAGGTTTGAACAAAAATTCAAACATGAGTTTGTGCATTGAAACCCATTCTTTATCCCATCGATACAAAGCCCAAGAGATTGTTGTTGATGATCTGAGATTGAAAGTGCCAAGTGGCTCAATTTATGGTTTTCTTGGCCCCAATGGTGCCGGAAAGACAACGACATTAAAATTAATTTTAGGTCTTATTCAAGCCCAACATGGCGAGATATTTCTTTTCGGAAAAAAGCTATCGGAACATCGTGTGGAGTGTTTGCGTCGCATTGGTTCGCTCATTGAAAGTCCATCTATTTATGGACATCTTACAGCCCAAGAAAACCTTCGCGTATGGAAACCGCTTTACGGTTGCACTGAATCTCGGATAGGCGAAGTACTCTCGCAGGTCGGATTGGCTCATACCAAAAATAAAAAGGCCAATCAGTTTTCTTTAGGCATGAAACAGCGCTTGGCTATCGCAGCGTCATTGCTCCATAGTCCTGATTTACTCATCTTGGATGAACCAACCAACGGACTTGATCCACAAGGCATCATCGAAATGCGAGCACTTCTTCGTCGTTTAAATGAGGATCATGGGGTTACCATTATTGTGTCCAGTCATCTGCTTTCGGAAGTGGAAAAACTCGTTACTCATCTCGGCATTATCCATCAAGGAAAGTTGCGTTTCCAAGGCACTTGGTCGGAATTAAAAGACCTTCAGAAATCTCAGCAAGCAATTATCTGGCGCACTTCTGATCATGAAACTACGCACCAAATCATTGGAAAGGGTCAGCTATTTCCCAATAGCATCGTCACCCCGTTTATGTCAGATGAAGAGGTTTCAGGGTTTAACCAAAAAATCATTTCCATGGGCATTCAACTTTATGAAGTGAGTTACCATTCTCCGGATCTAGAGCACATTTTTTTACAAATGATACATAGCGCATGAAAACATACATTCTCAGCCTTCAAAGTGAATGGCAAAAAATTAGACACAGTGCCGCAGCCTGGTTGGTGATCATCGGTGGACTTTTTGTTCCGTTTATCCTGACCATAGTTCAAAGTGTATACCCCAACAAACTTTCGCCCAATGCACTGAAACAAGATTATTGGTCGGTCTTATTCCAGCACAGTTGGGAATCGATGGCCATACTGCTGCTACCAGCCGGAATCATTCTTGCGACAAGCTTGATATGTCAAATAGAATTTCGAAATAATGCATGGAAACAAGTTTTTGCAACACCACAGCGATTCAGCACATTGTTTGTTGCGAAACTTACGATGGTTGTCATGATGCTATTTCAATTTTTTATCATCAACTTCATTGGGTTTCTGCTTTGTGCTTACCTGCCGTCTTTGTGGAGTGGAGGAGGTGTTCCGAGTTTTCCTCCAATGAGTGTTTTATCTCGTTTCAACTTTCATTTTTTTATAGCCAGTCTGCCACTCTTGGCTTTTCAATTTTTGTTAGCCATGCGATTCAAGAATTTTCTGGTGAGCATAGGTGGTGGTATTGGGATCATTGTAACATCCATTTTTGCGTTCAGTTGGAAGTACGGTTACCTTCTGCCGTTTTCACATATAACTATGGTATTTACGCAAATGACAGGGCATTCACATATTCCTGAAGGCACATCGATTATCCTGCATTCGATACTTTGGTTTATCGGAATTAGCGGCTTGCATTTTATCATTTACATTGCACAAAAAGAAAGAGCATCATGAAACGTTTCATTATTGGTGGTATTCATATAGCTTATTGGAGTTTGTATTTCATCCTGCTCTTTGTGATGTTTTTGCTAACCAAAGTGGCAGCAAGCGATCAGACCCTGAGTTTTCAATTGGGTTTTCGCATGTGGATACGCGCCATGTTGCCACTGGCGATAATTCCGGGTGTGATTGGGTTTTACGGGAGTTATGCCTGGCTCTTTCCTAGATATTTTGTTCGAAAAGAATTTGGGAAGTTCTTTATGGGATCGATGTTATTGTTGCCAGCAATCGCTCTCTTATCGTTATTCACGGTTTGGCTTGTCATTCCCGGAGGCTCAAGTCTCAGCGACAATACTGATGGATTGATATTCGTTGTCTTGTTAGTGATGGTTATGGCCGCTATCAACATGGCAATAGGTACGGTAATTCGTGGATTTGTCACATCCTACTATGACATTCAACTCAAAGAAGAATTGGCTCGTGAAAGCGCACGTCTCGAACAAGAATTAGTGAAGGCGCAATTGAGTCCGCACTTTTTATTCAATACACTCAACAATATTGATGTACTTATACAACGTGATCCGTCAAGAGCTTCTAATTATCTCATCAAACTTTCAGAAATTTTGCGGTATATGCTCTATGATACGAAGGAAGAAATGCGTTCGCTTCAATCGGAAATTCATCACATTGAAAAGTATGTCGAACTACAGCGTATTCGCAGCAGCGTGGACAATTACATTACTTTGGAAAAGAAAGGAGACATTTCAGAAGCCATAGTGATGCCGATGATTTATTTGCCTTTCATTGAAAACGCATTTAAGTATGCAGAACACAAGAAGATTGAAGGTGCTGTGCAAATTCGTTGGGAGGTTACTAATTCGGAAATTCACTTTTTTTGCTCCAATGTTTTTTCTTCCGATATGAAAAATCACCATGCAAAAAATGATGGTGGACTTGGTAATGAGTTGATGATAAAAAGACTTTCGCTTCTCTATCCAAACAATCATAAATTGCAAATGGAAGAAAAGGATGAACGCTATACTGTTACGCTCGAACTTCCTCTGCATTGATCAAGTGTTTAATCATAGAAGATGAGCCTTTGGCAGCAGAACGATTAATGTCTTACATTGATCGAATGCCTGAACTAGCGCTTGTTCGATGGCTGGACAATGGTCAAGATGCTATCAACCTCCTGAAGGAAAACAAAATTGACATCATATTTCTTGACTTGCATCTTGGCGAAACTTCCGGAATTCATTTGCTAGAAAAAAGGGAAATTGTTGGGAAGGTAATCATTACGACTGCCTATCATCAATATGCGTTGAAAGGATATGAATTGGACGTCGTAGATTATTTAATGAAACCATTTGTATTTGATCGATTTGAAGAAGCTGTGCGCAAAGCCATTCGCAAATCCTCGGAACGAATGCGGTACATCATGATCAAGAGTGAATACAAACTGGAGAAAGTATTTATCGATGATATATTGTATATAGAAGGCATGGGCGATTACCGTCGTTTTCATACCTCTCGAGGTCGAATCATGACATTGCAAACCTTTAAAGAATTAGAGAGGTTGTTGGAGAGCACTCCAGTTAAACGTATTCATAAGAGCTACATGGCAAATACAGACCATGTTTTGTCATTGGGAAGCGATAGTTTAGTATTGAAAGGTGATATTCGCTTGCCCATAAGTGAGTCATATCGGAAGATGATTGTTTAAAGTCCGAATATGAACTTCTGTGCATTAGTGCGGACTACTCTCATTTAAGCCTGCGCCAGGTTGTTAGTTGAACCTGTGTGAATTTGGTGGATTATTCCCAATCATTCGCATTCTCATACTGATTCTGTGCACGACTTGTTCTTTCTACCTTGCTGCCGTGAAAGAACGCCTGTACAAACATTGCTTAGCCATCATTGATGAGCGTATATCGATGCTTAAAGCCCAATTGAATGATCTGCGCGCGAGTGCGGAGCGTGAGGATAAAAGCACAGCAGGTGATAAACATGAAACCGGCCGGGCGATGATACACCTTGAGCAAGAGCAATTGCAAAAACAATTGACTGAGTTTCTTCAGCAAGCTCAAAATCTACGTGCTTTGAAACATTCTCCAGATTCCAACATGATTCAAAATGGAAGTGTAGTGCACACCAATAAAGGGCTTTTTTATATCGCAACAGGACTTGGTAAAATCGTCTTTGAAGATCAAGAAATATTCGTCATATCCGCTGCCTCACCTCTTGGAAAGGCCTTTTTAGGCAAAAAATCCGGAGATGAAGTGGTGCTTGGGAACCAGCACTATGAAATATTGGGATAGAAAGAATGAGAATGGGAATGAAAATGAGAATGAATAGAGCGGTAAGAGTGAGTGTGAATACGCATTCGTCATGACTTCTTAATAACTGAGTCAGATTTGGTGATTGACACATTCTAATGTGCCTTCTCTACTTTGATCTTGAATGATGGTGAAAAATCGATGCATTGGCTTTCAAATCTTATCCTCTTTTTTGCGACCCTTTTGATCGAACATTTTCACTTCTGATGGGGTCTTATGAATATGGAACCGCGTTTTATCTGCATACTTTTTTCCATGATATGGTCTTCTTTGGGATGGGCACAAAACCTGATTCCCAACCCCAGTTTCGAGAACATGACACCGTGTGATTTTATTCAACCGGAGTTGTCTTGTCTTCAGAACTGGTCGGATTATCTGGGGCTGGATCCAACCAATACTCCTGATTTGGGTTATGAAGGTGCCGTGTTTTTTCCGCCTTCTACTATCGATGCATACGATGGTAATCAATACCTGAACATGGAATGCAGTACCGGAAATCCTGAGTATATCCAGATTGATATGACTCAGGCAATGACTGCTGGCACTTCTTATTGCGTTTCTTTTTACGCGTCTGTGACTCAGGAATCCACGGAAGTGGCTCCGAGTCTTGGTGCTTATTTCACAGATGCCCCTATTCTCGATAGTCCTTTTGAGTTGGGCATCGAGGCGAGTGTGCAAGGTCCGGTGGATTTTGATCCGACTTCATGGACATTGGTCTCCGGTACTTATGTCGCGCAGGGTGGTGAAAACATCATGGTCCTCGCAGGTTTTGAAAACACGGGTACTATGCCTTTTCCATACATGTATATCGATATGGTTTCTGTTGTGCCCATGCCAGTGATCTCCATGCTGAATGCTGATTTGTGTGATGGTCCTGTCGTGCTCGATGTATTCACTGCTGGTGCGTCTTACGTATGGAGTAATGGCGCTACCAGTTCTTCAATCGAAGTGAATGAGCCTGGCGTTTTCAGTGTGATTCGTACCATTGGCGCTTGTTCGCAAGAGTCTGCTGCGGAAGTGTTGGATTGTGAAACAGATATCACCGATCCGGAAGATACCGTTCCAAATGATACCATCATTGATCCTGCTGATCCCATTGATTCGTTGAACGGTATTGAAAACACGCTCACGGAAGATGAATTCAATTTTTACATACCGAATGCTTTCACCCCGGATGGTGATGGCATCAATGATGTGTTCGGTGTAATTGGTCCTGTTACCGATACTTATGCCTTGCAGATCTTCAACCGCTGGGGACAAATGGTTTATCAATCTACCAACATCGAAGATCGTTGGACAGGAAATCACCTCGGTGGTGCTTACTATATCCCTGATGGCATTTATATCTATCATGTAAAGGCCATCGAAGGAAAACTCGTCTATGAAGATCGGGGTCACGTGCTGATCATGCGATAAGGTTTTTCTTTGAATATTTCTTCTGTTTTTCATTTTCGTGTGAACATTCTGTTCATGCTTTGTCCTTCATCCGTTGAGTTTACTCATGGCATAATGAGAACTGATGTGTTACTTTAGTCTGGTTATCTCTTTTCAATATGTATAGAAAAAACAAAAGCCAAAACGGTATGGTCATCATAGCCGTTTTGAGTTTATTGCTTAATGCGTGTTCGCCGGTCACCATGGTCAGACCCATTGAAGCAAAACACTGGGTCGCCCAAGCAAGTTTCGGTGGACCAGTCGTTGGCTTTTCAGGCGCCGCCATACCTGTGCCATTCACATCAGTTGGAGCAGCATATGGATTGAATGAAGTGAGCACGGTATCTGCGAGATGGCACACCACTTCTGCGCTCTTCGGTGTTGCGCATGTTGATATAGGTTACCTCAGGCAATGGCGTGCTCAACACGGACTTATACCTGGTTTATCCATCATGGGACAAGGAAGCTTTATGCTGGATAAATGGGAGCGCAACTTCAGTTTTTATCCTGAACTTGATCTCAATGCGTGGTGGAACTTGCGCAACAAGCCTCACTATGTCTACACGGGTTTGACCAATTGGTATGAATTACGCGCCACCGGAACGGGTGATCGTCGTCAGTCTCCGAGATACATCCCTGCCTGGAATCTCGGTTTTGCTTTGGAGAAATCAAAATGGACCACTCGATTTGAATTGAAATACCTCGCGCCATTTTCATCACATGAATCGCTTACAGTAGACTATATCGCTCCCGGAACAAAGGGGGCTATTGGTTTTTATGTTGGACTAACGCGCAAATTTTGACGCCATGAAAAACACAATTTACTTCTTCATACTATCCATCATGTTCTCTTCCTGTTTTAGATTGGATGAACAGTTTTTCAATCGGGAAGTCATTTCATCCTATGGACTGGATGATTATACTGGTGAGCGCGAACTGTCTAATTTGCCTGCAGCATACGATGTAGACGATGACAAAGTACATCTCTTCTCACTTAGCAGTGATGACCACGGTGATGTGCAAACCATCTATGCCATTTACCTCGGAGAAATAGATAGCATTGCCACTGATACTGTGGTGGTCTATTGTCATGGAAACAAATTTCATATGGACCTTTATTGGAATCGCGCAAAACTTTTAGCGAATGCGGGAGGTAGACATCGTTATGGTGTATTGATGATGGATTATCGCGGTTATGGCATGTCAACCGGTAATACCACGGAATCAGGATTGCATGCAGATGTGAACACATGCGTTCAATGGTTGCGTGATCATGGACTCACGAATGATCGCATGATCATGTATGGTTATAGTTTAGGAAGTGCTCCTGCAACTTATCTCAGTGCGAATACCGAAGCATTATCGCCTCACAAACTGATATTGGAGGCGCCATTTGCATCGGCAGAAGTCATGGTGCAGGATGCAGCACTTGCCGCATTGCCATCATCCTATTTCACCAATATCCACGTCGACAATGCAGAGACCATCAAGTCTGTATCGCAGCCTCTATGTTGGATACATGGAGTAAATGACGATTTTCTTCAAATAACCACTCATGGTGAAGTGGTGTATGGCAACTATCATGGGGAGTATAAGGAAGCGCATCGAATCAGCGGTGGAGTGCACAACAATGTTCCCGCGGTCATGGGGTATGACAACTATCTTCAGGTCATTGAAGCCTTCATCAAACGATGAATGAGAACAGTGTGCAGGAAAAGGTGAACGGATCTCAGATACCAACTTTTTATTTGTGACTTTCCACCCTTTCTTTGCAGCATGTCGGATATCCTGCTGCTCATACCTCCACTTACCCAACTGAATACGCCATATCCGGCGACCGCATATCTTACTGGTTTTTTGCGTCAGCAAGGTATTCCTTCTCAGCAGGGTGATTTGGGGTTGGATATGGTCCTGAAAATTTTTTCTGAAAAGGGATTTTCCGAACTCTTCGATTCCATTGAAACCGGCTCATTTAAACTGAACAATTTTCAGGATAATATGTTGCGTAATCGCAAAGCGTACGAATCCACGGTAGATACGGTCATCGCTTATTTGCAACACCAACATTATACCACTGCATATCGATTAGCCAACAGCAAGTATTTGCCGGAAGGTCCGCGCTTTCAACAACTCAAAGACACGACATGGTTTTTTGGTCATATCGGTGTTCAGGATAAAGCGAGGTATCGCTGCACCATGTATATTGAAGACATTTCTGATTTGATTCAAGCTACTGTCGGTCCTCATTTTGGATTTTCAAAATACGCCGAACGTGTTGCGCGCACCGCTGTTTCCTTTGATCCCATTGAGGCGGAATTGAAACTACCGAACAGCTATACAGATCAGGTTTTGTTACAATGTTTAGAAAAATATTTCCAGGTGAACATTCCGCGATTGGTTGGTTTCACCGTGCCTTTTGGTGGTAATTTATATGGCGCTCTAAAAGCTGGTCAATGGATCAAGAAGCACCATCCCGAAACGAAAATTGTTCTTGGCGGAGGATATGCGAACACCGAATTGCGTGAATTGAGTGATCCGCGTGTTTTTGAATATATCGATTATATCACGCTCGATGATGGGGAAGGTCCCATGCTTGCATTGTGGCAGCATATTCAATCACCGGTTACACATCCGCATCTCAAGCGCACGTATGTGAGAAAGGATGGAGAAGTCCATTTCATCGATGATCAAGTTGGAGGTGATTTTTCACACGCACGCATGCCTGCACCTACTTATGATGGATTGCGCATCAAAGAATACCTCAGTGTGATTGATATGCCCAATCCAATGCACCGGTTATGGAATGATGGTCGGTGGAATAAAATGACTATAGCGCATGGATGTTATTGGAAGCGTTGTAGTTTTTGTGATATCAACCTCGATTACATTGGTCGGTACGAACAAGCTTCGGCTGCACATCTTGTAGATCAGATGGAGCAACTGATGAAAGAAACAGGTGAGACTGGTTTTCATTTTGTAGATGAAGCAGCACCACCAATGGCCATGCGCGATCTCGCTCTTGAAATCTTGCGTCGTGGATTGCAAGTGACCTGGTGGACCAATATCCGATTTGAAAAAACGTTCACCGATGATCTCTGCAAATTGTTGGCAGCATCCGGCTGCATAGGCGTTACAGGTGGACTAGAGGTGGCGAGTCCGCGTTTGCTCGAGTTGATTGAAAAGGGCATCACACTCGAGCAAGTGGCGCGGGTAACCAAAGCTTTTCGCGATGCTGGAATTTTGGTACATGCTTATTTGATGTATGGTTTTCCAACACAAACTGAACAGGAGACCATTGACTCACTTGAAGTCGTACGACAGTTATTCGATCACAAACTATTACAATCTGCTTTCTGGCATCAGTTTGCGATGACCGTGCACAGTCCTGTAGGGAAAGATCCTGCGAAGTATGGAGTCATTCGCATTGGTCCGGAGTTCAAAGGATTTGCGAACAACGATTTGTATCATGAAGATCCCAATGGTGCCAAACACGAGAAGTACAGCGATGGCCTGAATAAGGCATTGTACAACTACATGCATGGCAATGGTCTGGATTTTCCACTCAAGAAATTTTTCAGTTTTCCGATTCCGGAAGCAACGGTAAACAAAAATTTTATTGGGAATTTCATCAAACGCCCAATGCCGGACCCAATCAGCAATCCGGGTTATAAACTCATCACCTATGGCGTGAGTTTGAAAGAACTCAAATCGAATGAAGAAACCAAAGAGTTGGTTTTTATCCATCGTTTCGGACACACCCGCATTGAATTTCCAATAGATGTCGCTCATTACATTGAAGAACAGTGGAAGAACTTGGAGTTGTTTTCCTCCAATCCTGTTGCTGTACAAGACACCATTGCTCATTTCTGCGCATCGCTCAACATAGAACCCGATCAATTATTCCGTCTGGAATGGTGGAAGAAATGGCGCAGTGAAGTGGTTTGGGTGGTGAAGATGTAGAATGTCTACTTTCAACATCAATGCGTGATTGATATGAAATCACATTGCCATCACATCAATGTACTTTTTGCCACTTTGTACCCAATACTTGATTTTCTGTGTATAGATGGATATAATACAATCCGCAAGAAAAATGTGTCGTGTTAATTTGAATGATGTCATCGTGCATAGAATTCGATGAGAAAACGATTCTACCTGAATAATCCAACATGTTTAATTGCGTGACGCGTTCGGTTGTTTGAATATTGAGGATGTCATTTCCCGGATTTGGATAGACACCGATATCAGCATTCGATAATAAAGGCTGCACTTCCAATGCGGAGCAATTTTTAAAAATGTTGATGACATTAGGGTAGGTCGTGGCAATAATTTCCGGACGTTCATCGCCGAAGAGATTGGATACAGCGAGGTTATTCGCTAAGGGATATGATGTAATCAACTGTGGAGCACTAAAGGCAGAAGGAGAAATACCGAATGTCACAAATATCCTTGAGTGGCTTGATTGGAGAAAGGTAATATCGGTGCGGGGATCGAGATCCATTTTGTCTGCAATGATGTCTGTGATACCTGTGGTCGATATGATGACAATCGGGTTTCCAATGGAGCCTTCAGCATTCAACAATCTGTAGAAAATGCCAGTGTTGGTTGTGGCATAGATCATATCAAGAATGCCGTCTGAATCAATGTCAGCGAAGTCGACATCTGAGATACTTGTACCATTTACCTGGCTGATGATTTCAAATTGATCATTGTTGTTTGCATACATGACAATTTGAGAAAAGTGTATCAGGACAATTTCATCCACGCCATCCTGTTGAATATCTACTGTGTGAATACTTGTTGGAACAACATTGAATCCGGTGTCGGAAAAATAGGAGAGGATGCCGTTTTCGTTCTTCCAAACTCTAAATGCTCCATCATCAATGAGCATCACGAAGTCATGATCCCCATCGCCATCTATATCACCTATGGTAAAATCTAAAATGTATATCGAAGAGACATAGGAGTAGGGTTTCCCAAAGTTTCCATTTCCATCATTTGGATAATAACCAAAATAGGTTCCATTGGTGTAAACAAAGTCCACGATGTCATCACCGTTCATATCATGAAGAGAGTAAATGGTGGGGTAAAGATTTCCCAAATCAATGCTTGATGGTGTCGTGAAAGTGCCATCACCATTATTGATCGATTTTAAAAACGAATTTCCGGAGGTATTTAGAATGAAATCATTTAATCCATCCCCTTGAAGATCCTCGATTGAATACCCATACAATGCAGAGGATGCTATCTCGAGACTTGTTGAATCAAATAGGGCGATATGATTTCCATAAAGACCATTGGCTTCAGCTATGCATCCATTTGCATCCGTTGCAACGACAACATAATCGCCAGGCAACAAATCAGGCATAGATAGCTCGGTTCCGCCGAACGACCAATCAGCAGAAAAAGGCGCAACTCCACCATCCACAAGAACAAGAGCATCGTTGATCGGATCATCATTGCATGTATGCGGCTGATTGATGAGCATGATTTCTAATGCCGCGGGTTCAACGATATTGAATGATACGTAAGCAGCACAACCGCTCGTATCCGAAATTTGAAGTGTGTGCGCGCCTGCTGACAAATTATCGATGCTGTTTTCTGCATTGAATGGTTCACCATCCCATGAGTATGAAATAGGAGTATGGATACTTTCAACGGTAACAGCTGCAGTTCCATCGTTATAGGTGTGACAGCTGATATTTTCAAATGAAAAATCAATATTCTGAAGTGATGTTTCAGTGTAGATGGCAATCAAATCAGAGTCTGTTGTGTTCAATAAATCATCCAATCCATTTTGATCTAAATCGCCACTCACCAATTCTGATGGATAAGT
>JAIBBG010000070.1 GCA_019694805.1 Flavobacteriales bacterium | reverse complement strand
CGGAATATCCTCAGTAAGACCCATGTCATGGCAGCAAAAAACATGACTTTCCAAAGCCATGGCCAGAGAGGAAAAGAGAAAAGATGATCAATAGCTGACATCAGAAAAACGGAGAATCGAAGGCTTCAAGTTTCATGGCGTTGCGATCCTTTTCTGAAAGTTCCGGAGAATCAACTTCCCAATCGATCTTCAGAGCCGGATCATTCCACAATAAGGAACGGTCGTGTTCTTTGCTGTAGTAATTGCTGCATTTATAGGAAAAGACCGTTTGATCTTCCAACACATAAAATCCATGAGCAAAACCTTCCGGAACGAACAATTGCTGTTTGTTTTCTCCAGACAGCACAATTTTGAAGTGTTGTCCGAATGTAGGTTCATTCGTCCGCAGATCAACCACTACATCCAATACCGCTCCGCGCGTTACACGAATCAGTTTAGCCTGAGATTTTGGAGGAACTTGAAAATGTAATCCACGAAGAACATTTTTTCTGGACATGCTTTCGTTGTCTTGAACGAAGGTGATATTCAAACCTGTTTCAACCCTGAATCGAGCTTCATTGAATGGTTCGAAAAAATAACCTCGGTCGTCGCCAAATACATCAGGAGTGATGATGAGCAGATCACGAAAAACAGTAGATTCAATTTTCATAAACGTTTTCTAAAGATTTTAGAAAAGAGTCCGGATTTTGATTTTTTCCCACTTTGCTCATCATAATAGCCACCGGCTCCATAGCCATATCCATAACCGTATCCGTAGCTGTATTTGTATGAATATCGATTTCTATCCATATCTACTCCATTCAGAATGGCTGATACTTTAATGTGGCTTTCATTGATGAGTTTATCTGCAACTTGAATAAATATTTTTTTCGAATAATCCGATCTAAAAATATAGATGGGATAATCTGCCATGGAGAGAAGACTCACAGCATCTGTTACCAAACCGACTGGCGGAGTATCGAGGATGATGACATCATAAGAATTTTTCAATTCATCGATAATGTCTTTCATCCTGTGAGAAATGATCAATTCACTTGGGTTTGGTGGAATGGGACCAGCGGTGATAAAATCCAGGTTGGCCAATTGACTCTTTCTGATGGAATCTTTCACCGAACCTCGTCCGATAAGCAGTGTGCTCATTCCTTCGTGGTTTTCGGTACTAAAACCTTTGTGGATTTTAGGTTTTCTCATATCGAGATCACAAACGATGACGCGTTTGCCGCTGAAGGCAATGATACCGGCAAGATTCAATGCAACGAAAGTTTTCCCTTCTCCTGAAATCGTTGAAGTAATGGCAGCAATTTTTGGCCCTTCTTCTTTATCAAAAAACTGAAGATTCGTTCTTATAGACCTGAAAGACTCTGCGATCATCGATCTTGGATTTTTGTCCACGATCAACATAGATACAGGAATGTCCTCCTTGAATTTCGGTACAATACCCAAACCATTGATGGTTGCTGATGAGGCCCTCACAATATCATTCATAGAAGTGATTTTGTTGTGAAGCAAATACCTCAATGCAATGAGTAACATTCCCAGTAGAAAACCACTCAAGATAAAAGTGAACCAAACCAATTTGGGCTTCGGAGAAACCGGAAGAACGGGAGTGCGCGATTCTTCGAGGATTTGGTTATTGGAAACATATCCCTCTTTTGAAATCTTGTATTCGATGCTTTTTTCGAGCAGGAGGGTATAGTATTTATCATTGATCGAAAACAATCGTTGCAAGCGTGCATACTCAAGTTCCTTTTGAGGAATATTGTAATATGTTCCTTCTGTTTCTGCCAATTTGGTAGACAGTCTTGTTTTTCTTTCATCCAATTGATCTCGCAATGCCGAGATCGTTTGCAGGATAACATTTTTCTGGATACCGATTTGATTGTCGATCACCTTGATCATGTCGTTATCTTGTGTCACACTGTATAGTGCTTCTTCACGATCGATCAGGAGCTCATGAAGTTTTTCCAACATTTTGGAAAGTGCAGTTTCATATTTACTACCTGCCACCAATGGAATCAGGTTATAAATCTCCACTTCGTTGGTGCTCTTTCTGGTGAGGCCTTCCACTTCATTCAATAATCTTTCTTCAATATCCAACGTGACGATATCACCTTCAAATTCACTCAAACGCTGCAGATACATCTGACTCACGCCTTCCAGATTATTGATTTTATTCAACTGTTTGTAGGCATTCAGATTGACTTCGCTTTCTTTTAATCGGTTGTAGACAGTATCAATCTGCTGATCCAAAAATGTCAATACACTCTCATCACTTTGTCTACGTTTTTCAAGATCAAATCGAATGAATTCATTGGCATGAGTACGAACAAAGTCCTTGGTGATATATGGATTTTTATCGGTAAAAGAAATTTCGATGGTTCTTGCCGTATTGTTCAGAATGCGGACTTCAAGACCATCTGAAAATCGGTTCGTGAGACTATTGAGGCTATTGATGATGAAATAAAGATCGTATTCATCTTGATTTTTCTGAAGCAATTCCCAATCGGAAACTGAAAGGATAAATTTGAAATCATTGGTTTCAACATCCTTCCCGACTTCCAAGTTGTCATATGTGTTTCCGCCATAAGTGATGGCGAAAGTTCCCGGACCAGAAAATTTAATATCGATGGGTTTGTCTTGCCAGTCAGGATTGTACAATGAAAGAAGTTCAACCTGATAAGGCGAAGAACCATAATGTTCATTGGTCAGGATTTGACCTTTGGCATAATAGCTCACTTTGATTGGCAGTTCACGAAGACTTCTGCCGATGAGCAATCTGGATCTGATCAACTCCACTTTTGCTTCCGGCTTATTGTCTTCGGAAATGGATTGAACATTTAAGATTTTATCCGCTTGATCATCTTCAGCCAATTGAATGACCGTCCTTGAAGTGTATTGATTGGGTGTATATCTCAGATAAATAAATCCGAGGAGAATGGCAACAACAAGACAAAGAAATAGCCAGACGATAGATCTTCTCAGGATGTAGAGAAAGAGACCGAGATCGAATTCATTGGAGAAATTAGCGAGTCTGTCGCGGTACTCCTGGATGCTATTGATATCGCCTCTTTCCATCCATTAAGATGTTAATCAGAATACCCGTGAGAATACACCATAAACAATAGAAAGTCCTGACATGATGGTCACGTAGGGCTGAACATCGGCGATGATTTCACGACCGAGCTGTCTGGTAGGTGTAACGTAAATGATATCACCTGCCTCAACCGACATGTTGGCGTATTTAATTCCATCAATGGTGGATAAATCGAGGAGATAAACCTCTTGTTTTTCTCCCACTTTTCGGATTACCTTGATATTCGACACATCACCATTTTTACCTCCACCACCGGCAAGAGCAATCGCTTCGATGATGCTGATCCCTTCATTTTCCAGAGGGATTACAGTTCCACTGCCCACAGGGGCGTTGAACACGACAGCACGCCTATTGAGCACTTTCATCACAGCGTAAGGTTTATTGAACTGATATGTGTATTCAGCTTCGAGAAAATCCTGAGCCTGTTGAACTGTCATACCTATCAGTTTTCTTTCGCCAATAACTGGGAATTCGACAAAACCAGCAGAATTCACGTGATAAGTGAAAGAAGAAGAAATCCCATACTTAGGAGATTCTGCAGAGCTGGTAGTGAACTCGAGCATCATTGCGCCCTCATTGGTATAGAGGTCGAAGGACAACTCATCATGTGGTTGAATTTTATAATCAATACTGCTGGAGTCAATGACTGGAACATCGAATACAAAATCCTCGTCTGTTTTAAAGAGGAATTCCTTGTTGAGTGAGCAGGACGACACCGACAAGGTCAGGACGATCAAAGGGAAAAAAAGTCTTCTAAACATATTTTGATTCCGGTAAGGAATGTCAAAAGTAAGCATTGACAGGTATCTGACAATTGAACCATCTTTGCAGAAATGAAGAAAACAGTTGTAATCGGCGCTTCTCCCGATCCGAGCAGGTACAGCAATATGGCCGTGAAGATGCTACAGGACTACGGGCATCCTGTGATTCCCGTAGGCATGCGTCGTGGTGAGATTGGTGGATTGGCGATTGAAACCGGTCTGCCTGAAATAGACGCTACTGATACGGTGACGCTTTATTTGAATGCAGAAAGGCAAAAGTCACTTTATGACTATATCCTGGGACTTCATCCAAAAAGAATCATCTTCAATCCGGGGACGGAAAATCCTGAATTCGAACAACTTGCAGAACAAAAAGGGATTGAAGCCCTTGAAGCATGCACATTGGTGCTGTTGCGAACCGGTCAATTTTGATGGTGAAAACACAAACCACAATCAAGCTTTAAGACAACTGGCAATCCGGATTCATGAATATTCAAGGCAAAAAAGTTAGACTGCGAAAAATTGACGAAAGTGATCTTGCGATGGTCATGGTTTGGGAAAACAACCCAGAATTTCGGGAAATTACCGAACATCAGGGAGAGCTTACGGAAGGCATGGTTTTGAATTTCATCAAAAATTCGGACAGCCTCGAAGAAGATCAACAACTGCGGCTGATCATTCATGATGAAAAAGATGAACCCATAGGAGCCATCGATATTTTTGATGCTGACCTAAAAATACGGAGCTGTGGCATTGGAATACTGATTGCGAAATCCGAAGACCGAAGCCATGGTTATGGACACGATGCCCTTTCTTCACTGATCAGAACTTTGCAAAAAGAAAGAACACTGATTCATTTGCGTTGTCTCATTCACGAAACCAATGAAGCCAGTACCAGGCTATTTATCAAAAATGGATTTGAAGCCCGAGGAATAAAACTATTTAAAGGAAAAAAAGCCATTCAATACATATTGGATCTATGACTAAGTTGAATACCATGATACAAAACAAAAAGTGGAGAATTGTCCTAATTCTCGTGTTGGCGGTAGGTCTTATCATGGCTACTATCGGCTATAGTTTTCTCTATTCAGGAAATACAATTTTTGAAGAAAAAGAACGGATCATTTTCATTCAACATGAAGAGAACTTGGATGAATGGCTGAATTCGACGGCGTCGGATTTCATCGACAACAAATCCAGTTTCAGTGCAGTTAGTCAGCTTAAAAAATTCAGCAAATTGAAACCCGGGCGATACAAAATCAAACATGGAGCCGGCAACAATACCATGATCAACTTATTGCGCAGCGGGAATCAGTCGCCATTGACCATACGAATTGATGATACCCATCGGTTGGATGAACTTGCCGGTAAACTTGGAAAAAACCTGAGGCAAGATTCAGTGGCATTCATGATGTATTTCACCAGTGAAAGAATCCATGAAAAATACGGCCTGAATTACCTCACGCTTCCATCACTCATCATCCCGGACACCTATGAATTCTTTTGGACCATGACACCAGAAGAGTTTTTAGAAAAAATGAAAAAACTACATGACAATTATTGGACAGAAGAAAATCTTGCATTGGCCAGAACAAAAGGCATGACACCCACTTCTGTCGCGATCTTGGCATCCATTGTAAAAGCAGAAACAGCGAAAAGACAAGAAGCTCCAAAAATTGCCGGACTCTACCTTAACCGACTTGGCATGGGCATGGCTTTGCAATCGGATCCTACAGCGGTCTTTGGAAGTGAGCAACATGTGGCAAGAGTAACGGGCGAGCATCTCAACAACGACTCACCATACAATACTTATAAATTCACTGGGTTGCCACCGGGCCCCATTGACTTCTGCGAAACCATTTATTTGGATGCTGTGTTGCGAGCAGAAAAACACAATTACATTTTTATGTGTGCGCAGCCTGGCAACACAGGCTTTCACAATTTTTCCCGCACACTGGATCAGCACAATGTATATCGGCGAGAATACCTCGATTGGTTGGATTCAAAAGGCATACATTAAAAAAGAAAACGCGATGTTTGATTCGTTTTGAATCGACACTTTATTCAGACTCGAGCCAGTAGTGAATTTTTTCCTGCAACACTTCAGGCCTCATCGGTTTTTCAACCAAATCATCCATACCAGCTTGCATACATGAAGACTTATCTTTCTGTTCGTTTTCGGTGAGACCGATGATCACGGGCATGGCATCACGACCGACCATTCTCTTCAATTGTCTGGTGGTTTCAATACCATCTAAATCATGTGTCTTCACATCCATGATGATCAGATCGTAATCATCGCGTTTAGAGCGTTCGATCACTTCTTTACCATTGCTCACCGTATCGAATTTATGACCGAGCAATTGGAGTGTCTTAGCGGTAACCGCTTTGGTGAGTTCATTGTCATGAGCCACCAGCACGCGGATATTGCTTTTGGTGGCATTCACTTCAACATTTCCAGTTTGAAGTTTCAGCTTAGCATTTTGCAATGGACTGATGTGAAGGACTTCGATGATTGTATCCATCAGTTTTGCTTGTTTCACCGGTTTGGTGAGGTAAGCGTTGTAAAAATTTTCGCTGTCTTTGATGAGATGTTCTCCCACCGAAGAAAGAACAATGATGGGTAATTCTGCCGCGGAATATTTCGATCTTATTTTTTCGGTCAGTGCCCTACCATCCATTTCAGGCATTTGCATATCCATGATGACAAAATCGAATTTGTGCATATTGGATACAATTTCTGTAACCAGATCCGGACTATTGAATGGCGTTGCCTGAATTCCCCAAGCGGATAATTGCTTCACGAGAATTTTGAGGTTGGTCTTATTGTCATCAACAACCAGTGCGCGTTTACCGCTGAGTGCCGCAATCTTGGCATTTTGTGCTGCACCAGAAGTTTCAGCAATGATGGTGAACGAAAATGTAGAGCCTGCGCCAGGTTTACTTTCCACCCAAATTCTCCCGCCCATTTCCTGAACAAGGCTTTTCGAGATGGACAATCCAAGACCAGAACCGCTGTACTTTTTATTGATAGAAGAATCTACTTGATAAAATGATTGGAAAATCTTTTCTGCGTGTCCAGGGTCAATTCCAATTCCTGTGTCTTTAACGGAAAACTTCAATTGCACGAACTCGCCTTCGCGATTGATAGGCTCAACATGAATGAGTACTTCGCCATTTTCTGTGAATTTGATTGCATTATTAACCAGATTCATGAGAATTTGTCTCAGTCGAGATTCATCTTGTAAAATCTCCACGGGCAGATCCGGACTCAGATCGCTCATCAATTCGAGCTTTTTCTTATAGGCCAGTGGTTTCATTAAATCCACGACCTGATCAATACAATCAGAAAGGACAAAACGTTCCTTGCGCATTTCAAGATCACCGGTAGTGATTTTGGAAACATCCAGAACATTATTCAATACCTCGAGGAGGTTGTTAGCGCTACTATGAATATTTCTCACATAGTTGCGCTGCTCCATATCCAGTTTGGTTTGATTGAGCAATTCCGTCATACCAATCACACCATTCAGTGGAGTTCTCACTTCATGGCTCATATTTGAAAGGAACTCAGATTTGGCTTTTTCTGCCTCTTCAATTTTTTGTTCCATTTCCTGCAATTCAACCTGAGTGCCGAGAAAACTTTTTCTAATCGGGTAAATAACAAACCACGCACCGGCTCCAAGAAACACAAGAGCAGTAAGCAGTGCGAGCCAGAAAAATCCACCGGCCATCTTGCGATATAGATCGCTTTCATAGAGGTAGCGGCCAGTGACATTATTCATTCCCTCAACGTACAGCGACATTTGACGAAGTGTTTCATCGATGCCGCCCACTGTCTTCATCTTGGAAGGATCATCCAGTATACCCGCGATTTGGTCTCTGGTTGTCACGAAGGGTCCGGAATTTTGTTGAATCAGATTTTGTACTTGATTCGAATTGCTCATGGATGTCCCATAGTAGTCGCTTCCATTGAGGAGAGCCTTCTGAGCATTTTCCCATTTTCCAAGAACAGTTTTCATTTCCTGGATATCGACATTCAAATCGCCGCCTGAAGCAGCTTTTTGATTCAGAACGACCAATTTTCGGGTAAGTTCTTCGGCGATGGCTTTTTGTCTGGCAGCGAGGCTGATCTTGCTGGTGTATGATCCCTGAACGACAAGAGAGTAGTAGACAAGGCCGATAGACACAACCACAAGCGCTGCCATTCCAATGAAGAGCAGGTTAAGTCGTAGTCTAAGTTTGTTTCTCGGTATCATAAGGTACGGTGCAAATGTACAACCTCCTTGATAAAGACGTATTTATGTCCAAAAAGTGGCCGATTTCGGTCTTTTACAGGAGTTTGTGGTATACCTATATATATAGGTGTCATTCAAACTGGATCTTGTGGCCGAAATCTATCTCCTCGCTGAACCCTCTCAGTGACCCTCACCTCCTCGATTTTTACATACACGTATGAATGATACGCTTACAAAAAAATCTGGCAGAGTCTTTCCCGATATTGACGGGAAGCGCAAGTCCTTTTTGGCTTTCAGCGTTTCGTCACGGTGCCGACTGCATGATCCGACATAAAAGATGTCATCGCAGAGGATTTTCCATAAAAAGGAAGAAAAAAATCAGGCCGCGGAATTCAGGTCCTTTCCAGAGAAGGCCAACCACTTGAGGAGAATGTAGCGGAGTTGTTCCGGTTCAAAAGGCTTAGCGAGAAAATCATTCATGCCAGCTTCAGCACATTTATCCCGATCCTCATCGAAGGTGTTTGCAGTCATGGCAATGATATGTGGCTGATGCACCATGGTTGCCCTGATCTCTTTGGTGGCCTGTAATCCATCACAATTTGGCATTTGCATATCCATAAGGATGATGTCATAGTCCCGAGCTTCGCAAGCCTTGATCACTTCCAGACCATCATTAGCATATACAGCCTGAATGCCTAAGCTATCTAAAACAAATCGGAGAACCATTCTATTGATTTCATTGTCTTCACCAACGAGAACTTTCAATTGAGAGAGATCGGCATTCACTGGTAATTCAGATAATGACTGATCACTATCTCTTTTTTCTGCTTCACAAATTCTTGCCATCAATACAAATCGGAAGCATGTTCCTTCGTTCATTTTACTCTTCACTTCGAATTTACCATTCATCAATTCTACGATTTGTCGTGAAATCGCTAGACCGAGTCCGGTTCCTCCAAATTTTCTGCTTGTTGAAGAATCGACCTGGCTGAATGATTTGAACAACAGGTGCATTTTTTCTTCCGGAATACCGATACCCGTGTCAGTCACTTCAAAAGCAAGTGAACACATATCTTGATTAAATGAAAGGCATTTGCAGGAAATTTCAACTTTACCCTTCGAGGTGAATTTGATGGCATTGCCAACCAGGTTGAACATGACTTGTTTCAATCGGTGATCATCGATCATTACCTGTGAAGGAATTTTCTGATCCACATGAACCAATAGTTCGATCCCTTTTGTTTCAGCATGAGATCGCAACAAGTCGCCCACATCGAAAAGTGCATCGGGAATATTTGATGGACGAGGATCGAGAACCATTTTCCCGTTTTCCATTTTAGAGAATTCGAGAATTTCATTGATCAGCATCAGAAGACTTTGACCGCTTTTGGTAATGGTGTTGAGGTATTCCTCCTGTTCTTCATTCAGTGGAGTATGTTGAAGCATACTTGCAGTTGCAATGACACCGTTGAGAGGTGTTCTGATCTCGTGGCTCATCACGGCGAGGAACTGACCTTTGGCTCTTACTGCCTCCTCGGCACTATCTCTGGCTTCGATAATCTTCGCTTCATTTTCTTTAGAAGCGGTGATGTCCATGACACGGTATACCAAATGCTTGTGTGAGCCGTATTTGATCAAGGTGATTGAAATGCGCACTGGAAATTCAGAAAGGTCCTTTCTGACCAATGTCGTTTCCATCGCCCAGAATTTATTTTTCTCCAGTTCATTCAATCCGACTTCAATTTCACTGCCGGTGAGTGCATGCTTACGCAACATCTTAAAATCATGATTGAGGATTTCATGACGTTCATAACCGAACAATTCCGTAGCGCGCGGATTGAAATCAGAGATATTCCCATCCATATCGGTGAGAAAAACGGCATCCTCAGATTTCGAAATCAGAGACCTTAACATTTCCTGATTCATTTTCATTTCACTCAGGAATTTGCATTTCACATAGGAGGCCAGGTATTGAAGTATGATAACAATAGGAATGACAAAAGAATAGATCGCCACCACCCGCGCATCTACATCGCTAATAAAAATAAGTGCCCCAAACAAACCGAATCCAACATACAGCAGGTACCAGAATGTGTTGGTGATATCGCGGAATGAATAAGCGCAGGCCTGTGTTATGATGAACATGGCCAGGAAATAGTATCCATCGAAATTATTGAGAGCGATAGAAAGAATGACCTGAGTCGTGTGGATATAAAAAAGTCGGTAGACATTCCTGATGTAAGAGACCGAATCCAGTTTTTGACGAAATCCTTGTACATATATATATGTACTCAGGACAATGACGAGAGCACGATCCCAAATTAACTCCACAGAATCCCTAACCACCAAAAGATAGAACAGCGCAAAACAAATGCTGCTCACCATCGAAGCAAGGGCCATGGAGCGGTAATAACCGATGCCACGTTTAGCATGAGACTGTGACTGCGATATATACAAATCCTGTCGGTATTGGTGTTAACCCCTTAATGCAATTTGCGAGAAAGAGGAATGGGGTGTATCAATCAAGGCGATGTATACGAATATTTGCACTGATGGTTTCAGTTTTTGCAGAATTGGCAGAAAAAAAACACAAGCGGAAAAATATCCGGAGGTCGAATGCTGGCACCGACAATTTGGACATGGTCGATTTGGAAATGAAATCCATCCTTCTTCGACCATTTTTTTCTGGAAGGATTAAACCCAGATTATGCGGTGCTTTTCTCTTCCGATTCAAAATTTCTCTGAATTCGCCCATCCCAATTTATCGGGACAAGCTTTGCACGCTTCGATTGCTCACTATCATCCTAACTACGGTTGAACGCGCGAAGCTTGCGCGAGCACACGAATTCTTCGCGCTTTTGAATCACATTTACGAAACGTGTTGCATCAAGAGTGTTCAAACATCTGTTCCGGAATTCATGACCTCGAAAATTTCCATTCAATTACCATTTCGAAAAAAGAAATCCGGATACAGGTGGGTGACCATATTCACATTTCTGTTTTTCGCTTTACACATGATGCACGCTCAAAATCCAGATTCAATGCATGTCATGCAGAAAAGAAAATGGATATTAGGCGGAAGTACGATGTTGGCAGCAGGCACATCTTATTATTTATTGAATGACCTTTGGTACAAAAACTACGAGAGGACAACACTTCACTTTTTTAATGACAATCAAGAGTGGTTGCAGATGGATAAGGTTGGACATTCATTTACGACATACACAACAGGAAGATATATGTGTGATGCGATGA
>JAIBBG010000069.1 GCA_019694805.1 Flavobacteriales bacterium | reverse complement strand
ACCTTGATGCCCTTCTCATATTGCGCCAAGATGGCTACAATCTGTGTCTCTGTGAATTTTGATTTGCGCATACGTTTGAACGAATTTAGTAGTTATAAACGTAGCTTCTTTTAGGGAAGGCTTCAAACCGACAAAGGAAAAGTGGCCTGCAATTTATTTTTGGCAAAGCTGCAAGTTTATATAATTAGTATTTGACGTTGTGCAAAGATATGGAGCAAGGTGTATTCTATAATCAACCAATCATAGTTTAGATAATCTTTGAGAGGTTTTGGTTTGGGGAATATTTTCGATCGCAATTTCTTGTGGTGAAAAAATAAACTTCGCATTAATAAAAAAAACTTACTATTGTTGTATGAAATATACAATAAAAACTATGAAATGTTCTATAGTCGTCATATTGCTGTATTGGGCAATGCCATCATTTAGCTAACAAGAGTATTTTTTCTTCGGAACCGATTCAATTTTCCTAATTGCTGATACCACAAGATGCACTTTTAAATTAAATACTGGTCACTCAGTAAGCGAATTGAATATTGATTATTTGCAACTTGATTCAAATTTGTTTGAATCTGGCTATTCTGACTTGGCACTTCAAAGCACATATGTAGGGGTATTGGATGCATTACCGTTATATCGTACATTGAGTGGTTGTGAACTTCGGCTTGGGTTTCAGATTGTGCTTGATTTTTTAGAAACCACCACGGAACTAGAGATTCAAGACATAGAAAACCAGTTTGGTCTTGAGTTGATTGATAACCCGGGTTGGGCAAGGTTATACTCGTGCGCCGACCCAATTCAATCTGCGAAATCAATTAATCTATCTGGTAAAGTTAAGTATTGCGATCCTAATTTCTTTATTCCTTATGAATTTAGCAGTTACATACCGAACGATGAATACTTTAGTAGGCAATGGCATTTGAATAATCTACCAGGAACTGTCTTTAATGATGGCGCTGCAGGAATTGCAGGGTCAGACATCAACGCACCAGAGGCATGGGAGCTAACTACTGGTAGTCCTGATGTATTGGTCGCAATCTTTGACGAAGGATTAGAATTAAATCACCCTGATATTCCCGAAGCGAGGGTGCTCAGAACTAACAGCGATAATGGCACAACGACGCTTCCAGAACTCAGCAATCATGGTAACGCTGTTGCTGGAATAATCGGTGCGGAGATGGATAACAAAATTGGAGTAGTAGGAATAGCTCCAAATTGCCGTCTGAATATTTTTCCTGTAACATCATTGGATTATACGTCATTAAATACGATTTCAGGTGAATTTGTTTTTGGTATTATGGGATTATACTTTCGGGCATTAGGCAACGGCGTAAGAATCTTCAATCATAGTGGCTTTTTCTTCAGCACGGCGGGCATTCAAAGTGAAATTGCTGATGCAGTTTCTGCAGGACTGCTTATTGTACGAGCAGCAGGTAATCTTTCAAGTCATATAGATGGATTAAATCAAGAAATAGGAGATCCCGCATTTGCCCAAATTGCTAACACCATAATTGTTGGAGCTTCTGACAAAAGTGATTTTCAAGCTGATTATAGCCCAACGAGTCAATATATTGACATTTGTGCTCCATCCGCAACCGATTATCAGGGTTATAGCGGGAGTAATGGCGTTTCAGGCAGTCCAATTGGTTTTTCTCCTATATCTGGTGAGGAAAGAAACATTTGGACTATAGATCAAACTGGAGCTAGCCCTGATGAGTTGGTTTATGACTGGAATCCGACTAATGTTACAGATCCGAGCTCACCATTGGTTACAAGTGGGAATATTCCACAGTTGTCTGACTGTTCAAATGCGTTGGATTATACTGGAAGATTTTGGGGTACTTCAGCGGCAACTCCTCAAGTTGCTGCTACTGCTGCTCTCATGCTATCTGCGAACTCTTGCCTTACTGTACCGGAATTGTTTGATATATTAACTGGTACAGCCGATAAAGTGCACGAAGATAATTATGACTATCACTGGAATGCCGAAGCAGATGGTCATTCTAAAGAGCTTGGATTTGGCAGACTAAACTCATTTGCCGCGGTGCAAGAAGCAATCAACCTTGGACACATTTTTATGACAGTGACAGTGACTGATTTTGCAATTGGTTCATCAGATGACGCTGAGTATATTCTTAACATTCAGTTAAATCCAGGGGAAACACTCTCAGACTATCACGTATATATTCGGCAAACTAATCACTATGAATCAGGATTACCTGAAATGATCGAGGTTCCGTTAACTGAGAATCCGCTTACAATTCACTTGGATGCACCTGTGCTTCACACTCATCTATTAACGGTTACTAATGATAACTTTTTATCTATTTATGATCAATCTCCAGCCAGAAGGACTACACAGGTATTCATTGATCAAACACCGCCGCAACTTGATTTTCTTACCTTGGTTCCAGCTACATGCAGTGGGGATTCAGATGGCGAACTAATCGCCGAAATTGCTTGTCCGATAGATCAAAATTATGATTGGATGATTGATGGTGAAGTTTTAAGTTATGGAGTTACTTTTTTTCATGCTACCGATTTGTCGAGTGGATTACATCATTTGACTGTTCTAAATAACGAACAGATAGTCGTTGATACCGACATCAATATCGGTCCTGATCCTATTTTGTTTGAAGTTTCTAAAACGGAAGTATCTTGCCACGGTAGCTCTGACGGACAAATATGTCTCAATGTCACCGGCGGAACTATGCCCTACATTTTCGATTGGAATTTTTCTTCTGATAATTCGAATTGTGTAGGTGAATTGAATGCAGGTCTTTATGAAGTGATTATTAATGATCAGAATGGTTGCAGCAATCTTGCAACCATTCCTATAAGTCAACCAGACCCTATTCTATTCAGCTTAAATGGTGATTTCATGGCAGATTGTAATGAAGTTTGCAACGCACATATTGATGTTACAGCATCGGGTGGAGTGGGAGTCATTGATATTATTTGGCCGGAAGGTATAAATCCAAACTCGCTTTGTGGTGACCAGACCTATGAGTTAATATGTATAGATGAATCTGGTTGCTCAGTGCCGATTACGATAAGTACAACACTCGAAGAATATTCTTGTTGCTTTGTTGAGGATTTGATTACAAATCAGGCCCAATGCTATTTGCCTAACGCTGCCATTTCATTTGCCACGGGCAACTTACCGATAGGTACTACAATTACATGGTCCACAAGTGATGGTCAAACGAGCACAGATATTGAGCCGGATTTCACATTTCAACAATCCGGCATATATGAAATTGAATTTATTCCAAACACACCTGTTTGTGGACTTGTTGCACCTGTAAGCACACAATTGGAAATAGGAGCATATGATGATGATGGTATGGATTTGAATTTTTTGAATGGTTTCGACGCACAATTATTTGCTGATGCAATTTCGAATGAAAGTTTCAATTGCGGTCAAGATATTATTATTGGTGATGGAGTTACACAGATGGAAGTTTATTTTGTTGGTACTCATTTCAATTTCGGACCAGGTGTTAAAATTATTATTAATGAGAATGCTGAAGTCTTTTTCGAAAATTGTGAATTCACGGCGTGTAAGAATTGGTCTGGGTTTGAATTAAAATCAGACGGCAGTACCGCCGAACTTCCTGCGGCCTTGGTATTGAACAATTGCTTGATTGAATATGCATTAGTTGGTATCTATACTACCGACATCTCTCATGAAAGCGAGGTGCGCGAAGCTGGAATATACCACATTGAAGATTGTGATTTTATCAATAATCTGGTTTCTATCCGCGTTGAAAGCGCTAATGCGCCTAACCATGAACTTTCTTATGAGCAACGCAATGGTTCATTTTATTCGAGATTTAAGTTAAACGACGAATTTGAAGGCCGTTTTGATGAGCCGTTTAGAAGCATGGTGGATTATTATTACACCAAATCCTATCATTTCTTCTCTTGCGAATTTGAAAATGGCATCTCAAATGTTGAAGAGTGGTCTGATCGTGGTGTAGCTATACATGGATTTAATGCTTCATTTTATATTGATGATGAAGACACTGAAAATGCCGATGCGGAATTGTCCCGATTTAAAGGTTTTGATATGGCAATCGAACTTTCTGTAACAGACGGCACGTATAACCACCCAATAATCCGTGAAACGGATTTTGCACAAAACCGTATTGCAATTTATAACCTCAATGTATGTTTCCAACGCATCATCAAAAACGACATCATCGTGGGAGAACCTACAGGAATAGCTGCGCTGGATGAAGAGGAAATCGACCACGAAGGCATGGTTCTCGATGGTGGCGGATTTTATCGCGTGAGCAGCAATGAAATTATCGGTGATGCATTATCTACCTCCAACACCGGTGCTACCATTGGTATACGCATTCGTGACAATGTAACTCAAAGCCAGGAAGTGAACAACAACGAAGTTCACAATTGCAACTACGCCTTGCTCGCCAATGGCAATAACCGCATCAACGACTCCGGTTTGCGTTATGTCTGCAATCAAATGTCAGACAATGGCACCGATATTTTTGTCGGTGAATTTCCATCTTCGGGTTTTGCCGCTGACATCAGTAAATGGCAGAGTGATTTAGGGGATCCTTTCTTTAATGACAACGATGAAAAAGCCGCTGGCAACACTTTCACGGCGAATCCGGTGGAGCAGAATTTTTTTAATAATGAGAATGGTATGGATATTAGTTATTTTTACTATTCTTCAGAATCCAATCAACTACCAGTGATTAATAGCAATGGACAAATTTCTCTTGTGCAAACAACGGATCAATCTAATGTTTGTGCTTTGGAGTACATTGATCAATACCCAACAGCAAGCGTAGGAGATTCGATTCTTTCTGATTTGACAGCAAAAATTGACGCTTTAAATCTTGATTTTTTGAGTTACCAATATTTGTATCATGCGATCATCGACAATGGGAACACGGCTGCGATGGTCGAGTTGATTGAAAATGCATGGTCGGAGGATATCTGGGAAACCAGGACAAACTTGTTGGACGGATCACCATATCTTTCGGATGAGGCGTTGAGGAAAGTTGCGGATGCCACTCCTGAATTTCCATACTTGTTTGCCCTTGAAATTTTTCTTGCCAATCCAACGGTAACAACGCAATCAGCTTTTTTGTTATACCTGAAGACAACTACCGATATGCCTGATGCCATGATTGATCTCGTTGCCGACAATACTTCACAGGCCATGTTGCGCAGTGAACTGGAAGAAAACTTGACAAAAACACACATGCGATTGATCGACGCACTGTCCTTTAAAATACATTATTCAGTGGATATGGATTCTACCAATTCATACGAGATGAGCAAAGACCTAGCTGATATGGAATCTATTCTTGGCAATTGGATATTGGTGGATCAATTGGTGAATCAGAAACGTTTGGAAGAAGCCAAGGATTTGGTTCTAACAACCCGAAATCACATCTACTTCACCAAATTAGATATACGGGATGAAGCCGAATCCATGAACATGTGGTTGGAAATTCTTGAAAGCAATTCAGATTTGGAGAATTTATCCGGCAATGACCTCAACGACATGCAGTATCTTCAATCACAGTTTTATTTTACCACTGCTGGAAAAAAGGCAGCGGCCGTCCTCAACGAGTATTTTCTTGAAGGACATTTCACGCCTGCTTATTATCACCAAAACATATCATCGCCAAGGTCGATTCAACTTAACTTAAATGGCATGGCTGAAGTCTCTTTTATAACGTTGTTTCCAAATCCGGCACAGGATTTTGTTCAGGTTTCTCTGCAATTGCCGAGCAATAATAACAAAGGGGCAATTTTAACTTTGCGTGATATCAATGGTAAAACGATACAACGATTTGAAGAAAATCAACTGTCTAATTTGATCTTGATCGATACCAGAAGTCTCAATTCTGGTCAATATGTTCTTTCGTTGATCGTGAACGACCAAGAGATTGAATCGCAACGCTTACAAATTATTAGATGAGCAACGGTATAAAACATAGATTTTTATTATTATCCGTCTTAATGTTGATGTTCGAATGTATTTTGAGCCAAACAACTTTTAGCAGAAGAATTCCGATTATCAGCACCAGTGTGTTCCATTCCGTTTATGTGGAAGAAGACGGCTATTTAATTACTGCTACTACTTTAGATACTGTTGGCGTGGATCATTTCGATTTTGCTACTGCAAAAATTGATTTGAATGGTCAGATCCTTTTTTCTCAAAATTTCGGAGACACATTAACGCAAACGTTGTGTAAAATGCATGCAAATAGTTATCTTCAAGATTATTATATTCAACAAGGTGTTGGTTTCAGAAATGACACTTCAGCTGCGGTTTATCATTGGTTTAATGGCCAAGGGGACACACTTAGAAGCACCTATTTAAGGTCACCTTACTTGCAGAATGGTTTGTGGGCGGCATCATTTATTAGTCCTTCTTACTCCGTGGTTCTACTAGATTCAACAACCTACGTTGCAGCGACCATCGCTCAACCGGTCACTGCCAACGACGTCTGCATTTGGAAACTCGATGCCGATGGCAACGAATTGTGGCATTATATCTATGCTACAGAAGGCGATCCTGAATCATGTAGAGCGATATTGCCCACGGATGATGGAATTGTGGCTGCGATTTTTAGTCGCGATGACCCAGACTATTCTCTGCCTGCTACAAATTTGGTTTACATAAGCAATGATGGGAGTTTTGTGAATGAAGTTGAAGGATCTACTTGGAATGATCATTTTACTTCTATTAGAGCAATGCAACGTGTTGACCAGAATCAAATCATTTGTGCTGGTGAAATGAATGATGTAAATGAAACCATTGGCAAGGCATATTTATTTAGAATTAGTGCTGACGGAACACTTATTTGGGAGTGTGTTGTGGGTGACTATCCCAATGTATTTGGTGGCAATAACGTGTTTAGCAATGTAGTCACTACTACCGATAACAACGCAATTGCTTCTGGACTTTATATGGAAAATATAAACGACACGCTGCAATCCTTTGTTCGCCTCGCCAAACTCAACGCACAAACTGGAGACATTATTTGGACACGCAATTACCAAATCATCGAAAATTCAGACGCGATACAACAAGCTTATGACCTCAAAGCCACTCCCGATGGTGGAGTGGTCTTTTGTGGAGAGGCAACTGATTATGATCAGGAAAATGTGAGTTTGGAAAATCCAATCCAACAGGGCTGGATATGTAAACTCGATGCGTGTGGTTGTCTTGTTCCAGGTTGTGATGAAAATTGTATTGTCGGTGTAAATGAGCAAGAAGAAGCCGCAACTTATGGCTTTTTGGTTGGCCCCAATCCAGCATCCGATTTTTTGAATATCTACCTCAAACCGCAAACATCACTTCAATCCAATGTACGTTTTGAACTGACGACCACAGATGGTAAATTGGTCAAACAATTTTCCGCAGGAAAAGCAGATACAACCTATTTATTGGATGTGAGTGGCCTGGCTTCAGGAAACTACTTACTGACTCTCATCCATGATGGACAAGTGAATGAAGTGAAGAGGGTGGTTGTTGAGTGAGATAACTGTGCATGATCAATTACAAATCGGATGGATGAATACTTTACAAAACCACATCTACTTCACCAAACTAGATATTCGCGATGAAGCCGAATCCATGATCATGTGGTTGGATATCCTAGGAAGCAATTCAGATTTGGAGAATTTATCTGGCAATGACCTCAACGACATGCAGTATCTACAATCGCAATTTTATTTTACCAATGCCGGTAAAAAAGCAGCGGCGGTATTGAACGAGTACTATCATGAAGGTCATTTTACTCCCGCGTTTTATCAGGAAAGTACTGCCTTGCCAAGATCATCGAGAGTTAATTCTAATGTTCAGGAAGAAATAGCTCTAATGCAATTGTATCCAAATCCGGCGCGCGAGTATGTTCAAGTTTTCATACACTCAACCGGAATTCGCAAAGAAAATCTGATGATCAGGATCTTGGATATGAATGGGAAAACCGTATCAAATTTGCAATTGGTTCCACAACAATGTAATTTTATCATCGACACTCAAGGAATAAGTGCAGGTAGGTATGTAATTTCATTGCTTGCAGGCGAAAACGAACTTGACTCACAGATTTTGCAAATAGTAAAATGACCATGGCTAAAACTCATAGGGTTTCATTCATGATGGTTTTCGTGATGCTATGCATTGAATTTGTTGGTCAGCAAACTTTCAGCCGAAGAGTTCCGATTATTAGCACAAGCGTGTTCCATTCCGTTTATGTGGAAGAAGACGGCTATTTAATTACAGCTACCACTCTGGATACACTTGGAGTCGATCATTTCGATTTTGCAACGGCGCTGTTTGATGTCAATGGTGATCTCATTTCTTTTCAGAATTTCGGTGACACGTCAAATATGACATTTAGCCAAATGCATTCGAACAGTTACATTGAGGATTATTACATACAACAAGCAATAGGTAACAGAAATGATACAGCCGCGGCAGTCTATCACTGGTTTAACACAGAGGGAGATACAATAAGAAGTCGATTTTTAAGATCACCATATCTGCCAAATGGAGAAACAGGAGCATCTTTTATAAGTCCTACCTACTCGTTGATCTTACCGGATTCAACCGTTTATATTGCTGCTACCATAGCTAAACCAGTAACATGGAACGACGTCTGTATCTGGAAACTCGATGCCGATGGCAACGAATTGTGGCATTACATCTATGCTACCGAAGGCGATCCTGAATCATGTAGAGCATTATTGCCCACAAACGATGGAATCGTTGCGGCGATTTTTAGTCGCGATGACCCAGACTATTCTCTGCCTGCTACAAATCTGGTTTACATAAGCAATGATGGGAGTTTTGTAAATGAAGTTGAAGGTTCTACTTGGAATGATCATTTTACTTCTATTAGAGCAATGCATCGCGTTGAACAGAATCAAATCATATGTGCAGGAGAAATGAATGATGTAAATGAGACCATCGGCAAGGCATATTTATTTAGAATAAATGAAAACGGTACACTGATTTGGGAATGTGTTGTAGGAGACTATCCCAATGTATTTGGTGGCAACAACTCATTTAGCAATGTGGTCACTACAACCGATAACAACGCAATTGCTTCTGGACTTTATATGGAAAATATAAACGACACGCTGCAATCCTTTGTCCGCCTTGTCAAACTCAATGCAATAAATGGAGAAATAATTTGGTTAAGAGATTACCAAATCATCGAAAATTCAGACGCGATACAACAAGCTTATGACCTCAAAGCCACTCCCGATGGGGGAGTGGTTTTTTGTGGAGAGGCAACGGATTATGATCAGGAAAATGTGAGTTTGGAAAATCCAATACAACAGGGCTGGATATGTAAACTCGATGCTTGCGGTTGTCTGGTTCCCGGTTGTGATGAAAATTGTATTGTGGGTGTAAATGAGCATGAAGAAACCACAACTTCAGGCTTTTTGGTCGGCCCCAATCCAGCATCCGATTTTTTGAATATCTACCTCAAACCGCAAACATCACTTCAATCCAATGTGCGTTTTGAACTGAGGACCACAGACGGTAAATTGGTCAAACAATTTTCCGCGGGAAAAGCAGATACAACCTATTTATTGGATGTGAGTGACCTGGCTTCAGGAAACTACCTACTTACCCTCATCCATGATGGACAAGTGAAGGAAGTGAAGAGGGTGGTTGTTGAGTGAGATACGGATTGAGATCGAATAATTGAAGATTCATCTGTGTGGTAAAACCACTTCAACGACCCTGTAAGGGTCGAATCTCTCTAACCCGGCAACAAGCACGTACTAACCGCCCCTGTAGGGGGCGAATCTAGAATGAGAATGAGAATGAGAATGAATAGAGTGGTGAGTTAAGAAGAACTTGCATGATGAAGTTTCTTCCGCGCCCTCCGCTCCTCCGCGCCCCGAAGTTTTTGGAGTAAGAGATCGCAGAAATACTCCGCGCCCTCCGTGTCCCGAAGTTAAACCTCAGATAAAACTCCTTAATGGATATTCTCAGTTCCTCAAATATTCATTCTCCTAACAAATTCCTTCTAACTCCATCAAATAGTCATACTGCAAATCCTCGTGCAAAGCACTAATTGCCTTGCGGATTTTATCGATGGTGGAAGTATAGAGATTGTCCAGCGCAAGTCTGTCAGTACGTTCTGGTATGTATTCGTTGAGCATCTTGCAGTAGTGAATCAACAATTCGGGTTTGGTGGTTTCACCATCAGAATATTTGATGAAACGATTGGTCGTGCGTAAAATCTTCCTCGCCATCTTGTGTTTAAAATACAGATTATGATCTGTAGGTATGCACGAAAACATCGATTGGATTTCGTTTTTCACTGATGCAACATACGCGGCTTCATCATCTGATTCAAACAACAAATAGGTGAGGAGTTCCTTATTTTCTTTTTTGAATTTGGCCAAACGCAGGCAGCTTTGCACAAGTTTCTCCTTGTCGAGTTGCTGCAACTCTTTTTTCAATTCCTGAACACTTGCACTTTTCATTTCCCAGCGTTTTTGATGAGTGGCTGAAGCAATTCTTCCAATCCATTCGTTTTGATAATATACATGGTGGATAACAACATGCCTAGTTTTCCGGGAGGAAAACCTTTGCGTTCAAACCATTCGAGATAGGTTACAGGTAATTGATACAAATACCTGTCCTTGTATTTCCCAAAAGGCATCTTGGTCGTAATCAGTTGTGGAAGTGTTTGTGGATCTGCGATCATCTTTTGCAAAAATGGCGAAGGTCTCTGTTACCGAGACCTTCGTGTTCGATGAATTTTTCATTTCATCTAAATAAACAATGACTCATAAGCCGAGTTCTGTTACCACCGAAGTGGCCTCCGTCATTTATCTATGCGACCTACCCTCCGGGACCGGACGGGACATCCTTCCTCGAAGAGGGAAAAAAATAAACCCTCTCCGCGCCCCCGGTTTACATGGTCTTACAGCCCGCAAGGTTTGTCTGAGCTACCGACGTTACCGCCGATACTGGTGGGCTCTTACTCCACCTTTTCACCATCACCGATGATCGTAAAATCATCGGCAGACTAAATCTCTGCAACACTGTCTGTCTTCATGCAGTCACCCACATGAAGCCCCCGCTTTTCACAGGGTGCGGTACCCATTGCAGCCCGGACTTTCCTCCCTCCATATTGCAGAAGAGCGACAGAGCGGTCATTGTTCGGGGCAAAGATAGATCTTTGCTGCGATTGTCAATACTTTGAGGTTTCTCTCCGAAATGGATTTGGAAACTGGAAATGAATTCCTTCGTGTCCTTTGGGCATTTACTCTTGGAGCTCTTTGTGTTTACGGCGCTCCGTTGTCAAGAGTTTTTTGAAACCACAAAAGCCACAAAGATTTTTCACAAAGAACACCAAAAGGTCAGGAAAACATTTTCGCTTCGTGTCCTTTGGGCATTTACTCTTGGAGCTCTTTGTGGTTACAGCGTTACGTTGTCAAGCGTTTTTTGAAACCACAAAAGCCACAA
>JAIBBG010000018.1 GCA_019694805.1 Flavobacteriales bacterium | reverse complement strand
GGATAGAGCAACAGATTTCTAATCTGTGGGTCAGGGGTTCGAATCCCTTCGGGATCACTTCAAACAAAGACTGTCTTACATGGCAGTCTTTTTTTATGCAGAAATTTTTCGGGGTGTAGTGTAGAACTGTATCGCGTCCCGATCTGGGATCGGGAAGATCGTAGGTTCGAATCCTGCCACCCCGACAACACTAAAGGATTCAAGTTCACTTGAATCCTTTTTTATATGTATTTGGTCCCGTAGCTCAGCTGGATAGAGCAACAGATTTCTAATCTGTGGGTCAGGGGTTCGAATCCCTTCGGGATCACTTCAAACAAAGACTGTCTTACATGGCAGTCTTTTTTTATGCAGAAATTTTTCGGGGTGTAGTGTAGAACGGTATCGCGTCCCGATCTGGGATCGGGAAGATCGCAGGTTCGAATTCCCGTTTGATACGGGACAGGCTCTGCCACCCCGACAACACAAAAGGATTCAAGTTCACTTGAATCCTTTTTTATATGTATTTGGTCCCGTAGCTCATCCCGGCTGAAGCCGGGAAGATTTCTAATCTGTGGGTCAGGGGTTCGAATCCCTTCGGGATCACTTCAAACAAAGACTGTCTCTTAGGACAGTCTTTTTTATTGAGGTTCTGGGCAATCAAAATCAACTTGAATCGAATTGTTGAAAAACACTTTCCACGAAGCTTGGCCGTTCCATTTGCTGAGCGAACTTTGAAATCGCATCAAAAGTGAACATGAGCAACAGCGAACCAGTTATCCAACTCATCCATGCCGAAATACGGCAGAAGGAAAATATGATTCTCAAGGATGTGAATCTGGAGGTTCACGCCGGTGAATTTGTTTATCTCATCGGAAAAACCGGTAGTGGTAAATCCAGTTTACTGAAGACACTTTATGCAGAACTTCCACTCGCTTCGGGTGAAGGTCATTGTTGCGGGTATGATTTGTCGAAAATCAAACGCAAACAGGTTCCATATCTGCGTCGGAAACTGGGCATCGTTTTTCAGGATTTCGAATTGTTGACCGATCGCACGGTAGATGAAAACCTGGATTTTGTTTTACGCGCTACCGGATGGACGGACAAAAAGGCGATGGAAAGTCGTATGCAAAGTGTTTTGGATTTGGTAGGATTAGAGAATAAGGGTTTTAAAATGCCACATGAACTGAGTGGTGGAGAACAACAAAGGGTAGTAATTGCCCGTGCTCTGCTCAATACACCACAATTGATTTTGGCGGATGAACCCACTGGAAATCTTGATCCAAAAACCAGTCATGAAATCTTGAATCTACTTCTGGCCATCAGCAGATCGGGTACAGCCATACTGATGGCTTCACATGATTTCCAGACCATGCAGAAATTCAATTCTCGCATTGTTGTTTGTGATGACCATGGCATTCGCGAAACACACGATATCTCTCAGTTTGAAAGCATACATGCCTAATGACTGGACCCAAAGTCAGCATTATCATTCCTGTTTACAACGCAGCTGAAACATTGGAGGTCGCGCTTCAAAGTGTTTTCAATCAATCATACCTCAACAAAGAAGTGATCGTCGTGGATGGTTTGTCTTCAGATAAGAGTGCAGATATTATTCGGCAATATGCTTCCCAAATCACAACCATGATCCTAGAAAAAGATCGTGGTGTATATGACGCCATGAATAAAGGAGTTGCGGTAAGTACGGGTGAATGGGTGTTTCTCATGGGGGCAGATGATCAATTCGCAACAAAAGACGTCCTAGAAAAAATCTTGCAACATGCCGACGGCCAGGCTGAGATTCTGTTTGGTAACGTAGAAAATATTTCGAGAAAACATGCCCTGGTTCCTAAGATTCATCGCAGCAAATTCAATGGCGACATGTGTTGGCGAAATACCCTACATCAGCAATCAGTATTTTACTCAAGATCACTTTTGGTGAATCGTCCTTTTCATATTGAATATAAAATATTGGCGGATTATGATCTTCATCTCACCCTTTTTGAAGATCGTATTCAAGGAAAGTTTGTAGACATCATAGTTGCCAAATGTCTTGCCGACGGACTTTCGAAAAATTTTAACTGGTCATTGTATCGCGAAGAAATTCGCATGAAGAGGACGCACATCAAAAAGCAGGGATGGCTTTTCAGCTTACTCTTCATCCCTTCTGTGTTGATTAAATTTTTCTTGAAGAAAATAACCAGTTGAAAACTGTAGTGTCAATCACAGTTTGCTGTAAATACTTCGAAGCACCTGCTCCTCACTTTCCCAATTCAATTCCTCTCTTGCCGTGAGACAATTTTGTTTCCATTGGTTATAATCAGAGTGATGCAGCGCATGTTGAATGGCATCCGCCAGCTTACGTGGTTCATGTGAAGTAGCAATCATGCCTACTTCGTAAGTAGAAACAATGCGACGCAATTCCGGTAAATCAGAAACCAAAACAGGTGTCAATGAATGGATGTAATCAAAGAGTTTATTGGGCAATGAAAGTGTATAGTTGAGGTGAAGTGGTTTATCGAGTGATAATCCTAAATCTGCAGCCATGGTGTATTGCCTCAATTCCAAAAATGGCATTTTGCCCATGATGCGAATCTTATCTTGTAGATTCAACTTTTGCATCAGACCTTTCAATACCTCCATGGCTCTGCCGGATCCGATGATGAGGAGCATTACATCATCGAGGTATTGCATGGCTTGAACCAGTTCCTCCCCTCCCCGATCCGGATCGATATATGCTCCCTGAAGGATGATCACTTTTTTATGTGAAGGCAAACCAAGTTCATGTCTCGATTTTGAAACGATGTTTTTTTGCAGCTTAGGAATATTCCTCACCACCCTAACATCTACCAGATATAAATCGCGATAGATGCTGGCAATGCTTTCATTTACGGTATAAACATATTTCAGTTTAGGAAAGATGAAGCGTTCAATGGCCAGCCACACATTCCTCTGAAACGACCTACCGGTAAGGCCTTCAGCTTCGGTGAAATATTCATGACTATCATAAACCAGTTCACAGTTTTTGATACGGGAAACCAGAAACGCAGGCAATAATGTATCGAGGTCATTGGCCAAAATGACATCTGTTCTGCGGAACAATAGAAAAAAAAACAACCTCAGATTCAATACCGCATAAAATAATGCTCCCTTCTGAAACCAAAGTTTAAAGCGCCTCACAGGATATGGTCTTTCGAAAGGCTGACTTCCAGGCATCATTCGTCCTACGAGCAAAACGTCGTAGTTCATGCTTAATAATGTATCACAAACTTTAGCAACGCGCTGATCGAACTGTAGATCGTTGCTCACAAGAACGGTAATATGTCTTTTGTTGGCCGACATGGATTAGCCCTGAGCCTGGCGAAGATTTTCTTTGATTTCTTTCAAAACCTTTTTGGTGTAAAGTGGAAAATCCGCGTTCATCATCCAAGAGAAATATCCACTATCTCGTTGAAGCACCTCTTCCACAGTCATGTTTTTGTATTTACCAAAATTGAACATGGGTTGATCTTTTTCATTGAACACAATGTGTCCTGCAAAATCAGCTTTCTTTTTTCTTTCACTCAATCGATGGATGGCTTCCATATCATTGACTACAGGCTTATACATATTTCCTTTTCCATCATCCACTTCTACATCCTGATAACGATCGAGCATGGCTTCAAAAACTTCCAAGGTGGCTAATGCATCTGGCAACGCTTCGTGTGCGTCATCCAAACTTTTATTGCAATAGAATTTATAGGCAGCTTTAAGTGTTCGTTGCTCCATCAGGTGAAAAATCACCTGCACATCTACCAGATTTCTTCCTTCCACACTAAAGTCGATGCCTGCGCGCAAAAACTCTTCGGCGAGCAATGGAATATCAAAACGATTCGAGTTGAAACCTCCGAGATCACATTCGAACAAAAACTTGAAAAGCTTGGGAGCCATTTGTTCAAAGGTTGGAGCATCCTTCACATCATCATCATAAACACCATGCACGAGTGATGCTTCTAAAGGAATAGGCATACCAGGGTTGATGAGCACACGGTTTTCTTTTCCGCGCGTAGAAGGCATGGTCGTGATCTGTCCGTCTACGGCGATTTTCACGATGGCGATTTCAACGATGCGGTCTTTCCCAATGTCGGTTCCAGTGGTCTCCAGATCAAAGAAAGCTATCGGTCGTTTGAGGTTCAATTTCATTTTTTTTGTTCCGTTATAATAAATTAAAGAAAGGTTGCGTTCACCTGTCACAGAGTAGCGGTCCCTCAGGGACCAGGGTAGCAAAAGAAACCCCCGGACGGGAGTGTCCGAGGGGTTTCTCTTTTATGGGGAAAATGTTTTGATGCAATGTTTAACCCTGAACCTTTACCTTGATGTATTGGTATTGTTCGTAAATAAGGCGGTTCTTCTTGGCATCGTTGGCGTAATCTTTACCTTGAACGAGTTTCGTTGGTGTACCGAAAGAATAGTCTTTACCTTCTACACGTTTGTATTTAGCCAACTCATCGCGAATTTGATCATGAGCAGTTTCGTTACGATGATCTACCAGTTCTTCATTTGATTTGAATCGGGTAGATGGAACCTTTGATGCAGATGCCTCAACAGTAATTACAGGTTTTTTTCCTGATTTGATGATGGCATCTACGTCGCGGATGAAAAGTGCAAACTCAGGCTCAGTTACACCGAAATTATGGAAGTCATACACGAAATAACGGCTGTATTGTGCGAAACCTTTTTCAGGAATATACTGGCGGTTAATCGGGTCTTTTGAATCGTATTTGAATTCCTTTACTTCCAATGATTCACCTGGAGGTGTGATGGAAATGGCAGGCTCCTCAATGATGACAGGCTCTTCAACTTTATCTGCTTTAGGCTCCTCTTTTGGAGTTTCTTTTGGAGCAGCTGGAGTCATGGTAACAGGTACGAGGAATACTTCTCGTTCGATTTCCTGGAATGCGCTTTCACAAGGAACGTTGATATCATCATCCTTGATCATTTCTTTGCCTTTGTAATATTCGATGTGATAAGAAGTACAAGGATTCAGAATGGCCAGATAACCACCATCACGTTTACGCGGACGGTATTCTGAAACTTCATTGTTTTTGTTGTTGGTCACCAGGATGCGGAGATCATCAGGAAGTTCTTCACCTTCAGCAGAGATGATAAAACCTTTAAGAACCGCAAGCTGCGTTTCATTGGTGATATCAGGCATATCTACGAGGTAAATATCTTTCATACCATAACCTCCTGTTTGAGCAGAAGAATAGTAAGCACGACGACCATCAGCCATCGGAACAAAAAACACGTCATCATCTACAGTACAAAGCGGATAGCCCATTGATGTTGGTGCGCCCCATTCACCATCTTCACCCAGTTTCGAATAGAAAATATCGAAACCACCCATTGAGTTATGGCCTTTCGATGCGAAATAAAGGGTCTTACCATCTGCAGTGAGGAATGGAGCATCTTCGTCATGAATCGTGTTCACTTGAGTGCCGATATTAAGTGCACGGCTCCATTCACCATTCGGAAGTTTTACGCATTTGTAAATATCCCTTTTACCGATACCACCAACGCGGTCGCTCACGAAAAATAGTGTATTTCCATCTGCTGAAACGGTAGCGTGAGTTTCCCAGGCTTGCGTATTGATATCAGAACCTAACAAAACAGGTTCACTCCATGTTTCCCCGATGAGCGCACTCTCGAGCAATTGTCCGTCACCGAAATTATCGCGATAAAGAAAAAGAGTTTGACCATCCGGTGATACACTGATGGTAGCATCGTGTTGGTCGGTGTTGATACCCGTCAAAAATTCGGGAGCAGTCCAAACCCCTTCTTCATTTTTGAATGACACATAAATATCCTCTTTGAACTCACCGGTGTCAAAGTCGACCAAGTTCGAGTTACTTGAATCAGGACGGAGTTTTCGAGTGGTGAAGAACAAAGTACTTTCATCCAACGACAATACAGGGCTATACTCGTTATCAGTTGAGTTTACTACCGGGCCAACATTGGTGATGAGGTAGTTTTTCGGATTTGCCATTTGGTTCTTAGCCTCGATGCACATATCCTTCTCGTGTTGAGCGTCCGCATACATCAAGTGTTTTTTACCGAGGGCCTTTTGAAGTTTTTCGTAGCTTTCGATAGCCTCATCTAGTTTGCCATTCAGAGATTGTGCGCGACCTAGGTAGAAAAGCGTTTTCACCGGCGCCTTCTTTTCGCTCGGATCATATTCATCATAGTTTTTGCTAAACTTCTTTACTGATGCAGCCTCCAAGAATTGGAGCGCTTCCTTTTTGGAATTCGCTGTTTGTAGATAGCAGTATCCGATTTTGTAATTCACATTCATGTTGTTCGGATCCTGTTCTAGAATTTCTTTCCAGGCATTGATACTCTGTGTCCAGAGACGTTCTTCCATCAACCTGTTGGCTTCAACGAATTTCGCACCATAGTCGAATCTCGGAGGAAAAACTTCGGCTGCGTTCAAATTGAACAACAGTCCAAGAAGTATCAAGAATGTAATCGAATAGCTCTTCATGTTGGTATAGTCGAATTGTCCTTTAGTAAAGCGAGCCCGAATATAACAAGATCGGGCATTAAAGTCGTTTTATGATAAACTTAAATTTCGCGATTGATATCCCAGTTTTCGAGATAATCAGCGACCCTTCTCACAAATTGTCCTCCAAGTGCACCATCCACAACACGGTGGTCATAGCTATGACTCAGGAACATCATGTGTCTGATTCCAATAAAATCACCTGATGGTGTCTCAATCACAGCAGGCTTTTTGCGAATTGCACCAACGGCCATAATCGCAACCTGTGGTTGATTGATGATAGGCGTGCCCATCACATTTCCAAATGAACCGACATTGGTAATGGTGTATGTTCCACCACTGATTTCGTCGGGAGTGAGTTTGTTATTTCTGGCTCGATCAGCAAGGTCATTCACTCGTTTCGCAATGCCGACGAGATTCAGCATGTCTGCATTTCGGATAACAGGAACGATCAAGTTACCAGAAGGTAAAGCGGTGGCCATACCCATGTTCACTTCGCCTCTTTTGATGATTTTGTCGCCATCCACAGAAATATTGATCATTGGAAAATCCTTGATCGCTTTAACGATGGCTTCAATAAATATCGGGGTAAATGTGAGTTTTGTTTTTTCCTTTGTTTCAAATTGCTTCTTCACTTTCTCGCGCCACATCACGATATTGGTCACGTCTGCTTCCACATAAGAAGTCACGTGAGGTGAAGTGCTTTTACTCATCACCATGTGATCTGCGATCAGTTTGCGCATGCGGTCCATTTCCATGATTTCATCATTCGGACCGATGGAAATCGCCACCTTTTGTTTTGGTGCTGGAGGAACAACTTCGGCTTTTCTTTCCGCCTGACCGTTGGAAGCTACAGTTACCTGAGCAGGAGCAGCAACTGGTGCAGGTGATTTGGATTTGTTTTGAACATAGTCCAGAATATCCTGCTTCGTAACCCGACCACCTGAACCAGAACCAGAAATCGTTTCCAATTCAGCGATGCCTATGCCTTCTGTTTTCGCAATATTTCTAACGAGTGGTGAATAGAATTTTCCACCTGATCCAGCCTTCAATACTTCCGTTGCAACTGGAGAAGCCATAGCTGCAGCTTCAATATGCACCGGGGCCGATTCTGGTTTTGATGCTGCTGGGGCAGAAACTGCCGGAGGAGGAGTTGCTGCTGCACCACTGCCGACAGCAATGATGGCAATCGGTTGACCTACCTGCACCACATCGTTTTCTTTCACAAGACATTTCACAAGGACACCATCCTCAGGGGAAGGAACCTCGCTATCCACTTTATCCGTGGCTATTTCGATCAAAGGCTCATCAGCTTTCACTGCATCACCTTCTTTTTTGATCCATTTGATGATGGTTGCTTCCGCAACGCTTTCGCCCATTTTGGGCAGGAGGAGTTCAATCTGGGACATTGACAGACGGATTCTTTTATTCAGGCGCAAATGTAGCGCGCCTCAGGCCAATCACAGCGGTCTGAGACACCACATTTTCCACTTGACAAAACAATTAAATCCCACTGAAAATCAACATCTAACCATATTATCGCACCACAAGCTTCAACACCTGTGGATTATCTGAAATGATCTGTAGGTAATAAAGTCCTGCAGCACAACCTTCAAGTTCTTCACCCAATTGATCATTGATCGTCTGCAATGTTCCATACATACCGACAATCATTTTGCCATCGCTGGATAACATGTTTACATGGATGAGATCATCTTGACGATGCACACCGTTTACAGAAATCATGGTCGTTTCATCTATCGGATTTGGATAAATACTGTACACCGCAGAAACTGCGTCCTTAAGCATCAGTTGATTTCCCTGATGGTACAACTCCCCTTGACCGGAAATCTGATCTACATCTTGCAATACACCGTTCACACTGAGCCGACCGTTCAGGAAAAGATGGCTACCATTTTCTAAGATCAAATCAGTCACTTCGATATCTCCTTCCAATGCAGGTTGTGGATACGCATTTGCTGGAATCACCACTTTAGCATCTGCACCCGGAACCATTCCTTCTTCCCAATTCAATGGTTCAAACCACTCGGAAGTTCCGCCGTTTCCAGACCATATATGGGCTGTGTTGTTTGAAGGCGCGCTGCTTGTACTCAATATCGTTGCAGGTGCGGTATACGTCACATTCACCCAACATTTCTGCGATGGGTTTGTAGCGACACTGTTGCGTACTTTCAATGTTACCCAACCCGTGAATGAAGGCACATAAGTTCCGGTTAAAGTGCCGGTGCCGGTTTTGGATGACAGGAGAGCGCCGGCGCTATTGTACAAACCGATGTATAAACTCTTGGTGGCATTTTCGGGATAAAGAATATAGGTGACGGTTTGACCATTTTCAACATAGATTTTACCGGCGACCCTGAAATTAGTCGATGCATTGGGTAAAGCACCGCCTTGACCTAATGAATTGGCATGACTATCACCCAAATCATTGGCCATTTCCCATTCCTGTGTAGTTGAAGTTGATCTTGGAGGCGTGTAAACAAAGCCATCTTTTCCGACAGGTGCCCAAACACTATATCCATGTCGGCCTGCAATGTTCAAGGTCGGATTTACTGGTGGTGTATTGATAGGTGCCCATCCATTGGCATCTACTGTAACAGTTGCGGTGCCATTGGCTCCAGAATAATCCTTGAGTATTGTTCCAGGAGCAAAGTTGGTATAGACCCATTGGTTTTGCCAAGAGCTCCAGCTATCCGTAATACCGATGATCGCTTTGCCTGCACGAGAAATAATCAGGTAATCTGCACTGGCGTGTGGAACCTGATAGGCACCAGATTTAAAATCCAATGCTTGATGACACCAAATCAAATTCACAAGATCGTCGCGAACAGGAAGACTCGATGAATTTTTAGGGTCATGATTATATCTGTTGCCTGAATAGCCAATATCGAATAAGTCTTCAAAGAAAATCTGCGGATTGCCATCCATGGCCATCATCACGGCATAAGCTGTAGTCATGCGAGGTTCATTCGGTTCTACGTGTGGCGATAATTCAGATGAAGAATTCCATCCATTATAATTTCCAGAAGCATCCAAAGATGGTCTGAAAGTATCATGATTATTCACAAATGGAACAGTGCGGTGCACATAGGTATTTGTCGCGGAGTAAAAAGATACACGTTCGTTCTGCTGTGCTCCAGGTAATGCCGCCATATTGAAATTGCCCATGCCATAAACCATTCCATACAATCCACCACTTCCATCGAAAGCGCGAAGACTAAAATCAAATGTCCCCATCATTTTGTCGCCTGATGAAGATGCAATAGCATTGACATAGTTATCCAATTCAGTTTTACTTCCTACCCATTCTCCAACATTGAACATATTCTGTCCACCTTTACACCATGCAGGCAATGTGTTTTTGACGTTGTAACTGTAGTCTTCCTGAATATATGTTGGAAAATGTTTAACAGCATCCCAACGAAACCCATCTACACCCGTTTGTTTTTTCATCCACATGATCCAATCACGTCCGCCATTGCGCATATAGTTAGCAGACTGAACAGGATTGTAACCACTTACGTTAGAACTCTGTCCATAGGCATTGCTTTCGTAAGAAATATCCGGACCGAAATACGCAGAACAGATATCACCGGTGGTACAGTTGTTATTTTGATTTGGATAAAAATTCGTGTAATTCTTAGGCCATCTTCCATTCCGACTCCAGTAGTTCGATTGCGTTTCATTCGAAGCGGATCTTGAATAACTGACATATCTAAAGTTCTTATATCCGCTATTGGTCATCATGGAATAACTGTTCGGATCTTGACCACCAGAACCATTAGCGCTTCCGGCAGAGTTGCAATGATTCAATACAACATCTTGAATCACTTCAATACCATTGGCGTGCATCACAGCGATCATCCTGAGTAATTCGTCCTTGGTTCCTAATCTTGTGTTGGTTGATCCCTTCTGATATTTATCTCCCAAATCATAATGATCGAAAGGTGAGTATCCAACATAATATGGACTCTCATTTTTCACACTCGGTGGAATCCAGATCGCATCTATGCCCATGGCTTTTAAGCGTGGTGCAAGTTCTGCGAGATAGTTGGCCCACTTGTTCGAATAATTGTTGTTGTGATAATCCCACCAGAAGCCCTGAAGCACAACTTTTTTCACCGTGGTCTGAGATGAAACATTTCCGAATGCACATGCGATGCAAAGGATCAAAAGAATTATTCTTCTCATGAGTAGATTAGTTAAGGTGCTGCAATATGAGTGTAATTTGTACACTTTCTACATTTCACCTGAAAATAAATTGACCAACTGGCGGTTTACGACCGTTATTAATGGTGTGGTTCGTCCATGGGATACAAAAGAAGTGGTCATGAACAAGAAGGTGGATTCAGCACATTGATGCACAGTCGAATTGATCCAGTGAGCGATTTCAGAGGCATCTATAATCAGCAAAGAAAAGCACTACAAAATCCATGTATATGCATTCAGGAACCAAGGAAACGCAGACCGTTCCTCATGATAGATAAGTCATTCAGTATCTTGTAATCTTTGGCGTAAAGCACATTGAGTTTTACCAGATTCTCCCTTTGTGTCTCATGATGTTGATGTTGAATGGCAGGATGAATGACCCCTTTTTTCAATTTGGGCAATGCTTTTACAGACTCGCTGAGCGCGTCATAAGGAGAATAACCAACCCAGGTTTTACTTCCGGTGAGAACTTGAAAAATATTGCGGATAAAACCAAGACGCTGGTGAACCACAATAAGCATGATTGGAAGGACTAAAATCATGAGCAATGACACGATGATATCGAATATTCTTTTGAGTCTTCTGTTCTTATTCAGCGAAACAGAATTCACATCCATCATGAATGCATCAGCCGTTGTTTCAATACTTCCTGAACCAATGATATATAGGCTTTCCGGCGGTGCAATCTTAAATTCAATACTCTTATCGGGAATGCTGCTCATTGCGCCAATGATATCAGAAGACGAGATGTCTTTGGCACAAAATATTACCTGATCGATGCGATGTATTCTTACAATTTCATCCAATTGACCGATATGACCAACCTGATCAGGATGCACATCCTGTTGATGAGACACATGAGCGATAAAAGAAGGTTCGCGTTGAATTTGCGATAGCATATTTTTCACACGCAGAGCTTCATTCTTTTCACCCACGATGGCAACGCGTTGCAAGACTGTTGTTTTCAATCCAGACTTACCGGTCATGATGATATTCAATACAACACGATGAAGAAAGAATGCCACCAGTGCTATGGCTGTGCCGATGAGAATCAGCGCTCTTGAAAAACGAAGAGATTCCGGCAACAAAGAATAAATCATCAGAATAGCTGCAGCACCGGCAATCACAGGTTTGATCACCTTGACCGGTTTCCATGGTTTATCGTAAGCACCTCCGACCCAGGCAGCGAAACACCAAATGAGTACATAAGCAACAAAACCATATTTCACCAATGAAGCATCATAGATGATGTCCATCGATGCCGCGTAATAATCCTTAGCGATAAACAAACCTGTCAGCACAATCAGTGCATCTGCGGCCGGGAGCATCATTCTTTTCACAAAGCGATTCAAAACTGCAACTCCCGCTCTGAGCCAAATCGCAATTTGAATGAAAAAAGAAAAGAGACGAGCGTGTTGTTCTGAGAAGTGTTTACGTGCGAAAATGACCATCGCATTATAAAACACGTAGACATAATTTAAACTTCCCTTTTTGGTACTTTCACCTTTGTAGTGAATGATGCGTGTGCCAGGGAAATAATAATTTTTCCAACCACCTTTGACGATTCTCCAAGACAAATCGATATCCTCACCATACATAAAAAAATCATTATCGAGAATACCAACTTGATCGAGTGTTTTCTTTCTGAGTAACATGAATGCACCAGAAAGAATTTCAATTTCATGGGTTTCATCCGGAGAAAGATTACCCAAATGGTATCGGTTGAATTTAGGTGACTTCGGAAAAAGTTTGGAGATACCAAAGATTTTATAGAATGATGTTGCCGGAGTTGGTAAACCACGTTTTGATTCGGGAAGAAAAACTCCCTTTCCATCCACCATGCGCACACCGAGACCACCTGCTTGAGGATGTTCATCCATAAATTCAACCACCTTGTGGAAGGTGTCCTCTTCAACCAAAGTATCTGGATTCAAAAGAAGCACATATTCGCCGGATGAAAGTTCAATGGCCTGATTGTTTGCTCTGGAAAAACCAACATTGTCTTTATTGGCAATCAATTTCACCCAAGGAAATTTCTCACGGATCATTTTCAGCGAGCCATCGACGGAATTATTGTCCACGACCCATACTTCCGTTGTCAACCCGGTCATGGCTTTCTCAACAGAAAGCAGACATTGTTCCAGAAAATACTGAACATTGTAATTGACTATGACGACGGATAACTTCATGTAAAAAAATTCCTTTCTAACCAGGGAGGCATACGAACGCAGGGCGTATTCCCTTCGTCTGTAAGCAGCGCAAAATACTTATCGATTGCCAATCGCACCGCATGGATAGCATGATTTCGGGGGAACAGGTTGCGATTAGCGCTTCAGAGAGGTTTCATATGGAGTTCTCAGCAAGATGCTTCGCCCAAGAGTAACCTCGTCGGTGTATTCGAGTTCACCCCCTACTGCAACACCACGAGCGATGGATGAAATTTTCACATCAAATGCGCTCAGTTTGCGGTAGAGATAGAAACATGTCGTTTCTCCTTCCATGGTCGCACTCAACGCGAGAATAATTTCCTTGATGTTTCCTGCAGCAACTCTGGAAATGAGACTTTCGATGGCCAAATCCGAAGGACTGATGCCATCAATTGGTGAAATGATTCCTCCAAGGACATGGTACTTACCCTGAAACTGACTTGTGCTTTCGATGGCCATGACATCCCGTATATCAGCCACGACACAAACCAAAGATTCATCGCGATAAGGAGAAGCACAGATAGAACATACCTCTTCATCTGAGAGGTTATTGCATACTTTACAAAGCTTGGTATGCGCATGCATATCAGTAAGCGCTGCAGCGAAACGCTCAATATCTTCAGGCTTTCGTTTGAGCAATGCCAACACAAGACGAAGAGCTGTCTTTTTACCAATGCCAGGCAAACTACTTACCTGATCTACGGCTTGTTCTATATATCTTGAAGGTATATTCACTGGTGCAAATTTATGTGCCTGCGCAATTTTTTCGTGGTGAATTGTAACTGTATGCTGACAGCCTTGGTATATTTCACCAATTTGATACACGATGATTTTTAATCATATCCGAAATAAATTTTGCGCATTGCTGGGCGGGTTGGGCATTCTCTTCACTGGATGTACAAAGCAGAAATATGTATGGAGCACAGAAGAAGAATACTTCAAGGTTCCGATTTGGAAAGAACATGTCAAAAAATTCAAGAAAATCAAAGCACAACCCCACACTGTGAAGTTATTTATTGGCGACAGCATCACAGAAGGCTTCGATCTCAGCCGCCATTTGAATACAGACAGTTTGGTGAACATGGGCATCAGTGGTGATGTCACTTCGGGCATCATCAAACGATTGTATCTGGTGGAAAAACTTCAACCCAAGAAAGTCTTCATCATGATTGGCATCAATGACATCCGACTCCAAATTCCGATGGAGCGCATTCAGCAGCAATATGCAGAAATCATTCAAACATTAAAGCTCAGTTGCCCAAAAGCAGAAATCTATGTGCAATCAGTTTTGCCCGCGTGTGGTATAGCAGGTACGGAGATGACCAACCAGATGGTTGGAAAATCAGTGCGCGAACTCAATGCCTTTTTGGAACAGCAATGCAATGAATTGAACGTTCACTATATCCGGTTGTATCCTCTCTTTGAAGAACCCAAAGATTTCCTAAATGGATCTTACACCTACGATGGAATTCACCTCAATGATGAGGGGTACCGCTTTTGGAGTGAACAAATTTCGCCGCTTCTGACAGATTAACATTGCGTTGTGATAACTGCACCTTTGTCGATTTAAGGAGTAACTCTTGTGGGCAGTTAATTTGACACCATGTCTCCAACGATCATCATTTTTGTTTTGCTGGCGTATTTCGCAGTGTTATTTCTTATTTCACAATACACTTCGAAAAACGCTACTAATCAGTCGTTTTTTCAAGCGAACAAGTCAGCACCATGGATGTTGGTGGCTTTCGGTATGGTAGGCACATCGTTATCCGGTGTAACATTCATTTCTGTACCTGGAACTGTCGGAGCAAGTCACTTCTACTATTTTCAAGTTGTGTTGGGATATTTCATTGGCTATTTCATCGTAGCCTTTGTATTGCTGCCTTTGTACTATAAGTATAATCTCACGTCCATTTATACTTACCTGCAACACAGGTTTGGATTTTCTTCCTATAAAACCGGCGCTTCATTATTCATCATTTCCAGAACACTCGGTGCCACACTCAGGCTCTATCTTGTGATCAATGTGCTGCAATTGTTTGTAATCGACCAATGGCACGTTCCATTTTGGCTCACCTCTATGGTGATATTGCTGATGATTATTCTCTATACCTTTAAAGGTGGTGTAAAAACTATCGTATGGACCGACACATTGCAAACCCTTTTCATGTTGCTTGCACTGATCATTTGCGTCTTGTACATCGTCTCCGAAATGAATCTGAGTTTATCGGATGCGTGGTCATCCATGAAGGCGAGTGGTCATTTAGACATCTTCAACTTTGATGTCAATGATAAGAAGTTTTTCCTGAAACAGATTATCGGAGGAGCGTTTATTACAGTATCGATGACTGGCTTGGATCAGGAAATGATGCAGAAAAACATCAGTGTGAAAACCCTTGGAGATTCGCAAAAGAACATGATCACATTCAGTGCCATCATGGTTTTTGTCAATTTCATCTTTTTGTTTTTAGGAGGAATGCTTACCATGTATGCCACTTCACTTGGTATGGATGTGAAGGGCGATGACCTTTTTCCAACCATTGCGATGAATGTACTTCCCGGGTTGATTGGATTGGTGTTTATTGTTGGACTCATCAGTGCATTGTTCCCTTCGGCTGACGGTGCGATCACTGCATTGACTGCGTCATTCTGTATCGATATCCTCGGCATGAATCGAAACAATGACATGGATGAAGCATCCAAGTCGACACTTCGCAAAAAAATTCACCTTGCATTTTCCGGACTTTTTCTACTGATGGTTTTATTCTTCAAGTGGCTTGATAACAAAGAAGTGGTATCGATACTGCTCGATATTGCCAGTTACACATACGGACCATTACTCGGCTTATTCGCCTTTGGCATTTTAACCCAGAGAAAAATCAACGACAGCATTGCACCTATCATCTGTGTAATTGCTCCGGCTATGGCATTTGCTCTCGACAAAAACTCAGCTTTACTTCTTGGTGGTTACAAATTCGGATTTGAAATGCTTGCGATCAATGGGCTCATTACCTTCCTCGGATTGATGTTGATCTCCAAAAAAACAGACGGAGCAAGCGCAGTCATAGACACGACTACTGCATTCAAATAAATTCGCTGAGTTCAAGCCAACGCATTCCTTTGTCGTCGAGTAATCTGATTACTTCACCCAGACGCTCGGTAATCTTCAAGAGTTCTTCATGATTGGTATCAGCATTGGATAGTTTTTCCTCCAATTCCTTTTTTTCTTTTTCGAGCAACGGAAGTTCTTTTTCCAGTTGATCAAATTCATGTTTCTCTTTAAAAGACAACTTCACCTTAGGGGTATCAGTCTTTTGGGTAACCTGTTTAGGTTCCGCATTTTGTCTCTTCGTAGCTGCGCGTTGCAATGCATCTTCTTCTTCCATTCTGCGGTAGGTGTCATAATTTCCCAGAATGTCGCGAATGACACCTTCACCATCCAACACAAAAATGTGATCAACCAGTTTATCCAAAAAATATCGGTCGTGACTAACGATCAATAAACAACCAGGGTATTGCAACAAATAGTCTTCTAGCGCTGCCAGTGTAAATACATCGAGGTCATTGGTTGGCTCATCAAGAATCAGAAAATTCGGATTCTTCATCAACACAAGTAACAGCTGAAGTCGTTTTCTTTCACCACCACTCAGCTTTTCTACATAGGTACTGTGTGAAGAACGTGGAAACATAAAACGCTCCAACATTTGTGAAGCCGTAATGGTTTTTCCTTTGGTAAGAGGAATAAAGTCAGCCACTTCTCGCACACATTCCAACAATCGTTGACCTTCTTTCAGCGGCATACCTTGTTGGTTAAAATATCCAAACACCACTGTATCACCGACCACAACTTTGCCACCATCAGGTTCTATTTGTTTGGTGAGCATATTGAGGAAAGTGGTTTTGCCTGTGCCATTTCTACCAACAATACCAATCTTTTCTTTATTCTTAAAAACGAAATCGAAACCGGCTAACACGGTCTGAGATCCGTACGATTTTTTCACCTTATGAAACTCTACGATTTTAGAACCCATTCGGCTCATATTGATTTCGAGTTCCAGTGCATCGGGATCATTTGATCGCACAAGACTTTCTTTGAGTTCAAAGAAATTATCCATGCGCGATTTGCTTTTCACCGTTCTTGCTCGAGGCATTTTTCTTGCCCACTCAAGTTCCTTTTTATAGAGCATTTCCTGTTTGCCCCGGACCACGCTTTCCAACTGTTCACGTTCTGCTTTTTTCTCCAGATAATATGAAAAATTTCCCTTGTAACGATAGAGTGATTTATTCTCCAATTCCAGGATTTCGTCGGTGATATTTTCCAAAAAATAACGGTCGTGAGTAATCATAAAAATGGTCATGTTGGATTGAGACAAAAAGTCTTCAAGCCATTCGATCATTTCCAAATCCAAGTGGTTGGTAGGTTCATCCAGCAAAACCAAATCTGGTTCTTCTATCAGGACTTTGGCCAACGATATCCTGCGTTTTTGTCCACCACTCAATTGACCGGTATTTCGGTCAAGATCATGAATATCAAGTTTGCCTAAAACTTCCTTTACACGCGCTTCATAATCCCATGCAGCGTTTCTATCCATGGCGTCATGAGCCCGTTGAATAGCTTTCTCGTCGTGGCTTTCGATAGCGCGTTCATATTCAGCGATCGCTCTTGTTTTAGGAGAATCTGCTGAGAAAATATTATCGAGTATGCTCTTGCTGTTGTCAAGTTCTTGTTCTTGAGAAAGAAAGCCGAGACGCACTTCGCGATTGTAAGTAACCGTTCCGGAATCTGGAGTATCCAACCCCGCTAAAATTCGAAAAAGCGAAGTTTTGCCTGCACCGTTCCTTGCTACCAATGCAATCTTTTGTCCCTTCTCTATCCCAAAAGTGAGGTTCTCAAAGAGATTATTAATTCCGAAAGACTTGGTGAGATTTTCAACCGACAGATAATTCATAGCAATAAAACAATTTTCTTCAGGAAAACGGGTGCAAATATCCGTGATGGAAGGCAGGCAGCAACAAACTAATTTCGTGGCATGAATCTCCAATGGTATCTCAAAGACTGGAATGAACTCACAAGAGAGGAGCTATATGAATTACTGGCCCTTCGCATCAGGGTCTTCGTGGTTGAACAAAATTGCCCGTATATCGAGACAGATGGCAAAGACAAAAAGAGTCTTCATCTTTTTGCGATGAATGAGCAAGGTATCTGCGTAGCGTGTGCCAGACTCGTGCGACCGGGAGTATCTTATGATGAATGGTCCATCGGCCGGGTTGCAACGGATGAAAGTGTAAGACGACATGGTGTAGGCATTCAACTCATGGAAAGGGCGTTGCAATTCTTCAAAGACCAAGGAAATCCACAAGTTCGCATTTCCGCTCAATGTTATCTCGAGAAGTTCTACATGCGCTTCGGATTTCAGCCCCTTGGAGAACCTTATCCTGAAGACAATATTCCTCACATCGAAATGCTCAGGTCTTGAAGTAAGATCAGATTACATTTACCCGAAACAAATCACCATGAATTCTCAAATTGCACAACACTGGAATAAAATGCAGGAAGCCCGTGCAGCCTATCTTGATAAACTTGCTGAAATACCTGCTCACTTGCTTCATACCCAGCCCGAAACCGGATGGAGCGCCATTCAGGTAACAGAGCATTTACTTTTTTCTGAAACCGGTACACTCGGCTATATGAAAAAAAAATCATCAGGAGGTTGGGAAGTATTGGAGGTAACCGGTCAGGAGCAAAAGAGCAATGGTGAAGCACTCAACAATCGTCTCATTTCACCTGAGCGTTACAAAGCCCCTTCGATTTTGCCTGAACCGGCAAATTCCACATCCTATGACGACATCCTCGCACAGTGGCACCAGGTGCGGTTAGAACTGGAGAAATTTGTTCTTGCCATTCCAGAAGAACATTATGATAAACTCGTATTTCGCCAACCTATCGCTGGTATGTTGAATGTGGTGCAGACACTCGAATTCATCGGTAACCATATCCACCACCACATTCCGCAATTGGATCGCATCGCAACATCTTTGAAGAAGTGAAGAGGGAACAAAATCAAGACAGCAACATGCCTTGGCATCTTTGGGGATGCATGGCTATTGCCTTCCTGATTCCTTTTGCGAAAAAGTTCGTACCGGGATTTATTGGATTACTGAGCATATATGTGATTGTGTACGCTATCCGAAGAAAAAGAACACACTTTCCGACATTCAATCTTCCCAACATTCTGTTGCTTTCCATCTTCATCTTACATGTGATAGGATTATTATGGTCTGCACATCGCAATGAAGGCCTAAGTGAAATAGGTATTAAACTCTCCTATGCCATTTTTCCATTGATTGCATGGTTGATGCCTCCATTAGGATCAAAACAATCTTCGGTTGTCATGAATTGGTTCCTCTTTGGCTGTGTGGCATTTATTCCAATGGCCATTGGATACGGCATTTATCGTAGTGTGGTCCATCATGATTGGGCTTGGCTCACCTATCAGCAACTTGGTATTTATCTGCATCCAACATATGCAGCCACATACATGTCTTTCGCCTTATTGATTTTATGGCGAAATGAAATGGATGGCACAAGGCCACTTCGAAAATCATCTTATGCTTATGTTGCCGGAATAGTCATCCTCATTTTCATCAGCATGCTTGCATCCAAGGCAGGATTTATTGCTGCATTGATTGTGATCACGATGGCTTCCTACTATACCTATCAAAAAAGAAAAACGCTGCGTGATGCATTGATTCATGCATTCGGTGCATTCCTCATTCTTGGTTTATCAGCATGGCTCGCGCCAGGTTCCATCACACGGGTTGAAGCTGCTGTGCAGGATTTAGAAAAGCAGCAAACAGATGTCAATGCACCACAATTCGTTCATGTGGAAGCCAAATCCAGCACCGAGTTAAGGCTGGTTAGCTGGAGTGCCTCTTCAAAACTATTGTTTGAAAAACCATTGGGTGCCGGCACGGGAGAAACTCAGCATGCTATCAATGCACGTTATGTAGAAGCAGGGGAACAATATGCAGCCGACAAAAACCTCAATGCACACAACCAGTTTTTGCAAGCTGGAGCAGAACATGGATGGGCAGGATTGCTCCTGCTGGTATCACTCATGCTGGTTATTCTCGTGAAAGCGGTGCGTGAGAGAAATCAACTCATGCTCGCATTCGTTTTGTTGTGTGGAATGAATTTTCTATTCGAGTCCTTTCTGGAAGTTCAAGCAGGAATTGTCTTCTTCTGTTTTATGATCATGGTGTTCACCAAACAGCAAATACACTGATCATTGCGCTTCCTGCACTCCAGCCCGAACTTTTAACGCATGGTATTTTTTAGCAGCTTTTACGAAAGCGACAAAAAGCGGATGGGGATTCATCACGGTGCTTTTGTACTCAGGGTGAAACTGTGACGCTACAAAATAGGGATGATCTTCGAGCTCGATGATTTCAACCAGATTGCTATCCGGATTGATACCCGTACAGCGGAAACCAGCTTTTTCAAATTGCTCCTTGTATTCGTTGTTGAATTCAAAGCGATGACGGTGACGTTCTTCGATCAAATCGACTTCACCATATGCTTTCCACGCTTTGCTTCCTTTCACAAGTCTACATGGATAAGCACCAAGACGCATGGTTCCGCCTTTGTTCACCACTGACTTTTGTTCAGCCATCAAACTGATCACAGGATGAGCGGTGTACTCTTTCATTTCAGTGCTATGCGCATCAACAAGGCCAAGCACATGGCGTGCAAATTCCACGGTAGCCATTTGCATTCCCAAACAGATACCGAAAAATGGGATTTTGTTTTCTCTTGAATATTTGATCGCCTCAAGTTTTCCATCCATTCCTCTCGATCCAAAACCCGGAGCTACCAATACTCCATCAACACCCTGAAGCTTTTCATCAGCATTGCGGATGGTGAGTTCCTCGGAATGAATCCATCTTACATCCACTGCCACTTCATTGGCGGCTCCCGCATGGATGAATGCTTCCGCAATGGATTTGTATGAATCTTTCAGTTCAACATACTTGCCGATCAATGCGATGTTTACTCTTCCCTTCGGATGTTTATGTCGATCAAGAAAATCCGTCCATTTGCGCAGATCAGGTTTTTTCTTGAGTTTCATATTGAGTTTTTCAATCACCACTTCATCCAGCTTTTCCTCCTGCATCAAGATGGGCACATCGTAAATTGTCGGTGCATCAATACTTTGGATAACTGCATTTGGTGTGACATTGCAGAACTTGGCAATTTTATTTCGGATTTGTGGTGACAATTCATGTTCCGTTCTACAAACGAGAATATCAGGCTGAACTCCATTCTCGAGGAGTGTTTTTACTGAGTGCTGTGTCGGCTTAGTTTTTAATTCACCTGCTGCACTCAAGTAAGGAATCAAGGTAAGGTGGATCACAATACAATCATCATCCTTTTCCCATTTCAATTGTCTTACCGCTTCAACGTATGGAAGCGACTCGATATCACCAACGGTGCCACCAATCTCAGTGATCACCACATCGTATTCACTTTTTGAACCGAGAATTTGGATACATCTTTTAATTTCATCGGTGATGTGAGGAATAATCTGAACTGTTTTTCCCAGATACTCTCCTCTTCTTTCCTTCTCGATCACACTTTGGTAAATTCTGCCTGTGGTCACGTTATTGGCCTGAGAAGTGGGCACATTCAGGAAGCGCTCATAGTGACCAAGATCTAAATCCGTTTCCGCGCCGTCATCGGTCACGTAACATTCACCGTGTTCATACGGATTGAGTGTTCCGGGATCGACATTGATGTAAGGATCAAGCTTTTGAATGGTCACTCGGTAGCCTCTTGATTGGAGTAATTTCGCAAGAGAAGCTGAAATAATGCCTTTTCCAAGGGAAGACGTTACGCCACCGGTAACGAAGATGTATTTGATATTTTCTGACATGCCCGTAATTCGTCGTAATGCAATGTTCGATTACGGGGTTCAAAGGTAGGTGAATTGGGAGGGCGAATTCAAATCTATCTGTGACCTTCCTCATATCATCGCGCTGGAAACCACTGACAGCACAAGCCTGCAGGAGTTATTCACGAATAATGAGCCTATCTGGAATTTCGATCATCCAGGTCGCGGGTAAGACTCTCTACCACCCGGAATTCCGACAAAAACTCCCTGGCCACAACGCGCAGTATGGTATAAACCGGGATGGCGACCACCATACCCGTTATTCCTCCTATGGTTCCGGCCATCAAGACCACGATGAAAATTTCGAGAGGATGTGCTTTTACACTATTTCCGAGGACCAATGGTTGAACTACAAAACCATCAATTTGCTGGGCAACAATGAAAACCAGAACGACCCTGACCAGCAGAGGAACCACTTCAGTTTGGAAATCCAATTGAATGGAAGTAGATAAAGCAATCAAAACCCCGATGGCTGCACCGAGCCATGGGCCGAGGTATGGAATGATATTGACCAATCCGGCAAAAAGTCCTATCAACAATGCATTCTGAACACCCAAGAGGCTGAGTGAAATACCGACCATGGTGGCCATAATCAGGCTTTGGATCATAAGACCAATGAAATAGCGACGCAGCAGCTTATGGCTGTGGTCCATGATGTTTTTGATCTTTTCCATGTGGGCCTCTGGGGTGATGGTAAATACAATTCTGGAAAAAAGAAAACCATCCTTCAATAGGAAAAAAGCGATGAATAACACCGCAAAAACTCCGATTAAAAAATTGCCGATGTAACCAAAAATCTGCTGAAAGACACCTTCAACATATTCGAACGAAAACATCTCTTTGGCTTTGATAATGATCTCTTCCGTGATAGCGGGATCGAGATTTTCCGCAAGTTCACCCTGAATCTTTTCTGTCACTTCTACCGGGTCAATCGAAGCCAACAACTCCATTTCTGTAGTGATGAGAGGTGTGAACATGAGCAATAAACTTCCGATCACCACAACAAAAACGAGGAGAGAAAACAAAGCCCTGAACCAGGCCGGCAGTACAAATTTCTTCAGGCGTATTTTTTTGAGCACATTCGCCAATGGTTCGCAGATAAAGGCCAGAACCACCGCGATGATCATGTAAGTGATGATCGACCTGAAAATCCAAAGCAATGCAAACAAAACAAATAAGCCGGCGATAGTAAAAATGATTCTCCAGTTCTGTGGAAGTTTGCTCATATCATCAGTGCTTTTTAGGAAAATCAAACCGGATCAGATCGCCTGTTTGTCCGGAAACCATGGCCCAGTCATCAAATTCAAATTGTATCGTGACCACAGCGCAGGTAGGCATTTCAATGACTTGACCTGTAAGGAAAGTACACAATTGCGAAAAACCCGGATTGTGTCCGAATAAAGCAACCACATCATAGGTGTTGTCCAAGCCGTTGATCATTTGCAATAACGTGTCCCACCTGGCTTCATAGATTTCATCCGTATATTGAACCTGCTCTGGCGGCATTTTTAACTCATGGAGGTAAAACTCCGCCGTACTTCTTGCTCTAACGGCCGTGGAACACAAGATCAAGCTGGGTCGTTCCGGATACTTGGCAAAGAGTGAAGCCATCAAAGGAGCATCACGCTCTCCCCGGTGGTTCAATGCGCGATCGAAATCACGCTGTCCGGACAGACTCCAGTCCGACTTGGCATGACGAATCAGATGGAGAGTTTTCAATGAATCATGTAATGGTTCCTGCAAACCTATTCAAAAAAGGAGTTCAAAAGACAATCCCATATTTTTAGACAACCCTAAATTATATTTTGTGCTGTTCTAATTATTGTGATTATCTTTGTTCTATGTCAGAGTCCACAGACAATTACCTCAAAACCATCTATGCCTTGTCCAAAGCGGGCGAAGGCTTCGTAACCACCAATGCTTTATCTGAAAAACTTGGTACACGAGCTTCATCTGTGACCGACATGCTCAAAAAACTCAACAAACAAGGATCGGTATCCCATGAAAAATACCATGGCGTATCGCTGACCACAAAAGGAGAAAAACAAGCGGTGGAGATTGTTCGCCGTCACCGGATATGGGAAGTCTTTCTTTCAGACAAACTTGGTTTCAGGTGGGATGAGGTGCATGAGCTTGCAGAACAACTCGAACACATTTCATCCCATGAACTCATCACAAGATTAGAAGCATTTCTGGGGCATCCTAAATTCGATCCGCATGGTGATCCTATTCCAGACAAGACGGGTAAAATGCCCAGGCTTGCAAAAACCTTCAAATTGAGTGAGGGTTCAGAAGGTGAAGACTTCAAGGTGATCTCGGTGGACGACAGTTCCAGTGAACTACTTCAACATCTTGATCTACTCAAAATAAGGCCCGGTGTTGTGATCAACATCCGAAAATTATATTCATTCGATCAATCGCTGGAGATCATAGTTTCAGGTAAAAAGCATACGGTTTCCGCGACGGTAGCCGCTTCCATTCACGTTCAAAAAAACAATTGATATGAAAGAATCCATACTACAGTTCTTCGAATCTCAGGATCCCGTCGTTGGCGCATTGATAGCGACAACCTTTACCTGGTTTGTTACTGCATGTGGTGCAGGTTTGGTTTTTTTCTTCAAAGGAATGAGCCGAAAATTATTGGATGGCATGCTCGGCTTCACAGGTGGAGTAATGATCGCCGCAAGTTTTTGGTCATTGCTGGCACCCGCTATTGAAATGAGTTCCGGTGATGGATTCCAAAAAGCCATTCCTGCCGCTGTCGGTTTTGCGGCCGGTGCATTGTTTCTTTTTGGTTTGGACAAATTGCTTCCTCACCTGCACATCAATTTTCCCGCGGAAAAAGCCGAAGGAGTTCAAACCAAATGGCACAGCACCATGTTGCTGGTGTTGGCAATCACATTGCACAATATTCCTGAAGGACTCGCAGTAGGAGTTTTGTTTGGTGGTGTAGCGGCTGGAATTCCTGAGGCCACGATCAGCGGTGCAGTTGCACTTGCGATAGGAATTGGATTACAGAATTTTCCGGAAGGCATCGCGGTGTCCATGCCACTTCGACGTCATGGATTGTCAAAATTCAAGAGCTTTTGGTATGGACAGTTATCCGCCATCGTAGAACCCATTGCCGGTGTGATCGGCGCCGTGGCGGTGATGCAGATGCAGCCTATACTACCCTATGCACTTGCCTTTGCAGCTGGCGCTATGATCTATGTGGTCATAGAAGAAGTTGTTCCAGAAACACAACAGGATAGTTATACCGATATCGCCACCCTTGGATTCATTGGCGGATTTTTAGTGATGATGATGTTGGATGTAGGTCTGGGATGATTATGCTTCTGTGAGCAGCTCATCAGCAAGTTGGACAAAATCAACGCCATCAAAATTTCCAGAAGTCATCAAGAGTAGATTGCTGTTGTCCCAGGCCATCTTCTTCAGCACACCCATCAATTCGGAAGAATCTGTGTACACAGTAACATTCTCAGATCCGAATGCCTTTTTCACCTGATCTTTAGATATAGGTGGAAGTTTTTTGTGTTCAATCGTGTGAGGATTGAAATAAACAAAAGCCAGATCTGCCGCGGCCATCGATCCTTTGTATTCACCCAGAAATTTTTCATTGAGGCTGGAGAAGGTGTGCAGCTCCATACATGCCACCAATTTTCTTCCCGGAAATTGTTGTTTAAATGCAGAAGTTGTTGCTTTCAATTTAGAAGGTGAATGTGCGAAGTCTTTATACACCACAGCGCGAGGTGTTTCTTTCACAGGTTCGAGTCTCCGAGCGGCACCTTTGAAGGACGCAATGGCGCGATAAAAATCATCAGCACTGATTCCGGCTTCAAGACAAACCTTCAAGGCTCCATTGAGATTTTGCAAATTATGGTCACCAAATATTTTCAAAGCCACTTTACCATGTGGCGTCAGCAGATATGTAATGCCATCCACGACTTCATGCGGATGAACATCGTAAGCGATCTTTTTGAAATGTCCCTGATGAGCCATTGAAATCTCTTTCACTACTTCATCCTTTTCGCAGTAAACAAGCACACCACCGGGCATGATTTTATCCAGAAAAATTTTAAACTGATCTACATAATTCTCAAAAGTTGGAAACACGTTGATGTGATCCCAAGCGATACCAGTGAGCAAAGCAATGTTCGGATGATAGAGGTGGAATTTTGGACGAAGATCTGTTGGAGAAGACAAATACTCATCACCTTCGATCACCGCAAATGGTGCAGTTTCGGTGAACTTCACCATACAATCGAAACCATCCAATTGTGCGCCAACTAAGAAATCGCATTCAACACCGCAGTTTTTCATCACGTGGAGAATCATAGCTGTAGTGCTTGTTTTGCCATGACTTCCGCCAATCACTATGCGTGTTTTGTTTTTGGTTTGTTCGTAGATGTATTCAGGATAGGAAAAAATCTTGAGACCAAGTTCTTGAGCACGCAGCAATTCCGGATTGTCTTTTCTCGCGTGCATGCCGACAATCACTGCATCAAGATCCGTGTGGATTTTTTCAGGATACCAACCTTCCTGTTGAGGCAATAAACCTCTTTGGAGCAATCTTGATTTGCTCGGTTCAAAAATTTCATCATCACTTCCAGTAACCGTGATACCCTTTTCATACAGAGCAATGGCCATATTGTGCATGGCACTGCCACCGATGGCGATAAGATGGACTTTCATAGAAGTAAAATTACACTGCCGCAATACAGTGAATTCGCAATCATGGAGGAATTATCAACGGAACATTATGTAAGAAAGAAACCGCAAATCAGTTTCCGGATGCGATCTTTTTACGCCCAAGTTTCATGAAATATTTTTCGAAGTAGTGGTAAACAAAATAGCTTAACACAAAAGTGACTCCCATTGAAATGATCAGAAGAACTCCTTTGGACATGATGTAATAATTGGCCGAAAACCAAAATATCCAAGTGTACATGATAGGATGCAGGAGATAAACTGAATAACTGGCTTCACCTAAAAAGGAAAGTGGACGATGCAAAAATCCAGGTAATTCAATGGTCAGTTTGTAGAAGCCCAGACACACCATAAAACAACAAAGTGAAAAGACCACACGATTCCAACCCGACACCAGATGCACGTTATCACCAGGCAACATACTATTGAGTGCTACCGTGGTGGAGTCCAGAGTACCTATGTGAGGCATTTGGATCAATAATGGATAAAAAGCGAACAGCACAAAACCCAATCCAATAAGGGCTATACTCATCCAAACATTCAAACGGATTTTTTGGGTAGACCAACCGATGATATAACCACCCAGGAAAAGATAAACCTGATTCAAGGGATGGATATAATTCTTCCATTGATCACGAAGTTGATGGTCCGTATCTATTTTGAAAAAACTGAAATACACAAAAAGGCCGATGATCAATGCCGCAAGCAACCAGAATAACCATCGCGATTTTTTTGTTGTCAAAACGAACAACGGGAAAAACACATAGAAGACCAATTCATTGCCGATAGACCAGGAACCGAGTGCAACGTATTCATCCCACGCCACGAAGCCGAAAAGCCCGGTGAGATTCAGGATCACTTCGCGCACATGGAGGACTGCACCCGGAAGACAAAGTGTAGCCAATGTGGCCAACCACAGCAGTGGGAATATCCGCAAAACCCTTTTCTTGAAAAAATCACGGAGATCATGCCATGAGGGTATCATTCGATCCTGATAAACCACATACAATGTCAATCCGCTCAACACATAAAAAACAGATACACCATAGACTCCGACACGACAGATGAAAGAATCGATGGCAGCATGACCATTGGTCCACATGGAATAATGATAAATCATGATCCCTGTAGCGGACAAGCCACGCAGATAATCCAAGTTGTGAAGTCTACCGTTTTGTTTCATCGAGAATCAGAGGCAAGTATAAGTCCGCGGTGCACTCGAATTCCAAATTAATTGCAGAATGGTATAAAACGGAAAACCCCTCTGGCAAAAAAGATCTTGCAAGCACCTTATACAGAAGATCGCGCGTTTCAAATTATTATTGCTGAAATATTCCACATCATGACACCTCCGCCGGAAGAAACAACAAGATCAGCGAAAACGGGACTTGGACCGGGTTCATTGGTTCACGTTGGAGAAAAGAGAAGTGAGGCAGTTCGTGTTCGACTCATTGATTATGATCATCAGAAAATTCATGATCAGGTGATCACCGACTTCTCGAGTTGTGATTTGCTCAAAGATTCCGACTCTGTTTCGTGGCTTGATGTAGATGGCATCCATGACCCTGCCATCATAGAAGAGATTGGAAAAAAATTCGACATCCACATTCTCGTTTTGGAAGATATCATGAATTCTACCAGTCGTCCTAAGGTAGAATTTTTTGACGACTATGCATTCATCACTGTAAAAATGCTCGAGTTGGATCCCAAAACAAAAAAGCTTGAAGTAGAACAACTCTCACTCATTGTCGGCAAAAAATACTTGCTGATGTTTCAGGAAAGACCGGGCGATAGTTTCGATCAGATCAGAGACCGGATCAAAACTTCGAAAGGCAAAGTCAGAACGAAAGATGCATATTATCTGGCCTATTTGATCTTAGACATTGTCATTGACAATTACATTTCGGTGAGTGAAAAATTTGCACTGCAGATTGAAAGTCTGGAAAAAATAGTATTGACCAAAGCCGGTGATTTCACCCTTCATAGAATCCTCAACCTTCGAAAAGAACTGATTGACTTCAAGCGAAGCATTGATCCGATGAAAGAGGCCATCAATTCTATGACCAGGGAACTCGATGAAGACATGGCCAAGTATTACCGTGACCTTCATGATCACATCATCTACGAATCAGAAAATCTGGTGATGTATCGGGAAATGATCACCAACCTTCTAGATCTATATCACAGCAATCTCGGTATGAAGATGAATCAGGTGATCAAGATGCTCACCATCATCACGACCATTTTTGTACCACTCACTTTCATTGTTGGGGTGTATGGGATGAACTTCGACAACATGCCGGAATTGCATTCAACCTATGGTTACTATTGGGTCTTGGGCGGAATGGGTGCATTGGTTGTTTTGATGATCATTTATTTCGCGAAAAAAAAGTGGCTTTGAGTCATTCAGCAAGAGCATATTAAATCTGACAGAAGAGGCAAAAAACACTTTGACCTTTTGCCGAACTATTGTAAAATTGCACTGCCGAAAAATATCCGGCCATTCCATGAAAAATTGCCAGTTCGAACCTGAGCACATCTTTATCCGGATCTGATCCGATTGTTACCCTGAAACAGGGATTCCACCCCTATTTTTTCATTCCCGTAACAATTATTAGATCAGCAAAAAGTGAAAACCAAATACATTGACCTGGTAGAGCAGACCTTCGAGTGGCCGCAGGAAGAATTCAAATTAGAAAAAGACAATCTCCTTTTTCACGAAATACCATTGATGGAATTGGTGGAGAAATATGGTTCACCACTCAAGTTTACCTATTTACCTAAAATCAGTCAGAACATCCAGCGTGCGAAAGACTGGTTCATGAAAGCGCGCATTGAAGTGGGTTACGAAGGTGAATATCACTATTGCTATTGCACCAAGAGTTCACACTTCAGGTATGTGTTGGAAGAAGCTTTGAAGAACAACATTCATTTGGAGACTTCTTCTGCATACGACATCGATCTGATCCGTCGTTTAGCGACTTTGGGTAAAATCAAAAAAAACCAGCGTATCATATGCAATGGTTTTAAGAAAGAAGAATACGTCAATAAAATTTTTGATCTCCACGCAGATGGCTACAAAGAGATCATTCCAGTGATAGATAACAAATACGAGTTTGAGACTTTTGAGCAATTGGTCACAGAGCCGATGAATATTGGCATCAGGATCGCGAGTGAAGAAGAACCCAAATTCGAATTTTACACTTCACGTCTTGGACTTGGTTACAAGGACATCGTGAGATTTTATAAGAAATCGATTCACGACAATCCCCACCTCAATTTGAAGATGCTCCACTTCTTCATCAATTCAGGCATCAAAGACACGGCCTACTATTGGAATGAATTGGTGAAATGTCTCAAGGTGTATTGCGAATTGCGCGAAATCTGTCCAACTGTCGACAGTCTGAACATTGGTGGTGGCTTTCCCATCAAGACATCACTCGTATTCAGTTTCGACTATCAATACATGGTAACAGAAATTCTTCGTCAGGTTAAAAATGCCTGCGATGATGCGGGAGTACCTGTGCCACATATCTATACCGAGTTTGGTTCATTTACGGTAGGAGAAAGTGGTGGTGCTATTTACAAAATTCTGTATCAGAAAGAACAGAACGACAGGGAAAAATGGAATATGATTGACTCATCGTTCATGACAACGCTTCCAGATAGCTGGGCCATCAACAAGAGGTTTATCATGCTGCCCATCAACAATTGGCATGAAAGCTACGAGCGAGTATTTCTTGGCGGACTGACGTGCGACAGCGATGACTATTACAACTCTGAGCAGCATACCAACGCGATCTATTTACCCAAATACTATCCGGATCAGGATCAGTATATCGGATTCTTCAATACAGGAGCTTATCAAGACACATTAGGAGGTTTTGGCGGGATCCACCACTGCCTCATTCCACAACCCAAGCATATTCTCATCGACCGCGATTCGAAGGGAAAACTCAAATACAAACTTTGGTCAAATGAGCAGAAGCCGAAAGACGTATTGGAGATACTAGGATACTACGATAAGTAAATTCAGGCGTTGTTGAATTGTGTAGTGAGTTTGTCGGCCATGTAATCAAACAGATTTTTGAGTGGCGACTTCACCATCATTTCCAAAAAAGGATTGATTTGTGCATCACAGAAGAGCTGAGCAGCAGTGCTTTCATTTTCCCCATGCAAATGAGTATTCAGAGTAAAAGGGAAAGGCGATCCTTGTGAAGATTCATAGTTCACTTGCTTACCCGCTTCGGACGAAACGAAGTTCAGTCCAATGTTATAAGCGCCCTGCACTTTGAATGAACAACTCTTGCCATCACTTTTCCAATCGGAATATTTTCCTTGTGGCAAAAGTTTTTCGATGTTATTCATATCGCACAAAAAATCATGCACTGCAGAAGATGATGCAGGCACGATTACCTTCTTACTTTCAATTTTAGACATGGTGTAGTAGTAATTATCAGATTAGTGGGTACTCATTTCGAAGGTAGCGCTCCATGTTTCCGGACTCTTACGCCAAGTCTTCAAAGTTTCAAGTTGCTTTTGAGTAATGTATTCTGAGGCCAATGCTTGTTTGAGGAGAGAATCGTAATCCGTGAGGGTTGTCAATTTGCATTTTGCTTCTTTGAAATTTTCCTTAGCCTTATCGAATCCATAGGTAAAAATGGCAACCATACCAGCCACGCGGGCTTTGCTATCGCGAAGTGCTTGCACGGCATTGAGACTGCTACCACCGGTGGATATCAAATCTTCGATCACCACCACAGATTGACCTTCGGTGAGCACGCCTTCGATTTGATTGCCAAGACCATGTTTCTTTGCTTCACTTCTCACGTAGACGAAAGGAAGATCCATTTCCTGAGCCACCAGTGCTCCCAGAGCAATTCCTCCGGTAGCTACGCCGGCGATCACATCCGGTTTGCCGTAGTTTTCCTCGATGGCTGCTACGAATTGTTGACGTATAAAAGTTCTGATCATCGGATACGATAGCGTTTTACGGTTATCGCAATAGATAGGTGACTTCAATCCGGATGCCCAGGTGAAAGGTTGTTCAGGTTTTAATTCGACCGCTTTGATACGAAGCAGGGATTCTGCTACTTTTAACGCGTTCTCTTGACTTTGCATGGCTCAAAATTATAAAGTTTACTTCGCGAATAAGCCGGTATTTTTTACACAATCCGGAACCGGTGATTTCTCAGCGATACCGGGAGCTACAGTCATTTCAAGTCTTGGCAAGACAGATACCATGCTGATTGAAAATGCCATCAATCGTGGGGCAAAGTCCATTTATTTGATTTGTCAGGATGTAGAAGCATCCTGGAAAAGTTTCCAGGAACAATTTGAATTCGTCCAGGCAGCGGGTGGTTTGGTGCTCAACAGCAACAATGAGCTGCTTTTCATTTTTCGACATGAAAAATGGGACCTACCTAAAGGAAAAGTAGAAACCGGAGAAGGAATTCAGGAAGGTGCTTTGCGCGAGGTAGAAGAAGAATGTTCTATCACTTCATTGGAATTGGTGCGTGAGCTTTGCATCACATGGCATACCTACATTCAACATCGCGAACCGATGCTAAAAGCCACAGCTTGGTACCTGATGAAATACCATGGCCATGAAACCCCAAGTCCGCAATTGATCGAAGGAATCACCGAAGTTCGATGGCTTTCCGAAGAAGAACTTGAGCTGGTTTATGCCAATACCTATCCCAGTGTTGTGGATGTGGTCAAGGCTTTTCAGTCGATCAAATGATAGAAACGCAGTATTCTTAATTCTGCTTATGGACCAGTGGTTTTCTGCCACTTACCCCATTTCCGTCAACAATTTCCACGAGGTAAATACCATCGGGCAATTGTCCGAGCTCCACTTGCGTAGCGCCATTCCAGATTTTTTCCATGGTAATAAGCGAACCACAGAGATCGAAAATTCTCAGTTCTGCAACACGTGAAGTTTTCAGGGTAATATTGATAAAAGAACCCGCAGGATTAGGATACATGGTAAATGCTGATTCCTGATGATGGCCCACTCCTGTGATACACTCCCCTGCTGTCCAGGAGGTAACACCACCTGTATAAGTTGCTACGCATGAATTGCTGTAGGTAATGTTGTTGCAACCACACACAGGATCGTATATCATCGGACACATCACATTCAAGTCGATGAGGGTAGAATCCACGCAGTCAATCACCACCGAATTGATGCAATAGCTGCCGCATTCGTATGAAGATTCGAAGAAGAGATCACTATAGTCATGACCGTTTTGTCCCAAGTAACCACAGCCACTCATTTCTACACATCCTGCTGATGTGTATGCCCATCCCAATGGCATGGCACATTCGCCAAAATCAATATAAGTTGGTATACCAAAACACGAAGAATCAGTACAAGCTCCTATGGCATAAGTAGTGACACCTCCATAGAAAAATGCTTCGCATTCATTGCTATAGGTGCTGTCATTGCATCCGCAGACCGGTTCATAGATGTCCAAACAATCGACGGTATAGCCCATTTCGATTTGCCAGCTGCTGATGCAAGAGTCTACAACCCCGCAACTAGAAATGCATTCAGCCTCTGAAGAATAAAAATTGGGAGAATAGTCGATGCTTCCAATGATATATCCGCAACCACTCATTGGGGCGCAAGATGAACCGTTCCATGCATAACCCAGAAACATATCGCACATACCAAAATCCAGACCCGACATATTCATACATCCGCTTCCGGCATTACACGGTCCATCAGTCCAGGACGTCACACCTCCAAGATGCGTAGCGATACAGTCGTTGTCATACGTCACGCCATCACATCCACATACAGGAGCGTAAATAGCGGGACAAATGGCATTCGGATCAATCAGAGTTGAATCCACACATCCTTGCGCATATAAAGCGTTATTCAACAGTGAAAAAACACCCAACAATAAAATGGTCATCGAATTTTTCATAGCAACATATTTTACACCCTATAGAAACATTCAAACCGCAATTTGCTGCTTTAAACTCAGATCATGCAGTCAAAATTCTATTCCGATCCAAAAGACCTTTGAATACTCACATTTGCTCGTTTCGGGTGCTCACCATGGGAGAGAAACCGTTCAAGGTTTCCATGTTTGGGCGCCCGTAACTTGCGCGAGTGTTAGTATTCTTTGGTGTTTTGTATCTCATTGACGAATGAGACCGCAAGATCTGGGTTAAAAGAAAGAAAAAAGCACTTTCGTCTAAAAGTTTTCACCTTGTACATTGTCGAACCTCAAAATTTTCTACCTTAGCTTGCAACTTTGATGGTCTAAAACCCATCTTTAGTCTAAAGCCTGATCATTGACTAGCCGTATTACCATATTCCTCCTCATGGTTTCCGCCGTTTGTTCGCAAGCACAGATTGAGCGGGAAGGCACCCCGGTGTCGTGGAATATTGGCCAAAATCTCAGTCAGCACAATATTTGGCAGACTTATGTTCTTCCTGACATCAACGTTCTTTTAGCAGAGGATGCTGCCAATACCGATAAGAGCATACCATTTCGATTTGCGTTTGCCCATAATGTCTCGCTGAGCACCACCAATTCCGGAAACTGGACCAACCTCCACAATGGTGATCGCATATGGACGCTGGCGATTGAATGTGTTGATGCCTATTCCATCGGGATCATTTTCGAATACATGAACCTGCCAAGAGGCGGTAAAATTTACCTGTATTCGGAAGATCATCGCGATTACATTGGTCCAATTACCGCTTCAGATAACAGGATTGCACAATTGGGTACAACCCATATTTCGGGTGCACGTCTGATCATTGAATACTACGAACCTTATGCTTATCGTGGCGATGGGGATTTCAAGATCAACTACATCAGCCACGCATACAGGAATATTGGTGATGCCTCTGAAATCATGACAGAAACCTGTCTTGAATTATTCAACACCTCAGTGACAACCGGACGCAATACCTCCGCATCTGTTTTGCGAATGTTGGTAGACAATGGACAACGAGTTGCCACTGCGACACTCATCAACAATACCGGAAATAATGGTATGCCTTATGTGCTCACTTCATCCACAGCCATGATCGGCCAACCTTCCTCCTGGGTATTCCAGTTTGGGGTGACCAATTCGAATTGTTACATTCAGCCCGTGACTTGTGGGGCATTGGCAATTTGTGGTGCATATGTCGTGCGCACAGACGAACAAACAGGTGTAACTCTTTTGCGCTTGCGAAGTCAACCGAAAAACGATTGGTCGGCTTATTACAGTGGTTGGAAAATCACAGAAACAGAAAACACCAATTCAAATTATCAGTGCATCCAACATGCTTTGGGATTGCCTCAAAGTCATTGTTTCTATTTTTCTGATGCAGAAACTTCCGACCTCAATGGACTTTCAACCTATCGGATGACTGCCCCTTTATTGGGTGGTACATTTGATGGAAGCACAGGGAGTCCGCTATTCGATGAAGAGATGAACCTCGTAGGCATTTTCATTGGTGGAGATTCTGATTGCAGTGATTCCGGGAACGATCATTTTGGAATGATCTCCACGTCCTGGACCAAATTCCGTGAGTACTTAGATCCAAGACAAATTGTGTCTGATAAACTCGAAGGTGCTTATCCGATTGTTGCGTCCGATGATCAGGTTTCGAATTGGGATGTTAGTTTCTTCCCTAATCCTGCCAAGAACTGGATCTATATCCAGACCAATGATGATTTTTCACTTCCTGAAGTTGTCATTCACGACGCGGCAGGTAGATGTGTGATGAATGTGAAACCACAAGTTCCGACTATTGACATGGGAGGACTTCCTGAAGGATTTTACACCATTACTTTCAAGCGAAATGACCAAGTCATTTCCAAGTCACTTCTGATCCGCTAAGAGATTTCCCGATTGTTGTAGTCTGTGCATATAAAGCATCGAAGAAACGGTGCAGGTGATGGTTGCCACGCTCACTCCTATAAATGGGATCATGAACAACAAGGAAAACACAGATCCATTTCCCATAGCGGCATAACGGTTTTTGCGGATCAAAGTGATACTCTCCTTGACTCCACACTTTCTTTTCTCGAGATAACAATCCATGGTGGCAAATCCGAAGAAATAAGCACCATTGATAAAGAGAACAAGACCGGTCAACGGCAAGATGATGAATTCCAAAAAAGGCAAAGTAAAAGACAGGTAGATCGACGCCGCCCAAAAGAAAAAAGAAAGAGCCAATTCCATGATCAAATTGCGAATTGATATCAGAATTCCACGAAACACATCGTGCATCAGAGGACCGAGAGCAAAAGGTGTTTTAATTCCCGTCAACACTTCGTATACCCGATCACTCAGCAATGACATGACTGGAGCCATGGCTGCGAGTACAAGATATTTATGGAGTCTGGAAAAAATGTAAAGCCCGAGCAGAAACAAAACAAACGAGGCGGCATACTTACCCAGGTTATGGATAACGATAAAAACGTTATCGCGAAAATTGTCACTTAAAGGTTGGTGCTGAACATACGGTTCGATGTATTGCATGGCATAGTCGACGCCAGATTTGATGAGCACAATGGCAAATGTGGACAAGACCATGGAGATGAGTACGGGAAAAATGAAGTAGTGAATCAGTCTGTTCTTAGCAATGAATTTCCACGATTCAAACCATACTCCTATGGCTTCAAAAAAATGTGCGGCGAAATTTCTCAATGGCATTGAATTTCAACGAAAATAAAAAGGCCGGAGTGATTCACACGCCGGCCTTTTCAATCTTTATGAAAATTTGATCAGTCTTCGTCGTCAGCACCACCATCATCCTCAACTACATCGTCATCTGTATCGTCGCTGTCATCCATATCATCCATATCTGAATCGTCATCTCCACCTTTGAAGCTTTCAAACTCAGACATAGCGCCTGCTTCGTTTTCCTGATTTTCTTCATCATCGACTTTCATGTTTTTGTCGATTTTGAAAAGATAGATGGTGTCTTCAGTGCGCACTTCGAGTGCTTTGATGAATTGACCTTTTGGGGTGACAAAAGAAACCAGGTTTTCATTTTCGAATCCATTGGGAAAATGTTCATTGATGAGATCAATGTGTTCCTGGGTAAGTGTATTGTAATCTTTGATTACGCGTTTCAGTGGTGCAGCCATCGGATTAAAATATTGGTGCGAATATCAGTGATTTAATAACCATGCAAAAATGAGGGGCGCAACAATTGTTGCGTCACTTTCAATGATAAATTTCGGAGTATGGATGTCGAGTTTACCCCAGGTGATTTTTTCATTGGGAACAGCGCCGCTGTAGCTACCATAGCTTGTAGTACTGTCGCTGATCTGACAGAAATAACTCCAGAAAGGGATATCGTGCATTTCCATATCCTGATACAGCATAGGTACGACACAAATCGGGAAGTCACCAGCGATACCGCCACCGATTTGGAAGAATCCAACGCCCTTACCCGCAGAATGATCGATATACCATTTGGCCAACCATGCCATGTATTCAATACCACTTTTCATGGTAGATGCCTTGATCTCATTTTTGATCACGTAGCTGGCGAAGATGTTACCCATGGTACTGTCTTCCCAGCCGGGAACGATGATGGGCAAATTTCTTTCTGCCGCTGCAAGCATCCATGAATTTTTAGGATCGATTTGATAGTATTGTTCCAATACTCCACTCAGCAACATCTTGTACATGTATTCGTGAGGGAAATACCTTTCACCTTTTGAATCTGCATCTTGCCAGAGGGCATGGATGTGTTTTTGAAGTCGGCGAAAAGCTTCTTCTTCTGGAATACAAGTATCGGTAACGCGATTAAGGCCTCTTTCCAGAAGCGCCCATTCCTGTTCTGGAGTGAGGTCGCGGTAGTTGGGAACACGCTCGTAGTGATTGTGAGCGACAAGGTTCATCAAATCCTCTTCGAGGTTTGCCCCTGTGCAGGAAATGATGTCCACTTTTCCCTGACGGATCATTTCAGCCAAAGAAATTCCCAGCTCGGCGGTAGACATCGCTCCGGCGAGGGTGATCATCATTTTTCCACCTTCTGCAAGATGTGTTTCGTAGCCTTTGGCTGCATCCACCATTGCGGCAGAATTGAAATGCAGGTAATTCTCCTGCATGAATTGTCTGATTGAACCGTATTTACCCATTTCGATTGGAAGAGTTGCGGGCGTTAGAGGGAATGTCCTTTCACAGGCAACTTTTATCCGGCAAAAATGAAAAAATGAAGGCCACGTGAAAAAATATTTTTTCGTTATCTGTCGATTTCATGAAAAAATATATCCACATCATCGAATTACCTAAGGTTTCCTGTCAGATCTTAATCGGGTGATTAATCTCACGATGAATCGAATGACGTGTCGTTTCACCTTTTTATCCTGCTCTTTATTGAGCGGATCGATCAAGATGTACTGAAATTTGAAAGTAGTGTATTCCTGTTTGATAGCCTGAACCTTTAACACAATGGTTCCCGGTTGGATCAGGTCATTCAGTTCGCCCAGCGACTGGATAATTTCTTTTTCAAGCCATTCAACTTCAGGAACATAACTGACATCAATTTCAAAATCGACATTGCTGCGCTTCAATTCCCTGCGGGTATAGTTGATGATTTCACTGCTGAATACCTTGTTGTTGGGGATGTAAATGATATCGTCGTCGTCGTTGAGCAAATGGACATTGGTGAGTGTAATATCCAGAATTTTACCCTTCTTCTCAGCGATTTCTACCGAGTCACCGATGTTCACCACTTTAGCGAAAGTGAGATACATTCCATTGATGAGGTTGGAGATATAATCCTTGGTCATCAGGACAATAGCCGCAGCAATCAAACTCAGTGATGTGATTGCCTCCTTCACGGTAATGTTGAACAAAGACAAAACCAGCACGCCTGCCAACAAGGCATAAGAAATTTTAGCCAGATGTGAAATTCCGATGGTGAAATTGTCGCGTCGGGCATTGCCCTGCGGACGATAAGTAGCGATGATCAGAAATCGGATGCTTTCGATAATGCAGAAGATGAGTATCACCCGATACAAAGTATGTGATAACGCTCCCGGTAAATTAAACTTCTCAAAAAAAGTGGTGTAGCCTTTATGATAAATGACTACAAATACGGCCAACACGCCATACAACAATCCAGTAATCAGTGGAATAGGCTTCATACTTCGCAATCTCATCTCATTATTCAGGCGAAAAGTAACCATGACTCTCTATGACTTCGGATGGAGAGGTTAAAATCTTTTCAAAAACTTGCAGGGACGACCGATCCTGTTAAATTTGCGCCACCAAACACTAATAAATTCAACAAGAAATGAAAAAAGCTCTTTTGTTCTTCGCTGGTGTGGCTATCGTAGCTTCACTTTCTTCATGCAAAAAATCTTATGCTTGCAAATGCACTACAACCGTAGGTGGTTCTAGCACTTCAGTTACAAGCGGTACTTTCAAAGCTACTAAGAAAGATGCGGAAGACACTTGTTCTGGTTCTGCTTACACTACAGGTAGCAGCGTTACCTGCGAAGCAGTAAAACAATAATTCAGAACTCTGAAATTTGTTAAAGGCCATCACGTGATGGCCTTTTTCTTTGCACCATGAAATTGCCGATGATTTTGTCCTGGTCGGTCAGGATATTGCTGGCGGTGGCCTATGTGTTTTCAGGAATCCTGAAGTTATATCCCATCGAGTTTTTCGAGAATGATATGCTCATGCACCACTTGAGCACAGAAAAACTCGTCTTATTCCAATCTCGCCTCCTGATTGGAGGTGAGTTATTGGTCGCTGCAGGAATTCTATTTGCCCTTCACGATAAACTTTTTGTGCGGTTATCATTTTTGATGCTCGCCATTTACACTTTATACCTGACCATTCTGCTCATCTTAGAAGGTAACAATGGCAATTGCGGGTGTTTCGGCAATGCCATAGTGCTCACACCTTTTGAAGGCATCATGAAGAATGTCTTTTTGGCCGGCATGACATGGATCGTTTGGCACAATCCGGTGCAGTATGCTTTCCGATGGAAAAATGTAGTTTTGGTGGTGATGTCACTCTTCACATTGGCCTTACCCTTTATTCTCAATCCGGTTCTATTGCCGAAAAACGTTCAAACCCTGGAAGGAGAAAAAACTGAAATTCCATTAGAGATCCTTTATGAAACAGAAGGAGAAATTCCACCATCATTTGATGTCTTGCATGGCAAAAAAATCATAGCCTTCATGCTGCTCAAATGTCCGCACTGCAGATTGGCAGCAACAAGATTGGAAGCCATCAAAAGAGATCATCCGGAACTTCCTATTTATGCCGTGTTGAGTGGAAACGCAAACGATATTCCGGCCTTCATGGAAGAGACCAAGCTGCATGATATACCCTATCAGCACTTTGTATCGGAACATAAAATCATGAAAGTTTCCGGCGCACAGTTTCCTGCCATATATCTTGTAGATGACAAAATGTTGGATGTATCACTCGAATACTACGACCTCAATTCAGATGTTTTGTTAGAGTGGTACCACCGACCATAGTTATGGCCAAAGCTGTTGCAAGCGTGTCCAATCCATGTGTATCGGCATTTCTATGAAATCGGCTTTGGTTTGATATGCTTTCGATTTCGCTGATCGCTGCTCAAGTTCAGGATGTGTGCTCAATAAACTCATCACACCTTCCATATCACCGTGTTCATCTTTCATCCTGGAAAAAACTTCACCCAGAACAGAAGGTCTGATATGAGCACGTTCGAGCAATGCCAAAGCAAAATCATCTGCTTCGGCTTCATCTTCTCTGCTGAAAAAGCCATTGATCATCTTCTCGCTCAACTGCTGCGCAGCCCCGCCGGAACCATCACCGAGATATGAAAGCAGTGCACCCACACCCATTTGTTTGATGATGTTGTTTATGGTGTGTCTTTTCTCCACATGGCCCATTTCATGCGCAAGAACAGCGGTAACTTCTTCCGGTGTATGACAAAATTTGATCAGTCCAGTGTACACAAAAACATTTCCACCTGGAATAGCAAAAGCGTTGGGCTCATCGCCCTTCAACAAACGGATATTATAGTGATAACCACTTCCACCCATCGCGCTTTGTAGTCTCTCATAAATTGCATGGATACATGAATCGGCATACGCATCCTGCACCATCGCATCTTCGCCATGTTCATGCATGATCTGTTGCGTAATCATCTCACCGAGTTTCACTTCATTTTCCATGCTCACCAGATTTTCTCCTGGATTTTGAAAAAAATTCCAAGCGGCATAACCGCCCCACCCGATCAAACCTATGAGAACGATGAGAAAAATCCAGGCAAATTGATTCGGTGTGATTTTCATTTCATGAGGCGATTTGATTTCCAAAGGGCAAAGAATGCACGTTCGTCTTCGGTGCATGTTTCATTCATCATCAATTTGTAGCGCCTTCCCCAGGTGTTTTTCGAAATATTCAAAACAGCAGACATTGTTTTCCCTTTGCGCAAGAATTGAATTTCGGGACGTGTCTCACTTTGCTTCAATAAAGGCTGAAAATTCTTGTACGGTGATGTGCCATTCACCGCAATAATTTCATCTCCTATCCAAAGTCCGCATTCATCAGCCGGTGAGCACGGAATGACGCTGTTTATCGTCAGCTTACCACCACTTTCATCTACAGCAAAACCATAGTTGGCTTCACTTACTTTCGGCGATGCCAATTGCATCACCTGCAGTCCGGCATAGGCAAGAGCCTTTTGTATCCCAGGTAAATAATCTTCAGTACCGTTGACGAAAGAATTGAAAATGTCGTCAGTTGTTTTTCCCAAATATTTCCTGATCAAATTTTGATAATCCGATTCGGAATACCCGATTTGTTTTTGACCAAAATCACGATAGAGATCGCGCATCACATCATCCAGAGAATATCTGCCTGAAGAGGCCTTCAGGATTTCGAGATCGCACATACACGCAATCAGCAAACCCTCATTGTAGATGGAAACTTTGCGCCATGGTATTCCGGAATTATAGCCATCGAGCCATGTATCAAAACTGCTGTCGGCGACAGAAAGATTGAACCGACCGTGATTATCCATATATGTCTGTATCCTATCCTCAAGTTCCGCAAACCACTCAGCATCGTTGATACTTCCACATCTCCAGAGCAACTGATCTCCATAGTAAGTGGTTACACCTTCATAGACGTAACCAAGTCGAGAATAATTTTCTTGTGAAAAATCATATGGCATCATTTCCACCGGACGGATGCACTTCACATTCCACGTGTGGAATAATTCATGACAACTTATGGCGAGCAAATCTTTGAATTGGCTTTCGCCCTGAAAATCGGCAGCAGGCCCCATGGCGATGACCGTGCTATTGTGGTGTTCGACACCATGTCGGATGAAGTATGGAGGAAAGTGCAAAAGAAAATGATATTCATCGCATGGAATGTTGCCGAAAATATCGAAATGTGCATTCGTGAATGCAGTAAACTCACGGATCAATCTTTCCTCATCGGTTTTGAGGTCGCCTTGAATCCAAATCTGAAATAAGATACCGTGTGCAGAGTATGATAAATTTTTGATGGTATCGCTTGCAATCAATGGACAATCGGCGAGATCATCATATGATGAGGCCGTGCAGATATGTTTTGAAATTTTTGACAATCCCGAAGCAATCTGATAATCATTTGGTAGATTGAATTGAAGTTGATAAGGCCATTGCGGAGAATCCTGCACATAGAAAAAACAATTCACCGGATTGATGTAGAGCTGTTCAGTATCCAGGTATGTAGAACCCGCATTCAATTCTGCGGCATAATATTCATAGGTCAGTATCACTTCATCCAATCCTTCACAATTCACTTCCCAGCAATCCTTGGTGATTTTTCGGAATGTTAGTTCTCGATCCTGACCAACGGCTTTCCACTTGCGGATGTTCTTAGAAAAATTTCCAAGTTCATATCGTCCTGGGCGCCATGCGGCGAGACAAAGCAATAATTTCTGTTTTCCCTGACAAGGAAATTTTGCCTCAAACGATATAAAATGCCGGTGTGGATTTTCGATTGAAATCTGATAGTGAATCATAACTATTTGATGGCTTCAGTGATTGGATTGCCCGTGGTGGCATTTGGAAATGGAATACGGCAAGCGGCAGCGACCGTCGGAGCTATGTCTGTAATGACATGTGGCATAAAACTTTCCCCTTGACGGAAATTTCCCCCGAAGAAAATAGCAGGAACATGTGAATCATACCGATACGGCGAACCATGCGTAGTTCCGGTCATACCGTACTCCATATAGCCAGCTTTCAAGATATAGATCACATCTCCACTTTGCGACTGACTGAATCCATTCTGCACCATTTCTTTCATGGGATGACCACCGCGGTATTGCGCCAAATCACTTGCAGTAAAAGCAAATTCAACTTCCTGATAACCCAACATCATTTCTGCAACTTCATATTGCATTTCTTTCAAATTCAATTTGGAGCTTTCGATGAGTTTCCTATTGAGAAAAATATTCTGATTGCTTTCATTCAATACCCAATCACCCGGGCCATACTTTTTAATCAATTCACCTTCCACGAAAAGCTCAGCAGCATCACTTTTCCAATAGCCTCCAATACCCTGCTGTTTGTTGACGTAGCTCGGTGTAGGAGCGCCCCCATGGTCAGCACTTAAGAAAATGACATATTGATCGCGACCGAATTTTTGATCCAGGTAGTCGATGAAAGTTGCGATATCTGCATCCAGGCGCAAGTAACAATCCTGCAATTCGCGAGAGTGAATACCAAATTGATGCCCGATATAGTCCGTTGCTGAAAAGCTCATACAAAGCATATCGGTGAATTCATCCTGACCAAGATTTTCATTTTCGATCAATGCTTTTGCAAAGTCAACAGTGAACGTATTTCCATAAGGTGTTCCTTTGATGAGATCATAGTTGCCGTTGGCACTGCGCATGGCATTCATATCATAAGGAAAAACAGGTTTAAGTGTTCCTTTGAATGGTGTTTCGAATGGATTGTTGTCAGCATGCGATTCGTTGTACACGGCCTCATCTTTCATCAGGTTCCAAGTGCTGCTCATATACGTATCCGGAATTTTCTTCGCGTTGAAATCTTTCACCCATTGAGGTAATTCATTCATATACCAACTACTGGTAGCCCAAACGCCTTCCTCCAGACCAACAAACCAATATGCAGCATCAGCCGTTCTTCCTGCAGGCAAAATGGCTCCGCGATCTTTCATGGCAATACCAAACACTTTCGATTGTTCATTGGTGAACATGCGAAGTTCATCACCGATTGTAGTTGCTGTGAGGTAATGTGGCGACATCTGTCCGGCTTTACCGCTGGTGCCCACGCCTTGTACCGTTGAATCAGACGAACAATAAATGGTGAGTCCGGAAGATCTTTCATACCAATCGTTTTCAATGATACCATGCAGACAAGGTGTAGAACCGGTGAAGATAGAAGCATGTCCCGGACCGGTATAGGTGGGCATATAATTGTACTTTAGGTTGCGCGCAAAAAAGCCCTCACCTACCAGTCTTTTGAAACCCTTATCTGAAAAATCATTCCAGTACTTATCTATAAAGTCATAGCGCATTTGGTCCACCGTAATACCCACTATGACCTTTGGTCTTGAAAAAGATCCTGCCTGAGAAATTTCCACAGAGGGTTTCATGGCAGCGCAACCAATGAGACATACCAGAATCAAGACAAAAACAGAGTACTTCATAATAGAAAATTGTGGAGGCGAAGGTAACGATGCCGGTCAACACATCAGGCTGATGTGGAAGGGAAAGTTCTGAGGATGAAGTACACCACCGCGATACAAATCACCAGACTCAGTGCAATGTTCAAGGTAGCGAGCGTTGAGTGTCCATCGCGGTACAATTGCACGGTCTCCAGACTGAAGGTTGAAAAAGTGCTCAATCCACCGCAAAGTCCGGTAGCCAGGAACAACCAAGTATTTGAATTTGATTTCAGCATGCTTACAGTCAAAATGCTAATGACTATCGCGGCGATCACATTGGCCATCAACGTTGCAGCCGGGAAAGCGAATGCAAACCGCTGCATAAATATCGACATGCCGAATCGCAGCACCGAACCTGCACCACCACCTATGAATACCATCAACCACTTCATACCGCCTGAGGTTTGAATAATGTCAATTTGAGATATATCCGATAAATCAAATAAGCCACGCTTGTTCCAAAAATGATCCCGGCGAGGATGTCACCCGGATAATGTACACCAAGATAAATTCTGCTGTACACGATCATGAGTAACCACAATACCAGCAATACATAAATCCATTTTTGCATTGGTCGCATCAATAGAATAAAATATGTAATGACACCTGCATAATTGGATGCATGATTGGAGAAAAAGCCAAAACGTCCGCCTTTGTAAAAATTTCCATTGCCATCTTTGACAAAATGAATGAGTCCATCAAGTGCTGGGTTATATCCTGGTCGCGGTCGCATCACGACATTTTTGATGGAGTGCACCACCACAAAATCTGTGATGAATAACAATACAGCCAATCCACCCAATGCAATCCAAAAATGTCTACGCTGAAGTTTTTGGTACAATGCCCATAACAGAATCAAGTAAACTGGTGACCAAAACAACATCTTACTGGTGTACCACATCCATTGATCCATCCATTGAGGTCCTGTTCCATTGAGGAAAAGAAACAATGTCCTATCTATGTGATCCAGTTTATCCAACAAGGCCAATCAATACAACTTTGCATTAGTCATTCCTGCGATAGATATCATCGATCAGGTTTTTCCAATTTTCAAGAATTTTCTTTCGTTTCAGTTTCAATGTCGGAGTGATTTCCCCTGCATCAATGGTCAATTGACGAGGCAATAACCTGAAAGCTTTCACCTGTTCCCAATTACCAAAACGCACATTGATTCTTTCGATTTCACCATCGAACAAAGTTTGCACTTTTTGATGAGCGAGCATCGCTTCAATATTGCTGCTATCAACACCTTGTTTCTGTGCCCAGACTTTCAGTCCGACCATTTCCGGAACGATAAGTGCTGCTGGGAATTTTTCACCATCGCCAATTACGACGATCTGTTCAATATACACACTTTCTTTCATGGCATTTTCCAATACCTGCGGAGCCACATATTTTCCACCAGAAGTTTTAAAGAGTTCCTTTTTACGGTCAGTAATTTTCAGGAATCCATCTTCGATTTGACCGATATCACCGGTATGGAACCAGCCATCCTTCAACACTTCATCTGTCTTTTCCTTGTCTTTGTAGTAGCCAATCATCACATTGGGACCCTTACACAAAATTTCGCCGTCTTCAGCGATTTTCACTTCCACATTTTTGATGGGTTTACCGACTGTGCCAGCGCGCCACATATTTGGTCTTCTGAAAGTATTCACGGAAATTACCGGAGAAGTTTCTGTAAGTCCGTATCCTTCTTTGATCCAAATAGAAGCACCATTGAAGAATCGTGCAAGTCTAACCTGCAATGCAGCACTCCCAGAGGCAATGCCGCTGATCTCCGTCAATCCCAAAGCTTCTTTCACTTTGCTGAAAACAAGCTTGCGTGCAATACCCAATTTGAATTCATACCACCAACCATTTGCCCCTTCTGGCTCCCATTGCAATGCGAGATCATGTGCCCACTTGAACAAAACTTTTTTGATTCCAGTGTTCGCCATTCCTTTGGCATAAATGCCGTCGTAGAATTTTTCGAACAAACGAGGAACTCCGGTAAACATGTGAGGCTTAGCCACCGCCAAGTCATCCTTGATGCTATCCATTCCGGACATGTACATGTGTACACCATTAGCGATGTACAAGTAGTGCAACATCCTTTCGTAGATGTGTGAAATCGGAAGGAATGTGAGACAACGGCTCTCTCCTTTTACAAGATGAGGAAGTCGCTCTTCACAATCGATGGCATTGCTCGCTATGTTTCGGTGTGAGAGCATCACACCTTTCGGTAAACCTGTTGTTCCCGATGTATAAATGATCGTTGCCAAATCTTCTTCTTTCACCTGACGACTCAACTCATCCACTTTGCTTGGATCAGTAGTCGTGGCTACACTGAACAACTCCGACCAATGCGGCGCGCCTTCTACCCGCTCGAAGGTATAGATCTTCAAGAGCGAAGGAATCTTGCTCTTTATCCCAGAGATTTTATCATACAATTCTTTATTGGAAACAAAACACAATCTAGTTTCCGCATGGTTCATGATGTATTCGCAATCTTGCTCCGTCATGGTTGGATAAATCGGCACATCGATGGCGCCGATCTGCATGATACCATTGTCCATGATATCCCATTCCATGCGGTTTGCGTGTGTGATGAGTGCAACACGGTCGCCCGGTGCAATTCCCAATGATATCAACCCTCGACTGACGAGATTCATTTGTTTCACAAAGTCCACCGTAGAGATGGTAGTCCATTCTCCATTCAATCGGGACGTCATCATTTTCTCCAATGGAAAATTCTCCAATTGGTAATATGGAAAATCAAAGAGTCTTTTGGGTTCTTTCATCATATTCATATAGGATCACGGTCAATATTACGTCATAATTGTTCAAAGAGAAAATTTGCTAACCAAGCATGAGAAACAACGAAGCCATATTTTCTATGTTGGGAGAAATGATATCCCATATTACTTTGGCCCGAAGAACCAGATCAAAACCATGAAAAAGACACTTTCATTCCTCATACTGATCATCGTTTGCCAAGTCCAAATGACGGCGCAGACACCTCATTTCAAATGTGGGTATGATCATTTCATCACCATGAAAAAACACCATGACCCGCATTGGTTTGGTCTGAATCAGCAGATGTTCGAAGCGTGTAAAAACAATCGCGGAGGTGGCACTGGTGGTGTCTACACCTTACCTGTTGTTTTCCATGTTTTGTATAACAATGACAGTCAAAATATTCCCGACAGTGTGATTTATTCGCAATTGGATGTATTGAATGAAGACTACCGCAGACTCAATGCCGACGCTGTCAACACCAGAGAAATATTTCTTCCTGTAGCAGCCGATTGCGAAATTCAGTTTGCACTCGCGACTGTTGATCCACAGGGAAATCCAACAACGGGTATAGAACATATCATGACGGATCGCACAGAGTTTACCCTCGAAATTTTTTCGACCGTGAATACATTGGATGAAGTAAAGCATACTTCAACCGGAGGCGCTGATGCATGGGACACTGAACACTACATCAATATTTGGATTTGCAATGTCACCACTGATTTTCCCGGTGCTCAAATTTTCGGAATGTCTTATCCTCCTGGCGGTTTGGATAATTGGCCAGCAAATAGCAATGCTCCAACCGCTGAAGATGACGGCATTGTCATCCATTATACTACTGTCGGCAGAAACAATCCCGTATCAGAAGATGATGGTACAGATCTGAATGACCTGGGACGCACACTTTCTCATGAGATGGGCCATTATCTGGGACTTCGCCACACCTGGGGAGATGAATTTTTCGGCGATGTGTGCAGCGAAGATGATGGTATCGACGACACACCACTGTGCGGAAGTGGAGATCAGTTCGAATGTGATCTCACTGCCAATACATGTGATGATGGCACATTAAACGATCAGCCGGATATGATTGAGAACTACATGGATTACAATCAGGATGCTTGTTACAACATGTTTACTGAAGGACAAAAAACATGGATGCGTTATGCATTGGAAGAATTGCGCAGCGGACTTTTGCAACCTTTGGACATTCGGACCATGCACACGATGGAAAAAATAACATGGCCCAATCCCACATCAGATGCCTTGTTTGTGAATAGCCAATTACGAGGAAGCGATTACACCATTTACAATGCAGCCGGACAAATGATAGAAAGGGGCAATATCCGGTCAAACTCATTGTCAGTTGCGGATCTTCAATCGGGGCTTTACTTCATTCAATTTGACATGGAAAACATGACATTCAGCAACCGATTCATGGTGCGTGATTGATCTAAACACATCTTATTTTCGCCGACCAAATTAGATTATGAAAAAAGTAACTGTGATAGGTGCAGGACAAATGGGCAATGGTATTGCCCACGTATTTGCACAACATGGCAATCAGGTAACACTGTTGGATATCAGTCAGGCGAGTCTTGACAAGGCCATAGCAACCATTGGAAAAAACCTCGAAAGACAGGTCACCAAAGGCACGCTGACCGAAGAACAGAAGACGCAAACACTTGCCAATATCACCACACAAACCGATATGGCGACAGCGGTGAAAGATGCTGAGCTTGTTGTAGAAGCTGCAACAGAGAATATTGATCTCAAGTTGAAAATATTCCATCAACTCGATCAGCTTGCCCCACAAGATTGCATATTGGCTACGAATACCTCATCGATTTCAATTACCAAAATTGCGGCTTCGACTAAGCGTCCGGACAAAGTGATTGGCATGCATTTCATGAATCCGGTACCATTGATGAAATTGGTTGAGATCATTCGCGGATATTCCACTTCAGATGATGTCACCAACAACATCATTGAGTTATCGAAGTCGTTGCAAAAAGTTCCAGTGACGGTGAATGATTATCCTGGATTTGTTGCCAACAAGATATTGATTCCGATGATCAATGAAGCCATTTGGACATTGTATACAGGTACAGCAGGTGTTGAAGAAATTGATTCCATCATGAAGCTAGGTATGGCGCATCCGATGGGACCACTCAGACTTGCAGATTTCATTGGACTTGATACCTGTCTTTCTATCATGCGTGTGTTGCAAGACGGTTTCGGTGATCCAAAGTATGCCCCATGTCCGCTCATTGTGAATATGGTGACCGCTGGAAAAACCGGAGACAAATCCGGAGAAGGATTTTACAATTATGCTGATCCAAAAAATCCGGTGGTGGCTGCAGCATTCAGCAAATAATTTTTATTCAGCATAAAAAAAAACACCGCCAAGTGCGGTGTTTTTTTTTATGCTGAAATATTATTGAGCTTCTGTTTCCGATTCTTCGGTTTGCTCGGCAAACTCCAACATATCCTTCGCTTGAAGAATATTGTACCACTGCAACAATTTGCGGATGTCAGAATCATAGACACGCTCGCTATCATAATCAGGCAAAATTTTGAGCATCGCATCGCGCAATACTTTGCTATCACTTTTGTGATCAGGAGCAGGACCTCCATCAAATACTTCTTTTGCCTTCAGAAAAATATCGCGGAGCGGAACATCTTCTTCGTAAGTAAACATGCTGATGTCGCTCAGCGAGCTCACTTTCTGAGTTGGGTGCACAGGCATTCTCTTTCCGTCGATCAATGACTCTACAATGATGGTAGACTTACCACCTGTGATGAGCTGATAGATACCGGGCTTGCCGGCTACGCTCAGTATTTTTTCCAATTCTACTTTCATATCTTCAAAAAATTCGGGTGCAAATATCTTCTCTGAACTGACAAATACAATGAAGAGTTTTTATTCCCGACCAATCATTTCATCAAAATGCGGAATTTCCTTCAAAAAGGCATAACTCCTCTCCTCCCAATCTATACGACAACAAAAGTGTTGCACCCCGTTGGTAATCATCAAATATGGCACTTGCAACGTCATGTTGTATCGCGCAGCCTGATCAAAAACCTCTTCAGTCACCTTGATTTCTGGAGCTTTACACTCGGCAAGCATGACGGGTTTCGCATTTCTATCGAAGACCACTACATCGTAGCGGCGCTTCATACCATTGTATTCCAACCCCTTTTCCACGGAAATCAAACCATGCGGACAGCGCCGATCTTGGATCAGAAATTCTATCAGATGTTGTCTTACCCATTCTTCAGGTGTCAGAACCACCCATTTTTTCCTGATTTCATCAAAAACTTGCTGAACGCCTTCAACAGAGCGCACCCGCTGCGGTGGAAAAGGGAAATTCAGTCGTTGCATCTAAAATGATACTTTTGGATCGGATTTGCAGAAGATTGTTTTTGCAAATCAAATCTGAAATTCACGTATTATGGAATCGAAAGAAGAAATTGTAAATAACTGGCTGCCCCGGTATACCGGCACACCCATTGAAGCCTTCGGTAAGTACATCCTACTCACCAATTTTGACAACTACCTCCAGAAATTCGCAGATTGGCACAAGGTAGAAATTCAGGGGAAAGGCAAAGCGATGCAGACTGCTACCTCAGACGATATCACCATGATCAACTTTAGCATGGGTAGTGCCAATGCCGCTACGATCATGGACCTGCTCACTGCAGTGATGCCAAAAGCCGTTTTGTTCTTAGGAAAATGTGGCGGACTGAAGAAAAAAAATCAACTCGGCGATTTTGTATTGCCGATTGCCGGCATTCGTGGTGAGGGTACGAGCAATGACTACTTCCCCGTGGAAGTGCCAGCATTACCTGCCTTTACCTTACAACGTGCGATATCCTCTACCATACGTGACTTCGGGTTGGACTACTGGACAGGCACTGTCTACACCACCAACCGACGCGTATGGGAGCATGATCAACAATTCAAAGACTACCTTCGAAAAATCAGGGCTATGGCCATCGATATGGAAACTGCTACATTGTTTTCAGTAGGATTTGCGAATAAAATTCCTATCGGTGCATTGCTGCTTGTCAGTGATCAACCCATGATTCCACAAGGTGTAAAAACCAGCGAAAGTGATCAGAAGATCACCGCAGATTATGTAGATAAACACATTCAGATTGGTATTGCAGCACTCAAGGAAATCCGCGATGAAGGCCAATCTGTGCGTCACCTGAAGTGGGATTAATTTTATTCAGACATCAATCATGGAGCATCTCCGCATCATCAGAGATATAGATCAGAAAAATTTCAAACCTGTGTATTTCCTCATGGGTGAAGAACCGTATTTCATTGATCAGATTACGGACTACATGGAAGAACATATCCTGGATGAAGCGAGCAAAACATTCGGAATGACCATCACCTATGGTCGTGATGTGAGTTTGGAACAAGTTGTTTCATTGGCCAAAGGATTCCCCATGATGGGCGACAAACAACTCATTATGGTGAAGGAAGCCCAGGACATGAAAGAGTGGAAAAGCCGAAAAAGCGAAGACAAGGATGATGAAGATGAAGGCGATGTGATGAAACCATTGATGAATTACCTCGCTCAACCAACTCCTTCCACCATTCTTGTTTTTACCTTTAAAAACAAAACCCTCGACAAGCGCAAAAAAATATACAAGCAGCTGGATAAGACGGGAGTTGTTTTTGATTCCGAAAAAATCAAGGACTACAAACTACCCGACTGGATTGAAAAATATGCGAATGCACGTGGTTTCAAAATCAACCATGGAGCATCTCAACTTTTGGCTGAATACCTTGGCACTGACTTGAGCAAAGTGGTAAATGCTATCAACAAACTTGCGATCATTCTACCAGAAAAAAGCGAAATCACTCCTGCTATCATCGAAGAAAACATTGGCATCAGTAAAGATTACAACGTTTGGGAATTGCAAAAAGCATTAGGACAAAAAGATGTGCTCAAGGCAAATCGGATCATTCAATACTTCGAAGCCAATCCAAAGGCCAATCCCATTCAAATGATCCTGCCATCACTGTATCTGCATTATTCGAAATTATCCATGTTCCTCAGCGTTAAGGACAAGCAGAATGCAGCAAAAGAACTCGGCCTGAATCCTTATGCGATGAATGAATTGAAAGATGCAGCCAGCAAATACAACGCTCAAAAAGTAGAACGCATCATTGGTTATTTACGCGAAGCAGACAGAAGGGTCAAAGG
>JAIBBG010000017.1 GCA_019694805.1 Flavobacteriales bacterium | reverse complement strand
CATTGGTCCTGAAAATGGACAGTGGAGTTCTAAAACAGGAACTTTCCTATCAACGGTCCAAGCTCGCGGATCTGATCAACGAAAAGCTTGGTTCCATTGCCGTAGAGCAAGTCGAAGTCTGGTAACCATCAGCATTTCCATGATGAACTGATTTTTGTTGGTAGGTGTTTATATTCCTTTCTTGTATTTTGGCCGTGGAAAGACCCGATTCAATAGAATCAAAACCAATCAAAGGAAAATGACATCATTTTTAAGAAACCGACCTAAGACAGTTTTAGCGCTTGGCGCCTTCATCATATTCGTTTCACTGACAGCAACCTTTCAAAAATCGTCACAACGTCCATTCAATCCTCATGATGTTCAAGGTGGATGGCGCGGGGATCAACCTCAGGGAGAATTACCAGTCACCATGAATGATATGTTCATGGGTTCTGGACGCTGTGCCGGATGCCATGGTATCGATCAAGCCGTAAATCCGATCGCGAACGTGACCTCTGAGGGAGAAAACGTAAGTCCGGCTGAAAACTGGCGTGGTACCATGATGGCCAACTCCGCGAAGGATCCGATGTGGCGAGCTAAAGTCGCACATGAAATTGCCATGAATCCAAACCATGAAGATTTGATTGTAAATACCTGCACACGTTGTCATGCGCCACTTGGAAGATTTGAAGCAGAACACGATGGCATCGAAAATTTCACATTGGAGATGTTGGATAGTGATTCGTTGGCACGAGATGGTGTGAGTTGCATGGCGTGTCACGCTCAACAAATCAACACCGTCGGTACAACATTCTCAGGTGATTTGCACTTTAATTCGGACACTGTTTGGGGACCACAATTCAACATTCCACAAGGAGATTTTCCTTTGTTCAATTCTGCCATGCAAAGTTTTGTAGGTGTAGATCCAGTGCCAACAACTAAGTTTTTTGAATCTGAAGTCTGTGCTACATGCCACACGCTGCAAACACACACCCTCGACTTCGATCAGAATCCAACAGGCAATGTGTTCGTTGAACAAGCAACATATCATGAGTGGGTGAATAGTGCTTACAACAACGACGTCAATTACCAAAAAGAATGTCAAGGTTGTCACATGCCAAATACCGACGAACCAATTATTGTGGCATCTGGTTATGCCTTCCTGCCGCCACGTCAGCCATATGGACAACACTGGCTTGTTGGAGGTAATTCATTCATGATTGAATTGTTGCGTGATAATATTCTTGATCTCGGTTTGACAGCCAACGAGAACCACTTCAATACAGTTCTCAATCGCACCATGCAAAATCTGCAAGAGAACTCAGCGATGATAGAATTGGTGGAAAACGGTGTTGATGGTGACACTGCAAGATATACAGTAAAACTCACCAACAAGGCTGGACACAAACTCCCAAGCGGATATCCTGCCCGTCGTGCATATGTGGATTTTGCGATGTATGATGAAGATGGCAATGAAATTTTCCATTCAGGTAAACTGTTACCAGATTACAATATTGAAGGCCAAGACGACACATTTGAACCACACTACGATGTGATCACCAATGAAAACCAAATTCAGATTTACGAAATGGTGATGGGCGATGTGAATGGCAATGTGACTACGGTATTGGAACGTGCTGATATACCACTCAAAGACAATCGTCTTGTACCACTCGGATTTTCTACAGAACACTATGCATATGACACTACTGCAATTGTAGGTCCGGCATTGAATGACCCCAATTTCAATCACGTCAATGGCATTGAAGGTAGCGGTACGGATGAAATACAATATCATGTTCCAGTAACCGGAATCAATGGTAATGTCACAGTCGTTGCTCGTTTCATGTATCAATCATTACCTCCACGTTGGAATGAGGAATTATTTGCGGTGGATCATCCTGCCATCAATTCATTCGAAGAAATGTACTGGGAAACCGCTCCGGATCCGGTAGAAATGGTAAGTGCTTCTGTCAATAGCACACTGATTGAAGTCAAAGAATATGCGAACTTCTTCCGAACCGGACCGAATCCGACAACAACGGGATGGGTGAACATCGATGCAGGTAAAGACATCATCAAAAAAATCAACGTTTACGATTTACAAGGAAAACTCATTGAATCATATGCACCAAATTCCAGCCGCTCACAAGCTCAACTGCCAAAAGCAGTGGGCACTTACCTGCTGGATGTAACCACTTCACGTGGTCGAAGAATTGAGAAAGTACTGAGAAGATAAGGAGGTGATGATTCAACCTAAATCATGCAGTCGGGATCGTGATGAAGCGTTGAAAGCCAAAAAGGACGGGCGCTACCGCAAGATTTTTATTTGAAAGCGTATCATTCATACGGTGAAAATAAAAATCGAGGAAGTGACCGTCATTGAAGGCTTTCAACGCTGTAATAGATTTTGACTGCGTGATTTGGGTTTAAACATTTGAACAGCTTAGCATTTCAAATGTTTGGTAATTCAATCAAAAATTGATGAATTCATGCATATTGCATGCACAATCATCATCCATGTACCGCATATCCATTTTATCTTTTGTTTTTGCTGTTTTATTCGCCTCAGAGCTCACAGCGCAATTGAATGATCAATCTATTCCTGTGTTGCCATCAGATCCGCAATGGGTTAGCCTGCTCTATTCACCAACAGCTCATCCCACTGCCATTCGCGCTGCCTATGAAGCGTGGTTTGCATCACACCCTTTCAAAAAAAGCAGGCATACTCAAGCTTATAAAAGATGGTTGAGTTTGAATCGACACTATTTCACCGGTGATGGTTCACTGGTCATTCCTGACCATGAAGAAAGAGCGAGACAAGAGGAACGTAAGCGCCATGCAGATCAATCGGATCGCGGTGATATCATTTGGAGTTATGCCGGACCTGTGGTTCATTATGATGCCGATGGCAGTCTCACTGAAGGATTTCGACATAGCAATATCTATTGCCACGACCGATCTGTCACCAACACAAATCTATTGTATTGCGGCACTGAAAGCGGTGGAGCATACAAGAGTATTGACGCTGGTCAGCATTGGACACATGTAACACAAGACCACATCATCGGTGATGTGGGCGCGATCCGTATTCATCCAACAGAGGAAAACATCGTATTGATGAGTGCAGCCAATGATTTGTGGAGAACGACAGACGGAGGCAATACCTGGCAAGTTATAGGTCAACCCTCATTCGTTTCACAAAATATCCGGGCGTGGGAAATTGCATTCAGTCATTCTGATCCAAACACCATATACGCTGCATGTAACTTAGGATTTTTCCGCAGTACAGATGGCGGTGACAATTGGAGTGAAGTTTTGCAAGGTCAATGCAAGACTATTGCTATTAAACCGGATGATGAATCGGTCATCTACACCATACAAGAAGAAAACTCTTCGCTTTCGAAATTTTATAAAAGCACAGACTACGGTGCAACATGGACCATTTATGACAACGGTTGGTTTGACAATAGCGGGAATATTACACCGGAGGGTGGTAGATTGGCCACAACAGCGGCAGATCCCAATCGTATTTATGCCATCTTGGTAGGTTATCAAAATGATCAATCGACCATCACCACCAACGGATGGATCGGTGCTTGGGTAAGTTATGATGCAGGCGAAACATGGACCTTTCCACATGGACAAATTGGAACACCATATACAGCAGAGCATCCCAATCTGATGAACTTCACTGGAGATGATGGCGACTACACGCAGATCAATTACAACACAACCCTCATAGCCTCACAAATCAACCCCGATGTTGTCCTCATTGGTGGATTGAATCTCTGGAAAAGCACAGACGCTTGTGCAACATATGAAGGTGTGGGAGGATATATTGGTGGCATCGACTACTTCCATGTTGATCAACAAGAATATCGCATCTATCAAACCGGACCGACGACAGAAGAAATCTGGTTTTCCAACGATGGTGGAATCGGTTGGAGTGGTGATTTCATGGAGAATCACAACAACCTCAATCATGGCATTCAGGCTGTCAATCTCTGGGGATACGATCAGGGTTGGAATGAAGACATGATGGTAGGTGGTAGATATCACAATGGCAATATGGCCTATCACGAATTGTATCCCGCAGGAGAATTTCTGGCAATGGGCGGAGGCGAAGCTGCAACCGGATATGTCAATTACAGCGATGAGAACAGAACATATCACAGCGATATTGGAGGTTATATCATCCCCAATTCACTTGATGGAACTTCACAAAGTTTTTCTACCACATTGTATCCTAATGAAAGCTATTGGAATAACAATAGTTCGCGAATCATGTTTGACAACACCTATTACAACGTCGCATGGTTAGGCAGAGATCACATGATTTATAAATCCGAAAACGGTGCCGCAACATTTGGTGAAGTCCATGCCTTTGGCTCCAGCACGGACAGTCGTGTCTTGTGGATTGAGCAATCCTATGCAGATTACAGATATATCTATTTACATCAAGGTGTAGGCAGCAGCAGTGTGTTATGGCGCACAACTGACCACGGCGAAAGCTGGGAAGAATTGAATTTGCCTGAGACATACCGAGATATGAATTTCACACTCAGTGCCACCAATCCTGATGAATTATGGATTTCATTCTATTATGCCCCTGATGACAACAAAGTATATCACACTATAGACGGCGGCCAGAATTGGGAAAATCTTTCAACGGCAATTTTGAATGGATTAGAGATATGGGCAATGGCACACCAATACGGCACTGATGGAGGCGTATATCTTGCCATCAAAAACGGTCAGGTATACTATCGCAACAACAACATGGACGATTGGACCAGTTACAGTGCTGGTCTACCAGCGAGCGCTGAGCCCATACGAATTGTTCCATTCTACAAAGGCAATAAAATCAGACTGGCCACATGGAATTTGGGAGTATGGGAAGCAAATCTCTTCGAACCGTCATCTCTCATGGCTGATTTTGCGGCAGAACAACGATCATTCTTTTGTCCAGGTGATAGCATGCATTTTGTGGATCACAGCGTAGTTGGTGAAGGTGCTGTATACAACTGGACTTTCCCGGGTGCGACACCTTCCTCAAGCAATGAAAAAAATCCGACGGTGGTTTATGCAACAAATGGCACTTACGATGTCACATTAACTGTTGAATGGAATGCCCAAACGCAAACTGTAACCAAACAAGCTTACATCAGCGAATTGAGTGGTGTTACAGATATTCTCGAAGAAGATTTCGAATCTGGTTCATATCCCGAATTCTGGATACTACAAGGCAATGGTTCATGGAATGTCAATGCCGATGCGAGCGCTTATGATGCAGGTCAATACTCCATGCGATTCGACAATTACTACTATGATGCGCAAGGTGCGCGTGATGAAATTTGGCTTGGCAAATACAATACAGGCGGCCTATCTGTCGCACTGACATTCGATAAAGCCTATGCAGAGTATGGTCCGCCGTATACCGATACACTTGCGGTTTTATTCAGTATCGATTGCGGAGCAACGTGGACAGAAATTTGGGTTCAAGGTGGAGATGATCTGGCAACACATCCTGATCTCACGGACTTCTACGTACCTGCAGGTAATGAATGGGAAAATGTCCCATTGACTTTTGTCCCACAAAGTGATGAGATCATCATTGCTTTTCAAAACCGTGGTCATTATGGCAATGCCATTTATGTCGACAACATCAATGTTGTAACGTATGTGTCTGTTGCAGAGAATGAAATATTGACCGTGCTCAAAACATATCCGAACCCTGTTGAAGATTATTGTGTCATTGAAATTGCCAATGCAAATGGCGAACAATTACAATTGGAAGTTTTTGATGCTTTGGGTAAAGTTGTTTTCACCGAAACTCATGTGTCATCGGGTGTAAATACCTCAAAAAAAATTGACACCACATCCTTTGCACCGGGCATCTACTATATCCACTTGAAAGGTGATCAAACCGATGCGCAAACCAGGTTTGTGGTGAAATAAACTTTTTCTTCCTTCAAAAGTGATGCGTTGGCCGAAAAATTGGCCGAACCTTTTTCTTTCATTTGATAAAGATCCGGTATGGCAAAACCAACCTCAATTTCCGGGAATCCGATGCGGAGTAGCCCATGTGCCAGATATTGTGTTAACTTAGTACCATTAACCTTTTCACAATGAAAAACCTTATCATACCATTTCTGGTGTTTTCTTCATTCTTATATTGTTCCCATGATGCCTTCGCGCAAACAGGATGTACAGATCCCATATCGTGCAACTTTGATCCTTTGGCTACAGTGGATGACGGCAGTTGTATTGGAGCATATCCCGATATCAATTGCGATCATTTGATTAATGTCATGGACTATATGCTTTTCATGAATTGCCTGAACTGTCCGGCAGATCCTGCTACTGCGTCCATTGAAATTCTTAAATGTGACTTTGACGGAAATGGATCTGTTGGTCTATCAGATTTAATCATCTTGATATCACATTACGGAGATGTTGTCATTTTTAACTAAACCAAGAATCACATGAAACACATATTATACGCTTTAGCCATTTTGTTTTCCGTGACTTCATGGGGTCAAGTCACTGGCATTTCTATCGAACCAATTGTAGTTCATACCGGAACGACAGCAGATGGTGTGGACCTCAATGGCTACACCACATATCGCGTGTATGCGGAATGTGCAACCGAATCTACAGTGATCAAATCAGTTTGGGGAAATAGTGAAAGTCCTTTGGTAATAACAACCACCGGAAATTTCTATAACCAGTTGTTTGGTAATCATCTCGCCACCGGAATGACTCAGGGCATGTTGGATAATTTTGCTTCTTGCCATTTTGATAGTTGGATCACCCTTGATCTGGAACTATCGCAAGGTCCACTAACCCAAATCTACTTCCTGGATGGCTTTTATAACAGCGATCCACAAATTACTTCACTCGATTCACAATCTGGAACAAGTTTCATTTGCAACAGCAGTATTGGTGAAATCTGGAGCAGTAATGTAACTGTTGTAGCCGGTTCAGATCTGAAAATACTCGTAGCGCAGCTTACAACTGACGGAGATCTGGGAGTTCAAATGAACTTCCAATATGCGTTGGATGGAAACTGTGGCACAGGAAGTGAAAACATCACTTTGAGTGCGGGCAATCCTCAAATTGGCTGTTCCGATACAGAAGCTTGCAATTATGATCCATTGTATGATCCATCAAATGCGCAAGTTTGCACCTATCCCGGATGCACGGATGTTTTTGCATGCAACTTCGATCCACAAGCCTCATGTGATGATGGTTCGTGTTCATCTATCTACGGTTGCATGAATCCTTTAGCATGCAACTACAATCCATTGGCAACTTGTTCCGATGGGTCATGTATTTATGCAGGATGTACCGATCCATTGGCGTGCAATTACAACGCCAATGCCGGTTGCGACAATGGAAGTTGTACTTATCCATTCGTTGGTTGCACTGATCCGCTTGCATGCAACTTCAATCTCCCAGCCATATGCAATGCTGATCCTTGCTCTTATCCGGGATGCACTGATCCAACAGCGTGCAATTTTGAACCCAATGCCGGATGTGATGATGGTAGTTGTATTCCTGGTATCATGGGATGCATGGACCCACTTTCGTGCAATTACTATTTGCTCGCTACCTGTGACGACAATTCATGCACATATCCTGGATGCACCAATCCGACAGCCTGCAATTACAATCCAGATGCAGCATGCGATGATGGATCATGCGAAGGCGTGCTGGGATGCATGAATGCATTGGCTTGCAACTACAATGCAAATGCAACGTGCGACGATGGCAATTGTCAAATTGGTGTATGTGGCTGCACCGATATACATGCTTGCAATTATTGGCCTGCTGCTGAATATGACAATGGAACTTGCTTTGGAATAAAGGGTTGTATGAATGAAAACTCTTGTGATTACAATCCGAATGCAACATGTAGCGACTGGTGTACTCCCAATTTATGCCATGATCCCTCCTATTGTAATTACAATCCTGCGGGTTGCGATGGTGGTTATTGTGCCAACAATAGCTACATATATTTCTACCGCGACCTCAACAACAACGGAACACGCGATATGAATGAACCAAGTTTGAATTCAGTTTACGAAGTCACTGTTAATCCTGGTATCACTTACTATGTAAATAGTGCACAACTGAATCTTTCCTTCTTAGAAACAGGTGGACCTTACACGCTTACAGTGACTAATTATCCATCCTATTTCACACCAACTACGCCCTTGAGTTTTGATTGGGAGCAATGTCAGATTTATCAAGTCGGTTTCTTTGATTCGATGTATGGCGATTGTTACATCACCAAACAAGTTGGCGCAGTAAATTGCGATTGGACAAACTGCCATTTGTTCTTTTCCAATCAACACGAGACGCCCGTGAATGCCACAGTAGTGATGACATTCGAAGACACATTCAGTGTAGCATCCATCAACAACAACGGGACCAGCACATCCACACAAGCCACTTGGAACCTGGTCAATCTGAATTCATTTCAAAATGTACATTGCAACTTGAATCTCCATAATCCGGGACTAGACCAATTGGGAGAATCGTTTTCTTTCAACATTCAAATCACAGTCTATGATTTAGATGGTAATGTGTTATGTCAGCAAAGCAACAATTACAATAGAACTTTTACTTGTCCATATGACCCCAACAACAAGACTACTGATCTTGCGGGCTATCGTGACGAACATTTCATCCTCGAATCTGATGTGATTCCTTACACCATCAATTTCCAAAATACAGGCAATGCACCAGCAACACAAGTCATTGTGGCGGATACCTTAGACACAAGCGTCTATGACCTTTCGACTTTGGAGATTACTGGCTCATCACATGAGATGTATGCCATCATCGAAGAAAATGGCAGTGTGCAATTTGTATTTGAAAACATCAATTTACCGGATAGCTCGAGCGATGAATTAGGAAGCAGAGGTTATATCATGTACAATATTGAACCACTTGACGGACTGCTCCCTTTTACTGAACTCGTGAATGATGCCGACATTTATTTCGACAGTAATCCGCCAATTCAAACCAACTCCACCACACATACCATTTTCCATTGCTCATTGATGGAAGAAGAATTGGTTGATTTGACTCTTTGTGATGGTGCTATTTTAAATATGGATGCCACCCATGATTATGTAGAAGAATATGCATGGGTAATAGAGGGGCAGCTATTTACAACCGCCCCGGAATTGACTTATCAAGGCGCAGTTGGAGTGCATACCATTGAATTGCAAACCGCAAATCCATTGTGTGAGCAATCATTCCCATTTGAGTTAAATATGGCAGCTTTACCCGAAGTTTCAATTGTCGTATATTGGAATGAAAATAGCGTCAATGCCACAGGAGGTATTTATTATGATTGGTACACAACTGAATCTGGTCTTATTCCAGATCAGCATGGCGAGATCATTGCATTTGAATCCATTTTAATCTATGGGTTAGAGGTATATGCCATAGGAACGGACTCTAATGGTTGTCAGAACACATCCAATACTGAATTATTATGGAGCATTGATGAATTGGAGATTTCGAAAATCGACATTTGGCCGAATCCTTTTGAGGAAAATATTTACTTCAATTTACCATCAGGTAAATGGCAAATGAGTTGCTTCGACACGAAAGGGAATTTGATTTTTTCAGAAAAAAATCTTATTGGAAATAACATGATCAATTTGGAAAAAATCTCATCCGGTATGTATACCATCATTTTCAAAGATGAAAAAGGACAATTGCTGAAAGGAAAAGTTATCCGCGAATAGTAAGAAAATACTGAAATGAAAAAAGGGCAGTCGATCGACTGCCCTTTTTCATTTCTTAGATTTTTTATCGGTATAAAACTTCTTTAGCCGTTTTCACAACATCCGATACTTGTGGCAACGCCGCTTCGATGAGGGTAGTTGCGAAAGCGAAAGGTGTATCGCTTTGTGTTAATCGGCGAATTGGTGCATCAAGGTAATCGAAAGCATGACGCTGAACACGATATGCAATCTCTGTAGAGATGCTCGCCACAGGCCATGATTCTTCGAGGATGATCAGGCGATTGGTTTTCTTCACAGAGTTCACGATGGTGTCAATGTCCAGAGGACGAATGGTGCGGAGGTCGATCACTTCCATGCTGATCCCTTCTTTCTCCAATTCTGCTGCCGCTGCCAATGCCACTTTCATGATTTTACCGAAAGAAACAAGGGTAATATCCGTTCCCTCTCTTTTCACATCAGCCAAACCGATTGGAATGATGTATTCACCATCCGGAACAAGACCTTTATCACCGTACATCTTTTCACTTTCGAAAAAGACTACAGGATCATTATCGCGAATAGCGGCTTTCAACAAGCCTTTTGCATCATATGGATTAGAAGGAGTGATTACTTTCAATCCGGGTACATGGGCGTACATAGATTCGAAACTCTGAGAATGGGTAGCAGCAAGTTGTCCAGCCTGACCATTTGGTCCACGGAACACGATCGGCACATTGTATTGTCCACCACTCATCTGCAACATTTTCGCAGCAGAGTTGATGATCTGGTCAGCAGCGAGGATGGCAAAATTCCACGTCATAAATTCCACAATCGGACGAAGACCATTCATGGCAGCGCCGACGGCAATGCCGGAAAAACCAAGCTCGGCAATTGGAGTATCGATCACTCGCTTAGGACCGAATTCATCCAGCATTCCTTTGGAAGCTTTGTAAGCTCCATTGTACTCTGCTACTTCCTCACCCAGCAGGAACACACTTTCATCACGGCGCATTTCTTCGCTCATGGCTTCACAAATCGCTTCTCTGAATTGAATTTCTCTCATTGCATAAATATTGAAGGCGCGAAGATAACAATCGATGTGGATCAACAACGCAAGGATAAATTACTGGGAGTAAACGAAGGCTCTCGGGGCCACTATTGGGCAGTCACCATCAATCTGAGGCGTTCGGTTTTGCCTGAAACAGGATCTTTCACCAGCACAAAATAGGAACCGGTAGCTACTCCGGTAAGATCAATTTCGCCCAATTGATTCCAAGTACAATTCAAATCCCTACCGCTATGATCCAGCAAAGTAATGGAGCAACCTGTAGTCCAAGGCTGAACAGCCACTTTGGTTTTGGCTGGATTCGGATAAAGCGAAATTGGCGTGTTTTCACTCCTCGAAACACTGCGTATTTCGGAATAATTCACTTCGCCATTGAAATCTGTTTGTTTGATTCTATAGTAACTCAATCCGGAAACTGGGTTTCTGTCGAGGAAAACGTAAGATCTTTCAACAAGAGAATTTCCGCTGCCATCCACTGTACCAATATCTATCCAGGACAAAGCGTCAACAGAACGCTGCACGGTGAAGTAATCGTTATTTTCTTCCGTAGCGGTAATCCATTTCAATTGGTTGGCACTTCCATCAGAAGAGGGCATGACATCAAATGATAACCATTCTACGGGAAGTGATAAGGTTGCGCAAACCACATTCACATCGTCATTGACAACTACTGTCGCACCATTGCATTGGGTGTAGGTGGCAGTCGCCACATAGGTTTGTGTAGCAGATGAAGGACAGACACTCACACTGGTGCCAGTGCCGATTTGTCCATTTTGATCATACCAAGCAATGGTGACATTAGAAGGGCCGGAAGGGATAAAACGCCAGCCTTCATTGGAGGCAATCCAATCTCCCGTATTACGGCCTTGAGGGGTATACCCAACTGTACCGGTTGAATTTTGAATGCCCACCAATGAATTACCATAGTTCCAACTGCCACAAACCGGTTTATTTTCAATAAACACTTCGATAACATTGGTTGTTTCATATAACGCTATCTGACACGTCGTTTTGAGGTATTCGCATTCGTAGGAAAAAAGGGGAAGATTGTCATAACTCACCACAAAAACCCGACATGGTGATGTGCCGAATACCGCATATCGCGCATCACTGCAAAGCACCGCACCACAATAAACGGATGGATCTATGTCTTGATAAACACCAAAAATGGCGTTCAAAGGCAATGTATTGTTTGGACAAGGGACGTTAAACAAATACGGACAAAAACCTCCAGCATAAGCAGTATTAAAACTGATCATACCATTCGATCCAACGACACACTGATTGTACGCGGCCCCGAAAAAACAAAAGTTGAATGGGAGATTAATAATGCCAGTATAAACATCATCCACGCCAATACTGAATCCTGTTCCAGAGTTATATGGATAAGGAATATAAGGTACACTGCAAACCTGATATGCCGTCGTCGTGCCGGTTTCAAAATACTGGGCTGTAAGACTGACTGAAGTTGTGCATGGTGAAGTACATGCCGGCAAGCTGATATCTGCACCAAGGTCGATATCAGGACAACCATTCACTTCAAGATCGGCGCAAGTATTGTTGAAGGCAGTACCACAGGATAAGCTCAATGAAAATGCACCATAGTCACCGAAGTATCCGAAGAGACATACATAATATGTTGTTCCGGCAACTGTACTTATGGTAACCTGTGATTGATTACCGCAAAACTGATCATTGTAACCTACACAATTAAACATCCCGCAACTGCCAGTAAGAACAGATAACTGTGTATCAAATGCAGACCCACAAGTACTTACCGTCATGCTACCCCCATTTCCTGTAAACTTATACCAAACACCTTTGGTAACACCAACGAAATCATCATAACACCCACCAGGAAGAGCATCATCAGTAGCAGTTGTGGTATTGCCAGTCACAGTTTGTGGACATGTCAAATTAATGGCACCACAACAACCATCGTTACCGGCAGCAGCAGCACCACATGTCATGATCAATTGAAAAGGTCCGAGGTTATTTCCCCAACCAGCAACTCTAACGTAATAGGTCACTCCAACGCAGGCATCAATAGTAACCGTGGATTGCGAGCCACAACCTTCGTCATTGGTGGTATAACAGTTTAGACTAGCACAGGTGCCCGTAAACACCGCTATTTCTGTATCGAATGTCGTTCCGGAACACAAACTCAGCGTTACACTTACTCCAGTACCTGTGAAAGAATACCAAACACTTGGAGAAGTGTTGGTAGCGTAACAAGCAGCAGGAATGGTTTCTGTAGTTGCGCCTACAGTTGTACCATTCACTGTAGAACCGCAAGTGATTGGAATAGCGTTGGCACAATTGTCATTGGCAACAGGAGGAGGACTATAAACGCACAATGTACCATTCATAGCACCACCAGTGCCGGTATACCTTACAATCCGAACGAAGTATGTTGTTCCGATTGTAGTGGTTACAGTCATTGATTCGGTGGAAGGCGAACCAATATAATAATCTGTGCAATTCACAAGGCTCAATGAACCGCATGTTCCGGTATACAGGTAAATGACCGCGTCACGATTTGAATTGGTGTATTGAATTACCGTATTGGTTGAAGTAGCCGTGAACCACCCCCAACCATCTTGCCCCGTTGCAAGACCTCCATTACAAAATGGCAGAGCAGGCAATCCAATTGCTGTGTTCACATTAAATGCGACACCAGTGCAAGTAGCGCCAACGGTGATTTGTTGAGCAGCAGCGGTAGAACAATCATTTGACGGAGTCTGTGCAGTTGCGAAAAGCACCATGCACAAGGCAGCGATTAGTCCGGTGATATGTTTACCACGTGGCTTCATTTGTTCACCAATTCATAATTGCCTTGATCTTCATAAAAATTCTTGACGGATTCAGGCAATGCGTCATATTCAGACTTATTCAAACGAGCAATCCAACCTTCAGGAATGTTATCCGAATGACTCGCATAATAACACGCTTCTACATAAAAGATGCTTGATACCGCATTCACATCAGAAAAATGACATCTGCATTTTGTTACATCCGCCATATAAAAATCATGAGTACGCAATTCTGCGATTAATTGAGGCCAAGAAATTTCTGTGGAGCTTTTGCATCCGATGGTATTGGATCGGGAATCGTTGTACCAAACTGAAGTCCCAGGTACTGCCTGCTGTATATAACTCATGGCCGATTTCAATTCGGCATCATCCACCTGACCAATTACCTGCAAAACGTACCAATTTTCTTGGGCTAAGAGATTTTGATCCCAGAAAAGGAATAGCGTTACGAAGACGATTAAATGCATGCGAAGTGGTAGCATTTGTATAGTAAGTCAGGTGTTAACAGTCCACCAAAGGTAGCGAATCCTTATTAAATTATAATTAAAAGAACTACCTAGTGGAAAATACCCATTTCCACCCCATGATAAAACGACTTAGATCTTACTTCGCAACGACCAACCGGCATCTCTTCACGTCTGAAGTGAGCGGGATATGCAGTTCAATAATATAAGACCCGGGACTGATGCCCGTCAAATCCAATTCTCCTTGATGATTCCAATTGCATGGAATTTTTCGACCATGCTGATCCAACAGAACAATAATACTTCCTTCTGTCCAAGGTTGAATTACTGCTTTGGCATGCGCAGGATTCGGATAAATGCTCATATCCGTTGATGACTCTCTATTGATACTACGCACTTCTGAATATTGTATTTCACCATTAAAATCCGTTTGAGCAATGCGGTAATAACTCAAACCCCAGAGCGGATGACGGTCATAGAAGACATATCTCTTTAGTGAAAGTGAATTACCGCTGCCATCTACAATACCAATATCCTCCCAATGTTCATTGTCGTTAGAGCGTTGAACTGAAAAGTAATCATTGTTCTCTTCTGTGGCTGTAATCCACTCACACAGATTTTCGCGACCATCATCAAGAGGTTTTACTTCAAATGAAAGCCACTCCACTGGCAACTGCAGCGAAGCGCATTGAACGATAACATCATCACTGACTACAATCGTTGAGCCGTTGCATTGCGTATATGTTGCTGTAGCCACGAAAGTTTCTGATACCTGATCTGGGCAAACACTGATGCTAGAACCTGTGCCAATTAAACCAACCTGATCGTACCAATTGATCGTCACATTCGATCCACCGCTTGGAATAAACCTCCATCCCTCTGTAACCGCCGCCCAAGGGCCTGTATTACGACCAGGTGGAGTAAAACCTGAAGTTGCAGATACATTCTGCACGCCTATCAAAGCATTACCGCTATTCCAGGTTGAACAAACAGGTTTGTTTTCCACATAAACCTCAATCACATTCGTTGTTTCATAAAGAACAATTTCACAACTTGTGCGAAGTGCGTTGCATGCGCCGGAGAAATGAGGTACGTTGTCGAAACTCACTACAAATACACGACAAGGTGCTGTGCCGAAAGTGGCGAAACGTGCATCACCACATGGAACACCGCTGCACAATACAGCGGGATCAATGTCATGATAAACGCCAAAAATGGCATTCCTAGGCAAAGCAGGACTTGGACAAGGCGCTGTAAATGACCATGGACAATACAAGCCAGCATCGCCAATATTGAAACTGATCAATCCGTTAGAACCTACAATACACTGCGAATAATTTACTCCGTAAAAACAAAAGTTGAATGGCAGGTTGATCACAGGAGTCCACACATCATCCACGCCAATGCTGAATCCTGTTCCTGTATTGTACGGATAAGGTGTATATGGAATTTGACAAACCGAATAAGAAGTCGTATTTCCAGTTTCAAAATACTGAGCATTCAATGTTAGCGGTGTGCAAGGTGATGGACAATTTGGCAATGAAATATCTGCACCCAGATCAATATCAGGACAACCGTTCGCTTCAATATCACCGCAGTTCGCAGGAGGCGGTGGATCCACACAAGTAAGACTTAGTGTAAATGGGCCACTGGACGTAAAATAACCTTGCACGTAAACATAATAAATGGTTCCCGGAGTAGTACTCACAGTAACGACAGATTGTGTTCCGCATCCATCGTCGTTATAAGTCTGACAGGTAAACGCGCCACAACTGCCGGTCATGACGGAAAGTTGTGTATCAAATGAAGATCCACACAAACTTGCAGTGATCATTCCACCGGTTCCTGTGAAGGTATACCACACACCTGGGCTTGTATTGTAAACATAACAACCAGCCGCGATAGGATCGGCAGTAGCACCAATTGTTGTTCCCGTTACAGAAGCATCGCAAGCCAAAGCAATGGCGTTAACGCAAGCGTCATTCGGTACCGTTGAAGGAACACAAGTTGTAGTCAGAGTGAATGTTCCCGAGGCTGCGCCATAACCAAAAACACGGACATAGTATGTCACTCCAATAACAGAAGGAAACGTATACGTAGAGGATGTGCCACAGCCATCATCATTGTAGCCAATACAAGTAAGTGCTGCGCATGTTCCAGAATACACCGCAATCTGAGAATCCCATGTAGTTCCACAAATACTTACTGTAATATTTGACCCGTCTCCAATCAGTGTATACCATACAGATGGTGAAGTGTTATTGAGATAACAACCGGCAGGCACCGTTTCGTTGGTTGCCGTAACCGTAGTTCCATTCACGCTGGTTCCGCAAGCAATAGGCTCTGCATTCAAGCAATCGTCGTTGGCTGGTTGCGCGTAGACACACACTGAAATCACCATGAAAAAACTCAGGAACAAGAGGCGGTATTTCAGCAGACTTCTTTCCATCACTTTTCAACGATTTCGAAGTTGTTGTTGGACTGATAATAACTCCGAACATTTTCCGGAAGAGCATCCCATTCATCGTGGTTGAGTTGGGCAATCCAACCAACAGGCATTTGATCTGCATGGCCAGCATAATAACATGCCTGAGCGAAAAAATAACTGGAGCGGGCCGCGGTGCCGGAGTAATGAACGTTGCCATAGGTCACATCGGCGACGAAAACATCATGCTGCATGAGCTCTGCCACAATCGAAGACCAAGAAATAAGCTCTTGTGATTTACACCCAAATGTGTTGGATTTCGCGCCATTGTACCACACCTGCGCTCCATTGCTGCCGCTGATGATCGTGCCGATGGTAGATTTAATCTGACCTTCGTTCAAAGGATGCATCAATTGCAACACATACCAGTTCTCCTGTTGGGAAAAGCTGATTTGGGCTGTAGCCAAAAAGAATAGGACAGGAACTAAGCGTATAGCAGTTCTCATGATATTGCCGGAGTCAAGGTTGTCCATGACAAACATAGTCAACCTTGTCAATTTCTTAACAGAAGATTAAAAAAATATCTGTCGCCATTACGGCCACGTTGGTTGTTGGTAATCAAAGACTCATCCGTATCTTCGCGCCCCCGAAAAAACAATCATATGATAACCATCACACTTCCCGACGGAAGTAAACGCGAAGTAGCTAAAGGCACCACTGCGATGCAGATTGCATCCTCTATCAGTGAAGGTCTTGCCCGTAATGTCCTGAGTGCATCGGTAAATGGCGTAGTTGTAGACGCCAACCGTCCGATCGAAACAGATGCCACGGTAAAGCTATTGACGTGGAATGATGAAGATGGTAAAAGCACCATGTGGCACTCCTCTGCCCACTTGATGGCGGAAGCATTGGAAGCCCATTATCCGGGCATCAAACTGGCGATTGGACCACCTATTGAAAACGGATTTTACTACGATGTAGATTTCGGCGATGTAGAGTTTTCTCAAGCAGATTTTGTTCAGGTTGAAAAAACCATGCTCGAACTTGCCAGACAGAAGAATGAGTACATCCGTAAAGAAGTATCAAAACAAGATGCCATTGCTTATTTCACCGAAAAAGGAGATCAGTATAAACTTGAGCTCATCGATGGATTAAACGATGGAGAAATCACATTTTATACCCAAGGAAAATTCACGGATTTGTGCCGTGGACCGCATATTCCAAATACAGGATTCATCAAAGCAGCCAAGCTTTTGAACGTGGCTGGCGCATATTGGCGTGGTGATGAAAAAAACAAAATGCTCACCCGAGTGTATGCCATCACTTTCCCCAAACAAAGTGAATTGGATGATTACCTGAAGCTGCTGGAAGAAGCTAAAAAGCGAGACCACCGCAAACTCGGTAAAGAACTCGGACTTTTCACTTTCTCGCAAAAAGTGGGAAGCGGACTTCCGCTTTGGTTGCCCAAAGGCGCCGACCTCCGCATGCGATTGGTGGCATTTCTGACACAAGCCCAGAAAAAGATGGGTTATGTGCAAGTGATCACTCCACATATTGGTTCGAAGGAATTGTATGTCACCAGTGGTCACTGGGAAAAATACGGCAAAGACAGTTTCCAGCCGATTTCTACCCCACAGGAAGGCGAGCTTTATATGCTCAAACCGATGAATTGTCCTCACCACTGTGAGATTTTCAAATCTGAGCCTCGCTCCTACCGTGATCTTCCGATCCGTATGGCAGAGTTCGGTACTGTTTACCGTTATGAGCAAACCGGAGAATTGCATGGACTTACCCGTGTTCGCGGATTTACCCAGGACGACGCTCACATTTTCTGTACTGCAGATCAGGTGAAACACGAAGTTGGAAAAGTGATCGATCTGGTGCTTTATATCTTTAAAACACTTGATTTCCCTGACTTCCTGGCACAAGTCTCCCTTCGCGATCCGAATAATCCTGCGAAATACATCGGTTCGGATGAAAACTGGGAAAAAGCTGAGCGTGGTATACAAGAAGTGGCCAATGAAAAAGGGCTGAAAACCGTTGTAGAATACGGCGAAGCTGCATTCTACGGACCGAAGCTCGACTTCATGGTTCGCGATGCTATCGGAAGAAAATGGCAGTTGGGTACCGTTCAGATCGACTATAACCTGCCTGAGCGTTTTGAGCTTGAATATACTGGTGCAGACAATGCGAAACACCGTCCGGTGATGATTCACCGCGCCCCATTCGGTTCCCTGGAGCGTTTTGTGGCCATTCTCATTGAGCACTGCGCCGGTCAATTCCCGCTTTGGCTCACTCCGGAACAGGTGCGAATCCTCCCGGTATCGGAAAAATACAATGATTACGCACGGAAAGTAGCAACGGAGCTGAATTCTTACGATATTCGCGCACTTTTTGACGAAAGGAACGAAAAAGTGGGTAAGAAAATCCGCGATGCGGAAGTTGAAAAAGTACCATACATGTTGATCGTCGGTGATGAAGAACAAGCTGGAAACACAGTTTCAGCGCGGAAAAAAGGAGAAGGCGATCTTGGAAAAATGAGCATTGAAGCATTCGCCCAAAAGGTGAATGAAGAAATAAAAGCCATGCTGGCGGAATAAGTCCAGCAGACAGGAATAAAGTTTAATTTAAAACGGAGGACACATTAACGCACCGAACAACAGGGTTATGAGGGGTCGCAGATCACTCGAACCTGAGCACAAACTGAACGAAAAAATCACGGCATCGGAAGTTCGACTGGTGGGTGAGAATATCGAGCAAGGCGTATACAGCAGAGCGGAAGCATTGCGTATGGCGCAGGAACAGGAACTCGATCTGATCGAGATTTCCGGCACTGCAACGCCACCGGTATGTCGCATTGGGGATTATAAAAAATTCCTGTACGACCAGAAGAAGAAGATGAAAGAGATCAAGGCGAAACAAACGAATGTGACTACCAAGGAAATTCGTTTCGGTCCGAATACTGATGATCACGACTTCGACTTCAAACTGAAGCATGCGAAAGCATTCCTTCAGGAAGGTTCAAAAGTGCGTGCTTATGTGCACTTCAAAGGGCGCTCCATCGTCTACAAAGACCGAGGAGAAATTTTGCTCACCAGGTTTATTCAGGAACTCATGGAGTATGGATTGCCGGAGCAGATGCCCAAGTTGGATGGAAAGAGGATGTTTATCATCATCAATCCGAAGAAGAAATAATTTTTAATTCATATAACAATGCCGAAATCAAAAACCAAATCCGGTGCAAAGAAGCGATTCAAGCTCACCGGTACAGGAAAGATTAAGCGTAAGAAGGCGTACAAACGTCACATCCTCACCAAGAAAGAAACTGCGCGTAAGCGTGCTCTTGGTAACGATGCGATCGTTCACCCAACTGATGCTAAATCAATCAGGAGACAATTGCTCATCCCTACGGCTTAATCCGTAAAACAGAGCAGGTAAGTTTAACCCGACAAATGGTTTAAAGTCCGGATAACGAACAAACCGGCACCATCGTCAAAAAACAAATCAAAAGATGCCACGCAGTAAAAATGCAGTCGCCTCCAGGGCCAGGAGAAAAAAGATCATGAAATTGGCCAAAGGTTACTTCGGTTCACGCAAAAACGTGTGGACAGTAGCCAAGAACTCTGTAGAAAAAGCCCTCACCTACGCCTATGTAGGTCGTAAGCTGAAGAAGCGTAATTTCCGTTCACTCTGGATTGCGCGTATCAATGCAGGTGTTCGTCCTTATGGTATGTCTTACTCAGAATTCATGGGTAAAATCCACAAAAACGGAATTGAACTCAACCGTAAAGTTCTCGCAGACCTTGCGATGAATCATCCGGAAGCTTTCAAAGCAGTAGTTGAGAAAGTGAAATAAGAAATCAATACCAATGTATTGCATGAGGGCCTTCAGGAATGGGGGCCTTCTTTTTTGAGTTATGAATTATGAGTTATGAATTATGAGTTATGAATTATGAGTTATGAATTATGTGTTATGAATTATGAGTTATGAGTTATGAATTATGAATTATGAATTTGGATTGAGTGGGAATGGATGCTAGATCAGAAGACGTTGTTGGACATTTGCTCTGATGGCTATTTTGTTGTCGAATTTCCTATGCGTAGCCCAATGTATTTGGATGCGCCATATGATCAGCACCTCAACCCAATCCATATCATATGGAGAATATGCGAGTTGTTTTACACACGATATCGCTTATGATTTTCATGCTCCTTGTATGGATACCCTTTTCATGATTGCAGTTGCTTCCGATTAAATGTCAGGATCCTTGAACCCAGATCATGCAGTCGAATTTCCATTCCGATCCAAAACACTTTTGAATCTCATTGACGAAATCGACTGCATGTTCTGGGTTGAAATTTGCATCACGAAGAAATTGTTGAACACATCCAATTTCCTTTGACCAAAACAAATAAGTTCATACTATCTTCACATGATGCCCCATACTGATCCTATCCCAACCGACAACTGGTCGTCGTTTAAAAGTCATGAAATCATAACCCTGACAAGTGATCAATTGATATGGCAATCGACCAAAACCAAAAGCACCATATTCCTGATAGTATCGATTCTAGGCTTTATCATGGCAGGACTATGCATCTTGGCCATGATACTTACAGACAATAAGACCTCCAAAATTCCAGGTTGTATCGTTGCGCTGGTATTTGGAGTGGTATTCTACCGTTTATACAAATCACCGACCGAAAGAATTGTTTTGGATAAAAAATTGGATGCCCTCTATTACAATTCCATTCCACAACTAGCCCAATCACGGTCCGAAATTCCCGATGCATTAAAACTCAGCGAAGTCATCGAAATTCAACTCCTCAAACATAATCAGCGGGGTTTGTCTCGGATCAATCAAGATCGTCATACCAGAAGCTATACCATGTATCAACTCAATTTTGTTTTCGCTCATGGTCACCGTGAAAACATCCTCAACCACGGCGATTTCTCAACCCTGCAGAGCGATGCACAAAAAGTTTCCATATTTCTTGAAATACCCGTGGTGAATGGAGTATCCGGTGATAAGGTTTGAGTGATCAATACATGGTTGATTGTCTCATGTTTTCAACTTCATAAAAGTGGGCAATTTTTTTACCAACTCATGAAAGCTCGAAGAAAAACTGAATTATTTGAAAATAATAAATCTAACAATTCGGTTTTTCGTGGAGCATTCAATCGGAGAAATTGTTTAGATAGGTATAGAAAAATCCTTCTCCAGGCATGGTGAGGAGTTGGGTTTGGAGTTCTTTGCATTCATGCATTGCACAATACTAAAATCCGCGGAACTGATGAGGAAGGATTGTAGATGAAGACCTGACTACCAAAGACATCCCTCAAACATTGCTCATTTGTTATACATTTGCTCATTTCATATACACAAATCCCATGGAAGAGATTCAATGTCCCAAATGCAATTCATACCGCTATGTGAAAAGTGGTGTTATTGGAGGCAAACAACGATTCAAATGCAAGGGTTGTGGCTATTTCTTCACCGTAGATAAAATCGGCAAAAGAATCGATTCTTACTATATCACCAAAGCTCTACAATTGTATGTTGAAGGTCTTAGCTATCGCGAAATAGAAAGACTGTTGGGAGTATCACATGTGTCAGTGATGAATTGGGTAAAACAGTATGGACTCAGCCGACCCAAAAACAGTGAATACCACCCCACCTATAAAATCCTCACCCATCACGAATTGGTGGAATACATGAAGGATAAATCACATCTTACCGGCGCCGGCGCAGTCATTACAGAAGTCGGTGATAAATTCATGCTCATACGTTGGGAGCGATTTAGATAGCATATATATTTATTTTACATCTGTATATAGTTGGTTTGGAGAATGGAGAGAATACCCTTCCATTTGACCTCGTCAGTTCACAAAGCGCGCAGTGAGTTGACCAATAAAACCAACTAAAATGAGAGCAAACATTATTACTTATCTCTTTATCGCGATCCTGATGGGCTCAACCCACTACGCGCTTTCTCAGGGTTCTGAACTTTATGGCGGCGGCATCAAATTCAAACTGAATGAAGATGGTTCGAAGTATATGCGCTTCATCACCTGGAATCAGGTATGGGCGAGGTACAACATGAACAATGAGGGATCGGCAAGACAAGGTGTAGCCCAAAAAGAAACCTATGACATTGGATTGCGTCGCTCAAGATTTCTATTTCTCACTCAAATCAATTCAAGGTTCCTCATACTCTTCCACGCTGGAATCAATAATCAGACATCCTATTCCGGTGGATACCTCGGTTCATCAGATGCCAAGAAACCACAACTATTTATTCATGATGTATGGAATGAATACAAGGTATTAGATAAAACACATTTCAAACTGGATATCGGAGCAGGCCTTCATTACTGGAATGGAGTATCACGTATGTCGAGTGCATCCACATTGAATTTTCTCGCCTACGATGCTCCAATTTTCAACTGGTCAAATATTGAAACCACCGACCAGTTCGCCAGATATATTGGCATTTATGCGAAAGGTAAAGTGGGTAAACTTGACTACAGATTGAATGTAAGTGAACCATTCTACACCAATACTTCCAAGGCTATTTCCACAACAGTGGCCAACTATAGTCCTATGAATGTCAATAAAATTTTTGCGGGATATTTATCCTACCAATTTTTAGATCAGGAATCGAATGTGTTGCCCTTCACTGTTGGGAGCTACCTAGGTTCGAAAAAGGTGTTCAACATCGGCGCTGGTTTTATGAATAACAAATCAGCAATGTGGACGAAAAAAACAGAATGGACGGGCACTGATTCATTGAATTTTCATGATATGAATTTATTCGCAGTAGATGTCTTCGCTGATATTCCCATCAACAAAGACAAAGGAACAGCGATCACGGCATATGTTGTCGATTATATCAATGACTACGGTCCCAACTTCGTGCGAAGCATCGGCATCATGAATCCAGCCTCAGGAACCGCTGCCGGCGCAACAGGAAGTGCATCGTATCGTGGTAATGCTCTTCCGTTGATTGGAACTGGCAATACTTTTTATGCACAAGTGGGTTATCTCGTTTCAAAAAATCTTTCCAGCAAGTTCAGGCTCCAACCCTATGCTGCATATACCATGTCAGATTTTGAAGGATTGAAAGATGCCGAAGGTGATCATCAAGACGTACAGGTTATCGACGCTGGTGCCAACTTTCATTTAGAAGGCCATCATGCTAAAATTACCGTCAACTATAGACATCGTCCTGATTTTAGCCAAATCAACACCAGTGATTTCAAAGTAAACTACAAACCTGAAGTGACGCTCCAGTTCCAGGTCTACCTATAATTTTTTAAAACAAAGAAGTTATGTCAACAGCAACACAAGAAAAACAATCGGGTATCTGGAGCGTCATTACGGCCTCTTCAGTTGGTACCCTGATAGAATGGTATGATTTCTACATATTCGGAAGTCTTGCCACCATCATTGCAACACAATTTTTTCCTGAGGATAAAGGATCAGCAGCGCTTTTATCAACGCTGGCCATCTTTGCCGCAGGCTTTATCGTACGCCCATTCGGTGCTTTGGTATTTGGTCGTTTAGGAGATTTGGTGGGAAGAAAATACACCTTTCTGCTCACACTTGTATTGATGGGGGGATCAACCTTTGCCATTGGTTTGATACCAAATTATAAGAGTATCGGTGTGGCTGCTCCCTTGCTGGTGTTGCTGCTCAGATTGATTCAAGGTCTTGCGCTAGGCGGGGAATATGGTGGAGCGGCGACATACGTTGCAGAGCACTCACCTTCCGATCGACGCGGATTTTATACATCATGGATTCAGACAACAGCAACATTAGGTTTGTTTGTATCATTAGGTGTGATTCTTATTACCCGAAGCACCATGGGAGTAGAAAAATTCAATGATTGGGGTTGGCGAATTCCATTCATTGTTTCATCACTGCTGGTAATACTGTCGATTTACATTCGTTTAAAGATGAATGAATCACCTCTGTTCTCCAAGCTGAAGAAAGAGGGAAAGACATCCACCAATCCACTTAAGGAAAGTTTCACCAAACGCGACAATTTGAAAATGGTGTTGCTGGCTTTGTTTGGCGCTGTCATGGGACAAGGTGTTGTTTGGTATACAGGTCAGTTCTATGCACAAAGTTTTATTGAGAATGTATGCAAGATTGACTTTGTACAATCCCGGGAAATCCTGCTTTGGGCCATTGCATTCGGTACGCCGTTTTTTGTGGTGTTTGGTACGCTATCCGATAGGTTTGGACGAAAATGGATCATGATGTTAGGCATGTTGTTCGGCATCATTGCATACCGCCCCATATATCAGCATTTCATTGATATGACCACTGACAAGAACAAAACAGAGATAACAGAAAAACGCACAGATGATGTTGTTGTTACCGTATTGCCTAATCAAACAGATTCGTTGTCTAAGACAACCACCACAAGGTACTTCACAGATGGCGCAGTTTTCAAAGAGATGAAAACCGATACCTTATATGCCAGCGGAGCCCATGCTATGAAGCCCATCATCAAAATGGAGAAAAAAGTCGGCAGCGGAAATTATTGGACCATCATTTTTCTCGTGTTCATTCAAATCATTTTTGTGACGATGGTCTATGGACCTATCGCAGCATTTCTGGTTGAAATGTTCCCAACACGAATTAGGTACACAAGTATGTCATTGCCTTATCACATTGGCAATGGTGTCTTTGGTGGACTAGTACCATTCATCAGCACGCTCATCATTGAGTACACCAAAACACCTGATAATCCAGGCGGTTCGCCCCTTGCAGGTCTTTGGTATCCCATTACTGTTGCAGCAATTTGTTTCGTGATTGGTACCATTTACCTCAGCAATAAAAAAGATGAAAATGTGGAGGACGATGAAAACGTTTATATTCACCATTAATACAAAACCATGAATCAATTTAAAAGAATACTCGGATTTATCTGGATACTTCTGGGACCAGCTGTGCTTGGATATCTCATCTATGAAGCATCCAAAAAAATGTCATTGCCAACAAGTACTTCCAACGATATGCTTCAGTGGGGAATAATCATTGGAATTTTTGTCCCCATTGCTTTTGGATTTGTCATCTTTGGGATTTACTCCATCAAAGGAGCCTATGATTTAGATGAATAAGTTGATATGAAAGAACGGAATTCCAGACAACGATTGATTGCATTAGCCATTGCAGCGGCAGTTCTACTGAATGCTCCCATCCTGCAGACGGTCAACAAGCCTACATTGTTGTTTGGAATTCCGCTTTTGTATCTCTATGTTTTCTTTGTTTGGCTGGTGTTGATCATCATCATGTACAGGTATTCAAGTAAACATCCATCATGAATCCCTGGTTAGTCATCATATTGTCGTTGTGTTATCTGGCCATCATCTTCGTGATTGCATTTCGTGCACAGAAGAAGGAATACAAAACAAGATCAAGAGTAAGCACTTGGATTTATTCTTTATCATTCGGAGTATACTGCACAGCATGGACCTATTATGGAAGCATAGGAAAAGCAACCAGAGATGGTATTGAATTTTTAGCGGTCTACATTGGACCCATCCTTGTTGCTCCTCTATTCTGGGTGATACTTCGAAAGATCATTCGTATCAGCAATGTTCAACGCACTACCACCATTGCGGATTTTATATCATCACGTTATGGTAAAAACATTTCACTTGGCAGTATTGTTACTGTCGTTTGTTTTGTTGGCATTGTTCCTTATATCGCTTTGCAACTCAAAGCCATCAGCGAAAGCTTTGACATCATCACAGCAGGGCAACTCAAGAGTGATGGACATCATTTCTTACATGATACATCGTTTTATGTTGTCATGATTATGGCCACATTTACGTTGCTTTTCGGAACGAGAAGATTTCAAACTACAGAACGCCATCAGGGAATGATGGCGGCAATAGCCTTCGAATCTGTTATTAAGATGATCGCAGTTATAGCCCTTGGTATCTTTCTCACCTATGGGTTGTTTCATGGTTTTGGTGATTTATTCAATCAGGCGGCACAACATCCAGAAGCATCGCAACTGCTTACCATGAACACCGATTCAGGTTACCGTGAATGGTTTTGGATTACGTTATTGAGTGCTTTGGCGTTTATTCTTTTACCCAGACAATTTCAGGTGGCAGTCGTAGAAAATACCAATGAAAACGATTTGCGTACTTCGATGTGGGTTTTTCCCGGATACTTATTTCTGATCAATCTTTTCGTATTGCCCATCGCGGTTGGTGGATTAATTCTTCTGAGTGGTAGTCATGCGCAAGCTGATTACTACATGCTGCACATTCCTCTCAACTTTAATCAACCAGCTTTGGCGGTATTTATTTTCATTGGTGGAATATCCGCAGCTACGAGTATGATCATCGTGGAAACTATGGCTTTGAGCACCATGTTCTCCAACAACTTGCTCATCCCGATGCTCGTTGGCAACGAACGACTGAAAACGAAATTCTCACAACACCTCAGTACCATTACCATTTGGAGCAGAAGGTTTTCCATTGTGATGATTCTGATACTTGCATGGATCTACTATCATCATATCGATCAATACTATTCTCTCGTATCTATTGGTTTGATTTCTTTTGTTTCAGTAGCGCAATTTGCGCCGGCCATGTTGGGAGGAATATTCTGGAAAAAAGCTACCAAAGCGGGAGCTGTGGCGGGCATTCTCATTGGTTTTGCCATCTGGTTATATACCCTTGTGATACCATCTCTGATCGGTAATTCACCATCAGCACAGAGTTTTTTGGAAAATGGATCATTCGGAATTGGGATACTCAAACCATATTCCCTGTTTGGATTAGAAGGTTTTGGCACCATATCACATGCGATGTTTTGGAGTATGTTTTTCAATATCGTGGCATTCATCGCAGTTTCATTGAATACGACACCCAGTATCATTGAAAAAAATCAAAGCGAAATATTTGTGGATATATACAAGTATTCCGCTGTATATGAATCTACCATTGTTCTCAAGGGAAAGGCATCATTACCTGATTTGGAAGCCTTACTTGCTCAATTTTTCGGCATGGATAGAAGCAAACAAGTCATTCGTTTGTTTGCTAAAAAACATGATATTGATATACACGATCCCAGTAAACCGGCAGATCATCGGATCATTGGTTATGCTGAGCGCTTGCTCAGTGGAGTGATTGGTTCGGCATCCGCGCGAATCATGATATCATCGATCATGGCCGAAGAAGAAATCCGATTAGATGAAGTGGTGAATATTTTGAAAGAATCACAGCAAATTCTTTCGACCAACAGAGAGCTCAAACGAAAATCAGAAGAATTACGCAGCGCGCTGGAAGATCTTGCAGTAGCTAATGTAAGACTGAAAGAAAACGACCAACTCAAAGATGATTTTTTGTCAACGGTGACACACGAGCTTAGAACACCCATCACATCCATTCGCGCCTTTTCGGAAATTCTATATGACAATCCCGATTTAGATGGGTTGGATCGACAACACTATTTGAGCATTGTGATCAAAGAAACAGAACGCCTGAGTCGCCTAATCTCTCAAGTCCTCGATTTGGAGCGCTATGAAAGTGGCAGGCAAAAGCTCGTTTTAACCAGGGTCATACCCAAAGAATTGATCCAGGATTCCGTGGAAGCACTTGATCAACTCATACGCGAAAAAAACATACAAGTACAGATCATCATGGAGGATGAAAGCAAGGAAATCATTGCAGATAGGGACAAATTGATACAAGTTTTATTAAACCTTCTTTCCAATGCCTTGAAATTTATCGAAAATGAACATGGACGAATTACTGTGAGCACACATTCCGATGAAGAAAAATTATATTTCGATGTGGTAGACAATGGAAAAGGAATTGCGGAGGAATATCAGCAACTGATATTCGAGAAATTTTTTCAAGCCAAAAACCAATTGACCAGAAAACCCAAAGGAACCGGTTTAGGTTTAGCCATATGTAAAAAAATCATGTTGTTGCACAAAGGTGATATCGACATGAAAAGTGCCGAAGGACATGGAGCGCATTTCACATTTTGGCTTCCCGAGAAATTAGATGAAATCATGAAAGAAACAGAAGACCACTATCAACAAATATGAAGAAGCAAGGACGAATATTGATTGTAGATGATGAACCCAACATTTTGCTCTCATTAGATTTCTTGATGAGACGAGGCGGGTATGAAGTATTCATAGCGCGCAATGGAACAGAGGCCATGGAATTATTAGATAAGCATAGTCCAGATCTGGTAGTTCTCGACATCATGATGCCGGATGTGGATGGTTATTATATCTGCCGACACATCAAAACATCCGGAAAACATCCATCATGCAAAGTGGTATTTCTTTCCGCAAAAAGTAAAGAAAGCGACATCAAGACCGGTATGGATATGGGAGCAGATGCATATCTGACCAAACCATTCAGCACTCGTCAACTCATGCAAAAAGTAGAAGAACTATTATAAATCAAAAGGTCATGTCAGTATACCAAACATATTATCGCGAATCCATTGAAAATCCGGAGCAATTTTGGGCAGAACAGGCCAGAAAGATTACATGGTACAAATTTCCGGAGACCATTCTGAGCAGAACCAGAGCCGGTTTTTATCGTTGGTATGAAGACGGTTTATTGAACACATGTTTTCTCGCCATAGACCAACATGTCGCAGCGGGATGTGGCGACCGTGTTGCTTTGATATATGATTCACCGGTTACATATCAGAAAAAAAGTTATACCTATTCTGAACTTCTCGAACATGTATCCACACTCGCGGGTGCAATGCAAGCTAAAGGTATTGTTCGTGGCGACCGAGTGGTGATCTATATGCCCATGATTCCAGAAGCGGTATTTGCCATGCTCGCTTGTGCGCGCATCGGTGCAGTACATTCCGTCGTATTCGGAGGATTCGCCCCTCATGAATTGGCCATCAGAATAGATGATGCCAAACCTCGCATGATCATCAGCGCATCATGTGGAATTGAAATTGATAAAACAATTGAATACAAACCATTGCTGGATGAAGCCATCGAGCAAGCCATTTTCAAACCGGAGTTTACGGTGATTGTTCAACGCGAGATGGCCACTGCCACGTTGCAAGAAGGACGTGACATTGCCTATACTGATTTTATTCGCAATGCCCAACCCGCCGAGTGTGTGCCGGTAAGAGCGATTGACCCGCTTTACATTCTGTACACTTCCGGTACCACGGGTAAACCAAAAGGTATTTTACGCGATCATGGCGGACATGCAGTTGCGCTTCAGTTCAGCCTTGAATACTTATATCAAATACAACCGGGTGAAGTTTTCTGGGCCGCAAGTGATGTCGGCTGGGTTGTAGGACATTCATACATCGTATACGGCCCATTGATGCGTGGATGTACCACCATTCTCTATGAAGGCAAACCAGTGCGCACACCAGATGCTGGTGCATTTTGGAGAGTGATTGATGAACACAAAGTGAATGTGATGTTCACTGCGCCAACGGCTATGCGCGCTATAAAAAAAGAAGATGATGATGGTAAAAATCTTCAACGATATGACATCAGTTCTTTGCGCAGGTTGTTCTTAGCAGGTGAAAGATGTGATGTGGCAACTTACTACTGGGCGTCCAACTTATTAGGTATACCGGTGATTGATCATTGGTGGCAAACTGAAAGCGGCTGGCCAATGGTAGCACCGGTTTTCGGCACAGATCAACCAGCTATCATTCCGGGAAGCGCTGGAAAGCCAGTTCCGGGATTTGACATCAGAACACTCAACGAAAATGGAGATCCTTTGATTGCGAATCAAGAAGGATTTATCGCCATCAAACTTCCACTTCCTCCTGGCTGCTTACCGACCTTGTATAAGGATGATGCAAGGTTTGTGTCATCATACCTCGAGCATTTTCCGGGATATTACCTCACCGGTGATGGCGGATATCTCGATGAGAATAACTATCTCTTCATCATGGGTCGTGTTGACGATGTGATCAATGTCGCTGGCCATAGACTCTCAACGGGTGAAATGGAAGAAATGGTTTCAGGTCACAAAGCGGTGGCTGAATGCGCTGTAATCGGCATGGCAGATGAACTTCGTGGACAAGTACCCTTGGCGTTTGTAGTGCTGAAAGATGGTATTTCCATTTCAGAAGATGAAATGGAAAAAGACCTTACACAGTTGATCAGGAAAAATATTGGCGCAGTCGCATGTTTCAAAAATGCCGTGCTCGTAAAACGACTTCCCAAAACGCGCAGTGGAAAAATTCTACGTAGGATAATGCGCAATATCACAGACGGAGAACACTATGTAGTACCTTCAACCATTGATGATCCTTATATCCTCACAGAAATTCATGATGCACTTAAAAGACGCGCTCTTGGTATTGCATTCAAAACAATAACACTCTCATGACCAACATGAAAAACACACCATTTCAAATTACTTCTATTGAAGAATACAATGAAGCTTACACTCAAAGTGTAGCGCAACCCGCCGATTTCTGGAATCACATTGCCAGTCATTACAACTGGCGCAAACCATGGACAAAAACCCTTGAATGGAATTTCGAAGAACCACGTGTACGATGGTTTGAAGGCGGAAAACTCAATATCACAGAAAATTGTCTGGACCGACATCTCGAACAACGAGGCAATAAAATTGCTTTGATTTGGGAACCCAATGACCCAAAAGAAATGTCCTTGCGATTTACGTATCGCGAATTGCATGCACACGTTTGCCGCATGGCGAATATTCTCAAAAACCTCGGCGTAAAAAAAGGGGATCGCGTTTGCATTTACCTGCCCATGATTCCAGAACTCGCATTCGCTGTTTTAGCGTGTGCGCGTATTGGGGCCATTCACTCGGTTGTCTTTGCAGGTTTCAGTGCTAATTCAGTAGCCGATAGGATCAATGATTCCACTTGTGCCTTTGTGATTACAAGCGACGGTTTGAATCGTGGCGCTAAACAAATACCCGTGAAGTCGGTGGTAGATGAAGCACTCGAAACATGTCCCAGCGTTCAAAAAGTTCTCGTGGTGAACAGACTCAACTGGCCGATCAATATGAAAACAGGTCGTGACGTATGGTACCACAACGAGCTGATGCACGCCACCGAACAATGCGCTGCAGAAGAAATGGACAGTGAAGACGAATTATTCATCCTATATACCAGTGGCAGCACCGGTAAACCCAAAGGTGTTGTTCATACGTGTGGGGGATACATGGTATATGCCGGTTACACATTCGCAAATGTTTTCCAATACAGAGAAAGTGACATTTTTTGGTGTACAGCCGATGTTGGTTGGGTAACCGGACATTCCTATATTCTTTATGGCCCATTGCTCAATGGTGCAACCACCATGATGTTCGAGGGTGTTCCAACTTTCCCTGATCCTGGAAGGTTTTGGCAAGTGATCGATAAACACAATGTCAATATTTTTTACACCGCTCCTACAGCGATTCGTTCGCTCATGGCAAGTGGTGTAGATCACGTGCTGGCCTACAGTCTGCATTCCTTGCGTATTCTTGGATCGGTAGGTGAACCTATCAATGAAGAAGCATGGCATTGGTATCATACGCACGTAGGTAAAGGCCGCTGTCCGGTGGTTGATACCTGGTGGCAAACAGAAACGGGCGGTATTATGATATCCGCATTGGCCGGTATTTCCGAATTAAAACCCGCACATGCCGGATTACCCTTACCGGGGATTCAATCCATATTGGTGGATGCAGAAGGAAATGAAATTACCGGTAATGATGTAGAAGGCTATTTGTGCATCAAACATCCATGGCCTTCCATTTTACGCACCACATATGGTGATCATGAAAGATGTCGCATCAATTATTTCGCAACGTACAAGAACCTCTACTTCACCGGCGATGGTGCAAGAAGAGAAGCCAATGGCATGTACCGAATCATTGGTCGTGTAGATGATGTGATCAATGTAAGTGGTCACCGATTTGGTACAGCCGAAATCGAAAATGCCATCAACCAAAACAAAAAAGTTGTTGAAAGTGCCGTTGTGGGTTACCCTCATGACATCAAGGGACAGGGGATTTATGCCTATGTCATTCTTGCCGCGCAGGATGAAGCCAACAATCACACACGAGATGAAATTGTAGAGTCGGTGGTTGAACATATTGGTCGCATCGCCAAACCAGATGTCATTCAATTTGTCAGTGGTCTTCCCAAAACGCGATCAGGAAAAATCATGCGTCGTATCCTCAGAAAAGTGGCAGAAGGAGAGTACAGTTCTCTTGGTGACACCACTACCCTGCTTGATCCGCTGGTGGTGGAGGAGATTATTGAGGGGAGGAAAACATTGTGAGATTGAATGATGAATTAAGAATTAAGAATGATGAATTATGAATTATGAATTGATTGAGGGGTGATTGTGAGTGAAAGAACAGAGATTGAAATGGTTATTGGGTCATGGCCTCAAAATCATATTTTTCTCCATTTCGCATCAAATTTGTTGATTGACGAACATGAATGAGTGTTGTTCATCTTGGTTTTTCTTCCATGTGTCATATTCATATTGTGATACACTTCATTAAACATTCTCAGTGAATGGATGCTCCCAGCACAAAACGCCCATTGCCTATTGCACATTAACAATCCCCCCAACCATACCCCAACCATACCCCAACCATACCCCAATTCATAATTCATAACTCATAATTCATCATTCATCATTCAATTTGGTGATTGACACACATGAATGAGTATTGTCCATCTTGGTTTTTCTTCCATGAGTCATATTCATATCGTGATACACTTCATAAAACATTCTCAGTGAATGGATGCTCCCAGCACAAAACAACCATTGCCTATCGCACATTAACAATCCCCCCCAACCATACCCCAATTCATAATTCATAATTCATAACTCATAACTCATAATTCATCATTCATCATTCAATTTGGTGATTGACGCACATGAATGAGTATTGTCCATCTTGGTTTTTCTTCCATGTGTCATATTCATATCGTGATACACTTCATAAAACATTCTCAGTGAATGGATGCTCCCAGCGCAAAACACCCGTTGCCTATCGCACATTATCAATCCCCCAACCATACTCCAACTCATCATTCATAATTCATAATTCTTAATTCATCATTCAATTTCGTGTCTCTCCTGTCCTACAATTTCACCGTTCTCTGAAAAGATTGGAACCATCTTTGCAAATTGCGGTTGCCTTCTTAAATTTAGCCGCTATGCGAAAAAATCTGTTTCTGGCCATGGGCCTGCTTTTTTGTTGTTTCAACCTGTTGATTGCACAGGAAAATACCTCAACCACAGAGGGTGATGAGTTTGGATCGAATTCAGTATGGGTAAATACAGAGTATCCAGTTGTCCTTCAGCATTTGGTCAGCAACAAGGTAGTTCTGGTGGTCATCACCGACGAACATTGTGTGGAAGGTCAATACTTCATCGATCAGCTTCAAAATTCTTTACTCCGTGTACCCGCAGTTCAGCTCCTGCAGGTGATGCCGGCCGGAGAGAAGCCAATTTCGAGGAGTCATCTGGTTCAATATATCCAGCAACACAAATTGAATCATCCAATTGGCATTGTTGCCGATCTTAAAGGATTTCAATCTGCCAACATCACACAACTCCCCTATTTCTTATTGTATGAAAAAACCACGACGCCTACAGTTGTAGGTGCGGGTCATGTGGGTTTTGAATTGATCAATAGCAGAATCAAAACATTGAACAATGACAAAAACCTTTTTGCTACTTGCAACAATGCACAGGTTAAACCCTTTATTGACCCGGCATGGTACGCCAATCCAATCATTGAATGTCCTACTTATATCGCCGATCAACAAGGAGGCAAAGGCTTTTTCCTCAACGACGCTGCACACCACAGAATTCTTGGATTCGACGATACTGGCACCATGGCATTACAAATTGGAAGTACAACGCCAGGATTCTCAGACAACAACATGTATGGCTGTTCTTTGAATCATCCGCACGGTATGGTTTATCATAACAACAAACTATATATCGCCGATACGTATAATCAGCGTGTGCGGGTAGTTGATTTCATCACTGAAAAAACTACCACTTTACTTGGCAATGGCTATACCACATGGAAAGAAGAAGAAACGATTGATGCCAATCACCAACCTTTAGGTTTACCGGTAGCCGTGGCCTTTATGGGCAATTCACTTTATGTGGCGAGTGCATCAACCAATCAGATTTTCGAAGTAGATCCTGAAGACGGCCAAGCAAAAGTGTTTTGCAAACTCCCTGTCAACAATAAAACACTTTACCCTTCAGCACCAGCATCATTAAAATCTACCGGTGACGAACTTTATATCACCATGAATAATGGAGAGTTGTATGTGGCAGATAAAAAAGGGAAACTCACGCGACTTGGTGAAGAGGTGAAAGAACATTTTGTTTCAGCGATGGAATTCAATGGAGGTGTGATTGCCATTTCAGAAGAAGGCCATGTTTGGTTTCAAGAAAAAGACAAATGGAGAACACTTGGTGAAGCCAAAGAAAAAGGTAAACACACCATGATGCTGAATCATCCTACAGACCTGATGATTCGCAATGGTGATCTCTACTTGACCGACACCGATAACCACCTGGTTAAAAATATCGGATCATCCACCGACAAAATGGCGATGAATTATTGGTTTAAAGTAACACGTGATTTGGTTGGATTTGAGCCAGCACACACCTACGGCGAGCTCATTGGTATGGACTCGATCTATTTCAAAGGGCAGGACATCAAAGTGAAAGTGCTGATGGATTTGCATGGATTCAAAATGGTTCCAGATGGTCAGAATGAAATTTTGCTGAATGACCTAACCGGACAAATCAAAATTCCATCTGAAACCATAACCAAAGAAGAATTCACTTTTACCATACAGAAGGATTTTCCGGATGCTGATATCTACATTGAACTTTACCTCACGCTTGAACACCCTGAAAATCCAGGTGTATACATTGTAAAACGATCTTACCTCGACTTTCCGGTCATACATGATGAAAAGGAGGCAGATCCTATTCAAGAGCAGATCTATACTCCTTTACTGCTCCCCTATTAAATCGGATCGAGACGTTATAGAAAAACAGTAGGTCACTTCATCACTTGTTTTATCCAACAAGAGGTCTATCGTGTAACCCTGTTCAACGCAATGGCAGCCTCAGAATAATCAGGCTTGATGCTCAATGCCGCGCGATAATCCTGTTCTGCTTCTTTCTTTTTACCAAGACTTTCAAACGATAGACCTCGGTTGTAGTATGCTTGATAATATTGTGGATACGAGGCAATGGCTCTGGAGAAATAAAATGCCGAGCTATCGTAGTTGGCGAGGTATTCCAACCAAACATACCCTTTGTTGAACTCAGCAGCCACAAATTTTGGGTCGATGCGCAGAATAGAATCATAACAAGTGAGTGCATCCTTGTATCGGTTCTTCTTTTTTATACCATTCTCCTGGAGAAACATTGCCCTGTTGTACCAAGCTTCAATACTCCGAGGTTTGATTTGAATGGCCGAAGAATAATACTCATTCGCAAGATCATTTTTCTGCGCGGCGTAAAGCAATCCCACTTCAATGTAGGCATCATAATAATCCGGATCCACTTCGATGGCTGTTTTGTAGGATGAAGCTGCCAAACCTGTGTCACCGATGGTTTTGTACAAACGACCTCTCAGATAGTAAGCGTAGGCATTGTATTCATTGATCTTTAACGCTTCATTGATCAATTCGCGAGATACATCATAATTTCCGAGTACGATATCAATGCCAGCCTTTTTCAGCATACAATCTGTATTTTGAGCATCAAACCGAAGACAGTTTTTGTATTCCTCATAAGCTTCTGAAACCTTTTCATGATCGAAGAGGAGGATGCCCTTATACAGATAGATATCCGCTTTTGTACTATCGATGGCGATAGCGCGTCGGATATCATCCATCGCTGCTGTGAATTTGTCGTGATCACCAAAATATTTCGCGCGATTCAGGTAGTTGAGGTAATTGTTTGGATCCTGTGCAATCAAGCGATTCAGCTCTTCAAGCACTGAATCAGGTGTTTCAGTCTGATTGTTGGTTCCATTACCGCCATTGCCGCCTGCATCGGACGGATTTCCGCCGTTGTTATGACAAGCTGTAAAAGAAATGATGGTCAGGAAGACCAGAAAAAATAACCAGTGCGATTTCATGTTGGATACATTCAGGTGCATACTACGTATGAATCCTTTAGCGGCAAAAATAAGCGACCACCCATGATCTGAAATTTTGACTGGAAATAACAGGTCAGTCCCGGCAAAATATTCCATTTGCAGAAACCAAAATATGCCACTACTCTTGCGGATTGGACGGGCAACATTCCCGTGCCGGTATTTGTTATGATCATTACTCCGGAAGACGAAAAAGACTTGCAACAGCGCGGAATTGCGTTAAGTGATCTTATGCAACAGGTGCATCAGTTCACCAAAGAAACCAAACCGGTGCGTCTGGAGCGCCCGTGTACACAAAGTGATGGCATCGTGGTATTGAGTGGTGCGGATTGCCATAGGTATCAAAAACACTTCGAACAAAAAAGAGAAAATCTCGATATCTTAAAGTTTGTGCCGGCATCAGGAGCGGCGAGCCGCATGTTCAAACACTTGTACAATTATAATCCGGACAATGTAGCCGAACTCACGGAAGAGTTCATCGTCAATTTTGAACGTTTTCCATTTGTACCTGCTCTGCGCGCTGTTATGGCAGAGAAAGGGGAGTCTCTGGACGACAGTATTCGCAAAGACGATTGGGCAAAAATTTTCAGTTATATCCTCGAACCGAAAGGGCTTCACTACGATTCCCAACTCAAGGGGATGGTTATTTTTCACCGATATGGTGAAGAATTTCGCAATGCTTTTGATGAACACCTTTATGAAGCCATCAGTTATACCAAACAAGTTGATGGCCGCAGCCGAGTGCATTTTACGATTGCACCTCAGCATATTCAACTGGTGTCCGACTATCTTCAACAAAAGGTATCAACTTTTCAATACGATCAAATCGAGATAGAATACAGCACACAAGCATCAAAGACTGATACGATTGCCTTAGACAAGGATGACAATCCTGTTCGTGATGAAGACGGAAGCCTGATGTTTCGGCCAAGTGGTCATGGAGCTTTGATACACAATTTGCAAGCGTTGCAAGCTGATCTGATCTTCATCAAAAACATTGACAATGTAACTACGGCAAGTCAGCAAGAAGAGTCGATCTTTTACAAACAAGTGCTTGCAGGTATGTTGGTTGAACTTCGTACGCAGGTACACCATTATCTCGACCTTCTCGACGAGGGGAATGACGAAGTATTGGAAGATGCCTTGGAGTTTATTCAATTGTGGTTTCAACCAGGTTTGCCATTGGGAATGTCGAGGGCACAATTGCGCGATTATGCAAAACTTCGATTAGATCGCCCACTGCGAATTTGTGGTATGGTGCGCAACGAAGGAGAACCTGGTGGCGGACCATTCTGGATCAAAATGAGTGGTGGATACCTGAGCAAACAAATTGTAGAAAAAAGTCAGGTGGATATGCACGACGTTCAACAAGCTAAAATTCTTTCATCATCCACACATTTCAATCCTGTTGACATCGTATGTAGCATCCGCAACAGAAACGGAGAAAATTATTCGCTCGATCAATTCATTGATTATTCTACCGGATTTGTTTCAGAAAAATTCCATCAAGGGCATGTGATCAAAGCACTGGAATGGCCAGGATTGTGGAATGGCGCAATGGCTTTATGGAACACGGTATTCGTTGAAGTGCCCATCTCTACATTCAATCCTGTAAAAACAGTGAATGATTTGTTGCGGGCAGGACATCAATGAATGGTGAATTTCTAATTCACCAAGTTATTTTGGCATTTGAATCGTGTTATCGCACAAGAAGATTTCTTCTGTTTGAGAATTAGAAGCAACGAAAAGAGTGCGTCCGGCGATATTATTTTGCAACAAGTTCTGATACCACTTTACGGCATTTTTATCCAGGTGAGAAACCGGTTCATCAAGAAGAAGTAGCGGAGTATCAGCAAGAATGGCGAGACCAAGTTTCATGCGTTGTCTCATGCCACTGGAAAAATGCTGAAGTTGTTTGTCGAAGTGTTTTTCCAACCCAATGATTTCAGCGAACGACTTTTCATCGATCCCATCCCTCAATTTTTTAAACCGAAGAAAAAACTCCACGTTTTCTTTCAAAGTGAACTGATCGTACAGTGCCAGAAAAGGAGTGGCGATGGAGATGTAACGAAAAACCTGATCCACTTCAATTTCTTTTCCTTCATGCATCCATGTGATATTTCCGGTGCCAGGCACAAGAAATCCCGATATCAACTGAAGGAAAGTAGATTTACCAGAACCATTTCCACCGAGAATGGCGTAGCGATCACCGGATTGAAATGAATGTGTGATATCACGAAAAACCCACTCGCGATTGAATTTCTTACCGATATTTTCCAGGATGATTTCCAGTGCAGGAAGATTGAATCAATGGATTACAAACCCTGAGGACCACGAATGATACCCTTATCACTTACGCGAATAAAATCAAGGATAGTTTCCTTTTCGGTGGTATTTGGCAATTCCAATTCAGCAGCGTGAATCGCACGGCTCATATTGCTATTGTGTACATAAATCATGCGGTAAACATCCTCAATGTGAGCGATGGTTTCATTTTCAAAACCACGACGGCGAAGACCCACAGTATTCACACCCGCGAAGCTCAGTGGTTCTCTCGCAGCTTTCACATATGGAGGAACATTTTTTCTCACCAGGCTTCCACCAGCGATGAATGAATGTTGTCCAATCCTGATAAATTGTTGCACAGCAACCACACCTTCAATGATCACCCAATCTTCGATTTCGACGTGACCAGCGATGTTAGCGTTGTTAGCGAGAATGCAGTTATTGCCAACTTGTGCATCGTGAGCGATGTGCACATAAGCCATCAAAAGACAATTGGCACCAACAACAGTTTTCCATTTGTCTTTGGTACCACGATTCAGGGTACAACATTCACGAATGGTGGAGTTGTCGCCTATTTCTGTTGTCGTGATTTCGCCTTCGAATTTCAGATCCTGCGGTATGGCAGAGATCACAGAGCCCGGAAAAATGCGGCAATTTCGACCGATACGGGCGCCATCCATGATGGTGACATTTGGACCGATCCATGTGCCTTCGCCGATTTCCACATCACCGGAAATGGTGGTGAAAGGTCCTATTTCAACCTTCTCTGCAATACGTGCTGCAGGGTCTATCTGACGAAGTGTACTCATGCGGTTGCTTCTTCTTTGATTTCTTTTGGTGCCCTGTCGCGAATGACTTGTGCGAGCATCAAAGCTTCACACACTTCTTTGCCGCTTACATAAGCTATACCTTTCATATTCACAAGCCCTCTTCTGATGGGGCTTTCCAGAACCAATTTGAATACGACAGTATCGCCAGGCAAAACTTTTTGTTTGAATTTGACACCATCAATTTTCATGAAATAGGTGCTGTAATTTTCCGGATCAGGAACTTGCGACAAGGCAAATATTCCGCCTACCTGTGCCATGGCTTCAACGAGTAAAACGCCCGGCATGACCGGATTTCCGGGAAAATGTCCTTGGAAAAACGGTTCATTCATGGTCACATTTTTGATGCCCACAACACCTTGCTGATCCATTTCCAGAATCTTGTCTACTAGCAGGAATGGATAGCGGTGAGGCAACATTCTGGTGATGTCATTGATATCGTAAAGCGGCTTCTTGAAAATGTCGAACACAGGAGCTGCTTCACGTTGTTTTTTGATGATTCCCTTGAGAATTTTTGCAAACTCTACATTGCCATAATGGCCAGGACGTGCAGCAAGGATATGGCCTCTGATAAATCTTCCAACCAGCGCAAGATCACCGACGATATCCAACAATTTGTGACGAGCAGGCTCATTTTCGTATTGCAATTTCACGGTATTGAGAACACCTACCCCTTCCACTTTCACTTCGAGATCTTCTTTACCGAGAAGTTTAAGAATATCCTTGATTTCCTGCTCAGAATATGCGCGTTCAACCATGACAATCGCATTGTCGAGGCTTCCTCCTTTGATCAATCCATTTTTAGCCAACAACTCCAATTCTCTAAGGAATACGAATGTTCTGCATCGAGCGATTTCTTCCTTGTAGTGATTGAGCTGGTACATGTGTGCGTGTTGCGTGCCCAGTACTGGTGAATTGTAATCCACCATTACGGTAACACGGAACTCACCACCATCTGTTGGCACTGCCAACATTTCGATGCTTTTCTCCTTGTCTTCGTATGTAAGGTTTTCGGTGAGCGTGAGGTATTTTCTCTCTGCGTTTTGTTCCTGATAACCTACGCTTTCTATAGCTTGTACAAAAGGCCATGCACTGCCATCCATAATTGGAATTTCCGGGCCATCGATTTGGATCAAGGCATTGTCGACTTTACAACCATACAATGCAGACAAAACATGTTCTGTGGTATGAACACGAACGCCTTTCAGTTCGAGTGTGGTGCCACGTTGTGTATTCACAACGAGGTCGCAATCGGCCGGAATGAGCGGCTGACCTTCGACATCTGTTCTTTGAAATACATAACCATGGTTATCTGGAGCTGGCAAAATGGTGAGGTTTACGGAAGCACCTGTATGCAATCCGACACCACTCACGGTGACGGGTGCAGCGATTGTACGTTGTTTAGAACTCATGACGGCGCGAATTTAACCCGCGGCTTGCTTTATTCATAGCATGGGCATTTATTGGAATATACTGACAATCAAATCAATAAGATACCTGCAGCGGTGAATTGCATAAAAACGCATGTGAAATGCATCAATTTTTTGTACCGAATGAAAGATTGTCTAAGTTTGGCGCTCTAATTTCAAAAAAATCAAAACACAATGACAACCTTCAAGAAAATCGTTGCAGCAGGCTGTGCAGCCGTAATGCTTGCTTCATGCTCTATTACCCTTCCTGTGAATGCTACTTCAAACCCAGTGGGTACTAAAGTTGGTAAATCAAGCGGTAACTGCTTCCTCGGCGCACTTTGCTTCGGAGTAGATGCTTCTATCCAAACTGCTGCTAAAAACGGTGGTATCTCTAAGATCTCTACTGTTGACTATCAGAACAAAAACATTCTGAACCTCATCATTACTCACACTTGTATCGTTACAGGTGAATAATCAGATGAAAAATTCAACGAAAGGAGCAGGCGACTGCTCCTTTTGTTTTTTGTGAAGGCTGTATTGAGCAAATACAAAACGCATTAACTGGTCGAAATGACAAAACACATCAGCATCATACTCCAAACTTCCGCAGTGATTGCAGTCATCATATTGTTGTCATCGTGCGGCGGCAGTAAAATGATTTTCGCCAAATACGGGAAGTTCAGCATGGAAGAAGGCGAACTGAATCATTTTCCGGTCGGTCAGCAAGAAGTGGCAGCATATCAGAATTGTTGTTTTGTAGAAAGCGATCAGATCTACCTCAACCGTTGTGTTGTGCATGATGCAAAACAATATGCGATCTTCATCGCGGTGAGTGAAACACTCACACAGTCCACATATGCCGATGCCCTCCAATCAGATGCATCATTTCAAATCATTGAAAAGAAGAGTGCTGTGGTGAGAAAAACAAAAGTTGATGCGTACCTCATTTCCCGAGGCAATTCGCACACTGCGCGTTTCACTTACATGGAACACAAAGGAGGATTGATGGTGATTTATGATTACACAACAACAAATTTGGAGAATGCGAAATCGATTTATGACACCATGGAAACCTACCTGCATGAAAAAATACATCTGTGAATATGTTCTGCTGCTGGCCGTGATGATGGTAGTTGCTTCATGTGGTGTGAAAGCGCCTGCAGCTTCGGGTGGTCGTGGTGATGGTTTCGTTAAAATTTTCACCAAGGGAAAAGACAGTCTCCTTTGTTTCGGTGGCCCCATCAAATATGAGGCAACAGGTAATCGCGATGAGTTTTCTATAGATCACACCTATCTCAAGGTAAAAGACAAATCCAATCCTGTTACGTGCAATTTTTCTGTGATCACGGAAGACAATACTTTTCGACCTGAAAAGATCACCCTTGAACTCAGCGGTGTGCTCACTGATTGCGGTAAGCCTGAAAAAATCTACGCTGAAGGGTATGGAAAAAAATCATATATCTATCGTTATTCCTTTTCAGTAAGCGATAGTCTTTTTTATCAATGGATGCAAAATGAAAAACCGGTGATCACTGTCAATGACAGAAAATTCACCGGAGGTAAAAAATTCAGGAAAGGTTCTGAAGCGATATTTAGATCATTCCTGTTTGATCTTTATCTACATTGATCAGAGTTTACCTTTTTTGCGCAACAAAGCGGCGAATTCTTCCGCTTCATGGTCGAATGTAAAATCTGCAGAAAGTTTTTCATTGCCATCAAAAATGGTGATGGCAAATGATGCATTCACACCTTGTGCAATGGCCTCAGCGACACCTTTGCCATTCATATCATAGATCTGAATGATCATGTTCAATTGTGCCTTTTTCATGGTTGTTTTTTTATCAAAGGTTCCAATTTGGATTCCCTGTTGATACAACCTGTTGTCAAAGGAAACAACGGGTGCATTGACATCCATTTTTACGCTGTCACTATCAGAAGCGCATAGTTCAATGAGTAATTCATTTGAATGGTCATGCCTCATAGCAGAAGCATCAGACAGAAACGTAAAGCAAAGTGCGATTGCTGAGATACATGTGGCTGCGAAGTATTTCATATCAAAGAGTTTTATGGAAATCAGTTTGTAGAATTGCCCGAACGATCTTCGCCAAAGCCCAGGCAAATACCGCCAGAGATAAAGCAAGGAGCACCAACACCAGTTTCAAAGAAGATACCCAGATTGTTTGAAACGTAGGCACGGACACCAATCGGAATCAACTGGAATCCAAAACTTGTTCCTCCTGTGCGAAGCCAAGAAGGATTATCTACATCTTTCGTTTCCACATCCACAGAATAATAGTTCATCCCAATTTTGGCACCGCTGTATGCATCTATTTTGCCATTGCCAAAATGGTACAATGCGCGCAATCCTAAATTCAATCTACTGATTTCATATTTGAAACTTGAAGTCGTTTCATTCCCGTTCGCATCGATATAGCTATAATTCTTGATGTTCTGAGATACCGCTTGATATCCTCCACCCAAACCTATGCTGATGTTATTGTCGAAGCCATAGTCAATGGCGCCGGTATAAACGGGAGTTGCCTTTCCTTCTATTTCGAATTCATCCTGAACGGAGAAATTAAGCGAACCCAATAAGCCAAAGAAACTATAGCCTACACCCGCATTCACAGCGATAGCGCCTTCCTCCTTTTGTCCATGTGAAGCCACGGCAACACATACTGCTGCGAGCAGCAAGAAAGATTTGAGTAATTGCATTTTTTATGGTTTATGAAAATCAGTTCACAAGGCTCTTGCGAATCAGATTCAGAGCACCACCGGCTTTGAACCATTCAATTTGCTGAGCATTGTAAGTATGATTGACAGCGATTACATCTTTCGTGCCATCGTCGTGCACCAATTCAAGGTGCAATGGCTTTTCTGGTGCGAATGCAGTGAGGTCAGTAAAATTGATCACATCATTTTCACGGATCTTATCATAGTCTGCATCCTGAGAGAAAGTCAAAGCGAGCATGCCTTGTTTCTTCAGATTGGTTTCGTGAATACGTGCGAATGATTTCACAAGAATAGCTTTCACACCCAAGTGGCGAGGCTGCATGGCAGCATGTTCACGTGAAGAACCTTCCCCATAATTCTGATCACCGACTACGATGGTAGGAACTCCGGCAGCTTTGTATGCGCGTTGTACTTTAGGTACTTCATCATATTCACCGGTGAGTTGATTCTTCACTTTGTTTTGCTCACCATTGAAGAAATTCGTTGCACCGATCAAAGTATTGTTGGCAATGTTGTCGAGGTGACCACGGTAGCGCAACCATGGACCGGCCATAGAAATGTGATCAGTGGTGCATTTTCCCTTCGCCTTGATGAGGACGCGTGCATTGGTGATGTTGTTGCCATCCCATTCACCGAATGGAGCGAGCAATTGAAGACGTTCACTATCCGGAGCAACATTCACCTGCACACCGCTGCCATCTGCGGCCGGAGCTTGATAACCGGCATCTTTCACATCGAAACCTTTTGATGGAAGTTCATCACCAGAAGGTGGATCCAACTTCACTTGTTCGCCTTTTTCATTCACCAGTGTATCGGTGAGCGGATTGAAAGTGAGATCACCGGCAATGGCCAGAGCAGTTGTCAATTCAGGAGAAGCGACAAATGCGAGTGTATTTGGATTACCATCATTTCGGCTTTGGAAATTTCTATTGAAAGAATGAACGATGGTATTTTTTTCTTTTTTCTCAGCACCAGTTCTAGCCCACATACCGATACAAGGACCGCAGGCATTGGCATAAACCGTTGCGCCCAGTTTGTTGAATGTATCAATGAAGCCATCACGTTCGATGGTATAGCGAACCTGTTCACTTCCCGGTGTGATGCTAAAGTCTGCTTTTGGTTTCAGGCCTTTCGAAATGGCTTGTGTAGCAAGTGATGCAGAGCGAGCGATGTCTTCATAAGACGAGTTCGTGCAACTTCCAATCAAGCCTACTTCCACTTTCGTTGGCCAGTTGTTTTTAGCCGCTTCTTCTTTCATTTTGGAAATCGGCGTAGCGAGATCCGGCGTGAAAGGGCCATTGAGGTGAGGTTCAAGTTCGCTCAGGTTCAATTCGATGACCTGGTCAAAGTATTTCTCTGGGTTGGCATAAACTTCAGAATCTCCAGTGAGGTGCTGACGGATGGTGTTTGCCAGATCGGCTACTTCATCACGGCCTGTAGAGCGCAGGTAACGCTCCATGCTATCATCATAACCGAAGGTTGAAGTGGTAGCACCGATTTCAGCGCCCATGTTGCAGATGGTTCCTTTACCTGTGCAAGAAAGCGATTCAGCGCCTTCGCCAAAATATTCCACGATGCAGCCAGTACCACCCTTTACAGTGAGGATACCCGCAACTTTTAGGATTACATCTTTCGCGCTCGCCCAACCATTGAGTTTACCAGTGAGTTTGATCCCAATGAGTTTTGGGAATTTCAATTCCCAAGCCATTCCAGCCATGACGTCCATGGCATCAGCTCCACCAACGCCGATGGCTACCATTCCAAGACCGCCAGCGTTTACCGTATGCGAATCTGTACCGATCATCATGCCACCTGGAAACGCGTAATTCTCAAGCACTACCTGGTGAATGATACCAGCACCCGGCCGCCAGAAGCCAATGCCATATTTATTCGAAATCGAAGAAAGGAAATTGAATACTTCATTGTTTTTATTCAGGGCATCCTGCAAATCCGTGTTGGCACCTACTCTTGCCTGAATCAAGTGATCGCAATGCACGGTGCTCGGCACTGCTACTTGTTTGCGACCGGCTTGCATGAATTGCAGCAGAGCCATCTGAGCTGTTGCATCTTGCATGGCAACCCGATCAGGAGCAAAATCCACATAACTTTTTCCTCTCTCGAAAGCCTTGGTAGCCTTACCATCCCACAAATGAGCATAGAGAATTTTCTCTGTAAGGGTGAGAGGTTTGCCAGTCAGGTTGCGTGCGGCATCCACACGTTCAGCAAAACGGCCATATACCGTTCTGATCATTTCGAGATCGAATACTTTGCTCATGATTTCAGAATTTTTTACGGGCGCGAATTTAACCAGTAAAACTCCGTGGATTTTAGATTTGGCGATGAGTTTTTAACCGAGATCATGGAGAAAATTACATCCAATAACTGGGTAAGATTCACAATTTTCAGGGAGAGTCGTGGTTTTCCTCTTTCCATAGGCATGCTCATGTCAAAACAACCCATAATTGGGGTGCAGGTGTTCAACAGGGCGATTTCAAACAAAGAATAGAGTATTTGTGTTAATCTGAAGATGAAGCAGTTTGATTCGCCTCATTATTGGGCGAATCATTAAACCCATGAAACTATGATAAATGTGATCATCATTGTAATTTGCCTTCTGATCCTTATAGGCTACGGATTCGACCTCACGGCTGGAAAATCCAGGATTCCATCGGTCATTTTGTTGTTGTTGCTTGGCTGGGTTTCGCGACAAATCGTGCAGATGACAGGGATGACCATTCCAGACCTTGGACAGGCATTACCCATTCTCGGAACCGTTGGACTCATTCTGATTGTACTTGAAGGTTCTTTGGAATTGGAACTGAAAAGGTCTAACATACCCATCATCAGAAAATCACTGATTTTAGCCATTCTGCCGATGATGATCATGGCCTTCTACCTCACGTCCATGCTGCTTTTATATCAAGGAGGCTCATTCAGATTCACATTGCTCAATATCATTCCCCTTTGTGTTATCAGCAGCGCTATAGCGATACCCACGGTGAAAAATCTTCAGAAAAATCTTCGGGAATTCGTCGTCTATGAAAGCAGTTTTTCCGACATCATCGGGGTTTTATTCTTCAATTTTGTCATGCTGAATGAATATGTAAGTGCGCACTCCATAGGGCATTTTATTCTGGATTTGCTCACCATGATTTTGATCTCCTTTTTAGCAACCGCAGGTCTGGCCCTATTGCTGCGCTTCAACAACCATCACATCAAGTACATTCCGATCATCATGTTGGTGTTGTTGATTTACGCTCTTTCCAAGGAATTTCATTTACCAGCGTTGTTGTTCGTGATGATTTTGGGATTATTCCTAGGAAATCTCGATGAATTGAAGGGGAATAAATTCATCGCTAAACTTCATCCCGATGTACTCAATCGGGAAGTCCACCGATTTCGGGAAATTGTGACAGAAGGAGCATTCGTCATTCGTGTCATATTCTTCATCCTTTTCGGGTATCTTATGGAAAATCAAGAAATATTGAATACCCAGACCATCATTCCGGCTCTTCTTGTGACTTTGGTTATTTTCCTGCTCAGGGCAATGCAATTGAGACTTTCGAATGTCCCCATACTTCCGTTGGTTTTTGTGGCACCACGTGGACTGATCACCATACTCCTCTTTTTATCCATTGATCCATCGATGGTGATTCCGATGGTGAACAAATCACTCATACTGCAAGTCATTATTATGACAGCATTGATGATGATGTTAGGAATGATGATTTCAAGAAAAAAGGAAGCCGGTGAAAAATTGACTTCTGAAGAATTGATTACTGCTCCAGATAAAAGTCAATAAGACCGGGAGGAGCAGCTATTTCCACCACCTTTTTCTTCCGGTCAATTTTCCGGAAGAAATCTTCGTGAAGTGGCAGGAGAATTTCTTTTTTCCCAAACATGATGACCATTAAAGGATTGTTGTTGAGTTCTTCGATACGGAGTACTTTGCCGATGTTTCCCTTTTCTTCATCCATCACTTGAAATCCTTCCAGTGATCGCAGGGCAACTTTGTCGTGATCCGTTTCACTGAGGTCTTCCGGTTGGATATAAATGGAGCATTTCACCAATTGTTTGGCCTTTTCTTCCGAGTCAATACCTTCCAACTTCACCTTGGCTGTCGTATTCGTTTTGTACTCGATCAATTCGATGAAAAAAGGAATTAGCTGACCGCGGATGTCCACAAAAATGTGTTTCAGGTCTTCATAATCCTTGATATCCGGGGTATCCAGGTTGGCTGTGAGTTCGCCTTTATATCCATGCAATCTGGAAAAATATCCGAGACAATGCAGGTCTTCGCGTTGAGGAGTTTCCATGTTTTCCTTATTTGGAATGGTGCAACCGGGTAAAAAAAATAGCCAACCGTAAGATTGGCTATTTAGATATTGAACAGAAAATGATTATGCTTCTGTGTTTTCCGCTGGTGCGTCAGCAGCAGGTGCTTCTTCAGCAGCAGGAGCTTCAGCAGCTTCGGCTGATGCCGCAGATGCCGCAGCAGTCATTGCTTTCAGGCGAGCTTCGTTGACATCACGCTCATGTTTCAGTAATTTAGAAGCTGCTTCAGATTTCTGTTTAGCGAGACGATCTTTTTTAGACTCAATTTTTGAAGTCTTGTCTGCCATCCAGGTCTCATAACGCTTGTCAGCTTCTTCCTGAGAGAGAGCGCCTTTAGCTACACCTTTCTGAAGGTGTTGACGGAGCAGAACGCCGGTGTAGCTCAGCATTGCACGAACTGTGTCCGTAGGTTGAGCACCGTTGTTGAGCCATTCAATGGCTTTCTGATTGTCCAACTGGATTGTAGCCGGGTTGGTGTTTGGATTGTAGCTTCCGATACGTTCGATGAATTTACCATCTCTTGGTGAACGTGAATCTGCTGCTACGATGTGGAAAAAAGGTTTTCCTTTTTTACCGTGACGTTGAAGTCTGAGTTTTACTGCCATGTTGTTTTGTTTGTTGGGTGCGAAACCCGGTTAACAATTGTACTTAATTTGAGGGGTGCAAATGTAGGTCGAAGCTTCCTTAAAACAAGTCACATTTGAAAAAAAATCAATATGAAGAGAATATTCAGCTCCATCCTGCTTTTATTCGTGCTCTCCTGTAGTAATACCATGAAAGAAACAAATACCCTGCTCCAGTCGGTGATAACGGCTATTAACGCACGCAATCCCACGTCCATAGCGGAATTGGCATCAGATGATATTTCCGGAAACACCACCGATGGCCAGCCGATAAGCGGAAAAAATGCACTTCAGGACCAGTGGGCCGGGATCTTCAGGATTTTTCCGGATTTTTCTATCTCGGTTGAAAAAACCATCACAGAAGGCCCAACCAGTATAGTCATTGGCACCATTTCCGGCAGTTTGTATGGAAAAAAGAAGGATGACGAACAATTCAATCTGCCCTGTACTGTGAAGATGGAAATGGCATCTGGAAAGCTCACTTCCTCTGTCTTTTATACTGATTTCACAAAAATCCAATCCATACGTGCCACACAACTAAAAACAGGAAGTGATGCGCCCGGTGTAACAGGACTCGGAGGCGTGTTTTTCAAAGCCAAAGACCCGAAAAGCCTCATTCAATGGTACAATGAAAATCTGGGACTGAGCATCAACGAACACGCCTATATGGTCTTTGAATGGCGCGATGATGAAAACCCTGCATTGAAAAAATCGACGACATTCAGCATTTTCAATGAAAAAACAGAATACCTCTCGCCGAGTGAAAAACCATTTATGATCAATTTCCGGGTGAATCACATCGATGCGCTGTTTGAAAAATTCCGCGCTGCAGGAATTCAAACTGTGGGCGAAATCGATCGTTTCGATTACGGCAATTTTGGATGGATCATGGATCCTGAAGGAAATAAAATCGAATTGTGGGAACCCGTGGATTCAGTGTTGGAAGCATATGAAGACTCCGTGTCCCATTCATAAAAACTATATGTTGCTGCTCATCACGGTGGTCATTTCCATCGCGGGTGTGCATGCACAATATGACGACAATCCCCTGAAGCAGAAAAAATGGTTCAGTGTAACAGCCGGCGTCAACAACATGGATTACCTCTCCTGGCAAGGCATGGGAACATTTTCGATGCGCGGAGAAACGGTACTTACACAATTCAGACTCGGCTATTCTCAGGAAATTGTGAAAGCTGCAGATGATTCATGTACTGACAGACACAACAGACTTACCGAGGCCGGCATTATGTGGGGCGATGGATGGTCGGGGAAAAAATGGTATGTGACAGGAGCAGCAGGATTCGGATTGAATGTGAGGATGTTTTGTAGACACACACTCTACGAAAATCAATACATCACGGCAGTCACTTTAGGGATACCATTTCAGACTGAATTTGGGGTGTTATTTACTGATCGTTTCGGAATGAACATCATCGGCACAGCCAATTGGAATTTCAGAGCACCGTATATCGGAGGTTCGATTGGGGCTTTTTGGAGACTGAAAAAAAAGAAATGAGATGAATTTGTTTTATCATCCCGATATCAGTGTTGGATCACAGATCGAATTCGAATCAGGTGAATCCATTCACATCAGTAAAGTGCTGCGCAAACAAACCGGCGACATACTCGACATCACGGATGGACAAGGTCATCACGCCAAGGCATCCATTGTTGTTGGGAAAAAAAGTGTGGTGGCCAACATTGAATCGATACAAAAAATAGCGAGTCGACCTTTCTACCTCGAGCTCTGCATAGCGCCTACCAAAAACAATGAAAGAACGGAGTGGTTTGTTGAAAAGGCCGTAGAGATCGGCATTGAAAAAATCACCCTGGTGCATTGTAAACATTCAGAGCGACCACATCTTAAAACAGAACGGCTTCACAAGGTCGCCATTTCAGCGATGAAGCAAAGTTTGAAATTTCATCTTCCTGAGATCAGTGGCATCATTCCCTTTCACGAATGGATTGCCGGCGAATTGCCAGAAACGCGATGCATTGCCCATTGCATGCCCACTGAAAAAAAACTTCTGCGCGATGTATTGAATGGAAAAAAATCAGCTTGCATTGCCATTGGTCCCGAAGGAGATTTCAGCGCAGAAGAAATAGAACAAGCGTTGTCGAAACAATTCATAGCAGTAAGTTTAGGGCAATCGCGTTTGCGCACAGAAACTGCCGCTTTGGCTGCTGTGCATACCTTTGAAGTCGTTCATCAGTAAAACACCAAAGCATGTTTAAACTCATCAGACTGATCATCAAAATTGCCTTTGCACTTTTTGTGGCCTTGTTGGTCATGGCCTTTTTTACCAATCCCAGCATGGAAGATTTCAAGCAAGAAGTCAGAGACCAACTCAACAGTAAAGTGAATGAGCAAACCAATAATCCTTCTCTTGGATACATTGCAAAATTAGGACTTGAGTTTACTGATCAGGTGGTAGAAAAAATGGTAACCCGGAAAAACTACTTCATCTGTTCTGTGTATTCTGTTTCGTTACCTGATGGGGAGTATCGCTATTTAGGTGCATTTTATCATTTTGTTCCACTGCAGGAAAAAAATCCTCTTGACATCATCGGTTCAGATCAAACCCAAACAAACTGATGCGAGCATATATCATCGTCTTCTTATGGATGTTATCAGCACATGCAGAAGCATGGACTCAGGTTTATCACATCATACCTGAACCCACAGATATGACCATCGGCAATGGTCTCTTCGAATTCAATGCAAAAACAGTTTTTGTTGCCGATGAAGTTTGTCAAGCAGAAGCACAATGGTTTGTTTCATGGTTTAATCATGCAACCGGCAGCAAGTGCATTTTGGTTTCCGAGGATCAAAGACCAACAGAAAACTTCGTGCTTTTTCGCGCAGCAAAAAAATACGATCCGGCATACGAACAACCTATGCCGAAGCTTCCAGGCAATTTGAATCAGGTGGTTCCCCAGGATCAGCATGAAGATTACACCATGCAAGTAGATTCCAGAGGCATCATCATGTCATCACCTTACAATACAGGTGTCTTCTATGCTTGCCAGACCTTGCGACAAATGTTGCCCCCTTCCGCAGAAAGTGGCCTGATGCGTTTGCCAGTCCAACTTACATGTGTCACCATTCGCGACAAACCTGCATTTCATCATCGTGGAATGTTGCTGGATTGTTGCAGACATTTTATGTCAGCAGATTTTGTGAAGCGATATATCGATTTACTGGCATTGTATAAGATGAATGTGTTGCATTGGCATTTGACAGAAGATCAGGGTTGGCGCATTCAGATTGATGCCTACCCTGAATTAACGAAAATCGGAGCATGGCGTACAGAAGCAGATGGCACAAAACACGGTGGCTTTTACACCAAAGATCAGATCAGAGAAATTGTGGCCTATGCATCTGCGCGCAACATCACCATCATACCTGAAATTGAACTTCCCGGGCATAGTGTTGCCGCCATTGCATCCTATCCATGGTTGAGTTGCACACAAAACAAAATCGAAGTTGAAAATGAATGGGGAGTCTTCAAGGACATTTATTGTGCTGGAAACGACAGCACAATTCGTTTTTTGGAGCAGGTGTTGACGGAAGTCTGTGATCTTTTTCCTTCGAAATACATCCATATTGGAGGTGATGAAGCGCCCAAATTCCGTTGGGAAAACTGCGCCAAATGTCAAAATAGGATGAAGGTGGAAGGGCTCAAAGATGAAGCCGAGTTGCAAACCTGGTTCATTGAACATATCGCAGCATTTCTCAAAACAAAAGACAAAGACATCATTGGTTGGGATGAAATACTCGAAGGTGGAATACCATCGAGTGCAGCTATCCAAAGTTGGCGTGGTATGGATGGAGGAGTAACTGCCGCTAAAGCCGGTCATGATGTTGTGATGTCGCCAACCAGTCATTGTTATTTCGACTATGGACTCGAATCGACAGATCTTAGAGAAGTCTACACATTTGACCCTATAGCGGATGGTTTATCCAACATGGAGAAGCAACACATTCTCGGAGCAGAATGCAATTTGTGGTCAGAGCATGCACCCCAGGAACTTGTGGACAGCAAAGTGTTTCCGCGAATGCTGGCGATGAGTGAAATTTTATGGCGTTATCCTGAACAACGCTATTACGATCGTTTTTTTCAACGTGTCATGATCCATTACGAAAGACTCGATCAATTGGGAGTTGATGTAGGATTTCCAGAAGTGCCGGCAAAAGTGACGACAGAAATGAAGTCAACAGGTGAAATGATTATCGTGCCACAACATTCATTTCAGGGATTGCAACTCACTGTTGAAGGTTATGGTAAAGACCAGAAAATGCAAACTTTTCCCACGGATCAGGTCATCACCACCCGAGATTCCATGCGATTTGAAATCAAAGCGAAATTCAGGAACAAGACTTACGATCAGCCCATCACGCGATTAATAGATCCGCATCTGGGAGCGATGAAAAAACTGACATTGGGTTACGAGCCATCACCATACTACAAGGCGGGCGGATTGCAGGCTTTGGCAGATGGATGCTTGGGAACTGCGAACTTCAGAGATGGTTATTGGCAAGCAGTGCAAGGTCAAAATATGGAAGTGATGA
>JAIBBG010000016.1 GCA_019694805.1 Flavobacteriales bacterium | reverse complement strand
TGTTTGAACAAGCCGCGAAATAAATACCTGGAGAGAGTGTGGCCATGGAAATTCTCAAACCGTTATTCCCATATGAGGAAATATCATTTCGGATTTGGCGTCCTGACTCATCATACAAAACCACATCCACCCATTCGCCATGTACAAAAACTTCATCAGACACGATATAAACTTCATCGTGGGTAGGGTTAGGATAAACATCCGCAACGCGCCCACAATTGCCATCCACATCAGTGGTACAATCGGTTTCAACATGGATGATTTTGATGCCTGTCCAATTCGAAGCGAATGGAATGACAGCACACACATAGGATAGATAAACACTATCCCCTCGCAAGGTCACACCCCAGGTTCCGATGTTATTGTCAATTCCACCAAATACCGCACAAGAATCTGGTTCGAGAGGATTACTCACATCCAATACATACATATCGCTTTTTCCGGATGCGACGAACAAGAGATTACAATCTTCTTTCATCACCAATTCATTGGTGTGCCCGGGACTCGAGAACCAATTGAAAGGATTCGATGAACAATCCCACGGATTCCACCATGATACCATTTGAGGTGTTGATGGATCGCTTACATCAAATACTTCAAGTCCACAATAATCCACGGTCACGTACACATGCTGACCATTCTTCACCAGATTGTTGTATGCCCTGGGTAGTCCATTGAGTTCAGGATTGCTGTAATGACCGATCTCTGTGATAGAGGTTTCATCTGAAATATCCAAAATGCGAAAACCTCCGGCATCATAACAGAGATAAAGCAAATCTCCATCTACCACAATACACCGAGCATTGACTTTCTCAGGATCAGGATTGGCTTCTGGAAAATTGATGTCGGGGATAAAGGCTGTGATGAAAGAAATCTGATTGACATCACTGATATCGAAAATACCAACACCATCAGACATACCTGCCAGATATGCCCGAGTCCCATTTACGTAAACCATACCGCTCCCATTCGAAGAATTGGGTATGACGTCATAATCCGTAACCATTGGATTCAACGGATCATTCACATCTACAATTACAAGTCCAGCACTTTGTCCATTGTTGAAGGAATTGCCGACTGCGAGAAAAAGATAATAGCCTTGTTGTGCAATGCTATTGACGTGTAACGATTCAAATTCGGAGGTGAGAATTTGAGCCACTTGAACTGGAGTGCCCAGAATATCGACCACTTTCAATCCTTCTTCTTTGGAAGCGACATATAGGTAAGGTCTTCCCTCTTGATCTGCAAGTGAAGTAAGGGTAACTCCGGTACAAGTAGAACCAAATGAACTAACTTCATTCATGGACATCAAAGGACATTGCGCAGTACTGAACAATGCCATGGCCATGAAGCCACATAAAAACAAGGCTTGGCGTATCATCGGGATGTTTATTTATTCACTTGTCAAACTTCCCGCCAATCACGACTCATTTGATAAACTCTTCATCAATCATCACCCTCCTCATCCGTTCTGAAATGAGTTGTGAAACCGGCGTAAGTGGAAGCCTGAGGTAATTGTCACAAATATCTAAGTGCGACAATACTTCTTTGATACCTGCAGGATTGCCTTCGATAAACAAGAGTTGAGTTATCTCCAATAATTTATAGTGCAATGCTCTTGCGTCATTCAACTCACCGGCCAATGCATGTTTTACCATGGCGCTGAATTCTTTTGGAAAAGCATTACCGACTACTGAAATGACACCATCCGCTCCTGCTGCAATGAGTGGCAAGGTGATGGAATCATCGCCAGAAATCACCATAAAATCCTTGGGTTTATCCTTCACAATATTCATAATCTGTTCGAGATTGCCACTGGCTTCTTTGATGCCAATTACGTTGCGACAATCAAATGCAATACGCAGCGTGGTGTCTGCAAGCACATTGCTGCCAGTTCTTCCCGGTACGTTGTACAGTATGATCGGCAACTTGGAATGTTCACTCAATGCTTTGTAATGCTCGAAATATCCATTTTGTGTGGGCTTATTGTAATATGGTGCAACAGATAGAATGGCTGTGAGACCAGCTGTATCCATTCTGTCCATCTGAAGGCAAATTTCTTGCGTATTGTTTCCACCAACTCCGAGTACAATCGGTTTGCGACCGCCATTGGTCGCAAGCACTGTTTCAAGAACCAGTTTACGATCTTCCTTGTCCAATGTCGGTGTTTCACCAGTTGTTCCCATCACTACAAGGTAATCTGCTCCATGGTCACAGAGATAATCTGTGAGTTTTTTCAGGGCAGGTACATCTACAGTAAGATCTTTTTTGAATGGAGTCACCATAGCCACTCCAAGGCCTTTCAATTGATTCATTTTATCTTAGGATTACTCAGATAAGCATTCAGTGTTGTTACAAATATATCCGCACTCACCTCCTCACCTAAATTCAGGATGAAGTCACAATAGCGCTCTGCTCTTCGACCACGCATGCCAACTTTCATTTTCGCTCTGCTTTCTTTGAGAATGAAATTAAGTGGCAAAACATTTCCATCACTAAAGTCGATGAGTATATCAAAGTCGGAACTCGTAAAATTCTCGACCCCTGTTGCAGGTCGTTGGTTCCATGACAAATTCAATCTGGTGATGAACTCACTGTCCAACTTATGTTGCTGGTAAGCCGGTATTTTTTTCTCGGGTTCGTCAACAAATCCAAGAAGTGACACCGTCTTAATGCCGAACTCATTTTTCAGGTATCCGGCATATTCGTGCAGCTTCTTGTAAAAATCCTCGTCACGGTCGAGGTAAATAATTCCAACTGATTCGGCGGAATTAAAGTTGAATCCTTTGCGAATACGCACAGGCTCCACTTCGGCGTGTAAAACACGGATGCCGAATGCAGTCTTCAATTTGCGCAAAAGTTTCATAGCGCCAAAAATAAAGCGGTACCCTGCTCTTCAGACGCCCTCAAACCGGATTATTTACAATACCCTTTTTATTTCAACCGTCTCTTCAAAGATTCGCTTCGCAAATTTTCACAACAGGCACAAAACTGTCTGAGCTTTTTTTGACTATCTTGGGCAAGAAACATTCATGGCATTCGTTCGTTAAACCCTAAAAAGCTTTTGAAGATGAAAGACCTCAACAGCAATTGGATTACAGAAGGACTGATGGACTTTGAGTATAAGAAGTATGTACTTCTGGCATATCTCAAATCCTGTCGCGAAAGTTTTGAAGCCACCAGACTTTATCCACCTCTTGGTAGTTTGGTGAAGCATTATCACGATCTCACAGAACTCAATAAAAGCCTCGAACAACTGACCAGCTCTTTTCCAAAAGAACTATCTGGATTTGACTTCAATAAACTGCGCCTCGAATATCAACAGGAAAAACTCAAGGATGAGAGCATTTCTACCATCACCGAAGTGGTCGAATTTGCTTTACCCAATCTGAAAGAGACGATCGAAGAAGGCCGCAGCATTTATGAATTGGTTGAAAAAAACATAGAAATTCAACCAGTGGGTATCATGCCCATGTACAGCAGGGATGGTTATGTGATGGTGCATGTGGATCACACAACGGATATACATGTATTCCAATACCAACATTCGGTAATTGTCAGTTCTGAAGAAAACCTGAGATCACTTTCTCTTCAGTACATCAGTAAAGAAGTAAAAAGTATCACGAATACCTTCGAACAAATCAAACTGAAACTGATCGCAACTTTCCGCGATATTCCTCAGCCAGCGACGTTTCTGTGCATTAGCAAAATGGAATTCCCATTGATGGAAACCCTCGTACCCGTCACCAAGAGATTGCTACTCACCAAAGTGCTTCCGTGATTTGTGTAAATGTTTTACTGGTTCTTCAATTTTTCCTCTGCTGAAATTGCTTAGGTTTGGCCAAACTCTGACCATTCCAGACTATGAACCAGAACGCAAAAGGACTTTCGCTGTTTGCCCTCACCATGATCGCCATCGGAGCGACTATTGGCTCAGGTATTTTCAAAACGCCGTCCTCCATCGCTGACAAGGTTGGCGACAACACCACGATCATCATGCTTTGGATTCTTGGTGGTGTGGTTTCTCTTCTTGGTGCTCTTGTATTCGCAGAATTCGGTTCCCGGTTTTCCAATGCTGGTGGAGTTTACACATACTTGAATAAGGCGTATGGTCCGCTGCCCGGATTTCTCTACGGTTGGTGTCTGCTTACTGTCATTTCCAGTGGAACGATAGCCGCTCTCTGCACAGTCTTTGCCGAAAATCTGAGCTACTTCATTGAAATTCCAGATGAAAATGAAAAGTATGTAGCCATGTCCAGTGTTGTTGTGCTAACGCTATTCAACACTTTTGGAATTAAAAGCAGTGAATGGTTTGCCAATGTTGGAACAGTATTAAAAATCATTGGAATCTACGCATTGCTTTTGCTCGCGCTATTCCTTGGCGACAAAATGATCTTCGCGCATTCATCGGAGATTGTTGATGCGGTTGCTCCACCCAAAGAAGACAATTTAGCAGGCGCCTTTGTCGGTGTATTGTGGAGTTATACCGGGTGGCACTATGCAAGTTTTGTATCAGGTGAAGCGCGCAATCCCAAAAGAAATATTCCTCTGGCGATGTTGTTCGGAACAGGAGCTGTTACCATCACTTATGTGCTGTGCAACATGGGATATTTTAAAGTGATTGATCACGATACCATTGCATCATTTGCGAATGCAGAAAATCCTAAAGTGGTTGGTGTTGAAGCCATGAATGCGATCATGCCGGGTGTGCAATGGGCTATGCCTGCACTTATCGGACTTTCAGTGTTTGCTTGCGCTGGACTTTATATCCTGTCAACCCCACGTATCTTTAATCAGATGGCATTGGAAGGTTTGTTCTTCAAAACATTCGCGAAAAAACATGAGAAATTCGGAGTACCGGTTAATGCCATCATCCTTCAATCTGTTTGGGCAATTGTATTGATCTATCTCTGGGGTTCTTTCAGCAGCATCATTGAATATGTCACCTTTGTTGAATGGCTTTTCCTGCTTACAGCATGTATTGGAATTTTCTTGATACGCTCCAAGTATCCCAATGAGAAACCTGCTTTCAGGGTTCCATTGTATCCGGTAATCCCTGCTTTGTTCATTGTTGTGGTCAGTTGGTTTATCTACAAAAATGCATTGGCTGATAAAGCAGAATATTATGCCGGTCTTGCAGTCATACCTATTGGAATTGTATTCTATTACATTTTCAAAACGAGGATGTCTAAAAAAGTTGAGCAGTAATTTGTGCCTTCTGGTATTGGATCATGCGAGGATTGCGTGAAATATTTATCCTATTCCTATTTCAGCAACTTTGCTCCTATTCATGGGCTCAAGCCGATACCACGACAAAACTCCCTTTATCGCATGAGCTAAATGTGCATGCTGGATCTTTGATCAAAATTCATGGAGAATATCCCGATAACGATGTCTCTACTTTGATCGAATACAACATCAGTAGAAAATTAACCCAAACGAATTGCTGGCAAACTTCATTCGGTACTCCATCATCTGGGATTTCTTTCATACATGCCCAATTTGGCAACCAAAGCGTGCTTGGACAAGCGATCGGCATCATTCCCATGCTTCGTTTTGAAAAGTGGAAAAATCAAACCAGGTTTTCCATTCGTGCAGGTTTCGGATTGGCTTGGTTCAATAAACCTTATGATGCTTTATCTAATCCAGAAAACCTGGTGATCGGTTCGAAATTCGCCAATATGAGTTCCTTACAAATTGGCATTGCTCATCCTCTCGGGAAAAGACTTCGCGTGAATCTTGGTATGTCATTTACACATTGCAGTGATGCACACGTTGCAGTGCCAAACATTGGTGCAAACCTGGTAGCAGGCTATCTGGGCTTTGCATGGTGCAACAGAAGCTTAGATTTGAATTCATATCATTGTGCTAAAACAAATAAGCGCACATGGAAGAGATGGTCACCGGGGGTTTCCACCATCTTTGGTTTGCATGAGTTTCCTGGTACGATTCGACCAACCAATGGTCCACTTTACTTTGTATATGGTGAAAATATTTTCTTCCAGAATGAAATAAAAAATCACCGCATCTTTTCTGTAGGCCTCAATCATCATGCTTACAACGCTTATCGCGATTACATCGAAACTCAGGAACTCTTCTCTTCGGATTCACCATTAAAATGGAAGTCACACACTGTTGTATTCTATCTCGGATATGAATGGTGCTATGGTCATGTCTCTTTATTTGTGCAAGCTGGCGCCAACATCTATGCGCCATTCCTTCAAAAGATCAATGAAGTCTGGGATTTACCGAAACACGGCCCATTGTATCGTTATACTGCGAATAAATTGGGTTATCGTTTTCAACTCCACTCTACCGAACAAAAATATCTACACGTCTTAAATCCATTCTTATCGATTGCTGTAAAGACCAACGGTGGTACTGCAGATTTTCTTGAGTTTTCTTGTGGAATGGCATTCAACAATAAACGACTTCGTATGCGACTCAATCAATAAGACGGTATGACAACTAACCCAAATCATGCAGTCAGGATCGTGATGAAGCACAGAAGGCCAAAAAGGACGGGCGCCCCATGAGGTTATGACATGGGGTGACTGTCATTGAAGGCTTTCAGCGCTGTCATAGATTTCGACTGCATGATCTGGGTTTATGCATATGAAAGACACGTATTGTTAAGGATTGGCGATTTCATCACCTTGACAACAGCCTAAAACGGGCCAAATCCGGCTGTTCATAACCTCCAAACGCCCGTTTTTAGGGCATTTCCAACCCAAAAAGCCCGGGTTTATTAACAGACATGGACTTTTTTCAACAAAAGATGCAAATTTCCCGCTACAGGCCTTGTTTTCAGAAAGGTGCTTGCTCTACATTTGGCGTCAGATAGGTCAAAGCCTATAAGTTTAATCCATAATAATCAATCAAAATGAACAAAGCAGAATTGATCGAAGCAATTGCTTCAAACGCAAAAATCTCTAAAGCTGACGCTAAGAAAGCTCTGGATGGTTTCATCGAAACTACAGCTAAAGCTCTGAAAAAAGGCGATCGCGTTGCGCTCGTTGGTTTCGGTTCTTTCAGCGTAACAAAACGCGCTGCTCGTAAAGGCCGTAACCCACAGACTGGTAAAGAAATCCAGATCAAAGCTAAAAACGTAGTACGTTTCAAAGCTGGTGCTGAGCTTCAGGCTAAAGTGAAGTAATTCACTCCGCACAAAAAATTAAGCCGGCTATATGCCGGCTTTTTTTTTTGCTTTCTTTTGATGACACATCGCAAATAGCGGATCAACCGGTAGATTCAGCATGAGCCTGCATTGATCAGGGTTAAATCCGGACGATCCACAACGACTGTTCCACATCACTTGTTGTACCTTTGCATGGTTATCAAGTGAAAGATTCATGAGTAAGCATCAACATCTGGTTTCATCAAGATTACCGACGGTTTTCGGTGAATTCATCATTGAGGCGTTCGAAAGCGGACGAGAAGAATTACCTCATCTCGTGCTCAGTAATCTTCCTGATGGTTATCTGGGAGAAATCAATGTACGCATTCACTCGGAATGCCTCACCGGAGATGTGTTTGGTTCAACACGATGTGATTGTGGAGAACAACTTGCTTCCTCCATGAAGTACATGGAAGAAAATCACGGATTGATCATTTATCTCCGTCAGGAAGGACGCGGAATTGGGCTCGTCAATAAACTTAAAGCATACAATCTTCAGGATGAAGGCATGGACACTATCCGTGCGAATCACGCTTTAGGTTTTCATGCCGATGAAAGGAAGTATGACGCTGCAATTGACATCCTGAAACAATTGGGCATTGATTCCATCAATTTGCTTACAAATAACCCGGACAAACTCGACGCTTTTGAAAACTCAGGAATTGTAATCCATAAACGCATTCCTCTGATGATGGAAATCCGTCCGGAGAATAGACATTACTTGCTGACTAAAAAGCACGCAATGGGCCATATGCTGTGATTAAATTGTTTTCCACTTCCATTTTCCATCCCATAGATAGAATAGCGAAAACAAGCCGAGAAAAATGAAGTACACATAATCTGATGTCCACACCAGATGTATCGGCCAATGCCATTTGTACACCATCAACCAGGCTGCAGCGATGTAGAGTAAAATCGCAAGCATTTCTATGATAAACCCTGCAAGGGTATTCCCACTACCTTCTACTGTTCCGAGAAACATACTTGTTATGGAGAATGTAAACATCGCAGGCAAAACAATGTGCATGGAATCTATGGTTTGAGAAATCACCTGCACATCTGTGGTAAACATGGATGCAATCCAATGCGGATACAACCACAATCCATGACTGAGAACAAGTACGCCACACATATTCATAAGAATGAGTTTACGCATGACAGAAACCAATTCTTGCTGTCTTCCTTCTGCTATGAGTCCTGATACATATGTTTTGATAGTCGTAGAGAATCCACCAACACTTACATATACGAGCATATACATGTTTCTGACAATGAATGATGATTGAAGTTCACGTTCACCCATGCTTTCAACGAATTCATAAAATATCACCCAGATTCCTAAACTGCTCAACAATTGTAGAGAAATAGGTCCTCCCAATCTTATCAGTAATCCAGTATCTCGCGTGGGATATCTTGTGATGTTTGCACCGATGTCAAATCGACTGTCCCTATCCGACAAACTCGCATTAGATTTCATGGTTGTATAAAACAACATGAATAAAAACGCACAACACTCTGCTATGGTTGTTGCAAGCGCTGCACCGGCCATGCCCATGTTGGGCAAACCCAAATGTCCAAATACAAGTCCATAATCCAACACAATGGTTACAGTGGCTGTAATCATGGTGGTCGCAATCATGATGCGTGTTTTGGCTATTCCTGCCCAAAATGAATTCAACACCAATGTTGGTGTATAAAAAAGGAATCCCCAAGCGCGATATTGGATGAAATCATCCATGTAAGCAGCAACAACAGGTGAATCAATGGTTGATTGAATCACGATGGGCAGTATCACCCACAATAAAAAAAACTGTGCTGCAGCAACAATCAATGCCATCCAGAACGCATTACCTACCACTGATCCTGCATCTTGAAATCTGCCCTCACCCTTTCTTCTTGCAACAAGAATCTGAACAGCGTTACCCAATCCTACACCTATCATCGCAAGAGTCACATAGATCAAACCAACGAATGATGCAGCACTCATGGCATTGCCGTCGAGTTTTGCCACAAAATAATTGTCAATGAATACGACAATAAATTGTACAAATACTCCCATACTCACAGGCAAAGCGACTGTAAGCATATCCTTCCACGAAGTGCTCAATTTTGTATTTGATTCACTGTACTCCAAAGTTGGGTCATGATTTTATTCGGTATCTGATCGCAGATGAAAATGGTTGGCGTGCCTTGGTTACATATACATTCAGGCATTCAGTTCACCGTTTTCAAACATATCAATGAGGTATTTGCTCCAATAAATTGATTTTTTAGCCCATGCAATTTTCAGCTCAAGTTTTTCCCTTTCTGAAAGTGACCATGGGATGTTGAGTGTCCTGATCTTCTCAGCGAGGTGTTGTAAGATGACCGCGGTGGCCGCGCCAACATTGAGACTTTCGGTGAAGCCATATGTTGGAATATGAAGCAGTACATCTGCGTATTCCGTGGCGACTTTACTTGACCCTGTCAATTCTGTACCCATGACAATGGCTGTTTTTTGAGATACATCTAATTCCTGCAAGGAAACTGAATGGTCATGAAGAGTGGTTACAGCTATTTGATAACCTTTAGCTTTCAACATTTCCATACATCTTGTTGTGTTGTCCATTTGATCATTAAAACGATGTATGGTGAGCCAATCATTCGCTCCTTTTGCAATGCGTCTGTGATGTGAAAATGTATGGGTATTTTCAATGACATACAGATCTTGAATACCCCATGATTCCACGGAACGTTGTATGGCGCTGATGTTTTGTGCTTGGTAGAGATCTTCCAGAACCACCGTCAAATGCCGGGTACGCTGGTTGACGACTTCGTCGAACAATTTGCGTTTCCGTTCGGTCAGATGCTCTGCGAGCAGCGCATAAAGTTTTTCATATTGATCCCCGGACATACGGTGCTAAAATACGCTCAGCACCATCAAGAAAGCATCAATGCGCAGCTTGAACATTTTGGACAGGTTTGCCCTGATCTTTGATTCGCAGACAGAGTAGTCCGGCGATCAACATCAAAACACCACCTATCATCACTGCAGAAAGTCTGTTGTTATCCAGCAAATGTTCCATGATGTATCCAAAAGATAACGAGGCGATGATTTCAGGAAGTACAATGAAGAAATTGAATATGCCCATGTAGATACCCATCTTTTCTTCAGGAATGGCGCCTGCGAGCATGCTATATGGCATTGACAAAATAGAAGCCCAAGCGATTCCCACACCGGTCATGCTCAGATAAAGCATGTTCGGATCATGAATAAAAGAAACACTCAACAAACCGAGACCACCACAAAAAAGACAAATCATATGTGTGATGCTTCTGCCGACGTATCTGGCAAGGACAGGAAGCAGAAATGCAAACATGAATGTCACCAGGTTATAATAAGCCATGGTCTTGTTGGCAAACTCTACACCCATCGTATAGACTTCAGATTGTTCATCAGGGGCATGGAATACATTTCTCGCCACGGCAGTAGAATAGTAAAACCACATGAGAAACAAACCCGGCCAAGTGAGAAATTGAATCAATGCCAATTTTTTCATTCTGGCTGGCATATTTCCAATGGCATGCATAATTTCCCTAAAACCCGCGCCAAATCCCTTTTTGGATTCAGTCACTTTTTCTCGCGTTGTAATTTCGGCTGGCGGATATTCTTTGCTGGTAATGATGGTATATAAAACAGCGGTGAAAAATGCAGCAGCACCGATGTAAAATGAAAACTTGATGTTTTCAGGAACACCACCATTGGCTTCTCTGCTCATGTCAAAGTAATCAGCCAACCACGATGGTAAATAACCGGCAACAAAACTACCGAGACCAATAAAAAAACTCTGCATAGCAAAACCTTGCGCGCGTTGCTCTTCAGGGAGTTTATCTGCCACAAATGCACGAAAAGGTTCCATACTGATGTTGATGGATGAATCCAGAATCCAAAGCGTACCTGCCGCCATCCAAACAGCAGATGCGTTGGGCATCATACATAGGCAAATTGAACTCAGGATTGCGCCGATCAGGAAATACGGTCTCCTCCGCCCTAAAATGGGATGCCATGTTCTATCACTCATGTACCCAATGATGGGCTGAACAATCAGCCCGGTAAGAGGAGCTGCCAGGAAAAGGAATGGGATTTCATCTGGTTTGGCGCCAAGGTATTCGTAGATGGGACCCATATTGCCCATCTGTAGCGCCCAGCCAAATTGTATTCCGAAGAATCCAAAACACATATTGAGGATACTTCCGAATTGGAGTCTTTTCTTTTCCATGATGTGGAGATGATTTATTTCATGAAGAACACAGCGCAATATAGAGAAAGTGTCTGATGTACACGATCTCTCTGAAAAATTCTGATGATGAAAAGAAATATCCCTTGTATGATCAAATTCTATGCATCATAACGGTATGGATTCCCATTTCCGGTGATGGATGAAATGACCAGGTATTAAAACCCAATTCACGCAATTGAATTTCTATTCCGATCCAAAAACCTTTGAATACTCATATCCCAATTTATTGGGAAAGGCTTTGCTCGTTTCGGATGCTCACTATGGGGTTGACCATGTCTTCGCGACTGAATCTTACGCGAGTACACGTATTCTTCGGTGTTTTGAATCTCATGGACGAAATCGACGGTATAAAATAGGTTCAAAAGAAAAAGCCCCTTCCGTTTCCGGAAGGGGCTTTTCACTATTTGACAAGAAGATTATTTAGTTACAATCATCTGTTCAGTCATCACTTGACCGTCTACAGTGAACGTTACATTATAAACTCCATCAGCGAGTGGCTGAGCGAAGGTTACGATGGTGTTCAATGAACCGTCTACAGTGAAGCGGTTAGAATAAACCTCACGACCGATACCATCAGTGATGCGAACGAATACGTTGTCAGACTCAACGCCAGACACGTTCAAGTTCACCATTTCACCGTTGTTCGGGTTAGGATAGATGTTAGCATCAACAGATACTGTGAGTGTTTTCTCACTGTTGTTGTTGATTTCGTTTTCTGGAGCCAATGTAGAAGCTGCAGTGTTGTTCACTTGAATATCCTGAGCAGGACCGAATGAACCAGCACCGTAAGAGAACATTGGAGCAATTTGAACTCTCCAAGCACCCATGTTCGGCAACATCTGAAGAGTACCGAGTGGCATGTAAGGAGTTGGAGTGTTAGTTGTATCCAGATAAGCTACACCAGTTGCAGTACCACCACAAGCATCGATTGGAGTGAATGAGTAAATGAATGCAGTTGCACCGCATGCATTTGGATTACCGGCAATCGGAGTACCGATGAGGTAGTTACTGCGCAACAATGTTGCTGGGCAACGCTGTGACAATTTCACTTCGTACAATGGTTGAGTACGGATAGTTACGCTATCGCAGTTAGTAGACATCGTTGTAGAACCGATTACGTCGATAACTTCAGGAGCACCAGCGCTTGGGTTCAAAGAGTATTTCACGTCAACTGCTACGTCGTAGATACCACCGTATCTCAAGCCAAGAGTTGGCTGAGAAAGTGTAGTCAAACCGTTAGTACCAGCGAGTGAAGATGTACCTGGATCGTCACCACTTACAGTAGTGAAGTTGAAGGTATAAGTAACACCTTGAGCTGGAGTACCACGATATTGTGCTTTATATGCATCGCAAAGACCGAAGCCGCTCACTGGAATTGCATAAGAGCACCAAGATGGCATCAAGTGTTGGATACAAAGTTGGAAAGCACCAGTACCACCCAAGTTGTTAACTGCACCGGTAGATACATAATAAGTAGTACCTGGAATCAAAGTACCAACGTTGAGTCGTTCGAAGTCACCAGTACCAGCAGATGCGTTCTCAGCAGCTACGAGGATATATGCACCACTAAGATCTTTGTAGTAGAGACCGATCATGTCATCGATCGCAGAACTTGTCATAGTGATAGATACACCAGTTGACTGAGCAACGAAACGATACCAAGTATCAGCACCGCTACCTGAAGATTCAGGTGAGTTGGTAGCAGAAGTAGTAGTACCGTTGATTGGGTAGCAGTTCGGATAGTTTGTATTCGAGCTGTAAGCCACGTTTGTTGCGAAAGTTGGGATATCGTTCGGAATAATTGGAGGAGCGATATATACCGTGTAATCTTCGATTTCACCGTAGCAATCATCCACACAATAATCAGCAGAACCGATAGGGCCAAAGTAGTTACACATTACACGCATTCTGTGTGCACCATAAACTACGTTAGAGCTTGGTACGCCAATGCTGAATGTTGTGCTCACTGCGGAAGTTGAAGAAGCACCCATGAATTCGAGTGGATCATCAAAGTCACCGTCATTATCTACGTCAATCCATGCAGCATAATACTCGGTGAAACCACCTGAAGTAGCAACGCTAATGGTATAAGTAGAACCTTGGTAAAGAGTACAAGAAGTTGTACCGTTTACTGGAGCATACTCGATATAACCAGTTGGACCAGAACAACCTGTTGCGAGGTTGGCCATGATAGTCACAGCAGAAGGATCGATGATAGATACGTTGTTGATGTTATCATCCTGACAACCTGTGCAGATAAATCCATCATTCACGAATGAACCGAAGCAATACTCAGGAGTAATGTTGAAGTAATTGTTACGGGTCAACACGTCAGAACCGTTACAAGTGTTGATTGTCAAAGTAGCACTGTAGAGACCTGGTTCGTTGAAAGTAACGTGAGGTTCTGCATCAGTAGCTGAAGTGCCATCAACATAAGTAACTGTAGCTGGAGAGAATGACCAAGCATAAGTAGTACCATCAAGCTGAGTAGAGTTGTTGGTGATTACGTGTGTAGTTGTAACACCACCAGTAGTACCCAATGTTGGAGAAGCCGTCCAAGAAGCTGTTGGAGGAGCTGTAGAAACGATCAACGGAATGTTGAACGCTGCAGTACATGTTGTTTGGTTATCAGTAACGTTTACAACATAGTTCACAGTACCTGACAATGCCACTGGAGTTGCAACGCAAGTATCGAGAATATCGCTACCTGTGATATCTGCATCAGCATCCCAGTCGAATGAGTAATCGTGAGGAGGAGTGAACAACCAAGCTTCAGGAGCAGCAGTTTCCCAAATCGTTGTACGACCAGGAGCAGGTGCACCGATAGTACCAGTAAGGTCTTCAACACCTACTACACGGTTCTGGAACACGCTTGGGTTTGTAACTTCCTGGATGTGTACTTCTATATTACCAGTAGTTTCATAAAGCTCAGCTTGTGCTGTTACACGTGTACCGTTAGCACCAGGATAGAATTCACAATCCCAGAGTACACAGAATACGCGATTAGGAGCAATACCAGTTGTCCAGTAGCGGAGTGATGAACCAACTTCTTCGAGGTTCAAGTCAGACCAAACTGCAGCAACATAGTTGTTTGGAACCAATACATCAGGAACAACTCCAGGTGTGAAGTCAGTGCTGAAGTTAGCTGTGTTACCAAACTGAATGTTACCATTGGTAGAGATGTGGCAAGTGGTGTAGTTATTACCAAAGAAATCATAAGTGAATCCAATTGGAATATTGAACCAACCACCATCATCGATAGTACCAAATGTATTGATATCCTGTGGTACCAACTCAGCACCGTTGAATACGAGCAGTGTTGGAGATACCTGAGATTGTGGAGAGTAACCCTGACCTTGTACTGTGAAGTTTGTTCCGTCCACATTAGAGTAAAGGATTGCAGTACCACCTGGGCAGATAGAATCTACACTTGAAGTTGGAGTTACAACTGGGAAGTCATATACACTCACAGCAGTTGTTGCAGATGTGTAGCAGAATCCATCATCACCGTTTACAACGAAAGCTGTAGTCTGTGTAACTGGAGAAGCTGTAGTGCTTGCGCCAGATGTTGTTGACAACAGTGGGCTTGCATTCCAAGTGTAAGTGTAAGCACGAGTAGATGATGCCACGAGGTTAGAAGTGTAAGAACCAGCACCGCAGTTCACTGGGCTGCTGTTAGAAATGCTGATTGGATCTGCAATCTGCATCTGCATTTCAACCAACTGTGCAGGACCTTCGCAGAATCCGTTGTCAAGTGTTACCCAAACACTGTCAGTAGCCGAAAGGGTACCGGTTGTGTAGGTAGCAGTGTATGGACTAGCGAGGAATACTTCTGAAGTCAAAGCTGCATCATCATAGTAGTGAGCTGACCATCCTGCGCTACCACCAGCAGCAGACATAGTAACAGTTTGATCACCACAAATCAGAATAGTGTTCACACCAGGTGTAGCACTGAAAGAACCTTGACCAGTTACTGTTGGAGCTGTTGGAGAAGCGATAACTTCAACGTCTTCCGTGAAAGGAACAGCGTTCACGCAACCACTCACGTTGTCAGTAATGGTGAGGCTGTAAGTCTGTGTTGTTGGAACACCTGAAGTTGGAACGGCCATGATATCAGCACCAGTTCTAGAACCGCTGATTTCACCAGAAGGTGACCATGCAAAAGTGTAATCTACAGGAGGAGTGAATCTCCAAGCCCATGGGAAACCTGCAATGATTGTTGCAGTGTTTGAATTCCAGAATTGACCAGGCGCGTTGCAACGTGGAGCAGCAGCGCCAATTGTTGCAATATCGTTTTGAAGAGCAATAGACTTAGCATCGACTGATGTAGCTTCGAAAGCATGGATTTCAACAATACCAATGGTTTCGAAAACATGTAATTGAACGTGGTGATTACCATCAGCCAAGAAGCCCTCAACATTCAAATATTCAAGAACGAATACTCGGTTTGGAGCAACACCTTCAGTCCAATAACGAACCGTTCCGCTACCAGGCAAGTAAAGGTCATTTGCAATTACTGCGATAGCATTAGCAGGGTTATTGACACTTGGCCAAGAAGCGAAAGTGTAGTCACCCAATTGTCCGTTGGCAGTACCGTAGCCTAACACAGTACCAAACTGTGCAACGCCATTGGTACCTACTGCAATTGTGCTGTAAATATTGCCGAAGTAATTGAAGCTGAATCCAAGTGGAATACCACCCCAACCACCGTCATCCAAGCTACCACCTGTCAAAGGCACGACAGCAGCACCACCTGTTGCAAGTACAGTTGGACTTGAAGGAACACGCAGATTTTCGGTGATACAAGCAACACTGAAGTTACCTTGGGTAACACCAGATTGGATCAATGTAGAATCGCCAACACAAACAGTATCACTAACAGCAGTTGGTGTAACTGATGGGAAAGCATAGATACTCAATGATTTAGCAGCTGAAGTTGCGCAACCAGTGGTACTGTTATAAGCACTTACAGTCGATGCTGTAGTCTCATCAGCAGTAATTGAAGCACTGCCAGAGCCATTATCAACGAATGTTAATGCGTTGCCATCGTTTGTCCAAGTGTACACATAAGTACCGCCACTTGTTGCCTGATAGTCCATAGCGTAGGTTGGACCAACGCCACAGTTCACATCGAGGTCTGGACCTAATGAGTTGATGGTTACTGCAGGAGCTGCAGAGAAGTCCATAGGCAATGCAACGCGAGCGCCACTGCAAATACCGTTGAATACTTCAGCCCAAACTGTGTCATCAGCAGCCACATTAGTAGAAACGTAAGACAATCCAGAGCCCAAAAGAGTGCCACCAGTTGCTGCATCATACCAACGGATTGTCGATCCAGCACCTGGATTATCAGCCACTGCAGTTACATCTTGAGGGCTACAGAATACAGCAGGGTTAGCTGAAGATCCTGCACCCAAGTTTGCGCCATAACCTTCAACACCAGTAGGAAGACCTGGAGTAGACAACACAGTAACTGCGAACGAGTCAGAAGTTGAGCAACTGTTCACCTGGTTAAGTGCAGTAACGCCGAATGTTGTTGTTGTAGTGATCGTATTAGAGGTCACTGCGAACAAGTTAGTGCCACTGTTTGAACCGGAGATATCGACAGATGGTGTCCAAGTCATGGTATAATCAGCAGGTGGAGAGAATTTCCACGCTTGTGGCGATGAAATGTTATCAGAAACACCATTCCAATAGTTAGCAGCGTTGGTAGAGCAGTTTGGAGCAGTTGCGCCAATAGTTTGCGTACCATTCTGAAGTCCGATAAACTTGTTACGGGTATCGTTGATAAACGTACCAGTTGTAGCAGCCGGATTGGTACACTGGCTGATACGGATATCGATAATACCAGTTGTTTCGTAGAAAATTGCTTCACCTGAGAACACACCATCTGTAGAGTTGGTTGAGTACCAAGTAGCACAATTCACAAATTGAACAACGAAACGACGGTTTGGAGCATAACCTTCAGTCCAGTGTCTCACAATACCGTTACCATAACCGAAGTTACCACCTCCAGTTCCAAGTACCATATCGTGGGCACAAACTGCAATGGTATTAGCCGGGTTTGAAAGACTTGGGAAGCCTCCAGTAAAGCTATAAGCTGATGAACCGGCATTACCCATTACAATCGTACCATTCGTACCAATACTCACGGTAGAATATGAAGTGCCAAAGAAATTGAAATTGAATCCCATATTTCTTGCAGCCCAATATCCATCATCGAGTCCACCAGTCGGTGCAATCACAGCAGTACCACCAGTGGTCAACACTGTAGTTCCACCCGGAGGTGTCAAAAGTGTTCCAGACCAAGAGCTACAAACAGCTGAGAAGTTAGATGCGCTGAGACCGGAATTGATTCCAACCGTACCAGAAACACACAAACTATCGTTTGGAGTAACGGAGATATTTGGTGTACCAGATGAATAAATACCAATTGATTTATAAACATCATAGCTACAACCAGCATAAGAAGCCGTAAGTCTCACTGAACGAATTGAACCAACAACGCCAGTAACAGCGAAATCGATGGAGTCAGGATTAATTACAGTTACACCACCAGAACCCTCCACTTGAGTCCAAGTGTAAGTATATCCTGGGTCAGGTGAAGCAGAAGCTTTCAAATGCGCTGTTCCACCGGCACCACAGAAATGAGAATAATCAGAGGTAATGGTTGGAACCGCATAAGTGTTTACATCAACAAAATGCGCTGCAGTTGAATCAGACAATCCTGAACCAGTGCAAGTGATAAATGCTTTGTAATATGTATCTGAAGTAATAGCAGCTGTAGTATAAGTTGCTGATGTCGCACCAGAAATATTTGTAAACGTTCCATCTACACCTGTTGCAGATTCTTTCCATTGAATAGTAATACCGGCACCAGTAGTGTAGCCTGAACCAAGATTCAAGTTTACCGTACCTGAGTTACAGATTGAAGCCGGAGTAGCTGAAGAACCAGAGCCAATGCTTGGTGCGCCAGAACAAAGTTGTTGAACAGAAAAATCATCAAATGCCATTTGCCAAGGGGCGCTTGTAGCATTCACACGAACTGCAAAATAATAGGTTCCAGTTGAACCAGGTGTAAACTGTGCTGTAAGTGGCAAATATGAAGTATTCGTTGGGTTGGTAACCAAAGACCCCATTTGAGTGGCACCAGCGGCCACAGGTGCAGTGTTATAGAATAATCCAACATCTGTCCATCCTGTCAAACCATCAGTGATGTAGTAAGTACCGAATTCATAAGTAACTCCTCCGGTCAAAGTCATAGGAGGCAAAAACATGAATGAATTCGTTTGGCTCCATTGGCATACTACATAATCACTTCCTGTGCGGGGATCATGTGAAGTACCACCTCCTGTAACATAAGCAGTGTTTTGTCCAGCAAAACCACCAGAACCAACTTCTGTCCAACAAGGCGGATAAACGGTCGTTCCAGTAGTAGTTATAGCCTCCCAACCATCCGAAAACGGAGCAGTTGTCGGGTCACAAAGTGTTGTAAAAGTAATTGTATTGCCAGGAAGAGCGCATCCACCACCTGTACCGGTTACACGGTACTCATAGTTGGTGTTACCTGTCAAACTCGTAATAGATACCGTGGTACCAACAATCGGGTTAGAAGGGTGAGACGTCCAAGATGGAGCACCCACAACGCGATATTCAACATTATAACCTGTTGCACCCGCAATGGTTCCCCAGTTTGCGCTAGCGCTATTGTTTGTAATAGCGGTTGCCGCGGTTGATGTTGGACCAGAACAAGAAGACACCATAGAAACGTTGTCCACTGCAATAGGAGGGTTAGAACCACCGCTTGTATCGTTTCTCCATTGAAAAACAAGACGGAAGGTTGTTCCGGCATAAGCTGCAGGTACGGTAATGGTTGCGGTTTGCCAGGTAGCTTGGCTTTGATAACCGGCTGTACCTGCGCCAAGCACAACACGACCAGTTGGCGCAGTGCCTGTGGCTGTAATACCCGTAGTACCGTTAGGCGGTGTAAATGATGTAGGTACGGCCCAAACCTGTAAGCGGTCATAACCGGATTCACCTACACAAACCCAGTTGAAGCTCAAAGTAATTTGAGTTTCACCAGCAGGAACCGTCACATCACGATACAATGCAGAAACCCTAGAGGTAGGGGAATTGGTGTACGTGTGTGGAGGCGGACTGCCCGCAGTATTAAGTGTAATGTACGCGCACTGCGAACCGGTAAAACCTGCAGTAGCTCCAGTTGAAGCCACCCATGATGCACCAGCAGTACCATTGTTTAACACAGTCCATCCATCGGATGCGAAAGTGCCTTCAAAAGCACCTGCAGTCGTAGAATTAATGATGGTAGTTTGCCCCCAAGAGGACACAGAGAACAAGACAGACATTGCGAGCATTGCACCCACAATGAGAAAATTCCGGAACGAAAATCCCGGACCAGTTGAGTAACTGTTCGTCATGTGATTTGGTTTAATTGATAAATAACTTGATTTAGAATGGGGTGAACGTTGCCGGAGAATTGGCGGTCCGTCCATACCCGAAGAGCACCGAATAGAGCTTCTCGTCATGAATTTTTGTTTGAATTAAGGAAATTATGGTTTTTTTGGTTGTTGTAATAAATACAACGTCGCAATGTTAATGACGGATTTGATTGAATATGGTGGCCTGTGTAAAGATTATTTTTTTTCAGTATTAAATATTGATTAAGTTAAGCTCAACAACCTGTATATCATTCATTTACAAAATCATCCTGATTGAAATCATTAAAGCTAGTTGATAACTACCGTGTTCAATTTACACGTTACTTACCCAAATAATTCGGGTTATCTGACCCACGATCTAAAAAAGAATGGACCTTTTCAAAAGGTTTAAAGATCTTTTCTGCTTTATTAATAGTTACAACGTCACAAGGTTTACTGCGCATTTAAAAAATTCTCAAAGTGAATTGTAACGAATTCTTCCTATTTGTAAAAGGGACAATAGAAGTCATTCTTCATTGTAATCATTTCTTTGAGCTTGCTTGGATGCATAGTAAAAAGTATTAAATAACCGTAAACCTGCTATTCTCGATTAAGGAAAAGCAAAGCGTGGAACTTGACATCAATTGCTAAGGTGGCAATCAGCACTTTGATATTTAGCGCCATTTCCTATTATTTATTTACAGTGCAAGAAGTACACAGTGTTAAATTTGACTGTATCCGCCAAGAAGTTTAAACAACATTATTGCTAAGGAATGGCAAAACTCCTTGAGGAATTATTTGCCAATTCAAATTGCCTACCATGTAAAGTGTCGGGAAACCAAGTTCATCAAGGTCATCTGTGCATATATGGTCATCTCCCAAAAGCTTCAACACCCTCAATGGAGAATATAATTCAGAATTTCTTTAGATCTCAAAACAAGAGCTCATATCACAGAACTATAGTTGGTTACTGGACTGTAGAAAAGCATCTTGTTTTTGATCTCATGAGCAAATACCCGAAGTCAGACTCATCTTCAAAGTAACACATCCGTCTAGACGCAATATTTCGAATTGAAATTCTCAAAGTTGAGTTTGTGTCAGATTTTGTGTTATGTCAACTTCGATATCATTTATCATAAAAAAATAGATATTACAAAATTTTTCAATACATTTGATACAAGTCAATGGTGGGTAAGCCCAAACGTTGACCATACCTTAATACTTAACTAACTTCAGGTCGGATTCTTAGCCGTTTGAAGCAATTGTCATCATTTCCATTGCGGGAATTTTCTGCCCGTATAAGGTGATTTGGTAACTTTTCAAAACAGCTACAAACGGCCTCCTCATGCTCTGCCTATGATCAGAATGTCACTTGGTCGATTGTTTCTTATTTGCTGTTTTTTGCAGGGAAATGCCAACGCCCAATTTGAAAAAATGAATGAGGCCCTTGGAGATTATTTTGTTCCTTCAGAGGCTGTTTTCGGTAGCGGGACAAGTTTCTTCGATTACAACAATGATGGATTAGATGATCTCACATTTTGTTCTAATAATAGCGGAGTTTTCACATGGCGAAATAATGGCGAAGGATTTGATCAAGACTGGTTTTTTACTGGGCTGACAGGTTTATTGATGCAGCCTGCGTGGGTTGACATAGACAATGATGGAGACAATGATTTTTTTGTTTCCAGATATGATGAAACACCTCTTCTCTATTTGAACGATGGTAGTATGAATTTCATTGACATCAGCGATCATCTTCCCTGCCCTGATTTATTCCCAGCATCCACCGGTGCTTCATGGGGCGATTTTAACAACGATTCCTTTTTGGATTTATACATGTGCAACTACCACAACCAAGGAGTAGGTCCAACCAGTTGGCTATTTCAAAACAATGGTGACGGTACATTTATTGAAGTTGCTTCTCAGATGAATTGTGACAATGGAATCTCTATGGCATTTCAATCCATATGGATTGATTTAGATGATGATCACGACCAAGATCTTGTTGTAGTCAATGATAACAATGATGGATCAAAAATGTATATCAATGAAGGTGTAAACGGATTCAACAACATTGCAACATTGAATGGGTTTGATGTACTTGGTGACTTGATGGGAGTGTCATTTTCGGACCTTGAACATGATGGCGATTACGATTTTATGATCACCAACAATCAAGGAAATATTTTGATGATCAACGATAGTGGACAATACTCTAACAAAGCAAACCAATATGGTGTTGATGTGTACTGCACATCATGGGGATGTTTATTCATTGATGCAGCCAATGACACTTATGAAGACCTTTATGTGTTATCCAATGCACTCTGCTCGAATAACTCCAATTATTTTTATGACAATACGGATGGTTATCATCTCAATCTGAACGATCCGATGATTGGTGGTGATTTGCCCGCGTATTCATGTTCCAAGGGAGATTACAATCTAGATGGAAAGTATGACATCATAATCACGAATGGGTATCAAACCATCGACATGCAATTGTGGCAAAACAAATTTGCTACAGGAAATTATATAAAGCTTGATCTCAATGGCACGATCAGCAATTTACATGGTATAGGTTCAACGGTTAAATGTTATGTCAATGATCAAATGTTGCTAAGGTCCTTTTCGAGTGGTGACAATTATCTATCACAAGATTCCCAATACCTGATCATCGGCACTGCACAAGATGAAACGGTCGATTCGTTAATCATACAGTGGCCATCAGGCTGGACCGATAAATTTTATGATCTCCCGGTAAATCAACTCTACACCATTACAGAAGGAGAGACTTTTGCAACCGAACATGAAATACAATTTTATGCAGTGTGTCCCGGAGGTGAAGTCACATTGTTTGCACCAGAAGGCAACAACCACGTTTGGAGTAATGAAGAAACTGGTAGTACAATTACAACCGACGAAATTGGATATTTAAATGTACAATTCGACAATATTTTTGGACTGCCTGATTCTATGGATTTTTTCATTGAGGAAGTGATTTTACCAGAAGTCACAATCCTAATTCAACAACCAACATGCTATCTGTCAGAAGATGGAGTTGCCGAAGTGATGGTTACAGAAGAATTTATTGCCAACGCACTTTGGTCCGATGGTCAGACAACCTTGAATCGAGATGATCTATCTTCCGGATCCTATCAACTCCTTATTGAATGGGAAAACACATGCATATCCACATATCCAATCACAATAGCCTTCTCGGATCCGATTGAATTGATGAATGATACAAATCATATCTGCATCAATACCAGCGAGACGATAGTACCCATCGTAAATGGAGGTGCACCACCATATATCATTGAAGCCTGGGAATCGGAACAAATTTGGAACACTGCCGGAGAATATCCGTTGAGTATCACAGATGCTAATGGATGCCTGGTCATTGATACTTTAGTCATTGACTTTTATCCCGAAATTCATTTCAACTATGCATACGATGTTCCTTGTTTTGGAGAAAGCACAACATTGGAATATTATTCTTTGGGAGGATTCGGTGAAGTTGTATCACAATTTCAAGACACAGACCCGAGTGATGTGTATGCAGGTAACTACTCAGTTTTAGTAACAGATGAAGCTGGTTGCTACCAAGAATACACTTTGATCATTGAAGAAAATCCTCCAATTGAAGTGTCATTTGAACTGACCAATCCTGATAATGAAAATCAAGGATTGATACAATTGGAAGTAGAAGGGGGCACTCCTCCTTATAACTTCTTTTGGAGTACCTCAGAAGATGATAATCCACTTTCAATAACATCTTCAGGAAGTTACAGTTGTTTGGTAAGCGATCAATTAGGATGTTCTCAGAATATTGAAATAACAGCAATCAATACTTCGCTATCAGAAATAACAGCGATCAAACACAACTGCTTCCCCAATCCATCTGATGGAATAGTGTATTACATTTCACAATCAAATCAACAAGTAGGAATTTTTAATACCCTTGGTAAAAGAGTACAATGTGTTCAATTGAACATTGGTCATAATTCCATTGATTTATCGCAATTATCAACTGGTATTTATTACTTTTTTGACCAAGGAAACAAAATTACCTTTATGAAAAAATAAACTTCATTTTTAAGTCTTAAGTCAAAAACAGCTGACCAAAATCCTCAAATCGACAGTTTAATCTTGTAAAAGGAAGGTCGAAAGCCGTTAAATTCATACTAAGTGTTTTTTAAGTTTTATTCATATGAATCTCACAATGCAATGTGGATAAATGAAAGGAAAATCACCCAGGATTTCCAGGGTAGAACATGACTTCAATCACTTCAGGACCGCTAAATCACCGACAATATGCCGTGAGTAAATGCAACCGGAATAAAACTTATATTCGTGTTGATCAATACTTGTGATGCTGTCAACCATTCCATATATACTGCGACCTATCCGTGTATTCACAGCCATCGGGAATTGGCCACTCAGTGAGTGGATTGACTTATGCCTTCGTCGATGCGCGATTTCAAAAATGATATGGAGTTTGCTTACGTTTTATTTCCTTCTGTCTTCGCAAGGTTCAGCTCAGTTTATGCATCGGGATACCATTACCCATGATCTTATTACCAGTTCAAGTGCATACTTCGGTTCTGGTACGAGTTTCTACGACTTCAATCAGGATGGATTGGATGATCTCACTTTTTGTTCCAATCAAGTTGGTGTGCATGTCTTGCAAAACACCGGCAACGGATTCGAGTACAAAACCACCTTCAGTAACATAGAAGGCATGCTCATGCATCCGCTTTGGATCGATATCGAAAATGATGGTGACTTGGATTTTTTCGTCAGCAGAATGGGAAACAAACCCGTATTGATGATGAATGATGGTGATTTCAATTTTACAGATATCAGCGATCACCTGCCCTGCCCCGCGGAATATCCATACAGTACTTCCGCATGTTGGGGAGATTATGATCATGATTCATTTCCTGATTTGTATTTGTCCAACAATGAACTTGCACCGGGCAACACAAGTTGGTTGTTTCATAATTTGGGAAATACCTATTTTGAAGAAGTAAGTGGAACACTCCAAGTAAGCAATGACGTTCGCTTCGCATTTCAATGCATGTGGATCGATTACGATCGTGACGGAGATTTAGATCTCATTGTTGTGAATGATCGTTTTGGTGGAATCAGATTGTATGAACAACAAATGGATGGATCGTTCATAGATGTCGCGCCGCAAATTGGATTCAATATCGAAAGTGATTTGATGGGATTAACCGCAGGTGATTATGATCATGATAGTGACTTCGATTTTATCACAACCAACAATCTTGGCAATGTTCTTTTGAGAAATGATGATGGACAATTCAGTGATGTCGCTTCGCAATTTGATTTGGATGCCATTTGCAGCTCATGGTCATGTCCATTCATTGATTCCGACAATGACACATGGGAAGATGTTTACATCATCGCCGATGAAACATGTAATGGTGACACCAACTATTACTATCAAAATGATCATGGAGTTCTTCAATCAACCCATCAAATTTTTTTCGGAAATCATCTACCAGGATTTTCATGTTCAAAGGGAGATTTCAATCAAGATGGAAAGTATGATTTGATATCCAGCAATCGTGATTCATTGACTCACTTTCAGGTATGGGAAAATCAATTTGAAGGTGGTCACCACATTCAAATCACATTGGAAGGAATGGTGAGCAATCAGCAAGGAATTGGAAGCATCCTTGAATGTTACATCAGTGGTGAAATGTTGATGCGTGCCGTAACTTGTGGTGATAGTTATTTGTCGCAGGATTCACAACACCACATCATAGGTATTGGTGATGCGGTAACGGTTGATTCACTTATAGTGTATTGGCCTTCTGGATGGATAGATACTTTTTACGGAATACCATCGGATACCTCATTGATCATTCAAGAAGGAATGAGTGCGATGCCATCACAATCATGGGAAGTGGTAAGCATTTGTTCAGGTGATACGGTTATGCTTCAAGCGAATTCCGGTCAGGCTTATTTATGGAATACAGGTGAAGTCACGCAAAATATTTCCATAGATACATCTGGAACATATCACGTCATGGTCAGCTTTTTTCCAGGTTTGAATTTCGAACAACATTTTGAAGTCATACAAGCTGATTTTTTTACACCAAATTATTCGTTAGAACATCCGGATTGCTATGATGGAAATAACGGTCAAATTATCATCATGGATGACAACGAAAGTTTTGCTAACGTTTACTGGAATGATGTACCTGACAATAACACAACACATCGTGAAAATCTTCAGGCAGGTCATTACGTTGCTCAGATCACTTCGATAGATGGCTGTTCTATCGAAATGAATTTTGAAGTGAGTGAACCAGAGCCCATTCAATTTTCTATTTTGAATGATAGCATTTGTGATGATGAATACACTTCTCTTCAATACATCGTCAACGGAGGTTCTGCTCCATACATCATGAACTGGTATGATATTGACCCACAAAATGTCACTTCAGGTAATTATCAGATCTTGATTACTGACTCGAACGGTTGTTCGCTTGACACCACCTTTCAAATACATCCATTCGAAGCAACATCGATGCAATACCATACAGATACAGTTTGTTTTGACTCATACACACAAGTAGCTATTGTAGAAACACCAGAAATAACTTCATATACTTTTGATTTCAATCCTGACAGTGTTTATGCAGGTCAATACTTCATCGAATATGTAGACCATCATTCATGTAACTATGTTCAGGAAATTGAGGTTGTGAGTTATGCTCAAATGGAGATAAACACGGAAATTATATCTCCATCAGTAGATCAACAAGGATTGATCACACTTGAAATTACAGGAGGCGTTGCACCTTACAACATCATTTGGAATGACGGCACGACGGGTTCAACGCATCAAGTAGTTGCCGGGAATTATTCTTGCACCATAACCGATTATGCAGGTTGTACAACAGTAAATGAATTCATTGTGGTGAATGATGTGGATGAACATGATTCCAAAATTGATTGCTTTCCCAATCCATTCACACATGCCATTTATATCACCATGATGCAAGAAACACGTATCGAGTGTTTTGATATGATGGGGCAAAAATTATTGGATCAACTTCATCATTTTGGGACAACGATCATCGATACTTCATCTTGGTCAAATGGCATGTACATGATCACAGCCGATGGAATTCACATCTTGATGGAGAAACAATAATTTGTTCGTTTGAAGAAGAACAAAATTTACAAAAAAAAGCAGACCGAAGTCTGCTTTTTATTTTTTATCGGATTCATGATTATGCGTTTCTACCCACACAATTCAAATCTTCAAACGCTTGTTTCAATCTGGCAACAAAAGCTTTCTCACCATCACGCAACCAAACGCGTGGGTCATAGAACTTTTTATTCGGCTTATCATCACCTTCGGGATTTCCGATTTGCGACATCAGATAACCTTGTTTGTTAAGCACATAATCGCGCACTCCAGATAAGAATGCATATTGCATATCGGTATCAATATTCATTTTGATTGCCCCATAACTGATAGCCTCACGGATTTCTTCCTGTGTGCTTCCGCTACCACCGTGAAATACAAAATGAACCGGCTTGTTTCCTGTGTTGAATTTTTTCTGTACATAATCCTGAGAGTTCTTGAGGATGACAGGCTGAAGTTTCACATTACCTGGTTTGTAAACCCCATGCACATTACCAAAAGCTGCAGCAATGGTGAACCGATTCGAAATCTTCATCATATGCTCATATGTGTATGCCACGTCTTCCGGTTGCGTATACAACTTCGAACTATCTACTCCACTATTGTCGACACCATCTTCTTCTCCACCGGTAACACCTAACTCTACTTCGAGGGTAATACCCATGGCCTTCATGCGTTCAAAATATTTACAGGAGATTTCAATATTTTCATGAATAGGTTCTTCGCTCAAATCAAGCATATGAGAAGAGAAAAGAGACTTACCTGTTTTTTCGAAATGTCTTTCTCCATGTTCTAACATCCCATCCATCCATGCAATGATATTCTTAGCGCAATGATCTGTATGGATGATAACGGGTACACCATATTCCTTGGCAACCATATGGATGTGATGCGCACCACTTACTGAACCGATGATAGAAGCTTGCTGAGCGTCATTCTTGAGGCCTTTCCCTGCGAAAAATGCTCCACCGCCATTGCTAAATTGGATGATCACCGGTGAGTTCACTTCACGGGCAGTTTCCAAAACGGCATTTACACTATTGGTGCCGATGACATTGACAGCCGGTAATGCGTAGTTATTTTCTAATGCGTGATTAAACACTTCGGTGACTTCATCACCTGTAATGACTCCTGGACGAAAGCGCATGGTTAATTTTTTTTTGCGAAAATACACTGAACGTGCACTTTCGCAAATGAACATTTCCGACCATTAGTGAACGTCCTCTAACACGATGTGACCTACATGATTTGCAGACTTCAAAAAGTAACTACCGTTGGGAAGTCCTGTTAGATCTATTTCATTGTATCCCGGATTCAGTACTTTGCTGAAAAGCACTTTGCCGGATGTGTTGATGAGGTTGATGGTTTCGAAAGATTCAACTTTTACCTTGAGCACGCCATTCGTAGGATTAGGATACATCAGCAGGTCATTAGAAATTTCACCTACATTTTCCAGTACGACTTGAACATCTCCATTATGAACACAACCTGCACTATCAGTAATGGTGTAGGAGTAGGATCCAGGTTCTACCTCATAGATATGAAATGCTTCCTGACCATCTTGCCAATGGATGGCATAAGGCGGCGATCCACCCCATACCGTCACTTCAATGCTTCCCAAATTGTTTTGATCAGGGCAAACAATGGATGCATTAGATTCAATCAAGTCATTTTCATAAACACTTACTACTTCAAGTTGCGAACATCCGTACTCATTCAATACGATGACATCATGATTTCCGGCGTTGACTGAAAGAGGATTGATATCCTGATAATCGACAAAGATCACATCGACTTCATTCAGCACATTGTATTCAATGGCGACACTTTCACCATAACAAGCAATTGGAATGTCCCATTCCAATTCTGCAGATGGAAATTCGTAGATCGTAATACTGTCCATGAGAGCACAACCCATTTGATCATGAATCAACACATGATGAACACCGACGCCCAATGCTGTAGGATCACCATCCAGCCAGGAAAATGCATACAATCCATGGCCACCAGTTGCAACAATATTCACTTCACAAGTTGCACCAACACATACTGTATCCGATACATGATTCATTGAAATCGGTTGAGGTTCTTCAATAACAAAATCAAATGATGTAGAGCAAGTATTGATGAATTCGACTTCTACATGATAGTTTCCAGGAGCAAGATGATCTGCTGACATCATTACACTGTCCGAAGTCCAAGAAATCGCATGCACTTGTTCAGGCTGAAGCTCAATGGAAGCGATTCCGTCCGATGCTCCAAAACAAGAAACATTCATGACATTGACATCAATTTCAGGAGCTACAAAATAAGTTATGTTAAAATGGACATGATGATCAAAACCCATTTCAGTAGGAACAATTTGTTGGTATTCTCCTGGTTCAGTAACAAGTAAAGAGTCAGAAAAAGAACCATCATACCAATAGCCATCCAGGTTTTGAGGATTCACTAAATAAAGTGAATCATTCTGGCATACCGTAAATTCATATAACTCCAAATTATCGGTGTATGTAACACCTTCAACGATTTCGACAGAAGCATTCACATCTAAGGCGAAAATTTTATCCGTCCAGCCACTTGGCCAATGCACGACAACTGAATCAATCACATCAGCATCATCCACACCAATAATTTCATACTGCGAATCCTGCCCCAAGAAACTTTCACCAGATTGGGTGTACGACATGTATTCCTCACCACCAGCATAAATGTGAATTTGTGTGCCAATGGCATCCGTATTACTTATGGTACCTTGAAGTTTTATTTTTATCCAATTACCACCCACAGCATTGTTCATCCAAACTGCAACTTTCTGAGGAAGGATATTTAAAACTACCAAATCTGTAAATCCATCTTGATTAAAATCGCCAGTCGCAGTAACATAACTTTCACTATCATCTAATTCGAAGTCTGGTGAATTAGAACAGTCAAAAAAGCTGTCGCCGTTGTTCATACAAAAATAATTTTGACCACCATCGAAAGGTGTATTAGTAGCTCCATAAAAATCATCCCAAGTATTGTTGTCATAGTCCAACCACTCGACGCCATATTAAGGTAGCACCAGGAAATTTCAAGTTGCTGTTTTCTGCTTGGTCATGAAACACACCATCCTCATTCATCAATAACACACTTCCGGAATCTGTATTCGAAATATAGAGATCATAATCCAGATCATGGTCCAGATCCGTCCAAGAAATACCCATCCCATCGAGTTCGATGTTCAAGCCTGTTTCATCGCCGACATTGGTAAAACTTCCATCGCCATTATTCCGATAAAATGAATTACCGGCATATCGATCATTGATGACCATTAGATCAGAATCACCATCCAAATCATAGTCCATCCATGAACTTTGAAAGGCTGGTTTCACACCATTGGATACACCCAATGCATTTGCCACATTTTCGAATTGCCCATTTCCGAGATTGTGCATCAGCCAACTTCGAATATTTCCAGCGACCTGATAATTCGATACGTACGCATCTGGTAAACCATCAAGATCATAGTCGCCCCAACTCACACCATGGCAATTGGCTTGTGTTGAAGGATTCGTTGTAGATGCAGAAATATCTGTGAAGTTTAAATCGCCGTCATTGCGCATGATAATCATACTATCCATATACCTGGCAGCGAAAAAATCAGCATCGCCATCATGGTCAAAATCTACCCAAGTGATACCACGTATCTGACCATAGAATCCATTGAACAGGTATAACTCTTCGAACACACCTTGATTATTTTGGAATGTGCGCACACCATCTGTGTGGGTAGCGAATGTGATATCATCCCAACCATCATGATTAAAATCGTAACAACTTAGACCGCATGCATAATTCAAACCAGTGATGTTATTAAATGTTGCATTGGACTCCATCAGTGTAAATTGAGCATTCAACTTTGGCGAAAAGAAAAAACCAGAAAAGAAATAAACCAATGCCATCCATGGAAGAATTGGTTTACCGTGCTTTTGAATGTTCAAAAACAAGCAACCCAATGGGCAAAGAAATGGCTGTACAGAGTGTAACAACATCTGAGCTAAGCATAGTTAAGGTGGTCGGACTCACGTGCCCTATTGCATGAACCAAAGATGAAATACATCATGGTGCATCATTTCAACATCCTCTGAGATCACGCGAAGGGACAAATACAGTAAGACCAGTTCATATGGTGGTGGTATACACCACATCGTTAAGGTGAATCTAATTACGTGAGAATTAGCACTTGCAGAATTAAAGCACCATTAGAACATCATTTATGTTTAATTAAAACTTGGATCGTTTGACAACAACGAAATAACCCGGATCATGCCATCGAAAGCTATCACTGCCATGCAAGACTTCGATGATGATCACACCATGTCGTAACCTCATGCAGCAAGCTTTCCTCGATGATTATTTTCACAGAATGCATGATAGGCTTCAAATAAAAATCTTGTGAGCCTGTCCCGATGCAATCGGGAAGCGCCCGTCCTTTTTGGCTTTCAGCGCTTCATCACGATCCCGACTACATGATTTGGGTTTAATCTCAGGCAATAATTTCCTACAGGCAGATCACTCACATCAATTCTACCAGTAGACATAAGTTTATCACACCTCAACAATTTGCCTTGCATATCATACAATTCGAAATCACCTACAAATGGGAAAACGAACAAATGATCTCGACATGGATTCGGAAACACGTTGAAACATTTAGTGAGTTCTGAAACTTGACTCACCATTTCCAGCGCATCAGAACCAAGACAACCATTGGCATCCATCACTTGAACTTCAAACCATCCTGAATTGGCGCAAAGTATCGTGTCTTCGATTTCGCCATTGTTCCATATGTATTGAAAAGGTGATGTTCCACCGCTCACAGAGGCAATCAAAAATTCCACATCATTGATGGATTCATTCACGATTTCAACCCATGGACTTTCTGCTTGATCAATAAACAATTCATATTGAACTACACAAGTGTTAGCATCCATGATCATCAGGTCGTATTCGCCAGGATAAAGTGAATCAGGCAGAACATCGCCATCCATTAGATGATAAGGAGCTACACCGCCATCAATTTCCCAGATCACTGGAGACAACATTCCTTCACAAACTTCTTCTGTAAAAGTTTTTATCTCTATCAATGCAGGTTGATCTATCATAAACGTATCCGCATGTTCACAACCATATTCATCCATCCAAGTAAAGTCATACCATCCCGCATGAAGCGACATGATGTTCAATGTATCTGGATTCCATTGGATGAAAGATTCAGCTTCCGGATTATCCAAAATGATTGAACCATCGTGACTTCCAAAACAAGATGCATTTTCAGTATGATATGTCAAATCTGGCACATCCAATAATTCGATGCTCACACTGTCTGTGAAAGAAAAACCAAGTTCATTGAAAACCTCATAAGTATAAACTCCAGCATGGCTAAAACTTCTGGTATCGGCATTTATTCCATCAAACCAAATGACATCATGGCTGCTATTCACGTAAACATCTACTGTATCATTTTCACATGATGCCAAAAAATGATCATTCATGCTTTCATACCAAAATGTTTCACCTTCTGTCAAAAGCATATATGAATCAGCAGGTATATTGTAATATCTGTCGATCCAACCACTTGGCCACTTTACATACATCGAATCCAAAGATGCTGAAGGCCCCAGACTGAGAATTTCAACTTGAGAGTCCTGACTCAGAAAACCCTCACCACAAAATGTATATCTCAATTTTTCTTCCTCGTCGATAAAATAATGTATGACAGCGCCTACTCCATCATGATTGGAAGCAGTACCCTGAAATCCACATTTTATCCAGTGATGATTTCCCCCATTGTTGAGGAAAATTCGACCTGAAAGTGGAAACTGTGTGATTTCAACGTAATCCCAATAGCCATCATTGTTCAAGTCACCTTTCGCTGTGCACAACACACTTCGATTATCACCCTGAATGGTGATCGGATAAAACTCATCATTAACATGACGAAATAGTGGATTGATATTTTGATTGATGCCAATAGAATTGGTTGCCACATGTAAATCTTCCCAACCGTTGTGATCATAATCCAGCCACATGGCATTCCAGCAAACACTATTGATCTCTAAACCATTTTCAGGAGCGGTATTGACGAATCCATTTTCCGTCATTCGCAGCAATACATTACCAGCTGTGGTGTTGGAGATATACACATCCGGCAAAAGGTTGTGATCGATATCAGTCCAGGAATTAGACATGGATTCCATCTCAAAGAAAAATCCACTCTCAACACTTGCATCAGAAAATGTATTTCCTTCATTGTGATAATATCCATTGCCATGAAATTTGTCATTGATGATGAATAAATCTTGCTTGAGGTCATCATCAGCATCTAACCACACCGGTTGGAAAGACGCAGCTTGTCCGTTATCACATGCACATTGATCAGTGACATCTTCGAATCCGCCTTGGCCCTTGTTTCTCAGCAACCAATTTGTATTTGAATCAGGGAAAAAATATTCATAATTGGCAATGTAAACATCAAGCCATCCATCACCGTCATAGTCTGCCCAAGCCGTGCCATACGTCACACTATTGGCAGAAGGCAGATGCAGACTATCAGAAATATCAGTGAACACACCACCATCATTTCTAAAAAGAAATACGCCGTTCAGTGATGTCACACAAAAATCAGGATCGTTGTCATTGTCATAGTCTACCCAAACTGGATGTTTCAGATCTCCAGGCACGAAAGGAATCACATTGTTTTCTTCAAAACTCAGGCTATCGTTCATATAAATCAATACACCCTGGTCCTTGGTGCAGATCGTTATGTCATCAAATCCATCATGATTGATGTCGTAAAGACTGATGCCATTTCCATATTCGCCTTCGGTAGTGCCTGCGTATAGATTGACATCTTGCAAGTAGGTGAATTGCGCAGAATTCGCAAGAGAAGCTATCAATCCCATCATCAGAAGCCATAGTCTTCTAAAGCACGTAGGTAAAAACCACCGAGGCTTTCGACAAGATAAAGACATTACATGAATAGTTAAGGCGAACACCATAAATCCTCATGTCGAACAACAGACAGAGAGCGATGTGATGATCACATCAAAGATTCAACTTACCTCAATATCAAACATTAAAATTGGGTTTAAAAAGAAGGTTCTTTATCATTCTAAGGATAGCATCCAAAAGTGTCGAAGATGACCATCTTTCAATGGAAGTCTTCTGGATGATGCCACAACTCCAAAAAAGAAAACCCGCCAGCGGCGGGTTTTGAATATCTATAGCAGGTTTTTTTTACAATTTGATGAATGTCACATTGCTTGTATTCGTTTTCAAATGATAAACTCCAGACGGGAATTCAAACATATTGATGATGCATTGAGTCGAATTACATTGACCTGATTTCATCACTTGACCTGATGCATTATAAATGGTCCAACTTGTTCCATGCACTAATTTGATATTTACGAAGTCGACAACTGGATTAGGATAAAAAGAGATCATTTCCTGCTGTTCATTTACGTGGATATCGATAACGTTGGCTGAGATTTCGGCTGTACAACCTGCGATATCGGTTACTGTTGCTACGTATATGCCTGAGCCAATATTCTCAAGAGGATTATCACTGCTTCCCGTATCCCATGACACTACATAAGGACTTATGCCACCGCTGATAATCACTTCTGCGGAACCGTTATCACCACCTTCAGCATCCTGAATGACGGTATTCAAAATCATCTCTGGACTGGCGTCAAGATGAACATCTACCAAAAGAGAACATTGATTTTCATCGATGATCTCAAAAATGTGATCACCGGCTGTTAACGCTTCTGGATTTTCTTCATTCCAATCAACCTCATAAGTGTATCCATGTGCGTCAATTTCATAATCAAGCGCAACGACTCCATTATAACAAACAGTGTCATTCAAATAGCTAAACGAAACTACAGGATAGGATGCCACTTCATAATTCAAGGTAACGATGCATGAACGATCATCAGTAATACTTACCGTATGTGCACCTTCTTGAATGGCCAATGGATCATCACCGTTCCAATCCAACAAGTAAGGCACTGTACCTCCGAATACATTTAAGACAGGTGCAGTAGTTTCACCATAACACACAGAGTCTGCATTCACATTGGCAATAAGTTCTTCAGGTTGGATCAACTCTACAAAATATGATTGCTGACAACCGTGTTCATCGGTGATGGTTGCATTGTATGATCCAGCCATCAGGTCGCAAATTTCTTGACCAGTACCTCCTTCCAGCCAATTCACCGAATTGACTTGGCCGTCGAATGAGAGTGATATGCAACCATTGGACAAACCGAAACATGTTGGTTCCGTCAAGGCTGCAGTTACAGTGAGTGGCTGATATTCCGTTACTTCATATTCAGCTTCAAAACTCACACCTGATGGATGCTTGATGATGCAAGAATATATACCCGGTTCAGTCACAAATAAGCTTTGTGATTCAGAACTATCATTCCAAAGCCATGATTCCGCGTTTTCAGCTTGCAATTCGATTTCACCACCCGTTGGACACAACATTTGATTGCTCAAATTCGTGATGACCGGTGCATAAGTTTCGCCTTCGGTAAAACTGTAAAATTGATCTGCCGCTAGATTGAAATATTTGTCGACCCAACCACTTGGCCATGTCACGGTGAGTGAATCGACGATTGTGTTTTCACCAAGACTCAGGATTTCATACTGTGAATCCTGTTCCATAAAACCTTCACCACAGAACGTACCGGTCATATGCTGCTGATCCCCCATATAGTGTTTGATCACAGCCCCAATTCCATCTCTATTGCTCACCGTTCCTGTTAAACCGACTTTGATCCAGTGGTTTGAACCACCATCGTTTTGATACAATGCCACAGTGGCTGGATATTGTTTCATCACGATGAAATCCCAATAACCGTCGTTGTTCTTATCACCTTTGGCGGAAGAAAAAGCGATTTGTGCATCACCGACCATGGATTCATCGGAGAAAGTAAGGTCGCCATTGTTTCGAAAAAGATAATTCTGATTTCCGTTCACACTGAGCAAACTTGTTGCAATGTGCAGATCATCATGGGTATCATGATCGTAATCCATCCAGATTGATCCCCAACACGTGCTAAAAACTTGAACACCTGCAGATGCAGCGATATCGGTGAATACACCACCTTCATTGAGCATAAGTTTATTGCCCGGTTGATTATCGGAAATAAACACATCCCAATCCATATCGTGATCGAGGTCAGTCCAACTGATACTCATGCCTTCCATTTCCAGGTCCAGATTGTATGCATCACCAGCTTGATCGAAGGTTGTCCCGTTGTTGATATACAATTGATTCACATACGAAAAATCGTTGACCACATAAATATCCAACAAACCATCTAGATTGACATCATTCCATGTACACTGATAAGAAGGTTTGAATCCATCACCTACGCCCATTTCTGTGGTGACATTTGTAAATGTGCCGTCGCCATTGTTGTGCAGCAGCCAGTTGGTGTATGAATTGGGAACGGAACTGTAATTCGCGATGTATACATCCGAATACCCATCCAAGTCATAATCACCCCATGCGGCACCGAAACTTTTTGCGTTGGTGATTGGCAAATTCAGATTCGCAGTGACATCGGTGAATGTGAGTGCACCATCATTTCGAAAGAGTTTTGCACTCTGATTGGAAATGGTGTAAAAGAAGTCGGCATCTCCATCATTATCGTAATCGATCCAGATGAGCTGTTTTACATCTCCTGTATTTGGGAATGTGAGTGATATGTTATAATCGCCATTGTCGTTGTGATAGACGAGGATATCACTATTTGTTTGACCGAGTGTGAGGTCATCCCAACCATCTTTATCATAATCGTAAAAACTCACTCCATTACCACTCTGTGGACTAGATCCGGAGAGAAAAAAGCCATAGTTCGATGTAACGTTGGTGAATTGAGCGCTGGTGCACAAAGCACCGTAGAGACCCAAGAAGGTCAGAAAAATTTTCATGTTTTTAGTTGTTGTCGTTAAAACGCAAAAAAAGCACATCGGTTGCAGCTTCCGCTATTTATACTTGATCTTCTTGGACCATTTAACAGATGGTATTTCGAAGGCCCTGTAAAATAACCAGGAGGCACCAATGGACAAAGCAAATGCAGCAAGTAACAAACCAATCTTCTCCAAGACGGTGTGGGTATATCTGGCTGTGAAGTATAAAAACTGACAGCCAACGAACCCGTGAATGAGGTACAAGGAATATGAAATATTCCCTAAGAAATCTGTGACCTTGTTGCGCCAATCGAGCATAACCACAGAAGCTGCAGTCAATGAAAGAGCCACTGCGACTTCCGGTCCGATCTCATAGCGCGTTTCAATCATACACCATCCCAAAAGTGCGATAAACTGGAGGTCATTTAGCTTTTTGACACGATGTAAAAACAGGGCTATACCCGCCGTGAAAACAGGCGCATGGAAGAAGATGATGTGTTTTCTATCGTGATCGAAGATTTGTGATGACAACACAAAAAGTATGAGTGTGATATAAGTCCAATTTTGATTCTTGTGGACCAGCAAAGGATATATCAATGCGATCAACACGTAATATTGAAATTCAATAGCCAGCGTCCAGTATACATCTTCATACCAAGGCACATCTACAAATTTTGCAGTCAGAAAAAAATTGTTGATGATGCGGAACCAATCCGGCTCAATCATCTCCTGTTCTTTGATAGCATAACCAATGGCCAGCACGGCAAACAACAGCATGGACGCCACAAAAGGCGGATGCAATCGAGCAAGTCGTTTGGCGACAAACCGGAAAAAATTGCGGATAGAATAATGTCCCTGGAAAAGTGCGTATGGAATGACAAAACCAGATATGACAAAAAAGACATAAACCCCAACCTGACCTTGATATCCAAAGTACCTCACCGGATTTTCTTCGGGAAAAAACCAACCAGTAGGATCGCTATGCCAAGAAAAATGATAAAAACAGACCATCAGAGCAGCAACGGCTCTGAGTGTATTGATGATGTGTACTTCCTTTTTGGGTGCTGGTGCAGGTTGCATCGGGTCGCGAAGATAACAAGCGCTCTGACCTAGAACGTGAATTAGGTCACAAAGAAGTTGGATTCTGCGGATCTGGATTCAATCTACCATTCATGATGGCAAACCAAGCAGGCGGGAATAGAGCGCAAACAATCATGGCGGGATAGCCTGCGGGCAAATTCGACGCGTGATCCATGGAATCAAGTGTTTGATAATGTTTCGATGGATCCCAGTGGTGATCGCTATGTCGCGTCAATTCAAACAAGACCAGTCTGCCTAAAACGAAATCCGAATTCCATGAGTGCACGGGCTCAACATCCTCATACCTGAATTCGCTGACTTTTTTTCGGTAAAGTCCGTAATGCTCAATGTAGTTCACTGACTCAAGTAAGAGAATACCCATGATAGCAGCCAGTGTGAAAGCACACCATGCACCAATTCCCCATATCCATCCAATCACAACACAAAGCAACAATTGAATCAACATGTATTGGATAAACTCATTGGAAATTGACCAAACTGCCCTTTTCTTTCTTTGTCTTTCCTTTTTCACAATGGCCCAAGCCGATAACAAGCTACCCAACACTGATCTGAAATAAAAAGCATAGATCATCTCACCTTTGCGGGCAGAAGCTGGGTCTTCAGGTGTGCCAACATTGCGATGATGTCCGCGGTTGTGCTCAATGTAAAAATGCATGTAAAGCGACGTTGACAATAATGCCTTCGCCATGAGTTTTTCGTAACCCTTATTGCGATGACCGAGTTCGTGAGCAATATTGATTCCGAATACGCCACACATCAGTCCCATCGCAGTGATCCAACCTCCTGCCGTCCATGCATCGGGCCAACCATTGCTGAAGAGGTCCAGAAATCGCCATAAACAAAACAATTGTGCAGGGAGTGCGAGGTAAATGATGAAATCATACAAGGGGTCCTGAGAGGCTATTTCGCGCTGTAAAGCGTTCAGATTCGATGTATCTTTGCCCACCACAAACTCCAACAAGGGTAACAAAACAAAAGCAAACAATAGTGCCGAATAAGCTAACCAACCAGAGTTATTCAGACTGAAAAGAACGAGGGCCGGCAAAACAAAAGCCGTGAGGTATTTCAGGGTTCTCAAGCGGTTCATGATTTCAATTCATAAGATGAACAATAGGAATGACTGCTTACGAATTTACAACCGTACATCATTCAACATGAATTCTCCATGTCAAACTTTTCAATTTGAAGAAAAAATCAGGATGACTTTTTGTTTTTTTCCTCCAACATGTTGATCAATTCCTCATCACTTTTTCCAACGAGTGAAAGAGCATGGGTAGCTTGATCAGCCCACAGTGTGCCAGGATAAAGTTCAATGACTTTGTTGTATTGCTCAGTGGCTTTTTTTGCATCATGTATATGAGCATCATAAATGAATGCCACCAAATAAGCTGCTTCTGCTTTGCGCTCCTTATTGGCAATGGCGTCATGATAGTTGATGAGGAGATCGATGGCCTTTTGATATTTACCTAAAGCATCAGCCACGCGTCCGGCTTCAAAGAGACAAGCCAGACCCAATGAATCCGTTGTATGTTTATTGTAATAATCCTGATAAGCCTTCAACAGTCGGAGGCCAACACTTCTATCCATGACCGAATCACGTTTGGCCTTTGCTTCCATATCGCGTATTTCGATCATGAGCGGATCCACGTTGGATGCGTCACCGGTCATTTGAGGCATGGAATGATCTTCCGCATCCTGAGGTGTTTCGCTCTGATTGCCACAAGATGCTAAGAGCAACATGCACGCAAAAAGGCAAATGAAAAAAGGCAAAACGTTCTTCATTTTTTGTAAAATTTCATTCGGTAATTCACATCGATATTGCCTTTGGAAATATCTGCCAGTTTTCCTTTGAGCAGTGTTCTGCGAAATGGACTAATATGATCTAAAAACAGAACACCTTCAATGTGATCGTATTCGTGTTGCACGACGCGCGCTGCGAAGCCATCCAGTTCTTCTTCGTACAAATCCCAATTTTCATCGTAATACTCAATCTTCAATTGAGGCTTACGTTTCACTTCTTCACGGATATGGGGAATGGACAAACATCCTTCTTCATAGCTCCACTCCTCACCTTCTTCTTCGAAGATGACCGGATTGATAAAAACACGTTTGAAGTCAACGCAAGTCGGATCACCGTCCTCGCCTTCCGCAACCGGAGTGGCATCAACAACAAATAAGCGAATGCTCTTACCAATTTGAGGTGCCGCAAGACCGACACCGTTGGCATTGTACATGGTTTCGAACATATCGGCAATTAATTTTTGAAGGCCGGGATAGTTTTCATCAATGTCTTTGGCCTTTTTCTTCAGCAAAGGATCGCCGTATGCAACTACTGGTAAAATCATGGGTGCAAAAATATTCACCTGAAGTCTTCAGTGAGAATAAGAGATGTCAATGATGCATCTTTTTTCAATTGGATTTGCCATCCGGCATCCATTCTTGAAACGACGTAGTCACGGAAAAGTGATTACTTGGTCCGGCGAGGTGATAGATGGCACGGCCATAACTGAGGTGGAACTTCGATACCTTGAACCCAAATCCGAAAGAAAACCCAGCCATACCAGGCTTTTCTGACACTTTCAATTCTTGTCTGCGACGATAATTGTATGCCAATCGGATGTGCGCATTTGGAGACAAGATGAATTCGGATCCAACGATCATATGTCGCATAAGTTGGTCTCCGAATTCCCATTTCTTGACTTCAATCACTTCTCCAGTTACGGGGTCGGTCACCACGGGTTCATTGGGATTCGTATAAGTGAGGTTCCAATGCTGCATATTGGAGTATACCAACGACAATCGGAACGGTGCATGTGCCGGACGTTTCGTCAATCCGATCATCATTTCGAATGGAAGCTTCTCTCTATTACTTTCTGTATATGTCTTGAGTTGATAACCTACATTGCTGATGATCATGGATGCAGAAAAGTTTTTGGATGGCTTATTATAGGTTACAGCGCCATCGAGTGCTACTGCGTATGAATTATAGTTAGCAAGTGCTGAGTAGATATTCTTGAGATTCACACCTATGCTCCACAAACTATCATATTGATAACCGGCGCCAAGGATCAGATTGTAATCCGCAGCTGTGAAACTACCCATTTCAAAACCAAGGGCGTCCAACTCAGTTTGTTTGCCATAACTGCTAAATTGCATGGTGGCACCAACGGTGAATTTTGGCTGAATGGTTCTGGCAAATGACGCACACCCCATATTGATGCCTGCGAAATAGTCGACATAACTCAATCCCAATTTGTTGTGCATATTGCTATCTAAAAGAGATGGATTGAATTGCGCCAAATGGATGTCGCCATCCTTCATCGCAAAGTAACTTCCACCCATTGCTGCAACACGCGCACTACCGGGGATTTTCAAAAAATTGAAAGAGGTGAGGCCACCGGTTTGAGCGCAGGCCAAACCAGTGAACGTAAGTGCGAAAGCAAGAATCAGATATCGAAGCGTCAAATTATGCAGCATAAGGTCCGCGCCACAACGGCATAGGTCTTTATTTATTTCACAAAGAAAACAGTTCCGAAGTATTTATTTTCGGTTGTTGACAGGAATATCTGATAAAAATCCCGATTCCGAGGATAGTTAAGCAACACGCAGTGCATTCACCACCTTTTCTTTCAAAAGGGCCTTTTCCACGACTTCATACATTTCGGTGACGTAGTGGAATTTCAATCCTTTGAGGTAGCGTTCATTGATTTCTTCAACGTCCTTTCTATTGCGCTCAGACAAAACTATTTCTTTGATTCCTGCTCGTTTAGCAGCCAGAATTTTTTCTTTGATACCACCCACAGGAAGCACTTTGCCACGTAAAGTGATTTCACCTGTCATGGCAAGGTATTTCTTCACTTTGCGTTGCGTAAATGCGGAAGCCAGTGCTGTGAGCAAGGTGATACCCGCTGATGGTCCATCTTTTGGAACAGCTCCTTGAGGAACGTGAATATGGACGTTCCACTTGTCAAAAATTTCCTGTTCGATGCTGAGCATTTCGCTGTGCGCCTTTAAATATTCCAAGGCAATCACTGCGCTTTCTTTCATCACATCCCCGAGATTTCCGGTCAATGTGAGTTTGCCACTTCCTTTGGTCAACGAGGTTTCGATGAACAGAATGTCACCTCCAGTCGGAGTCCATGCCAATCCAGTGACTACACCCGCAGTATCATTATCGGCATATTTATCCTTTTCATAAGATGGGCCTAAGACCTTCAGTACTTCTTCTTCGGTGAGTTCGACCTGGAATTTTTCTTCCAGTGCAATTTGTTTTGCCCTGTTGCGAACGAGCTTGCCAATGCGCTTCTCCAATGTTCTCACCCCACTTTCATTGGTGTATTCTTCTACCAATTTGGTGATGATTTGATCGTTGATTTTGATCTGAGACTCGGTGATGCCGTTTTCGCGCAGTTGCTTCGGCACGAGATGTCGTTTGGCAATTTCGGTTTTCTCTTCAACGGTATAACCAGTCACTTCAATGATTTCAAGACGATCGCGCAATGCAGGCTGAATCGTGCTGAGCGAGTTGCTGGTTGCAATGAACATCACCTTCGACAGGTCATAGTCCAATTCTACATAGTTGTCGTAAAATGCATGGTTTTGTTCCGGATCGAGCACTTCGAGCAACGCGCTGGAAGGATCTCCATGAACACCTTGACCAACTTTATCAATTTCATCCAACACAAAAAGCGGATTGGATGTACCGGCCTTTTTCAGCGACTGCAAGATGCGTCCTGGCATAGCGCCGATGTATGTTTTGCGGTGACCACGGATTTCGGCTTCATCGTGAAGACCACCCAATGCCATCCTCACATATTTTCTTCCCAATGCTTCAGCGATGGATTTACCCAGTGAAGTTTTACCAACACCTGGAGGACCATAAAGGCAAATGATCGGAGCTTTCATATCGCCTTTTATTTTCAATACTGCTAAATGCTCGATGATGCGTTCCTTCACTTTTTCGAGGCCAAAATGATCTCGGTCCAGTACTTCGCGTGCATGCTTTAAATCGAAATTATCATCGCTGTAATCATTCCAAGGCAAGTCGAGCAGCGTATCCACGTAGTTTGCCTGAACACTGTACTCGCCGGCTTGAGGATTCATTCTTTCCAGCTTCCCGATTTCTTTCATGAAAGCTTTGGCAACGTATTCAGGCCATTGTTTGGTCTGGGCACGTTTCTTCTTCTCTTCAATTTCTTCCTTCATCGGATTTGCGCCAAGCTCATCCTGAATTTGTTTCATCTGCTGATGAAGGAAATATTCACGTTGTTGTTTGGAAATATCAGTGTGAACTTTTTTATGAATTTCATTCTTCATCTCCAGCATCTGGAGTTCCTTATTCAACAATTCAAGCGCTTTGCTCGCACGTTCTTCCAAGTCGGCCACTTCAAGCAATTGCTGCTTTTCTGCCGTGGTGATTTTCATGTTGGAAGAAATAAAATTGGTGAGAAAACTCAGGCCGTTGATATTCTTGACTGCGGCGCTTGCTTCACTCGGAATTTCCGGGGTGAGTTGAATAATTTTTAGTGAGGTTTCCTTGAGCGATTCAAACAACGCTCTCTGTTCCTTTCGTGCGTCATTGCGGTTGATTTCCGGATAGTCTACCACCTGGGCCTTGAAATAAGGCTCCGTTTCAACCATACCCGTGATTTCGATACGCTTTTTCCCTTGAAGGATCACCGTTGTGCTACCATCAGGCATTTTGAACATGCGCATGATGGTGGCTTGAGTACCTATTCTATTCAGGTCACTAAATAGTGGTTCTTCAATCTCGGCATTCTTTTGGGAAACAACACCAATAATCTTATTTCCTTTATTGGCTTCTTGCACCAAACGAATGCTTTTATCGCGACCTACTGTGATCGGAATAACTACACCCGGGAATAACACCGTGTTTCTTAAAGGTAAAAGTGGCAATACTTCGGGCGTATGCTCTTTGTCCATCTGCTCTTCATCTTCCGCTGAAATCAGGGGGATGAATTCATGATCCGGCAATTCATCCTCCCCCAGGTATTGCTGATATATATCGTCTTTATTCATTGTCATTTTTCATTTTTGGACCGTACGCACTGCCAATCATGGTGCCAGCGGATTATTCCTGACTTTGTGGCTGATTTTCCCGATGTGAGGCTGTCGAAGTGTGTATTTCCCGGAGGAGATTGATCATTTCCGGAGTCAGTTGCAGTTCTCTACGGGCCATCACTTTTCGAATGGTATCAATAGCCTTACTGAAGTCATATTCATCAAAACCTTCGCTACCACCCCAACTGAAAGAAGGAATATGCTTAGGCGGGAAATCCCCACCATAAATATTAGCACAGACGCCAGCAACGGTGCCTGTATTGAACATGGTATTGATGCCACACTTGCTGTGATCACCCATGATAAGCCCACAAAATGTCAGTCCTGTGTCAGTGAATGCATTCTGAGCATAGCTCCAATGCCTCACTTGTGAATAATTGTTTTTGAGATTTGAGGTATTGGTATCCGCGCCCAGATTGCACCATTCACCAATGATAGAGTTTCCAATAAAGCCATCATGTGCTTTGTTGGAATAACCCAGAATGACACAATTGGAAATTTCGCCGCCTACTTTGCAGTATGGACCAATGGTGGTGGCACCATAAACTTTGGTAGCCATTTTCAATGTGCCATGTTGACCAAGATAAAACGGACCTCTGATGTGCGAACCCTCCATGACTTCCGCATCGCGATCAATGTAAATTGGTCCTTCGGTGGTGTTGAATGAAGAAGCGTAAGCTTTGGCTCCTGGAGCGATATACACCAAAGAAGGATCACCTATCACCATATTGGAAGGGTGAAGTTCACCTCCTGTTTCCTTTGGCATCAAGGTAAAATCGAATTTCATAGCCTCGGCATTCAGAGAGAACATATCGGTAATCTTGTCCATCAATCTCGCCTGTCCATCAAACTCTATTTCCTTTTCGATGTCTGAAAATTTAAGAGAACGGTGGGCCAATAATGTTTCGCCGGATCGCAGTGCTTCATTGCTCGAAAGATTGCGAATGGCATTGGTCACAGCCGTCGTGGGAATCAATCGTGCATTGATGTGCAAACATTCGCCTTCAGGAGCTGTAGGAAAAAGTTCGCGAAGTTGAGGACGGGCTTCGTGAAAAACCTGAACACCAAAAATGCGTTCATACCTTTCACGCATAGTCATCATACCCATGCGAAGCTCACCCACTGGTCGGGTAAACGTAAGCGGAAGAAAAGCATTCCACTTTTTATCTTCAAATAGAACAATATTCATAACAGTGACTTGAAACAAGATTGCACGTCAAAGTTATATCATGTGAGCGCACATGATGTTTTTCACGGCATGTATTATGCGATCAGACTTGAAGGCAGGATCGGATTCCCTTGATCACAGTAGTCACTTCGTCATCTGTCATAGGGACATAAAGTGGAATAATGATGCTGTTGTCGCACGCATCTTCTGTTGCGGGAAGTGAGAGACCTGCACATTCCTCTTGATATGCAGTTTCGCGGTGAGCGGTCATAACACCTCGTCGTGATGCAATGCCGATATCCAACAATGCCTGCATCAGGTCATTTCTTTTCACCGGACACTCAGGCTTGAGGTAAATGGAATAGGATTGCCAGTTGGTGACATATCCCTCATTTTCTTTGGGTAATCGGATGAAAGATATATCTCCTAATTCCGCAGCATAGCGCTGAGCAATTTTCCTTCTTTCCCCAACGATCCAATCCAATTTGGCCAACTGTTGAATGCCCACTGCAGCCTGTATATCGGTCATGCGATAGTTGTATCCAACTTCCACATGATCTTCAAACATGATTTTGCTGCTGCTGTGTCGAACACGATCATTGATACTCATGCCATGTTGACGCAACAATTTCATCCTGTTGTAATAGGCTTCATTGTTGGTGGTTACCATTCCACCGTCACCAGTACTAATGACTTTTCTTGGATGAAAAGAAAAACAAACCAGGTCAGAATGTGATCCGATTTTTTTTCCTTGATAAGAACTTCCAATGGCGCAAGCTGCATCTTCAATGAGAATGAGATGATGTTCATCGCAAAGTGCTCGAAATGCGGCAATATCCGCAGGCATTCCAATTTGATGCACAAGCAATATCGCCTTTGTTCTAGGCGTAATTCTTTGCTTCACATCTTCGACATTGAGATTGTATGTCACTTGATGCACTTCCGCAAAAACCGGTTTAGCGCCTACGTATTTGATGCTATTCGCAGTCGCGATATAACTCATGCTGGGGCAGATGACTTCGTCACCTTCTTGAATGCCGGCAACAATCATGGCAAGATGTAGACCGGTGGTGCAATTGCTCACTGCAACAGCATACTTGGCTCCAGTGTATCGGGCAAAATTTTCTTCAAATTCTGCAACACGTGGACCTTGTGTGATCCAACCTGTGAGGATGGTATCGTAGGCCGCCTGAGCATCTTCTTTCGTCAAATAAGGTTTTGCAATCGGAATCATCTTGAACAAAGTTTTAATACATCATCTACCGATACCGGTATATATCAAGCCGGCAGATTCTGCAGCTTTTCTATCCAAACCGTTCCGGCCATCAACAAGAAAACGAACGCCTGATGCCGCGAGTTTGTAATAATCAAGTTTCTTGTATTGTTCGTGCATGGTCACTACGAACACAGCTTCAGCGCCGGTTGCATAAATATCATCCACTGGCTGGAATCCTTTTTTGGTGAGCTCTTCAGCAGAAAATTCGGTGTCGTGCAGGACCACATCAAATCCATCCTGAGCGAGTGCCTCCCGCAACAAATATGTTGTGCTGAAAGTATCTTCCTTGATGTTCGGGCGAAAGCTGAGACCTAAGATCAGGGCCTTTTTATTTTTCACCTGTTTGCTGACGAGCTGGACCGCATGCGCTGCCATCTCATCATTGATCACACGACTCTCAGATGCGAGTACGAAATCCATTCCTGCATTCTTGAAATTGTTGATGAGGAAATAAGGATAGACAGGCGTACAGTGACCACCAACACCGATACCGGGCTGCAGAAGGTATGCTTCACCGTCGGTGTTGATGAGAGGGATGAGGTCAGCAAAATTGACACCGATACGATGAGCAAATTGCGCCAACTGATTGGACAAAGCGATATTGACATCACGATATGCCATCCCCGCCAGTTTTACCATCTCTGCCGCTTCAATGCTGTCGACGAGGTGAATGAGATCCTTGTTGAAGAACCACTGATAAATTTCAAATGCTTTTGTTGTGGCTTCTTTGGAAACACCACCGATTACTTTTGGGGTAACAAGCAATTGCTTGAGCATAGATCCACTCTTGATTCTTTCCGGACTATGCACCAACAAGAAATCCACTCCGTGTTTTTTACCCATGGATTCGATCGCAGGGACAACCGTATTTCTGCCATAACCAACCGGAATAGAAGTCTCAATAACGATCAACACATTTTCGGAAAGAAAAGGTGCCAGTTTCTTAAAGCAATCGAGGAATGGTTCGTCCAAGATATTTTTTTGCTTATCCACCAACAATGGAATAGCCACGATGATGGCTTGACTTCCTTTGACGGCCGAAAAATCATCCGTAATCTGGAGGAGTCCTTTGCCAAATGATTTATTCAAAGAATCAGCAAGTCCAGGTTCATTGCTTTCGTATTTGCCAGATTCAAAAATTCTCTTGAGATCCGGATTGATATCTACAGCAGAGACATGAATATCATGATCTAGAATATTCGCTACCACGGCCTGACCAATTTTGCCAAAGCCAACTACACTAATTTTTTTCATAACTGTCGTGAAACCATTTGAGTGTATTGTAAACGCCGTCGGCCAAATTCACCTTAGGCTGCCATCCATACATATCGCGAAGTTTGTTCACTTTCGGATATCGCACCCGAATTTCAGTGAAGTCCATGGGTACAAAATCAATGGTTGATTTAAGGTCGATAGCATCAATGCCTTTTGCTGCGCGCAATACTTCTTCACCAAGGCTCACAGTAGATGCAATAGCCCATGGATTACCCAAGTTGAAACATTCAGGGCCTTTGTGAGGTTTGTTGAGTATGGCCATCAAAGCTTCAATGAAATCGGTAATGTAACACCAGGATCGAAGGGCCATTCCGCTTCCTTCGATGCGAAGGTTTTTCCCTTCCAGTACATTCTTACAAAAATTCGCAATCGCGCCTTCACCGATTTGACGAGGGCCATAGATATTGAATGGACGAATCACTGTGGCGTCCCATCCGTATTCTTCAGCGTAACGAAAAATGAGCTGCTCACCGCCAATTTTAGAACCAGCGTAACACCAACGTTTATCCTGCGGTGGACCGATACGTTGGTATGTTTCTTCATCTACTTCAACAGCGTCAGTACCAAATGTTTCACTGGTGCTCATATCAAATACACGCTTGATACCAAGCTCCACCATACATTCGAGTACGTTGTATGTTCCAATAAGATTTACCTTAAGCGTTTTCGCAGGAAAATTGTAATAGTTGCTCACTCCGGCAATGGCAGCCATATGGAAAACCAATTCGTTACCTTCCATTGCTTTCTTGAGGCTCTCTTTATCCAAAATATCGCCTTGTGTAAATGTCACAGAAGGATGATTGAGGATATCAGAATACTTGATTGCGTTCCTGTGAAGGTTGTCAAATATGTGAACGGTGTGGCCTTCCTGAACAAGTCTTTCAGTGAGGTGTGAACCGATAAAGCCGGCTCCGCCGGTTACGAATATTTTCATGTAGAATCCCGGAAATTTTAGAAGTCGCGAATTTAGTGACAGTGGGTGATTATTGCGACATGAATCATGTGTTCTACTTACGAAAAGATCCCATACACGGCAGATGTAACCGAAGCAATGATGGGTATCATCCTCTTTCGGCCATACTTACAATAATGATCCCACTCAGGATCAGTGCAAGTCCGAAAATATGGGTGAGGGTAATGCGGTCATTGAATGCAAAATATCCCATGGCCAAGGTGAATGCGAAATTGATTCCAGTGGCTACCGGATTCACAACAGAAAAGCGTGCAATACTCAGTGCCTTGAATAATATCAGTGCGGACAAAAGAATGATGACAAAGCCCAACATCACTTTCCAACGCAGCAAGAAAAAAACGTAATCTTTTGCAGCGACCAATTTCAAGTTGGCAAGTTCGCTTTTGACCAAGGCAGCGCCGCTAACATTCAAAGCTGCATAGAGTAAACTATACATGATTACGGGTAAAAAGCTCATGGTTCAAGTCCCTCCTGATCTTCGATTAGGAACAACGGACGTTTGCGCGACTCTTCCAGATTCCGCCAGAGGTATTCACCGAGCACACCAAGCATGAGCATTTGCAATCCTCCAATGATGAGAATGACAACCATAAGTGATGCCCAACCTTCAATGGGATTACCAACGGCAAATCTCAGTATTGCAACAACGATGGCATAAATGAATCCTAGAGCTGCTGCGATAAATCCAATCACGGACATGAATCGCATGGGTAAATATGAAAAGCCTACAAAAGCATCTGCAAAAGCATTGAGCTTTTTTCTCAAGGTCCATTTCGACTTACCGAATTTTCTGGCCTCCTTGACGTATGGGATTTCAGTTTGCCTGAATCCGAGCCAAGAGATCAGGGCTCCCAAACTAGGCTTGCTGCCAGCAGATGCCACAAGTCCCTTCACCACTTTCTGATCCAACAATGCGAAATCAGCTCCTGTTTTCGGAAAGTGGATTTCTGTCATACCGTTGAGAAGTCGGTAGAACATATTGGAAAAAAAGACTGAAGTTTTTGACACGCCTTCCCGTTTGGCACGAACGGCCCAAATTACATCAAAACCTTCTTCCCATTTGGTGATCATCTCTGCGATCAATTCCGGAGGATCTTGTAAGTCCGCTGCGAGAAAAACGGCCGCATCCCCTTTGGCGTATTTCATTCCGGCGATAACCGCGACTTGACTTCCACTGTTTCGTGAAAGACGAATAAAACGCAGGTATTTTCTTTCGTTACAAAGTTCTTTAATCGCGAAGTTCGATCCATCCGTACTATGATCATCTACCAATATCACTTCTACTTGAATGCGTTTCTGTAACTCAACAACAACGCGATCAAGTCTGGCCAATAACGTAGGCAATCCTTCGCGTTCATTGAAACAGGGTATGACGAGTGAAATGAGTTTCATGTGTTAGATCAATCCGAGTAATCGTGCAATATTGTCTCCTAGGATATTTTTCTTCTTTTCTTCCGCAATGTTACCAACTGTTGCGTAAAAATCTTCTAACGCTTGTTGAGGTGATGTCTCAGGAAAATCTGAACCCCATAACATCCTGCGATCATAGTGAGCACAAAGCCATGCTATATCCTGACTCACAGAAGTATTTCTGTACTTAGACAACGTCATAGACAAATCGAAAAACACATGATGCAAATCGCGACAGATTTCTGCAACCTGCATGATCTGTGTACCTCCGCCATGCATGATCAAAATTTGTGTGCGGAAAAAACGTTGTGCCAGGTTAAAAAAATAGCCTGGCATATAGACAGCCTCGCGGATATTTCTATCATGAAGCAATCCACAAACAGCTATAATCATCGGTGTATCGAGGGTTTCATTCACACGAAGCACTTCCATGAAACGTTCATCGTGTGGATGGTACTTTCCAAAACGATGATGAAATTTTACAATGGTACTTTTTTGATTAGAGAATTCTTTTCTGAAAGCTTCTCCGGCACTGTATGGACTGCTGTATAAAGCAGGATTAAATGCCGAACAGGATATCAATTGTTGTTGATCCTGCAACATGGCATGTTGCTCCGAATTGCTGATTGTGCCCGGTAGTGGCAAAACGATGGCGCCATCGATACCAGATAGCTTCACATCATGAATGAGCCGTTCAAGAGACGCGTCATGGATGGTGTGAAACCATTTGCCATCGCGGGTGATATGTGTATTTGAATCGAGTATCATTTCATATCAAAAACCAAAGCATGAAATGCATTCTCCGCATTTGCAACAGCCTCTGCCCTGTTCATGCCACTGCTCACAACAAAACCAGGTCTATTGGCACCATGATCCATGGTTTTGACCACAGTGCCTTTATCCATGGTAAAGCCCATATCTAAAATTCCAGGCATGGCTTTCGCCTCAGCCAATCCGCTCACTCCCATGAAAACACCATCGGGTGCATTGAAAAATTTATAGCATGCACCACGATGATATTTCGCGGATGGATCAATTTCTTCTCCTAATAAAATTTGCGTGAGTGCCTGGGGCATTGAAACGCCAGAAACGGCTTCAACAATAGCACCGAAGATATGTCCACCACCAGGCCTACCGGCCATTTCAATCATCTTTACCCCTTCAGTTGTAACCATACATTCGGCATGCAGTGCTCCAGCTACAAAACCCATTGCCTTGCCAGCCGATGCAACGAGCTGATCGATTTCTGCCAAAACACTTGGCGAAAGTTCAGCTTCATAATTGATGCGCACTGTTACACGATAATTATCGTGGTGCTGCAATTCTTTATCGGCCTTTGCGAGTATAAAAGCTTTTCCATCCTTGAATAAACCTTCGACACTCATTTCAATACCACTCATGAATTCTTCAACGATGTATCGGTTGCCTCTGGCATTCTCCATGGCGAACTTCGTGGCAAATTCGATATCGCCTTCATGATTCACTTTGCTTACACCTCGGCTACCCCACATCATGCAAGGTTTTACAATACAGGGATATCCGATTTGTGAAACTGCTTCGCGAATTTCTTCAGCCGTTGTGCAGACACGGAAATCGGGCTGAGCTACACCATGTTCTTTCCAACGTTGGCGCATAAAACCTTTATCCGTAAAATACTTCACTTCTTCCGGATCATAGCTTTTGATTCCTCTCTTTTGATTGGCATAAGCAGCAGGAAGTACACCTGCATCATTCAATGCGAGGACGACATCTGCGCCTATTTCATCGGCATACTTTCCAACCCCATCGACGTCTGAGATATTCACAGCAGCGGAACCATCAGCAATAGCGAATGCCGGTGCTGAAGGATTCATATCGACACAAAACACTTCATGTCCCAATTGTTGTATCGCCTGTATGGATCGCATCATCCAAACACCACCACCCAATTGCAGCACCCTTTTCGCCATAAAATATTTTTAGTAAGCGTTGAGTGCTTCAATCACATGATGAACTTGCTCATCTGTGAGCTCTGCATACATCGGCAGTGACAAACAATGAGCAGCGAGGTATTCGGCATTTGGACAATCGCCTTGCTGGTACCTCAAATGGCTGTATGCTTTTTGCAAATGACAAGACACTGGATAATGCAGTGCAGGGAAGATATTTTTTTCGTTGAGGTATTTTGTCAATCCATCGCGATCTTCTGTGGTGATCACAAAGAGGTGATACACGCTATCCGCCCATTCAGGTTGATGTTGAAGTTTGATTTTCGGATTGCTGATACTGCTATGGTATTTTTTTGCGATTTGTCTGCGGCGGTTGTTCCAACCTTCCAAGTACTTCAGTTTGACAGAAAGAGAAGCGCCTTCCAGTCCGCCCATGCGGTAGTTATAACCGATTTCATCGTGATAATAGCGAACTGTTGATCCGTGATTTCTCAGAGAATGCAAATGAGTTTTGTATTCATCGCTATTGGTGGTGATACCTCCAGCTTCTCCGCAAGCACCGAGATTTTTTCCCGGATAAAAACTGAAGCAAGCCATTTCGCCAAATCCGCCAACTGTTTTGCCTTTATATCTCGCCCCCTGAGCTTGCGCCGCATCTTCCACCATAAAAAGGTTGTGCTTTTTGCAAATCGCCCTTACGCCATCGATATCGAAAGGTTGTCCGTATAAGTGAACACCAATAACCGCTTTGGTGCGGGAGGTGATTTTTTCTTCAATTTTTGAAATATCGATTTGCCATGTATCTGCAGTGCAGTCAACAAAAACCGGAGTAGCTCCCGCATGTGAAACTCCCCAAGCGGTGGCGATAAAAGTATCAGCAGGAATAATGACCTCATCACCTGGTCCAATTCCCAATGCCAGCATGGCCAGGTGCAACGCAGTCGTTCCATTACTTACACCAATAGCGTGTTTTGTTTCAGAATAATGGGCAAATTCCTTCTCGAATTCTTCTACAAAAGGTCCTCCTGAAAATGCTGTCTTTTCATAGACTCTTTCCCAAGCTGCAAAAACTTCTTCCTTGATCTGATCGTGTTGTCCGCGCAAGTCAAGACATGGAATGCGCGACATTACCTGTGTAGTATCTGACATAGTTCTGTTTTCTATTGGTTTGAAATTGCAGAGCAAGCTTATCACCTCCGCAATCGGAGGCGCAAGATAGTCATGGATCAGCGGGTTTCCGCTTATTTCTTGTCGATCTTTCTGATGATTTTGGCTGGATTTCCTGCCACGATAACACCATC
>JAIBBG010000068.1 GCA_019694805.1 Flavobacteriales bacterium | reverse complement strand
GCGGCAAGCTGTTCCGCTTGATTGAGGATGTTCCTATTTTTCTCATACCTATTTTCCTCGTTCATAAAGCGGTGGTATTTCGAAGCAAGGTAGATAGGCCATTCTATCGAGCCTAAAATCTTTGAATTGAATAGGGGTCAGTGATTAGTTGGTTGTCATCACACCAAATCTCGAACTGAAAAACAAGTTTATCCGCAGTTGTGAAAAGATAAAGCTTAGTCGATAAGATGATTTCAATCAAATCGTTATTCGACCTATGCCGTCAACTTGCATTAAACATAAAGATCAGGGCCACACAACATCTTCTTATGTATAGAATTCTTTTCATCCTCTTCATTTTTCCGTTGACGCTTTTTGGGCAAGAAAATTCCATTCCCATTAGCGTTTCATTCTTCAATGAATCAACTGCGATTCCGTTCACAAGATTTTTTACCGCACCCGTACATCCTGGAATACAAATCGGAACAGCATTCGTTTATTCGGAGAAAGAACATTCTCGACTATTTCAAACTGTGAACGCAAGTTATTTCTACCACAATTACCTCGCACAAGGAATTGCGTTACATTCCGAATTCGGATATGAATACAGACACTCAAGTGGATTGGCTCCATCGGCGTTGTTGGGTTTAGGATATATGCACACATTCGCAACAACAGAAGAATTCACTTTCAAAAATGGACGTTACGAAAAGAAAACAGATCGGGGTAATTCGAGATTATTTCCATCTATTTCATTTGATATCGGATACTATTTGAAAAGAGATGATGTCCGTAGTCCGAAAATTTTCATACGGTATCAGTCGTGGGCAGAGTATCCCTATTCACCGGGTTTTATACCGGTGATGACACACATTAACCTTCACTTGGGCTTACAATTTTCTATTTAATTCACGAAAATGATGATGAAGAAATACATATACCTCATCTTGGTCGCCATAGCATTAGCGGCGTGTCATAAAGGAGAGGACATTCAACCGACATATTATGATTGTCAGTTCAATTTTACAGATAGCAGTGGCTGGAATACCCATAACACATTGTATCAATCACTCATCGATGATATGACGGCGAATGGCGTTGTAGGTGTGACTATGTCCGTGTATCAACCCAATACAGGTCTTTGGGTTGGAGCAAGTGGAAAAGCGGATTTGCACAATGATGTCGATATGAAGCCATGCAATATCTCCAGAGTTGGATCAACAGTCAAGATGTTTACCGCTACCACCGTTTTAAAACTCATGGAAGAAGGCAAGCTCGATCTTGACGATAAAATTTCATCCTATCTTGAAGGAGATGTTATCGATAAAATTGAAAATGCCGATCAAGCGACAATTCGCCAACTGCTTCAACACTCAAGTGGCATATACAATTACATACAGAATCTACAATTTCAAACAGCTTCATTGAATGATTTCATCAAAGAATGGCAACCAGAAGAACTCTTGGAGTATGCGTACAATAAGAAGGCATACTTTGAACCTGGAGAAGACGTAAGGTATTCCAACACCGGGTACATTATGCTGGGAATGCTCATAGAAAAAATTGAAGGGAAACCGTTCTATCAGGTATTTGAAGAAAAAATATTCCAGGCGCTTGGTTTAAACATGACCAGGTTTGCTGCTAAAGACCATATTCCATTTGGCATTGCAAGAGGTTATATCGACATGTATAGCAACCTTCAAGTTGTAGAAAGCACCTATTACAGTGGATGGGATTATTTCACAGCAGATGGCGGATTGATATCTAATCCATACGACATGAATATTTTCTTCAGGGCATTGATGTCGGGTCAAATCATACAACCATCCACACTGGAGATGATGCTCACTTGGCAAACACCCGATGAAACAGATCCGAACTTTTTTCCGATATCCTATGGCTTGGGAATTTTCAAGATTGAAACACCACAAGGCATAGCTTATATGCACAGCGGGGATGCGATCGGATACTACGCCAATATGATGTTTTTCCCCGATGATAGTACAACTGTGGTTTATGCGGTAAACAGCAATTATGGCAAGATTGACCAATTTGTGTCTACGAAAGAAGCCATGGAAAAAGTAATAGCAGCAACGAAACAATGAAATGCGTGAAGACAAACAATTAACTTCGTCCATTCAATTAGAAAACATTGAAACATCTTCTCTTCTTCGCGCTATTGCTTTTTATGGTAAGTTGTCAATCACCAATGACAGACAACCATGCGCAAGTCATACAAGACAGCTTAACAGAAGCTAAAGAGCATAACAGTATTCGAACGATAGATACTACAGCAACATCACAAGCATCTGCGCAACAAGTCATGTTTAAGGATTCCATTATTGATCCTTTTTCGCAGCATTTCAAACCAGTAAAACTGAAATTGACAACTATTTCGAGTAAAAAATACCAAGAGCTGCAACAACAACAGACTAACGCATGTGCTTCAGATACCGGTGCATTCTTCGCATCAAAAGGACTTCGCTACCATCAATCCTGCCATGAAGTCTGTGTTTCTTTTTTGACAGATTTGAAAAACGGCATTCGAATGGTCGTACCATCTACCTATGATGGCGGTATCACGGCAATGGTTGTTTCACCACATTGCACAAGGTTAGTTGTCCATTCCGCTTATGATGGCACTGATTATTCCAATTACTACGAGGAACGCTCGGAATTTTATACGTTTCAGGTTCTGGAAGGAAAAGGCATTCAGGTATTGCAACCAGAAATGATGTATTTCACCAAATCCTTCACCATCGAAGAAATGTTTTGGACTAATGACAATACGCTGCTATTAAAAACATATGCCGGAGACCGACAACAAGACAATGAAGGGAAACTGAAATATCTGTATTACCAAGCAACATTGCCGGAGAACTAAGACATGATGATTGTCCGGAATTTATCCAGCTTCCGAAAAGATTGGCAGATTTGATCATGATCTTAAGGCTTTTGAGCAAATCTTTGAAATCCTCAACATCTCAGGTTTTTCTCAAAGGCTGACAGCACCAACATAAGGTGTTTCTCAAAAGATTAAAGGTGTTCTGATTTTTCTTTTGTGGCCTTTGCGAGCATTTTCTTTGTGACCTCCGTGGTTTCAATCAAAGTGTGATGATAAGAGTGGGATTGCAGCAAACAGTTCCTTCATGCCATACGATGTTGGGATTTCTACGGATTTGCTCAAAGGCCGCTCCCACGCACTCCAAGGTAAGTTCAAACAACAATTTTCAATATATCAGGAAAATTCCAGATAATCATTTTAGACAAAATTCCAATTGTAATTCCCCTCCCACGTATTCTCATCAGTTCGCATTCCCATATTTTTGTAACATGAGTGATGAAAGCACAGTCAGGATCAACAAATACCTCAGTGAAGTGGGGTATTGTTCACGACGAGCCGCAGATCAGTTGATCGAAGAAGGTCGTGTGACCATCAATGGTAAGGTGCCGGAGATGGGGACTAAAATCAAGAAAGGCGATGAAGTGCGCGTTGATGGCAAACTCATTACCGAACCCAAACACGACCACGTATATATCGCATTCAACAAACCCGTTGGTATTGTCTGCACGACCGATACCTCCAAAGAGAAAAACAACATCATCGATTACATCGGATATCCCACGCGCATTTTCCCGATTGGAAGATTGGATAAAGCCAGTGAAGGATTGATCATGCTCACCAGCGATGGTGATATCGTGAATAAAATTTTACGCGCACGGAACAATCACGAAAAAGAGTATCTCGTATCCGTAGACAAGCCCATCAATGCCGACTTCGTGAAAAAAATGTCGGCAGGAGTACCGATCCTCGATACCATCACGCGCAAATGTTTTGTTGAGCAAACCGGCAAATACAGTTTTCGGATCATCCTCACACAAGGCCTCAACCGACAGATCCGACGCATGTGCGAATACCTAGGTTACGAAGTGACCAAACTCAAACGCATCCGCATCATGAATATTCACCTTGATCTGCAAATCGGCAAATGGCGCCATCTGACGGAAAGAGAACTAGCGGTGTTGAATGAGTTGTCGAAGGATTCGGCGAAGACCGTGGATTTATAATTTAACCCAAATCATGCAGTCGGGATCGTGATGAAGCGCTGAAAGCCAAAAAGGACGGGCGCTTCCCGATTGCATCGGGACAGGCTCCGAAAGATTTTTATTTGAAAGCGTATCATTCATACGGTGAAAATAAAAATCGAGGAAAGCCTACCCCGAGAGGCTACGAAGCGGGGTGACCGTCATTGAGGGCTTTTAGCGCTGTAATAGATTTCGACTGATGATTTGGGTTTAAGATTGATGTGAATCACATATTCTTTGAATTAAGGGCACTTCCAAAAACCCTGTATATGATTCGACGAAAGTGAATTTTTAATTTCGTGCCATTGTCTTTTTGCGGGCTAAAATTCGTCGAAGGCAAGAATTCAGGGAGCAAATTCTTAAAGACCAATAACTAGTCAAGATTTAGGATCACCCGAACATACTGCATTTATTCGATATTCTTCAAAATGCAACTTGCTTCATGAGCTCCATTTCAAGATTCCAAAATCAATTTTCTTATCAATGCGCCCCATACATGAAGCCATTGACCTGACTGCAAGTGTTTCCGGCAGTCTAAAATTACCATTCACCGAAAATTGCTGTGTTCGACAATAATCACTAGAGGAAATTTGTGCTTCCAATCCAGACAAAGGTTGGAATAAAAGCATTATTCAATCAAAAACAGCATACAACATGAAACGAAGCATTTTAAAATCAATTTTAGGAGGCGTGGTATTGGGAACCATATTGTTCTTTGCCGGACCATTTTTGTTCTTTTTCCTCCTTGCAGTCTTTACACTGAAATTCATTTTCACTCCATTTGGTTGGGGTAGGATGATGATGGCCCAAGGATATTGGGGACATCCATATCGTTATGGCATGGGCAGACCAGCATTTGCATTTGCCGACAAGATTAGAAACATGAGTGATGAAGAATACGGTCAGTTTCAGGAGAAGATGAAAAACCGTCATTCATGCGGCCATCATGGATACTGGCAACAGAACAACGAACAGCCATCACAAGAAAAACAATAATCATCTCACAAGAAAACAGTATGAACAGAAGAAATCAATTCATCGCATTTGCGGTGAGCACTATTGTCACCATTGGTTTATGGATGGCTTTCCACGGAAGACCGCATTATGCACAACATTGCCATGGGCATCATCATGCATGCGAACAACGTGCAATGGATGACAATCCCATTCAGTAATCAGAATCGCATTAAAGAATCAAACACCCTCCTATTACCATGAAAAACCCCACTCACGAGTGGGGTTTTATTTTTTAAATGATTGTCCGGAATTTCCCCAGCTCCCAGAAAGATTGGCTAATTTGATCATGAACTTACTGAAATTTCTCATTCATTCTTGAAGAACGCTTAAAATAGCATGATTGATTCTAATCATTAACTAGTCATTACTCAAACTGTTTCCCAACATGCCCAACAACACCATTGCTTTTCCTTCCTACTTTTTTTCTTGAAAAAAAAAGTAGGCAAAAAATTCAAGGCTGTTGAGAAAATCCGTGAAATCCTCAACATCTCCGGGCAGACCGACCCAAAGCTCCTCGTTGTTTTAAAAATGGCGCAAATGCTCTTTTACACCCAAATTCTACCTTGCCATTTTTAAAACTGCTCGTCGCGGGTCGCTCTTTTGCCCTGCGATGTTGGGATTTCTACGAATTTTCTCAAAGGCCGTTCCCACGAACTCCAAGCTAAGCTCAATCAATAATTTTCGGCACATAGGGAGGATTCCGGACAATCATTATTTTTTATAGCATTGATCTATCATAAAAACAATTTTCTATAAATCGAAAAGACAATTCTAATCAACCTGAAATAACTCCTTACATGAATATCAAGAATAATTGAGCAAACAAGAATAGATTCCTCCATTAAAATTTGCTTGTTCAAAGATTAAACGAAGTTTAGGATCCTCTTCATTTCGTGAACAGTGAATGACGAATACAAGAGGGAGGAGTTTTTAGCCGCCTTCGGCGGCTTGTTTGCCAGGGGATCATTTATATTTGAAAGACATATTAGAAAATATGATCTTAAGAATTACATTTTTCAATGCTATAATTTTCACTTGTTGTGCTACAAATCAAGATGACAATTTGCGTCAAATACAAACAGAGGAGTCTGCCCCATTGGTTACGAAAGACACAACACGATTAGCTTTTGAGACGGTGAAGACTTTTTACGACACCTTGATTCCCATCTTCGACGGTTTATTCATCACCCATTCCGAGCAAGATACAGGTGCGTATAGAAAACTTCGGCAAACACTGCATGCAGACACAATGATTAAATCACAGTATGGAGTTATTCTTTATTCCGAAAAAGGAATGTACTGCACACCAGCATGCAGGAAATGGGGTGTCATTGACAGCACCGGTCGGATTATAGTTCCTTTCATATGCGATGGTGTTGCGAAAATCGCTGAGCATGAAGGAATCTTCAGCATTGGTATCCAAGCAAATCATTTGAATACTGGAATTCCGAGGTATTATTACCAAGGACAGTGTTTTCACTTTGATAAGATAGGACCATTGCCAGTCGCGCCAGAAGAATTTTCATACAAGATTCGTTTTGGCAGCAATTATGGAGAAGAGGAACACATCATCCAACAAGGAACTGCGTTCTATTTGCCCATCAAGTATGTCAAGTATTCGAAAACTTCATCTGGCTCCCATGAATGATCTTTAGGATTCATGCGACAAATTCAAATTAACCATAAAGTAAGAGAAATGCGTTTAGGACTTGGCTGAGGCAAACCTATGATGGTTGTAAGATCGATTCTTATCCTTCCCGATAAGCTTTGAAAACATGGTGTCAAAAAGTGATTTTGCGGTCTCATACGATGAATCTATTCATCTATATTGCCGCGCAAATTTTATATCTAACCATGAAAAAGCTTTACATTTTTCTTTCTCTCACGCTCATGTCACTTTATGGGCAGAGCACTATCATTACGGTCAACAATGAAATTGGCTCATCAGCAGATTACGTAGATGTCGTAAGCGCAATCACTGTAGCCACAAACGGTGACACCATTTACATTCAACCATCGCAAATCAGCTATGGTTCTTTTACTTTATCCAAGTCTTTGGTGTTGATGGGAGCAGGACACAATCCGTCGTTTTCACCTTATAACTCACAAATCGGGCAAATCACATTTGCTGCAAACAGTGGTGGATCGATCATCAAAGGATTAAATATTGCATCAATAACCAACAATCAAGCAACGATTAATAACGTCGTCTTTTCAGGCTGTAGGATTTACAGTTCATCAGGTAATCCATTTCTTTTCCAGACAGCAACATTGAACAATTGGATATTTGAAGGATGTACAATCGAAAATGTAACCATTGGAGGTTTTGATTTTACGAATATGGACGCCAACCTCATATTGAGGAACAACTACATATTTGCGGCACAAGTATCCATTATACTAAGCGCAGTACCCTCAGGAACCCTTATTGACCACAACGTGATCGTGAACATTGACAATAGTACATTTTATGGGCCAGTACTGGGTAATAATGTCACGATATCCAATAATATCATTATCACTCAGGCATCAAACAATAACGGCCTCACGACCTATTGCGGTACCTGCTCATTCAACAACAACATCCTCTATGCTCAGAATGGTGGAGGCCAGTTCCCTGCAGCTCCAGGAAACCTGGTGAATGTAAATCCACAATTTGAATCGATGAGTCAGGCTTATGGATATAGCTATGATTACAACCTCAATCTCAATTCCTCATCACTGGGAAATAACGCAGCAACAGACGGCACTGACATTGGACTATATGGTGGAATAGGTATATTCAGTCCTATTGGTATTGACAGTGGTAGTCCACACATCAACACATTCACTTTAGGTTCTTCAACAGCGCCACAAGGCGGAACCATCACCATTCACCTCAACGCATCAGGTAGCGGCCAATGAAAAACTTTATCAGATTCACATTGCTGATTCTGATAAGCCTTCTGACGCAAGCTGCCCGATCACAAGATTTGGTTTCAGTGCGTGTGTATTTCGACAATACCACAGGAGGATATCAGTATTTTACGCTGCCGGGAGTGCAGAGTATAGATCAGCCCTTTGAAGTGGATGTCAGCGGACAAACCGCAGGACTTCACTTGTTGTATGTTGAAGTGATGGACGACCAAGGCATTTGGAGTCTATACGATAAAGCATTGGTGCATCTCATCGGCGGAATGAATATGGCGACACTGAATGCAGTGGAGTACTTTTTCGATGATGATCCTGGATTCGGCGAAGGAATACAAATTGCCATTTCCGGAGAACAATTAGATGCCAGTTTCGATTTGAATCTTACAGGACTCAGCAATGGCATTCATGTTCTTTATATACGAGTTCGCGATGGCGACAATCAATGGTCTTTGTATGATAAAAAAATCATTCATGTTGTTGGAAGCTCGATGCAGGAATTGGTGGACGCCGAATTTTTCTTCAATGATGATCCCGGTTTTGGAAATGGCAACACCATTGATCTTTCCGATTTGGCGGGAGATACAGATTATCAATTGCCGGTCGGCAACCTTTCAACAGGCGTTCATGCTCTATATTTTAGGGTAAAAGATGCAAAAGGAATTTGGTCACTTTATGACAAAGAGATCATTGTGATCACCAATCCAGTAGGTCCAAACGACCTTGTTCAGGCAGAATATTATTTTGATACTGATCCTGGACAAGGCCTTGCAACACCATTGATTATTCCTCAGCAAGCCATTGTGGATGGCGACTTTCAGATTGATATACCCGGGAATCTCACAGGAACTCATACTGTTTGCATTCGGGTAAAAAATGGCGAAGGATTGTGGAGCGCTGTATCCTGTCAAACATTCACCATATGCAATATCGCCATACCCGAAATCACAGTCGAAGGATCAGATTGCCAGAGTGAACCATATCTATTGGCCGTACCATCGGGAGTTTATGACAGTATTGTATGGTCGACAGATCAAACTTCTTCGATCATTGAAGTAACTGAGCCAGGCGAATACACTGTCACGGTAACTGATAATGGTTGTAGTTCTATCCAAAATGTATTTGTCGATTTTCAACTCATGCCAGATCCTGAAATTCTTGTATCAGGTCCAGTGTGTATCGACAGTACACAAGTGCTGGAAGTCATTGGTGATTTTGACAATATCATTTGGCCCGATGGATCAGGAGATACATACTTCGAAGTACAAACATCAGGAGATTACACCGTTCAAGTCATCAATGGCACATGTACCAAATTTGCGACAGCAACGGTTAGTTTCTATCAACCTGAAAATCCTGAAATCATAACATCAGGTGATGGTTGCGAAGGCGGAGTACAAACACTCAGTGTTGATGCATCACTCACAGGAATCGTTTGGAGTAATGATGAATCCGGCGCTGAGATCAACGTGACAGAAGCCGGCATCTATAGTGTCTATGCTTACAATCAGGGATGTGCGGTTGAAGCCAGTATCAATGTCACATTCGATACCATGCCTGATTACACCATTATAGCAACTGGAGGCAATTGTGAAGGCAACGATGTGACGCTTGCCATACTTCCTGATGATTACAATTACGTTTGGTTCAATCAAACAACATCTTCTTCTGTGATGGTCAACCAAAGTGGCACCTATGGTGTAAATGTCATCAACGGTTCCTGTGTAAGCACAGACAATTATGTGCTTGAATTGATTTCATTGCCAACACCGGGAATTACAGCCAATGCCAATACTCTGGCTTGTAATTTATCCGGATACAATTACCAATGGTATTTGAATGGCAATCTGATCGACGGAGCCACATCACAATTCTATCAAGCGACACAAAGCGGATTTTACACCGTTGAGATAGAAAGCGATGGATGCACATCTGAATCCGATTTCTATAACCACACCTATATCGGTGTTGCAGATTATGTTTATGATGACATCAACATGTATCCCAATCCAACACATGGATTTGTTTTCATCAGTATGAATCACGAAATTCAGTCATTTGAATTGCACGATATCTCGGGCAGGATCATCATGAGTGGACAAGTGAATGCGCAGCAGATGACATTGGATCTTTCAACTTTTGCGGCAGGAACATATGTGATGAAGATGGTAACACCTGAACACACTGCATTCAGTACAATAGTAAAAGAATAATTACGAAAAATCGCACGAATATGAAATGCACCTTTCGGGGTGCATTTCTTTTATACGGTAAAAAAACTCTCTGACCATTTCATGAAATACATTTACAGTAAGAAATCGTAACATGAAACCCATTCATATCGCTTGTTGCATCCTTGCCCATTTCGCACGGATGATTCAATCCTCGGCATCTCCTGAAGTCATACAGACCAATATCCACGTAGACCAATTTGGTTATCCCACATCGGCCAAAAAAATTGCAGTCATTGCAGATCCTCAAACAGGTTACAATGCTGCGGATTCATATACCCCAGGTGCTCAATTTGAAGTTCGCGAATGGACAAGTGATTTACCTGTTTTCATGGGCCCGGTAGAAGCATGGAACAATGGAGAAACACACCTACAAAGTGGAGATAAAGTTTGGTGGTTTGATTTTTCCGAAGTGATCGATGAAGGATCCTATTACTTGTTTGACCTGACGAATCAAGTTGGCAGTGGAAAATTTGAGATCAGTGATTGTGTTTACCATGATGTACTCAAAACAGCATGTCGTGCTTTCTTTTATCAAAGGTGCGGACACCAAAAGACGCCACAATATGCAGGAATGCAATGGGCTGATGGCATTTGTCACCACGGCGCACAGCAAGACACAGATTGCCGTGCGTACGACAATCAAACACCATCAACATCCAGAGACCTAAGTGGAGGTTGGCATGATGCAGGCGATTACAACAAATATGTCAACTTCACTTTCGAACCAGTACTCGATCTGTTAGATGCATATGCACAACGCCCAGAATTATGGACTGATGATTTCAATATTACAGAATCAGGCAACGGTATTCCGGACATCTTGGATGAAGTCAAGTATGAACTCGATTGGTTATTGAAAATGCAGAATGAAGATGGCTCATTGCTATCTATTGTGGGTGCTATGAATTATAATTCTGCCAGTCCACCCAGTGATGATGTCACCACCAGGGTTTATGGTCCTGCAACGACTGCAGCCTCATTCACAGGTGCGGCCATTTTTGCAAGAGCTGCCAAGATATTCGGAGACATAGGTCAAACGGCTTATGCCAATCAACTCGAAACAGCAGCTATAGCTGCGTGGGATTGGGGCAGTGCCAATCCGGGCATTGTCTTCTATAATGCAGGAACAATTGTATCGGGGGAACAACAAACTGATGAATACGGAACCTACATGAGACAAATTACAGGAGCCATTTACCTCGCTGATTTGACCTCAGCATCGATGTATCAAACATACGTTGATATGCATTATGCAGAATCGGATTTGATCCAATGGGGTTATGCCTATCCTTTTGAATACAGATTGCAAAAAGCTTTGCTGCACTATTCATTTTTGGCCACAACGCCGGAGTTTGTGGCCAATGATATACAAAGCACATTCGAAGCTTCTATGTCGGAGTTTAATGGGGATAATCTCCCAGCATTCACACTTCAAACAGATGCATACAGGGCATATTTGTCCGACAACAATTACACATGGGGAAGCAACACCACCAAAGGCCGACAAGGCATGATGTTTTTAGACATGTACAGGTATAATCTCGATGCGGAGAATCACTCACAATATTTCGATGCTGCTGAAGCATTCATAGAATATTTCCATGGGATCAATCCGAATGGATTGGTCTACCTCACCAACATGGCAGACTTTGGTGCAGAACAATCCTGTCGTTCCATCTATCATGCGTGGTTCAGTGATGGTAGTGCACTATGGGATCAAGTTGGTACTTCCACACATGGACCAGCACCGGGTTTTGTTCCGGGTGGTGCTAATCCGACTTACACATTAGATTGGTGTTGTCCAATTGGTTGTGGAGATCCCAACTTCAATGCCATGTGTGATGAGGCCGCAGTGACGCCACCTCTCGCCCAGCCTATTCAAAAATCATATCGCGATTGGAACACAGGATGGCCGCAAAACTCCTGGACAATCACCGAAATTGGAATATATACACAAGCAGCATATGTCAATTTGCTTTCATCCTTTACCGATATAGACTGCATGGATATTTCGGTCCAAGAGACCGCAGAAAAAAATCAATCACTCCAAATTTTCCCCAATCCTGCCCAAGACAAACTCAGCATCACATTCACATCTGAATATGCTGGCATTTTCCAAATCGATATTCTGGATGAAACAGGAAGAATGATGACAACTGGCACCTACACGACCACTTCCACTCACACCAGCATCAAAGAAGATGTATCAAAACTCCAACACGG
>JAIBBG010000067.1 GCA_019694805.1 Flavobacteriales bacterium | reverse complement strand
AAAAAACAACGACCAGGGTTTTGTCCACCATGGGATTCACGACAGCGAGAAGTATCGAACTCAAAGACCTCGAACCCTATTCCGCTTCTTTCATTGCGCAAAGTGTCGGTCTTCCATGTTTCGTCAAGCCAAATTGTGGTGGCAGCAGCATCGGCACTTCACGGGTGAATCAAGTCGAAGAGTTGCACATTGCCTTGGATAAAGCATTTCGCGAAGACCGTCATGTGATCATCGAAGAGTTCATTGCTGGAACAGAAGTGACTTGCGGAGTGATTGTTCGTGGTGGAAAAGTGATGGCTTTGCCGGTGACTGAGATTGTTTCAGAAAAAGAATTTTTCGATTACGAAGCCAAATACCAAGGTAAGTCCGAGGAGATCACACCGGCTAGATTGGATGAAAAAATCTATCTGCGCGTTCAGCAATATTCTGAAGATATTTATCGCAAACTCGATTGCAGAGGGATGATTCGCGTCGATTACATCATTCGTGGTGAAGATATTTATGTCATTGAAGTCAATACAACCCCAGGTTTTTCTGAAGCGAGTATCATTCCACAACAGGCAGCTTGTATGGGGATGAGTAAAACAGAATTAATCAGTGCTGTGATCGAAAGCAGTTTTTGAGGCGATATCAAGGCATGATCACAGGAGGTTCCTGGTCTTTTTGATGCATGCTCTTGCGCTGTTTGATATAGGTTCTGATCAGGAGTATCGTGGTAATACCGATAAATCCGATAATGATATAACCTACGTAATGTTCTACCGCTGGGAATTGCGTGCCGAGGTAAAATCCCAATAAACTAAGTGATGTAATCCAAAGCGCTCCACCTACCACATTGAACAACATGAATGTGGGTACAGGTACTTTGATAACACCAGCAATGATGGGTGCAAAAGTTCTGATGATGGGAAGGAACCTGCCGAGAACTAACGTCTTGCCGCCATGTTTTTGATAGAATGCCTGCGTGATATCGAGATATTTTCTTTTGAATATCATCGAGTCTTTTCTTTCGAAAAGCGGTGGCCCAACCCTTCTTCCGAAAATGTAGCCGAACAAACTTCCGCATACTGCCGCACAAAACATGGCGACGGTAAGTGTTGTGATGTCAAGTCCAAGTAATTCCGGTTTCGAAGCGCAGATCAATCCGGCGAGAAAGATGAGTGAATCGCCAGGTAAGAAGAAGCCGATGACTAAGCCATTTTCAGCAAAAATGACCACGAGCAGGAGAAACAATCCTCCGTGATGGATGATTGACTCAGGGTTGGTGAGTTGTTTCAGGAATTCCCAAACTTCCATTTGCGAAATATAGGCAGAAAGCCTGCGAAGCCAAATTTTGCCTTGTCATTTCAGTGCATGATCTTAAGCATGAACACCGCTCAAGCCCAGACTTTTGTACCTTCTGAACAATTTGCACAAATGTCAATTTCACTTCGGTTTTTGAAAATGGCCTCCCGGAATTGTCGGTATGGTTTGCTATTCCAGACATCACGAAGAGATTGTTCGCGAAGATTTCCAAGTTGGTGGGTAGCGTCTTTATCAAAACAGCATGGAACAACCTTACCATCCCATGTAACTACGGTACCACTCCACATTCTCCAGCAATGATGATCCAGCTTGTTTTTAACCGAATATGTACCATCGTCATTTTTGCGGTATCGGCTGTATTTATCTAATGTTGGAATCAACGGGTTGCCGCTATGGTAATCATAAACCTGTGCCGTTTTGAATCGCACTTCATCCACGCCAAGATCGAGCGCCAATGCGCGCACATCATCTATTTGATGCTCGTTGGGTTTTACAACCAGAAATTGAAAAATCACATGAGGTGTTTTTTTCTTCAATGTTTTTTTCCAACGGATGATATTCCGTGTGCCTTCGAGCACTTTTTCCAATTTTCCATGAATGCGGTATTGCTCATAAACTTCCTGTGTGGTGCCATCGATGGATATGATCAATCGATCCAGTCCGGATTCAACGGTTTTTCTCGCCAAATCATCATGCAGAAAGTGGGCATTGGTGCTTGTGGAAGTATAGATATCCAGTGATGAAGCCAGTTTCACCAAATCGAGAAAACCGGGATGGATAAAAGGCTCACCTTGAAAATAGAAATTGATGTAAGTAATATAAGGAGCGATTTCATGAAGCCAGGCATGAGCATCATCTTGTTTGAGATTGCCAGTCTCACGAGAGAACATTTTGAGTCCGCTGGGGCATTCCGGACATCCCAAATTGCACGCAGTAGTCGGCTCAATGCTGATGCTCAGTGGCATTCCGGGATGAAGTGTTTTTCCTGTTGACTTGCTCAGGTGAAATGAAACCCATGTGCGCAGCATGTTCACGATTTTTCTTCCCGAGAGTTTTCTCAGAAAATTCAATTGGTCTCTAAAGACGGCTGCGTGCATGGCACAAAAGTATTCGTATTGTTGTGTAACAATAGATCACCACGATCGTCCTATGAACATTCGCCAGATTATGCCCTACAAACTCTGTTTTCCTTTTGTATTGATTTTGCTGTTTTTGCTGCCGGTTTCTTCCCAAGGTCAAGTATTTCAAGGGAAAATTACGGATGCGAAGAATGGATCAGGACTCGCATTTGTCGCGATTGCGGAACAGGGTACTTCCAATGGTACTTACTCCGATATCGATGGATACTTTTCGTTAACCCTGGAGGATTCTACAGCGACCATCATATTGAATCTTGTTGGTTATCAATCGTTGGAATTGAAATACATCAGCGATGAAAAGATGATGCTGAGTATGATGGAAAAAGAAAATCTGTTGAATGAAGTGACCATCCGACCTGGCGTGAATCCTGCCGAGCGCATCATCAAAAAAGCCATAGAAAACAAAAAGCAGAACAATCCGGAGTCGGATACACCATTTACTTATGATAGCTACAACAAGCTTGTTTTTGGCGGTGAGCTTGATTCTACAATCGTCAATGACACAACAAAATTCGCTGAACTGGATTCCATGCAAAAGGATGCGTATCATTTTTTCGGGCAACAGTATTTGTTTTTAATGGAAAGCGTTTCTCACAGAAAATTCTATCCTCCGGATAAAAGCGAAGAAACGGTGATTGCCAATCGTGTTTCTGGATTAAAACGGACAGATTTGTTTTTGCTCGGGACACAGTTGCAATCTTTTTCATTCTATGGTGAATCAGTCGAATTGTTTGGTGGAACGTATATGAGTCCGCTAGCAGACCGATCCATTTCAAAATATTTGTTTATTCTGGAAGACACCACATACATTGGCAAGGACACTGTATTTACCATCACTTTTCAGCCACGGCGTGGAAAGAACTTCGATGCCATGCGTGGACAATTATTCATCAACACAAATGGATATGCCATACAGAATGTGATAGCACAACCTGCAGATACTTCGTCCTATTCCATCAGGATACAACAACAATATGAATATGTAGATCAGCGCAAATGGTTTCCGAAACAACTGAATTCTACCATTGATATGGGTTCTGTATTTGTTGCAAACATTCCTGTGATTGGAGAAGGAAGATCTTACATCAAAAACCTGAAACTTGATGCGCCGCTGAAAAAGTCAGAATTCACCCCTGTGACACTTCTGATGGCATCTGGAGCGGCTAATCGACCTGATTCAGTTTGGAATCAATACCGAGAGAGAGAATTGGACCAAAAAGAACTGATGACCTATCATGTGATAGACAGCGTTGGTAAAGCTGAAAATCTCGATCGGAAACTGAAGGGTTTCGAAGCGTTGACCACCGGAAAAATCAATATGGGCTATGTGAGTTTTGACTTGAGTCGGTTGATGGCCTACAACGATTTTGAAGGATATCGTTTGGGTGGAGGATTGCATACAAGCAATTTGTTGTCGGAGAGATTTTCAGTGGGAGGATATTACGCATACGGCTTTCATGATAAGCACTCTAAATATGGAGGCGATCTTTTGCTTCATCTTTATCGAAAGCGAAATGTTGATCTCAAATTGAATTATCAGAATGACGTTCAGGAGACAGGTGGCAATCAATTTGATATTCCAGCGGCAGGAGGATTGTCGCTGGTGAATCTTTATCCATTCTTCATCAATAGAATGGACAGAAGAGAAAAATTTGAAGCTTCTGTTTCTGGAAGATTTATTCGGAATCTCAGCGTAACCTTATTTGGAAATCAACAATTCGTCAAGTCTTTTGATGGATACCGATTTACCTCCTACAATTCAGAAAATGTGCAGCTCTATACGGAAGATTTTGATCTTACTGAAGCTGGTGTTCAGCTTCGATATGCCCCTGGAGAAAAGTTGGTTCGTATGCCACAACGAGAAATCAGTTTAGGAGGAAGGTTTCCGGTTTTCTTGTTCAAAGTGACACGTGGCTTTGACGATATCGGTGCTGGTCAGTTTAGCTACACCAGATTCGATGCACGTGTAGATAAAACTTTTAAGATTCAAAACGTAGGGCATTTCAGCATCGCTGCCATCGCTGGATATATTCCTGAAGATGTGCCGCTACCTCTCTTATACAATGCCCGAGGAACTTGGGCAAAATTCACCATTGCTGCGCCGCAAACTTTTGAAACCATGCGCACGAATGAATTCCAACATTCAGAATTTGTTGCGGTTCATCTTCAGCATAATTTCAAATCACTTTTGATCAAGACAAAAAACTTTGCACCGGAAATCATATTGGTGCATAACATGATTTGGGGCAATCTGGCGCATACAGAAAGTCATCAATTGAATATGCATGCAGCAGAAAAGGGTTATTACGAATCCGGAATCCGCATCGATGCATTGATGAAATCATCTTTCTCTGGAATCGGTGCAGGAGTATTTTACCGATATGGCCCGTATCATTTAAGCAATTCCCGCGACAACTTTGCTTTCAAAATCACCAGCACCATCGTGTTTTGATGGATGGTGACAAAGTAGTTACCACTACGATTTGTAAATGATCAACTCAGGCTTTGAATCACATCATATTTTGTGATGATGTGATGTTTTCCATTGCTCAATTTCACCAAAACAGCCGGAACATCTTTGTTGATGTGACGAGAAACACTTTCAGCACTTTCATTTTCATCTACAATCGGCAACGCAGGTCCCATCAAATCTTCAATGCGTCGGTTGATGTTGTTGTGGTCTTCTACAATACTTTGATACAATCTGGTTTCATCTACAAAGCCAGCAAATTTTTCATCTTTGATAACAGGTATTTGCGAGATACCAAATTTTTTCATTTTGTCGATGGCATGGCTTACAAGTTCACCTGATCCAATGGTCACCAATGGTTTGTCTGCATGGCCAGCTACCAGATCTTTTGCCGTTTTCTTTTCGTCTTGAATAAATCCGCGATCGCGCATCCATTCGTCGTTGTACATTTTTCCGAGGTAGCGGGTTCCGTGATCATGGAAAATAACCACCACAACATCACCGGCTTTGAAGCGATCTTTCATTTGCATCAATCCAGCCATTGCGCTTCCTGCGCTGTTACCGGCGAAGATGGCTTCTTCACGAGCAATACGGCGAGTCATGACTGCTGCATCCTTATCTGTCACTTTTTCAAAATGATCAATGAGATCCATGTTCACGTTTTCGGGAAGAAAATCTTCGCCAATACCTTCTGTGATATATGGATAGATTTCATTTTTATCAAAGATGCCTGTCTCTTTGTATTTCTTAAACACAGAACCGTAAGTATCAATACCGAGAATTTGAATGTTCGGATTTTTTTCTTTGAGGTATTTGGCAACACCGCAAATGGTTCCACCAGTACCAACACCTACAACGAGGTGGGTAATTTTTCCGTCGGTTTGTTCCCAAATTTCAGGCCCTGTTGTTTCATAATGCGCAGTGGCATTGCTCGGATTGTCGTATTGATTCGCTTTCCAGGAATTTGGAACCTCATTCACCAATCTGGATGAAACGCTATAATATGAGCGAGGATCTTCAGGATCTACATTCGTAGGACAAACGATCACTTCAGCGCCAAATGCTCTTAACGCATCGAATTTTTCTTTCGATTGTTTATCAGTTGAAGTGAAAATACACTTGTATCCTTTGATCACCGAAGCAATGGCCAATCCCATTCCTGTATTGCCACTTGTGCCTTCAATGATGGTTCCACCCGGTTTTAATGAGCCATTCTTTTCGGCATCTTCGATCATACGCAAAGCCATTCTATCCTTGATGCTGTTACCGGGATTCACCGATTCAATTTTGGCAAGAATCAGCGCAGGAATGTCTTTCGTGATTTTATTGATTTTGACCAGTGGCGTATTGCCTATGGTACCAAGGATGTTTTCGAAGTATTGCATATTGTTGAATGGACGGTAAAAGTAATGTTCAGCTGAACCTGATGGCTTTGATAGGTGAAATTTTGATCACATACAAGGCGGGAAGAGCCATACTGATGACACATATCGCAAGTGTTCCTAGATCAAGTGCGAGCATGTACAATAAGTCAAATTGCACGGGTACGTGATCCACATAGTAATTAGCAGGATCGAGGGTGATGATTTTGAATTTCCATTGTAAAAAAGCAAAACCAATTCCCAAAATATTTCCCCACAACATTCCGCGACCAATGATGTGCGCGGCATTGCGGATGAAGATGGACATCACCGATTTGTCTTCAATGCCCAATGCTTTAAGAGTACCGATCATGTTTTGTCGTTCGAGGATGATGATCAGCAATGCTGATGTCATGTTCACCACAGAAATGACTATCATGAGGATGATGATGATGATGACGTTGATGTCCAGCATTTCCAGCCAAGAAAAGATTTCCGGATTGCGATCGGTGATTTTTTGTGTTTGAAGAAATTTGGTGGTGAGCGAACCGAAAAGCTTGTCATCCGCTTCCAACAATTTGTCATAATTGGCAATCTGCACTTCGTAGCCACCGATGTAATGGCTATCACTTTCCGTTGAAGTAATATTCACCAGAAATGGTCTGCAAGGCACTTGTGAAGCATCATCTGTATAATCGATGCGTATGAAAGTGGTGTCGGGTATGGTATGGCTCTCATCTGTGGCAATGACACGAATGGTTGTGTCTTGCGTAGATGATAAAAAATGAGGCCCTTCACCTTCCCAAGTTGGATCAGACCATTGATAATGGTATTCTCCATTTCCACCAAATGCCTGAGCACCCATGACAAATTGACCATTGAAACACATGCTATCTACTTGTGCTTCCAGTCGCAAACCCCAACCCGCTAAGCGTTGGACATGGGCAAGATCGACGAAGACAAATTGTTCATCGAAATCCTCCAGTCCGGTATTGTAGATTCCTTTCACATGGAAATTTCGTTGTCTTGGGTCTGCATCTTCATTAAAAAAGTATAGACTGGTGCGGTCACCGGTTTTTAATTGCAATCGATTAGCGATGTACTCGGAAATGATGATGTCCATTTTTGATGATGAAGAATCCGCATCGAATACTTCACCTGATACGAGAACATTTTTAAGGAATGTCCAATCAAAGTCTTTGGATATGCCTTTGATAATCACTCCCTGCAATGCATCTGTAGTTTCGATGATACCCGGTTTTGTGGCGAAGACTTGTACATGACTCACACCGTCGGTGTTTTTCAATGTGGCATATACCTCTGGATCAAATTGCAGTTGCTGAGAATCTCGACTGTAGTTTCTTTGATTGCCGATGACTTGGAAGTGGGCGCCAAAGCCTACCACTTTATCTCTGATCTCTTGCTGAAAACCGTTGACAATAGCAATACTTACCAGCATCATCGCAACACCTACGGCAATGCCGATGGTAGCAATTCGGACAATGGGTCTTGAAATCCGACTTTTGTCGTCAGTTTTCAGTATTCTTGAAGCTATAAAATCCGAGATATTCAAAAATAATTGCAGGTGCAGGATAAGACTGACCGGGTCAAAGGTAATTTAGGCGAGGTCTTTGACTCGTATTTCTGGTCAGAACGTCCGCATATTCTTTTCATGAAAAATAAAAGTCAACATCTACTGAAATCGTCCATAGGACTATTGCTGTTGTTTATTGCAGTGATGCCTTCCTGTTCTCAACAAGTGGTTCCGACACTTCCTCTTACCGTCAATGAAAGGATTCAGACCGGCGCTATGCAGCTTTCGATGTACTTGCCAGAACTAAAAGGGAAGCGTGTGAGTATTGTAGCCAATCAAACTTCTCTCATAGGACAAACACACATCGTTGATTCATTGTTGAGTCTCGGAGTCAATGTAGTAAATGTTTTCGCACCCGAGCATGGATTCCGCGGTGATGCCGGAGCAGGGGAGACCATCAAAAACGGTACGGACAGTAAGACCGGTTTGCCACTCATTTCGCTGTATGGAAAAAACAAGAAACCCACGGCGGAGATGCTCAAGGATACTGATATGATCCTCTTTGATATTCAGGATGTCGGAGCGCGATTTTATACATACATCTCCACTATGCACTATGTGATGGAAGCGGCAGTGGAGAACCACAAAAGATTAATCATTCTCGACCGCCCTAATCCCAATGGTTTTTATGTCGACGGCCCTGTTCTGGATCCCAAATTCAAGTCGTTTGTCGGAATGCACCCGATCCCCGTGGTACATGGTCTCACAGTAGGAGAACTCGCAGGAATGATCTTGGGTGAAGGTTGGATCAAAACCACCGATCCCCACTTTATGAAGGTGATCCCCTGTATGAATTACTCCCATCAGGATTTGTATCATCTACCAGTGAGGCCTTCACCGAATCTTCCCAATATGGCCAGTATTTATATGTACCCATCATTGTGTTGGTTTGAAGGCACCGTGGTAAGTGTTGGACGCGGAACAGATTTACCATTCCAAATTATCGGTTACCCGGGCAATACCACGGGTCGTTATGAATTTATTCCAAAAGATATCATCGGAGTAGCTATGGATCCACCCCATGAAGGGAAACTTTGTCAAGGCCATGATCTGCGCGAGTTTGGTTCGTTTTACTTCACTTCTTCCAGACAATTGTATCTGGAGTGGATAGTTGGCATGTATGAAAAGGCCACCGATAAAGCCGGTTTTTTCAGCAATCCTGAATTTTTTGATAAACTGGCCGGGACTGATCAATTAAGGCTGCAACTCATTGAGGGTAAGAGCGCGTCTGATATTCGGAACTCCTGGCAAAAGGGATTGGATGAATACAAAGTGAAGAGGAAGAAATACCTCCTTTACCCTGATTTCGGATAATTTCTTACTTTCGGGCGGCATTTCATACCATCATGAAAAAAATCTACTTATACGCTTGGGCCATTTTCGGGTTGATGTTGATTTCATCCTGTAAAAAAAGCCCCGATTATGTGGCGAATCCATATAAATGCAACTGCGGAAAATTCACCTGGCAGGATGTTTCTTACGATCTGCTAGGTACGAATTATATCCTATCTGATTCCCTGGAAATGGAATCACGCAGGTATTATATCACCGGCGATGTAGCCCTGGAAGGCGAAACACAAACCCATACCTTGAGTGCATGGATTGAAATTCCCGACCTCGATGGTGGAGGACAGTTTAGAATTAATCCCCAAACAGGCGATGAAGAGTTTACTGCCTGGATCGATGAATTTAATTTGAACGATCCGATCGATTCACTTCGTCAGTATGTACCTGTAAATGCCGTGGTACAAGTATCTCAGGCTCCTCTGCTGGGCGGAACGGAGACAGTAGCCTTCCAGATGACGCTCAACGAAGTGATAGATGGCACGGTTATTCCAGGAGACGTAAATCTCGCTGGTGATTTCAGCGTGTACATCAATCAGTAAAAAAACGTAACCCCATGAGCAGGATGACCGTATCAAGAACCAACACCTATTATGTTCACCCTGTGAAAACTCTTTTGTCATCACTTCTATTATTTGTTTTTTTCTGTTCGTTTCAGGAGCCATCACTCGACAGGCAAGTCATGCGTATGCATGACAACGGACAAGAGCACGTTGTTTTATACTTCGATAAAATGAGCGGAGATTTGATGAAAGAGGAAGTGTTTTATCCCAATGGCAATCTGCAGTGGACCGGTACTTATAAAAATGGAAAGGAAGATGGTACCTGGCAGTTTTACTACAGCAATGGAAGCATTAAGACTGTAGAAAATTATGAAGCAGGAAAAGAACATGGAGTTTCATCCCAATTCAATGAACAAGGGAAGAAGACCAAAGAAGAATTTTGGAAACATGGAAAGAAAATCAAAGAGCTCAAATATTGAGCGCTATGCCGAATAATGAATCAAATGCCTCCGAAAGGGGGCATTTTTATTTGATTTCAATGATGGATTTTTCCGTGACTGCAAAAACCCGATCCTTTTTCTTAGGTGATATGGCAGCATTTCCGGTAAAGGAGCCAAAAGCGGGAAGTGTCAGCTTGTTTTCCCCGAGCCAAAAGCAAGGAACTTTCAAATGTTGTTTACCAGCGCCATAAAGCCTCACAGCCGGATGCAAATGCCCGCAGAATACAAATGAGTCGATAGACGTGCGATCGGCATCATCATGCAAGTAGGTGACTCCATGTCTTTCTAGGGTTGACATGACATCGAATCCCATGTTCTCATACAACAAGTCATGTTCAATTTCATGATTGCCCCTGATGAGAATTCTTTGCATGTTTGGGTAGTTGTCCAAAAAATCCTGCATGTCTTTCCATTCATCGTTTTCTGTGCTGTGCACCATATCACCCAACACGATAAATTGTTCAGGTCGGAAAAGATCAAAGGCAGCCGAAAGATTCCAGAAGTTGTTTTTGTTCACCAGTTTTGGAATGGCAATTCCATTTTTCCTGAAATGAGAGCCTTTACCAATGTGTATATCAGCGCAGATTATCGATTTGTCTTTGGGGCGAAATACAAATCGCAATGCGTGGAAGATGAATTCTTCCTTCTGGATCGATACAGATATATGACTAACTTGATTCAAGGATTGGTCATAAGAACGAGCTTGGCTCATCCAAGGGCAAAGGTATTTTGCGTGCCGCTCACCGTGACATATTCTTTTGGATAAGTAGATTTTTTTTCTTCAACCTTTTCAAGGAGCTGTGAGGGATGATATAAACACGATCGCTGAAGAAGAAAATATCACATTGAAATTCGCGGATTGCCAATGAACTCAACTTCCCGACGTGATCTGATGTGATCGGGTGAATAAGGTCTTGTTGAGTCATCATCAATTGTGGTTGAACTTCAACGTGGAGCGGCCATCTGTGAACGATCTTTCCTTCAGATTCATAGAACTTTGTCAGCAAGCGTGAAATAAAAAAAAGGTCATCTCTTGGATGACCTTTTTAAGCGATGATGAACTTGAAACGATGTCGATTCAGAAGAGTTGGACACCAATTAAGAGCTCAAAAAATTAAGTATTACATCCGTGCACATAAGGCGCACTGAGGATTACAATCTTTACAGTTTATCAGCCGCTTTGGCTGCAATTTTATTGAGGCGTTTTCTCAAGTCTTCGATGAGTTGCTCTGCGCTGTCCTCACAAAGCGGAAGAACTTTCTCAGGCTTCATGATTGGAATACCACCTGCGACTGCCACAGTTCCTTTCGATTTAGCATTCTCATTCACGGTGAATACTTTTTCGCCCTTTTTGTTCCAAACTTTCATGCGACAAAAAGCATTGATACCAGCAGCACCGGTTCCACCTACGGCTACTTTCTGAACCATTGAAAAGTCGAGATAAACAAACATGACTCCATCTACTTTGTCACCGAAAATTTCCAGCATGCGCATTTCATTGCGTTTTTCTGATTTGGTCCACATTTCAAGTAGAGGTTTGTATCCATCCACGGTGGCATAACGTTGCATCAGTTTGTTTCTGTCTTTATCTGCTGTTTCATCCCATAAGCTCTCGTAAGCTTTGTATTGCTCATTGCCTATGACTTCAGACTCTGGCACGAGATCAAAAGGAAATTGTTTGGCATATTCATTAAAGAAGACATCATGGAATTTGGTGAGCACTTTTTTGATATCAAATGCTGGATCTTCTGCAAGTGTAGCCACGGAAGAAAGTAGCGCTGCATCACTTCCAATGCCTGACATGTCGATCCATTTGTCGCAGTAAAAAGTAACTACTGCAACCCGTTTGCGCTGGGCATTTCCTGAAAATTGCGCACCGAACAACATCAGCGCGATGAGAATGAGTTTAGATTGTTTCATGACAAATTGGTTTTATTGTTCGTAAATGTAATTGATCCATGCCGGGCGGGATTGCGTTCATTCTTAATATTATCTCAATACTGATGATGAGAGTATGTGTTGCCGAGTGACGAACAGCGCTGATTAGCACCACAATGACCTCCGTTGTGGGATCTATTGGTTGTGAACTTCAACGAAATAAACTTGTCGTTGACATGCTTAGTCGCGTAAGTGATTTTGAATTTGCCGAAGTCATATTAAAATGACCGTCATTTTATTGTGGGAGCTATAGGATTCGAACCTATGACCCTCCCGCATGTTATGCGGGATGCTCTGAACCAGTTGAGCTAAGCAACCAAATAAAAAGGCCTTGCAAATGCAAGGCCTGTAGTGGGAGCTTTAGGATTCGAACCTATGACCCTCCCGCATTGCATGCGGGATGCTCTGAACCAGCAGAGCTATTGCAGAGTTTTCGGATTCTTTCTTTGCTTTTCATGGCTTTGATCTGCAATTCTCTTTTGTAAGCTAAGGTTCTCTGGTCAAAAGTTTCCGAATAAACCAATTTCCAGTCTTTGGCTTTTG
>JAIBBG010000066.1 GCA_019694805.1 Flavobacteriales bacterium | reverse complement strand
TCACCCTCCCTTCCCACAGGCGATCATCACTTGAAATATAACTTTCTTTTGCTGCCAATTTTAAATCTTAAATTCTTAAATCTTAAATTCCCTTGGGCACCTTGAACCATCTCTCCCTCATTCATCGCCTAAAATATCCGGTCGGCGTTCTTTGGTTTTTTTGATGGCTTCGTTCATGCGCCACTCTTCGATATTGGCGAAGTGTCCGCTGAGGAGCACATCCGGGACCTTCCAACCTTTGTATTCTGCCGGTCTTGTGTACACAGGCGGCGCGAGAAGGTTGTCTTGAAATGAATCCGTTAATGCACTGGTTTCATCATTCATGACACCAGGGATGAGTCGCACAATACTATCTACCAACACCGCAGCAGCAAGTTCACCACCACTCAATACATAATCGCCAATGGAAATTTCACGGGTGATGAAATGATCCCTCACACGTTGATCCACTCCTTTATAATGTCCACACAATAATATCATGTTCTTTTTTAGTGAAAGCGTATTGCATGTCCTTTGTTCCAACCTTTCCCCATCCGGAGTGAGGTAGATGATTTCATCATATTCTCTTTCCGAACGTAGTTGAGTGATCAGATCATCTATAGGTTGAATAGTCATCACCATACCCGCACCACCACCAAATTGATAGTCATCGGTCTGCTTTTGTTTGGCCGTAGAATAATCGCGGATATTATGAATGTGAATCTCACACAATCCTCTTTCCTGCGCGCGTTCGAGAATACTGTCGGCGAATGGTCCGTCGAGCAAGCGTGGAAGTAGGGTGAGGATGTCGATGCGCATGGAATGATGAATGGTAAATTGTAAATGATCGAGTCTGAATTCAATCTTGAATTTTATATTGGAATATTAAATGACCCAAAATTGTTGGATGCGCCCTCAATAAGGAGGGAGTTTCGGTTTGTTGTTAAGGATGGTTTCGATTTTCTGAATCACATCATCGGTGAGAAGATCCACTTTGTCTGCCGCTAGAAGATTGTGTTCCAATTGTTCCGTTCGTGATGCACCGAGGATTACAGTTGAAACATTTTCATTTTTCAGACACCATGCAATTCCGAGGTGCGCCATTGAAATACCGAGCTCTTCTGCCAGTTTTTTCAGGTTGCGTACTATGTTTTCGTTTTCATCCGTGAAGGTTTTTTCTGCCAGCCAGTCCAGTTCATCGCGTTGCAATCTGGTGGCATCTGGCTTTTGGTCCAGGTATTTACCGGTAAGATAACCCGAAGCAAGAGGACTCCAGATGGTGGTACCCAATCCAACAGTTTTGTAAATCTGAGCATACTCCACCTCAACTTTTCTTCTCGTAAGCATATTGTATTGAGGTTGTTCCATCACTGGTCCGATCAGGTGGTTCTGTTTGGCGAACATGTGGGCTTCCATGATTTCCTGAGCACTCCATTCGCTTGTTCCCCAATAGAAGATTTTACCCTGCATGATCAATTGATGCATCGACCAAACTGTCTCCTCGATTGGGGTTTCTTTATCAGGACGATGACAGAAATAGAGATCCAGATATTCCACCCTCAATCTTTTCAAGGCGGCGTGACAAGCCTCAACGATGTGTTTGCGGTGCAATCCGCGTTGTGTGGGCAACTTTCCTCCAGCTCCAAAATACACCTTACTGCTGAGGATATATGTATCCCTTGGCCAATTTCGTTTACTGAGTATTTCGCCCATCACTTCTTCACTTCGGCCAGCAGCGTAGACTTCCGCATTGTCGAAGAAGTTGACACCATGGTCATAGGCCATGTCCATAAGGCGACTACTCACATCGTTATTGATCTGATTTCCGAAAGTGATCCATGAGCCAAAACTTAACTCACTCACTTTAAGTCCACTTTTCCCCAGTCTTCGATAATTCATTGGCCTCTTTTTTATGGGGTAAATATCAGACCGGAGTCAGTTATTACCATATCCTTGTGTGATTCTTCATGACCCGTAAAACAACCAATTGCATTTTTATCGCGTCATTGCATTCGTGAACCTGTTGAGAATTTCGACCATATCATTTTGTTTCATTTTCAGTGGACTGGGCATTCGTGCACAAAACAGCGATTGTGATGATGCTGTTTCAGTCTGCAACCAGGTCTATACAGAAAGCAATTCCCCAGCGGGAACCGGGCAAATTTTCGAAATGGCGCCTGGAACATGTCAGACCGGAGGCGAATTCAACAGTGCTTGGTATGTCTTCTCACCCCAAAATGACGGTGTTTTGAATTTCGTTCTTCAGCCCAATAGCATGATGGACGATTACGATTGGTCATTATTTGATATCACGAACAATGGTTGTGAAGGAATCAATGACGGTACATCACCCGAGGTAAGTTGCAACAGTTACGGTGAAACAGGCGGAGTACAGGGCGAAACCGGAATTTCTTCGGCAAACGGAGGATTTGGCAATAACAATGGTCCCGGCAATCTAAATGGACCTCCATTCAATGCTGACCTGAACGTCACTGCCGGTAGTGTTTACGCTTTGGTGATCATGAACTTCAGTGCTACACTCGACGGTTACAACCTCGACTTCACCGGTAATACTGCCGATATCTATGACATTACTCCTCCAGCCCTGGTCGATGTTGTAGTGGATTGCGACAATCAGACGATTCATCTCACCTTCGATGAAAGTGTTCATTTGGCAGCAGTCAATAACAACAGTTTTCCCATTATCGCGCCGGATGGATCCACCATTACCCCGACCAGCCTCAATACTGGAGGTGCCGAATGGGGTTCTGATATCACGTTGAACTTCAATACCGCATTGGGTGCAGGGGATTACAGCACTTCATTTTCAACAAGCAATCCTGTTGAAGATATTTGTGGCAATGCCTGGGAAGAAAACGTGTCCATTACCATCAATCCGCTTGCAGAATATACCCTCACTTCAGATGATGCGTGCAATGGTTCTGATGGCAGCATCAATTTGGAAATCACCAACGCTGCGGATGGTAATTTTTCTGTTGAGTATGAAGGCAATTTGACGAATGCCGTTCAGTGGACGGGTTTAGCGCCCGGCACATATGACTTCAGTGTCATCAATGATCAAGGTTGTGCTGTGGATCAATCCATCGCTGTTGGCAATGTTACGCTTTCTGTGAATGCCGGAACCGATGCGCAATTGTGTGATATGCAAACCGATTTGAATGCCGTTCATTCCGGTGGTTCATTTAGTTGGTTGGCTGATCCGACGCTCACTTTTTCCAGCATGACAGATCCATCTGCACATGTGGTTTGCGATACTCCTGCGGCGAGGACTATTCAGTGTGTAGTCACGTTGGATGATTGTGAAGTAACTGACGATGTCACGATCAGTTTTGCATACCCACCTGCAACAACCATTCATCAAACAGAAATAACCTGCTACGATGATTGCAATGGCACCCTCGAGGTCATCAGTGACAATGGCGCGGCTATCACTGCAACTTTGGGCAATACTTCGCAAACCGGTACAACTATTTTGTTTGAAAACATTTGTGCCGGTGAATATGAAGTTGCTCTTATCCACAGCCCAGGCTGTGAATCAACCTACAATGCACAATTTTATAATCCACCACAAGTCATTGCAGGCTTTAATGCAACTGCTTGGCAAGTGCCGATTACAGATCCGCACACCGTATTAACCAGCGCATCAGAAAACGCTTTGACTCTTGACTGGATTGTTATCTTGAATACAGATTCCATCATAGCAACAGGTGAGCAACTCGATCTCACACTGCCACAAGTGGTTGGTTTCTATCCTGTGAGACTAACAGCGAGTGATGCCAATGGATGTTCCAATACCGTCACTGCGGATATTGAAGTGAGGGATGCTTTCAGGTTTTATGTTCCCAATTCATTTACACCCAACGGAGATGATGTCAACGACATTTTTTATGTCCAGTGCAACAATCCTCCGACGACATTTCAACTCAGAATCTTCAATCGTTTCGGAGACCTGATTTTTCAATCCACCGACTATGAAGAGGTTTGGACTGGAGATGTAAAAGGTGGTGATTATTTCGCCGGTGATGGTGTTTATACCTGGCAGCTCAATATCAGTGGCACTGATGTGGAACCCAAAACCTATTCAGGGCATCTCACCATGGTGAGGTAAAATTGTCTTCAGTAAGGCATTCCATTCATTGGAGGAAAGAAGCATCATGGATCTGCGGGGTTCCATCATTTCGCATTTCACATACAATTTGGCCCGATTTTGTCAGTTTGAAGAATGTTGCCAACTTTGAGGTCGGAAATCATACTTATGAAACTGAGAACAATCTTATCCTTTTTAGTCGTCATTCATGCTCTATGGTCTACAGCTCAAGACGACTGTAACTACATACCCGAAGGCAAGATTAAGAAACTACTTGATCAGAGTTTTGACACGAAAAAATATGAAACGGCAGAACGGGTAGAATTTCTGAATAAAGCGTTGGAGGAAGATCCTAAGTGTTTACCATGTTTGGAGCGATTGGGTGAAATTGAATTCAAGGTTGCAAAACGTGGAGGTTCATTTGAAAGCGCCAAAATGCACCTCACTCAGCTTGTTGAATCATGTCCAGAATACCACACAGAACCATACTACATGCTCGGTGCTATGACATATGCCGACCGTGAGTATGAAGATGCTTTGAAGTGGTTTGAAAAATTTCTGAGATTTCCGGATACAGATCCTTCCAAATTCGAAAAAGATTATCAGAAAAAATATGCGGAGGTAGAAGAAGCCTTAATCAGTGTTCGCGCGTATGCCGATATTTATCGTGAAAAGGTAGAATACAATCCTGTCAAAGTAGAAGGCGTTTCATCAACCACCGACGACTACTTGCCACTCATTTCTCCCGATGGAGAAATCATGTTTTACACCAGATCTGTGATGAAACAAGCCAAAGGTGATTTTGCTCCAAAAGCTTCAGAAGATTTTTCGTGGTCAAAAAGACCTGATATCAATACCCGATTTGATGAAGGCAAAGCCCTTCCTACTCCATTTAACCAAGGGAATAATTGTGGAGGAGCAACCATCACAGTGGACAACAGGGAATTGATTGTGGCCATGAAAAACCCGGTTCCGGAAAATCCTAACAATATCGATTTGTTCTTTACCAAATATGAAATGTCGACCGATGATGCAGGCAATAAGATATACAACTGGGGCGAATTGCAAACTTTAGGTCCCAATATCAATACCGAAAAAGGTTTTGAAGGCCAGCCTTCGTTAAGTGGTGATGGTAAAACATTATATTTCGTAGGCGTTCGACCTGAATGTATGAAGGACGAAAGCGGAAATTTTTCCCATGACATTTTCATCAGTAAACGAGAACCAGATGGCACTTGGGGACCATGTGTACCGATGGGACCGAAAGTCAACACACGCGGACAGGAAAAAGCGCCATTCATGCATAGTGATAGCAAGACATTGTATTTCGCAAGTGATGGACATATTGGCGTTGGAGGCATGGATATTTTCTATTGCCGATTAAACGATGATGAAACCATCAAGGAAGTCAAGAATATTGGATTTCCGATCAACACTGAAGGCGAGGAATTGGGTATTGTGGTTTCCAGTGATGGCGAAGTGGCTTACTTCGGAGCGAAAAACTTCCAAGGCAATAAAGGCCGTGATATTTTTCAATTCAAAATGCCGGAGAAAGCCAAACCAGAAAAAGTAATGGTACTCAAAGGCGTAGTGAAAGACAATGCAGGTGAACCTGTGCAAAATGCCAAGGTGGAAATCAATTATACTGAAAGCAAACAAAAGGAAGAGATTGCAGTGAACAATGATGATGGTTCCTATGCTGCTATCGTAAAAATTCAACGCAATCAGAACGTAACATTGAGTGTAGAAGGTCAAGGCTTGGCCTTTAACTCAAGACTTGTTGCGAAAAAGGACAATCCTGCGCCACCTGTGGTGACGAAACTCAATATGCAGACCGCTGAGATCAAAGAAGGCGAAGCATTTGTAATCAATGACATCAACTACGCCACCAATAGCGCTGACATTGCAGAAGAATCCAAACTCATCCTCGATGCATTTGCCGCCTACCTCACCCGCAATCCAAGTTATGAAATTGAAATCAGCGGACACACCGACAACGTCGGAGATGACAAAGCCAATCTTGCTCTTTCCGCAGAGCGTGCTTTTGAAGTGATGAATTACCTCGCGTCACAAGGAGTGAATGGCAAACGCATGACCTACAAAGGATATGGTGAAACCAAGCCCATTGGTGATAACGCCACGGATGAAGGACGTTCTAAAAACAGACGTACAGAATTTGTGGTGAAGAAGCTTTGATCTTCATTCCAATACATTACACATTCCCATTTTGATTTCAGGATTGATTGATGCTGTTCATCGAAGGCAGAGCATGAAGTCTTGCTCATCTATAGATTTTTGCCCTTTGATCGATAGCTATCTGCAATTTCTTTGATTCCTTGATTGTATCTGGTCAACGGGAATTCAGGGAAACGCGCCATGAATTTGGTGCTGTCAAACATATAGTCACGATCGAATTGATAGAGCATCTCCATGCTTTCCCGAATAACGGGCATAAAAAATCCAATCAACCTCAACATCCACCTCGATATTACCGTTGGTTTTTTGTGGGTTTGAAATATCTGATTCGACAATTCGATGAACTGTTTGCCCGTAAATCGCTGTGGATCCGTAGGAAGATGCCACACCTGTCCATATGCATCAGGTGCATTACCAAGCCAGGCCGTTGCTTTTCCTGCATCCGGGGTATAGGTGAAAGAGTGAATGTGATGTAGTCCCAATAACCACTGTGGTGATTTGTTTTTGGCGAGGTTATCGAAAATCAATGCTTGGGTCATGCTATTGGCTGTATTTGGGCCGTAAAAGTCAGCGCTGCGAGCTACCAGTGCTTTCACTTTGCCGGCACGCATTTCTGAATACAACATATTCAAGATAGCAGTTCTGATGGCTCCCTTTTCGCTGGATGGTTTCACCGGAGAAGATTCCGTCATGAGACCATCCACTATGCCATAAGTATACACATTATCAAAGAAAACCAAGGCTGCATTGTGTTTTATACATGCATCCAGTGTATTTCGCATGACCACCGGCCATTCGGCATTCCATGTATTGGTGTCATACTTCAAACCAGCCATCAAATAAACGACCTCACTACCGGCCACAGCATCCATAACGGATTGTCGATTGAGAAGGTCAGCTTTGAAAAGCTCATCATCCACATTGATTTTTTTGGGATTTCTGCTCACCAACCTCACCTGCTTGCCCATCTTTTTCAATTCCAATGCTGCATATTTCGAAATGACGCCACCAGCGCCGAGAATAGTCTGTACCATTTTACTTATTTTCAGCAAGGTTACATGCTTCCACTTCATCATTGTTACAACAATGCAGTGAATCAACACCAAAAGACGGTGAATGGTGCAAATGAAGCTTTGAAAGTCCGAAGCTTAGTGGCACGAGTTTGATCTGGTGATTAAGGTGATGTAGATGTATCCTATAAAAAAACACACATCTACACCATCACTCATCACGAATTTTACTTCCTTAGAAGAGGCTTCCTTGCTCACCTTTCGGTGCAGTTGAAGAACCCTTAGATCTAGGTGTTGGCTTCGCCGGTGGCTCGATATTCAGGTTACCACTTTCTTTCAGTGCCTTGAATTTAGCCATATCCTCTTCCAGTCCTTCAATCTCGAATTCGATGTCTTCAGGATTTTGTGGTTCGAATAATTCATCGTTTCTATCGATGGCCACTTTCTCTGGTGTGCGTGCACGTATCAACTCTTGCAATAAGTTTTCAGATTCGATCTCACGCTGCGGATCAGCTTCCAGCAATTCGATATTCAAAACAGGATAGGCAGTAAGCCTGTTACCGATCGCCTTGAGTCCTTTTACCGCAATGAAATCACGCAAATTGATACTCTCATCCATTTTGTTCTTTGCTATCTTATTGCGCTTATCAAAACGAACATAGATCACCGGATGATGAAGCAGTGTCGCCATGGTCAATTTAGACTTTGGATGCTCCGTAATGAAAGTAACTGGACCTTTCGATGGTTCAATCATGAATCGTTTTACAAACCATTGTTCCTTTTCACCATCGAAGTAAACTGCTGTCAGTGGTTTTTCTGGTATCCACTTTTCTACGATCACTTTATTATCGTCGAAATGCGTAGATAATTCCGGACTGATCAACTTATAGACTCCAGAGGATAGTACAACCAGAATTTTGTCTTCTGCATTGAAATCACCCAAGAATCTGCCGTGCCCTTCTTCATTCAATCGCATAACACTTTCATCCAACCAAATTTTTCGGGCTCCAAGCGTTGAAATACCAGCTTGTTTCAATTCAACTTTCTTCACTGGGTATTTCGTCACCACGTTTCCTATGGCATCGCGACCTTTGATGGCCAATTCCGAAAAATCTATATCGAACTTGAGTTTCTTCAATCGTTCGAGTTGGCGAAGATGGATCGTTACCACCTCTGCTTCACCATTCGGATTGGCACTGAAGTGAAGCACTTCACTTCCGGCGGTTCCTTTGGTCAAGTCATACTCCTTATCACGTGTGATGGCTGTGACGGCAAAACGCTTCATCATCGCTCCGCCTTTTTTGCCATCACTGTATATCATGTTGTAGATCGTTCGTTTATCGTCCTTCTTCCAAACCGCGGCATGGATGATGTCTTTTCCAACGAAAGCCTTAGCCTCTACCCTTTTCACCAACATTTTTCCATCACGTCGGAAGACAATGATATCATCAATGTCAGAACATTCACCGATCAATTCTCCTTCATCTCGCTTCAATCCTGTACCGATGAAACCTTCAGCATAATTGACAAAGAGTTTCGCATTGGCAATCGCCACTTTCGCAGCTTCCACCACATCAAACTGTTTCAGTTCTGTCTTGCGGTCTTTGTCCTTTCCGTATTTGCGCTTCAACTCCTTGAAGTACTCAATACAAGTTTCAACAAGTTCCTTGAGTTTGCGTTTGACTTCCTTGATCTCACCTTCCAATTTCTTGATCAATTCATCCGCCTTGAAACTGTCGAATTTCGAAATGCGTTTGATGCGGATTTCTGTGAGTCTGGTAACGTCATCATCGGTTACTTCGCGGAAGAAATCTTTCACATAGGGTTTGAGCCCTTTGTGAATCGTTTCTAAGATTTCTTCCCAGGTTTCGCATTCTTCTATTTTGCGATAGATGCGTTTTTCGATGAAGATTTTTTCCAATGAAGAGAAGAACCATTGTTCATTCAGTTCTTCCAGATGTATCGAAAGTTCCTGACGAATCAAGTCCTTGGTATGCTCAGTTGAAATGCGCAACAGCTCATCCACTGCAATGAAAATCGGCCTGTCTTCAGCGATCACACAAGAGTTGGGTGAAATACTCACTTCACAATCGGTGAATGCATACAACGCATCGATTGTTTTATCCGGAGAAGTTCCTGCTGCGAGGTGAATAACGATTTCAACTTTGTCAGTAGTGAGATCTTCAACTTTTCTGATTTTGATTTTACCCTTTTCATTGGCTTTCAAAATAGAATCAATCAAAGAGACCGTGGTAGTTCCGAATGGAATTTCTGAGATGACCAAGGTTTTTTCTTTGTCGTCTTTGCGGATTCTTGCACGCACACGAATTTTTCCACCGCGAAGTCCAGAGTTATAGTCCGTGCAATCAGCAAGTCCACCTGTCTGAAAATCCGGCATCAGATGGGTACGCTTTCCACGTAACACGTCAATGCTTCCTTCTATCAATTCATTGAAATTGTGTGGAAGAATTTTACATGCCAAACCCACGGCGATACCTTCTACTCCCATAGCCAGCAGCAAAGGGAATTTCACGGGTAAAGTTTCTGGCTCTTTATTTCGTCCGTCGTAACTACTCAGCCATTGGGTTGTTTTCGGATTGAAAACAACTTCTTGAGCGAACTTATTGAGTCGAACTTCAATGTAACGTGGAGCGGCGGCAGAGTCACCGGTGAAGATATTACCCCAGTTACCCTGGGTATCCATCAACAGGTTTTTCTGACCAATTTGTACCAATGCATCACCAATGCTTGCATCACCATGTGGGTGATACTTCATGGTATTACCAATCACATTGGCCACTTTGTTGAAGCGACCATCTTCCATTTCCCAAAGGGAATGTAAGATGCGGCGTTGTACAGGCTTTAAGCCATCGTGAATATGCGGTACCGCGCGTTCCAGGATCACATAGCTCGCGTAATCCAGAAACCACTCATGGTATAGTCCCTGTACCTGAGTAACATCACTCAGGTGACCATCGTCTTGATGATTGTTGTCGATATCGTGGATGTCTTCTGACATAGTTTTAACTGATTATTCTGCAATAATTTCTTCTACGACCTTTTCGGTTGCTGTGACCTCATCCTTCTCCACCTTGAGATTGCGAATGATGAATTCTTGTCTGTCCGGCGTATTTTTTCCCATAAAGAATTCAAGCATTTCTTTGAGATGAGAATCCTTACCGATCACCACAGGTTCCAGACGAATATCCGGACCGATGAAATTCTTAAATTCTTCTGGTGAGATTTCTCCCAATCCTTTGAAACGTGTGATTTCCGGCTTCGCCCCCAATTTGGCAATGGCCGCCATTCTCTCTTGTTCACTATAACAATAGATTGTTTCCTTTTTATTGCGGACGCGGAACAATGGTGTTTGCAATACATAGAGATGACCATGACGAACCAAATCCGGGAAGAACTGGAGGAAGAAAGTGATCATGAGCAAACGGATGTGCATTCCATCCACATCGGCATCGGTGGCGATCACCACTTTGTTGTAACGCAGCGTATCAAGTCCGTCTTCAATATCCAATGCCGCCTGTAATAGGTTGAATTCTTCATTCTCATAAACCACTTTTTTGGTCATACCATAGGTATTGAGTGGTTTACCGCGAAGGCTGAAAACAGCCTGGGTCTGCACATTGCGAGAAATGGTGATCGATCCACTTGCAGAATCACCCTCGGTGATGAAGAGCGTAGTTTCCGGCGCATCTTCTTTGGTATCTACGAAGTGTACTTTGCAATCGCGAAGTTTTTTGTTGTGCAAATTTGCCTTTTTCGCGCGATCACGGGCAAGTTTCTGAATGCCTTGCAATTCCTTTCTTTCGCGTTCACTCTGCAGAATTTTTTTCTGCAGGTTCTGTACAGCATCCGGATTTTTATGAAGGTAATTGTCCAATTCCTTTTGGAGGAATTCCAGAACAAAAGCCTTCATGCTTTTACCGTTTGGTTCAATTTCATTTGAACCCAGTTTTGTTTTGGTTTGTGATTCAAATACCGGCTCGATCACTTTCACTGCGACTGCAGCGACAATTCCCGAGCGGATATCCACTGCTTCGTAGTCTTTGCCAAAGAAGTCTCGGATCACTTTCACATAAGCTTCGCGGAAAGCGGCTTGGTGTGTACCACCTTGTGTGGTATATTGTCCATTGACGAAACTATAATAATCTTCACCATAACTGTTGGTGTGTGTGATAGCCACTTCGATGTCATCACCGCGAAGGTGGATGGGAGAATACAGTGGCTCCTCAGACATATTTGCTGCGAGAAGATCTCGCAATCCATTTTCGCTTTTGTATTTCTGACCATTAAAAACGATGGTCAATCCAGCGTTCAGATAACAATAGTTCCACAACAATTTCTCGACGTGCTGTGCACGGAATTGAAAATTGTGAAACACCGTTTCATCCGGAACGAAATACATGGTGGTTCCGTTCTTGCTGGTTGTTTTCTCGATTTTGTGATCTTTGATCAGATTGCCTTTGTTGAATTCGGCAACTTTGCTTTCACCTTCACGCACACTTTCCACTTTGAAATATCCGGAAAGCGCATTCACTGCTTTGGTACCCACACCATTCAATCCGACACTCTTTTTGAAAGCACGAGAATCGTATTTACCACCAGTATTGATTTTTGAAACGCAATCGATCACTTTTCCGAGAGGAATACCACGACCATAATCCCGCACCATCACAGTGTTGTCTTTGATGGTAATGTCGATGGTTTTTCCATGGCCCATCACAAATTCATCGATCGAGTTGTCGATGATTTCTTTGAGCAAAACGTAAATACCATCATCGTAGGAAGTTCCGTCACCGAGTTTTCCGATATACATCCCCGGACGCAGGCGGATGTGTTCATGCCAGTCGAGCGAACGGATATTATCCTCTGTATACTGTACTTGTTGAGACATCTAGGTAATTAAAATAATTCAGTGCGAATTTACGAGCGCAAAAGCCCGTCACCGCTGCATTTTGAACGAGTTTTGAACAACCACAAATCTCTGAAACACAATACAGACGGCCTTTTTACATTTACCAACAAAAATCCACCGCCATATGAAACTGCTGTCCCACACTTTTTTTATCCTGTTGATAGCCACTGTTTTCACGTCGTGCGATCAACGCAGGGTGCTCTACAAAGAGCATATCAGTTTTGGGGAAGAAATGATTTGGAATCAAACTGATGCGAAGGTCTTCAAGATCGATGTACGTGAAAATAAACACCCCTTTGAATTGGTCATTGATTTCCGGTATATGACTGCATATCCATATGATAAATTGTTGCTGGAAGTCATGGAAATCAGGCCTGGAGGAGAAAAAATTCGTCATGATGTGGACATTCCTGTCCGTGAAGCAAATGGTGAATTCATTGGCGATAAAGGATTAGACATCATCGATTTGGAGTTTGTCTTTGAAAGCAATTTATCCTATCCCTCTTTCGGACTTTACACTTATGAAATCAGACAAGTGATGCC